>NZ_BJYK01000001.1:0-1384045 GCF_007991475.1 Actinotalea fermentans | reverse complement strand
CCCCGCCCCTCCCGCCCCTCCCGCCGGTCCCCCCGTACCCCGCCGCGTGGCCCGGGCAGCCCCAGGCGGCCTCGCCCTACCCGCCCCAGAGCCCTTCGCCCTACCAGCCGTACGGCACGCCGCCGGCCCCGCAGTACCCGCCGGCCCTGCCGTACGCGCAGTACCCGCCGGCCCCGCAGTACCCGCAGTACCCGCAGTACGCCCAGTACCCCCAGTACCCCCAGCCCACCCCGTACCAGTCGTACGGCCCGACGACGGGCGTCGTGCCGCCGTACGCCGACCGGCCGCGGCGGCGCGGGAACGGGCTGGTCATCCTCGCGACCATCGTCGTCTGGGCGCTGGTCATGGTGGGGATCGTCGTCGGGGTGGACGCGCTGGCCGGGGCCGACCGTCCCACCGCCGCCGGAGACGACCCGTCGGAGCTGGTGCGCATCGCCGACGCCGGCGAGCTCCCGAAGCCCGTCGCCACGGCCCGCCGGATGCCGTCGCCGGGCTTCGAGGAGTCCGCGGCCCGCCTGTCCACGGCGGTGCCGCCGAGCGTCCCGTCCGACGAGTACGCCTTCCTGGACACGTACGGCGACGACGACGCCCCGGTCGGCTGGTCGCCGTGCCGGCCGGTCCACGTCACCGTGAACCTCGACGGCGCGCCGGTCGGGTTCCTCGACGTGCTCCTCGACGCCTTCGGCGAGCTGAGCCGCGCGACCGGTCTCGTGTTCGTCTACGACGGCCCGACGACGGAGCGTCCCGACCTCTCACGGTCGTCCTTCCTGCCCGAACGCTACGGCGACCGGTGGGCGCCCGTGCTCGTGGCGTGGGCGGACGAGGAGGACCTGCCGGACTTCGAGGGCGACGTCGTCGGCCTGGCGCTCAGCGAGAGCCGCTCGGACCGGACGACGGGCGCCGTCGTGCGGGTGAGCGGCGAGGTGTACCTCGACACCGAGCTGCGCGAGTACCCCGACGACCCGACGGGGCAGGAGGCATGGGTCTCCGTGCTGCACCACGAGCTGGGCCACCTCGTCGGCCTGGACCACGTGGACGAGTCCGACCAGCTCATGTACCCCGAGGACTCCGGCCGCCTGCGCTCCTACCAGGAGGGTGACCTGGTGGGTCTGCACGAGCTCGGCCAGGTCGCCTGCGCCCCTGGCGTCTAGCCCGCCCTCAGCCCCGCGTCGGGCGGGCGACGCCCTGCCGCTCGCCCGAGGCGCCGCGCCTGCGCGGGGCGCGGGGTCGGGGGACGAGCGGGTGCACCGTCGCGAGCCGGGCGTCGAAGCTCTCCTCGTCCGCCGGGCGGCCGAAGTGGAACCCCTGGCCATGACTGCAGCCGAGCTCGACCAGCCGCTGGCGCTGGCCCTCGTCCTCGATGCCCTCGGCGACGACGTCGAGCGCGTACGCCCGGCCCAGCTCGACGATCGTGCGGACGAGCTGGTCGCCGTCGTCGTGGCCGGCGTCGCCGCCCGACACGAACGACCTGTCGATCTTGAGGATGTCCACGGGGAAGCGGCGGAGGTAGCCCAGGGCGCTGTACCCGGTGCCGAAGTCGTCGAGCGCGACGGCCACCCCCAGCGCCTTCAGCGCCCGCAGGCTGTCGAGGGTCTGCTCGTCGTCCTCGAGCAGCACCGACTCGGTGATCTCGAGGATGAGCGCCGCGCCCGGCAGCCCGCTCGCGTCGAGCGCGCGCCGGACGTCCTCGGGGAAGGCGGGGTCGCGCAGCTGGTGCGCGGAGACGTTGACGTTCATCGTCAGGGTGGGGTCCACGAGGCGCCAGCGGGCGATCTGCCGGCACGCGGTCTGCAGCACCCAGCGGCCGATCGGCACGATGGCGCCGGTGACCTCGGCGATCGGGATGAAGTCGGACGGCGGGACGACGCCCCGGTCCGGGTGCCGCCACCGCAGCAGCGCCTCGACGCCCGTCGAACGGCCCGTGTCGAGCTCCACGATCGGCTGGTAGTGCAGCACCAGCTCGTGGCGGTCCAGCGCGGTCTGCAGGTGCGCCTGCATCTCGAGGCGCTCGAGCAGCGCCGCGCGCATCTGCCCGTCGTAGGTGACGACGGCGCCGCTGCCGGCCGCGCGCGCCCGGTACCGGGCGACGTCGGCGTTGCTCAGCAGCTCGTCGGCGGTCCCGCTGCGGCAGTCCACCGCGTGCGCGACGCCGACGGCGACCCCGACGTGCACGAGCGTGCCCTGCACGGTGAAGGGCCGTTCGATGGTGGCGATGACGCGCCGCGCGACGGCCTCGGGCGGGGTGGTGCCGGGGCCGGGCAGGAGCACGGCGAACTCGGCGCCGCCGAACCGCGCGATCGTCGCGTCCGCCGCGACGATCGACAGGAGCCGCTCGGTGACCTGCTGCAGGAGCTCGTCGCCCGCGGCCCGGCCGAGGATGTCGTTCACGGCGCCGAACCGGTCCAGGTGGAGCAGGAGCAGCGACGGGCCCACCGCCGGGGTCGCGTCGCGCAGGACGTGCCGGAGGCGGTCGACCAGGAGCTGGCGCGTCGGCAGGCCGGTCAGCCCGTCCCAGAAGGCCTCCTGCATCGCCTCGAAGGTCCGGGCCTCCGTCAGCGCCAGGCTCGCGTGCTCGGCGAAGGTCTGGAGCAGCTCGCGCTCGAGCGGGCCCGCGGCGGCGCCGTCGGGGGCCGTCGTCCGCAGCTCGCCGGCCGCGAGGCCGTGGATGTGCACGGGCACGGCCACGGTCGGGGAGTCCGCGAGCGGCGCACCGGCCACGAGCGGGCGCTCGCCGTCGTCGTCGAGCACCAGGGTGACGGGCCAGCCGTGCAGCACCGTGCTGGCCCCGTCGGTGATCGCGGCGAGGATCGTGGCCAGCGGTGACCGGTGGGAGATCGCGCGCTGGATGTCGAGCAGCACGGTGAGCAGCCGCTCCTGGTTCGCCTGACGCTCCAGCGCCCCGATCATGTCCAGCGCGAGGCCGAGGCCGCTCGCCATCGCGAGCAGGAGCTGGCCGTCCGCCGCGGTGAAGGGCGAGCCCGTCCGGGCGACCCACAGCCGCCCTGAGGTGCCGGCGTTCCACGAGGCGCCGAGCCGGTGGCACACGCCGACGCCGTCGACCTCGAGCGGGTCGTCGCCCGGGGTCGACGCCACGAGCTCCGCGACCGGCGCCGCCAGGTGGCCGAACCCGACGACGGACGTGGTGGAGCGACCGACCGTCGCCGCACCCGCCTCGGCGCCCAGCCCCGCGGCGGCGAGCTCGGCCGCCGTCTGCACGGCCGAGGCCATGTCGGTGCGGCGGCTCACGGCCGCGAGGAAGCGCACAAGGTGGTCCGGCGGGATCGGGTCCTCGCTGGTCTGCCCCCTCGGCCCGTCGTCCACGTCACTCCATCGGTCGCTCCGGGCGCGGGGTGAGTGCTCACCCCCGACGAGAGCGGGTGAAAGTGTCCGGTTCGCCGGGCTGGCCCGGCTCAGGCGTCGACGAGGCGGATGTGCACGTGTGCGGTGTCGCCCGCCTCGAGACCCTCCGCGCGCCGGACCGCCCGCTTGATCGGCAGCACGTAGGTGCGCAGGCCCTTGGAGGGGAAGACGGACGTGCGCCACGTCGTCCCGCCCACCGTCACGTCGACGCGCAGCGAGCCGAAGCCGCGTGCCACCGGCTCGCCGATCTCCAGCACCTCGTCGGCCACGTCGGCCGGCAGGCTGACGAACGTCCACGCGTCCGCCTGCCGCGCGTCCCACAGCCACAGCGGCGCCTCGAACTCCCAGGTCACGTGGTCATGCTTCCATCGCCGTCCGACGCGCGGCGAGGTCCGCGGGGTGCCGCTCGCGCCGGCTGAGGAGCAGGAACGGCACCGCGAGCAGCTGCACCGCGGCCCCGACGACGTACGACGGCCCGTAGCCGCGCAGGTCGGCGACGCGACCGAGCGCCGGCTGGATGCCGATGCCGCCGAGGTTCGCCATGAGCGAGTCGAACGAGAGGACCGTGGCGCGCTGGTCGCTCGGGATGAGGTCGTTGAGGTAGGCGCGGCGGACGGGCATGGCGGCCGCCTCCACCAATCCCCACACCACGAGGAGCCCGAGGGCCAGGGCGAACGAGCTGGTGAACCCGAGCGCGGCGAGCGCGGCCGCCGAGCCGATCACCCCGAGGACGACGGCGGAGGTGCGGCGACGCACGAGTCCGCGCAGCCGCGGGGCCAGCAGGCCGCCGACGGTCTGCGCGCCCGCCAGGATCGCGGCCGCGAGACCGGCGACGGTGTAGGCGCCCTCGTCGCCGTACAGGTCCAGGAGGAACGGCTGCATCGCGTAGAAGGCGTAGATCCCGACGCCGGACGCGAACGGCGCGGCGAGCATGAGCCAGCGCACGGGGGCCGCCCCCAGCCCGTGCCGCAGCGACGCGGCCAGGATGCCCCGCACGGCGCGCGCGGGCGGGACGCTCCGGTCGGGGTGGAACCCGCGGTCGTGCATCCGGGCGGCCGCGACCAGACCCATGAGCAGCAGGGCGGAGACGCGCACGACGAACGGGACACCCAGCGAGGTCGCCTGGGCGAGCAGCCCACCACCCACGGCGCCGACGAGCATCGCGACGCCGGAGACCACCTGGGCGCGGCCGAACACCGCCTCGAGCGTGCCGGTGTACCCGGCGTCGACGAGCGCGTCGACGAGCCATGCCTCGGTCGCGCCGGAGAAGAACGTGTAGCCCAGCCCGATGACCACCGACACGAGGGCCCACAGCCAGAAGGGTCCGTGGGCGGCCCACAGCAGGTAGTAGGCGAACGTGCTCGCCGCGAGGACGACCGTGCCGAGCAGGAACGAGGTGCGCCGGCCCCGCGCATCGGCGACGACGCCCGTCGGGATCTCGAAGAGCACCATGCCCGCCGTGAAGAAGGCGTTCGCCGCGAAGGCCTCGAGGTTGCTCAACCCGGCATCCAGCAGGAAGAGCGTGTTGATGCCCCAGATCAGCGACGTCGCCAGCGTGTTGCCCGAGACGAGCACGAGGTAGGTGCGGACGACCGAGCGCGCCCCTGGCGTCATCGGGCGAGTGTGGCACGCCGCGCCGACAGCCGACTCCGCCCGCGGCGACCGCTCACGCGCGCCCGCGGGCGGCCGATCTGGCTGGTGTGCGGGTGACCTGGCGCCGCCTCGTCGCCGCGGGTGGCGGCGCGGCCGCAGCCGCGGCGCTGCTCCCGCCCGGCCCGGTGGCCCAGCTGCTGACGTCGGCGGTGGGTGGGGCCGCCGTCGCGGCGATCCTCCTCGGGCTGCGCAGGTACCGGCCGTCGCGGCCGTGGCCGTGGCGGCTCCTCGGCGTGGCCCTCGCGGCGTGGGTGCTGGGCGACCTCGTGTACTTCGGCTGGGGGGCGGAGGACGGTCCGCAGCTCTCCCCGCTCACGGTGGGCCTGTACGTGCTCGCCTACGGCGCCGTGCTCGGCGGGCTCGTCCTCCTGGTGTCCAGCCGCGGCCCGGTGCGCCGGCTCGAGGGCCGGCTCGACGCGGGGATCGTCGCGGCGAACCTCCTCGCCGTGGCCTGGGTCGCGGTGATCGCGCCCGGCGTCGCGGCCGCCGACGGCGGCTCGGCGGCCGTCGTGGCGGTGCTCTACCCGCTCGCCGACGTCGTGCTCATGGGGAGCGCGGCACGGCTGGGTGCCGTGACCAGGGCGAGCGCGGGTGCGCGGCTGCTCCTGGGCTCCGTGGTGCTGATGGCGGCCGCGGACGTCGGGCTGCAGGTGGTCCGCGCGGGCGACGGGGTGATGCCGCGCGCGCTCCAGCTCGGCTGGGTGCTCGGCTACGTCCTGCTGGGCGCGGCGGCGCTGCACCCGAGCATGCGGGAGCTGTCGGACGTGGACCTGACGCCCGACGACGTGCCGTCCCGCCGCCACATGGGCGTGCTGCTGGCGGCCGCGATGGCGCTGCCCGGCACGGCGGTCGTCCAGGTCGCGCAGGGGGAGCCACCGTGGGCGGCGATCGTGCTCGCGCCCGTCGTGGTGGCGCTCGTCGGGGCCCGCGTGATCCTGCTCGTCGGGCGACTGGCGCGGCAGGCGGCCGAGCTCGCCGAGCTGGTCGACACGGACCACGGCACCGGGCTGCCGAACGCCCGCCGGTTCGGCCTGGACCTCGACGCCCTGCTGGCCACGTCCGGCTCCGCGGGAGTGCTGGTCGTCGGGATCGACCACCTCGCCGAGATGACCGAGCTCGTCGGGCGTGCGAAGCGCGAGGAGGTCCTGCGCGCGACCGGCGCCCGCCTGCGCGCGGCCCTGGGCCCGACGGCGGTCCTGGCGCGGATCACCGAGTCGACGTTCGCGGTCATCGACCAGGCCGCGGCCGCGCCCGCGCCGGCCCTCGTCCTGGCGGAGCAGCTCCGGACGATCGCCGAGCGCCCGCACGCGCTCGCCGACGGACCGCTGGCCCTGGAGGTCGCGGTCGGCGTCGTGCTGGTGCCGCGCGACGCGGGCACCGCGGCCGCCGCGCTGCGCCGCGCGGAGTCCGCCCTCGACGAGGCCAGGGAGCGGCCCGAGCACCTGGCGATCTTCACCCCGGAGATGGCCGAGCGGCTGCCGTCCGCGGCGGCCCTGCGTGAGGTCCGCGTCGCCCTGGACCAGGGCGAGATCGTGCTCCACTTCCAGCCGCAGCTGCACCTGGCCACCGGCCGGGTCGTGGGCGTGGAGGCGCTGGCCCGGTGGCAGCACCCCACGCGCGGCCTGGTGCCGCCGGCCGAGTTCCTCCCCCTGGTGGAGCGCGGGGACCTCGTGGACCGGTTCACGGCGCGCGTCCTCGACCTGGCCCTGGACCAGTGCGCCCGGTGGCGGGACGCGGGGCGTCCGCTGCCGGTGGCGGTGAACCTGTCCGCGCGCAACCTGCTCGACCCGCGGCTCCCCGCGGCGGTCGAGCTCGGCCTGGCCACCCGGAGCCTCCAGCCGGCCTGGCTGGAGCTCGAGCTCACCGAGACGAGCGCGATGGCGGACCCGGAACGCTCGCGCCACGTCCTGGACGACCTGACGGATCTGGGTGTCGCGCTCGCGATCGACGACTACGGCACGGGCTACGGCTCGCTGACCTACCTGCGTCAGCTGTCGGTCCGGCGGCTGAAGATCGACCGCAGCTTCGTCGCCGGCCTCGCGTCCGACGCCGCGAGCCGGTCGATCGTGGTCTCGACCCTCGACCTCGCCCGCGACCTGGGGCTCGACGTCGTGGCGGAGGGCGTCGAGGACGACGACACCCTGCTGCGGCTGCGCGACCTCGGCTGCCCGCACGCGCAGGGCTTCGGCATCGGCCGGCCGGTTCCGGCGGGCGACGTGCTGGACCTCGTCGCGCGGATCGAGGAGCGCATGCCCGCCCTGCTGATGCAGCCGGGCCCGGTCGCGCGCGCGCTCGACCTCATGCCCCCCAACGCGTAGCCGCACGCCCAGGCCGGGACTTTGGTCCTAGAATCAGGGCGACATGGCACGCGAACGAACGCCCGTGCGCGACCGGCACGGGGCCGAGGCGACGACCGACCTGCTGCGGGCGGTCCTGGCGCTCGCGGCCGACCTCGACCTGCCGAGCCTGCTCGAGCGGTTCGTCCAGGCGAGCACGCAGATGACCGGGGCGCGCTACGGCGCGATCAACATCCTCGACGAGCGAGGTGCCTCCCGGACGTTCGTGCAGTCGGGCGTGCCCGACGCCGTCGTCGCCGCCCTGGCGCACCCACCGCACGCCATCGGGGTGCTCGGCCGCATCCCCGACGAGGGCGTGCTGCGCCTGGCGGACCTCACGCAGCACCCCGCCTTCCTCGGCTGGCCCGCGGGCCACCCGCCGATGGGGCCGTTCCTCGGGAGCGCCGTGCGCGTCATGGGGGAGACCTACGGCTACCTGTACCTGGCCGACAAGGACGGCGGCTTCGACACCGACGACGAGGCCGTGGTGACCGCGCTGGCCGCCGCCGCGGCCGTCGCCATCCAGAACGCCGAGCTCTACGCGATCGAGCGCCGGCGCGAGCGCTGGCTCACCGCCGGGCAGCAGATCACCACTCTCTTGCTCGAGGGTGCCGAGCCCGAGGACGTGCTGGCGGCCGTCGCGGCGAGCGCGCGCGAGATCGACGGCGCCGACACGGCCGTGCTCGTCCTGCCGGGCGTCGGCGGCGAGCTGGTCATGGAGATCGTGGACGGGCACGCCGCCGACGAGCTCCTCGGGCTGCCCATGCCCCCCGGCGCCCGCTCGATCGAGGTGTTCGCCTCGGGCGTCGGCGACGCGACGCCCTCGTCCGTGCAGGAGCGGCACCCGCTCGCCCCGATGCGGCAGTTCGGCCCCGCGATGTACGTGCCGCTGCGGTCCGGCCAGGAGAGCCTCGGGGTCCTCATCCTGCTGCGCCGCAAGGGCGCGCGCCCGTTCGGCCCCGCCGACCTCGCGCTGTCCGAGACCTTCGCCGCGCAGGCGGCCCTGGCCTTCGTGCTCGCCGAGGCCCGCGCGGGCCACGAGCGTGCCGGCCTGGCCGACGAGCGCGCCCGCATCGCGCGCGACCTGCACGACCTGGCCATCCAGCAGCTCTTCGGCGCCGGGCTGCAGCTCGAGCAGGCGCGCCAGGACCCCGGGGCGCGCGCCCTCGCGCCGCGCGTCGCCGAGCTCCTGGACGGCGCGCAGCGCGGCCTGGAGGCGTCGGTCCGCCAGATCCGTGCCACGCTGCGTGCGCTCGACGACGTCGGCGTGCCCCCGCTGGTCGACCGGCTGCGCCTGGAGGTGGCGGCCGCCGCGCCGCTCTTCCCGACGCCGCCGCGGCTCGTGGTCCGCCTCGACGGCCACGTCGTCGACGCCGCGCAGAGCGAGCAGGGCGACGTCGAGCGGATCGACGCCGCCTGCGCCGCACGCGCCGAGCACGTGCTCGCCGTCGCGCGCGAGGGGATCGCGAACGCGGCGCGGCACGCACGGGCGCGCGAGGTGGTCGTCCGCCTGGACGTGACGGGCGGCCGGGTGGTCGTGGAGGTCGAGGACGACGGCGTGGGGCTGCCCGCCGTGCGCGACCGCGCGTCGGGCACCCGCAACCTCGCCGCGCGGGCCGACCAGAGCGACGGCGACTTCAGCCTCGGGCCCGCGCCGTCCGGCCGCGGGACCCTGCTGCGGTGGGCTGCGCCGCTCGGATGACCCGGCCCGCACCCCGCCGCGCGCCTCTCCTCAGTCCGGTCCCGCAGGGCTAGCCTCACCTGAGGCCGGACGGAGGTGGCGATGTCGCAGAGCACGCTCGAGGGACTCCACGCGCGCTCCGTGCCGACCGCCGAGTTCGGCCACGACGCGCTGATCGTCTGCGACAACGTGGTGCGGATCTACCAGACGGGCCGCATCGAGGTGCAGGCGCTGCAGGGCCTCGACCTCCTCGTCGACGAGGGCGAGATGGTCGCCGTGGTGGGCGCGTCGGGATCGGGCAAGTCCACGCTGCTCGCGATCCTCTCGGGCATCGACGTCGCGACCGCGGGCCGCGTCCGCGTCGGGTCGTGGGACCTCATGACGATGACCGGCTCGCAGCGGGTCGCGTACCGGCGGTCCATGGTCGGCTTCGTCTGGCACCAGGCGGCCCGCAACCTGGTGCCGTTCCTCACGGGCGCCCAGAACGTCGCGCTCCCCATGAACCTCGCGGGCATGTCCCGGCGCCGTCGGCGGCGCCGCGTCGCCGACCTGCTCGAGCTCACGGGCGTGGGTCACTGCGCGGGCCGCCGGCCGCGCGAGATGTCGGGCGGGGAGCAGCAGCGCGTCGCCGTCGCCGTCGGGCTCGCGAACGCCCCGCGCGTCCTGCTCGCCGACGAGCCGACCGGCGAGCTCGACACGGCCACGTCGCAGCAGGTGTTCGACGCGCTGCGGCGGGCCAACCGCGAGCTCGGGGCGACCGTCGTCGTGGTGACGCACGACCCGGCGGTCAGCTCCCAGGTCATGCGCACCGTGGCCATCCGTGACGGGCGGACCAGCAGCGAGGTGCTCCGCCGCGCTGCCCCGGGCGGCGAGGTCGACGGCGTCATCGCCGAGGAGTACGCCGTCATGGACCGCGCCGGGCGCGTGCAGGTGCCGCGCGAGTACCGCGAGGCCCTGCAGCTGTCGCGGCGGGTGCGGCTCGCCCTGGAGGCCGAGCACGTGACCATCAGCCCCGACCGGCCGGCAGGGCACGAGTGAGCGGCGCCACGCCGCCCGGCGCCCCGATGGTGCGCGTGCGCGCGCTCGACAAGACCTACGGCGCCCGCGCGTCGGCCGTGCACGCGCTGCGCGGCGTCTCGTGCGAGGTGGGGGCGGGCGAGCTGGTCGCCCTGGTGGGTCGCTCGGGCTCGGGCAAGACCACCCTGCTGAACATGATCGGCGGGCTCGACCGGCCCGACGCCGGGACGGTGCACGTCGACGGCGTCGAGGTCACCGCGCTGGACGACGCCGGGCTGGTCCGGCTGCGGCGCGAGCGGGTCGCGTTCGTGTTCCAGACGTTCGGCCTGGTCCCCGTGCTGACCGCGGCGGAGAACGTCGGCGTGCCGCTGCGGCTGCGCGGCCTGCCCGTCGACGTCCGCGAGCGCCGCGTGCGCCTGCTCCTGGACCTCGTCGGGCTCGGCGCGCACGCGGAGCAGCGCCCCGACGAGCTGTCGGGCGGGCAGCAGCAGCGCGTCTCGATCGCGCGCGCGCTCGCGGCCTCGCCGCGGCTGCTCATCGCCGACGAGCCGACGGGCCAGCTGGACAGCGAGACGGGGCTGGCGGTGATGGCGCTCATCCGCGCCGTCGTCGACGCCGAGGGGATGACCGCGATCGTGTCGACGCACGACCCGGTGATGATCGCGCTCGCCGACCGCGTGCTGCGCATCACGGACGGCGAGGTCGTGGGCGGGTGAGCGGCGTCGTCCTGGTCGCGCGCCGCGCGCTCACCCAGGTCCCGCTCCTGGCCGCCGTGCTGGCGGTGCTCGTCGCCGGCTCGACGCTCGTCGGCCTGTGCACGCTGCTGCTCACCACCGCGCGGGACGACGCGCTCGTGGCGGCGCTGCGCGTCGCGCCCGCCGAGGACCTGCGGCTCACGGTGGCGATGCGCCTCACCCCGCACGAGGGCGAGCCGGTGCTCGGCACCGACCCCCGCGACCTGGACGGGCCGGTGGCCGTCGCGACCGCTGCCGCGTCCGAGATGCTCTCCCCGGTCGGGTCGTCGGTGAGCACGTGGCTGACGTCGCCGATGCTGCGGCTGCACGTCGCCGGCGCCGACGGGCCGGATGCCCAGGGCTACCTGCTGGCCGCGGACGACGTCGCCGAGCAGGCCCGGCTCGCCGACGGCCGCTGGCCCGCCGGGCGCACCGGTGACGCGTGGGAGACGGCCCTGCCCCAGGCGGCCGCGGAGGCGCTCGGCGTCGGCGTCGGCGACGTCGTCGGGCTGGGCGGCGCCGGGCTGAACGGTGCCGGGTGGGACGGCCTCGAGCTGGCCGACGTCGGCCCGCTCGTCGTCGTCGGGGTGTTCGCCCCGAGCGGCGCGGGGACCGGCGCCTGGGAGCGCGACGAGCTGGGCGGGGCGGGGTACGACGGGGCATGGTCCGCGCCCGGCGACGCCGCCCGCACCGCGCCGACCTCCGGCCCGTTCGTGGTCGACGCCGCCGCGCTCGGCAGCGCCGTCCCGGTCCACCGGGCCAGCATGTGGTTCACGCCGGACGTGTCCGGCGCCACCCCGCAGGCGCTGGCCCAGACCCGGGCGAACCTCGGGCACGTCGACCGCGAGCTCACCGCGCTGCTCGGCGGTGACGCCACGTCCGTCGCCGCCGCGTCGCGGCTCTCGCGCACGCTCGCCCGCGCCCAGGTCCAGCAGGACGTGACCGCCGCGGTCGTCCTCGTCGTCGCCGTCGTCGGGTTCGCGCTCGCGGTGGCGGCCCTCGGCCTGGCCGGCCGGCTGCTGCTGGTGCGCCGCTCGGGCCTCGCCGCGCTCCTGGTGGCGCGCGGCGCCCGCAAGGCCCAGCTCGTGGGGCACGCTGCACTCGAGGCGGTGGTCCTCGCCGTCGTCGGCGGGGCGGCCGCCGTGCCGCTCGCGGTGGTCGCCTACGGCCTGCTCGCCCGGACGCCCCGGATGGCGGGCGCCGGGCTCGACGGCGTCGCCGCGGCCGACGGCCGGCTCGTCGTCGCCTGCGCCGTGGCCGCGGCCTTCCTCGCCGTCGTCCTCGTGCTCGGGTGGATCCGCCGCGGCGACCAGGCGCGCCGGCGGACCACGCGGACCCGGCGCGGCGCCCTCCTGCGGTCGGGGCTGGACGTCGCCGGGCTCGCGCTCGCCAGCGCGGCGTACCTGCAGCTGCGCAGCCACCTGCTGACCGGCGACGGCGGCGGCGACCCGGTGCTGGTCGCGGCGCCGGTGGTGGCGCTCGTCGCCGGCGCCCTCGTGGCGCTGCGGGTGGTGCCCCTGGTCGAGCGGCTGGCCGAGCGGCACGCCGCCCGGTCCCGGCACCTCGTGCTGCCCCTGGCCGAGTGGCAGGTCGCCCGCCGCGCGCACTCGGCGGGCGTCGCGTTCCTGCTCCTGCTCGCGACGGCGGCGGGCACCTTCGGCACCGCCTTCTCGGCGACCTGGGACACCTCCCAGCGCGACCAGGTCGACGCCCGCGTGGGCGGCGACGTCACGGTCCTCGCCGCCGCCGACCGGCTCCCGGGCGGCGCCGAGGTGGCCGCCGCGTCCGGCGGCGACCCGACGCCGGTCAGCGTGCTCGAGATCGGGCTCGGTGCCGACATCGCCGGCCGCGGGCCGTCCGCGACCCTCGTCGCGTTCGACACGACGCGCGCGGGCGAGCTGCTCCGCGGCCGCCTGCCCGACGGGCAGACCTGGACCGCGCTGACCTCGCAGATGGCGCCCGAGCCGCTCGACGGCGTCCGGCTGGCCGACCTGGCCGACGGCGCCGTCGCGGTCACGGCGAGCTCCGACCGCGCGGACGTCGGCCTCGAGGTGATGCCGTCGCTCGTCCTCGAGGACGCCTGGGGTGGGCGGACGGTCCTGCGCGGTCAGCCGATCCCGCTCGACGGCGCCGAGCACCGGCTCGCCCCCGTGGTCGACGTGGCCGACGACGCCGTGGCCCTCGACGCCCTGAGCGTCGACGGGGACCTGACCCTCGTCGCCGTCGAGCTGGGCCTCGGGCTCGAGGGCTGGCCCGTGGGGGAGGACATCGCCGGCATGGCCGACGTCGCGCTCACCCTGCGCCTGCCCACCGACGACGCGCCCGGCGCCGCACCGTGGCTGGTCCGCATGACCGACCCGCGCTACCCGTGGTTCGAAGAGGGGTCGGCGCGGCTCGGCCGCGGGACCCTGGACGTCTCCGGTCGCATCAACCTCGCCGGCCTCTGGGGCGACCCCGCCGTCGTGGTCTCACCGTTCCCCTCCGGCGCGATCGCGCCGCTGGCCGTCACGCAGGACGTGGCGGACTCGCTCGGCCTGGAGATCGGGCAGAGCTTCTCCGTCGACGTCGGCACGGTGCGCCTGCTCGGTGAGGTCGCGCACGTCGTGCCCTACCTGCCGGCGGCGCGGTCCGGCTCGGCGATCCTGGTGGACGACGAGGCGCTCACCC
This sequence comes from Actinotalea fermentans, assembly GCF_007991475.1. NCBI lineage: Bacteria > Bacillati > Actinomycetota > Actinomycetes > Micrococcales > Cellulomonadaceae > Actinotalea > Actinotalea fermentans. The sequence continues at coordinate 1,370,597 of NZ_BJYK01000001.1, read as the reverse complement.
GCGCGCTCCTCCTGGGCGGGGTCGTGGAGTCGCCGGCGGACCGGTGGTGGGTCGACGTCGACGACCCAGCCGCCGCTGCCGCGGGCCTCGCCGCGGCCGGCGCGGGCGTCCCGCAGACGCGCGACGAGGTCGCCGCGGCGCTCGACGGGCCGCTGCGCGTGGGCGTGCCCGTGGCCCTCCTCGTGCTGGTGCTCGCCGCCGTGGTCCTCGCGCTCATGGGGACAGGGCTGGACACGGCCGCCGCGCTCGAGGCGCGCGCCGTCGAGGTGGCCCGGCTCCAGGGCCTGGGCATCTCCCGGCGCGCGACGCTGGCCTCGCTGCTCGCCGAGCACGCGACCGTGACGGCGGTGGTCGTCCTCACCGGCGGCGTCGTGGGGGCCGTGGTCGCCCGGTTCGTCGGTCCGCTCCTCGCCGTGTCGGAGACCGGCGAGGCACCGGTCCCCGCCGCCCGCCTTGTCTGGCCGTGGACCCTCGAGGGCGGCCTGCTCGCCGCGCTGCTGCTGGGGTCGGCGGCCGTCGCGGCGCCGGCCGCGTGGGCCCTCGTCCGCCGGGCCGCGGCCTCCCACCTGCGGGTGGGTGACGCGTGACCGGCCGGCACTCCCCGCCCCGCCGGCGACCGTGGGCGCGCCTGCGGCCCGGCCTGGACCTCGCCAGCGTGCCCGGTCGTGCACGCGCCGACGCCTGGCCGCTCGCGCTGATGACGCTCGTCCTCGCCCTGGGCGTCGGCCTCGCGGCCCTGACCCCCCGCCTCGTGGCCCGCACGGAGCGCGACGCCGTCGAGACCGCCGTCGCCGCCGCGGGCGAGCGGGCGACGGTCGTGGTCTCGCACGGCCTCGACGAGCCGTGGGACGACAACGGTGGCCGGGACGACATCGTCGACCAGATCGTGCGGCTCGCCGACCTCCTGGACGACTCGGTGGCGCAGACGCTGCCCGGCATCGACCCCCAGGGCATGCGGGCGCTGCTGAGCCGCTCGCTGCCGCTGACCGACGTGACGGACCCGCGCGGCGAGACGACCGTGCGCTTCGCCCACGTATGGCGCGCGGGCGGCCCCGCGCTGACCTGGGTCGACGGGCGCGCCCCGGCGGCGGCACCGGAGCCCGAGCCCGGCGACGGCCCGCCCGTCCGCGTCGTGGAGGTCGGCCTCTCGGCGGAGGTCGCCGCCTTCCTCCAGGTGGGACCGGGCGACACGCTGCCGAGCCCGTGGGTGTCCGACGGGCCGAGCGAGCTGCGCGTCGCCGGGGTGTTCCGCGCCGACGACCCGACCGACCCCGTCTGGGCGGCGCTGCCCGCCCTGCTCGCGCCCGCGGCGCGCGGCGACGAGGTGGTGCTCAACACGGCGGTCGGGATGCTGAGCACCGACGACGCGTTCCCGGACCTGTTCGCCGCCCTGCCGCCGGGCTCGTTCACCGCGTCCTACACCTACCGCGCCGACCCGGTCGCCGTCGCCGACGCGGGCGCCGACGTCGTCGCGCGCGAGACCGGGGCGGCCGTCGCGAACCCGATGACCCTGTCCACGGCGATGTGGTCGGAGGTGCGCAGCGACCTGCCGGAGGTCCTCGGCGTCGTGCTCGACCAGGTCCGGGCCGCCCGCGTGCAGGGCGGCGTGCTCGTCGGTGCGGTCGGCGGCGGCGTCGTGCTCACGCTCGTGCTGGCCGCCGCCCTGCTGACCACCCGCCGGGCGCAGGTGCTCGCCCAGCACCGCGCGCGCGGTGGCTCGCTCGGCGCGGTGCTCGTCGAGCTCCTCGCGGAGGCGGTGCCCGTTGCCGCGGTGGGCACGGCGCTCGGGCTGGTGGTGGCAGGCGCCCTCGCCCCCGGTCCCGTCCCGTGGCTGACCGTCGGCCCGCTCGCCGGTGCGGCGCTCGTCGCGCCGCCCGCCCTGGGCGTCCGCTCCGCGGCCCTCGCCGTCGGCGGCCGTCGGCCCGCGGCGGGTCGGCGCCGCGCGGGGCGCGAGGCCGCGCGCGAGGGCGCCCGGGAGAAGGCCGTGCGGCGGCTGGTCCTCGAGGCGGCGGCGGTGCTCGCCGCTGCCGGGGCCGTCGCGACGGCGAACGCCCGCGACGTGGCGGCCGGCGGCCTCGCCCTGGTCGCGGCGCCGGTGCTCGTGGCGGTCGCCGCGGCGCTCGTGCTCGTCCGGGCAGTCCCGCTGCTCCTGGGCGTCGGCCTCGCGCTCGCGCGGCGCTCGCGGCACGCCGTGCCCGTGCTGGCCGCCGGGCGGGCACGCGCCGCCACCAGGCCGCTTGCCCTGATCGCCCTCACCGCCGTCGTCGCGCTCGCCGGCTTCGCCGCGGCCGTGGCCGCGACGATCGAGACCGGCCGCGAGCAGGCGTCCTGGGACGCCGTGGGCGCGGACGTGACGGCCGTGACGCGGCCCGACGACGCCGTCGCCGAGGCCGCGGCACGCCTCGCCGCCGCCCCGGGCGTCGACCTGGCCACCGCGCTGCACGTCGAGCAGCTCTCGTTCCGCTCGACGTGGGGGGCCGTGGACGCCCACGTCGTGGCCGTGGACGCGGACGACTTCGCCGAGCTCGCCCGGCTGACCCCCGTGGGCGGGCCGGACGCCGTCCGGCGGGCTGGGCTGCTGCGGGGCGCCGCCCCCGACGGCGTGCCCGCCCTGGTCTCGGCTGACCTGCTCGAGCACAGCGACGAGGGCCTCGGCATCTCCTGGTTCGGCTCGTGGGTGCCGGTCACCGCCGTCGGCCCGGCGCCCGCCGTGGACGGCCGTCGGTCCGGGCTGGTGGTCGTCGACCTCGCCACCTTCGACGAGGCGGTGGCCTCGGCGGTGCCGCCCAACGCGGTCTGGGCGGTCGGTCCGGGCGCGGAGGACGCCGTGCGCGCCGCTCCCGAGCTGCGCGACGCCGAGGTGACCTCCCGGGCCGCCTGGCTCGAGGCCCGCCGCTCCGACCCGCTCACCGGGACCGTCACCGCCGCGACGCTCGTCGGCGCCGGCCTGCTCGCCGTGCTCGGCGCGCTCGTGGTGGTGCTCTCCGCAGCGGGCGGCGCGACCGACCGTGGACGGACGCTCGCGACCCTGCGCGCCGTCGGGGTCACCGCGCGCCAGTCGTGGCGGATCGCGCTGGGCGAGCTCGCCCCGCCGGTGCTCGTCGCGTCGGCGTTCGGGGTCGCCGCCGGCATCGGGATCGCGCGCCTGCTGGGCGGCGCGCTCGACCTACGGCTGCTCACGGGCCAGGCGGCCGAACCCGTGGTCGTGGCCCCGTGGTGGGCGGTCGTCCCGGTGCCGCTGCTGGTGGTCGTGGCCGTCGTCGTGATCTCGGTGGAGGCGTCCACGCGGCGCCGCGAGCGCCTCGGCCAGGTGCTGCGGATCGGGACGGCCCGCTAGGAGTTGACCTGTCTACGGCTTCACAGCCGACCGTGGTCGCCATGACCACTCGCCCTGCCCAGACCCGGCCCGCCCAGACCCGCGCCTTCACCCACGAGCACGTCGTCACCGCTCCGCCGGACGCGCTCTTCCCCCTGCTCTGCCCCGTCCTGGAGTACGAATGGATCCCGACGTGGGACTGCCGGCTCGTGCACTCCGTGAGCGGCGTGGCCGAGCACGGCTGCGTCTTCACGACCGACTTCGGGACAGGGGAGGAGACGTGGGTCTGCACGACGTACCGCCCGCCGACGGCGATCGAGTACACCCGGTTCGCCCAGGGCGGGTGGGTCACGATGCTGTCGCTCGCCCTCGCCCCGACGGGCCAGGGGACCGCGCTGACGGTCCGGCAGACGTACACGGCGGTCGCCCCGGAGGCGGAGGCGGTGGTCGCGGCGATGGACGAGGCGGTGGAGCGGTCCGTCTGGGCCGACCTGAGCCGGCTGGCGAGCGTCTACCTGGCGACCGGCTCGATGGGGCCGGCCTGACCGTCGGCCGGCTGGCCGCCCGCTTCGGGCTGTCCCGCAGCACGCTGCTCTACTACGACCGGATCGGCGTGCTGCGGCCGTCGATCCGGTCGGCCGCGGGCTACCGGCTCTACGGCCCCGACGACGTCCGGCGGCTGGCCCAGATCTGCGAGTACCGCCGGGTCGGCCTGCCGCTGGCCGCCGTCCGTCGGCTGCTCGACGACGCCGACGACGTCGCCGCCGCGCTGGCCGTCCGCCTCGCCGCGCTCGACCGCGAGGCCCGCGAGCTGCAGCGTCAGCGCCGCGCGATCCTGGACTACCTGGACGACGCCGGCACCCCGCCTGCGGCCCGCTTCGTCGCGGTGCTCGAGGCGGTCGGCGTGGACGACGGGCAGCGCGACCGGTGGCACGCGGCGTTCGAGCGCGCCGACCCGGCCGAGCACCAGGAGCTGCTGGAGTTCCTCCGGCTGCCCGACGCGTCGATCGCGCAGATCCGCGCGCGGGCGCGGGCGACGGCGCCCTAGCGACGCTCGAGGAGCACCAGCGTCTCGGCGTGCGCGGTCTGCGGGAACATGTCGAGCACGCGGCCGCGCACGGGCGTCAGGGAGCTCATCCGGGCGAGGTCCCGTGCCAGGGACACCGCGTTGCAGCTCGAGTACACGACCGTGCGTACCGTGGAGGCCTCGAGCCAGTCCGCGAGGTCCCCGATGCCCCGCCGCGGCGGGTTCACGATCACCAGGTCCGGGGCCCGCCCCGTCTCGCGCGCGAACGCCGCGGCGTCGCCCGCGGCGAACCGGACCCCTCGCACGCCCGCGCGTCGGGCGCTCGCCGTGGCGCTCGCCACGGCCTCGCGGCTCGTCTCGATCCCGACGACGTCGCGCGTCCCGTCCGCGCAGGCCAGGGCGAACCCGCCGACGCCGCAGTAGAGGTCCCAGACGGTGGCGGGATCCGCCTCGTCGACCCACGTGCGGGCCTGCCGGTAGAGCTCGGCCGCCACGGCCGTGTTGGTCTGGAAGAAGCTCTGGGGGCGCAGCGCGAGCTCGAGGCCGGCCAGCCGCATGCCGAGCTCGCCCTGCTCCGTCAGCAGCTCCTCGCGGTCGCCCTCGAGCACGGCGGCCGGGAGCGGCTGGACGTTCAGCGAGGCGACGCGCACCGGCAGCGCCGCCAGCAGCCACGGCAGGTGCTTGCGCAGCCGCGCGAGCGGCTCGGTCGAGCGGCAGACGAAGCGCACCATCAGCTCGCCGTCGGGCGACTGCGTGACCAGCAGGTACTTGAGCTCACCGCGCCTCGCCCCGATGTCGTACGGCTCCAGGCGGGCCAGGCTGACGAACTCGGCGAGCACGGCCAGGGCGGCCCGCAGCCCGGGGGTGTGCAGCGGGCAGTCGCGCAGGTCCACCGTGTGACCCCGCTCGTCGAGCACGCCCACCCGGGGGTCCTCGACGGTCCCACCCACCACCATCTTCGCCTTGTTGCGGTACCCCTCCTCGGCACTGGCGACCGGGGGGAGCCACGTCAGCGCGCGGTGGTCGGCCAGCAGCCCGGCGACGTGCGCCTGCTTCGCCGCGAGCTGCTCGGGGTAGGGGCGCTCGATCCACGCGCACGACCGGCACATGCCGGCGTCGAAGGAGGAGCAGCGCACGAGGCAACCCTACGAGCCGTCCGGGGCGCGCCCGTCAGATCGCGCGGGCGAGGCTCCTGCGCAGCACCCAGGCGCCGACGAGCAGCAGCACCGCGGCGTAGCCGAGCAGCACCCCGAGCTCCGGCAGGATCTCGACCAGTCCGGCGCCGTGCCGCTGCACCTCGGCGAGGGCCTGGCCGGCCCACGCGTGCGGCGTCAGGTGCGCGACGGTCCGCAGGCTGTCGGGGAACAGCTCGATCGGGTACATGGCGCCGCCCAGCGCGCCGGCGACCAGGCCGACGCCGACGCCGACACCGCCCGCGGCGGCGTCGTTGTCGATGACCGAGCCGAGCACCATCGCGGCGCCCGCCGCGACCAGCCCGAAGACGACCACCACGAGGAAGGCCAGCGCGAGGTTGCCCCAGTCGACGCCGAACAGCAGCGTCGACGCGGCCATGATGTACACGCCCTGCGTCGTGGCGATCGCCAGCCGCCCGAGGGCCTGCCCGGCGACCGCCTGCCGGGTCGTGACCGGCGCGGCCAGGGTCCGTCGCGTCACGCCCAGGCGCCTGGACTGGATGAGGGTGGTGGACCCGGCCAGCGAGATCAGGAACACGAAGAGCAGCACCTGCGAGGCGGCGCCGTAGTCGAACTGGCCGAGCCCGGCGAACTCCTGGGCGATCTCCGAGACGTTGGTGATCTCCATCCGCGCCGGCCGCAGCGCGGTGTCCGCGGCCGCGAGGGCCTGCCGGGCGGACTCGGCGCTCAGCCCGGCATCCGTGAGCGCGGCCAGCTGCCCCCGCTCCAGCGCGAGCGCGTCGAGCGCGGACTGGACGCGTTGGGCGGTCGCCTGGGACTGCGCCCCGTTGCCCACGACGAGCGGCACCGCCACGTCGTCGCCGGCGTCGTACGCGGCCGCGGCCTCGTCGGTGACGACGACGCTCACGTCGGCGCGGCCGCGGGCGACGAGCTCGCGCGCGTCGTCCGCCGTGACGGTGGTGACTTGGGCGTCGTCGTCCGCCAGCTGCGCGGCCAGGTCGGCCGTCAGCGACGAGTCCGGGCCGGACAGGGCCACCCGGCCGCCGCCACCCCCGCCGAACTGGGCGCCGATGAACAGCACGAGCAGCAGGGGGAAGACGAAGACGAAGAAGATGTTCGAGCGGTCCGCCAGGAACCGCTTCAGCTCGACGGACGTGATCGCCAGGGCCGTCCTCATGCCGCCGCCCCCCGGTCCGGCACCAGCCGCGAGGCGAGCGTGGCGAGCACGGCGAAGCCCAGCATGATGGCGATCGGCTCTCCGAGGTCCGCGATGCCGCCGCCGCCGCGGGTGATGCCCAGTCCGTGCATGAAGGCGGCGATCGGGTTGAGGTCGAGGATCCGGCCCAGCAGCCCGCTCGCGACCATCGGGAAGAACGCGCCGGCCGACATGCCCAGGACCATGGCCAGGATCGACTGGGCGATCTGCGCCTGCTCGGCCGTCCGCGCGATCCGGGCGACGACGAACACGAGCGAGACCCCGGCCGCCACGACGCAGAGCACGAGGACGGCGACCGCCAGCGGTGACCCGAAGCTCACGTCGAAGAACAGGCTCCCGACCGTCAGCAGCACGCCCGTCGCGACGACGCCGAGGACGTACGCGGTGAGCGCCTTCGCGGCCACGATGAGGCCGGGCCGCATCGGCATCGAGCGCAGGCGGGCGAGCGTGCCCTGCTCGCGCTCCGTCAGCAGGCCGAGCACCCCGAACCCGACGGTGAACAGCAGGAACAGTCCCGCCTGCCCCGCGACGAGGCTGCCCGAGAAGCTCAGCTGCTCGGTCGAGGCCTCGCCCTCGGTGGTCGTGAACGCCGGTGCGGAGTGCACGGCCGCCTGCGCGACGGCGGCGGGGTCCACGGGCCCCGCGCTCGTCAGCACGCCGGCGGTCGCCGCGCGCGTGCCCGCGTTGACCCGGTCCAGGAAGGCCTGCACGACGGTCTCGACGACCTGCGCCTCGATCCCGGCGGTCTCGCCCTCGACGACGTCGACGACCGCGCCCTGGCCGGGCGCCAGCCCCTGGCTGAACCCCTCCTGCACGACGACGGCGAGCGCCGCGTCCCCGTCGCGCACCATCGCCCGCGCGGACTCCTCGTCGGTCTGCGTCGTCCGGACCTGCACGGCGTCGAGCCCGGCGAGCGTGTCCACCAGGGCGCCGGCCAGCTCGTCGCCCTCGGGCACGCTCACGGCGACGTCGATGGGCTCGAGCTCGATGCTCTCCATCGACCCGAACGTCAGGTTGAACACGTACATCAGGGCGAGCGGCACGAGCACCGCGAAGATGATCACCGACTTGTCGCGCACGTGCTGGCGCAGGTCGGACGCCGTCATGACGAGGAGCTGGCGCATGTCAGTCCCGCAGCGCCTTGCCGGTGAGCTGGAGGAACACCGACTCGAGGTTCGGGCGCGTGATCTCGACGTCGTCGAGCGTCATGCCCGCGGCGGTGGCCGCCGTGACCACGCCCGCCACCGCCGTCGGCGCGTCGCGCACCGCGAGCAGCACGGAGTGCCGGTCGGCGTCCGCGCTCGCCACGGCGTCCAGGGCTCGCACGGCCGCCGCCGCCTCCGGGACGTCGCCGCCACCCGTGAGGCGGATCCGGTCGAGCTCGCCCGTGAGCCGGATGAGCTCGTCCCGCGTGCCCTCCGCCTGCACCCGGCCCGAGTCGATGATCGCGATCCGGTCGCAGAGGCGCTCGGCCTCCTCCATGTAGTGCGTGGTGTAGAGCACGGCCATGCCCTCGTGCGAGAGCGCCTCCACGGACTCCAGGATCGCGTTGCGCGACTGCGGGTCCACCCCGACGGTCGGCTCGTCGAGGATGAGCAGCGTGGGCTGGTGCAGCAGCCCGATGCCGATGTTCAGGCGGCGCTTCATGCCGCCCGAGTACTCCTTGGTCGCGTCCTTGGCGCGGTCCGCCAGCCCGACGATCTCGAGCACCTCGTCCACCCGCGCCGTCAGCGCCCGCCCCCACATGCCCTGGAGCCGCCCGAAGAACACGAGGTTCTCGCGGGCGGAGAGCTCGGGGTAGATGGCCAGGTCCTGGGGCACCAGCCCGACGTGCCGCTTCACGTCGGTGTGCCGCGGGCCGACCGCCCGCCCCAGGAGCGTGATCGTGCCGGCGTCGGCGGGCAGGAGGCCGGCGACCATGGAGATCGTCGTCGTCTTGCCGGCACCGTTCGGGCCGAGGAGCCCGTAGGTCTCGCCCGGGGCGATCCGGAAGGACACGCCGTCGACGGCGACCAGGTCGCCGAACCGCCGCACGACGTCGGTCACCACCAGGACGTCGCCCTGGTGCGCCGGGGCTGCCGTTGTCCCGCTGCTGTCACTGCTCACGCGTCACCCTCGCCTCCTTGGGAGCGGGGTCATCGTTCCACGGCGCTCCGACCCGCGGGCAAGAACGGCGCGTCCGGTATCTGGACAACCTTCACCCTCACGCGCGAGCCACCATAAACCCGGCCGGACGATAGCCTTCGGCCATGTCGACGCGGGGGGTCGACGGTTCCGCCGTCGGCAACGGTGACGCGCGACGTGTCACCACGCCGCGCGTCGTGACACCACGCCCCGACGTCGCGCCGCCCCGGCTGCGGATGCTCGAGCCGGTCGCGTGCCTCGCCCTGGCCGGTCACGGCGTGGCCGTGCAGATGGTCGCGACGCAGCGCGCCATGCCGCCGATGGTGGTGGCGGTCACGCTGCTCGCCCTGCTCGGCGTGGCCGGTGTGCTCGGCTGGCGGTCGCCGACCGCGGCCACCGTCCGCCTCGGGGCGGTGCTCGTCCTGGCCTTCTGGCTGATGGCCGGCGGGACCGAGGGCGGCGGGTACGTGCTGCTGTGGCACTTCGTGGTCGCCGCCGTCTACCCCCTCGTGCTGCCACCGCGGCTGAGCCCGTGGGTGTGGGTGGTCGTCCCGGCCGCCTACCTGGCCCTGGTCCCGTTCGGCGCGGCGGACGGGCCCCTGCCCGTCGCGGTGCTGCGGGCGGTCGCGCTGGCCGTGATCGCCGCCTTCGCGTCGACGGCCGCGCACGCGTTCCGCTCCGTCGTCTGGGACCGGGACAGCGCGCTGGCCACGTTGCACACGTTCGTCGAGGCGACGCCCGTCGGGCTCGGGTACTGGGACCTCGCGCTGCGCGCCCGGTGGGTCAACGGGGCGCTCGCCGAGCTCTCGGGGCGCCCGTCGGAGGAGCACACGGGCCGCTCCGTGGCGCAGGACAGCGGCCTGCCGGGCGCCCTGGCGGTCAACCTCCACCGCACCGCCGTCTCGGGCCGTGAGGTGCGCGACGTCGAGCTGGTGCGCGACGGCCGCGTCTGGACGTCCTCCTACTTCCCGGTGCGGGACGGTCGCACCCTGCTCGGCGTCGGGTCGGTGGTGATCGACGTGACCGACCAGCGTGAGGCCCAGCGGGCGCTGGCGCACTCGGCGACGCACGACGCGCTCACCGGGCTGCCGAACCGGACGCTCTTCGGCGACCGCCTGGGGGTCGCGCTCGCCCAGGCCGAGCGGACGGGTGCGCTCGTCGCCGTCGTCTTCTGCGACCTCGACCGGTTCAAGGTGGTCAACGACTCGCTCGGGCACGCGGCCGGCGACGTGATGCTCCAGGTGGCCGCCGAGCGGCTGGCGCGGGTCGTCCGGATGGGGGACACGGTGGCGCGCCTGGGCGGCGACGAGTTCGCGCTCATGTGCACCGACGTCGCCGACGCCGACGAGGCCCGCGCGGTCGCCGACCGGGTCTGCGCCGTGATGCGCGAGCCGATCGCCGTCGGCGAGCGCCTCATCACGTCGACCCTGTCGGTCGGCGTCGCGGTCTGCGCCCCCGGGGAGCGTGACGTGGCCGGCCTCCTGCGGGACGCCGACGTCGCGATGTACCAGGCGAAGGACGCCGGGCGGGACCAGGTCGCCGTCTTCGACGCGGGTCTGCGCCAGACCGCGGGCGAACGCCTGGAGCTCCACACGGACCTGCGCGCGGCGGTGGACCGGGGCGGGATCAGCGTCGTGTACCAGCCGGTGCTGCGGCTGAACGCCCACGCGGACGGCGACGAGGTCGTCGGCCTGGAGGCCCTCGCCCGCTGGCACCGGCCGGGCTTCGGCGACGTGCCGCCGACGGCGTTCATCCCCACGGCCGAGGACCTCGGCCTCATCCACCAGCTGGGGGAGCAGGTGCTGCGCACGGCGCTGCGCGAGCTCGCCGGCTGGCGCCGGACGACGGGCCGCCCGCTGGTCGCGGCCGTGAACATGTCGGCGCTCCAGCTGGCCGACGCGCGGTTCGTGGACATGGTGGCCCGGGTCCTCGCGGAGGTCGGCCTGCCGCCGTCGGCGCTCGAGCTGGAGATCACCGAGAGCGTCCTCATGCTCGACGTGGACCAGAGCCTGCGCCGGCTCGCCGAGCTGCGCGGGCTCGGCGTGAGCATCGCCGTCGACGACTTCGGCACCGGCTACAGCTCGCTGGCCTACCTGCGCGACCTGCCCGTGGACGTGCTCAAGATCGACAGGTCCTTCACGGCGCAGCTGCCGGGCGACCGGGCCATGATCGGGTTCATCGTCGAGCTGGCCCGCGCCATCGGCGCGACCACGGTGGTCGAGGGCGTGGAGACGGTCGAGCAGCTCGACCTGGTCCGCGGGATCGGGTGCGACCAGGCGCAGGGCTTCCACCTGAGCCGGCCGCTCGCGGCGCAGGACGTCGCGCCCTACCTCGAGCGCCGGGTGGGCGCCGCCACGCCCCGGCCCCGCACCGTGGGGTGAATTCGCTGGTCGGTGGCCGCAAAGTCGCCGTCGTGCGCTCGCCGCCGCCTACGATGCAAGGCGCCGAGGACGGGGGGCCGCATGCGCGGTCGTCGGCGGGGGCGCGCGGCGACCGTCGCCGCGCCGGCCCCACCCGAGGAGGACGGCGATGTCTGACGGGGCGCGCCCCCACGCGTGTGCCGACGGCGCACGTCCGGACGAGGCCGTCTTCATGCGGGCGCTGCTCGACGACGCGGACGAGGTCGTCTACTTCAAGGATCTGGACAGCCGCTTCCTGCGCGTGAGCCTGGGCTGTGCCCAGCTGCACCGGCGCACCCAGGACTCGATGGTGGGCCTGACGGACTTCGACCTCTTCGACGTCGAGCACGCCCGGCGCGCGCGCGCCGACGAGCTGGCCATCATCGAGACGGGGCGGCCCATGCTCGACAAGGTCGAGCGGGAGCAGTGGCACGACCGCCCGGACACCTGGGTCTCCAGCAGCAAGTTCCCGCTCCGGGACGCGGACGGCTGCGTGATCGGCACGTTCGGGATCTCCCGTGACATCACCTCTCGGGTGACGGCCGAGCTCGAGGTGCGCCGGGTCGAGGCGCAGCTGCGCTCGGTCCTGGACGGGTCCACCGACGAGATCGTGGGATACGACGCCGACCTGCGCTTCCGCTACCTCAACGCCGCCGCCGAACGCGCCCTCGGCGTCCGCGCGGCGGACGTGCAGGGCCGGCGCGACCCCGACGTCGGGATGACCGACGAGCTGTGGGCCGCCTGGGAGCCCGCACTCCGGGCGACCCTGACGAGCAGCGACCCGGGCGAGCTCGAGTTCGAGCGCCCGGGCCCGGACGGCTCGTCGACCTGGTGCCACACGACCTTCTCCCCGGACCTCGGCATCGACGGGACGCCGGTCGGGGTGCTCGCCTCGACGCGGGACATCACCCGCCTGAAGGCGGCCGAGGCCGCGCTCGCGCACCAGGCGACGCACGACCCGCTGACCGGTCTGGCGAACCGCTGGCTGGTCCTCGACCGGCTTCAGGCGGCCCTCGCGCGGGCGGAACGGCAGCCAGGGCGGCTCGTCGTGCTCTTCGTGGACCTCGACCACTTCAAGGGTGTCAACGACTCCCACGGGCACAAGGTCGGCGACCGGGTGCTCGTCGAGGTCGCCCGGCGGCTGCTCGCGGTCGCCCGGTGCGAGGACACGGTGGGCCGGCTGGCGGGGGACGAGTTCGTCCTCATCTGCGAGCGGGTCCCCGAGGAGAGCGTGGCGGAGATCGCCCGGCGCGTCGTCGCCGCGCTCGCGAGCCCGCTGGAGATCTCGGGTGCGGTGCCCACGCTCTCGGCGTCGGTCGGTGTCGCCCTCGCCCACCCGGGCCTCGACGCGAGCGCCCTGCTGGCCCGGGCCGACGGCGCGATGTACGAGGTCAAGCGTCGCGGCCGCAACGGCTTCCAGGTCGCCCCGACCGGTGGGGTCGACGCGGCGCCCGGCCGGTCAGCCGCCGCCGGCTGAGCCGAGCTCGAGCCGCATCAGCCACCGGGGCCGGTGGCCGCTCGAACCCGCGGTGGGTGCGGCGCGGTGGAAGCCTGCACGCTCGAACGCCTCGACCGTGCCCACGTACCCGGAGATGACGTCCACCTTCTGCTCGCCCTTCTCGATCGGGTATCCCTCGACCACCTGCGCCCCGTACGCGGCGGCGTGGGCCACGGCGCCGGCGAGGAGCTCGTGCATCAGCCCGCGGCGCCGGAACCCGGGCCGGACGACGAAGCACACGATGCTCCACGGCTCCGGGCCGTCGAGCCACGGCAGCGTCCGGGAGTGGACCAGGCGCCGGTAGGAGGAGCGTGGGGCCACCGAGCACCAGCCCGCCACGGTCCCGTCGACGTAGGCGAGGACCCCCGGTCCAGGCTCCGTCGCGCACGCGGCGCGCATGAAGGCGGGCCGCTCGGCGTTCGGCACGCGGGAGTCACGGAAGCTCATGCACCAGCAGCCCCCCGCGTCCGGTCGCTTGGTGCCCACGACCGTGGCGACGTCCTCGAACCGACCGACGGCGGAGGTCACCTCGATGCCCATCCGGGCACGCTAGGCCACGGTGCCGACACACGCCCACGCGCTGCCGCGCAGCCGGAACGGGCCGGCCGGCAGCAGGCGCGTGCAGCGCGCGAGGAGGTCGGCGCGGGCGTCGTCGTCCAGGCGCGCGACGTACGTGCCGCCCGGGCCGACGCCCAGGGTGAACGGCCGCCACCAGTCAGCCACGTCTGCGAAGGTCACCTCGACGGTGATCCGGTCCTCGACGACGTCCCGCAGCCCGGCGGCCGTCAGCACCCCGGACAGGTCGCCGGGGCGCGTGCCGACCCGGCCGGACTCGTCGTCGGCGGCCGGGTCGCCCTCGCGCACGGCGCGCCAGAAGACCGCGAGCGGGCCGGAGCCCTCCCCGTGGTCCCACACGCAGGCGGCCACCCGCCCGCCGGGCCTGGTCACGCGGGCCATCTCGCCGACGCCGGCGACCGGGTCGGCCATGAAGTGCACGACGAGCTGGGCGAGCGCGGCGTCGAAGGCGCCGGCCCCGAACGGGAGGGCCTCGGCGCTGCCGGTCTGGGCGTCCACGTCCGGCACGCGCGCCCGGACGGCTTCCACGAACGGGCCCGACGGGTCGACGGCCGCGACCGCGCCCGGTCCGAGGACGGCGCGCAGGTGGCCCGTGAGCGCGCCGGTCCCGCAGCCGACGTCGAGCACGCGCTCGCCCGCGGACACGCCCGCGAAGGTGGCGAAGGCGGGCGCGAGCGGGACTGACCACCGTCCCATGTAGGCGTCGTACGCGCCGGCGGCGACCTCGAAGGACATCCCGCCACGCTAGGGACGTCCCTCCCCGTCGCGGAAGGGGTCGGGGCTAGCCCAGCAGCGACGCCATGTTGCGCTGGATCAGGGCCGCGGCGCGTCTCGGCGAGAGCCGCGCGAAGCGGTCGAGCATCGTGGCGTCCTTGCCGACGGTCACGCGGTAGGCGTCGCGCTCCATCGCGTCCACGATGATCCGGGCCGCCTGCGCCGGGGCGAGCGGCTTGTGCTTCTTCGCGGCCTCCGCCTGCTGCTCGGGGGTCATGTCGGGCGTCGCGACCCCGGAGTTGCCGGTGATGTTGGTGCCGGTCGCACCGGGGAAGACCACGGTCACCGAGACCGGGGTGCCGACCAGCTCGGAGTGCAGCCCCTCCGTCAGCAGCTTCACGGCTGCCTTGGAGGCCCCGTACACGGTCTGCCCGGGGACGGGCAGGAAGCCGCCCATGCTCGAGACGTTGACGATGTGCGCGGCGGGCCGGCGCACCAGGTGCGGCAGGAACGTCTTCGTGACGTAGGCGAGGCCCCAGAAGTTCACGTTCATGACGCGCTCGATCTGGTCGTAGCCCAGGTCGGCGAAGCGGACGAACGGCTGGATGATGCCCGCGCAGTTGATGACGCCGTCGACCTGGCCGTGCGCGGCCGTGACAGCCTCGGGCAGCGCCTCGACGGCCGTCCGGTCGGTGATGTCGACGACGTGCGTGGACAGCGTGCCCTGCCCAGCCAGGCCGGCCGCCCGCGCGAGCTCGACGGTCCCCGCGAGCCCGTCCGCGCTGAGGTCGAGCGCGGCCACACGTGCCCCGCGCGCCAGGAGCGCGAGCACGAGCTCGCGACCGATGCCGTTGCCGCCTCCGGTCACTGCGACGGTCTTGCCTGCGACCTTCATGGGACTCCTTCCGCTGGGGCGCCACGTCGCGCCACCTGCATCAGCGGGCGGAGGAGTCCGGATATTCCAAGATCAGCACCGGTTCTGAGACACCGGCTCCGGCGCTGAGCCGGAACGGGCTAGGCCGGCGGCGGAGGCGGGCCCACGGGCGCGGGTGCGGGCGCAGCGGGTGCGGCCCCCGCGGGTGCGTCCCCCGCGGGTGGGGGCGGCGGGAGCGGCGCGGGCGGCGGGAGCGGCGCCGGCGGCCCATACGCGGCGGGCGGGCCATACGGCACGGGCGGGCCATACGGCGCGGGCGGCCCAGACGGCGCAGGCAGCCCCTCCGCGGCGGGCGGGGCGGGCGCCGCCAGGGCGACCCGACGGCCACGCCGACGCAGGACCAGGGCGAGGGCCGCCAACCCGACGAGCAGCAGGCAGGCCCCGATCAGGAGCCCGCCGACCAGTGCGGCCTTCCCGACGCCCGACGACGCCGCCCGCGCGTCCTCGGTCGCGGCGTTCCAGTCACCGGCGTCCAGGGCCGCCCGCGCGCCGTCGAGCTCGCCCTGCACGGGCAGCAGGAGCAGGCCGATCCGGGCGAGCGGGTTCGCCCCGTCCTCGGCCGTCACGGCGTCCGTGAACGCGTCGGCGGCGCGTCCCGCGGAGGCCACCGCGCCGTCGACCGCGACGAGGTTGGTGGCGCCCTCGATGTCCTCGCGCAGCGCCTCGGGCACGGCGACGTCGACGGTGGCGAGCGCCTCCTCGATCGCGTCGACCCCGGCGAACGCCGTCCGGACGCGCGGCATCATCGCCGTCGCCTCGTCGAACGACCACGCGGCCATCGCCTCGCGCAGGATGGCGGGCGGTGCCCAGCCGTCGCCGGCCTCGACGAGGCCGGCGTACTCCTCGCGGGCCGCGGCCCGCTCGTCCAGGAGGGCTGCCTCGGCGTCGTCGACGACCAGGTCCCGGAACAGCTGCTCAGCCCCGGTCGAGCCCCCCACGCCCTCGAGGTGGTCCAGGAACACGCGCCAGTCCGCGGGGGTTAGGCTCGCGCTCGCCCCGTCACGATCGGTCTCGGCCGGGTACGGCGAGGCGTTGTCCATCGCCGCCTGGACGGCGGCGGCCAGCGACTCCGCCCCGATCTCCTCCACGAGCGTCCGGGAGACCCACCAGGAGGCCGCGTAGCCGTAGGACTCCTGGTCGCGCGCCTCGTCCTCGCCGAGGGACGGGGTCGTCCACAGGTTCAGGTGCACGGCGCCGACGCCGGCGGGGTCCACGGGCTCGGGGAACGGCCGCTCCATGCCGAGCTCCTCCATCGCGAGCGCGGCGAACTCGTCGGCGAGCGCCTCCCTGATCCACCGGCCCTGGAAGGCGTCGCCGTTGAACCAGACGTGTGCCATCTCGTGCAGCGTGACGTGCGCGTCGAGTGCGTCGCCCACCTCGATCAGCGACCGGGCGTGCTCGTACCAGCCCGCGTACCCGTAGACGTAGGGTGCCGAGGTCTCCACGACCTCGAGCTGGCCGAGCACGAGCCACGGCCGGCCGATGGTCGCCTCCAGGGCGGGCAGCCCGCGCTCGACGAGGTCGCTGGTGAAGGCGAGCCACTCGGGGTCACCGGGCCAGGCCTGCAGCCGCACGCCGACGTCGTCGAAGTACACGAGCTGCTCGACGAGCGCCGTGTCGTCGCGCGCGATGAGCGTGGCCATCCACACGCCCGGGTCGGCGATGCCCGACGCCGAGTACGTCACCCGTCCGTCGGCGGAGGAGCTGACCAGCTCGTCGCCGGCGACCTCGACGTCGAGGCCCTCCGGGAGCACGACGCTCACGCTGCCCAGGCCAGGATCCGCCGCGATGTAGACGGGGAGCGTCGCGAACGCCTGGTTGATCTGCGCCGCGGCCCCGGAGCGGGGTGGCTGGGAGGGGACGTCGTAGGCCAGGCGCACCGTCTTGGTGCCGCCGTAGTACAGGTCGGGGGCGAGGTCGATCGTCGCCACGGACGAGAGCGAGTTGTCGGGCGCCACGGTGACCCGAAGGCCGCCGCCGCCCTCCCAGGCCGCGACGACGTTGGTGGCCCCCGGCAGCACGGGCGTCACGTAGTCGGTGAAGTAGTACTGCTCGATGTAGCTCTGGGTGACCCGGTCGGGCACCTCGTTCGTCAGGTGGATCACCTGGTCGACGTGGATGACCGCCGCGGCGAGGTCGACCGTGAACGTGGCGGCCGACTCCACGCGCAGCCCTTCCGTGTAGTCCACGGCCCGCGGTACCCCGGCCCCAGCCTGGGCGGGCGCTGCCGGTGCGGGCGCTGCCGGGGCGGGCGCTGCCGGGGCGGGGACGCCCACGGCGGGGACCGCGACGAGCCCCCCGATGAGCCCGGCGAGGGCGGCGCTGACCAGGGCCTTCCGACGGGGCGACATGCGCCGCATGCTGCCATGGCCGGATGGTGCGCCGTGCCCGGTCGGGCAGGTGACGTCTGGGCCGGGCGTCGGGCGGGCGGTGGTTCGATGGCCGGGTGGATCTCATGCTCTCCGGTGCTCGGCTGCTCGGCCAGGACCCCGCCGTCGACGTGCTGGTGCGGGGCGGCGTCGTCACCGCGATCGTCCCGGCGGGGCACGCGCCGACCGATTCCAGCGGCCTCGAGCGCGTGGCGCTCGACGGCCGGTTCGTCATGCCCGGCCTGTGGGACCAGCACGTCCACCTGACGCAGTGGGCGTCGTTCCGGCAGCGCCTGGACCTGTACGAGGCGCGGTCGGCCGCCGAGGCCGTCGCGATGGTCAAGGCCCGCCTCGAGGAGTCGCCCCCGCCGCCAGGGCGACCGCTGCTGGGCCGGCGCTTCCGGGCCGCGCTCTGGCCGGACGAGCCCACCGCCGCGCTGCTGGACGACGCCGTCGGCGACGTGCCGGTCGTCCTCGCCTCGGTGGACCTGCACTCCGGCTGGCTGAGCTCGGCGGGCCTGCGCTGGTTCGGGGCGCCCGGGCACCCTACCGGTCTCCTCCGCGAGGAGGAGTGGCTGCCGCGCCTCGGCGCCATGGACGTCGCGCCCGACGTCGTCCTCGACGCCTGGGTGCGTGAGGCGGCCACGGCCGCGGCGGCCCGCGGCGTCGTCGGCGTGGTGGACTTCGAGCTCGCCGACAACGTGGGGTCCTGGCGGCGCCGGGCAGGGGCGGGTTTCGACCTGCTGCGCGTCCGCGCCGGCGTCTGGGAGGACCGCCTGGACGGCGTGATCGACGACGGCCTGCGGACCGGCGACCGGATCGCCGGAACGGTGACCCAGGGGCCGCTGAAGGTCATCAGCGACGGTTCGCTCAACACGCGAACGGCCTGGTGTCACGACCCGTACCCGGACGGCGGGCGGGGGATCCTCAACGTGCCACCCGAGCGGCTGGTGCCGCTCATGGCGCGCGCCCACGCGGCCGGCCTCGCCTGCGCCATCCACGCGATCGGGGACGCGGCGAACACCCTGGTGCTCGACGCCTTCGCGGCGACGGGTGCCCGCGGGTCCGTCGAGCACGCCCAGCTGTTGTCGCGGCGGGACGTGCCGCGCTTCGCCGCGCTCGGCGTCACCGCGTCGGTCCAGCCGGAGCACGCCCTGGACGACCGGGACGTCACCGACTCGCTCTGGGCCGACCGTGCCGATCGCGCGTACCTGTTCCGCGACCTGCACGACGCCGGGGCCCGCCTCGTGCTCGGTTCCGACGCGCCCGTCGCGGCACTGGACCCGTGGGCGGCGATCGCCGCCGCCGTGACCCGCACCCGCGATGGCCGGGAGCCGTGGCAGCCTGCCCAGTCCCTGCCGCCGCGGGTCGCCCTCGCCGCGTCGACCGACGGGCGCGGCCTCGCGCCGACCGTGGGCGTGCCAGCCGACCTGGTCGTGCTCGAGGCCGACCCGCTCGCCCTCCTGGAGGCAGGTGAGGGCGAGCGGGTCCGCGCCATGGGCGTCGCCGGCACGCTCCTCGACGGCCGCTGGACCTTCCGGTCGTTCTGAGCGTCCCGCGTCCTGGGCGGACCGCCGGGCCCCGCCGTACCCTGCCCGGATGGAGCTCGCCTTCACCGGTGAGGTGATCTACTGGCGCGGCCCGGCGCCGTTCCGTTTCGTCGCGGTGCCGTCCCCCGAGGCCGCCGCCCTGCGCGCCGCCGCACCCCTCGTCAGCTACGGCTGGGGGTGCATCCCCGTGACGGTGCGCCTGGGCGGTACGACCTTCACGACGTCGCTGTTCCCGCGGGACGGCGGCTACGTCGTCCCGGTCAAGGTGGCAGTGCAGCGCGCCGAGGGTGTCGAGCTCGGCGACGTCGTGGACCTCGTGCTCTCCGTCGACGTGTAGCCAGGACTACTCCGCGGCCGTGCGGAGCACCTCCCCGACGAACGCCCGGGCGCGTTCGCGCAGCTCGGCGACGCGCCGTTCGACGATCGCCTCCCGGGCGACGGAGGTGTCGCTGCCGGCCTCGGAGCGGGTCGGCCGGCGTCGCACGTTGCGCGAGCACCGGAAGTCGGTGCAGATGAGCGTGCCGATGGTGTCGCCCTTGCGCCCGGCGGCCCCTGCTCGGCGCGCCACGTACAGGCTGACGTCCTCGGTCTCGACGACATCGGCGCACCAGGCGCAGACGGTCCGTCGACGCGCCGCGCCGGCGCGGTCGCCGGCGCGGAGGAGGACGCCCACCGGCCCGGCGCCGTGCTCGACGACGACGTAGGCCGACAACGGGGCGCGGCGGTCCCGCCAGCCCAGGTAGTCCAGGCGGTCCCAGTCCACGGTGGACAGGTCGGGGAGCGTCGCCTGCGCGACCTCCCGGCGGCTGGCGTTGACGAAGCCGGCGCGGATCTGGTTCTCGGTCAGGGCGTGCATGGGTCTCTCCTCGGCAGCGGGCAGGGTGCCGCGACTGCGCCGGCGCCGCGGCAGTCGCGGCAACGTGCCTGGCGCAGCGGCTCGGGCGGCATGGTCCGGGCATGCATGCTGCTCACCCCGCCCCGCCGCCGTGTCGGCGACGTGGCGCTCGCCACGGCGCGTGCGCTCGTAGGCGACCTGTGCTCGTGGGCGACGGGCGCTCGCCGCGCGCGGAAGCGTTCAGCGCGCGGCAGCCCCGCGGGCGGTGCGGTGGGCAGCGTGGGACGCGCGGTTGCCCGAGCAGGCCTGTGCGGCCGCCTCGCTCCCCGCGGACCCGTGCCGCATGTCTCGCTCCTCGCCCCGTCACCGGTGGCACGCCGCCGAACCGGACCGAGGGAGGGTAGCCACCCGTGCCCCGCCCTGGCGATCCCTTTTCCGGGCCCGGCCCGGTCAGGACACGCAGAGGCAGAAGGGGTGGCCGGCCGGGTCCAGGTACACGCGGAACGTCGTGCCGGGCTGGTGGTCCGCCTTGGTCGCGCCCAGCGCCAGCACCTGCGGCTCTGCGGCGTCGAGGTCGTCGACCATGAGGTCCAGGTGCATCTGCTGAGGCACCTCCTGCGTGGGCCAGCGCGGCGGCGAGTAGTCGGCCACCTGCTGGAACGAGAGGGTCTGCCCGTAGTCCGCGCGGACGTCGGCCCAGTCGTCGGAGGCCTCGATGGCCCAGCCGAGGACCGCACCGTAGAACTCCGCGAGCGCGCGCGGGTCCGGGCAGTCGATGACGATTCCGGGATAGCGAGCGATAGCCATGTCGGCACGCTACGACCGCTCTCCGACACGCGCCCGCCGGCCCGGATCAGCCCGTCAGCTCGAGCTGCTCCCAGGCCTCCTCGCCCCGCGCCCACGCCCGCCCGCCGGTCCGACGCCCCTCCGCGGGCCCCCCGCCTGATGGCGCCCCGCCCCGAGCCGCCCCGACCGGAGCCGCCCCGACCGGAGCCGCCCCGACCGGAGCCGCCCCGACCGGAGGCACGTCGAAGCCTGCGGGAGGTGCGTTGACCATCCGTCCGTCCCGACCCTCGAACCTGTAGCGCACCGGCTCGCCGAGCGCGCCACGTCGGGTCGGTGGGCGCCCGAGCCGGACGATGTGCAGGTCGACCTGGTGCACGACGTGATGGTGGTGGGTGCACAGGAGGACACCGTTCTCGACCGACGTAGGGCCGAGGTGTCGGTCCCACCAGCGGATGTGGTGCACCTCGCAGTACGCGGCCGGTACGTCGCAGCCGTTCCAGGCGCACTGCCGGTCTCGCACGATCACCGCGCGACGCTGCTGCCCGGTGTAGAGGCGCTCGCTCCGGCCGAGGTCGAGGGGCATCCCCTCCGCGGAGAGCACGATCCGGCCCACCTCGCTGTCGCACAGGACGCGCGCGAGCTCGGACATCGCCAGCGGCGTCCCGTCCTCGAGGGCGGCGGGCTCCACGACGTCCTCCACGGCAGCCGAGCCCCCCGGCCCGGCCTCAGTCCCCGCTGCCCCGCGCTCAGTGACCGCGCCCTGGGCCCGCTCGCGCTGGAGGCGCATCGCCTCGGCGAAGGTCTCGGCGGGCACGAGGATCGACACGGTCGGGCGGCCGGCGCTGCCGGTGACCCGCGCGTCGGCCGCGTCCTGGTCGACGTCCGGCAGGAGGGTGCCTGCCTGCGACACCCGGCGTGCGCGCACGCCCGCCATCCCCGTCGTCGCCCGCTCGGCGAGGGCGACGAGCGCGTCGGCATCGGCCTGTGGCTTGGTGCGCTCGTCGTCAGGAGCCTGACCGGTCGCGGCCAGCGCCACCCGGAGCGTCTCCGCGGAGAGGTGGTCGAGTCGTCCTCGGAGGAAGGTGCCCTCGGGCCGGTGGGACATGACGAAGAACCGCTCTCTGCGCTGCGCCGCGGCATCCCGTTCCAGATCGGCCGGGTCGAACGACGCCACGAGGCGCGCGGCCGCAGCGGTGAACTCGCGGACCGACTGCCGCTCGGCCATCCGGACCAGCCGCTGCTGCGTCTCGGGGCGCCCAGCTCCGTCGCGGCGCGTGCCCCCGCCGTCTCTGCCACCCGCGCGAGCGCGTCGAGGTGGGGCAGCGGCATCCGGCCCGCCGTGACGCCGTCCGCCACGGCCGGCAGCGCGGCGAGGGTCTCGGCCTGCCGGACCTCCCGCCGCGCCTCGCCCAACCCGGTGCGCGCCACCCGCGCGCGGGCCGCCACGAAGTCGCGGTCGCCGGGCGCCACCGCACCGGGCGCCGCCTGGGTCGCCACGAGGACGGCAGCACGGAGCGTGGCGAGCGCCCCGGCGACCCGGTCGAGCCGGCGCAGGGCCAGCGCCCGCTCGCCCGCGGTCCAGGACGCGCTCCGTGCACCTGCCGCCGCGAGCGCGAGCGACTGCTCGACCAACGCCTCGAGTCGAGCGAGCACGACGGTCCCCGGAGGCGTCGCGCCGGGCCGGCCATCGGGTTCGTACACGTGTATGATTCTAGGCCTTGTCGAGCATCCCTACAAGCCTCTGACCTGCGCAAACGTATCCACAGGCGTCCCGCCGCCCTCGCGTTTCCACAGGGCTCCGGGACCGTCTCCAGCCGACGGCCCTCAGCCCCCAGCCCCCAGCCCGGCCCGCACGCCCGCCCTACGCGACGCCCAGCACGGCGAGGACGGCGATCACCGCGATGGACACCGCCGTGGACAGGGTCAGCACGCCCCCGACGAACGCCGCGTTGCGCCGGTGGTAGACCGGGATGACGAACGGCGCCGGCAGCACGAACAGCACGATGGCGGCCCGCGCGTACCACTCCGAGAAGCCCAGGGCCGGCACCAGCAGGAGGGCGACGGCGAGGCCCAGGCCCAGCCCGATGGCCGTCCGGAGCGCCACGATCACGACGACGGCGCGGTCGCGCGGGACGCCGTCGGCCAGCGAGGCGCCGATCACCAGGCAGACCAGCGGCGTGGTCAGTCCGCCCACCATGTCGATGAAGGGTGCGACCAGACCGTCGCTGGCGCTCAGCTCGGCGGCCGCGCCGGGCGCGACGAGCGCGATGGTCAGCCCGGCGGCGATCGCCCACAGGACGGGGTTCACGGCGAGGTCGCGCCACGGGAAGGACGGTCGCCCGACGGCGCCCCGGTCGCCCGCGGCGCCGTCCCGGAGCATGCTCATCTGCACCATCAGCACGGTGAACACGTACACGACCTGACCCATGTCGAGCGCCGCGAACGCGGGCAGGTGCTCCGAGGAGTGCAGGGCGACGAACAGCGCGTAGCCGAGCATGCCCGCCTCGAAGCCCTGGAACAGCAGGCGGGTCTCGGGCCTGGGGAGCCGGGCGACCCGGGTGAGCAGCACGCCCAGGCCGCCCATGACTGCGCAGAGTGCGAAGACGACGGCGGCCAGGGCCGCGTTGCGCCCGTCCGGCTCGAGGCGCACGAACGCCCCGAACAGCAGCACCGGGAGCGACAGCCGGGTGATGAGCAGCTTCAGGCCGTCGACGGCGCCGGTAGGCAGCAGGCCACGCCGTGCCAGCAGTACGCCCGCGACCCCGAGGACGGCGATCGCCACCAACGACCCGGTCGCCTGCGCCATCGCCCCGCGTCCTCCTCGTGCCGGTTGCGTCGCACGGTACCGGCGCGGTGCGAGCGGCCGGTGGGACCGGTGGTACCGCGGGGCGCGGAGCGGTCGGGCGGGTGCGCGCCCCGTGGTGGCTCAGCCGCCGCGCCCGACGCCGGCCCCGCCGTCCGCCCCGCCGTCCGCCCCTGCGCCGTCGCGTCGGACGGGCGGACCGTGCGCATCGGCTCACGCGCGATGGCGTCGGCCGCCTCGCGTGCGAGCCGCACGGCCGCGCGTTCGGCGGACAGCCGGCCGTGGACCTCGTCGAGCCGCGCGGCGAGGCGCTCGACGGGCTCGGTCCGGGCGGTCCGGACCAGCGTCCTCGCCTCGACCGGCCCGACGGCGGTCGTGAGCGCGCCGTACGCCTCACCCCAGCGCACGTGGGCCTCGGTGTACCGCCGGTACCCGGACGCGGTCCGCCCGGCGGGGGGGCAGGACGCCGTCCCGCTCGAGGTCGCGCACGTGCTGGACGGAGCGGCCCAGGCGCCGGGCGACATCGACCGTCCTCAGCGCCCGTTGGCGACTTCGCTCGTCCACCCGAGCACGGTACGGCCCGTGACCCTCCACAAGGACGTCAATGTGACGCTCGAACCATGGACATCGAGGAGATCGTCGATCACGTCACCGGGCTGGGCGGCGTGCTGGTGCTCCGGCCGCAGCGCGGTGACGGCACGCCCGAGATCGCCTGGGGCGACCTGTTCTTCTTCGACGCGCCGGACGGCCGGGTTCCCCACGGCCAGCCGTTCGCGACGGTCGTCACCAAGCCGTACCCGGACGAGCCGCCGGACCCGCTGCTCGCCCGGGCCGGCTCGATCCGCTTGAACGTCGACGTCGGCCGCGCGGCCGCGGCCGAGCTCGTCCCGGAGCCCACCGCGACGGCCGGCAGCCCAGCCCCCGGTCCCGACGCGTGGTTCCGGCACCCCGTCTACGGGGCGCTGGGCTGGGTTGCCGTCGTCGACCCGGGCGCACGCGGCGGCCCGTGCCCGGCGGGAGCGCCGGGAGGACCTCGCGCCGGGGCGCTGACCTCCTCTCGACGCCGACGGACGAGCGGATGATGATGGAACCGTCGTCAGGAGCGGTCGCAGGATGAGCCGACGAGCCCTCGGAGGCGGTTGACCATGGACGCGGAGCAGCTGGCCAGGTTCGAGCACGCGCGGGGGTTCATCGCCGCGCTGGACCAGAGTGGTGGCTCGACCCCGCGGGCGCTCGCCGCGTACGGCGTCGACCCGTCGGCCTACGCCACCGAGGCGGAGATGTTCGACCTCGTCCACGCCATGCGGACCCGGATCATGACGAGCCCGGTGTTCACCGGGGACCGGGTCCTCGGCGCCATCCTGTTCGAGCAGACCATGGAGCGCGAGGTCGCCGGGACGGGTGCCGCCGAGTACCTGTGGCAGGTCAAGCGCGTCGTCCCGGTCGTCAAGGTCGACAAGGGTCTGGCGGAGGAGGCCGACGGCGTCCGGCTGATGAAGCCGATGCCGGACCTCGACGACCTCCTCGCCCGGGCGCGCGCGCACGGCGTCTTCGGGACGAAGATGCGCTCCGTCGTCCTGCGCGCCGATCAGGCCGGGATCGAGGCGAACGTGGGGCAGCAGTTCGAGGTCGCGCGGCGCATCCTGGCCGCGGACCTCGTGCCGATCATCGAGCCGGAGGTCGACATCCACAGCCCGCAGAAGGCCGAGGCCGAGGCGATGGTGACGGAGGCGATCGCCCGCGAGCTCGACCGCCTCGACGACGGCGTGCGGGTCATGCTCAAGCTCACGCTCCCCGAGCGGGACGACCTCTACGCGGACCTGGTGGCGCACCCGCGCGTCCTGCGCGTGTTCGCCCTGTCCGGGGGCTACTCCCTCGAGGAGTCGGCTGCCCGCCTCGCCCGCGCCCACGGCGTGGCCGCGAGCTTCTCCCGTGCGCTGACGGAGGGCCTGTCGGTCCACCAGACCCAGCCGGAGTTCGACGCCGCGCTCGACGCCGCCATCGCGACCATCTACGCCGCGTCCATCACCTGAGCTGCGTGCCCGGCGGCCCGCAGGACGGTCGTGCCGCGGGGCGCGCGGGCCTCACGGCAGGTGGGCCTCGAGCAGGTCCGCCGCGGTGCGCGCGCCCCCCAGGGACCTGAGCTCGGCGCCGAGGCGCGCGGCCGCGCGGCGGTACCTGGGCTCCCCGAGGACGGCTCGGCACGCCGCCCGGACCGCCGACGCGCGGGGCGTCCCGGTCCGCAGGTCGACCCCCGCGCCGTGCCAGGCCACGCGCGCGGCCACCTCGGGCTTGTCGAGATCGCCGCCCGCCACGACGAGTGGGACGTCGTGACGCAGGGCCTGCAGCACGCCGCCATAGCCCCCGTTCGTGACCACGAGCGACGTCCTCGACAGGAGCTCCGCGTACGGCACCATCGGCGCCACGCGCACGTTGGCCGGGAGCGGTCCGGGCAGCGGATCGGTCCGGTGCCCCAGGCCGACGACGACCAGGACCTCCTCACCGGCCAGCGCCTCGATCGTCGGCAGGATCAGGTCGTGGGCGTCCACGTGCGCGGTGCCCTGCGTCACGTGCACCACCGGGACTGACGCGCGCACGACGTCGTCCCACCAGTCCGGTAGGGCGCCCGGCGGGGTGGGGGCGCCGTCGTCGGTCAGGTCACCGGCGAAGTGGATGTGCGCGGGCAGGTCCGTGCGCGGGTAGTCGAGGCCGGCCGCGCCGGCGGCGACGACGAGCTGCGGCGAGTACCAGAGCGTCGCGAACGACTCGCGGTCCGGCGCCAGGCCCGCGGCGCGCCGCGTCCGCTGGTACACGCGGGCGAGCGACCGGCCGGCAGCCCGCGAGGCGGCGCCGAGCACGGCGTCGCGCACCGTCCCCACGACGCCGCTGCGCGGCGTGAGTCCGAGCCCGGTCGGCGGGATGCCCTTGCCCGGGAGCCAGACGGCGATGGGGGAGACCGTGGCCCATCGGCCACCGAGACGCTCCGCGGCGAAGCGGGTGCCGAGCGCCATCGGGTCACCGGCGAGCAGGTCCCAGGGCTGGTCGTCGTGGGCGGCGAGCAGGTCCTCGGCCTGCGCCGGGGCGGTGCCGAGAAACAGGTCCTCCAGGTTGATCAGCAGCTGGCGGGCGCCCTTGCGTTCCTGCATGCGGGGGAACGTCGCGGCGTAGTCGCGCTCGTCGAAGTCGGGCGCCGCCTGCCACGGCACGCCCCGCGCGCCGACCTCCTCGAACAGCGCGACGTACGACCGCCCGGTGTACACGCGCACGTCGTGCCCCCGGCGCACCAGCTCGCCGGCCACGGCGCGGATCGGGCGGGCGTGCCCGGCGAACGGCATCGAGGTCAGCAGGATCGAGGCCATGGGGGCGTGTGTCACGGGCGGTCGGCGCGCCTCACGGCACGTTCGCGCCGCCGTTGACGTTGATGACCTCGCCGACGACGAAGCTCGACTCCGGCGAGGCCAGGAACACGTAAGCGGGCGCCTGCTCCACGGGCTGGGACGTGCGCCCGAGCCAGGACGAGTCGCCGAACCCGTCCAGCTTCTCCGGCGGCTGCCCGTCCGAGACCTGCAGCGGCGTCCACACCGGGCCGGGCGCGACCGCGTTCACGCGGATCCCGCGCGGCGCGAGGTCGGCGGCCAGCGCCTTGGTGAAGCCGATGATCGCGAACTTCGTCGAGGCGTAGTTGATGATCATCGGTGACGGGTTGTAGCCCTGGACCGACGTGCTGTTGACGATCGTCGCGCCCGGTGGCAGGTGGGGGAGCGCCTCGCGCGTGATCCAGAACATCGCGGTGAGGTTGGTCTGGATGGTCCGGTCGAGGTCGGCCTCGTCGAGCTCGTCGAAGGTCTGGTGGTACACCTGGTGCGCCGCGTTGTTGACCAGGATGTCAAGCCCGCCCAGGCCCTCCACGGCCTCCGCGACGAGCCGGCGGCACCAGTCGCGGTCGCGGATGTCGCCCGGCAGCAGCAGGCAGGTGCGCCCCTCTGCACGCACGACGGCGGCGATCGCCTCCGCGTCGACCTGCTCCTCGGGCAGGTAGCTGAGCGCGACGTCGGCGCCCTCGCGCGCGAAGGCGATCGCGACGGCCGCGCCGATGCCCGAGTCCCCACCCGTGATCAGGGCCTTGCGGCCAGGCAGCCGCCCGGTGCCGCGGTAGGAGGTCTCGCCGTGGTCGGCCTTCGGGTCGAGCTCGGCGTCGAGGCCCGGCAGGGGCTGCCACTGGGCGTGCGGCTTGGGGTGGGCGTGACGCTCGACGGGGTTGTCGAACGTGAGCTGGTCGGGGGCCATCGGTGTCTCCTTCGCCGGGGGGACCGCCCGACGACCATAGGTCAGGACGATTCCGGAAGAAATACCCGCGTGGACCCCGCGGTTCTCAGCCGTGCTCGGCGAGCACCTCGCGGAGACGCGCCGCGAACGCCTCGGGCTCGCCGACCTGGCCGTACTCCCCACCCAGGAACCCGCCGTGGTCACCCGGGAAGGACGTCAGCCCGACGCCGAGCGCCTCGGCGAGGGCCGCCGTCGTGCGCCCGGTCACCGTGTCGCCCGTCTTCTCGCCGACGGCGAGCACGACGCGCGTCGGGGCCGCACGGAGGGCGGCGACGTCGGGCCGGAACGCGCTCACCGGCGCCGACGTGCCGGACAGGAGCGGGTCGTCGCGCTGGCCGTCGTCCTCGGTGGGCAGGCCGAACACCTCGGGCCCGGGCAGCTCGCGGCCGAAGTCCGCGGGCACCTCGCCCTCGATCGAGGTCATGGCGATGAAGGCCGCCATGCCGGCGCCCCAGCCGCGCTCGTGGTAGATCCGCGTGACCAGGGCGCTCGCGGCGAGCGCCGCGTCGGCGTCGGGCAGCAGGGCCATGACGGGGGGCTCGTGCGCGACGAACGTGACGAGGTCGCCCGGGTGCGCGGCGACGAGCGCGAGCCCGGCCACGGCGCCCCCGCTGCTGCCGAAGAGGTCGACCGGCCCGACGCCGAGGTGCTCGACGAGCCGGTGCAGGTCGTCGGCCTGCTGCTCCGGGCGGTGCTCGCTCCCGCCGTCGTGGCGGACGCTGCGGCCGAGGCCGCGCGGGTCGTAGGTGATCACGGGGCGATCCGGGACCAGGGAGGCGAGCGTGCCGAAACCCTCGGCCGTCATCGGCTGCCCGATCACCAGGAGCGGCCGAGGGCCGTCCGGGGTCGGCAGCGGGCCGTGCACGTCGTAGGCGAGGGTCGCGCCGGGGACCTCGAGGGTCGTGCTGGTGCTGGTCATCGCTGGTCTCCGTTCGAGGGTGGTCCGATGCTGGGTCGCGGTGCCGGGTTCTCCACGGGGCTGCTGCCTGGTACGACCGGCCCCGCGCCGCGAACTGATCGGGGCAGCACGCACGGTGGTCGACGTGCCCGGTTTGTCCACATGACCCTTTCGGCCCTTGTTGCCACGAGCATGCACCGCCAGGATCGCGTGCGGCGGTCGTCGGTGCGGCGGATCCTCGCGGCAGCGACCGGTCAGGGGGTGGAGCAGGTGGGGGACGCATTGGTGCCCCGTCGCGGCGCCGTCGTCGCGTACGGAGGCGGCGCGCCGGCGGCGCAGAGCACGGCACGCATCTCGTTCGAGGGCCGGATGATGACCTGGGCGGACCTGCCCGAGGCGGCGCGGCGCGCGGCGCACCGCGCCTCGCCCGTCGTGGCGGAGTCCGTGGAGTCCGCACGGCTGCGATGGGAGAGCTCGGGGCTCGTCGAGGTCGCCGTCGGGTGGCGCGTGTACGAGGACGCCGTGGTCGTGGTCGAGGCGGTGCGGCCGGTGGTGCCCAGGGCGTCGCGCTGGCCGAAGGCGACGGGCCCGTGGGAGCACCGCGGCACGCACGTCGCGCCGGTCGCGGCGCCCGTCCGGCGCCGTCGAGGCGTCGTGCCCGTGGCCGGAGAGCTCGCGCGCGCGTTCGACGGGTGCAGCGTCCCGGCGGGGTCCGCCGCGGGTGCTGCGCTCGGTGCCGTGCAGCCTGAGCACCGCGGGGCGGCCGAGGCGTGGAGCTACCTGCCGCAGGTGGTGCGTGACGCGGCCGAGCGGCTCGTGCCCGCGCCGACGACCTGGCTCGGGCAGATCCTCCAGCGCGCCACCCGGAAGGGCTTCCCGGTGAGCCAGGAGGTGCGCGTGCTCCGCATGGGCGACGAGCGCGCCGTCGTGCTGCTGGGTGCGCGTGCGCTCGCGCCGATCCCCGGAGCCGACGCGGCGTTCCACGTCGCCCAGATGGCGCGCGTCCCGTGGACGGTGGAGCAGGTGGGGCTGGACCTCGGGGCGGCGCGCGTGGCCGGCCACCTGCACGCGACGTCGTGAACGAGCACGCGGTGAACCAGCACGCACGGACGTGCGGGTCGTGAACCACTACGAGCGCCTGGGCGTGGCCCGCGACGCCGTCGAAGGCGAGGTGACCCGGGCGTTCCGCCGGATGGCGCGCACCACGCACCCCGACGTCGGCGGGGACGCCGCCGCGTTCGCCGAGCTGCTCGAGGCGTACCGGGTGCTGCGGGACCCGACCGAGCGCGCGGCCTACGACCGGGCCCTCGACGACGTGCCGCCGGCCTGGGAGGACGTGGACTGGGGCGTCGAGGTCACCCCGCACGGCGTCGTGCACCGCGACGGCGGCGTCCCGCGCGAGGGCGGCTCTCCGGGCGAGGGCCGCGACAGACCGGGCGGCGGCGACGGACGGGACGGCGGTGACGGGCCGGACGGTGGGCCCGTCGTGCTCGACCCATTCGTCGGCCCACCTCTGCGGCTGCCCGACCCCATGGATCCGCGCGGCTTGCCGCCGATCCCGGTCATCCGGCCGGGGCCCGGTGAGTGGGCGGCGGCGGTCCTGTCCGTGTTCCTGGTCGCCGGCGCGATCCTCCTGATGGCGCTCGTCCTCGCCGACATCGGGCCCCCGGCTCCGCCGCCGCCGCGGCCGGTTGATGGGAGTTGGCTCGGGATGCCGCGCAGCGCGAGTTCTGACTCGGGTCCCGAGGGCTACTTCGCCATCTGGCTCCTGCTGCTCCCGGTCGCGTTCTCCCTCCACATCAGTGTCCACAGGACGTCCAAGCAGGTCCTGGCGTGGCTCGCGACCATGGCAGCCTTCTGCATGCCCTTCGGGCTGTTCGATGCGGCGGACGCTTCCCCGAAGGCGGGTGCGGCCGTCTTCGTGGCCGCGCTCGCCGTGGCCGCGACCGTCGCCTGGGCGCAGAGCGTCGTCCTGCGGCGCACGCACCCTGACCTGCTGGCCGCGCTGTGGCAGCGCGACCCGCGGTACCGGCTGGACCGGCACCAGCGCGCCGAGGAGTGGAACGCGATGCGCGAGGTGATGCAGCTGGGCTTCGACGTCGTGCTCGTCGGGCCCGCGCGCGCTCGGCCGCGCCCGTCGGGCAGCCGTGAGCGGAGACGGACCTGGGACCCGCGCACCGGGACGGAGACCGTGCGGACCCTCCCGGCCGGTGTCCCGCCGGGCTGGTGGCTCGCCCTGGACGACGACGGGCGCATCGTCGCCTCGGCCCCGCCGGGCGCCCCGGACGCGTGGCTGAGCGCACTGAGCGAGGCCCGTGGCGCGGCTCGCGGCGCAGCGCCGAGGCCGTCGGTGCGGGTCTGACAGCGAGGCGACCCGAACCGTTTAGGTCAGCCCCAGCCCCTCGGGTGCGCGTGCGTGCGCGGGCATTGTTAAGGCTCACATTCCGCGCCGGGGGCGGGCGCGAGGGCGGCGGGACGGCACCCGCCGGTCGGTGCTCTCGTCGGTCCGCGCGTCCGCGGCCGGCCCGCTTGGCGGCGGCCTGACTCGAAGGAGAGCAGCATGAGACCAGCACGTGGAGCGGACCTGCGGGCCCGGCCGGGCGGGCGTCGGCGCCACTGGGCGGCCGTGCTCGTCACGGCGGCCATGGCCCTGACGGCCGGCGCCCTGTCGCTGGCCACGGCGCCGGCGGCGTCGGCGGCGACGATCGACCCGAACGCGACGTACGTGCTGCTCAACCGGGGCAGCGGCAAGGCCCTCGACGTGTACAACCTCGCGACCAACGACGGCGCCCGGATCACCCAGTGGAGCCGCAACGACGGCGCGCAGCAGCAGTGGCAGTTCGTCGACTCGGGCAACGGCAACTACCGGATCCGCTCGGTGCTGTCCGGCAAGGTGCTCGACGTCTACAACTGGTCGACGGCCAACGGGGGCGCCATCGTCCAGTACACCGACTACAACCAGGCGAACCAGCAGTTCCGCGTGCAGGACAACGGGAACGACTACGTGACCTTCATCAGCCGCCACTCGGGCAAGGCGATCGAGGTCCAGGGGGCCTCGACGGCCGACGGCGCGAACGTCGTGCAGTACACGAGCTGGGGCGGCGCGAACCAGCAGTGGCAGCTCGTGCGGGTCGACGGCGGGACCACACCGACGCCGACGCCGACACCGACGCCGACGCCGACGGACCCGGCGTCGTGCGCCCTGCCCGGCACGTACCGCTGGTCGTCGAGCGGCGTGCTCGCGAACCCGCGCTCTGGCTGGGCCTCCCTGAAGGACTTCACCGTCGCTCCGTACAACGGCCAGCAGCTCGTCTACGCGACGACGCACGACTTCGGCACCTCGTGGGGGTCGATGAACTTCGGGCTCTTCAGCTCCTGGAACCAGATGAGCTCGGCGAGCCAGAACGCGATGCCGTTCAGCGCCGTCGCGCCGACGCTCTTCTACTTCGCACCGAAGAGCGTGTGGGTGCTCGCCTACCAGTGGGGCGGGCCGGCGTTCTCCTACCGGACCTCGACCAACCCCGCGAACGTGAACAGCTGGTCAGCGCCGCAGACGCTGTTCTCCGGCAGCATCTCGAACTCCTCGACCGGACCGATCGACCAGGCGCTGATCGGCGACGGCCAGAACATGTACCTGTTCTTCGCCGGTGACAACGGCCGGATCTACCGGGCGAGCATGCCGATCGGGAACTTCCCCGGCAGCTTCGGGTCGAGCTCGACCGTCGTCATGAGCGACTCGACGAACAACCTGTTCGAGGCCGTCCAGGTCTACAAGCTCCAGGGGCAGACCACGTACCTCATGATCGTCGAGGCCATCGGCTCCCAGGGGCGGTACTTCCGCTCGTTCACGGCCACCAGCCTCAGCGGCAGCTGGACGCCGCAGGCGACCAGCGAGTCCAACCCGTTCGCGGGCAAGGCGAACAGCGGCGCGACCTGGACGAACGACATCAGCCACGGCGAGCTGCTGCGGGTGAGCGCCGACCAGACGATGACGGTCGACCCCTGCAACCTCCAGCTCCTCTACCAGGGCCGCAGCCCGAGCTCGGGTGGCGACTACGGCCTGCTGCCGTACCGCCCGGGCCTGCTGACGCTCCAGCGGTAGCCGGCCACCGGGCGGGGGACGCGAGGCGCGCGCCCGCGTTCCCCGGCCCCGCGGTCGCGATGGCCGGAGGTTCCGGCCGGGCCGTCAGGGCGCCACGTCGGACGACGGCGGTTCGGTGCGGGTGCGCCGGCGGCGGTACATGTCCTGGTCGGCCAGCTCGAGGAGCTCGGGAAACGACGCGGCGTCGGCGAGCGCCGTCGCCAGACCGACCGTGACGTCCCCGCTCCACCAGTCGCGCCGGGCACGCCCGTCGGCGGCGACCGCGGCGACGACGCGGTCGTGCAGGGCGTCGGCGTCGGCGTCGGAGCCCACGCCGAGGACGACGAACTCGTCGCCACCCCAGCGCACGACGACGTCCTCCGAGCGCACGGCCACGCGCAGCGCGCGGGCGGTGTCGCGGAGGACCTCGTCGCCGAACTCGTGGCCGTAGTCGTCGTTGGCCCGCTTGAGCCCTCGCACGTCCAGGAACCAGACGCACACGGGTACGCCGCTCCGGTGTGCGCGGCCCCAGATGTCGGGGACCCGCGCGGTCAGTCCCTGCCGGCTGAGCAGGTCGGTGAGCGGGTCGGTCGTGCCGCGACGGGCGATCTCCGCCTCGGCCTCGGCGAGCTCACGCAGCAGCCGCAGACGCAGGGCGAGCAGCACGCCACCGAGCGTGATGGCCGCCGCGAAGGCGACGAGCCAGTCGCCCCGGTCTGCCTGCTGCTGGTCGGCCATCGCGAGGGCGGTGAGCGCGAAGATCAGCCCGCTCGAGGTCAGGTAGGGGAGCCAGGCGAACGACAGCGGCGCGTAGGCGGTGACGCCGATGAGCACGTACGTGAGGTCGGTCGCGTCGTGCTCCACGACGTACACGCGCAGGAGGTAGGCCATCACGATCGTGATCGACCCGCAGAAGAGCCACGGCGTGGCGCCGGCTGGCAGACGCGGATGGCGGAGCGCCCGGCCGAGGAGGGCCATGAAGACCGCCGTCCCGAGGAGTCCCGCGAAGTCGCCGGGGGGTGTCGACGGTGGCACCGCCATGTTCACGAGGGCGAAGAGGACGACGACGGTGCCCACCCACGTGAGCGTCCGGGGCGCGTCGCGCTGGGCGATACGCATGGCGAAGGCGTGGAACTCGGCCTGCGAGAGCTCGCCCATGATCGACCCTCCTGATCGAGGATTCGTCGGCGCGGCGGGGCCCGTCCAGTATCGCGCGAGTGTTTCGCCCGGGTGAACACCCGCTGTGAGCGCGGACGTTCGACGCGCGCGGTGATGTCTCGTGCAGGAATGGTGCAGAGCTCGGGCAGGTGCGCCGCGATGTGGGTCGCGCGTTGCGCGACGGCGTCAGACTCGCGCAGTGACTGCCAGCGCGTCACCGAACGCACCGTCCTCGGCGGCCTCCGCACAGGAGCGTCGGGCCGTCGGTGTCGCTCGGTCTGCGCGGCGGCTGTGCTGGGTGTGGATCGTGCCGCTGTGTGCGATGACCGCGGCGTGGGCCTCCGTCCTGTTCCTCACGGCAGGGTTCGCCGCCGAGGCGTTCGAGACGGACTTCACCGGCCGACCTGTGGCGATCGCGGTGGGTGCGCCGTCTGCGCTCTTCGCGCTCACCACCACGCTCGGGCTCGTCGTGGCCACGGCCGGAGGGCGGACGCTCGCGACCAGGGTGCCTCGCCTGCGCGCGGGCGCGGCGGCGGGTATCGCCGTACTGGCCGGCGGGATGGTCGCGGTGGGTGCGGTTGTCGTCCTGGGGGTCGTCGTCGGCTGACCGCTCGGACGCCGGCCCTTGGCCCCCTCGAGGTGCAGTCGTATGACCTCCTCCGTAGCGTCGGGAGTCCACGTGGGGAGGAGCAGCGATGGCGCGGCGCGAGGGCGCGAGCGAGCGCGGTGATCACATGACGGGCATGTACCTGCGGTTCGCCGCGATGATCCTGACGGCGATCGTCGTCATGTACGCGGTGATGTTCGTCGGCTCATGGCAGTGGAGCGACGTCCGGTTCAGTCAGAGCCGGGTGTTCATGGCCGTGACCATGGGCGGCACGATGGGCCTGGTCATGCTCGGCTGGATGCTGAACATGTACAAGAACGCGAAGGCGAACGTCGCCATCGTCGCCGTGAGCGTCCTGCTGCTGGGGGGCGGTATCGCGCTCGACCGGAGCCAGGTGACGGTCGACGACACCGCATTCATGAGCGCGATGATCCCGCACCACTCCCTCGCGATCACCCGTTCCGAGCGTGCGCAGATCGAGGACGTCCGCGTGTGCCGGCTCGCCGTCGGGATCATCGAGGCGCAGCAGCGCGAGATCGCGCAGATGGACTGGCTGATCAAGGACATTCGCGCGAACGGCCCGGCGACGACGGCGGCGGACGCCGCCGCGCGGGCCGTCCCGGACGTCCGGGGCACCTCGTTGCGCACCTGTCCGCGCGACTGACGGACGCCGCGGCGCGGTCGCCGCGTCCCCTCGTCGCTGCGAGGATCCGGGGGTGAGCGAACGGGAGCGCGCCGGGGGCGGCCGCGTGCGCGACGTCGTCGTCCGGGTACGCGCCCGGGTCGGGCTGCTGTGGGCGCGCCGCGGCGAGCTGCGCGAGCCGGACTCGCGGGCCGCCGTCGTCATCGGGCTCGTGCTGGTCGTCACCGGCGTCGTGGTGTTCTTCGCGGTCCTGCACACGGTGTCGGACGGCGACGGGCTGGCCGAGGCCGACCGTCCGGTGCTGCGCACGCTCGTCGCGGCCCGGGGCGCGCCGGTGACGGCGGTGCTCACGGCCGTGTCGCTGGTCACCGGGCCGAGCGTGCTGCCGGTCGTCGTGCTCGTCGCCGCCGCGGGCTGGGGGCTCGTGACGCGCTCCTGGTGGCAGCCGACCCTCCTGGCCGGCGGGATGGTCGCCTCGACCGTGCTCTCTCTGACGGCCAAGGCGGTGGTGGCGCGGCCGAGGCCACCGCTGGACACCATGTCCGTGCCGGGTTCGGAGTCCACGTACTCGTTCCCCTCGGGACACACGGTCGGCACCGCGACGTTCCTGCTGGTCGTGGGGTACCTGCTGTGGATCCGGCGGCCCGCGGTGCGCTCGCTCGTGTGGTGGGTCGTGGTCGCCGTGCTCGGCATCGCGCTGGTGGCCGGCAGCCGCCTCTACCTCGGCTACCACTTCGTCACGGACGTGGCTGCCGGCGCGGCCGTCGGTCTGGCGGTGCTCGGCGGCGTCGTCGTGGTCGACCGCCGACGCGCGGTGCGGGCGGCGCGCCTCACGAGGGCACCCGGCACCGGCGGCGACGCGGGCGCAGAACCGGCGGGGTGAGCGCGTCCGGGTGGTCGCCGGGCCCTTGACAAGAATCCTTGTCAAGGATGGACTGAGGGCATGCAGGACGTCGACGTCATCGAGAGCCCGGCCGCGGCCGCGGTCGCGCTCGACCCCATCCGGTCCCGGCTCCTGGGCGAGCTGGGCGTCCCGGCGTCCGCGGCGACGCTCGCCGCGCGGGTCGGGCTCCCGCGCCAGAAGGTCAACTACCACCTGCGGATGCTCGAGGCGCACGGCCTGGTCGAGCTCTCCGAGGAGCGCCGGCACGGCGGGCTCACGGAACGGGTCGTCCGCGCGTCGGCGGCCTCCTACGTGGTCTCGCCGGCCGCGATCAGCGCGGCGTGCGCGGACCCGGGCCACCAGGCCGACCGGCTCTCTGCCGGGTACCTCGTCGCCCTCGCCGGCCGGCTCGTCCGTGAGGTCGGTGCGCTGGTCCGGCGGGCGGCCGAACCGGGGGAGCGCGTGCCCACCTTCACCGTCGACACCGTCATCGGCTTCCGGTCGGCCGCCGACCGCGCGGCCTTTGCCGAGGAGGCGACGGCCGCTGTGCTGGATCTTGCCGCCCGCTACCACCACGACGACGGCGAGCCGTACCGGCTCGTCGTCGCCGCCCACCCCCGACCCGAGGAGAGCGCATGAGCACGACGACCCCGTCCGTCCCGTACCGGCTCGAGTTCGCCGTCGAGGTCCCGGGAACGCCCGAGCAGGTGTGGCAGGCCCTCGCCACGGCGGCAGGCATGAGCGCCTGGTTCCTGCCCGCCGAGCTGGAGGAGCGCGAGGGCGGCGCCCTGCACTTCTCCATGGGGCCCGACATGGGCTCGGACGGGCACGTCACCGCCTGGGAGCCTCCGCATCGCCTCGTCTACCAGGAGGACTGGGCGGCCCTCATGGGCCAGGACGCGGACGCGCTCAGCCCTCTGACCTCGGAGTTCGTCGTCGAGGCGCAGTCCGGCGGCACCTGCGTGGTGCGGGTGACCAGCAGCGGGTTCGGGACCGGTGCCTCCTGGGAGGCGGAGTGGTGGGACGACATGGGTGCCAGCTGGGTGCCCCAGTTCGACAAGCTGCGGCTCTACCTGGCGCACTTCGTCGGCCAGCGGGCAACAACGATGGAGGCGGTCGCCACGCACTCGGTCACCGCTGAGCAGCTCTGGTCGGCAGTGCGCGAGGAGCTCTCCCTGGGCGCGCAGGGTGCACCGGTGAAGCTGCGAGGTACGACGGGCGTCGTGGAGCGGATCGGAGAGCGCGACGCGCTCGTCCGCCTGATGGGCCCGGTGCCCGGCCTCCTGCAGGCGACCGTGCACGCCATGGGCGACGCCGAGGCCATGGCCTTCGTCAGCGCGTACCTCTTCGCGCCCGACGCCGCGGACTACGTCCGGCGCGAGGAGCCGGCCTGGCAGGCGTGGTTGAGCGGCCTCGCCCTCCCCGAGTGACCGCACCCGCGGTCAGGGCACGATCACGACCTTGCCGGCGCTGTGGCCAGACTCGACCAGGGCCAGCGCTTCCGCGGCGCGGTCGAGCGGGTAGGTCGCGACGACGTTCGGGCTGACCAGCCCGTAGCCGACCACGCCGGTGATCTTCTCCAGGACGCCTTCCGTGCGGACCCGCCCGGAGCCGCCGAGCTCCCGGGCCGTCGCCGGGTCCGCCGCCGAGACGAGGTGGCTCGGGTCCTTCAGCAACGGCGCCAGGGCGCGCAGGGCGTCTCCGCCGACGAGGTCGGCGAGCAGGTCGATCCCGTCCGGCGCGACCGCGCGGACGCGGTCCGCGGCGCCCGGCCCGGAGGCCACGAACGTCGCCCCGGTGGACTCGACGAGCTCGCGCTTGGCATCCGACGCGACCCCGACCGCCTGGAACCTGTGCACCTTCGCGATCTGCAGCGCCATGAGCCCGACGCCGCCCCCGGCGCCGAGGACCAGCAGCGTCTGGCCCGGCTCGATCTCCACCTGGTGGGTCAGGTCGTAGGCCGTCGTGGCGGCCACGGGGATCGTCGCGGCGTCCGTGAACGGCACGTCCGCGGGCTTGGCGACGCTCGCCGCGGCGTCGAGCACCGTGTGCTCGGCGAACGCGCCGAGCCCGCGAGCCGGGGTGCCGAGCACCTCGTCTCCCACGGCGAACCCCTCGACGCCCTCGCCGACGGCC
Source organism: Actinotalea fermentans (assembly GCF_007991475.1). Taxonomy (NCBI): domain Bacteria; kingdom Bacillati; phylum Actinomycetota; class Actinomycetes; order Micrococcales; family Cellulomonadaceae; genus Actinotalea; species Actinotalea fermentans. The sequence goes on along the minus strand of NZ_BJYK01000001.1, from coordinate 1,332,564 downwards.
GTCACCACGCCCGCCGCCTCGAGGCCCATCGCGACCGGCAGCGCGCCGTCGGTCCCGAACGCACCCCGGCGCCGCTTCCAGTCGGCCGGGTTCACGCCCGCGGCGCGGACGGCGATCGCGATCTCTCCCGGACCCGGCACCGGAGCCGCGCGCTCGGTGAGCTGCTGGTGCTCCGGTCCGCCGAAGGCGGTGAAGACGAAGACCTTGGACATGGCGTTCCTTCCGGTTCAGGCGGTGGGCGCCGCGGCGGGCACGGACAGCGGTTCGACGGCGTCGGGCCGGCCGCCGGGACGGCCCACCTCGGCGCGACGTCGCAGCAGGCGCATCGCGTTCGCGATCACCACCAGCACCGACGCCTCGTGCACGAGCATGCCGATCGCCATCGTGACACCTCCGGCGAAGACCCCGGCGAGCAGGACCAGGACGGTGAGCAGCGCGATCGCGATGTTCTGCCGCATGACGCGCACGGTCCGCCGGGCCAGCGACACGGCCTGCGGGAGCGAGCGCAGGTCGTCGCGCATGAGCGCGATGTCGGCCGTCTCGATCGCCACCGCGGTGCCGGCGGCGCCCATCGCCACGCCGATGTCGGCGGCGGCGAGCGCCGGGGCGTCGTTCACCCCGTCGCCGACCATCGCGACGACGTGCCCGGCGGCCCGCAGCTCGGCCACCGCGGCCAGCTTGTCCTCGGGCAGCAGCTGGGCACGGACGTCGTCGACGCCGACCTGTGCGGCGACGGCCTCGGCGACCGCCCGCGCGTCGCCGGTGAGCATGACCACCCTGCGCACGCCGGCCGCGTGCAGCCGGTCGACCATCTCCCGGGCGTCGGGCCGGACGCGGTCGGCCACGGCGACCACGCCGATCACCCGGCCGTCGAGCGTGACCACCATCGGCGTGCGGCCGGCCGCGGCGAGCCGGTCGACCACCGTGGCCGCGCCGTCGTCGGCGATGCCCTCCGCGGACAGCATCGGCAGGTTGCCCACGCTGACCCGACGGCCGTCGAGGGTGGCGATGATCCCCTTGCCCGGCACGGGCTCGGTGTGGGTGGGCAGGCCGACGACGGCCAGCCCCTCGGCGGCGGCGGCGTCGACGATCGGCCGGGCGAGCGGGTGCTCGGAGCCGGCCTCGGCGCGCGCGGCCCAGCCCAGCACGTCGGCCTGTGTGAGCGCAGGATCCAGCGCGACGACGTCGGTCAGCTGCGGCCGGCCCTGCGTGAGCGTGCCGGTCTTGTCGAGGGCGACGGCGGAGATCCGCGCCGACGTCTCCAGGTACTCCCCGCCCTTGATGAGGATGCCGTCCTTGGCGCCGCGCCCGATGCCGGCGACGATCGCCACCGGGATCGAGATCACCAGGGCGCCCGGGCAGCCGATGACCAGCAGGGTCAGCGCCAGCACCACGTCGCGGGTGAGCAGGCCCGTGACCAGGGCGAGCGCGATGATCCCCGGGGTGTACCAACGGGAGAACCGCTCCAGGAACGTCTGCGTGCGGGCCCGGGCGTCCTGCGCCTCCTCCACGCGGTGGATGATCCGGGCGAGGGTCGTGTCGGCGCCGACGCCGGTGGCGCGCACCTGGAGGAACCCGCCCGCCGAGACGGTGCCGGCGAAGACGCGGTCGCCCGCCACCTTCTCCACCGGGATGGACTCCCCGGTGATGGACGCCTCGTCGAGCGCGCCCGTCCCACCGACGACGACGCCGTCGACGGGCACCTTGGCGCCGTTCTTCACGAGCACCGTCTCGCCGATGGCGACGGCCGCGGCGGCGACCTCGACCTGGGCGCCGTCCCGCAGCACGATCGCGGTGTCCGGCGCCACGGCGACGAGCTCGGCGAGCGCGGACCGGGTCCTGTTGACCGTGGCGGCCTCGAGCGCGTGCCCGACGGCGAACAGGACGGTCACCGCGGCGGCCTCCCAGTACTCGCCGATGACCAGGGCGCCGATGGTCGCGATCGACACCAGCAGCTCGATCGACACCATCCGCAGGGCCAGGGACCGCACCGCCCGGACGACGATGCGGTACCCGGCCAGCACGGCGGCGGCCGCCATGGCGCCGTCGGACGCGCGGAGCAGTCCCGCGCCGTCGGCGGCCCCGCCGGCCTCGTGGCCTCCCGTGAACGGGTTGGCGCCCGCCGCGAACGAGAGCGCGGCGGCGCCGGCGACGAGCAGCGCCGCGCCGGCGGGGATCGCCCACGGGCTGCGGAGGTGGCGTCGGTGGTTCACGGCCCGCTCCTCAGAACGCCGAGTGGGTGGCCTGATAGCCGGCCTTGCCGATGGCGGCGACGATGTCGTCGGTCGTGACCAGGGTGGCGTCGTGGTCGACCTCGACGCGGCCGGAGGCGAACTTCACGGCGACGTCCTGCACGCCGGGCAGGCGGCCGACCTGCTTCTCGATCTTGGTGACGCACGAGGGGCAGCTGAAGCCCTCGGCGCGGAAGACCGAGTGGGTGATGGCGGGGGTCGCGGTCATGGTGCACGTCCTTCGTCCGGTCGTCGGGGGGTTCCCTCGGGTCTGCGTCGAACGTACGAGGGGTCCCCGCGCGGCAACATGACGGCCGTCAATCTGCCGCAAGGTCGCTGACCTGCGACGACGCCCGCGCGTCGGGCTACTCTGGCGGCGTGAGCCACCCGAGCCCGCCGTCGGCAGCGGGGCGGCGCACCATCCCGTTGCGGGAGGTGACGCTGCCGCACCAGTGCCCGCGCCCGGTGCGGATGTACGTGCTCGCGCGGGCGCCCTACTTCCGCGGGCTGAGCGAGGCCGAGCTCGACGTCATCGACAGGCGCATGCGGACGATGTCCGTGCCGGCGGACGGGTACATCTACCACGCGGGGGACCCCGCGGACGCGCTGTACGTCGTGGCCGAGGGCAGCGTGAAGGTCGCCCAGGTCACCGCCGGCGGGACGGAGACGGTGACCGACATCCTCGTGCCGGGGGAGCTGTTCGGGGCGATGGGGACGCTGGGGGAGCCGTACCACCTGCAGTCGGCGTCCGCGCTGGTCGCCACGTGTGCGCTGCGCATCGACCAGGACGCGTTCCGGGAGGTCCTGGCCACCTACCCGCGCGTCGGGCTGCGGGTGCTCGACGACGTCGCGGCGCGCCTGGCCCGGGCCCACGCCGACATCGGCGGCCAGACGACGGACACGGTCCCGCAGCGGGTCGCGACGGCGCTGCTGCGCCTGGCGGACAAGCTCGGTGAAGACCGCGGCGCCGACGGCGTGCTGCTGGAGGTCCCGCTGTCGCGCGCGGACCTCGCCGGCCTCGCCCGGTCGACGCCGGAGTCGGTGTCGCGGGTGATGAGCCGCTGGAAGAAGGAGGGCGTCATCAACTCCGGACGCCGGTGGACGGCCCTGCTGGACCGCCGCCGGCTCGAGGCGGAGGCCGCGGGGGTCGCCTGAGCGGCTGACCGGCAGCCCAAGGCTCCGGTGGCAGTTCGGCCCCAGGTGGCGCTGCTGTGTGGAAGCTTTCCCGCGCTTTCCGCGGCAGATCTTCCACGCAGCCCTCGCCGAGGCTGGGGCGAGCGACCGGTCCGCCAGCGCAGGCACGAAGGCCGCCGCCCCTCGCGGGGCGGCGGCCTTCGATCTGCACGGACCTTGCGGTCCGGCCGTCAACCGGGCTTCACCAGCTCGGTTGCACAGTGGAGGTGGCGGGAATCGAACCCGTCGGGATGTGTTGCGAACTAGAGGTGCAGGGCCCTGATCTGCGGGAGCGCGCGGAACGCCATCGGTGGCGACGGTTCAGTCGGCCTTGGCTGTTGACGGCGTCAACGCAAGCGCCCGGAGCGGGTTCCGGGGTCGCAAGGGCTTACCGGCTCTTCTGTGGCGACGGCTGAAGGCAGCCAAAGGAGCCGCTCGTGCATATGCCGGAAGCAGCACGGTGGGCGTCGGCCCCTTCGCCATCGCCAGTCCAGCCGTGACTAGGGTCGTGCCCCCCGCGTCGTCTCCAGCACTGGGCCTAGGCCGTCACGCCGGCCGCCGCGGCGAACCGCTGGTACACCGAGTGGTAGTTCGCTTGCGGTACCACAACGGTCTCGGAGCCGCTTCGTTCCAGGAGTTCAGTGCCGAAGAAGTAGGGCCGAGTGCCTGGGACCACTTCGATCACGGCAACTTCGAGGCCGTGGTACGGCACGAGGTGCATCTTGTTCGTGAGCGACTGAGCCAACTCGGGGTCAAGCCCATCTGTCATCCGCAGCTGACGAACGACCGAGTCCCAGTAGTCGGCCAGCGACCGGTTTGCGACGCGTCTTGCCTCGCGGGAGAGTCCGACAACGTTGAACTCCGCGTAAGCGACCGAAGGCACTCCGTCGATCTCCAGGACTCGTTCGGCGTCGCCTCGCTTTTCGGCGATCCCGACAACGATGAACCCGGGTGTGGGTGGCGCCGTGTTGGCAATCGCCGTCGCGGTCCGTGCGATCTTCTGAACCATGGGCTTCGAATCGGACGCTCCTGGCTCAAGAAGCAAGAAGCCTTGTTTCAACTCGAACAACTGGTGCTCTACTCGGCTGTTCGAGAGCACCCTTTCCACGAAAGAAGCTCGCCCGTGTGTGGCACTCGCCCCGTTGGCACTGGCGACCGTTGCGCGATGAAGCAGCGACTTGACCGCCCCGATCGCATCGAGCTTGTTTGCCGAACTCCAGTCGCCGCCACTTCCCTGTACTCCGAAGCGATTGTACTTGCCGCGAATCTGGTTCGCGGCAAGTGCGTAGTCGCTAAACTCCCGCCCATCCTCGACGGTGAGTTCGAACACGGCCATGTATGCGCAGTGGAAGTACCGCGGGATCGGATTTCCTGAGCCAATCCCGATAAGGTCGCAGAACCTTTCGCCGCCCGCGTCGATGATCCGCCGAAGCTCGTCAAACGCCCGTTCAAAGTCCTCCCGCACCCCGTCAGGGGTGCGGGCGAGGATGGCGGACTCGACTTCGACCGACTGCTTTGTCGGTTCGGCGTTGTCTGTGCTGGTGAAGTTGAACAATGCGTCCCGAGCTTTGGCGCTGCTAGTGGGTGTCGTGGAGCTCAGTATGTCGCCAAGGAGGTCAAGGACGACTTCCTCGTCTCGCGAAGAGCGAACCAGTTCCCGGTTGAGAATCCCCTGCTTGACCCAGAAGATGGAGTCGACATCGATGCCGTACTTCAGGTCGTTGTTGGAGATGCTGAGGCGCGACATGGCTGATAGAGGAACGTGATCGGTACGGGATGCGTCGCCTCGAACTTGCGCGGACAGTTCCCGAACGAGTGACGCGAGTCCCGACATCGATCCGACTTGCCGAAGATCCTGCGAGGACAGCTTCCTGCCACTCGAATTGATGCGGCGAAACACCTCATCAATGACCTCGGCGCTGTCGCTTCGGAACACGGAGAGGGCCGTGGTGTAGTTGGTAAAGCGCCGCGAGTCGTCGCGACCGAGCACTGGTTCCCGCTGCGCGAGCTCACCTCGGTCCTTGAGGTCTTTCGTGTCGGCGAGGGCTTCCAGGTTGAAGTAACCACCGTCGATTCCATACTCATTCTCGATGAACGAGATTATTGCGTTGAGTCGCTGGAGCCCGTCGATGACTTCAAACTCACTGAGGACCTCCCCCGTCTTCTCCGCAACAAGGAACAGCGGGATCGGCAGTTGCTTCATCGCAGAGTCGATCAATCGGCGCTTCTCTTCCACGCTCCAGACGAGTTTCCGCTGATATCGGCGGTTAACGCTGAAACGGTCGCGCCGGTAAAGGTCGTAGATCTGCTGGATGCTAAAGGAACGGACGTTGACATCAGATTCGCTGGCCATTGTGTTCCTTAATCGACGTGACGCCCGCTCACGGTGCCTGGGCAGAGATTGGCAGGCACCGGCCTGGCTGTCCATATGACACGCCGCTGGCGAGACCGTGGTTGGGCGATGCGCTCCTGTCTCGGGCTGGTGCGCATGCCGACACTCAAGGGGCGACGGCGGGTCCTCATTGTGTGAACGGCGGTCGGCTTCGGTCTCGCGCAGGTCAGTCAGTGCCTCGCCGTGGCGGCAGTCGGTAGCGTTCGCCGGCGGCTGCGTCGTGGTTGAGATCTCGTGCGGCAACTGCGGTTGCCGGCGGTGCCAGAGGAGTCCGGTCCTCTTCGTCCCTGTCTCGACAACCCTGGTTGCCGCCGTGCGACGTGTCCTCGCTCAGTCGGCCGGCGGTTCTTGGACGGAGTACCGCGCCCTACGACCACGAGCGGCTCGAGGAGGAGCGTTGTCCTACGACGTGCAGGTGTTTGCCCAGCGGGCGTCGAACAGCGATGACGTGCGAAATCTGCCCTGCGAGCTCGGCCATCAGCCCAGGCCATAGCGCCGCCAGGATGCCGCAGCGCGGTTTGACCCCCTCGCTCATGCAGGCACCGCTCGGCCTCACTCGCTCGGGCCGTCCCGGCTGACGGAGGCCGCGGCCGCACTGATCGCTCGGGTCCACGGGCGCTGAGGCGCCACCGATGTGATGACGAGGCCGGTGCCCAGGAGCGCCGTCATCGCATTTGCTTCCCGTCATCGGCGGCGACGCCAATTCGTCATCGCTCCGGCTATCGGGCGTGAGGAGTCTGGCGTCGTGTGCGTGACCGACTTCGCCCTCGTCTGCTGTCGCAGACCTAGAGGTAGTGGAGTCCCACGCCGTCGGGTCGCAGCGCAGGCAGGAGCAGGGAGAAGGGGGCGCCATGGGCAAGGGGAGTCGGGTCCGGGCGAGCCGGCACGTGGACCGGCTAGGGAGGCCCGTGCCGTCGTCGGGCGCGGCATTCGGGATCGCTGTCGTACCGCTTGCCTCAACGGGCCCGGAGGCGCCCGAGGTGGCACCCGACGGCGTCGTCGGCGGCTTGCAGGAGTACGACGTCGCCTGGCGGGCTGCGGCGCGGGTGACGGACGCACTTGCCGACTTGAGGGAGCTCGCTGCTGCGCGCGCGGAGGCTCGGCGCGTGGTCGATGGGCTCGAGGAGGAGGTCGAGATCGCCGTCGCCCACCTGCGGGTCGATGGGGCCAGCTGGGCGCAGGTCGGGCGGGCGTTGGGGATCAGTCGGCAGGGTGCCCGTCAGCGCTTCGGCGATGTGAGCGGTGCCCACGGGATCCGCCAGGACCCCCGTGATCCACAGCAGTTCGGGCGTTGACCACATCTTCTCCGGCATTCCGCATACCTGTCGGTGAAAGCGAGCAGAAGGGCGGTGCAGCGATGACCGAGTACGTGACTCTGACCCCCGAGGAGGTCGCCAAGACCCTGGGGATGTCGCCGTGGTGGGTGCGCGAGCAGGCGCGACGCGGGCGGATCCCGCACCTGCGCCTGGCCAAGGGCAGGATCCGGCTGCTGCCCGAGCACGTCGACGCCCTCGTCGCGCTGTACACCGTCGATGGCGGCGTGGCCGATGACGCTCGGGCTCCGGCCGCCGCGGCGTCATCGGACCTGACGGCACTCGGCCCGACGGCGAAGTCGGTGCGCGCTCATCGGCGTCGGCCGCACGTGCAGGGGGACGGGCGGCTGTTCTAGGCGGTGTCTGCCTCCCGGGCGCCGTCTGCGCATGCGTCATCGTCATCGTCATTGACGGGGACGATGACGCCCTGCGTCGCCGGATGGCGCGTGCTTGGCGTCGATTCTTCCTCCGGGGGATCATTCCCGTCGCTATGTTGCTCGCGTCCCCCTGGGGCGTGGAGAGGGTGGAGCTGGTGCGAGGCCAGGTGACGAGCGAGCTGCGGTGGACGCTCACGCGGCGACGGAGCCGGTGATGGCTGACGCACCGATCATCATCACGGACGAGTTCAGGCATGCCCTGACACTGCTCGACGAGGGGCGCAACCTGTTCCTCACCGGGAAGGCCGGCACAGGCAAGTCGACCCTGATCCGTCACTTCATGGCGACGACGAAGAGGCGCGTGGTCGTGGCCGCGCCAACAGGTATCGCTGCATTGAACGTCGACGGCTATACGATCCACCGGCTCTTCGGCTTCACAGCGACAACGGATCTGGGCGCAGTGCTGGACGGTGACTACCGCCCCGGCCGCTTCGGCGCGACGCTCGCCTCACTGGACACGCTCATCCTCGACGAAGCCTCGATGGTGCGTGCCGATCTGTTCGACATGCTCGTTGCGGCGCTCGAGCGGTTCGGCCCGCGACGGGGCGCCCCATTCGGTGGTGTCCAGGTGGTGTTGGTAGGCGACCTGTTCCAGCTGCCGCCAGTCGTACCCGAGGACGAGAAGGAGTTCTTCGAGACCCGATACGCCACGCCCTACTTCTTCTCGGCCGACCGGTTCTCCCGTGACGACTTCCCGACTGTCGCCCTGACGACGGTGTTCCGGCAGCTCGGGGACCAGCGGCTCACGGGTCTGCTGAACGCCGTCCGCGAGGGCGTCTTGGTCGAGCGCGCCCGGACGGAGCTGAACGCGCGCACCGACGCGGAGTTCGAGCCGCCCGACGACGAGTTCTGGCTCACTCTCGCTCCGACGAACAGGGTCGTCACGGCACGCAACCGGCAGCACCTCGAGCGCCTGCCCGGGGACGGCGTCGTGCACGTCGCGGTTGAGTCCGGGGATCTGAGTCTGTTCGACCCGCCGGTCGAGAAGGTCGTGGAGCTGAAGGTCGGCGCCCAGGTCATGTTGCTGAACAACGACTCCGCGGACCGCTGGGTCAACGGGACGCTCGGCAAGGTCACCGAGCTCTGGCACGACGACGACGGGCTCGCCGTGAAGGTCGAGTTCCGGGACGGCACGAGTGCCGAAGTGCGGCCTCACACCTGGGAGGCGACGCGTCCTGTCATCCACGGCGGCACCCTGCGACGTGAGGTCGTCGGCGCCTACACGCAGCTCCCGCTGAAGCTCGCCTGGGCCATCACCATCCACAAGAGCCAGGGCCAGACGATGGACCGGCTGGTCGTCGACCTTCGGGGCGGGGCGTTCGACTACGGGCAGGTGTACGTGGCGCTGAGCCGCTGTACGTCGATGGACGGGCTCGTGCTCACGCGGCCCGTGCTGCCCAAGGACCTGAAGACCGACCGACGGGTCTTGCGGTTCCTCCGGGCGTCCACGGCGCCCGATCGCACCCTGAGGCTGTGCGCCATCAGCATCCTCACCGTTGGCATGGAAGGGCGCATGTCACGGCCCCGCCCGGTCGAGCTGGCCGTCGCGTTCGACGACGGCTCCGCGATCAGCACGCTCGTCAACCCGCAGCGGGACCTTGACGATGCCCGTACCGCCTACGGCGTCACGGTCGACGACGTGCTTCTGTCGCCGACCTTGGCGGAGGTGTGGTTCGCCATCGCGCCCCTGCTTGACGGCTGTGTGCCAGTCGGGCTGGAGATCGACGACACACTCTCGCTCATCGACTTCGAGCTCAAGCGGCTCGGGCTCGTGGTGCCACTGCCGCTCGGCATCGAGATCCCCCCAACGGGACTCCGGGCCGAAGAGCGACAGGCGTTGGCCGAGCCCACGGCGCTCGCCCGCGCTCGCGCCGCGATGCGGGTGGCGCAGCGAACGGGGATCGACGCCTCGGGCGGCTCCGTGTTCGACGCGAGCAGCCTCGATGAGCAGGATGACGTTGGGCCGACATCGGGCGCGGCGTACCTCCTCACTCGCGACGGTGACGCTCAGGCACCGGCGAGCGCGGCGATGCCCACGCTGTCCGCGCTCATGGACACGAGCCGCCTGTTGAGCGGTGTGCTCCTCGGGCGGGCTTCACTTCCCGTCGGGGCGGGTGCCACTGCGGACGCCGCGGTGGCGGCCGTTGTACGCGACGTCGTCGCCGAGCGCCTGATGGCGGCCGCTGCGCGGACCACCGCGCTACCCGCCGAGTTGCTCGCCCGACTGCGCGTGCTCGAGGGCGTGCTGGGCATCGCGGTCGTCGACGCCATCGTGGCCGCGACGACCGTGGGCCGCGGCGCCATTGACGAAGTCCTCTGCCGGGGAGCGCGAGTGTGCTTCACCGGCACCGCCGTCGACGCCCGTGGCGTCACCTGGGATCGGGATCAGATGAACGCGGCTGCCGCTGCCCGCGGCCTCGTGCCCGTGTCATCCGTGACGAAGTCGAGGTGCGACGCATTGGTGGTGGCCGAGGTGGGTACGCAATCAGGAAAGGCCCGCAAGGCCAAGGAGCTCGAGAAGCCCGTCTTCTCTGCCGAGGACTTCTTCGCCTGGATCGGCACGGCCAAGTAGCCGGCGCCCCTAGTAGCGTGGTTCCGGGGCCGCGGCTCGGGCGGGGTATGTGGAGAGGATGCGCAGTGTGTCCTGGCCGCGTTGGCGCGCGTCATCGGGCAGCAGGAGCCATGCGTCGTCGAGAGGGTCGCTGAGCGCTTCCGCGAGATGACGCAGGCGCTTGCGATCGGAGCCTTGGAGGCGCCCAAGTTCGCGTCGGTGGTCAGCGATCAGGGATGCGAGGAGCCCAGCGTCCCTGAGGTGCCGCTCTCGATCCCGCCGGTCGGCGATGTGCGCGGCCGCCTTGAGGACGAGGGCGCCGAGCAGGTCCGGCACCGCCACCTCGACCGTGCCGCCTTCGTGCTCGATGACGACCTGCTGAGTGCGGGCGAGGGCCTGGGCGCCGCCGTCAATGGCCATGACGGGACGGCGGTGCAGGCGCGGCTGGGCGTGCCTTGGCAGGTGGTCGGCGACGAGAACGTCGATGACGTCGCCATCGCGCCGGAGACGGTGGACCGGTGACTCTGGCCAGCCGGGCTCGACGACCGCGAATCCGCGGGCCGTGAGCGCTCCTGTGATTCCGGCCATGCTGACGCCAGCGGCCATGACATCGATGAGCGCGTCGACGTCACGCGTCGGGCGGACCCCTTCGACGCCGGCCGCCCGCGCATGCAGCTGCACCATGAGCCCGCCGACGAGCACCCACGACCTTGGTGGCAGCACGGAGGCGATCTCGATGACGACGGGCCACGGTGGCGCCCATCCGCCAGGCGGTGCGATGACGCGCAGAGTCGTCATCGCAGCAGTTCCTCGAGCACGCGGAAGCCAGCCGACCGCTCCCTGACCTCGAGCGACTCTGCGAGGTCTGCCGCGATGACGGCGACGGGCATCGTGTCCCGTCCCTCCATGACCGAGCTCGGCGCGGCGGCTACCCGCAGGGTGGCATTCCCGCGCGGATCCTCAGCGAGGTGGAAGTCGCGTACCAGCCGAGCCGCGACCTCACTCGTGCAATAGCCGTCAACGCGACTGAGGTCCCGGTCCAGGGCGAACCGGGACGGCTCCGTCGCACGGGCGCCGGTGCGGATGACGGACGCGTCGAGTTCAGCGAGGAACGACTCGCTCGCCCGGTAGCGGCGGACTGATGCGCGGCGTCGGGCCGCGTGCACGAGCTCCTCGGCGTCGATGGACGCGAGCCGGTCGTCAAGACGCCTGGCCGTGCGCCTGTCGAGCCAGTCGACGTCGAGGCCGGAGAGCCGCCACAGCGCTGCCCAGGCCGTAGTTGGGGACCACGGACGACCCCGCTCGGGACGCGTTCGGGCCAAAGCGTTGACGGCGAGAGCGTCGACGACCCACACGTCACCCGCCGTGCGCGTCGCCGGCAACCGTCCGGTTTCGATGAGACGCTGCACCTGGCGCTGGGAAACACCCAGCCGCTCAGCCGCAGCACTCGTGGCCATCTGCGTCATCCATAAATAGTCGCACAGGCGACATATTCTGTCGACCGACGTCGGGGGGAACGTAACAGGGGACTTTCGGCCGGGTCGAGCGCATCGAGTCGCCGGTGCGGCTGCTGCGAGCAAGAGGAGCCCGCGGGACCGCTGCGCCATGTCGGGTAGGTGAGGGAAGATCACCAACGGCGGCAAGGCCTCCGGTGGAGCCCGCACTTGCAGCCGTACGTGCCATTGGGTGGAGGGGGAGGAGTGGCTGGGGCCCAGCAGATTCTTGAGGCCATCTTTCGGCTATTTACGCGGCATGACCGGTGGCCGACCTGGAGCGAGGTCGACTACGAGCTTGACCGAACGCTGGGCCTCGAAGACCCGTGGGGGGAGGTCAGCAAGCTCGACCGGCGGCTTCTCTGGGGCGCGGGCGCACATGAACCGCCCGACGACCAGAAGATCGCCTTGACCATCGAGGGACTTGCTCAGTGCCCGGAGGCAGCCGAGGACGCGGCGATCTTCGTCGAGGGCGTTCGCTATGCCGCTCAGCTGGCGCAAGACAGCCCTCCTTCGGATGACGTCCTGCTGACCCCAGAAGACCTTGCTAGACACGTGAGACTGCCGGCGGCGGGGCGCGCCAGCATGCTCGCGCGCCAGGCCCTGTTGTGGGAGACCGTGGGCGGGCTATGGCTGGGCTTCTCGAAAGGTCAGGGTGAAGGGGACTGGAAGATCCTTCTCCGCAGAAAGGGCCTTCGCCCCTTCCGCGGCGTGCGAGATCTGGCGGACTACCTAGCGCGCGATGCGGCGGTGAGCGGTGTGGGCGCGCTACCCGGCTCTGGTCAGCGCGCTAGCGTCGGTGCCATGCCTCGGGAAGACGAGCGAGGTCCTGCGGCGGGCGGGCGCCAGGTGTTCGTGGTGCATGGGCGCAATGAGGCGCTGCGACGGTCGATGTTCGACTTCTTGCGGAGCATCGATCTCTCGCCCATGGAGTGGACGACGGCAGTCGAGTGGACCGGCGATGGGTCGCCGTACATCGGGCAGGTCCTGGACGTGGCCTTCGACCGGGCGACTGCCGTCGTCGTCCTCCTGACGCCTGACGAGGTCGCCTACCTTCAACCGCGGTACGGGAGCGGTGCGGACGACCCCGAGATCGCCCCGGCTCCGCAGGCACGCCCCAACGTCTTGTTCGAAGCCGGAATGGCCTTGGGCCGCGATGCACGCCGTACTGTGCTCGTCGAAGTGGGCTCCGTCCGTCCGTTCAGCGACGTCGCCGGGCGCCACGTCGTGAGGCTCTCCAACGACCTCAAGCGTCGCCAGGAACTGGCCAAGCGTCTCGAGACGGCTGGTTGTGCGGTGAACCTCAGCGGTACCGATTGGCACTCCGCGGGGGACTTCACGGCTCCGAGTCCCCCCGGCGAAGGACTGCCCCTGGGGCGCCGTGTTCCCGCCGCAACAACGATCCGCCCACCGATTGACTTCGACGTCAAGTACTTCAGCAGGGGCGGCAACCATGTCGACAAGCTGCAGATCGTCAACCGGGGGACCGAGGTCGCCTACGACGTGACGCTCTCAGTTCCCGAGGATGCGGCGCTTGATCTCATGCGCCATGAGGGCATCCCCAAGATCCCTGGCGGTGGAAAGTCAGTGACGATCGACGTCATGAACCGGAGCCGGTTGTTGGGCGGCAGGCAGGGGACCGCCGCGTTCGACGTGTCCGTGTCGGCCCGGACAGACGCCGGCGCGATCTTCACCCAGGATGTCTTCCTAGATCTGAACGGATAGGCCATGGACGACTTCAGCGTCCCGGTGAGCATCCCGCTCGACAGCGACGGGTTCCTCCGACGCGAGTGCCCTACCTGCGAGGGGGAGTTCAAGTGGTTCAGTCACGATGAAGGCGATCCGGATGCCGAGGTAGCTGAGCAGTACTTCTGCCCGCTCTGTGGTGTACCGGCTGGCTGTGATTCGTGGTGGACGCCAGCGCAACTGGCGTACATGCAAGGAGTGGCTGCGCCCGAGATCGATCGCGTGATCAGGGAGTCCATCGGCGACGCGTTCAGAGGCATCAGAGGTGTGACGTTTAGGCAGAACGCCGACTTCGGTCTTGGCACACCGACCCCGGATCCGCTGGTCGAGCCCGACGACATGATCATCGTCGAGCCGCCGTGCCACCCCAATGAGCCGGTGAAGGTTCCCGAGGCAGCCACCGCGCGGTTGTACTGCCTGGTGTGTGGGGCGCCGTTCGCGGCCTGACCCGCCTGGTCTACCAGCGACCGAGATCGGCCCCACGGCGGCGCAACGCCAATCCGCCGAGTGCACGCCCCGCGGCGTCGGCGGCCGCGCGCTGCTGGTCGGGGAGCAGGTGGGCGTAGGTCTCCGTTGTCGTGGTGATCGACTCGTGGCCCAGGCGACGCTGGAGAACGAAGAGGTCCGTCCCGGCGGCGATCATCCACGATGCGTGGGTGTGGCGGAGGTCGTGCACGCGCGGCCGCTTGGTCAGTCGTGGTGCGTCGGGGTCGGGGGAGCCGTCGGCGAGCCGCGGGCTGCAGGCGGCGTCGAGCGCCGGAGTCCACGTCGTCGTCCAGAAGCGCGACGACGAGATCTGCGAGCCGACGGTGTTGGTGAAGAGCAGCTCGTCGGGCGCCTTGCCGGCCACGAGTGGCAGCAGCACGTCGACCAGGTCGTCGGGCAGCGACACCGTCCGCCGTGCGCGCTTCGTCTTGGGCGGCCCGACGTACCAGCGCCGGTCGGCATCCCGCTTCCACGCCTTCGTCACGCGCACCGTCGCCGGCCGTGCCGACAGGTCCACATCCCCGGCCGTGAGCGCCGTCGCCTCGCCCCAGCGCAGCCCGGTCGCCACCAGTGTCAGTACCAGCGGCTGGTAGTGCGCCGAGACCTTCGACAGCAGGAGCCCGAACTCGTCGCGCGTCAGCACCGTCATCTCGTCACGCGTCGCCACCGACTTCGGCAGCTCGACGCCGACACAGGGGTTGTCCGCCCGGTACCCGAGCCGCACGGCCGTCGTCATCGCCGCGGACAGCAGCCCGTGCACGTTGGCGATCGTCTTGGGGGAGAGGCCCTTCTCGGTCATCGCGCGCACCCACCCGGCCACATGCCGGTAGGTCACCGCAGACACGGGCAGAGCCCCGAGCGCAGGCGCGATGTGCGAACGCAGCTGCCCGCGGTAGTGCGAGCGCGTATCGGCCCCGACCCCGGTCAGCAAGTCGATGTGCTCCGTGATCGCGGCCTCAACGGTCGGCCCAGGCTTCCGCACCGCCTCGGCGATCCGTGCGGCCTCGTCGGCCCGCCCGCCGGCGGCCTCGATCAGCTCCCGCGCAACCCGCGCATCCCGCTCGTCGTCGTACGTCAGCGACGTCTGCCGCCCGGTGTCGGGGTCGCGCCACAGCACAGCGAACGACCGCGTCCCATCGGCACGCCGACGCTCCCGGATGCTCGCCACAACACAAGAAGGTAGCCCTCCGCGTCAACGGATGACTACCTTCCTGTCAACATGACCAGCGTTTCCGCAGGTCACACGGGTGGAGGTGGCGGGAATCGAACCCGCGTCCGACGGCAGTGAACCAGGGCTTCTCCGGGCGCAGTCTGCTGCGCTTTTCTTGGCCCCCGCGATCACGCAGACATGTCGCGGACGGGCCCAGTCATCTGAGTGTCCCCGCAGCCCCGATGACGAGGGCTACGAGCAGTGGCTCTCTAGATGACGCCAGGAACCGAGACGAGAGCGAGCTCGGGCTGACGGACTTCGAAGCCTCGCTCAGGCGGCGAGGGCGAAGTCGGTGCGCTTGGAATCGGCACCTATAGGTTTGCTGGGAGCGTTAACGAGATAACCCAACATCCTCGGCCCGCTTCACCTGGATCGACGACCATCGTCGAAACCGATCACCCCCTGTGCAGTTGTCAAACCCGCGGCAGTCGCCATACCCACCGCGGCACCGCCTCCGACGCCGGTCACCCGGCTGCGGAGCGTCCTCCAGCCTACCGTCACAACGCCGCGGGCTCCGAGCCCATTCCTCCGGCCGACGACGACGCCCGGCCCGCCGCGGTCTCGCCGCGCTTGGAGGCGTACAGGTCGGCGTCGGCCGCGGCGAACAGGTCCGCGAGGTCCCGCCCGCCGTCCCACTGGGCAAGCCCCGTGGACCACCCGCACAGGTCGTCCGACAGCGCGCGGACCTCGTTCTCGGCCTCGGCGAGCGTGCGTCCGGGGAAGAGGAGGACGAACTCGTCGCCGCCGCGCCGCCCGAGCAGGACGTCGCGCGGCAGGGTCGCCTGCCACGCCTGCGTCAGGCCGACGAGCACCTCGTCGCCGCGGGCGTGGCCGTGGGCGTCGTTGACCAGCTTGAAGTCGTCCAGGTCGATGACCGCGAGAGTCAGCGGCATCCCGATGCGCGACGCGCGGGCCATGTCCAGCTCCGCGGCGCGCTCGAACGCCCGTCGTGTGAACGCGCCCGTGAGCGGGTCGGTCATCGCCTCCCGGCGCAGCGCGCTCACCCGGCGGTTGAGCACCAGCGCGACCGCCACGAACGTGGCGGCCAGGAACGCCCACGCCTGCGGCCAGGACGGCGTCCCCGCGTGCCAGAACCCCACGGCGAGGCCCACGGTGACGCCCCCGAGGTAGCGCAGCAGCACCGTGGTCCGGTGGTAGACGCCGCTGAAGATGGCGATCCACACGTAGGCGACGGCGCCCACGAGCGCGCCGAACGGCGTCGTCGACGCGCCCAGGGCCACCGTGACGAGCACCGTCGCGGTGGCCAGCACGGCGTGCAGCTGCCACGCCCGCACGCGGTCCGCCCCGAGGATCAGCGCCGCCCAGAGCCCCAGCGCAACCAGCGTGAGGGCCGCGCCGAGAGCGCGCGGCGCCGTCGGGCTGAACGGCGCGAGGACGGTCAGCGCCGTGACGGCGCCCGCGATGGCGCAGGCGTGCGCGAGCACGCGCGCCTCCTCGCGGCGGGCGAGGCGCATGGGAGCGATCGGGGAGCGAGCAGGCAAGTGAGGGTCCTTCTCGGGGGGAGCTGTCCGTTTATCGGCAGGGCCCGGCCGAGATGTGAGCCTTCGCCCACAGTGCGAGACGCGCCCCTACGCCCGGTCGCTCACCACGTGCCGCCGCCCCCGCCGCCGACGCCGCCCCCACCGCCGCCACCGCTGAAGCCCGAACCCCCGGACGAGCCCGGAGCGGGCGCGGAGAACGCCGACGTGGCCGCCGACGTGAAGGACGTCAGGTCGTGCCCGAGCGAGCCCGCCGCCGCCCAGAAGGGGTAGCCGCCCGTGGTGCCGAGGAACCACGTGGGCTCCGCCAGCGCGCGGCCCTGCGCGGCGAGCTCGGCGAAGAGGGCCGCCCAGCGCTCGGTCAGGCCGAACGCCACCGCGAACGGCAGGTAGCGGCTGAAGAGGTCCTCGCCCTCCTCGAAGCGCAGCTGGTTCGCCTCGGCGGTCTCCAGGTAGAGGCGGAAGCCCTGCGTCTGGGCGAGCACGGCCGAGCCCTCGGCCGTACGCGCAGGCGCGGCGCCCGTGAGCCCGAGCGAGACGATGCCCAGGACGACGACCGGCACCGCCACGAGGGCCCAGTGCGTGAAGATCGCGAGGACCACGGTGGCCACGACGCCCCCCGCGAGGGTGAGCGCCCCGCGCGCCGCCCACGCCCCGCGCGCCGCCTTGGGGCTGCCGCGGAACCAGCCGAGCTCGGTGACCTCGTCGTAGAGTTTGCCCTGCACCTGCGCCATCGACTCCGCGAAGGTGGTCCTCAGGTCCGACAGCCGCACCGAGTACACGCCCTGGCCCGCGAAGATCTGCCGCAGCAGCGTCCGCTCGTACGGGCGCAGGTCGTGGTCGGGCTTGGTCGACCTGTCCAGCCGCCAGTCGCCGTCGCCGTCGGGCAGCCGGACGATCCGCACGTACTCCCGCACCGCGAGGTCGATGATCGTGGCGGTGACGTCGCGCGGGTCGGCCCGCTCGTCGACGAGGGTGCCCAGCTGCCCCGGCCGCAGCCCCGGCGGTGGCGTGAACTGCACGGCCACGGGCGCCCGACGCGCGGGGGACACCACCGCGGCCTGGCCGGCCGCCGGCACGACGCCGGGGGTCAGCCCGGCGAACGCCTCGTCGCGCCCGGTCCGCCGGAACCGCCGGGCCAGGAGCAGCCCACCGCCCAGGGCGACGGCAGCGGCCAGGCCGCCGGTGGCCGGCGTGACCTCGAAGGCCCGCCCGACCGCCCAGCGCTCCTGCAGCACGGGCTCCACGCCACCGAACGTGCCGGCGGGGTACGCGATGGCGATGGTCAGCGGCCGGCGCGGCTCCACGCGGTCCACGGCGAACGTCGCGAGCGGCCCGCTCGACGCCGCCGAGCACTCGCCCGAGGCGTCGTAGCAGGCGACCTCCAGCACGTCCGCCGGCGCGTTGACCTGCACGCTCACCTGCTCCACGGGGATGTCCCAGTGGGTGAGCACGTCCAGGTACAGCTCGTCGCGCTCGAGCGGCCCGGCCGCCCACGGGTAGCCGGCCGAGTTCACCCAGCCCTCGACGTCGAACGTCACGCGGTAGTCGTGCACGCCGACCTCGGTGTCGTCCTCGTCGCCGATGAGGTAGGCCATCTCGGTCACGCCGCTGCCGAGGCGCTCCTCGGTGCGCACGTCACCGGACGCGTCGGGGCTCGAGGCCCGGAAGTCCGTGATCCGGTAGACCCGGTCCAGCTCGTCGTCGTACCGCTCCTTGACCACCCACATGAGGTACGGGCCGTGGTTCGGCCGGACCCCGAAGTCCACCGCCAGGTCGAGCGTCACGTGCGCGACGCCGTCGGGGTCCAGGTCGATCGTCATCGCGTACTCGCGGATGACGTCCTCGGCGTCGCTCGCAGCGGCGGGCGACGCCGTCGCCAGCAGGCCCGCCCCCGTCGCGGCGGCCAGCCCCAGCCCGACGACGGCGGCGCGCGCCCATCGGCGCAGCGGTGCCAGGGGCGCCGTCGTCGGCCCCATCGGTGCTGGTGCGGCCACGGCGGTCACTCGTGGCGACGCAGGCTCATCGCTGCCTGTGCCTCGCGGTTCTCCTGCTTCTCGCGCAGGGTCTGCCGCTTGTCGTACTCCTTCTTGCCGCGGGCCAAGGCGATCTCCACCTTGGCGCGCCCGTCGACGAAGTAGATCGCCAGCGGCACGATGGTGCGTCCCTTGGCCTGGACCTCCCGGCCCAGCTCCTCGATCTCGCGCGCGTGCAGCAGCAGCTTCCGCTTGCGCCGCGGCGTGTGGTTCGTCCAGGTCCCCTCGGTGTACTCGGGGATGTGCACGCCCTCGAGCCAGGCCTCGCCGCGGTCGACGCTCACGAACCCGTCGACGAGCGACGCCCGGCCGAGACGCAGGGTCTTGACCTCCGTGCCCGTCAGGACGAGGCCGGCCTCGAAGACGTCCTCGATGTGGTAGTCGTGCCGCGCCTTGCGGTTGGACGCGACCACCTGTCGTCCTCGTTCCCGTGCCATGCACCCAAGGCTAGGGGAGCGGCGTCGTCGGGCCGTACGGGATTGCCGGCCCGACGCGCGGCGCTACTTCGCGATGAGCGGCCACGGGTCGACCGTGGCGCCGTTCACGTAGACCTCGAAGTGCAGGTGGCAGCCGGCCGACGTGCCCGTGTTGCCGGAGTACCCGATGAGCTGGCCCTGGGCGACGTTCTGCCCGGCCCCCACGACCATGCTGGACAGGTGGTTGTAGCTCGACATGAGCGAGTTCCCCTTCCAGTAGCCGTGGTTGATCATCACCTGGTTGCCGTAGCCCGACCGGCTCCGCGCCCACTGCACCTGGCCGGCCGCGCCGGCGTAGATCTCGTTGTTGCAGTACGTGCGCAGGTCGGTGCCGGCGTGCAGGCGGTAGTAGCCCAGGATCGGGTGCAGCCGGTTGCCGTAGTCCGACGTCTTGTAGATCGGGTTGATCGACGTCGGGTTCACGAACGGCTGGTTCGCGTTGGAGCCGATCGGGTTCTTCCCGGCGGCGCGCCGCGCCTCCTCCTGCTGCCGGATGACCTCGGCGAGGTCGGCGGCGAGCTGCGCTGCCTGCTGGTCCGCCTCCGCGAGCTGCGCCTCGAGCGAGGCCCGCTGGGACTCGATGTAGGCCTGCTTCTGCTCGGCCTCCTCGCGCAGGGCCTCGAGCTCGTCCCGCTGGGCCTGCGCGGCCTGGCGGGCGACCTCCGCCTCCGCGACCTTGGCGTCGGCCTCGGCCTTGAGGTCGGCGATCTCCGCACGCACCGCCTCGAGGCGGAGCTGGCGGTTGCGGTTCGCGGCGGTGATCTGCTCGAGCTCGCGCAGGGCCTGCGTCTGGGTGCGCATCGCCGTCTGCGCCATCTCGGACTGGGTGACGAAGTCGTCGGTCGACTCGGCGTCGAGGACGGCGGACAGCGACGAGGCACCCATGTCCCCGCGGTACGCCTCGCGTGCCATGCGGCCGATGGCGACCTGGATGTCCTCCGCCCGCTGCTCGTCCGCGGCGATCTGCTCGGTGACGCGGCGCTCCTCGGCCTCCGCGTCCGTCAGGCGCTGCGCGATCATCTCCGCCTCGCGCGTCAGCCGGGCGAGCTCGGCCTCGGCGGCCGCGAGCTGCTGCTCCGCGACGGGGATCGCGGCGTTGATGCCCTCGAGCTCCGCCGCCGCGGCGATGAGCGCCGTCTCGGCGCCCTCGAGCTCCTCCTGCAGGCGCTCGGCCGCCGCGGCGGCCGCGTCGGCCCGCTCCTGCGCGACGTTGCGCCGGTCGTCCCACTCGTCGGCGAGGGCCGGGTTGCCGGCCGTGAGCGCGAGGGCCGCGGCGACGACCGTGACCAGGAGGCCGGCGAGCTGCGCGGCGGCCCGATGCCGGGCGCGGGGGGCGATTCCGGACACTGTGCTCACACCTTCGTGTATCGGCTCAGGGTGACGACGCTTGAGATCGCGGCCAGCCCGATGGCGACCACCACGAGCAGCGGTGCCACCGTCCAGACGGCGTCGGCCTGGATGAAGTTGACGAACCGGATGGACCCGGCGAGCCAGTCCTCGATCAGGTACGTCACGCCGAACCACAGGCCCGCGATGGACATCGCCGCCCCGATGGTCGCGGCGATGGCGCCCTCCAGCATGAACGGCAGCTGGATGAACAGGTTCGACGCGCCGACGAGGCGCATGATGCCGGTCTCCCGGCGCCTGCTCATCGCGGAGAGCCGGATGGTCGTCGTGATGAGCAGGACGGCCGCGAGCAGCATGACGGCGGCCAGGCCGGCGGCGACGAGGCTGCTGCGGTTGAGCAGCAGGATCAGCGGCTCGAGCAGCTCCCGCTGGTCCTCGACCGTCTCGACGCCGGTGCGGCCCTGGAAGGTCTCGGAGACCACCTCGTACTGGGACGGGTCGACCAGGGCCACCCGGAACGACGCCTGCATCTGGTCGACCGTCACGGCCGCGAAGGTGCTGTTGTCCCCGTACAGGTCCTGGAAGGACTCGAAGGCCTGCTCCTTCGTCTCGAAGTAGACGCGCTCGACGTACGGGGCGAGGCCCTCGCCCTCGAGCTCGGCCCGGATCGCCTCGATCTGCTCGGGCGTGGCCTCCCCGCCCGCACAGCTGGGCACGTCGGAGAAGTCCGGGCACAGGAAGATCGAGACCTGGACGCGGTCGTACCACTCGCCCTTCATGGTGTCGATCTGCATCTGCAGGAGGCCGGCGGCCCCGACGAACGTCAGCGACACGAAGGTCACGAGCACGACGGAGATCGACATGGACAGGTTGCGGCGCAGGCCGTGGCCGATCTCCGCGAGGATGAACTGAAGTCGCATGACGGCCCCCTACCGGTCCGAGCCGTACACGCCGCGGGACTGGTCGCGCACGAGCTGCCCGGAGTCGAGCTCGATGACGCGCTTGCGCATCTGGTCCACGATCTCGTCGTCGTGCGTGGCCATGACCACCGTGGTGCCGGTGCGGTTGATCCGGTCGAGCAGGCGCATGATGCCGACCGACGTCGTGGGGTCGAGGTTGCCCGTCGGCTCGTCGGCCAGGAGGATCGACGGCCGGTTGACGAACGCGCGCGCGATGGCGACGCGCTGCTGCTCACCGCCGGAGAGCTCGTGGGGGAGCCGCTTCTCCTTGCCGCCCAGCCCGACGAGCTCGAGGGTGTCCGGCACGGTCGTCAGGATGTGGTGCCGGGGCTTGCCGATCACCTGGAGCGCGAACGCGACGTTCTCGAAGACCGTCTTGGTCGGCAGCAGCCGGAAGTCCTGGAACACGGTGCCGATCTGGCGCCGCAGGTGCGGCACCTTCCACGTGGACAGGGTCGACAGGTCGCGGCCGGCGACGAAGATGCGGCCCGCGGTCGGGCGCTCCTCGCGCAGCACCAGGCGCAGGAAGGTCGACTTGCCGGAGCCGGAGGCCCCGACGAGGAAGACGAACTCCCCGCGCTCGACCTCGAGGTCCACGCGGTCGAGCGCCGGTCGGGCACCCCTGGCGTAGACCTTGGTGACGTCCTCGAAGCGGATCAACGGGTCCTCGCGGGTCGGCAGGCGACGCCGGGCAGGCGCCGGGAGAGGCCTCGGTCAGGCCACCCTTCTCGTGAGGGTAGGCACGCCGTCGGCCGGGCCAGTCGGGGACACGCCGCCGGTGACCGGCCTCACAGGCGGGCCGGACGCCGTCGGGCGCGGGGCAACGGGGCGAACGCGGGCGAACCGGGCGGGTGGCGCGTTCACGCCGGGCGGCCCGCCGGGCGCCGTCAGCCCCGCTCGGCCTCGAGCGCGGTGCGGCGGCGCCAGCGGATGCCGGCCTCGATGAAGGCGTCGATGTCGCCGTCGAAGACCGCGGCCGGGTTGCCGACCTCGAACTCGGTGCGCAGGTCCTTGACCATCTGGTACGGCTGCAGCACGTACGAGCGCATCTGGTCGCCCCAGCTCGCCTTGATGTCCCCCGCGAGCTCCTTCTGGGTGGCCTTCTCCTCGGCCTGGCGGACGAGCAGGAGGCGCGACTGGAGCACGCGGAGCGCGGCGGCCCGGTTCTGGATCTGGCTCTTCTCGTTCTGCATCGAGACGACGATGCCGGTCGGGATGTGGGTCATGCGGACCGCGGAGTCGGTCGTGTTGACGGACTGCCCACCCGGGCCGGACGAGCGGAACACGTCGACCTTCAGCTCGTTCTCCGGGATGTCGATGTGGTCGGTCTGCTCGATGAGCGGCACCACCTCGACCGCGGCGAACGACGTCTGGCGACGCCCCTGGTTGTCGAACGGCGAGATGCGCACGAGCCGGTGCGTGCCCGCCTCGACCGAGAGGTTCCCGAACGCGTAGGGGACCTTCACCTCGAAGGTCGCCGACTTGATGCCGGCCTCCTCTGCGTAGGACGTGTCGAGGACGGCCGTCGGGTAGCCGTGCCGCTCCGCCCAGCGCAGGTACATCCGCAGCAGCATCTCGGCGAAGTCCGCCGCGTCGACGCCGCCGGCGCCGGACCGGATGGTGACGACGGCCTCCCGCGAGTCGTACTCGCCGTTGAGGAGCGTGCGGACCTCGAGGACGCCGAGGTCCTTCTGGAGGGAGGCCAGCTCGGACTCGGCGTCGGCCAGGGTGGTCGCGCGCTCCGGGTCGTCCTCGGCGGCGTCGAGCGCCATCTCGACGAGGACCTCGAGGTCGTCGAGGCGCGAGCCGAGGCTCTCGACGCGCTCGAGCTCGTTCTGCGCGTGCGAGAGGGCAGAGGTGACCTTCTGGGCGGCGTCGGGGTCGTCCCACAGGTCGGGGGCGGCGGCCTGGTCGGACAGCTCGGCGATCCGCTTGCGGAGGCCCTCGGGGTCGCTCACGGCACGAATGGTGCCGAGCGTCGTGCGCAGGGCGGAGATCTCGGCAGGGAAGTCGGTGGCCACGACCGTCCAGGCTACCGGAGCGGGCGCGGACGGCTTCGGCGACCCCGCTCCGCAACGCTTTCGAGACCTGGCGACACCCCTTCTTTAGCGCTCAGGAAGGCCGCGACCAGCCGAGACCTCATTGTGACCATTCCGTGATCGACCTCGCTGTCGACTTCGGTGGGAGCGCGACTACAGTGTGGGAGCGCTCCAACGTGGGAGCGCACCCACAGCCACCAAAGGGGATATGGCATGAAGTGGTCTCGAACCCGGTCCGCGAAGTTCTTCGCGGTCGGTGCAGCAGCTGCACTCCTCCTCACCGCCTGTGGCGGCGACAGCGACGAAGGCGAGGGCACCGAGCCTGACGCCGACGCGCCGGCCACCGACGAGGAGATCACCCTCACCATCACGACGTTCAACCAGTTCGGTTACGAGGCCCTCTACGAGCAGTACATGGAGGAGAACCCGAACATCACCATCGAGGCGACGGCGATCGACACCGGCGGCAACGCCCGGACCGACACCTTCACCAAGATCGCGGCGGGCTCCGGCCTCACCGACATCGTGGCGCTCGAGGAGGGCTGGCTCGGCGCGATCATGGAGGTCTCCGACCAGTTCGCCGACCTGCGCGACTTCGGCATCGAGGACCGCAAGAGCGACTGGCTCGAGTGGAAGTACAACCAGGCGACCGACCCCGAGGGCCGCGTCATCGGCTACGGCACCGACATCGGCCCCGAGGGCATCTGCTACCGCCCCGACCTGTTCGAGGCTGCCGGCCTGCCGAGCGAGCGCGACGCCGTCGCCGACTACCTCGAGGGCGACTGGGCGCACTACTTCGACGTCGGCCGCGAGTACCAGGCTGCCACCGGCAAGGCGTGGTACGACCACTCCGGCTTCATCTGGAACGGCATCGTCAACCAGATGGACGAGGGCTACTACACCGCTGACGGCGAGCTGAACGTCGAGGACAACGCCGACATGCGCGACAGCTTCGACCTCGTCGCCGAGGCCGTCGCCGACGGTCTCTCGGCCGGCCAGGCCGTGTGGGACTGGAACGGTGGCCAGTCGTTCGTCGACGGCACCTTCGCGACGTTCGTCTGCCCGGGCTGGATGCTCGGTGTGGTCGAGGGTCAGGTCCAGACCGGTGCCGAGGCTGCGGGCGTCGACCCGGCGTCGGTGGTCTGGGACTTCGCTGACGTCTTCCCGGGTGGCGCGGCCAACTGGGGCGGTTCCTTCCTCGCCGTCTCCGAGACGTCCGAGCACAAGGAGGCCGCTGCGGCCCTCGCCAGCTGGCTGACCGAGCCCGAGCAGCAGCTCGTGGCGTTCGAGGCCGCGGGTGCGTTCCCGAGCACGGTCGAGGCCGCTGACACGCTGGCCGCCGAGGCGACCCCGCGTGCGACCTTCAACAACGCCCCCGCCGGCCAGATCCTGGCCAGCCGGGCGCAGGGTATCCAGGCACAGTTCAAGGGTCCGGACGACTCCGTCATCCAGGAGAACGTCTTCGGCCCGGCGCTCCAGCAGCTCGACGACGGGTCGCTCGACGGCCCCGGGGCCTGGGACGCGGCGATCGCGCTCCTGAACGAGCTCGTCGTCAACAACTGAGTCAGATGTCACGTTGAACGACGGGCCCCCGGGCAGTACCTGGCCCGGGGGCCCGTCGTTCGGCAGCCGGAAACGCGACGGGAACCCACATGTCCTCCACGCTCGACAAGGGGCTCAACGCGAGCCCCGGCGGGGCGGTCGCCGGATCGGGGGAGGGCGCCTTCCAGGGCGGTCGCTCCACACCGACGTGGCGCCAGCGCCTGAGCCGCTTCGACCTCAAGGCCTCGCCCTACCTGTACATCTCCCCCTTCTTCCTCCTCTTCGCGCTCGTCGGGCTCTTCCCTCTCGTCTACACGTTCTACGTGGCGATGTACGACTGGGACCTGCTGTCGGGCAAGGAGTCCTTCGTCGGACTCGAGAACTTCTCCACCGCCCTCACGGACGGGACGTTCTGGAACTCCATCGAGAACACGATCTCGATCTTCGCGCTCTCGACCTTCCCCCAGCTCCTGGGGGCGCTCGTCATCGCGGCCCTGCTGGACCAGCAGATCCGGGCCAAGACCGCCTGGCGGATGGGCGTCCTGCTGCCCTACGTCGTCACCCCGGTCGCGGTCGCGCTGATCTTCTCGAGCATCTTCCGCAACGCGGGTGACTCGAGCCTCGCGAACAACATCCTCGACGCGATCGGCCTGGACCAGGTCGAGTGGAAGCGGGACCGGCTGCCGAGCCACATCGCCATCGCCTCGATGGTCAACTGGCGGTGGACCGGCTACAACGCGCTCATCCTCCTGTCGGCGATGCAGGCCGTCCCGCGCGAGCTCTACGAGGCCGCCGCCATCGACGGCGCCGGCCCCGTGCGGCGGTTCTTCTCGGTGACGCTGCCGAACGTCCGGCCGACGCTGCTCTTCGTCATCGTCACCGCGACGGTGTACGGCCTGCAGATCTTCGCCGAGCCCCGTCTGTACGACGTCGCCAACGCCGGCGGCATCGGCGGAGCGGAGCGGCAGTTCCAGACCACCGTCCTGTACCTGTGGGAGATGGCGTTCTTCCGAAGGAACCTCGGACGTGCGTCTGCGGTGGCCCTGCTGCTCTTCGTGCTCATCGTCAGCATCGGCCTGGTCAACTTCTTCATCTCCAAGAGGCTCGTCGCAGGTGACGAGGGGCCGAAGCTCACTCGGGCGGAGCGCCGCGCGATCAAGCGGGCGGCCGAGGCACGGAAGGCGGTGGCCCGATGACCGCGCTGGGCATGAGCCAGCAGCAGGGGGCGCCGCAGGCAGTCCCGGCGCCGCAGCCGGCGCGCCGTGGTCGGCGTGGTGGCAAGGTCGGCCTGTACAAGAGGGCCGGTTGGCCGGTCTACCTCGTCCTCGGCATCTCGGTGCTCCTCTTCGCCTACCCGCTGTGGTGGTCGTTCGTGGTCGCGAGCGGCACGAACGCCACGCGTGGGCAGACGCTGCCGTTCATCCCGGGGCCGAACTTCATCAAGAACATGAACGAGGTGCTCGACGCCATCCCCTTCTGGAAGGCGCTCGGCAACTCCCTGCTGGTCTCGTCGGTCGTCACGATCTCCGTGGTGACGTTCTCGACGCTCGCCGGCTACGCGTTCGCGAAGCTGAAGTTCAAGGGCCGCGACGGCCTGATGATCTTCGTGATCGCGACCATGGCGATCCCGACGCAGCTCGGCATCATCCCGCTGTTCATGGTGATGAAGAACCTCGGCTGGACGGGCGAGATCCAGGCGGTCATCGTGCCGACGCTGGTGACCGCGTTCGGCGTGTTCCTCATGCGCCAGTACCTCGTGGGCGTCATCCCGGACGAGCTCATCGAGGCCGCGCGCGTCGACGGCTGCAACCAGATCCGCACCTTCTGGAACGTCGCGGTGCCGGCGGCCCGGCCCGCGATGGCGATCCTCGGCCTGTTCACGTTCATGATGGCGTGGACGGACTTCCTGTGGCCGATGATCATCCTCGACGCCGGGAACCCGACGCTGCAGACGGCCCTGGCCAACCTGCAGTCCGGGTACTACATCGACTACTCGATCGTGCTCGCGGGTGCGGTCATGGCGACGATCCCCGTCCTGGTCCTGTACATCGCTGCCGGTAAGCAGCTGATCTCCGGGATCATGGCGGGCGCCGTCAAGGGGTAGCCGGGCGGGCGCGAGAAGCGTCACGAGCGTCGACCGCCGCGCCCCGATCCGGCGCGGGGCGGGCGAGCGACAGGGTGGGGAGGGTCCGGTTCACGGGCCCTCCCCACTGCCGTTCCCGCGGGGCGGGCGGCTGCGTCAGTCCGCGCGGGCCCGCGCCGTGACGACCAGCTCGACGCCGTCCGACCAGGCCGCCGTGGCGACGGTGAGCAGCGGGACGTCGGCGGTGGCCCGCAGCGTGACGACCGCCGTGCGTCCGTCGTCGGTCGTGGCGGCGACGACCTCCAGGTCCTGGAACCGCTCGGCAGCGGGCGCGCTCTCCAGGTACGCCTCGACGGCGTCGCGCACGCCGTCGAGGCTGAGGGTGACGGGTGAGGCGTCCGGCGAGCCGGGCGGGCCCGCGTAGTACCCGGCGAGGTCCACGGTGTCGGCGGCCTCGAGGGCGGCCAGGTCGGCGAGGGCGAGCAGGCGCTTGCGCTCGAGGTGGACGGCCGTGGCGGAGACGACGACGCCGACGAGCAGGATCGCCAGGAGCCCGAAGGCCAGGGCGAGGATCATCACCTGCCCGTCGTCGCCGCGACGGGCGCCCGCGGGTCGACGCGGGGCTCCGGACGGCCCGCGTGCCGGTCGCGGCCCGGTCGCGGCGTCACCGGTCGGCGGGCCGCTCACGGCCGCGTCCCGCCCGTCGCGACCCAGCTGTCCCGCACCGCCGTGGCGGTCGCCGTCACCGGCACGGCGAGCGGGACGACGCCCTGGAGCCAGCCGGTGCCCGGCAGGGGCACCTCGACGCCGACCTGCACCGTGATCGTCGCGCCGGGCGCCAGGCAGTCGTCCTCGCAGGTCACCGTCGTCGCGCCTGCCGGATCGGCGTCGACGCCCTGGTCGGCCAGCGCCAGCCCGACGGCGGCCAGCATGCGCTGCTCGGCGGAGGCGGCGTCGTCGGCCGTGGCGACGGCTCGTGCGGCCTCGCGCGCGGCGCCGTCGACGGCGAAGGTCGCCGCCTGGAGGCGGCCGAGGGTCAGGGAGAGGTAGACGACGGGGACGAGCAGGAGGAGCGCCACCCCGAGGAACTCCACGATCGCGTTCCCCGCGTCGGGCGGCGTGGTGTCAGTGTGCCGACGAGCGCGCAGCCAGCGCGCCGCGCGGCTCACGGGACCTCCGCCAGCGCGTGGCCGTCCACGGTGATCACCCCGGAGGGTCCGAGGAGCCCGACGAGAGGCAGCGGGGCGGTGACCTCGACCCGCACCACGGGGAGACCGTCCACGACGGTGGCCTCGGCGCGGACGTCCTCGGCGAACCCGACGGCCAGTGCCGAGGTGATGAGCTCCCGCGTGCGCTGCGCCCCCGCCGCGGGGGTGCTGTCGGCGAGCGCGCCGTACCGTGCGCCCTCCGCCGCGCAGTCGACGAGCGTGGACCGGACGTGCAGCACGAGGACGAGCTGGACGACCGCCGCGAACAGGAGGGTCGTGAGGGCGCCGATGAGCACGAAGTCGACGACGGCCGAGCCCGCGTCCCGCGTGCGCGAGCGCGGCCGGGGAGTCGCCGACGCGGCCAGGCATCCGGTCTGCGGCCCCGCGGTGGGATCGGCGAGCTCAGCCGCCGAACGACGTGACACGGCTGATCGCGGTGGTGAACAGGTCGGTCAGCGCCGGGCCGGCGACCGCCCAGATCGCCAGGACGAGTCCGGCCGTCATGAGCGTCACGAGCACCCACCCGGGCACGTCGCCGGCGTCGTCGCGCGCGGTCCGCGCCGTGCCGGCCCGGTGCGCGACCCGGGCGACGCCGGCGGTGACCTGGGCGGCCACGACGCGGGCGGCGCGGGAGACGTGCGTCCTGCTCGCGGCGCCTGCGCGGCGGGCGACGGCGGCGAGCCGCGCCGGGCCGGGTGGCGCTGCGCCCGGCACGGTGTCCGGCACGACGCTCGGCACGGGTGTCTGCATGGTGAGGGCGGGCACGGTCACTCCTCGGGACGGGGACATCACAGGTCGATGCGCAGGGCGGCGAGGCCGGGGAACACCGCGAACGCGACGGTGACCGGCAGGACGAGGAAGACGACGGGCGCCATCATGGCGATCTCGCGGCGGCCACCCGTCTCCAGGAGGGCGCGTCGGCTCGCCTCACGGGCGTCGGCGGCCTGGGCGCGCAGGACGTCGGCCAGCGGGGTGCCGCGCTCCACGGCGACCGCGATGCCCTCCGTGAAGCGCGCGAGCGGAGCCAGCCCGGTGCGGTCCGCGAGGTGCTCCAGGGCGGCGGCGAGGGGCGCGCCGGCGCGGGTCTCGGCCAGCACCTGGCGGATCTCCGCGGCGAGCTCGCCCTGCACGGTCCGGCCGACACGCTCCAGCGCGCTGAGCGGTCCCTCGCCCGCGGCCACCGCGAGGGCGAGCAGCTCGGCGACCGTCGGCAGCTCGGCGAGGAGGCGACGCTCGCGTCGGGCGATGGCGGCGGTGAGGGCGACGTCGTGCGCGACGAGGCCCGCGGCGACCCCCGCCGCGACCAGCGCGAGCGCGGCCACGGGGTGGAGGCCGCGGCCGGTGACGAGCATCAGGGCCACCGCCAGCCCCCCGGCGGCGCCGATGGCGCACGCCACGACCTGCGTCGCCCGGAACTGGTCGAGGGTGCCCCCGCGGCCGGCTCGGGCCAGGCGTCCCTCCACGTCGGCCGACGGCGAGCCGACGCGCTCGACGAGCCGGATGGCGTCGCGCATGACCGGCGCGAGCAGCCGCTCGAGGGTCCGGAACGGCGCCGGCGCGCCGGCCGGCGTCGGCACGGACGGCCCGGTCCCGCCGACCGGTCGCAGGTAGGGGCCGAGCCGGTCGTCCAGGGAGGGGCGCCGGGCCGCGAGTCGGGCGACGACGAGCCACGCCCCGAGCCCCGCGCCCAGCCCGGCGAGCGCGCCGAGCGCCGACGGCGTCATCTCAGCACCCGCTGGTCCTCGGGCAGGCGCCCGATCCGGATCATCAGGCGGTACGCCACGACGGAGCTGGCCCCACCGGCGAGCAGGACGCCCGCGCCGGCGCCCGTGTTGTAGGCGGCCACGGCCTCGGGCCGGGTCGCCAGGAGCGCGAGCACCACCCAGGGTGCGGCGACGGCCACGCGGGCTCCGTTGATCGTCCAGCTCTGCCGGGCCTCGAGCTCGCCGCGAGCCCGCGCGTCGGCTCGGAGGAACGCCGACAGGGTGCGCAGGAGCCGGCCGAGATCGGTGCCACCGACGTCGCGGGTCAGGCGCAGGGCCTCGACGATGCGGTCCGCGACCGGGTCGGCCAGGCGCGCCTTCAGCCCGTCCAGGCAGTCCCCGAAGCGGCCCGACGCGCGGTAGTCCTCCGCGAACGCGCGGAACGCGGGACGCAGCTCCTCCGGTCCGCGCTCGCCGACCTGGCTCACGGCCTCGGCGAGCGAGAGGCCCGCGCGGATGCCGGACGCGAGGTGGTCGACGACCTCGGGCCAGAGGGCGCGGCGGGCCGCGCGTCGGCGGCGCGCACGCGACCGGACGAGGGCGAGCGGCGCGTACGCCGCCATCGTGGCGAAGCAGAGCGCGATCGCGGGGGAGCGGGACAGGCCCAGGCCGAGGAGGAGGGCCGTCAGTCCGGCGGCCAGGCACGCGCCGGCCAGCCCCGTGGGGCTGACGCCGGGCACGCCGGCCTGGACCAGGGTGTCGGCGAGGTCGGCCGCCAGGCGCCCGCGCCGACGCGGCTGGGGTGGGGACGTGCACGCCCACAGCACCAGGCACAGCCCGGCACCCAGGACGAGGCCCGTCACGACGCCCACGTCACTCGCCCGTCCTGAGCAGCGCCGCCAGGTCGATCCCCGCGCGGGCGTAGCGGTCCGCATGGGGCGGGAAGCCGTCGGCCCGGCGCAGGACGCCGTCGGGCCCGGTGCGGAAGACGTCGGCCGTCTCGACCACGCCGTTCTCGACGCGGCCCGGGACGGCGAGGATCTCGCGGGTGCGGCGGCGCCCCTGCGCATCGAGCTCGAGGTGCACGACGAGGTCGATCGCCGACGCGACGGTCGGCACGACGAAGGCGGCCGAGACGTTCTCGCCGGCGAGCAGCGGCAGGGTGCAGACCTTCGTCAGGGCCTCGCGGGCGGAGTTGGCGTGCACCGTGCACATGCCCGGCACGCCCGCGTTGAGGGCGATGAGCATGTCGAGGCTCTCCGCCTCCCGCACCTCGCCGATGACGATGCGCCGCGGGCGCATGCGCAGCGCCTCCTTGACGAGACGGCGCAGCGTGATCTCGCCCGTGCCCTCGAGGCTCGGCTGCCGGCACTGGAGCGCGACGAGGTCGCGGTGCGCGATGCGCAGCTCGAACACCTCCTCGCACGTGATCACGCGCTCCCGGGGCGGGATGGCTCCGGCGAGAGCGTTGAGCATGGTCGTCTTGCCGGCCTGGGTGGGTCCGCTCACCAGCACGTTGAGCCCGGCGACGACGGAGGCCGCCAGGAAGCGGGCGGCCGCCGGGGTCAGCGACCCGAGGGCGACGAGGTCGTCCACGCGCGCGGCGCGGACGACGTACTTGCGGATGTTGACGGCCCACTCGCGGCGTGTGACGTCGGGGATCGCGACGTGCAGCCGCTCACCGCCCGGGAGGGCGGCGTCGACGAAGGGGGAGGAGAGGTCGAGCCGGCGGCCCGAGACCTTCAGCATCTGCTCCACCAGGTCACGGACCTGTCCCTGGGTGAGGATCGTCGGGGTGAGCTCCGCCTCCCCGCGCCGGGCGACGAACACCTGGTGCGGCGCGTTGATCCAGATCTCTTCCACCTCGGGGTCGTCGAGGTAGGGCTGCAGCGGGCCCAGCCCGGCGACGGCGTCGAGCACGGCCTTCGCGGCGGCCTGCGGGTCGGCCAGCGGCGGGACGTGGCCTCTCAGGGAGCGCTCGTCGTAGTCCGCGAGGGCGTCCCGTACGAGAGCGTCGAGCCCCGCCTGGTCGCGCAGGGGATCCACGCCGCGCCGGCGGATGAGCTCGCGGACGTCGTGCTCGAGCAGCGTGATGCCGTCCACGTCCCCCCCTGCCGTCCGTCACCCCTGAAACAGGACAGAACGGACTATAGGGGACAGGTGGGCCGGCGTGGGTTCGTTGTGGACACGGCTGTCCCGCGGATCCCGCTGGTCGGCCACGACGGCCGTCCTCGCGCGGGGCGCGCCGCGCTCACCGCCAGGCGAAGAGATCCTCACCGGCGGCGACGGTGCTCCCGACGTCGGCGCGCGGGGACAGTGCGCCGGGCTGGGCCTCGAGCGCCACGACAGGGCACACGGGGGAGCGGCCGCCGGCCTCGACCTCGCCCGGGTGCCACGTCACGACGACGTCGCCCGTCCGGACCCGACCGCCGCGCTGGACGTGGACGACGAAGCCGGCGCCACGCAGCTGGACGGTGTCCAGGCCCAGGTGTACCAGCACCGCGCGCCCGTCCGGAGCGGCGACGACGAACGCGTGCGGGTGGATGGTCGCGACGGTCCCGTCGATCGGCGCGACCGCGCCCACCTCGGCCAGGCGCACGGGGTCGACGGCGAGGCCCGGCCCGACGAGCGCGTCGGCGAACACCGGGTCCGGGACGTCCGCCATCGACACGACCGACCCCGGTAGCGGGGCGCGCACGACGAGCAGCGTCATCGGCGTCTCCCTCCTGGCGCTCCGAGCAACGGTAGCCGGGGCACCAGGAGGGAGAGGCGTCGCGTCACGGGCGCTGACCGAGGCTCACGCGCTCGGCGGGCCTGCCGGGCTGGTCGGTGCCGAGGGGCTGGGCGGGGCCGGCGGGGTTGTCGGTGCCGGCGGAGTGCCTGGCGTGGCGGCGTCGGTCACGGGCGCAGCCGGCGTCGGCGTCCCGACCGGCGTTCCCGTCGGCGCCGCGACCGGCGCCGCGACCGGGGCGGGCTGGGGCCCGCCGGGTCCTCCGGGCTGGACCCAGCCCGGAGCGCCGCCCTGCCAGAGGAGGTCGCCCGCCGTCGGCTGCTGAGCCGGGCGCGACTTCGGTGGGCGGGCGGGACGCTCGGGCCGTGCCTTGACCCAGGCCCGGCGCACCCAGACGACGATCAGGGCGAGCAGCGCGGCGAACGCGAGCCACGGCAGGAGGACGCCGAGGACGAGCAGGGCGCCGGAGCCGAAGTCGAGGAACGCTTTCCACCCGTTCTCGAGCCCGCCGAGGAAGCCCTCCTTCGGCTCCTCGGGCTCGACGACCTCGGGCACCTCCTCGGGGACCATGACGTCGATGGTGAGCGTCGACATGGACACCTGGTCCTCGAGGCCGGCCTGCTGGCTGAGGAGCTGCTCGAGCTGCGACTGGCGGTCGGTGAGCATCTGCTCGGCCTGGACGAGCTCGTCGACCGAGGCTGCGCGCGCCAGGAGCGCCTGCATCCGCTCCACGGACATCTCCACGGCGCGGATGCGGGCCTCGAGGTCGTGCACCTCGAGCGTCACGTCGGTCCGGTCGAGCTGGACCGACTCGACCTCGCCGATGTCCTGGAGCCGGCCGAGGGCCGTGCCGACGTCGCTGGACGGGAGACGGGTCACGACGTGCGCGGACGGGTCCACGGTGTCCGAGCCGGCCTGCATGGTCATGCCCTCGACCCAGCCGCCCATGGACTCGACCATGCGCGTGATGTCGTCGGCCGCCGTGACCGGGTCCTCCGTGCTCAGCGTCACGGCACCGTGCGTGATGACCGACCGGTCGCCGTCCGCGAGGTTCAGGCCCTCGCCGAACGGTGCGCCGGTGTCGGAGCCGTCGGCCGCCGACTCGGGTGCCGGCGCCTCGGCGGCCTCGTCGCCGCCCACGCCGCCGCCGTCGGCGGCCCCGGCCCCCTCGTATGCCATGTCGGCACTCGAGTCGTTGCCGCTGTCGCTCGCGCTGCACGCGGCCAGGGTGAGCACCAGGCCGCCGATCGCCATCCACCTCGTCGGGGTACGCATGGCGCCCACGCTAGGGATGCGCGGTCCTCGCCGTCTGCCACTTTGCCCGATCGTGACCTCGGGTTGACGATCGTGACCGATCCGGAACGGGCACGTGACCAGGGGCGATGCAAGCCGCGTGCCCGTCGCGACAGCGCCCGGTCGCCGCACGCCGTCGATCTCACCCGGTCGCGGCCCGTCCCGTGGCCGCGCGGGGCCGGGAGCAGCCTGCCGGGGAACGTAGTGTGGAGCGGTGAGCGGCCCGACCAGCGACGTCCCGGCCCTCGCCCTGCGTGGCCTGGTCAAGCGGTTCGGGCAGACGCTCGCCGTCGCGGGCCTCGACCTGGACATCCCGGCGGGGTCGTTCTACGGCGTCGTCGGGCCCAACGGGGCCGGGAAGACCACCACCCTGTCGATGGCGACCGGTCTGCTCGTGCCGGACGCCGGCGAGGCCCGCGTGCACGGCGTCGACGTCTGGCGGCAGCCGGCACAGGCGGCGCCGCTGCTGGGCATCCTCCCGGACGGCATGCGCCTGTTCGACCGGCTCACGGGACCCGAGCTCATCTCCTACGCCGGCCTGCTGCGGGGCATGTCCGCCGAGGTCGTCGCCGCGCGCCGGGACGACCTCCTCGCGGCCCTCGACCTGCGGGCCGGCGGCGCGACGCTCGTGGCCGACTACTCCGCCGGCATGACGAAGAAGATCGCGCTCGCGTGCGCCCTCGTGCACGCACCACGCGTCCTCGTGCTCGACGAGCCGTTCGAGGCGGTCGACCCGGTCTCCGCCACCGCGATCCGCGCGATCCTCGAGCGGTTCGTGGCCGCGGGCGGGACCGTCGTGATGTCCAGCCACGTCATGGCCCTCGTGGAGCGACTGTGCACCCACGTCGCGGTCGTCGGCGGCGGCCGCGTGCTCGCCGCCGGGTCGCTCGACGACGTCCGTGCCGGTCAGGGCCTCGAGGAGCGCTTCGTCGGCCTCCTCGGCGGGGCGACCGAGACGCCGGAGCTGTCGTGGTTGCGACCCTCGTCCGACTGAAGCTGCGCATCCTGCGCCACACGCTGCGTCGGGAGACGTGGCGGCTCGTGCTGCTCGTGCTCGGCGTGCTGTGGGGGCTGAGCATGCTCCCGTCGGTCGCCAGCGGCATGGTCTGGTTGTCCCGCCAGACCGCGGACACCGCCGTCGAGATCCTCGTGGTGAGCGGCGCGGTCGTCGTCGTGGGCTGGACCGTGGTGCCGATCCTCATCCCCGGCATGGACGACTCGCTCGAGGTGGGTCGGTTCTCGACCTTCGGCCGTTCCGCGCGGGCTCTGGCGCCCGGACTGCTCGTCGCGGGGGCGATCAGCCTGCCGTCCCTCTTCACGCTGCTGGTGGCGCTCGCGCCCGTGATCGTGTGGGCGGACGACGGCCGTCTCGCGCTCGTGGTCGCTCTCCTCGGCGGCCCGCTGGTGCTGGTGACCTGCCTGCTCTCGGCGCGGATCGCCACGAGCGTGTCCGCGCGTCTGCTGTCGTCGCGGCGTTCCCGCGAGGTGGGCGCCGTCCTCGGTGTCCTGAGCGCGGCGCTGCTCGTGCCTGCTGTGCTCGCGCTCGGCTCGCTCGGCCTCGAGGGCGCGCTCGAGAAGGTGCCGGCGCTGGCGGCGGTCCTCGGCTGGACACCGCTCGGCGCACCGTTCGCGGCGCCGTACGCGGCGGCCGGTGGCGACGTGGCCGGCGCCGTCGGACGCCTCGCCGTCACCGTCGCGACGGTGCTGGTGGCGGGGGAGGGCTGGGTCCGGATCCTGCAGGCCGCGCTCACGCGGCCGCCGTCCCGGTCGGGCCATGTCCGCCGACGCGCGGACCAGATCCTGCCCGGGCGCGTGGTCGCCCGGCATCCCGGCCTGGTGGCGGCGGGCGCGGTGGCGCGCCGCGGCCTGCGGTACTGGACCGCGGACCCGCGGTACCTGAGCGCGCTCCTCGGTGCCGTCCTCGCGCCCGTCCTGATCGTGGTGCTCGCGGCCTCGGTGGCGGAGGCGCCGGCCGCGATGGCGCTCAGCCTCGGGATGCTCGTCGGCGGCACGCTCGGCTGGGGGCGGCACAACGACGTGGCCTACGACGGCAGCGCGTTCTGGCTGCACGTCGCCGCGCACGTGCCGGGCTGGGCGGACCGGCTGGGCCGCACCGTGGCGACGGCGATCTGGGCGCTGCCCGTGACGGTCCTGCTCGGCGTCGTCGGCGTGTGGGTGAGCGGACGGTGGGAGCTGGCGCCCGCGGCGCTCGGGGCCGGCGTCGGCGTGCTGCTCGGCGGTCTCGCCGTGTCCGCGGTCGTCAGCGCGCTCCTGCCGTACCCCGTGCCCGCGGCCGGGGCGAACCCGTACGCGGCCCAGATGGGCGCGGTGGGGGCGACGCTGCTCGCCCAGGCGGCGTCATCGGCCGGCACGTTCCTCGTGTGTGCGCCGGTGCTCGGG
This sequence comes from Actinotalea fermentans, assembly GCF_007991475.1. Classification (NCBI taxonomy): domain Bacteria; kingdom Bacillati; phylum Actinomycetota; class Actinomycetes; order Micrococcales; family Cellulomonadaceae; genus Actinotalea; species Actinotalea fermentans. The sequence continues at coordinate 1,296,216 of NZ_BJYK01000001.1, read as the reverse complement.
CTGTACGCCGCGTCGCTGTGGTGGCGACCGGAGCTGGCCGGGGTGACGGCCGTCGTCGGGGTGACGGTGGGGGTGGTGGCGCTCGCCGGCGCCGTCTGGCTCGGCGGGCGCGTGTACGACGCGCGGGCGCCGCGGCTGCTGGCCCGCCTGGCGTAGCGCCGGCCCGACGCGCGGCCGCCGGTTCGTCTCCCCGCTCGCGCCCAGGGGCGGCCGCCGGGGGCGCTGCGCGGGCCGCCTAGACTCGCGGGATGAGCGAGACCACGCCCCACGGAGCACCCGCCGAGCCGGTCGGGCCGAGCGGGCCGGGCGCCGGCACGAGCGTCCTCGAGCAGACCGAGACGCGCGAGGAGGTCGAACCCGGCGATCACGAGCGGTTCGCCCACTACGTGCGCAAGGAGAAGATCCTCGAGTCGGCGCTGTCGGGCGCACCCGTCGTGGCGCTCTGCGGCAAGGTCTGGGTGCCGGGCCGCGACCCCAACAAGTTCCCCGTCTGCCCCATCTGCAAGGAGATCTACGAGGGGCTCCGCGCGCCGGAGGACGGCGGCGACGGGGGCGGCAAGGCGTAGCGGCCCGGTGTAGAGCTGCAAGGCGTGGCGGCAAGGGGTAGCGGCAGCACCGGCGGCTCGAGCGTCAGCAGCGGCCGGCCCCTGATCCCTCGCGTTTCGGACAACCGGCGCGCACCGGTTCAAGATGCGTGTCGTGATGATCGATGTCACGCTCGACGGGACGAGACCGCCCTGACAACCCCTCCCAGGGCGGCCGATCGAAGGGAAGGTTCGACATGCCGAGCTGGCTTCTCATCCTCATCGTCGGTGTGCTTCTGCTGGTGTTCGGGATCGCCGTCGAGGCGGCGAAGTTCCTCATCTGGCTGGGCATCATCGTGCTGGTCGTGAGCCTGATCATGGGCCTCGTCGGTCGTGGACGGCGGACGGTGGTCTAGCCACCGGCAGGCTCCGTCGAGGCCGCTTGCGGCGCCGACCATGCGAAACGCCCGGGGACCGTGCGGTCCCCGGGCGTTCGCGTGTCCGCGTGTCGGCGGTGCGTTCGCGTGTCCGGCGGCGCGTCCGCGTGCCCGGCGGCGGGTCCGCGCGTCCGGCGGTGCTGGGCCGGACAGGCGTCCGATCCGCTGGTCAGGCCGTGATCGTCACGGTCGGGATCGCGGCGTCCCCCGCGGACAGGCGCCGCGCCCAGCGCGGCAGCTCGGCCCGCGACGCGCGGTGCCGCTCGGCCGCCAGGGCAACGCCCGCCGCGCCCGTCCACCGCGTGTCGACCGCGCCCTGCTCGACGAGCGGCACGTGCAGGGGCCGCAGGTCGCCGTCCGGGGGTGCCCACGCGGCGACGGCGTCGTCCCGGCCGCTGACCACGACCTCCTCGACGGCCGTGCCGGTGGTGTCGACCCGCCGTGCAGCGACCTTGCGGCCGCCCGTGCTCCCCTTGCGGGCGGCGGCCTTCGACACCGGCTGCAGCGTCCCGTCCGCCCCCTCGCGGGCGACGAGCTTGTAGACCATGCCGCACGTCGGCGCCCCGGAACCGGTCACGACCGACGTGCCGACACCGTAGGAGTCGACGGGAGACGCAGCGAGGGCGGCGATCGCGTACTCGTCGAGGTCGGAGCTCACGACGATCTTCGTGCCGAGCGCGCCGAGCGCGTCGAGCTGCTCGCGCACCTCCTGGGCCTGTGCGATGAGGTCGCCGGAGTCGATCCGCACGGCCCCCAGTCCGGTCCCGGCCACCTCGACGGCCGTCGCGACTCCCCGGGCGACGTCGTAGGTGTCCACCAGGAGGGTGGTGCCGGGGCCGTGCGCGGCGACCTGGGCGGCGAAGGCGGCGCGCTCGTCGTCGTGCAGCAGGGTGTAGGAGTGCGCGGCGGTGCCGATCGTGCGCAGCCCGTACCGACGGCCCGCCTCGAGGTTCGAGGTGCCGGTGAACCCCGCGACGACGGCGGCGCGCGCGGCGGCGACGGCCGCCTCCTCGTGCGCACGGCGACTGCCCATCTCCAGGCAGGGGCGCCCCGCCGCGGCGCACGTCATCCGCGAGGCCGCTGAGGCGACGGCGGAGTCGTAGTTGAGGATCGAGAGGACGACCGTCTCGAGGATGACCGCGTCGGCGAAGGTGCCCTCGACGAGCATCAGGGGCGAGCCGGGGAAGAAGCACTCGCCCTCCGCGTACCCGGTGATGGTCCCCGTGAACCGGTAGCGGCCCAGGTGGTCCAGGGTCGGCTTGTCGACGACGCCCGTGCGCGCCAACCACGACAGCTCGGCGTCGCCGAACCGGAAGTCCGCGACCGCGTCGAGCACGCGCCCGACGCCGGCGAGGACGCCGTAGCGCCGGCCGGGCGGCAGGCGCCGGGTGAAGACCTCGAACACGCAGTGCCGCCCGGCGGTGCCGTCCGCGAGCGACGCCTGGAGCATCGTCAGCTCGTACATGTCGGTGAGCAGGGCGGTCGTCGCCCCGGGCGCAGACGTCGGGCGGGAGGGCGGCACTGCGCTCATGTGCTCACCGTAAGGTCTCTCGTTCCGACCGCGCTCGAGGCGCACGCTGCCTAGAGTTGTCGGGTGCCCGCCCTCGCCTCGCCGATCGAGGACACGCGCACCGACGAGGAGGTGCGCACCATACCCGCGCGCCCGTGGACGACCGTGGTCTGGAACGACCCGGTCAACCTCATGAGCTACGTGACCTGGGTGTTCCGCAGCTACTTCGGGATGGCGCGCGACAAGGCCGAGCGGTTGATGATGCAGGTCCACACGCAGGGGCGCGCCACCGTGTCGCACGGGAGCCTCGAGCAGATGGAGGCCGACACCCAGGCGATGCACGGGTTCGGGCTGTGGGCCACGGTCGAGCCGGCGGGCGACGCCGGGGGCGGTGGCGGCGGCGCCGGTGGCACGCGGCGCGGGGAGCCGCGCTGATGGGCTCGTGGGAGTTCGTGCCCACGTCGTCCGGGTGGGTCGCCTACCTCGACGCGGCGGAACGCGCCGCCGTCCTTGACGTGGTCGAGGACGTCACGGAGCTCCTCGCGGCCGAGGAGCCAGGCGGGCCGTGGCCTCAGGTGCAGCTCAGCGAGGACCCGGTCACGGCACCGGCCGACCCCGCGCTGCGGCGTCTGCTGCCCGACGCCTCGCGCGGCGCGCCTGAGGTCGCGGCCGAGTTCCGTCGCCTCACCGAGGGCGAGCTCCGGACCACCAAGACCGGCCAGCTGGCGGTGCTGCGGTCCGCGCTGGTGGCGGGCACCCCGGAGGTCCGGGTCGCGCGCACCGACGCCCCGGCCGTGGCGGCCGCCCTGACCGACCTCCGTCTCGTGCTCGCCGAGCGGCTCGGCATCCGCACGGAGGCGGACGCGGACGCGGCCTACCGCCTGGTGGTCGAGGGCGGCCCGCTCGACGTCACTGATCCCGACGGCGTGGCGCGCCGCTTCCTGGCGACGGTCTCCACGCTGCTCGGGGTGCTGCAGGAGTCGCTCGTCGGGCTCATGCTCGACGGGCTGGCCGATGCGGCTGGCGATGATCCGGCTGGTGATGATGCGGCCGGTGGTGATGCGGCTGGCGGGGATGCAGCCGGTGGTGACGCGGCTGATGGCCGGTCGGCGGGCCGCGCGTCGTCGGCGTGACGCGAGGCACCCGCCGGGGGAGCCTGCCGGGTGATGACCGTCACGACACGGGACGGGATCCGGCCGGGGGCCGCCCCGTTAGGCTCGAGGCCGTGAACGACGCACCGATCGGCATCTTCGACTCCGGTGTCGGCGGGTTGACTGTCGCGCGCGCGGTGATCGACCAGCTGCCGCACGAGTCGATCCTGTACATCGGTGACACCGCGAACGGCCCGTACGGGCCGAAGCCGCTCGCCGCGGTCCGGGCGCACGCCCTCGAGGTGATGGACGACCTCGTCGACGCGGGCGTGAAGATGCTCGTCATCGCCTGCAACAGTGCCTCCGCGGCTGTCCTGCGCGACGCGCGCGAGCGCTACACCCAGCGCCGGGGCCTGCCGGTCGTCGAGGTGATCCTGCCGGCGGCGCGCCGGGCGGTCCGGGCCACCCGGACGGGTCGGGTGGGCGTCATCGGGACGCGCGCCACGATCGAGTCCCGCGCGTACGACGACGCCTTCGCGGCCGCGCCCGACCTCGAGCTCACGTCGCAGGCGTGCCCGGAGTTCGTGTCGATGGTCGAGTCGGGGGTGGTGTCGGGGCCTGAGGCGATCGAGGTCGCCACCCGGCTCCTGGCACCGGTCCGCGACGCGGGGGTGGACACGCTCGTCCTCGGTTGCACGCACTACCCGCTGCTCACCGGGGTCATCTCGTACGTCATGGGCGAGGACGTCACCCTCGTCTCGAGCGCCGAGGAGACGGCGAAGGACGTCTACCGGACGTTGGTCGCCCACGGTCTCGAGCGCGACCCGCGGCTCGGCCCGCCGGAGCACCGCTTCCTCGCGACGGGAGACCCCGTCAGCTTCACCGCCCTCGCCCGCCGGTTCCTCGGACCCGAGGTGACCGCCGTCGAGCCCGCCGGGAGCCTGCGATGAGACTGACGGTCGTGGGCTGTGCGGGGTCGTTCCCGGGTCCCGAGTCGGCCGCGTCGTGCTACCTCGTCCAGGCCGACGACGGCACTGGCCGGACCTGGAACCTCGTCCTCGACCTCGGGAGCGGCGCCTTCGGGGCCCTCCAGCGGTACGTCGAGCCGGACGCCATCGACGCGGTCGGGCTCTCTCACCTGCATCCGGACCACATGGCCGACGTCTCGGGCCTGTACGTCTACCTCAAGTACTCGCCGGAGCCGCTGGCGCGGCGCCAGGTGACGGTGCACGGTCCGTTCGGGACGGCGTCGCGGCTCGGCGAGGCCTACGGCCTCGAGCCGGGGGAGTCGCTCGGCGACCATCTCGCCGTGCACGCCTGGCAGCCCGGACGGCCCGTCCGCGTCGGCCCGATGACGGTGGTCCCGGTCGCCGTCGAGCACCCGCTGCCCGCCTACGGGGTGCGTGTCTCGGGGCCGGCCGAGGACGACGCGGGTCGCACGGTCACCCTCGCGTACACGGGCGACACCGACGCGTGCGCGGGGCTCGACGACCTCGCCCAGGGGGTCGACGTGCTGCTCGCCGAGGCGGCCTTCCTCGAGGGCCGCGACACCGTGCGGGGCATCCACCTCACGGGCCGGCGGGCCGGGGAGGCCGCCGAGCGCGGCGGCGTCGGGCGGCTCGTGGTGACGCACGTCCCCGCCTGGTACGACCCCGAGGACGCGGTGTCCGAGGCCCGGGCGCTCTTCTCCGGTCCGGTGCTCGGTGCCTACCCGGGGATGGTCGTCGCGCTCTAGGTGATCCCGCCGGGCCACGCGCGAACGGCGACGCTCGGAACTGCGACCGCTCAGAGCTGCGGCCGCTCGGAACTGCGACCGCTCGGAACTGCGACCGCTCGGAACTGCGACCGCTCGGAACGGCGACTGCTCAGAGCTGCGACCGCTCGGAACTGCGACCGCTCAGAACCCCGGTCCCGGCACTCGGGGAAGCACCTCGTACGGCCGGTCCAGCCCTGGGCTGACGCGGTAGCGATGCCCGGTGGGCGTCGTCCACTCGACGACTCCGGGTGCGATCTGCACGAGGCGGAAGCCGCCGTCCGTCTTGACCACGTGGTCGCGCCGACAGAGCGGCGCGAGGTTGCCGTCCGACGTCGTGCCGTGGGCGCGGTGGTACTCCTCGGTGTGGTCGAGGTCGCAGGAGTCGGCCGCGGCGGCGCAGCCCGGGCGTGCGCAGGTCCGGTCGCGCACACGGACGTGCTCGTCGAGATCGACGGGTGGTCGGTAGCGGGTGCGCCCGACGTCGAGCACCGCCCCGCTGAGCGGGTCGGTCACGATCCTGCGCCACGTCCCGCCGCGGGCCAGTGCCCTGGCCGCCTCGGCGGTGACCGGCCCGTAGCCGGCGAGGTCAGCAGGTGCGTCATCGAGCCCGAGGAGCGTGCTCAGGGCCACCGTGACGCGCACCTCGGTCCGGGGCGCGGGTCGACGCGGATTCGGCTCGTCGCGGTCGGCACTGGTCGTCGACTCTCGGGCCTCGAGCGGCTCGTGCGTCTCCACAGCTTCGAGCGGCTCGTCGCCCTCCGTCGACGGGACGGGCTTGCGGGCACCCTGGCGGTGGGTCTCGGTCTCCGCGGATCCGAGTGCGGCGAGCGCGACGGCGGCGACGCTCCCCTCCACGGCGCCGACCGTGAGGTCCACGAGGAGGTCCGCCCGGAGCTGGTCGAGGGTGCGGGGGTCGCCCGCGGTTCGTGCGCTCCGGGCCAGCGAGCCCAGCGCCGAGTCGAGCCGCACGGCGCTCGTCGCGGGCAGCACGGCCCAGATCCCGGCCATGCCGTTCGGAAGAACGCGAGGGGCGTCGACCCGGCGCCCGCGCCGCGCGGCGGCGTAGCGCTCGGCCGCGGCGTCGGGGTCGATCTCGACGAGCGCGCGCGCCACGTCCCGGGCGAGCTGCGTCGGGGTGCGGCGGGCGGCGCCGTCGAGCACGAGGTCCTGCACGGCGAGCGCCACCGGCACCGGGACGTCCTCGAGGGCGTCGGCCACGAGGTGGGCCTTCGTCGCGTCGATCTCCCCGCGGGCGAGCGCGTCGCCCGTCCAGGCCAGCGCGCCCTCGAACGCCCGGCCGTGCCGGACCAGGGCTCGCGCCTGCCGCCGGGAGCAGCCCAGCCGCATCGCGAGCTCCTCGCCGGCGACGTTCGGCTCGGTGACCCTTCCTGCGGCGTCGGGCCACCGCGGGTTCATGCTCGGTCGCGCGGCGAGCGCCGCGGCAGCGCGCGCCGCTCCCGCCGCTGCCCAGGACGCCACGCGCTGCCACGCGGCGACGACCTCCACGAGGCCGTGGTCGTCGATCGCGCCCAGGTCCGCGATCTCGAGCAGCCAGGCGAGGTCCGCGCCGGGCAGACGCTCGGCCAGCTCCGCGACGCTCACCGCAGGCTCATCCGGGTCCGCGGCAGAGAGCGCGCCCGTCGGCCAGTGGGCCTCAGAGGTCTCGTCGACGGACAAATGGAACATGTGTGCCATTCTAGGCGGGGCCTCCGACACGACGGAATCCGCTGTGGACGGGCGGAGCCCCTCGCCCCCCGCGTCCGACCGCGTCACCGCGCCCGACTACCCTCGACCCGTGACCAACCCCTCCACCGCCCCCGCCCCGACCCTGCGCGCCGACGGCCGTCGCCCCGACGAGCTGCGCCCCGTGACGATCACGCGCAACTGGCTCGCCTCGGCCGAGGGCAGCGTCCTCGTCGAGTTCGGCGGCACCCGCGTGCTGTGCGCCGCAAGCTTCACCGAGGGCGTCCCGCGCTGGAAGAAGGGCTCCGGCCAGGGCTGGGTCACCGCCGAGTACGCGATGCTCCCGCGCGCGACCACCACCCGGAGCGAGCGAGAGTCGGTCAAGGGCCGCATCGGCGGTCGCACGCACGAGATCTCGCGCCTCATCGGCCGCTCGCTGCGCGCGGTGACCGACGTCGCCGCCCTCGGCGAGAACACGATCGTCTTCGACTGCGACGTCCTCCAGGCCGACGGCGGCACCCGCACCGCTGCGATCACCGGCGCCTGGGTCGCGCTCGCCGACGCCGTCGCCTGGGCGACCGCCAAGGGCATCCTCGCGTCCGGCCGTCGCGTGCTCACCGACTCCGTCGCGGCCGTCAGCGTCGGCATCATCGACGGCACCCCGATGCTCGACCTCCCGTACGTCGAGGACGTCCGCGCGCAGACGGACATGAACGTCGTCGTCACGGGCTCGGGCACGTTCGTCGAGGTCCAGGGCACGGCCGAGCAGGCGCCCTTCGACCGCACCGAGCTCGACACCCTCCTCGACCTCGCCCTCGGCGGCACCGCGCGTCTCGCCGAGCTCCAGCGTGAGGCGCTCGCGTGAGGCTCGTCCTCGCCACGCACAACCGGCACAAGGTCGTCGAGCTCCGCGCGATCCTCCTCCCGGTGGTCCCCGGCCTCCGGCCTGACGACGTCGTCGCGTCCGGCGACGTCGGCGCCCCCGACGTGCCCGAGACGGGCGTGACCTTCGCCGAGAACGCCCTGCTCAAGGCCCGGGCGCTCGCGCAGTTCACCGGCCTCCCGGCCGTCGCGGACGACTCAGGCCTGTGCGTCGACGTCCTCGGCGGCGCCCCCGGCGTGTTCTCCGCGCGCTGGTCCGGCCGGCACGGCGACGACGCCGCGAACCTCCGCCTGCTCCTCGACCAGCTCGGGGACGTCCCCGCCGAGCACCGCGGGGCCGGGTTCGTCTGCGCGGCCGCCCTGGTCACCCCGGGCGGCCGCGAGACCGTCGTCGAGGGCACGATGCGCGGTCGGCTCACGACGGCGCCGCGCGGCGCGGGCGGTTTCGGCTACGACCCCATCCTCGAGCCCGACGCCCAGCCGGAACGGGCTGCCGGCGTCGTCCTCACGAGCGCGGAGCTGACGCCGGACGAGAAGAACGCCATCTCCCACCGGGGCCACGCGTTCCGGGCGCTCGCCCCGGCGATCGCCGCTGTCCTCGCCTGATCGCCGCGGTCGGCCACAGGCGAGGTCAGGCCATCCGGCCCACGTGCGCCATCGCCTGCCGGAGCAGGTACGCGTGACCGTCCGTCATCTCCCGCTGGACATGCTCGGCGCACGCCTCCTCCGGGGTGAGCCAGGTGAGCTCCAGGGCGTCCTGCTGGGGCTCGCAGTCCCCGGCGACGGGCACGACGTAGGCGAGAGCCACCGCGTGCTGCCGGGGGTCGTGGTAGGGCGTGATGCCCGGTGTCGGGAGGTACTCCGCGACCGTGAACGGCTGGGGCGCCGCCGGGATCTGAGGCAGGGCCACCGGGCCGAGGTCCTTCTCGAGGTGACGCAGGAGCGCGTCGCGGACGCGTTCGTGGTACATGACGCGCCCTGAGACGAGCGCCCTGGTCATCTCGCCCACGCCGTTGACCCGCAGGAGCAGCCCGACGGCGATGACGTCACCGGACTCGTCGACCCGGACGGGAACCGCGTCGACGTACAGGATCGGCAGGCGGGTGCGGACGGCGGAGAGCTCGGCCTCGGTCAGCCAGCCCTCCGGCGTCGGCTCGAAGTCGGCCGTGTCGGTCATGGATGGAGCCTAAGGTCACCGCCGCCCGCGGTGGCGCCCAGGCGCCTCCGCCGCGCGGACGGCGATACGGAGAGGCGTGCCGCACCCTGGGTACTCCCGGTCCAGGGACTCCAGTGACCGGGAATATCGAACCCATCGTGACGTTGTGCCCAGTGGCGCAGTCAACGCACGAGGATGGGGAGTCAGATGGCGACGGTCGATCTCACGGAGGCCACGTTCGAGGAGACGGTGACGGCGGGCGGCATCGTCCTCGTCGACTGGTGGGCGTCGTGGTGCGGCCCGTGCCGCATGTTCGCCCCGGTCTTCGAGGCGTCCTCCGAGACTCACCCCGACGTGGTCCACGCGAAGGTCGACACGGACGCCGAGACGAACCTGTCCGCGGCCGCCAGCATCCGTTCGATCCCGACGCTGATGGCCTTCCGGGACGGGATCCTCGTCTTCAACCAGGCCGGCGCGCTGCCGCCCGCCTCGCTCGAGCAGGTCGTCCAGGCCGTCAAGGGGCTCGACATGGACAAGATCCGCGAGCAGCTGGCCGAGAAGCTGGCCTCGCGCACGGCCTGACACAGCCTCACGCGGGGCTGACACCTGACGGCGGGCGCGCGGCGGTCCGGGGTGCGCGAGGCGGGACTCGAACCCGCACGCCCGAAGGCACCAGGACCTAAACCTGGCGCGGCTGCCAGTTACGCCACTCGCGCTCGTCGCGGGCCGGGCCCGCAGGGTGAGCCTAGGGCCGCGGACCGGCTCTAGGCCTCCGCCAGGCCGAGCTGGCGGCGCAGGCGCGCGACGTGCCCGGTGGCCTTGACGTTGTACTGGGCCAGCGTCACGGTGCCGTCCGGGCCGACGACGACCGTCGAGCGGATGACCCCCTCGACGACCTTGCCGTAGAGCTTCTTCTCGCCGTACGCGCCGTACGCGAGGAGCACCGACCGGTCGACGTCCGACCCGAGCGGGTACGTCAGGCCGGAGGCGGCGGCGAAGGCCGCCAGCTTCTCCGGGGTGTCGGGGGAGATGCCCACGACCTCGTAGCCGGCCGCCTCGAGCTCCGGGTGCAGCACCTCGAAGTCCTGCGCCTCGAGGGTGCAGCCAGGCGTCATCGCGGCGGGGAAGAAGAAGATCACGACGCTCCGGCCGCGCAGGTCGGCCAGGTGGATCTTCGTGCCGTCCGCACTGGGCAGGGTGAAGTCGGGCGCGACGTCGCCGACAGCGAGCTGAGGCATGGTCCTCCTTGGGGTGCCGCCAGCCTAGCGGCGGCGCCCCTCGCGTGCGGCCTGCGCGCCCCACTGGGGTAGCGTCGGCGAGCGTGAGCAACGATCCCGTCCGGCCCGGCGCCGCGGCCCCTGCCGCTGCCGCTGCCGGTGGTCCGGCCCCGGGGTCGGCCGGGCGCCCCGCCGACGCGCGGCCTCCCGTCCGGATGCTGCACGACCGCGCCCTCGTCCGCGTCGACGCCGAGTCCGCCGAGCGGCTGTCGTCGTCGGGCATCCTCATCCCCGCCACCGCGAGCGTCGGCAAGCGCCTGGCCTGGGGGGTGGTCGTCGCGGCGGGCGAGCACGTGCGTCAGGTGACCGTCGGCGACCGCGTCCTGTTCGACCCGGAGGACCGCGCCGAGGTCGAGCTGCAGGGTGTCGACTACACGCTGCTCCGCGAGCGTGACCTGCACGGCGTGGCCGAGCCGGAGGGATCCGCGCGGAGCACCGGCCTGTACCTCTGACGTCGCCCGGCCGTCCCGACTGACGGGATGTGGGGGTCCCGTGGACGATCCGGGGTTCCCCGTTGCGGTCCGTGCGCGAGGATGGTGCAGTTGCCTCGGGCGGTGCACCGCCGCCCGACGACTGTCCGAGGAGGCGAGCCGTGAGCTCATCGCGTCGTGACGACGCGCGGCCCGTCGCGCACGAGTCCGAGCCCACGTCGGCGGCGGACGCAGCGACCCGGGCGGCGGCAGCCGACGCGTCGACCGCTGACGCGTCCGCGGCGCAGGACTCGGCCGACGAGCCGGCCGAGGCGCCCGGTGAGCAGGCCAGCGTCGACGTGATGCGTCTGCTGAGCGAGCACGTGCCCTTGACGCTCCTCGCCGACCTGGCGCAGCCCACGGGCCCCGACTCGCCCGACATCCTCGAGCACGAGGGCCTGCCGGACGTCGCGTGGTGGACCCCGACCGCCGAGGAACCGCAGCAGCACTGAGCGCCGAGGTGCGGTCCGAGCGGCCCGCGGGGGGCGTGTAGAACCGCTCGTTTTCGTGCCCGACGCTGCTGGTGCTAACCTCGTGCACCGCGCGCCATTAGCTCAATTGGCAGAGCAGCTGACTCTTAATCAGCGGGTTCGGGGTTCGAGTCCCTGATGGCGCACCAGACGGCCCCTGATCGGCGACGATGCCGGTCGGGGGCCTTCGTCGTCCGGCGCCTCGGCCGGATCGGTCGCCGACCGGATCGGTCGCCGGCGGGGATCCGTCGCCGGCCCGGATCAGTCGCCGGCGGCGTCGGCCGGCGGGCTGGTCGGGTGCTGGGGCGTCGACTCGCCCTCGGCGAAGGGCAGCAGCTGGTCGACGCCGGTGATGGTGAGCAGCTCCTTGAGCATCCACGGCGCGTGCTGGAGAACGACGGAGTAGCCGCCCGCCTCGGCGTCGCGGGCGATGCGGACCAGCACCGACATCCCGGCCGAGTCGACGAACTCCACGTCCGTCGCGTCGATCACCACCGGGAGCGCGCGCTGCGCGAGCGCCTGGCACAGGGGCCCGGCCTCCTGGCGCACCGCCAGGTCGATCTCGCCGTAGACGACGACGCGCGACCGCTCCGGTTCCTCGTGCAGGGTCATCCCCGACGCACGCCCGTCGTGCTCCTGGCCCAGCGCTTCGATCATCGGTCCGGCCTTTCTCCCGACGACTGCCCGACGACGTTGACAGGCACCTGCGCCCCTGTCGTGCCCCCGACAGTGATCCAACAGCACAACTGCGGTTCTGGCACAGGGGCGGCTGCCGGCGTCGGTCCCCGGTGCGGCGGATTCACCCCCCGCGCCGGGTGCGCCGCGGGACCTCTAGGGTTGGTACGTGAGCCGCATCGCCCTCGCCACCTGCGCAGCCCTGCCCGACCTGCACGCCGACGACGCCCTCGTCCGGGACGCCCTGGCGGCCCGCGGGGCCGAGGCGGAGGCCGTCGTCTGGGACGACCCCACCGTCGACTGGGCCTCGTACGACCTCGTGGTGATCCGCTCCACCTGGGACTACGCGCAGCGCCGCGCCGAGTTCGTGGAGTGGGCCCGCCTCGTCGACCGCGTGTCCCGCCTCGCGAACCCGCTCCCCGTCGTGGAGTGGAGCACGGACAAGCACTACCTGCGCGACCTCGAGTCGGCCGGCGTGCGGATCGTGCCGACCCAGTGGCTCGAGCCGAGCCGCGTCTTCACGTCCCGGGCGCTGCACACGCGCTTCCCGGCGAGCGGTGACTTCGTCATCAAGCCCGCAGTCTCCGCCGGTTCGATCGACACCGGCCGGTACACGGCGATCGACGCGGGCTCGCGCGGGCTGGCGATCTCGCACGCGAAGCGGCTCCTCGGCGCCGGGCGCACCGTGATGGTGCAGCGCTACGTCGGCAGCGTCGACACCGCGGGTGAGCGCGCCCACGTGTTCATCGCCGGGGAGTACTCGCACAGCGTGCTCAAGGGCGCGATGCTCGACGGTCCCGACGTCGGCGTGGAGGGCGTCTACCGCGAGGAGCGGATGAGCCCGCTCGTGCCGTCCGACGGCGAGGTCGAGTTCGCCGCTCAGGCCGTGCGCGCGGCTCGGCGCTACTTCGGCACCTCGGCCGACGGCGTGGACCTGGTCCCCGAACCGCTCCTGTACGCCCGCGTCGACGTCGTCACGGACGACGACGGCGAGCCGGTCCTGATGGAGCTGGAGCTGGTCGAGCCGTCGCTCTTCACCGACCTCGCCCCTGGCGCCCTCGAGAGGTTCGCGGACGCCGTGGTGGCGCGCGCCGAGGCCTGAGACCGCCGTTGCCGGCGCCGGAGACGAACGACGTCGAACGCACCCCTCCGTACCGGCTAGACTCCTCGTCGGCCCGCGCGCGAGCGCCGGGTCATGGTGGCTGTAGCTCAGTTGGCAGAGCACCTGGTTGTGGTCCAGGGGGTCGCGGGTTCAAGTCCCGTCAGCCACCCCACCTCGATGCCGGCCCTCGGGCCGGCATCGTCGTCTCGGCAGTGCTCGTCCCGGCGGTGCTCCTCGCGGGTCGCGGCGCCGGGGCTCACTCGCCCGTGGCGGCGCCCGCGTCGTCGGGCAGCTGGGCGGTCCGGCCGCCTCGGACGGACGTCGCCAGGACCTGCGCGGCGATCTGGCGCGCGGTCGCCGAGTCGGGTCCCGGCGGCGGGACGAGCATCGCCGCGCGGTAGTAGCGCAGCTCGTCGATGCTCTCGAGGATGTCCGCGAGCGCCCGGTGGCCGCCGTTCTTCTCCGGCGAGGCGAAGTAGATGCGCGGGTACCAGCGCCGCGCGACCTCCTTGAACGACGACACGTCGATGAGCCGGTAGTGCAGGTGGCCGACCAGCTCCGGCATGTCGCGGTCGAGGAAGGTCTTGTCGGTCGCCACCGAGTTGCCGGCGAGCGGTGCCTTGCCCGGCTCGGTCACCCAGGTGCGGACGTAGTCGAGGACGATCGCCTGCGCCTCCTCGAGCGTCGTGCCGCCGGGGAGCTCCTCGAGCAAGCCCGACGTCGTGTGCATCTGCCGCACGAAGGGGACCATCTGCTCGAGCGCCTCGGCCGGCGGGGTGATGATCACGTCGACGCCCTCGCCGAGCACGTTGAGCTCGGAGTCGGTCACCACCGCGGCCACCTCGATGAGGGCGTCTGCCACGGGGTCGAGCCCCGTCATCTCGCAGTCGACCCAGACGATCCTGTCGTTCGGCGGTGCGGTGGAGCTCACGGGCGTCACTGTACGGCGTCGTGACCCGTGTCAGGGGCCGACTCGGACGGCGGGCTCGGCACCGTGCCCGCGAGCCACGCGGCGCCGAGGACGACGACGGCGACGGCGCCGCCGGCGACGGTGGCCGAGGACCAGGCGTTGCCGGCCCAGGCGACGGCGAGCGTCGTCGTGATCGCGGCGCACACTGCCAGGACCAGCCGGGGCAGGTAGCGGGAGGCGAGGCGCGCGGCCCGGCCGGCCGGGGCGTCGGGCGGGTCGGGGAGCGCGGGCGGGGTGGCGTGGCGGCCCATCAGGGCCACCGGACCGGCGTCGCGCGCATGGGGGTCATCGTGGCAGATCGGCGGGGCCGCCCGGCCGCCGTCGCGTCAGGCGACGGCGGCGCGGACGGACCGCTGGTGGCGCGGGGCGGCGGACCGCACCCGCGCCGAGGGGAGCGAGCGCTCCCGACGGCGGAGCGTGAGCTGGTGCTCACGCACGCGCTGCGCGGTGGCGCGCTCGTGCTCGCGCACGAGGGCGTCGAACAGCGACTGCGGATGCATGGGTGGACTCCTGCTGGTGTGGAAGGGACTCGTGGCTGACGGACTGGCCAGGTCCTCGTTCACCGCGGTGATCCCATGCAAGCAGGGTGACCGTGTGGTGCGCACCACATTTTTCACGGCGGTCGGACGCCGGGCGCGCGGGCGACGCCGGACGGGGCTGGAGGGCGGGCGCCCCCGGCAGGATTCGAACCTGCGACCAACGGATTAGAAGTCCGACGCTCTATCCACTGAGCTACGGGGGCCTGGGCAGCGATCTTAGCCGACGGCGGCCCGCTGACCTGCGGGAACGCATGGGGGCGCCGTCGTGCTGGGACCGCCGGGCGGCCGGCCGGCGGACGCCGGGCGACCGGCCTCCGCCGCCGGCCCGGCCGCACTGTGGGCGTCTGCGCGACAACGTCGCAGGTCAGGGAGCAGGATCGGGAGCACCGCGGGACGCGGTCACGCACCGCCCGCCGCTCACGACTGGGAGGCTCCATGGCACCGGCGCCCCCACCGCTGTGGGAGACCTCCGGCTCCGCGCCCCACCTCGTCGAGGAGCTCGGCTGCTGCGCCAGGTGCCCGGTGACGCCCAGGCCCACCGCGCGGGCGGGGCGTGCGTCCCCGGGGTGCGCGTCCCCGGCACGGCGCGCGCGTTTTGCCTGGGCAAACGGGCACGGAAGGATTGGCCCATGATCTCCGTGCCGGGTGTCGAGGCTGCACCCGAGCGCGGCCCGGCGGACGCCACCCTCCTCGACGCCGTGGCGGACCTGCGTCGCGACGTCGAGGCCACCCGGCTGCCGCTGCCCCTGCCTGGCCTCGCCACGGCGCAGGACCTGCGCCGGAGGCTCCTCGAGCAGCTCGACGACCACCTCCTGCCGCGGCTGCGCGAGCTCTCGGCGCCCGCCGTCGTCGTCGTCGCCGGGTCGACCGGCGCGGGCAAGTCCACGCTCGTGAACTCGCTGCTGCGCGTGGAGGTCAGCCCGGCGGGAGTCCTGCGGCCGACGACGCGCGAGCCCGTCCTGGTGCACCACCCCGCGGACACGGAGGTCCTCGCCGCCCATCCGCTCGTCGAGATCCTGCGGGTGGTCGCCAGCGAGGCGGTGCCGCGCGGACTCGTGCTCGTCGACGCCCCGGACCTGGACTCGCTCCTCGAGGCCAACCGGGCCACGGCGCACCGGCTGCTCGAGGCCGCCGACCTGTGGCTGTTCCTGACCACCGCGGCTCGCTACGGCGACGCGCTGCCCTGGGACGTGCTGGCGCGCGCCGCCGAGCGCGGCACCTCCATCGCGATGGTGCTCAACCGCGTCCCCGAGGACGCCCTCGGGCCCGTGCGTACGGACCTGCTCGGCCGCCTGCGCGGCCGGGGCCTGGCCGCCGTGCCGCTGTTCCTCATCACGGACCGTGGGCCGCACGAAGGACTGCTCGACGAGGCCGCCGTGGCGCCGGTGCGCCGCTGGCTCACGATGGTGGCGGGCGCCGACCGGGCGCGGTCGGTCATCCAGCGCACCCAGCGCGGAACGCTCAAGGCGCTGCAGCCGTGGGTGAGCGAGCTCGCCGACGCCGTGCAGGCGCAGGTCGACGCGCGGGCCGGGCTCGTCACGGCCGTCGAGAAGGCGCTCACCGCGCCCGCCGACCACTCGGCCGAGACCCTCGAGGGGGGCGGCGTCGCCGCCGGGCCGGTGCGGGCCCGCTGGGTCGGCCTCGCCGGCGCCGGGGGGCCGCTGGCCGGCCGCCTCACCGCGCGCCGCGGACGGGCGCGACGCGCCGACGCGCTCACCGCGCTCGCGGACGAGCTCCGGACGTCGGTCACGGTGGCCCTCGCGAACGCGCGTCGGCACGGGGACCAGGCGCTGGTCGAGGCGCTGCGGGCCGGTCGACTCCCCGGTTCGGCGGCCGTGATCGCCGCGCTCAGCCCCGCGCCGTCGGCGGATCCCGCGGCCTCTGCCCCGGCCGCGGCCCCGGCCCCCGCGCCGGCGCCGGCGCCCGCAGAGTCGGCAGCCGCCTGGCTCGCGGGGGCAGCAGGCGTCGTGGCGGCCGCACGCGCGGCGGGAGACAAGGCGACGGAGCGGGCGGTCGGGCGGCTGGTCCGGGGGCTCGGCGACGACGGCGCCGGGACGCTCGCGGCGCTCGCGGCCGCAGGCCTGGGCGCCGCCGACGCGGCGTTCACGCGCGCGGTGGGTGCGAAGGTGAGCCGCGACGTCGTCGGCGGGCTGCGGGAGGACCTCGCCGCCCGCGCGGCGCAGCAGACGCGCGCCGCCGCAGAGCCCGCCCTCGCCCTGCTGGCCTCGCCCGACCTCGCCGACGACGCGGCCGCGACCCTACGGCTGCGGCTGGCCGTGCTGAGGGGGCTCCGATGAGCGCCGGGCAGGGGCCGGCCCCGTCGCGTGAGGCCCCGCGCACGCGGGCCCTCCTCGCCCGCGTCACGGCGCTCGAGGAGGCGCTGGCCCGCGGCAAGAAGCAGATCCCGGCGCGCACGGCGCGGCGGGTCCGCGCGCTCCTGGTGGGCGTGCGGCAGCGGCTCGAGCTCGGCGTGGACCACACGGTCGTCGCGCTCGCCGGCGGCACGGGGTCGGGCAAGTCCAGCGTCTTCAACGCGCTCTCGGGTCTGAGCTTCGCCGAGGTGGGCGTGCGCCGGCCGACGACCGCGGAGCTCACCGCGTGCGTGTGGGCCCACCGGGCCGACCTGCTCCTGGCCTGGCTGGGCGTGGCCCACGACCGGCGGATCGAGCGGGAGAGCGCGCTCGACGGCGACTCGCAGGCGGACCTGCGCGGGCTGGTCCTGCTGGACCTGCCCGACCACGACTCGATCGAGCCCGCCCACCGCGCGGTCGTGGACCGGGTGCTGCCGCAGGTCGACCTGCTCGTGTGGGTGGTCGACCCCCAGAAGTACGCGGACGACGCGCTGCACAACACCTACCTGCGGTCCCTCGCCGGCCACGAGGGATCGATGATCGTCCTGCTCAACCAGCTGGACACCGTGCCGGCCGACGCGCGGGAGGCCCTCCTGGCCGACGTCGAACGGCTGCTCGCCGAGGACGGCCTCGTGGGCGTCGGTGTCTACGGCGCGTCCGCGCGCACCGGCGAGGGGATGACGCAGGTCCGGGCCGCCCTGGCGCGGGCCGTCGCGGCCCGCGGCCTTGCCGAGGTGCGCGCCGAGGCCGAGCTCGACGACGCGGCCCGGCTCCTCGGGCAGGTCGTGGCGCCGGCGGAGCCCGACGTCGCCGGGCCGGCCGAGGCCGCGGCCGACGCGCTCCTGGCCGCGTCCGGCGTCGACCAGACGGCAGCGACCGTGGAGCGCGCCGTCCGCGCGGGGGACCGTCCGCCGACCCGGGTGGGGCCCGTGCAACCGGACCGCGTCGAGGACCTGCGGCAGCGGTGGCTCGACGCCGTGGCCGGCAGCCTGCCGCGCCTGTGGGCGCGCACGGTCGGCGAGCGCGTCGGCCAGGCGCCCGCGCTCGTGGCGGCCGCCGACGAGGCCCTCGCGGCGGTGGCGGTCAGTGCGCGTCGGCCGCGCGCGGCCGTCGTCCTGCGGGTGCTGGCAGCCCTCGCCGGCCTGCTCGCCCTGGCGTCCGCGGGCTTCACCGCGGCGGCGCTCGGCGGGGGCCTGGTCCCGCTGCCGGAGAGCGTCGTGTGGGACGACGGCACGCGCGGCCTCGCCGTCGTCACAGGTGCCGTCGCCCTGGCCGCACTCGGGTTGCTCGCTGCGTCGCGCTGGGCGCGTCGGCGGGCGGCACGCCGGCGCGCGGCAGAGCTCGTGGCCGACGCGCGTCGCGCCCTCGCCGCGGTGGTCGACGAGCTCCTCGTCCGGCCGACCGTCGCCGTGCTCGAGGAGCACCGGGCGATCCGTGAGGCGGCTGCGCTCGCGACGGAGCCCGTGGTGCGGCCCGCGGTCCGGCCCGTCGGCTCTGTCGGAGGGCCGGACGGCGACGGTGGACGCGGCGCAGCGGCCGTGGTGTCGTCCACCGAGGCGTCGTCCACCGAGGACGCCGACGACGAGGCGTCCCCAGACTGAGCGGACCGCTGCGCCATCGGGCGGGCGCCGTGCCCATGCTCCCGGTGAGGGGCCGGAGGGGCCGGCCCCGACCGAGGAGGGCCGATGAGCAGCAACGCAATCGTCACGACAGTCGTGGGCTGGGCGGCGACCGAGCCGCGGGAGATCCACGCCGGGCGCGTGCCGTACACGAGCTTCCGGCTCGCGAGCACCCCGCGGCACTTCGACTGTGCGCGAGGGGTCTGGGTCGAGGGCCGGACCGAGTGGCTCACGGTCAAGGTGTTCCGCGACACGGCGCTGAACGTCGCGGGCTCGGTGCACAAGGGGCAGCCGCTCGTGGTGACCGGACGGCTGAGGACCGAGGAGTGGCAGGGGGAGAACGGCGCGCGGTCCGGTCTGGTGCTCGAGGCCAGCGCGCTCGGTCACGACCTCACGCGCGGCCGCGCGACCTTCGTCAAGACCAAGCACGTCGCGGCGGGCTCGGGTGACGCGGACGACGCCGGCGCCGCGCCCGGTGCGGGTGAGGTCCGGGGCGGGCCGGCGGACGGGGCCGACGTCGATCCGTGGCTCGTCGACGCGTCGGCCTTCGACGACGCGCCCGTGCTGTCCGACGCCGTCGCCGCCGAGCTGGCGGCGCTCGCGGAGGATGACGTCGAGGACGAGATCGACGCGGCCATGGACGAGGCGATCGACGAGGTGGCGGAGCAGCTCGCCGCCGGGGTCGCCGTGGAGGTGTAGGTGTCGGGCACGGCGTGTTCGGGACGGGGTGTCTGGCCACGGCGCGTTCGCCGGTGTCCGCGCGCGGGTCGCCCGCGTGCTGCGCCGTCGGGCGCCGGTGGCCGACGCCGTCTGCGGTCGGCGGGCAGGAGGACGCCGCCGTGACCCCGTAGGCTGGCCGGTGCCCGCAGCGCCCACCCCGCGCTGCCCGAGAACCCCAGGAGCAGACGAGCGACGTGGCCGAGTTCATCTACACCATGTACAAGGCGCGCAAGGCGCACGGGGACAAGCTGATCCTCGACGACGTCTCGATGAGCTTCTACCCGGGCGCGAAGATCGGCATGGTCGGCCCGAACGGCGCGGGGAAGTCCACGATCCTGAAGATCATGGCCGGCCTCGACCAGCCCTCCAACGGCGACGCGCGGCTCTCGCCCGGCTACACCGTCGGCATCCTCCTGCAGGAGCCGCCGCTGAACGACGAGAAGACGGTCCTCGGCAACGTCGAGGAGGGCGTCGCCGAGATCAAGGGCAAGCTCGACCGCTTCAACGAGATCTCGGCCCTGATGGCGGAGCCGGACGCGGACTTCGACGCGCTGCTCGCGGAGATGGGTGAGCTGCAGGAGGCACTCGACCACGCGAGCGCGTGGGACCTGGACGCCCAGCTCGAGCAGGCGATGGACGCGCTGCGCTGCCCGCCGCCGGACGCCGACGTGTCGGTGCTCTCCGGTGGCGAGCGCCGCCGGGTCGCGCTGTGCAAGCTCCTCCTGGAGAAGCCCGACCTGCTGCTCCTGGACGAGCCCACGAACCACCTCGACGCGGAGAGCGTCCAGTGGCTCGAGCAGCACCTGGCCAAGTACGAGGGCGCCGTCATCGCCGTCACGCACGACCGGTACTTCCTCGACAACGTCGCGCAGTGGATCGCCGAGATCGACCGCGGCCGCCTCTACCCGTACGAGGGCAACTACTCCACCTACCTGGAGAAGAAGCAGGCGCGCCTGGAGGTCCAGGGCAAGAAGGACGCCAAGCTCGCCAAGCGCCTCAAGGACGAGCTCGAGTGGGTGCGGTCGTCCGCCAAGGGCCGGCAGACCAAGTCCCGTGCCCGCCTCGAGCGCTACGAGGAGATGGCGGCCGAGGCCGAGCGCACGCGCAAGCTCGACTTCGAGGAGATCCAGATCCCGCCGGGCCCGCGCCTGGGCAACGTGGTCATCGAGGCGAAGAACCTGCGCAAGGGCTTCGACGACCGCGTGCTCATCGACGGCCTGTCGTTCACGCTGCCGCGCAACGGCATCGTCGGCGTCATCGGCCCGAACGGCGTCGGCAAGACGACCCTGTTCAAGACGATCGTCGGGCTGGAGGCGCTCGACGGTGGCGAGCTGAAGGTCGGCGAGACCGTGTCGCTGTCGTACGTCGACCAGTCGCGCGGCGGCATCGCGCCCGACAAGACCCTCTGGGAGGTCGTCTCCGACGGGCTCGACTTCATCAAGGTCGGCAACGTCGAGATGCCCTCGCGGGCCTACGTCGCCTCGTTCGGTTTCAAGGGCCCGGACCAGCAGAAGCCCGCGGGCGTGCTCTCCGGTGGCGAGCGCAACCGCCTCAACCTCGCGCTGACGCTGAAGCAGGGCGGCAACGTGCTGCTGCTCGACGAGCCGACCAACGACCTCGACGTCGAGACCCTCGGTTCGCTCGAGAACGCGCTCCTGGAGTTCCCGGGCTGCGCGGTGGTCGTCTCGCACGACCGGTGGTTCCTCGACCGCGTCGCGACGCACATCCTCGCCTACGAGGGCACCGAGGAGGACCCGGCGGCCTGGTACTGGTTCGAGGGGAACTTCGCCTCCTACGAGGAGAACAAGGTCTCCCGCCTCGGCCTCGAGGCGGCCCGGCCGCACCGGGTGACCTACCGCAAGCTGACCAGGGACTGACGGGCGGGCCCGAGGCGACGAGGGGGCGGCGTGACGCTGTCGGCGCAGAGCGGTCGACGGCTCGTCGCCGCCCTGACCGAGGTGCGCACGGGGGTCGCGGACCTGCGGCTCCCGCTCGAGACCACGGGCGCCGCAGACGACCGCGCGCTCGCGCGGCGGCTGCGTGACCAGCTCGACGACCACCTGCTGCCGCGGGTGCGTCAGCTGGGCGCGCCGTTGCTGGCCGTGGTCGGCGGGTCGACCGGGGCGGGCAAGTCCACCCTGGTCAACAGCCTCCTGCGCGAGGAGGTCAGCCCCAGCGGGGTGATCCGGCCGACGACGCGTGAGCCCGTCCTCGTGCACCACCCGGACGAGGGCGCGTGGTTCACCTCGGACCGGATCCTCCCTCGCCTGGCCCGGGTCACCGGCCCGGGTCGGCCTGCCCGCGACGTGCCCGACGTCGCGGGTGCCCTCCGCCTGGTGCCGCACCACGGAGTGCCGCACGGCCTGGCCCTGCTCGACGCGCCGGACATCGACTCGGTCGTGGAGGCGAACCGGCGCCTGGGGGAGGAGCTCCTCGGGGCCGCCGACCTGTGGGTGTTCGTCACCACGGCCGCCCGCTATGCCGACGCCGTCCCGTGGGACCTCCTCGCCGAGGCGGCCCGGCGCCGTGCCGTCGTGCTCCTGGTGCTCAACCGGGTGGAGCCCGGCGCGCGCGAGGCCGTGACCGCGCACCTGCGCCGGATGCTCGTCGAGCGCGGCCACGACGCACACGTGGTCGTCGTGCCGGAGACGCAGGTCGCGGACGGTCTCCTCCCGCCCGCGGCGACGTCGGAGCTCGGCGGCTGGTTGCGCGCGGTCGTCGGCGACGGGGCGGCGCGCGACGGCGTCGTCGAGCGGACCGTGCGGGGAGCGGCGGAGGACCTCCTGGCCGCCCTCGCGCACCTGGCCGCCGCGGCCGACGAGCAGCGCCGGCACGCCGAGCGCCTGCGCGAGGCGGTGGCCGTCGCCTACGCGGCGGCGGGCCGCGACGTCGCCACCGCCACGGCCGACGGGACCATGCTGCGCGGCGAGGTGCTCGCCCGGTGGCAGGAGTTCGTCGGGACCGGCGAGCTGCTCCGGGCGCTCGAGGAGCGGGTCGGGTCGTGGCGGGACCGCCTCACCGCGGCAGTCCGTGGGCGGCCCGCACCCGAGCGGGTCGCGCGCGCCGTCGGCGACGGCCTGGTGCACCTCGTCGTCGACGCCGCGGACCGCGCCGCCGAGCGCGCCCACGGCGCCTGGCACGCGGACGCGGCGGGCGCCGCGCTCCTCGGCGGGCTGCGCCTGTCCCGCGCGTCGGCGGACCTGCCCGACCGCGCGGCCGCCGAGATCCGCGCGTGGCAGGGCGGCGTGCTCGACCTCGTCTCGACCGAGGGCGCGGGACGGCGGGCCACGGCGCGGGCGCTGTCGTTCGGCGTCAACGGCCTCGGCGCGGCCCTCATGGTCGCGATCTTCGCGTCGACGGGCGGCCTGACCACCGCCGAGGTCGGGGTCGCCGGCGGCGCCGCGCTGCTCGCGCAGAGGCTGCTCGAGGCGGTCTTCGGGGACGACGCCGTCCGCCGGCTCACGCAGGTCGCCCACGACGACCTGCGGGCGCGGGTGGACGCCTTGCTCGACGCCGAGGCGGGGCGCTTCACGGCGCTGCTCGACGCCGCCGACGTCCGGCCCGACGGCGCCGAGCGGCTGCGGCACGCGGTCGCGGGGCTGACCGTCACACTCGTCGAGCTCGGCGACGCGCCGCCCGCGCCGGTCCTGCCGCCACCGACCTCGGCCGAGCCCGACGCGCGCGCGGCCGGTGAGGCCGCCGAGGGTGCCCTCCGGCGATGGTGGCGGCGGCTGTGGCGCGGCTGAGCGCGCCGGTGGCGACGGTGCCGGACCCCGCGGGCCGGGGCGAGGTGTCGTGAACCGGCCGCTGACCGAGCGGGTCGACGCGCTCGCGGAGGCGGTGCGCATCGCCGGCGACGTGCTGCCGGAGGACCTGACAGCCGCCGCGGCGGAGGTCGTCGCGCGCGCCGGCGACCGTCTGCGCCTGCCGGACCACACCGTCGTCGCCCTCGCGGGCCCGACCGGCTCCGGCAAGTCCTCGCTGCTCAACGCGCTCGCCGGGCAGGACGTGGCCGAGGTCGCGGCCACGCGGCCGACGACGAGCGAGGCGCTGGCGCTCGTGCGTGCCGACGGCGCCGGGCCGCTCCTGGACTGGCTGGGCGTGCGGCGCCGGCACGACCTCGGCGCGGGGACCGGCCTGGTCGTGCTCGACCTGCCCGACCACGACTCGGTGGTCACCGACCACCGTCTCGAGGCCGAGCGGCTCGTGGGCCTCGTCGACCTGCTCGTGTGGGTGCTGGACCCGCAGAAGTACGCCGACGCGGCGGTCCACGAGCGCTACCTGCGCGGGCTGGGCGGCCATCGGGACGTGCTGCTCGTCGTCCTGAACCAGGTCGACCGGCTCACCGCCGACGAGCGCCGCGCGTGCCACCGTGACCTGGAGCGGCTCCTCGCCGAGGACGGCCTAGCGGGGGTCCGGTTGCTGGACGTCTCGGCGCGGACCGGCGAGGGCGTGGCCGGCCTGGAGGCCGCCCTCGCCGACGCGGCGCGCCGCCGGGAGGCGTCGCGCGACCGGCTCGCCGCGGACCTCGCCGTGCTCGGCGGCCGGGTCGTCGAGGCGTGCGGCTCCGCGGCACGCGGCGGTCCGGGTCCCGTCGACCCGTTGGTCGACGCGCTCGCGGAGGCCGCCGGCGTCCCCGTCGTCGTCGAGGCGGTCCGCGCGGCCGGCGTCCGCCGCGCCGCCCAGGTCACCGGCTGGCCACCGCTGCGCTGGCTGTCCCGCCTGCGTCCGGACCCGCTGCGCCGACTCCACCTCGGGCCACAGGACGCCGGGCACACCTCGCTGCCGGCGCCCGCACCCGGGCAGCTCGCGCGCGCCCGCGGAGCCGTGCGCGCGTACGTCGACGCCGCGACGGCCGGCGCCCCGGAGGCCTGGGTCCTCGAGGCCCGCCGACGCGCGGACCCGGCGCCGGACGAGCTCGCGGCGGCGCTCGATGCGGCGGTCGCGGCGACCCCGCTGCCGCGACGCCAGCCGGCGTGGTGGCGGGTGGTCGGCGCGCTGCAGTGGGTGCTGCTGGCGTCCGCGGTCGTGGGCCTCGCGTGGCTGGCCGCGCTCGCCGGCGCGGCCGCGCTGCGGCTGACCCTGCCCGAGCCGCCCACCTGGGGACCGGTGCCCGTCCCGACCGCGGCGCTCCTCGGCGGGCTCCTGCTCGGCGCGTCCGCGGCGGTGCTCGCACGGGTCCTCGCCGCCGTCGGGGCGCGTCGCCAGGCGCGCGTGGCAGAGGCCCGGCTGCGCCGAGCGGTCGCCGAGGTGGCGGACCGGCTCGTGACCGCACCGGTCGCGCACGTCCTGGACCGGCTGGTACGCGCCCGCTCGGCCGCGCAGGTCGCCATGGCAGGGCGGTCCCGGCGGCGGTGAGCCGGCGCCACGCCCCGGCGACGCCCGCGCCCCCGCGCGACCGCCAGACTGACACCCGGACCGACACCCTTGACCGACGCCCGACCGACACCCGACCGACACCCGAACGACGACGAGGAGACCACGACGTGCGAGCACGGCTGCAGATCCCGGTGGCGCTGCGCTGGGCGGACCTGGACGCCTACGGGCACGTGAACAACGTGGCCGTCCTGACGCTCCTGGAGGAGGCGCGCATCGCGGCGTTCTGGCGGCACCCGCAGGCGGCGGAGCAGGCGCACCCGACGGCCGTGCTCGACGCCGGACCGGGCGCCGACACCGTGACGGTGGTCGCCCGCCAGGAGCTCGAGTACCTCGCAGCCGTGCCGCACCTGCGCGAGCCCGTCGTCATCGAGATGTGGCTGGGGCGGCTCGGCGGGGCCAGCATCGAGGTCTGCTACGAGATCACCTCGACGGTCGGCGGTCGGCGCACGGTGCATGTCCAGGCCATGACGACCATCGTGATGCTGGAGGCCGCTTCCGGCCGCCCGCGCCGGCTGACGCCCGACGAGCGCGCGACCTGGGAGCCGTACGTCGGGCCGCCCGTGGCCTGGCGGCGCCGGGAGGGCTGAGGCCCGCGGCTCCTCCGGTGGCCGGTCCGCCGCACCAGACCTACGGTCGCAGGACACCGGCGTGAGGGGGCGCGATGCGAGCACGCAGCGAGGGTGGGCCGGACGACGTCGACCGCGGCGGCGCCACGACCACGAGCGAGGAGTACGACACCGGGCGGGCGGTGCTGCTCGCCGCGGTCGCCGCCATCGGGGGCTTCCTCTTCGGCTTCGACACCGCGGTCATCAACGGTGCCGTCGAGGCGATCCGGGCGGACTTCGCCATCGGGGCCGGCCTGACCGGGTTCACCGTCTCCTCGGCGCTCATCGGCTGCGCCGCGGGCGCGTGGGTGGCCGGGCAGCTCGCGGGGCGGTTCGGCCGCGTGCGCGTGATGCTCCTCGCGTCCGCGTTCTTCACCATCAGCGCGGTCGGGTCCGGGCTCGCCCAGGGGCCGTGGGACCTCGTGGTGTGGCGGGTCGTCGGCGGTCTGGCGGTGGGGGCGGCGTCGGTCATCGCGCCCGCGTACATCGCGGAGATCTCGCCGGCGAGCATCCGCGGTCGGCTCGGCTCGCTCCAGCAGCTCGCCATCGTCACCGGGATATTCCTCGCCCTGCTCAGCGACTACTTCATCGCGACGGCGGCCGGCGGGGCGGGCGAGGAGCTGTGGCTCGGGCTCGAGGCCTGGCGGTGGATGTTCCTCACCGAGGTGGTCCCGGCGGTCGCGTACGGGGTCCTGGCGCTGCAGATCCCCGAGTCGCCGCGCTTCCTCGTGGCGCGCGGCGAGCACCAGCAGGCCCGATCGGTCCTGGCGCAGGTGCTGCGGTCCGGCGTCGACGAGCGGCTGCGGGAGATCCGGCGCACCGTGGCGGCCGACGCGCGGTCCACCGTCGCGGACCTGCGGGGCCCGTTCCTCGGGCTGCTCCCGATCGTGTGGGTCGGCATCGGGCTGTCGCTGTTCCAGCAGTTCGTCGGGATCAACGTGATCTTCTACTACTCCTCCTCGCTGTGGCAGCAGGTGGGCTTCAGCGAGGCGGACGCCCTGGTCCAGACGGTGATCACGTCGGTCACCAACATCGCGGTCACCGTCGTCGCGATCGCCATGATCGACCGGGTGGGGCGTCGCCGGCTCCTCCTCGTGGGGTCGGCGGGCATGGCGGTGAGCCTGGCCGCGCTCGCTGTCGCGTTCGCGACGGCGCCGCTGGTCGACGGGGAGCCCGCCCTCGAGGGCGCCGCGGGCCCCGTCGCCCTGGTCGCCGCGAACCTGTTCGTCGTGTTCTTCGGGGTCTCCTGGGGACCGGCGGTCTGGGTGCTGCTCGGCGAGATGTTCAACAACCGGATCCGGGCTGCGGCCCTCGGGCTCGCGGCCGCCGCCCAGTGGGCGGGCAACTTCCTCATCTCGACGACGTTCCCGGCGCTCGCCGAGGTCGGGCTGGGGCTCGCGTACGGCCTCTACACCGCGTTCGCGGCCCTGTCGTTCGTGTTCGTGCTCCGCTGGGTGCCCGAGACCCGCGGGCGCCAGCTGGAGGACATGGAGTAGGCGAGCCGGGCCGGGACCCTCAGGCGAGGAGCTCGATGAGCGCGCGCTCCGCGCCGCCCCGGGTGCGCCGCCGGCCGATGGTCCGGCCCCGCTCCCACAGGTCGATGACGCGCGGGTCGATGTAGGACGCGCGGCACACCGCGGGCGTGTTGCCGAGCTCCTCGGCCACCTCGCGGACGACCTGGGCGACGACGCGGCGGCGCGCCCGCTCGCTGCGCGGCACGGGGTGCTGGGCCAGGCCGGCGGCCGCCAGGGTGGTCGCGTGCCAGGTGCGGAAGTCCTTGGGCCGGGCCTCCGGCCCGAGCCGCGCCTTGACGTCGTCGAGGATGTCGGCGGTGGTCACGTCGTGCCAGCCGCCGTCGCCGTTGCGCCAGGCCAGCAGGTCCGGCTGGTCGTCGTCCCGCTCGAGCAGCTGCCGGACGGCGTCGCGCACGTCGGGGTCGGACACGTGCGCCTCGCGCCACTGGCCGGACTTCGCGGGATAGGCGAACCAGACCCCGTCGTCGGCCAGCCGCACGTGCTCGCGCCGCAGGGTCGCCAGGCCGAACGAGCCGTTCTCCTTCGCGTACGCCTCCCCGCCGGCGCGGAAGTACGCCTCGTCCAGCAGCCGGAAGGCCAGCGCCAGAACCTTCGTGCGGTCGGGCTCGGGCCGGGCCAGGTCCTGCGCGACCCGGCGGCGTGCCGCGGGCAGGCGCCGCGCCAGGCGCACCACGTGGTCGTGCTTGAGGCGGTCGCGGCGCGCGCGCCACTGGGGGTGGTACAGGTACTGGCGCCGTCCGGCGTCGTCGGTCCCCATGGCCTGGATGTGGCCGTTGTCGGCCGGGCAGATCCAGACGTCGCGCCAGGCGGGTGGGATCGCGAGCTCGCGGCAGCGGGCGACCGCCGCCGGGTCGGTGATCCGCGTCCCGTGCTCGTCGAGGTAGACGACGCCGCGGCCCGCCGCCCGCCGCGTCCAGCCCGGGTCCGTGGAGCGGACACGGCGCAGGCGGGGCATGCGCCAAGTCTGCGGCGGTCGCGGTCGGGCCGCGCGTCGGGCGCCGGCGGCGGGTGGGGCGGTCGGTCAGTCGGCGTCGGGAACGCGGAGCATGCCCTCCTGGGCGATGCTCGCGACGAGCGTGCCGTCCTGGCGGTAGACCCGCGCCGAGCCCAGTCCGCGCCCGCCCGAGGCGCTCGGGGCGTACTGGACGTAGAGCAGCCACTCGTCGACGCGGGCAGGCCGGTGGAACCACATGGCGTGGTCGAGGCTCGCGATGGACAGCCCCGGCGTCGCCCAGCTCCGGCCGTGCCGGCGCAGGAGCGGCTCGAGCATCACCTGGTCGCACGCGTAGGCCATGAGTGCGCGGTGCCACACCTCCGACGCCGCGCCCGCGTCCGGCACGACGCCGCGCGCCCGCATCCACACCATCTGCCGCGACGTCGAGGTCGCCGCAGCGTCCAGGTAGATCGACTCCTCGACGTGCCGGATGTCGAACGCCGCCGTCTGGGTCCAGAACGTCGCGACCGGGTGGCTGACGCTGCCGAGCACGTCCAGCGCGCTCGGCACGGACTCCGGCGGCGGGGTGGCCTGGGGCGGGCTGTCCGTGTGCTCGAGCCCGGGCTGCGACTCCTGGAACGAGGCGGTGAGCGTGAGGATCGGCTGGCCGCCCTGCATCGCGTGCACCCGCCGGGCGCTGAACGACCGGCCGTCGCGCAGCCGCTCGACCATGAACGTGATGCCCTTGCCGGCGTCGCCGGCGCGCAGGAAGTACCCGTGGAGCGAGTGGGGGAGCCGGGCGTCGGCGACGGTGCGTGCCGCCGCGAGGAGGGACTGGGCGAGCACCTGGCCGCCGAAGACCCGTCCACCGGGCTGCGGCAGGCTGCGACCGCGGAACAGGTCGGTGTCCAGCTCCTCGACGTCGAGGACGTCCAGCACCGTGCCGAGCGGGTCACCGGCCGGCGTCGGCGGCGTGCTCGTCCCAGCCGTGGTCCGGTCCTGCTCGCTCATGCTCCTCCTCGCCAGCCCGCGGTGGGCGCGTCCCGGTTGACCATGGCATGCGCGGCGCGCTCGAGGTAGTCCCACAGCACCGCGTGGTGCCGCGGGGGGAGATCCAGGGAGTCGACGGCGTCGCGCATGTGCCGCAGCCACCGGTCGCGCGCGTCGCCGTCGATCGCGAACGGTGCGTGCCGCAGGCGCAGCCGCGGGTGGCCGCGCTGCTCGCTGTAGGTGCTCGGCCCGCCCCAGTACTGCTCGAGGAACAGGCGCAGCCGCTCGGCCGCCGGGCCGAGGTCTGCCTCCGGGTACATGGGCCGCAGCACCTCGTCCTGCGCCACGCCCGCGTAGAACCGGGTCACCAGCCGCTGGAACGTCTCAGTGCCGCCGAGGACCTCGTAGGGAGTCGGGGCGGGGGCCGACGGCTCGCCGGACGCGGGTGCCGCAGGCTCGCCGGACGGTGCGGGCTCGGGCACGTGGATCCTTCCGTGGGGGCGACGCCCGCCATTGTCGCTCACGTTAGGCTTCGTCGCAGGCGCCGCCGCCCCCCACGGCGGGCCAGAGGAGGTCGTCGTGGCGACGAAGGCGCAGGACATCCTGGCGGCCCTGGGCGGGCCCGGGAACGTCGTGGAGCTCGAGCCGTGCATCACGCGGCTGCGCGTCGTCGTCACGGACCCGGGCGTCCTCGACGAGGCGGCGCTGCGCGCGAGCGGCGCGTTCGGCGTGGTGCGTTCCGGGCGCGTGATCCAGGTGGTCGTCGGGCCGGAGGCGGACTCCCTGGCCGCCGACATCGACAACCTCCGCGGCTGAGCGACGCGTCCCCGCCGGGGGACGTTCCGGGTGGAGCCGCACACTCTGGACACGGGCGGCTAGGGTTGACGGGACGCGCGGCCGACGTCTGGGGGGACCATGAAGAGTCGTGAGGCACGCCTGACCACCGACATCGTGGCGCCGCTGGCCGGCACCGTCGTGGCGCTGGCCGACGTCCCCGACCCGGTCTTCGCGGACGCCGTCGTGGGGCCGGGCCTGGCGATCGAGCCCGACCCGCCGGACGAGACCCTCGGTGCGGTGCGCGTCGTCGTCGTCGCACCGTGCCCGGGCCGGATGATCTCCGTCTACCCGCACGCCGTCGTGATCTCGATGGACGCGGACCGGGCCGTCCTGGTGCACCTCGGCGTGGACACGGAGGACCTCGCGACCGCGTGCTTCGACGTCGCCGTGGTCGAGGGGCAGGAGGTCGTGGCGGGCCAGCCGCTCCTCGCGTGGTCCCCCGAGTGCGTGCGGCAGGCGGGCCGCTCGGCCATCTGCCCCGTCGTCGCGCTCCAGGCCGAGGACGACGACCTGGTGCCCGTGGTCGAGCCGGGGGACCGCGTCACCGAGGGCCAGCGGCTGCTCGCCTGGCGCTGACGGCGGCGAGGCCCGCCGCGCCCGCGCCGGCGGGCCTCGCGCTCAGCCCTCGCCGCGCTCCACGAAGAGCTGCCGCGGCAGCGCCATCGAGATCCCGGCCTCGGCGAAGCGCTCGCGGATGCGGGCGCGCAGGGCGCGCTGGACCACCCACTGCTTCGCCGGCGCCACCTTGATGATGGTCCGCAGCATGACTGCCTCCGCCCGCAGGTCCTCGAAGCCGGTGACCTCCGGCTCCGCGAGCACGTGCGGGCTGAGCTCGGGGTCCGCCACGATCTCGGTCGCCGCGGCCCGCAGGACCTCCACGGCGCGGTCCACGTCGGCGTCGGGCGGGACCTGCACCTCGACGAGCGCACGCGACCAGCCCTGCGTCATGTTGCCGACGCGCAGCACCTCGCCGTTGCGGACGTACCACAGGGTGCCGGAGAGGTCGCGCACCTGGGTGACCCGCAGCCCGATCGCCTCGACGACGCCGGACGCCTCGCCCAGGTTCACCACGTCACCGACGCCGTACTGGTCCTCGATGAGCATGAACAGACCCGAGAGCCAGTCCTTGACCAGGGTCTGCGCGCCGAAGCCGAGCGCGACGCCGAGGACCCCCGCGGAGGCGAGCACGGGCCCGAGGTCCCAGTCGTTGATGTTGGCGATCGCCGTGACCACGACGATGGCGATGACCAGCGCCGACGTCGACCGCAGGACCGAGCCCATGGTCTCGGCGCGCTGGACCCGACGGGCCACGGCGAGCGGGTCCGAGTCGGAGTCGAGCGCCCCGCGGACCGGGGTCTTGAGCAGGAGCCGCTTCGCCTGGCGGCGCACCTTGGCGCCTCCCGAGACCACCGAGCGGACGGTCCGGGTGATCAGCCACCGCGTGATCGCCAGGAGGACGACCCCGGCGACGACCGCGACCAGGGTCTGCAGCGGTGCGCCGAGCAGCCAGTCGAACCAGTGCTCAGCGGTGCCCTTCAGCTCGTCGACCGTCGGGCCGTCAGGGGTGGGGGAGGGCGTCGCGAACCACGTCACCACGGCAGGCTAGCCGCGACGCACGGGCCTGCGCGTCGTGCGTGCGCCGGGCGTGGCGGATGCACGGCCCTCTGGCAGGATCGGAGGGTGGCCGAGACCCCGCTCCCTGAAGCGTTGCTCGCCCTCGCGGGCCGGTACGGCGTCGTGCCGGACTACTGGGGCTTCGACGGTTCGCACCGGCAGGTGGCCGAGGGCACGCTGGTCGCCGTGCTGGCCGCCCTCGGCGTCGACGCGAGCTCTCCCGAGCGCGTCGAGGTCGCCCTCACGAACGCCGAGGACGAGGTGTGGCGGCGCATGCTCCCGCCGGTCCTGGTGGTGCGCGCGGGCGCGGGCGGCTCGGTCGCGGTGCACGTCGACGACGGCGCCCCGGTGGACGCGTGGGTCGAGCTCGAGGCCGAGTCCGGCGGCGGCCGCCGCGACCTCGCGCACCTCGACGTGTACGTGCCCCCGCGCACCGTGGACGGGCGCCAGGTGGGCCGCGCGACCCTCGAGATCCCGGCCGACCTGCCGCTGGGCTGGCACACGATCGTCGCGGAGAGCGGCGCGACGACGGCGCGGTGCACGCTCGTCGTGACCCCCGCCCGCCTGACGTTGCCCGTCGGGCTCGACGAGCGGCGCGCGATCGGCCTGATGGCCCAGCTGTACTCCGTGCGCTCGGCCCAGTCCTGGGGGCTGGGTGACCTCGCCGACCTGCGGGACCTGGCCTGGTCGGCAGCGCGGCGGGCGTCGGCGGACTTCGTCCTCATCAACCCGCTGCACGCCGCCGAGCCGGCGCCGCCGATGACGCCGTCGCCGTACCTGCCGAGCAGCCGGCGCTTCGTCAACCCGGTGTACCTCCGCGTCGAGGACATCCCCGAGACGGCGTACCTGCCGACGGCCGAGCGGACCCTGGTCGAGTGGCAGGCCGAGGCGGCCCGCCCGCTCAGCGCGGACGCCGGCCCGATCGACCGCGACGCCGTCTGGACCGCGAAGAAGGTCGCGCTCGAGGTCGTCTACGCGGCGCCGCGCTCGGCTGCGCGGCAGGCGCGCTTCGACGCCTTCCGGGCCGAGCAGGGTCAGGGGCTGGAGGACTTCGCCACCTGGTGCGCGCTCACCGAGCACTTCGACGGGGAGCGGTGGCCGCCCGAGTGCCACGACCGCGCGTCGGACGCCGTGCGCGCCCTGCGCACCGAGCTCGCGGACCGGGTCACCTTCCACTGCTGGCTGCAGTGGGTCGCCGACGAGCAGCTCGCCGCCGCCCAGCGCGCTGCCCTCGAGGGCGGGATGCGGCTCGGGATCATGCACGACCTGGCGGTCGGCGTGCACCCCGAGGGCGCCGACGCGTGGGCGATGTCGGACGTCTTCGCGCACGGCGTCGCCGTGGGCGCGCCGCCGGACATGTACAACCAGCAGGGGCAGGACTGGTCGCAGCCACCGTGGCGTCCGGACGCCCTCGCGCGGGTCGCCTACGCGCCGTACCGCGACATGCTCCGCACGGTCCTGCGGCACGCGGGCGCCATCCGCATCGACCACATCATCGGGCTGTTCCGGCTGTGGTGGATCCCGGAGGGCCGTGGCGCGCAGGCCGGCGCGTACGTGCGCTACGACCACGAGGCGCTGATCGGCATCCTGTGCCTGGAGGCGGAGCGGGCCGGCGCGGTCGTCATCGGGGAGGACCTCGGCACGTTCGAGCCCTGGGTGCGCGACTACCTCGTCGACCGGGGGATCCTCGGCACGTCCGTGCTGTGGTTCGAGCGCGAGGGCGACGACTTCCGTCCGCCCGAGCACTACCGGCGCCTGGCCCTGGCCACCGTGACCACCCACGACCTGCCGCCGACGGCCGGCTACCTGGCCGGCGAGCACGTCGAGCTGCGCGAGCGGCTCGGGCTGCTGACCGAGCCCGTCGAGAAGGTGCGCGCGGACGCCTGGGCGGAGCGGCGCCAGCTGCTCGACCTGCTCGGGCGGCGCGGGCTGGTCGGCGCAGACCCGTCGGAGCGCCAGGTCGTGGAGGCCATGCACCGGCTGCTGCTCGCCTCGCCCGCGGTGCTCGTCGGCGTCTCGTTGCCGGACGCCGTCGGCGAGCGGCGCGCGCAGAACCAGCCCGGGACCGACACCGAGTACCCGAACTGGAAGGTGCCGCTCGCGGACTCCGCGCAGCGCCTGGTCACGCTGGACGAGCTGTTCGACCATCCGCGGTTGCGCTCGCTGGTGGCGGCGCTGCGTCGCTGACCCGCGCGTCGGCCCGGACGGCGACGAGCACCCCGACGGCGGCCAGGGCGGCCCCGAGCGCGGTGGCGGGCCGCAGGGACCCCGTCCCGACGACGGCGGCCGTGAGCGTGGCCGCGACGGGTGCCGCGGCCATGGTGGTGCCCGCGCGGTCGGCGCCGAGCCGGGCGACGCCCCGGTACCAGAGCACGAACGCGAGCGCCGTCATGACCAGGCCCTGGTAGGCGAGCGTCGTGGCCTCGCTGCCGGTGGGCGGGCGCAGGTGCTCGCCCACCGCGGCCGAGGCGCCCGCGAGCATGAGTGCCGCGAGGGCGCAGTTCCACGCCGAGACGCGCGCGGGGCCGACGTCGCGCAGCACGGGTGCGACCGCGAGCGTGAAGGCCACCTCGCACGCCAGCACGCCGACGGCGAGGAGGAGGCCGGTGGCGGTGCTGGCCCCGCCGCCGTGCACGACCACCACCCCGGCGCTCGCCGCGGTCGCCCCGAGGACCACGCGCGGGCGGGGCCGCGGCCACCGGCCGGCGCCGCGCGGGGCGCCGAGCACCGCGAGCACGACCGGGGACGCACCGACGACGGCGCCGATCACCGCGGGCTCGGCCTGCCGGCTGGCTGCGACGAGCAGCACGTTGAAGCCCGCGCTGCCGGTCGCGGCCGCGAGTGCGATCCGCCCGAGCTCGGAGCGCGCCAGGGGGCGGTGCGGGCCGCCCGGTTCGAGCCGGGGGAGCGCCAGGCCGAGGACGACGGCCGCCACGAGGTAGCGACCGGCCTGGCCGGCCAGCACGGGGAACTCCGCGATGAACGGCGTGACGGCGATGCTCGCCCCGACGCAGACGGCGGCGAGCAGGCAGGACAGGACGGCGGGACGGTGGGGCACGGCCCGACGCTAGGGACACCACTGGACCAGCGTTCAGGGTCAGTTCGTGTGCCCTCTGGTGGACCAGTGCGGTTGACTGGCTCATGCGCATCGACGTGGACGCCGTCCTGCTGCACCTGGGCTCCGGCGCGACGGGCGTCCCGGCGCGTGGGCGCACCGCGTGGCTCCGGGCGCGGCTGCGGGCCGCCGTCGTCACGGGCGCCCTGCCCGTCGGCACGGTGCTCCCGGGCACCCGCGCGCTGGCGGCGGGCCTCGGGCTCGCGCGCGGCACCGTCGGGGAGGCCGTGCAGCAGCTCGTGGACGAGGGGTACCTCACCGCGCGGCCGCGGTCCGGCGTCGTGGTCTCGTGGCAGCCCCCCGGGACCGCGCCGACGCCCCGTCGCGCCGGTCCTCGGGTACCGAGCCCCGGGCAGCCCGACACCGCGCTGTACCCCCGGGCGCAGTGGTCACGGCTCGTCCGCGACGTGCTGGTCCACCTTCCCGCCCGCGACCTCGGCTACCCCGCCCCGGCCGGTCACCCGGCCCTGCGTGAGGCGCTGGCCGACCACCTCCGCCGGACCCGCGGCGCGGACGTGGGTGCCGACGACGTCGTCGTCGTGGCCGGCGTCGCGCAGGTCGGCGCGCTCCTCGTCGCGGCCGGGCTGCGCCGGTGGGCGGTCGAACGGCCCGGCTCGCCGGGCCAGGGTGCCCAGCTGCGCTCGCTCGGCGCACAGGTCGTCGAGGTACCGGTGGACGAGCGCGGGCTCGTCGCCGGGGCGCTCGACGGGCACACCGGCCTGGACGCCGTCGTCGTGACGGCCGCGCACCAGTACCCGACCGGCTGCGTCCTCGCGCCCGAGCGCCGTCAGGACCTCGTGCGCCGCGCCCGCGCCGCCGGCTTCGTGCTCCTCGAGGACGACTACGACGCCGAGCTCCGGTACGACCGCGAGCCCGTCGGGGTGATGCACGCCCTGGGGCCCGACGTCGTCGTGCTCGCGGGCTCGGTCTCCAAGCCGCTGGCACCCGCGCTGCGGCTCGGCTGGATGGTGCCGCCCGCCGACCTGCGCGAGGCGGTCGTCGCGGCGAAGCACACGGCCGACCTGGGGTCGCCGGTGGTGGACCAGCTGGCGCTGGCCGGCATGCTGACGTCAGGCGCCTACCTGCGCCACGTGCGCCGGGTCCGGGGCGTGTACCGGGCGCGGCGGGACATGCTCCTCGCCGCCCTCGCACGCCACGCCCCGGACGTCGTGGTGACCGGCGTCTCCGCCGGCCTGCACGTGTACCTGGCGCAGCTCGGACCGGACGTCGCCGCGCGCGGACGGTCCGCGCTCGCGGCGCTCGGCGTCCCCGCCGAGGTCGTCCCCGGCGGGCCGGTGCACCTGCCCGGGGACGGGCTCGTGGTCGGGTTCGCGAGCCTGCGCGACGCGGCCCGTGCGGACGCGGTGGCCCAGGCGCTCGCGGCCGCGCGCGACTAGCGACCGCGCGCGGCTAGCGACGGCGCGCCGGACCGGTCACTCGCCGTCGCGCCGGCCGACCGCCTTGTCGACGACGAGGTCGAGCGCCTCGGCCACGACGACGTACTGGCGACCGTTGCGGATCGCCGTCACCAGGGACTCCACGCACTGCAGGTGCGCACAGAGCTTCGGGTCGTGCTCCGCGTACGCCATGATCGCGTCCGCCTTGAGGCCGAGCTCACGCCCGTTGACGTTGGCGGGCTGCGTCCAGCTGGGGTAGCCGGCGTAGGCGAGCAGGCGGTGGGCGCTCGTGGCCTGCGCGGCGGCCGCACGGACGTACCGGGCCGCCGCGGTGTGGTCGGCGTTGTCCCCGGTGCGGAAGTCGAGCGTCCAGTCCTGCGCGCGCAGCGTGTCCGTGTGGAAGTCGTCGATGAGCGCGGTCAGCGTGCGGCGCAGGTCCCCCGAGGTGTAGCTCGCGGAGCCGTCGACGGCGTCGATCGTCTCGATCTCGCCCGTCCACAGGCGCAGGAGGCTCTGGCGGCCGTGGATCGCGTTGCCCGTGCCGCGGCGGTTGCCGTCGGGCAGGTGCATGAAGACCAGCGAGATCCCCGGTGCGTCGTCGAGCGTGGCGAGCTGCAGGTCCCGGCCCTCGATCTCCAGGGTGCCGAGGGTCCACTCGTCCTCGGCGCCGGCCATCGTCGCGTAGGCGGCGCGGATGCCGTCCTCGCGCAGGCGCCAGTACGAGGCGTCCCGGTTGGCGTCGCCCGTCGTGAGGAAGACGGTGCGCACGCAGGCGCCCCGCTCGACCTCGTTGATGATGTCGGGGTTCATGAACAGCAGGTCGTCGTCGGGGTGCGCGACCATCTGCAGGGCGTGCGTGGTGCACGTCGCCGGGGAGGTGGTCACGGGCACGGCGTCGGCGCGCATCGCCGGCAGGACCAGCGTGAACGCCGTGACCCCCACGCAGACGCCGACGACGACGAGCAGCGTCACCGCCAGGGGGATCACCACCAGGCGTACGCCTCGGCGTCCGCGCGGCACGCGTCCGGTTGTTGCTGTCATCGAGTCCCTCCACCGCCCCTCGGGCGACGGACGCCGGGGGAGACGTCCGTTCGCTTCGACGCGACCCGGGCATGCTGACGCCCAGGTCTGGGGAGGGACCGGTACGAACACTAGCGGGAACGGGAGCGCTCCCGTGGGACCCCGGGCCCACCCGCGCCGGGTTCACCCGAATGGCCGAGTGCGCGAGCGCGACCGCGGCTCGGCTGGGCCGGGCCCCGGTCGTCCGGGGCGGTCGCTGCGCGGGTCCTCGTCCGGGCCCGCGGGCCGGGCGTCAGGCCCGGTCGCGCTCCTGCGCCGCGAGGGCTCGCCGGACGCCGTCGCGCTCCTCCACCACGAGGCGGCGCAGCGCCGGCGTGCGGTCGCCGAGGGCCTCGAGCCACGCGTCGGTGCGCGCCAGCAGGTCGGGACCGGTGCCCGCGAGCAGCGTCGGGTACAGACCGACGACGATGTTCTGCGCCATCTCGTTCGTGCGCGCGCCCCAGACCGTCTCGAGGGCGGCGAAGTACGGCTCGACGAAGGGCTCGAGCAGGGCCGCGTCGTGGACGCGCCCGAAGCCGGCGATCGTGGAGGTCTGGAGGGCGTTGGTGAGCGCGTCGTCGTCGACGACCGCGCCCCAGGCGGCAGCCTTGGCCTCCGGCGTCGGGACGGCGGCGCGTGCGGCGGCGGCGTGCCGCTCACCCGACGCCGTCGCGTCCCGCGCGAGCTCGGCGTCGATCTCGGCCCGCCCGGCCCGCCCGCCCGCGACGAGCGCGACCAGCAGGTCCCACCGCAGGTCGGTGTCGACGGCGAGGCCGGGTAGCGGTGCCGAGCCGTCGAGCAGCCCGGCGACCGCGTCGAGCTCGGCCTGGGCCGTCGAGCGGGCGGCGGCCACCCGTGCGAGCTGGAGCTGGGCGTCACTGCCGGGCTCGGCGGCGCGCGCGAGCTCCCACAGCCGGCCGGCCGCCCACGCCGAGGTCTCGGCGCGGTGCTCGGGCGCGACGTACAGGTCGAGCGTCGTGACCAGCTGGCGCAGCAGCGTCTGCACGACCGAGGAGTCGGTCTCGTGCGCGATGTTGCCGAGCACGAGGCGCGCGAAGTCCCGGGCGCCCCACTCGCCGTCGCGCGTCATGTCCCAGGCCGCGCCCCACACCAGCGACCGGGGGAGGGAGTCGGTGAACGCGTGCAGGTGCTCCGTCGCCGCCGCGAGCGAGGCCTCGTCGAGGCGGATCTTCGCGTAGGCCAGGTCGTCGTCGTTGACCAGGATCAGCGCGGGGCGCGGACGCCCGACGAGCGCCGGCACCGGCGTCACCTCGCCGTCGACGTCGAGCTCGACGTGGGCCACGCGCTCCAGCCGGGTGCGATTGTCCTCGCCGCGGACGACGTCGTACCCGCCGACCGCCAGGCGGTGCGGACGCTGCACCGGGTGCTCGGCGGGGACCTCCTGGCGGATCTCGAACGCCGTGACGACGCCCGCCGCGTCCGTCTCGACGTGCGGGCGCAGCAGCGTGACGCCGGCCTTCTCGAGCCAGAGGGCCGACCAGGCCCGCAGGTCCCGCCCGCTCGTGGTCTCGAGCTCCATCAGCAGGTCGACCAGCTGGGTGTTGCCCCAGGCGTGCCGCGCGAAGTACGCCCGCACCCCTGCGAAGAACGCGTCCTTGCCCACCCACGACACGAGCTGCTTGAGCACCGAGGCGCCCTTGGCGTACGTGATGCCGTCGAAGTTGACCTCGACGTCCTCCAGGTCGCGGATGTCGGCGACGATCGGGTGCGTCGAGGGCAGCTGGTCCTGGCGGTAGGCCCACGACTTCTCCATCGCGGAGAACGTCGTCCAGGCGGCGCGCCAGCGCGTGGCCTCGGCGGTGGCCAGGGTGGAGACGTACTCCGCGAACGACTCGTTGAGCCACAGGTCGTCCCACCAGCGCATCGTCACGAGGTCGCCGAACCACATGTGGGCGAGCTCGTGCAGGATCGTCACCGCCCGGCGCTCGACCATCGCGTCGGCGACCTTGGACCGGAAGACGTAGTTCTCCAGGAACGTGACTGCCCCGGCGTTCTCCATGGCGCCGGCGTTGAACTCCGGCACGAAGATCTGGTCGTACTTGGTGAAC
The DNA here is from genome assembly GCF_007991475.1 of Actinotalea fermentans. Taxonomy (NCBI): domain Bacteria; kingdom Bacillati; phylum Actinomycetota; class Actinomycetes; order Micrococcales; family Cellulomonadaceae; genus Actinotalea; species Actinotalea fermentans. The sequence continues at coordinate 1,257,450 of NZ_BJYK01000001.1, read as the reverse complement.
GGGTACGGCAGGCCGAAGAGCTCCTCGTAGAACGCGAATCCGGCGCGCGTGATCTCGACGATGTTGTGCGCGTCCAGGTGCTCCGCGAGCGAGGCGCGGCACAGCACGGCGAGCGGGACCGTGCGGCCGTCGCTGCTCGTGAGCGTGTCGCTCTCGCGGTGGTAGGGCCCGGCGACGATCGCCGTGACGTAGCTGGACAGGCGCGGCGTGGCGTCAAAGGTCCACGTCGCCGCGCCGGCGTCGGTGCCGCCGTTGCGGTTGGTGCCACCCGGGATCGGGACGGGCTCGGGCGTCGGGGAGTTGGAGATCACCGTCCAGTGCGCCGGTGCCGTGACCGTGAAGCGGAACTCGGCCTTCAGGTCCGGCTGCTCGAACACCGCGTACACGCGCCGGCTGTCGGCCACCTCGAACTGGCTGTACAGGTACACCTCGCCGTCGACCGGGTCGACGAACCGGTGGAGCCCCTCGCCCGTCGTCATGTACGCGCAGTCCGCGACGACCCGCAGCTCGTTCTCGGCGGCGAGGTCGACCAGCGCGATCCGCGAGTCCGCGACCACGTCCGCCACGTCGAGCGCACGCCCGTTGAGCTCGACCGCGTGCACCGTGGGCGCGATGAGGTCGATGAACGTCTTGGCGCCCGGGGTCGCGGTGAACCGCACGAGCGTCGTCGAGGCGAACGTCTCCGGACCCGTCGTCAGGTCGAGCGTGACGTCGTAGGACTTGACCTGGACGGCGGCGGCGCGGTCGGCGGCCTCGGCGCGCGTGAGGTTCTCTGCAGGCACGATGGTGCTCCTCGGGCGATGGATGTTCCGGGCGATCCTGCCACGCGTGCCTACTGCCCGGTAGCAATGCCCGCACGGCGGTCTGCGGGCGGCGGTCCCGTTCACCCGTCCGGGTGGCGTGACACGGCCTCGCATCACCCGTTCGGCCGTGTCATGCTGCCCTTGGTCATCATTCGGGAGGGGTGGATGTCGGGCACTGGGGCGCCTGAGCGCCGTGGCGGGCCGAGCCTGTCCCCGACCGGGCAGCGGACCTTCCTGGTCGTCGACGCGATCCTCGTCGTGACCTTCGCCGTCCTGCTCGTCCTGCACCTGGTCAACAGCGCGGCCGCCCCGTCGACGCCGGCGGCCGCCGCGACGCCGACGCCGACGTCGAGCGCGGCCCCCGAGACGACCCCCGAGGCGACGGCGCCGAGCGCGCCGGCCGACAACGCGGCCCTGGCGGAGTTCGTGCTCCCCAGCGGCAACATCTGGTGCTCGATGACGCAGACGTCGGCGACGTGCGTCATCGGCCAGTTCTCCTTCGCGCCGCCGACGCCCCCGCCCGGGTGCACGGGGACGGTCGGCCCCGTCTTCACCGTGACGGCAGCCGACGGCGCCGCGCAGCCCTGCGTCCCGGAGGTGCCCCCGCGCCCGGACGACGCGCCCGTCCTCGAGTACGGGCAGGCCTCGACCATCGGGGAGATGACCTGCTACAGCTCGCGCAACGGCGCGACGTGCCGGCACAACCCGACGGGCGAGGGCTTCTCCGTGGCGCGCGCCGGCTACACGACCCTCTGAGCGGGCCGCGCGACCCCCTGGGCCCGGCGCGTCACCAGATCCGCACGCGCTCCGCCGGGTCGAGGTAGAGCGCGTCGCCCGGTCGCACGTCGAACGCCTCGTGGAACTCGGGCAGGTTGCGCACCACGCCGTTGCAGCGGAACTCGTACGGCGAGTGCGGGTCCGTCGCCATGCGCCGGATCAGCTCCTCGTCGCGCACCTTGCCGCGCCACGCCTGCGCCCAGCCGATCAGGACGCGCTGGACGCCGGTCAGGCCGTCGAGCACCGGGGCGTCCGCCAGCGGCCGGCCGAGCGCGATGCGGTACGCCTGGAGGGCGATGGACAGCCCACCGAGGTCGCCGATGTTCTCGCCGATCGTCAGGGCGCCGTTGACGCGGTGGCTGCCGCCGAGCTGCTCGGGGGAGTAGGCGGCGTACTGGTCGACCAGCGCCCTGGTGCGGACGTCGAACTCCGCCCGGTCCGTCGCGGTCCACCAGTCCTCGAGCCGGCCGGCGCCGTCGTACTTGCTGCCCTGGTCGTCGAAGCCGTGGCCGATCTCGTGGCCGATGACGGCGCCGATCCCGCCGTAGTTGACCGCGTCGTCGGCGTCGGGGTCGAAGAACGGCGGCTGCAGGATCGCCGCCGGGAAGACGATCTCGTTCATCCCGGGGTTGTAGTAGGCGTTGACGGTCTGCGGCGTCATGAACCACTCGTCGCGGTCCACGGGCCGGCCGATCTTCGCGAGCTCGCGGTCCTGCTCGTAGGCGTGCGAGCGGCGCACGTTGCCGACCAGGTCGTCGGCCCGGATCTCCAGGCCCTCGTAGGACTTCCAACGGTCCGGGTAGCCGATCTTGGGCCGGAACGCCTCGAGCTTGGCGAGCGCCTTGGCCCGCGTCTCCTCGCCCATCCAGTCGAGCTGCTCGATCGACTCGCGGTAGGCCGCCACGAGGTTCGCGACGAGCGCGACCATGTGCTCCTTGTGCGTGGGCGGGAAGTGCCGGGCCACGTACTCCTGCCCGACGGCCTCGCCGAGGGCGCCCTGCACCAGCGAGACGCCACGCTTCCAGCGCTCGCGCAGCTCCTGCGCGCCGGTGAGCGTGCGCCCGTAGAAGTCGAAGTTCGCCCGCACGAACTCGTCGGTGAGGAACGGCGCCCGGGCGGTGACCAGGTGGTACCGCAGCCAGGCGCGCCACTGCTCGGCGGGCACCTGCGCCCACAGCGCGGCGAGCCCGACGGCGAAGTCCGGCTCGCGCACGACGAGCTGGTCCAGCGCGCCCGCTGGCGCCCCGACCGCGGCGGCCCAGCCCGCCCAGTCGAACCCGGGGGCCCGCTCCGACAGCTCGGCGAGCGTCATCGGGTTGTACGTCAGGTCCGCGTCCCGGTCCCGCACGACGTCCCAGTGGTGCGCGGCGAGCCGCGTCTCGAGGTCCACCACCAGCTCGGCCCGCGCCTCGGCCTCGGCCTCGGCCAGGCCCGAGAGCCGGAGCATCCGGGCGACGTGCGGCGTGTACGCGGCCCGCACCTGCGCGTAGTCGTCCTCGCGGTAGTACGCCTCGTCGGGCAGCCCGAGGCCCGACTGGTAGAGGTAGACGACGTAGCGCTCCGGGTCCTTCGCGTCGTTGTCGACCCAGAAGCCCACCGCGCCGGCGCCACCGGTCCGCTGGAGCTCGCCGAGGACGGTGAGGAGCTCGTCCGGTGTGCCGGCCGCCTCGATCCGGTCGAGCTCGTCGGCGATCAGCGTGAGGCCGAGCTCCTCGATCCGCTCGGTGTCCATGAAGGACGCGTACAGCGCGCCCACCTGGGCTGCGGGCGTCGCCCCGTGGGCCCCTCCAGCGGCGCGCTCGGCGAGCTCGGCGATGATCACCCGCACCTGCTCCTCGGCGCGGTCGTGCAGCTCGCGCGTGGCGCCGTCGGCGGCCCGGTCCGCGGGGATCTCGTAGGTGTCGAGCCACCTGCCGTTCACGTGCCGGAAGAGGTCGTCCTGCGGGCGGACGCCGCCGTCGAAGGTGCCGACGTCGATGCCGCTGCGGACGGCGTGGCGGACGGTGCTGGAGGTGGCCTCGGTCGTCATGCGCCCAAGGCTACGTGGCCGACGCGCGCCGACCGGAGGTGGTCGGCGCGCGTCGGCGGGGTCGTGCGTGTGCTGTGTCCGGCGCGGCCGTCAGGCGGTCGTGACCGGCGTCAGGAGCACCCGGTCGTGGCCGAGCGTCCGGGTGGGGCCGGTGACGGTCAGCGGCGCGGTGAGCGTGAGGTCGCCCGACGAGGCCCCGACCGACAGCGACGCGCGGTGCGCCGCGACGGTCCACTCGAGGTCCGCGCCGACCCAGGCGAGACGGTCGGCCGCCACCTGGAACGTCACGTCGCGCGACTCGCCGGGGGCGAGCTCGACGCGGGCGTAGCCCAGGAGGGCCACCTCCGGGCGGGTGACCGGTGCGACGACGTCGTGCAGGTAGAGCTGGACGACGTCCACGCCCGCCCGGTCGCCCGTGTTGGTCACGCGGACGGACACGTCGACCGTGCCGTCCGTCGCGATCTCGGACGTGGACAGCCGCAGGTCCGTGCGCTCGAACGACGTGTACGACAGGCCGTGCCCGAACGGGAAGACGGGCGTCGGGTCCAGGTTCGTCACGCCGACCTTGCCGGCGAGCCGCACGTGGCGGTAGGTCGTCGGCATCATGCCCGCCGACCGCGGGAAGGACAGGGTCGTGCGGCCCGACGGGTTCAGGCGCCCCGAGAGCACGCCGGCGACCGCCGAGGCGCCCTCCTGGCCCGGGAACCACGCCTGCACGATGGCGGCGCAACGGCCGGCCGCCCACTCGAGCGCGTAGGGCCGGCCGGTGACGAGCACGAGGACGACGGGCGTGCCGGTCTCGAGCACGGCCTCGATCAGCGCCCGCTGCTCGCCGGGCAGCTCCAGGTCGTCGACGTCGCAGCCCTCACCGACGGTGCCGCGGCCGAAGAGCCCGGCGCGGTCGCCCATCACCATGACGGCCACGTCAGCGGCCTGGGCCGCGCGGACGGCCTCGGGGAAGCCGTCGCGGCCGGGCTCGCGGACGTCGCAGCCGGCCGCGTGGGTGATCGCGGTGCCGCCGTCCAGCTCGGCGCGCAGGGCCTCGAGGATGGTGGCCATCGTCAGGCCCGGCTCGACGTCCGGGTGGTGCACCTCGACGTGGTTGGTGAAGGAGTAGTCGCCGAGCAGCGCCGCCGCGGTGTCGGCGTTCGGGCCGATGACGGCGATCCGGCCGGGTGCGGCGAGCGGCAGGGCGCCGTCGTTCGCGAGCAGGATGACCGACTCCTCGGCCACCCGGCGGGCGAGGGCGGCGTGCGCCGGCGGGTTGAGGTCCACGGGCTCGTCGGAGAGCTCGGTCGGCTCGTCCAGCAGCCCCAGCTCCGCCTTGAGCTCCAGGACGCGGCGGACCGAGCGGTCGATCGCCGCCAGGACCTCCGGGTCCAGGTCGGGCGTGTCCAGGGCCGGGTAGCAGTCCGCGTTGGGCAGCTCGATGTCGAGGCCCGCGAGGAGCGCGCGCTCGGCGGACGCCCGCTTGGAGCCGCTGACCGCGTGCAGCGTCTGAAGGAAGTTCACGCCGAAGTAGTCCGCCACGACGGTGCCGGTGAAGCCCCACTTCTCCCGCAGGAGGGTGGTCAGGAGAGCGGGGTCGCCGTGCACCGGCATGCCGTCGATCTCCGAGTACGAGGGCATGACGGCGCGGGCGCCGCCCTCGCGCAGCGCCATCTCGAACGGGTAGAGCAGCAGCTCCGTGAGCTCCCGCGGGCCCATGTGCACCGGGCCGAGGTTCCGCCCGCCCTGCGACGCGGGGTAGGCGACGAAGTGCTTGAGCGTGGCGACGATGCCGCCCTCCTCGAGCCCGCGCACGTACGCCGTGCCGAGCGTCCCGACGAGGTACGGGTCCTCGCCGAAGCACTCCTCGACGCGGCCCCAGCGCGCGTCCGTGACGACGTCGAGCAGCGGCGCGAGGCCCTGGTGCACCTCGAGGGCGCGCATGGAGGCGGCGATCGCGGAGCCCACCTCAGCGATCAGCTCGGGGTCCCAGGTGGCGCCGTAGGCGGGCGGCGAGGGGAACGTCGTGGCCTTCCAGGTCGCGACGCCGGTCAGGCACTCCTCGTGCGCGATCGCGCCGATGCCGGACTCGCGGCGCAGCTCGCTCTGCATCCGACGGAGCGCGGTGCGCCCGTCCGTCGGGTCGAGGGGGCGGGTGCCGTACAGCCGCGTGATGTGGCCGAGGCCGGTGCGGGCGAGCGTCTCCCAGTCCGGGCTCGTCGGCATGTTCTCGTTCTGCGCGGGCGCCACGGCACCCGTGGTCGAGTCGATGCCGATCCACGCGCCCACGAGCTGCGCGAGCTTCGCGCTGAGCGGCATCTCGGCGAGCAGCGCGTCCACGCGCGCTCGATCGGTCGTCGTCAGGGCCATGGGAGCCGCCTTCCACTGCGGCCGTCAGCCGCGCCACGTCGGTCCGTGCGTCGTCCGCACGAGGGAGGCCAGAGAGCGCTCTCTCAGGACCTTTCCCGGGCCAGACGATACGCGACCGACGGGGCGCCCCGCCATGGTGCGCTGAAGCGTCGGGCGGGTGATCTGACGCTCCAGAGAGCGCTCTCTCGAAAAGCCCCCGAAGCCTCCCGCCCGGGCCGTCGTTCTGCCACCATGGGCGGGTGCCTGCGCTGCCCCCGACGCCGCGCCGCGCCGCGACCCTCGAGGACGTCGCCGCGGCGGCAGGGGTGTCACGTGCCACCGCCTCCCGGGTGCTCAACGGCGTGCCCACGGTCCGCGCGTCGGCGGTGGACGCCGTCCGGCGCGCCGCCGCCGACCTGGGCTACCGGCCCAACCCGGCCGCGCGGTCGCTGGCCCGCGGCCGGCACGACTCGATCGCCCTCGTGCTGACGGAGCGCGACCTCGCCGAGCTGCCCCACTCGTTCTTCGCCGAGCCGCTGCGCGGCGCGACGGCGGCCGTCACCCGGCGCTCGCTGCAGATGGTGCTCCTCCTCGCCGGCCCCGACGAGGCCGCGCTGCGGCGATACCTCGACGGGAGCCACGTCGACGGCGCGCTCGTCATCGTCGAGGCGCACAGCACGAACCTGCCGCGGCTGCTCCGGTCGAGCGCCGTGCCCGTCGTCTACCTCGGTCGCCCCGTCGAGGACCCCGACTCCCACTCGTACGTCGACGTGGACAACTACGGCGGTGCGCGCCTGGCGACCGCCGAGCTCGTGCAGGCGGGGCGCCGCGTGATCGGCACCATCGCCGGGCCGCAGGACATGGGCGTCGCGGTGGACCGGCTGGCCGGCTGGCGCGACGTGCTCGCGGAGCACGGCCTGCCCGCGCCGACCCCGGTCTACGGGAACTTCACCGCCGACGGCGGCGCGAACGCGATGGCGCGCCTTCTCGCCACCCGGCCGGACCTCGACGGCGTCTTCGTCGCGTCCGACCTGATGGCGATGGGCGCCCTGCGCGTGCTCGCGGCGAGCGGGCGGCGGGTGCCGGAGGACGTCGCGGTCATCGGCTACGACGACTCGATCCTCGCCCGCACCGCGACTCCGCCGATGACGTCGGTCCGCCAGCCGCTGGAGGAGATGGGCGAGCTGATGGTCGACGTCCTGCTCCAGCTCATCGCGGACCCGGCGGCAGGGCCCGTGCGCCGGATCCTGCCCGCGCAGCTGGCCCGGCGCGAGTCGGTCTGACGGCAGCACCGCCGCACGCCGCCGTCCGACGGGCGTCGGCCCGAACGGCCCCGCAGGATCCCCCGCGAGGTGCGGCAGGATGTGCGCCATGCGCATCCACATCGCCGCCGACCATGCAGGGTTCGAGCTCAAGGCCCACCTCGTCGAGCACCTCACGGCTGCCGGGCACGACGTGACGGACCACGGCGCGCACGCCTACGACCCCGAGGACGACTACCCGTCCGTGTGCTTCGCCGCGGCGGAGGCGGTCGTGGCGGACCCGGGCAGCCTCGGCGTCGTCATCGGTGGCTCGGGGAACGGCGAGCAGATCGCCGCGAACAAGGTCACCGGGGTGCGGGCCGCGCTCGCCTGGAACACCACGACCGCGCGGCTGGGGCGCCAGCACAACGACGCGAACGTCGTCGCGGTCGGTGGGCGCCAGCACTCCGTGGACGAGGCGGTCGAGATCGTCGACGCGTTCCTCGCCGAGCCGTTCAGCGGCGACGCCCGCCACCAGCGGCGCATCGACCAGCTCGCGGCCTACGAGGCCGCTCGCTGACGAGCGCCGCCGGCGGGCGGGCGTCGGCCGGCCGGGCGTCAGGCCCGGCCGGTCACCACACGTACGAGGAGACCGGAGCCACCGGCCACCCGAACGCCGTCGACGCGGCGTGCAGCGTCCCGGGCCGGAGCTCGGTCACGAGCCCGGCCCCGGCGAGCGCCGCGAGCGTGAAGCCGCCGAGGTAGGCCGTCCCGAGCTCGCGCACGTCGAGCGCGAGGTCGGCGTCGGCGTCGGTGCGGGTCACCTCGGCGCCGTCCGGGCCGGCGACGAGGCGCCAGCGGCCGGCGTTGGGCGTCCACAGCGCGTCGGTGACCTCGAGCACGACGTCGACGGGCGCCGCGTAGCGCCGCTGCGCGAGCGCGGCCGGCACGTCGAGCACGCGGACCCACAGGTTGTCCCCGACCGCCGGGCGGGCGGCCCGCGGGTCCACGAGCAGGAACCACAGCGGGTCGTCGAGCGCCAGGAGCCCCACCTCGACGCTCGCCATGAGGTCCAGGTCCAGGAGCACGCCCCACAGGGCCCGGGCGGTCGCGGCGTCCTGCGCCACCGCCTCGCGCACCCGCACGACGCCGCGGGGCCCCTCGGGCTTCCAGTCGTCCTTGCGGCGGAACTTGGCGTAGCCGCGCGGCGTGCCGTCGGCGTCCTCGACGAGCGCGATGCGCAGGGACTCGGCCCCGTCGCGGTAGAACTCCGGGTCGGCGAGCGAGGCCTCGAGGGCACCGTCGGTCTCGCGCGTCGCCCAGCCGGGCCGGTCCACCGCGCTGTGGATCGCGTGCAGCACCGGACCGTGCTTGGCGGCGTCGAGCTTCTCCAGCCGCACCCGCAGCGCGTCGGCGCCCGGCACGTCGCGCAGCGCCGCGCCGCGCGGGACCGACAGGCGCAGGTCGCGGGCCGCGAGGCCGTAGCCGAACCGCCCGTAGATCGCGGGCTCGGCCGCGAAGAGGGCCGCGACCGCCTCGCCGGCCTCGCGCGCCTGCGCGAAGTGCCGGTCGATCATGGTGCGCAGGATCCCGCGCCGTCGGTGCCCCGGGTGCACCCCGACCCAGGTCAGCCCCGCGAGGGGGATGCGCGCCCCCGGGACGGGGAAGGACCGGTAGGGGTAGGCCGCGTACATGCCGACGAGCTCCCCGTCCGCCGCCTCCACGCCGCCGGCCCGGGACCAGGGCAGCGCGGTCGGGAGCTCGGCGAGCTTGTCCTCGCCGACCGAGGAGGGGAACGCCCAGGTGTCGATCGCGAGGACGTCGCGCAGGCGCGCGGGGCTGAGGTCGACGGCGCGGTAGCCGTCAGGCACTGGGGTCATGGCGCACATCGTGCCGGGAGTGCCCCTGGCCTGCGAACCTTTTGACCTGCGCGTCGCCCGCCCGGGATAGCCTGCGGCAGTGACCACCCAGGCCGCCGCCCGCCGCGCCCGGCGGGCACGCCGGAGCGCACCGGGCGAGCCCGGGCTCCGCGACGTCCTGAGGCGGCGCCGGCTCGTGGCGCGCCAGATGTCGGCGACGGTGGTCCTCGCGGGCCTCTCGTTCCTCGTCGGCGCCGGGCTGCTGACGTGGCCGGAGTGGCTGACGCCGGCGAGCCTGCTGTTCGTGGTGCTGCTCGGGGTCTTCGTGCTCCGCGTGCGCGCGATGGCGGTGCTGAGCGCCGTCGTGGTCGGGCAGGTCGTGGGCCTGCAGCTGGCCGGGTTCACGCAGTTCGCGCCCGGCGACCTCATCCTGCTGGGCGCCGGGGTGCTCGCGGCCGTCGCCTTCGTGCGGTCGCGGGACCGGCTCGGCCTGCAGGGAGCGGCCAGCGACCTCATGCTGGTCGACCTGCGCGACCGCCTCGTCGCCCACGGCCGGATCCCGCCGCTGCCGCCCCGCTGGCGGGTGGACAGCGTCGTGCGCTCGGCCTACGCGGAGGCCTTCTCCGGCGACTTCGTGGTCGCCTCGCGGAGCCGGTCGGGGAACCTGCTGGAGATCGTGCTCGTCGACGTGTCCGGGAAGGGGCAGGACGCGGGCGTACGCTCGCTCCTCCTGTCCGGTGCCTTCGGCGGACTGCTCGGCACGATGCCGCCCGAGCGGTTCCTGCCGGCGGCGAACCGGTACCTGCTCGCGCAGGACTGGCCGGAGGGCTTCGCCACCGCCATCCACCTCGCCGTGCGGCTCGACACGGGGGAGTTCACGGTCTCGACGGCGGGCCACCCGCCCGCGGTGCAGCTGCACGCCGGCTCGGGCCTCATCCAGGTGCTGGCGACGAACCCGGGGCCGGCGCTGGGCATCGTCGCGTCGCCGGTCTTCGGCGCGCACCACGGGACGCTCGCTCCCGGCGACACCGTGATGCTCTACACCGACGGGCTCGTGGAGACCCCCGGAGCGGACGTCGAGCTCGGCATCGACCGGCTCATGGGGGAGGCCGAGCGCTTCGTCGCGACGCGCAGCGGCGGTGCGGACGCGGTCCTCGACGGTGTGCGCGCCGGTGACACCGACGACCGGGCCCTCATCCTCGTGCACCGGGACTGACGCGCGCCGGACGGAGGCTCAGGTGGACGAGGAGTACGTCGAGGCGGTGCTGGACCTCGCGGACCGCGTGCCCGCCGGGCGCGCCACTACCTACGGGGTGATCGCGGAGGTGCTGGCCGAGCGGCTCGGCCGCGGCGGACCGCGTTCGGTCGGTCAGGCGATGGCACGCGCCGGCGGCGCCGTCGCCTGGTGGCGCGTGGTGAACGCCTCGGGCGAGCCGCCGGCCGCGTACCGGGCCGACGCCGTCGCGCGCCTGCGCGCCGAGGGATGCCCGCTGACCTCGGCCGGCGACGACGCCCGCGTCGTCCTGCGCGCCGCCGTCTGGTGGCCCGAGAACGATTGACGCCCGCTCAGCGCGCGGTGCGTTGCCGCCGCGAGCTGATGACCCCCGTGTCGAACCCGGCGAGGTGCAGGCCCCCGTGGAACCGTGCGTGCTCGATCTTCACGCACCGGTCCATGACGACGTCGAGCCCGGCCGCCTCCCCGGTGCGCGCGACCTCCTCGTGCCACGAGCCGAGCTGCAGCCACAGGGTGCGGGCACCGACGGCGAGCGTCTCCTCGAGCACGGTCGGCAGGTCGTCGTGGCGCCGGAAGACGTCGACGAGGTCCGGCACCACCGGCAGCGCGGCGAGCGAGGGGTAGACCGGGCGGCCGAGGAGCTCGGTGGCCCGCGGGTTGACGAAGTAGACGTCGTAGCCCGACGAGGCCAGCAGGTAGGTCGCCACGAAGTAGCTTGCCCGCGCCGGGTTGGTTGACGCGCCGACGATCGCCACCGAGCGGGTGCGGCGCAGGATCGCGAGGCGTTCGGCCGCCCCGGGGCCCACCCAGGTGCGTTCGGCGGCCTCGGGAGCGCCGGGTGCGCCTGGCGCAGCGGGGACGGCGCACGCGTCGCCCCCGGCGACCGGCCCGAGCGGGAGCACCGTGGTCATGCCGTCACCTCCGACAGGTGGGTGGTCTGCTCAGCCCGGGCCCCGACGGCCGTCGTGAGCGCGCTGTCGAGGTCCCACAGGATGTCCTCGACGTCCTCGAGCCCGACCGAGATCCGGATCAGGTCCGCCGGCACGCCGGCGGCGGCGAGCTGCTCGCCCGAGAGCTGCTGGTGCGTCGTGGAGGCCGGGTGGATGACGAGCGTCCGCGCGTCGCCGATGTTGGCCAGGTGGCTCGCCAGCTGCAGCGACTCGATGAACGCCCGGCCGGCCGCCCGCCCGTCGACGGTGTCGGTGCCGCGGATGCCGAAGGAGAAGACGGCGCCGGGCCCGGCCGGCAGGTAGCGCGCGGCACGCTCGTGGTGCGGGTGGGAGGGCAGGCCCGCCCAGTTCACGTAGCCGATGCGCGGGTCCGCCTCGAGCCACTGCGCGACCACGCGCGCGTTCGCCAGGTGCGCGTCCATGCGCTGCGGCAGCGTCTCGACGCCCTGGAGCAGCTGGAACGCGGCCTGCGGGGAGAGTGCCGGCCCGATGTCGCGCAGCTGCTCGCTGCGCAGCTTGGTCAGGAAGCCGTACTCGCCGAAGTTCTCCCACCAGCGCACGCCGCCGTAGGAGGGCACCGGCTCGGTCATCTGCGGGAACTTCCCGTTGCCCCAGTCGAACCGGCCGCTCTCGACGACGACGCCGCCGAGCGTCGTCCCGTGGCCGCCGAGGAACTTGGTGACGGAGTGGATGACGATGTCCGCCCCGTGCTCGAGCGGGCGGCACAGGTAGGGCGTGGCGAGCGTCGCGTCGACGACCAGCGGCACGCCCGCCGCGTGCGCGACGTCCGCCAGGGCGGCGAGGTCGGCGATCTCGCCGGACGGGTTGCCGATGACCTCGACGTAGACGACCTTCGTCTCCGGCCGGATCGCCGCGGCGTAGTCGGCCGGGTCCGTGCCGGGCACGAACGTGGTCTCGACGCCGAACCGGCGCAGCGTCACGTCGAGCTGGGTGACAGTGCCGCCGTAGAGGGCACCCGCCGCGACCACGTGGTCCCCGGCGCCGACGAGCGCGGCGAACGTGATGAACTCCGCCGCCATGCCCGACGCCGTCGCGACCGCCCCGATGCCGCCCTCGAGCGAGGCGATGCGCTCCTCGAGCGCGGCGACCGTCGGGTTGCCGATGCGGGAGTAGATGTTCCCGTACTTCTGCAGCGCGAACAGGTTCGCGGCGTCGGCGGTGTCGTCGAAGACGAAGCTGGTGGTCTGGTAGATCGGGACCGCGCGCGCACCGGTCGTGGCGTCGGGCACGCCGCCCGCGTGCAGCGCCCTCGTGCGAAAGCCCCACTGGCGGTCGGTCATGCGACGTCCTCCCTGTGTGCGCGTGCGCCCGCGGCCAGGACCGCGGCGATCCGGTGGACACTGCCGGCGTCGGTGAGCGAGGTGACGTCCCCCAGCCTGTCACCCGCGACGAGGTCGGCGAGCAGCCGCCGCATGATCTTGCCCGACCGGGTCTTGGGCAGGTCGGGGACGACCACCACGCGGCGCGGACGGGCGACGGGCCCGATGGCGCGGGCGACGTGGGCGCCGAGCTCGGCGGAGACCTCGGCCGCGTGCGCGGCCCAGGTCCGCGGGTCGCCGACGTCGCCCGGGGGACGGCTCGGCACGACGAAGGCCGCGACGGACTGGCCGGTCACCTCGTCGGGCACACCGGTGACGCCGGCCTCGCCGACGAGCGGGTGCGCGACGAGCGCGGACTCGATCTCGACCGTCGACAGGCGGTGGCCGGAGACGTTGATGACCTCGTCGACCCGGCCGAGCAGCCACACGTCGCCGTCGTCGTCGACGCGGGCGCCGTCCCCGGCGAGGAACCAGCCCTGGCGTGCGAAGCGCGACCAGTACGCGTCGCGGTACCGCTCGGGGTCGCCCCACACGGTGCGCGCCATGCCGGGCCACGGCTGGGTGACCACGAGCAGGCCGGGGGTGCCGGGCGCCACGGGGGCGCCGTCGTCGTCCACGACCGCGGCCGCGACGCCGGGCAGCGGACGGGTGGCGGAGCCGGGCTTGCGGGCGCTCACGCCCGGCAGCGGGGCGATCATCGCGGCGCCGGTCTCGGACTGCCACCACGTGTCGACGACGGGCGCGCGGCCGCCGCCGACGTGGTCGTGGAACCACTGCCAGGCCGCGGGGTTGATGGCCTCCCCGACGCTGCCGAGCAGGCGGACGGAGGACAGGTCGTACTCCGGCGGCGGGCCGCTGGGGAACCGGGTGGCGAGCGTGCGGATCAGCGTGGGGGCCGTGTAGTACGTGGTCACGCCGTAGCGCTCGATGATCTCGAAGTGCCGCGCCGCGTGCGGGGTGTCGGGCGTGCCCTCGTAGAGCACCTGCGTCACGCCGTTCGCGAGGGGACCGTAGAGCACGTAGGTGTGCGCGGTCACCCACGCCAGGTCAGCGGTGCACCAGTAGACGTCGTCGTCGCGCGCGTCGAAGCACGCCCAGTGCGTCCAGGCCGCCTGCACGAGGTAGCCGCCGGTGGTGTGCACCAGGCCCTTCGGGCGGCCGGTGGTGCCGGACGTGTAGATGACGAACAGGGGGTGCTCGGCGTCGAACGCCTCGGGCTCGTGGGTGTCGGGCGCCGCGGCGAGCGCGTCGTGCCACCAGACGTCGCGGCCCGGCGTCCAGGGGACGGGGCCGGTGGCGTCGCCCGTCCGGCGCACCACGAGCACGTGCTCGACGTGGTCGAGCCCGGCGACCGCCTCGTCCGCCGCGGGCTTCGTCGCGACGGCGCGGCCCCGGCGGACCTGGCCGTCGGAGGTGATGAGGACCTTCGCGCGCAGGTCCGCGAGGCGGAAGCGCAGCGCCTCGGCGGAGAAGCCGCCGAACACCAGCGAGTGCACCGCCCCGATCCGGGCGATGGCCAGCGTCGCGACGACGGTCTCGGCGAGCACGGGCAGGTAGACGACGACGCGGTCGCCCGCGCGCACGCCCAGCGCCGTCAGCGCGTGGGCGGCGCGGGCGACCTCGCGCTGGAGCTCGGCGTAGGTGACCGTGCGCCGGTCGCCCGCCTCACCCTCGACGTGCAGGGCGACGCGGTCGCCGCGGCCCGCGGCGACGTGCCGGTCCACGCACTGGACGCTCGCATTGAGGCGCCCGCCCGCGAACCACGTCGCGCGCGGGACGGTGAGCTCGCCGGGCCGCTCGGGGTCGGGCGCCGCGGGCGCCCAGGTGTGCGCGGTGTGCCACCGCTGCGCCCAGTCGAGGCGCTCGGCGGCCCGCTCCCAGAAGGCGACCGGGTCGGCGGCGGCCAGGGCGGACAGGCGGGCGTGCTCGGTGGCGTCGACGTTCCAGGTGCTCATCGGGTCACCACCTCCGCAGCAGGCGGCGCTCGACGACGCCCACGACGGCGTCGGTCGTCTTGCCGAGGACGGCCAGCAGGACGATGGCGAGGACGATCCGGTCCGTGCGGCCGTTGAACTGCGAGTCGTTGAGCAGGAAGCCCAGGCCCATCGAGGACGCGATGAGCTCGGCGGCGACGAGGAACAGCCACGACTGCGCGAGGGCGAGCCGCAGGCCGGAGACGACGGCCGGCGTCGCCGCGGGGAGCTGCACTCGCAGCAGCAGCCGCGCGCCGCGCAGCCCGAAGGCCCGGCCCGCCTCCACCAGGTGCGGGTCCACGTGCCGCAGCGCCGAGGCCACGGTGGTGTAGACGGGGAAGAACGCGCCGATGGCGATGAGCGTCACCTTCGAGTCCTCGCCGAACTTCAGCCAGATCAGCAGCAGCGGCACCCACGCGAGCGAGGGGACGGCCCGCAGCGCCCCGAGGGTGCCGGCGAGCAGGGTGTCGGCCAGGCGGGAGAGCCCGACGACGGCGCCGAGCGCCAGGCCGACGGCGGAGCCGGCGGCGAAGCCGAGCAGCACGCGCTGCACCGAGATCAGCACGTGGGCGGACAGCTCGCCGCGCTGCGCGAGCTCGACGCCGGCCTCCCAGACGGCAGCGGGGGCCGGGAGCTCGAACGGTCCGAAGTAGCCGGTCACCGCGGTGAGCAGGTGCCACGTCGCCAGCACGGCGAGGGGGACGACCGCGGCGAGCGCGACACGTGCGGCCCGCCCCCGTCGGCGTCGGGCCGCGGGTGCCGGGGTGCCGGGTGGCGTCCCCTCGCCCGGCACTGCGGTGCCCGGCGCCGGGCCCGACGCGCGGGCGGAGGGGTCCTCCGCCCGCACGTCGAACGGGGTGCGGGCGGGCCGCGCCCGCGCGTCGGTCACAGGATCGCTGCCGATCGTGCCGGGGATCGTCATGACTGGCTCCTGTGCGCGGGGGACGGGGGACGTACGGCGGCTGACGCGTGCGTCAGTCGTCGATGCGGGACGGGTCGGCCTGCGTCGCGAACGACGGGTCGAAGAGCGCGTCGAGCGCGTCGTCGATCTGGGCCTGGCTGGAGACGTCGCCGGACTCGACGAAGATCGGGCCGACGACCTCGAGCACGGCGCGCTGCGCCTCGCCCGGCACCGGGTCGAGGTCGATGACCGTGCGCTCGAGGATGACCTTCTCGGCGATGGCCAGGTCGATGCCGGCGACGTCGGCGAGGATGGCCGCCGTCTCCTCGGGGTTGGCCAGGGCCCAGGCGCGGGCCTTCTCGTACGCGTCGACGACCGCCTGGACGACGTCGGGGTGCGCCTGCAGGTACTCCTCGCGCACGTTGAGGAACCCGTAGCTGTTGAAGTCGATGTTCCGGTAGATCAGGCGCGAGCCCGCGTTGACCTCCGAGTCGGCCATGATCGGGTCGAGGCCCGACCACGCGTCCACCGACCCGTTCTCGAGGGCGACGCGGCCGTCGGCGTGCTGCACGTTCTGCACCTCGACCTCGTCCAGGCCGACGCCGTGCGCCTCGAGCGCCTGCAGCAGGAAGAAGTACGGGTCGGTGCCCTTGGTGGCGGCGACGGAGCGGCCGCGGAGGTCCTCGACCGAGTCGATGTCGGAGTCGGCGGGCACGACGATCGCCGCCCACTCGGGCTGGGTGTAGATCTCGACGGTCTGGATCGGTGAACCGTTGGCGCTTGCGAGGAGCGCCGCGGAGCCGGCCGTCGAGCCGACGTCGATGGCGCTCGCGCGCAGCGCCTCGTTCGCCTTGTTCGAGCCGGCGGACTGGGTCCAGGTGACCGTGACGCCCTCGAGCTCGGCCTCGAGCCAGCCCTGCTCCTTGATGATCAGGGAGAGCGGGTTGTAGGTCGCGAAGTCGATGTTCAGGGCGTCCGCGCTCCACTGCGCGTCGTCCTCGGTGCCCGCGGTGGCGCCGGCGGCGTCGGCGGTGGGGGCGCTCTGGGCGGAGCCGGACTCGCCCGCGAGGCAGCCGCCGAGCATCAGGGCGGCGGAGAGCGTCGCGGTGACGGACAGTGCGGTGCGGATCCTCATGGGGGTCCCTTCGTGGTGCGGGCCGGCCTGCGGGGTCGCGGGCCGGGTGGGGCTCGTGCGGTGGGGCTCGTGCGGTGGGGCTCGTGCGGGTCAGATCGAGTGGTGCAGGTCGGGCGAGGGCGGGTCGGCGTGGTGGCTCGGCACACCGAGACCGTCCAGCAGCCGGGCCCTCAGCAGCGCGAGGTCGGCGTCGCCCCGGTCCCGCGGACGGGTGCCGGGGACGGCGAGCACCTCGCGCACGGTGCTCGGCGCCGTGCGGGGCGCGCCCGCCGGCCGGCCGAGGAGCACCACGCGGTCGGCGAGGTAGAGCGCCTCGTCGACGTCGTGGGTCACCAGGAGCACCGTCGTGGGTTCGGCGGCGTGCACCTCGAGCAGCAGGTCCTGCATCCGCAGGCGGGTGAGGGCGTCCAGGGCGCCGAAGGGCTCGTCGAGCACGAGCACCCCGGGGTTGCGGGCCAGCGCCCGCGCGAGGGCGGCGCGCTGGGCCATGCCGCCCGACACCTGGCGGGGACGGTGGTGCAGGCACTCGCCGAGTCCCACGAGCTCGAGGAGCTCGCGGGTGCGCCGCTGGCCCGTGGCGCGATCCGTGCCGTCGGGCAGGCCGAGGGCGACGTTCTGCGCGAGCGTGCGCCAGGGCAGCAGGCGCGGCTCCTGGAAGGCGACGGCGCAGCGCGGGTCGGCGCCGGTGACCGGGGTGCCGTCGATGAGGACGCGCCCGGTGGTGGGGAAGTCCAGCCCGACGACCTGGCGCAGCAGGGTCGACTTGCCGCACCCGGACGGGCCGAGCAGCGCGACGATCTCGCCGGGGGCGATCTCGACGTCGACGTCGGCGACGACGGTCGTCGCGGCGCCGCCGCCGGGTGCGGGGAAGGCTCGGGAGACGCCGCGCAGGCTCACGGGGTGGGCGGGATGGGCGCGGACGGACGTGCTGATGGCCATGACTGGTCCTCGGGCTGCGGCGCGCGGCGCATGGCCGGACCGAGGGCCGGCGGGCGCTCGCGCAGGGGCGGGCGGGGAGCGGGGTCGCCGACTGCCTCGGGTCCGCCATCGGACCGCTACGGGGGAGCTGGGCTCCCGCCCGTCAGGCGCCGGCGCAGGGCATCTGCATGCCCATCGGCAGCGCCGTACACATTCGTGCCATGGCGCTGCCTCCCTCCGGCTTCGTCTCGTCTCGCGAGACCGCGCCGTCCGCTGCTCGGACCGGCGTCGCCCCGAACGTTAGAACCGGCGCAGAGCGGGCGCCAAGGGTACCGACCGGTAACTCCACATGCTGAGACGTGGTTCAGGCGCGGGTGCGGGCGGCGAGCGTGTTCAGCAGGGCGGCCCCGGTGGCGGAGTCGTCCACCGTGACCACGACGCGGCGACCCCCGGTGCGCGTCACCTGGAGGCCCTCGCCGCCGCGCAGGACCACGCCGACGCGCCCGTCGATCCCCATCCGCAGGCCCCAGCCGCCGAACTCCCGCAGCGGGCTGACCTGCACCACCTCGGCGTGCTCCACCTCGGCCAGCGGCACGACGACGCGCGGCCGCGGCAGCCGCGCCCGGGCGACCAGGCCGCGCGCGTCGACGGTCACCGTCCAGCTCGACAGCCCGCCGACGAGCGTGGCCAGGAACGCGAAGAGCACCGCGGCGAACCACCACGTGCGGGTGGTGAGACCCATGACCGCCGCGAACGCGGCGCAGATCGCCACGACGACGCCCGGGTGCACCCAGTCGATGCGGCGCACCCACGTGGCGACCTCGCCGTCGGGCAGGGGCAGCCGGGCGGCCGAGGCGGGGACGGGCGCGGTCGCCGGCAGGGCGGCGTCCCCGGGCGTCACCCAGGCTGCGAGGGCCGCGAGGGCGAGCGGGACGGCGAAGGCGAGGGCCATCCCGCCGCCGATGTCGCCCGCGTCGGCCGCCTCGGGGAGGTCGAGCTGAGCGGCCAGCATGGCGAGCGTCAGGGCGGCGGCGAAGCCCGCGACCCAGACCGCCAGGCCTGCGGCGAACCGGCGGGTGAGCGCGGAGCGGCCGGCGAAGACGGCGATCGCCCAGGCCAGGACCGCGAACGGCACGCCGACGGCGGGCAGCACGGCGAGCAGGCCGGCGAACGAGGAGGTGCCGTCGACGCCGTCGGGACCCCAGTGCGAGGCGACCGGGTCCGGGAGGCGGTCGCGCCAGGCGAACGCGACGGCCGTCGCCGCGAGCAGCAGGACGGCCGGCACGACGAGCGTGAGGACGGTGCTCGCGGCGCGGTGGGGGACGGGCGTCGTCGTGCGCCGGGTGGGGCGCGCTGGGGCGGTCATCGCAGGGCCTCTCGGACCAGGGCCAGTGTCGTGTCGGGGGGCACGCCGAGGCGGCGCGCCGTCGCGGCGACCGCGGCGACCGCGTCGGTGAGCGGGGTGAGGTCCCGGCCGGCCCCGGCGCTCACGACGGCGCCCCGGCCGCGCCGCAGCTCGATCAGCCCGGCGTCGCGCAGGTCCTGGTAGGCCCGGAGCACGGTGTGCAGGTTGACCTGCAGCGACTCGGCGAGATCGCGCGCCGCGGGCAGGCGCTCGCCGGCCCCGACCTCGCCGCGCGCGGCGGCGGATCGCACCTGGGCCGCGATCTGGGCGTAGATCGGCTCCGGCGCCGAGGGGTCGATCCGGAAGAGCACCGGATCATCATACTTGTTTGATCACAACTAGAACAACCGACGCACGGGCGGTCGCCGGCGCGCGTGGTGGGCCGAGGCCGACACGGCACGCCGTGGCGTCCGGACCACTCACGTGGAGCGCGGTGGCGGCCGGAACGCCCATGTGGAGCGCCATGGCGCCACGGCGCTCCACGTGAGCGGACGGGGCTGCGGACGGGGTGGCGTCAGATGTACATCGCGGGGTCCTCGGCCCAGACCGCCTCCGGCGGGTGGGGTGCCACGCGGACCTCCGCGGGGACACCCACCGCGACGGCGCCGGCCGGGACGTCCTTGACGACGACGGCGTTCGCGCCGATCCGCGCGCCGTCGCCGATCCAGACGGGCCCGAGGATCTTCGCGCCGGCCCCGACGACGACGCCGTCGCCGAGCGTCGGGTGCCGCTTGCCCTTCTTCATGGACTTCCCGCCGAGCGTCGAGCCGTGGAAGAGCACGACGTCGTCGCCCACCATCGCCGTCTCGCCCACGACCACGCCCATGCCGTGGTCGATGAACAGCCGTCGCCCCAGCTGGGCGCCCGGGTGGATCTCGATGCCGGTCAGGAAGCGGGCGAACTGGGAGAGCAGCCGCGCGGGCAGCCGCAGCCCCGGCTCGCGCCACATCCGGTGCGCGACGCGGTAGGCCCAGACCGCGTGCACCCCGGGGTAGCCGAGCGCGACCTCGACGGCCGTGCGCGCGGCGGGGTCGCGCGTGCGGGCCGCCTCGAGGTCCTCACGGAGCACGGCCAGGAAGCGCTGCAGACGTCTCATCGTGACCCGCTCAGTCCATCAGGTCGGCGTAGAGCGGAGTGGACAGGTACCGCTCGCCGAACGACGGCACGATGACCACGATCAGCTTCCCGGCGTTCTCGGGCCGCCGCGCCACCTGCAGCGCCGCGGCGATCGCCGCGCCCGACGAGATGCCCACGAGCAGGCCCTCGCGCGTCGCGGCGTCGCGTGCCGTCGCCATAGCGGTCTCGGCGTCGACGTCGATGATCTCGTCGTACACCGTGCGGTCGAGGATGTCGGGCACGAAGTTCGCGCCGATGCCCTGGATCTTGTGCGGGCCGGGCTGGCCGCCGTTGAGGATCGGGGACTCGGCCGGCTCGACGCCGACGACCTGCACGCCGGGCTTGCGCTCCTTGAGCACCTGCCCGATGCCGGTGATGGTCCCGCCCGTCCCGATGCCGGCCACGACGACGTCCACGCCGCCGTCGGTGTCCGCCCAGATCTCCTCGGCCGTGGTGGCGCGGTGGATGGCGGGGTTCGCCTCGTTCGCGAACTGGCGGGCGAGGACGGCACCCGGGCGCTCGGCGGCGATGGCCTCGGCGCGGGCGACCGCGCCGCGCATGCCCTCGGACGCCGGCGTGAGCACGAGCTCGGCGCCGAACGCGCGCAGCAGGGCGCGGCGCTCCTTGGACGCCGACTCCGGCATCGTGAGCACGACGTCGTAGCCGCGTGCCGCGCCGACCATCGCGAGCGCGATGCCGGTGTTGCCGCTGGTCGCCTCGACGATCGTGCCCCCGGCGGCCAGCTCGCCGGACTTCTCCGCCGCATCCACGATCGAGACGCCGATGCGGTCCTTGACGGAGTTGGCGGGGTTGTAGAACTCGAGCTTCGCGGCGACCGTCGCGACGGCGTCCTCGGTCAGCCGGTTCAGCCGGACCAGGGGCGTGTTGCCGACGAGCTTCGTGACGTCGTCGTAGATCCGAGCCATGGGTGTGTCCTCTTCTCGCAGGTGGGGGTCGGCCGCCGCCGTGGGCAACCGTGCGTCGGGCGTGGGAATTCCAGCCGCGACGCGGGGGACCGTGCCGGGGGGACGAGCGCTGGCGGCGACGCGGGTGCGCCGGGCGGTCTCAGCCGCGCAGGGGCCAGCGCTCTACAGACAGGTGCAGCGCAGACAGGCGCAGCAGGCACAGGTGCGCCCGGAGCGGGCGACGCGCGGGCAGAGGCTGACGGCAGGCGTGTGCACCCGCATGGCCCCTCCCTCAGTGCTGGATGTCCCGACGCTAGCCGGTGGACGAGCGCGTCCGCAATGTGGTCGCCGCCCGTCGGACGGCGCTCGTCGGACGGTGCTCGTCGGACGGCGCTCCTCGGACCGTGCTGCGAGCGGGCGACGGGAATCGAACCCGCATGACCAGCTTGGAAGGCTGGGGCTCTGCCATTGAGCTACGCCCGCGTGCCCCGGAGGCCGGGACGGGACAAGGGTAGCGAGTGCCTGGGCCGCACCCGACCGGCGGTCACGCGGTCGGCCGGCCCAGCCCTCGGAACTCCCACCCGGCGGCGCGCCAGGCCGCGGGGTCCAGCTTGCCGCGGGCGTCGATCACCCGAGGGGTCGGCGTGAGCGCGGCCAGCATCGCCGGGTCCGCCTCGACGAACTGCTTCCACTCCGTCAGCACGAGCACGACGTCGGTGGCCTCGACGGCGTCCTCGGTGGAGGAGACGTAGGTCAGCGTCGGGAACGTGCGCCGGGCGGTCTCGCTCGCCGCGGGGTCGAAGACCTTCACCTGGGCGCCGCGCAGGTGCAGCGCTGCGGCGACGTTGAGGGCGGGGGAGTCGCGCACGTCGTCGGTCTCGGGCTTGAAGGCCGCCCCGAGCACGCCGATCGACTTGTTGAGCACCGAGCCGTCGCACGCGGCGAGGGCGAGGGCGACGACCGCCTCGCGCTGGCCCATGTTGATCTCGTCGACCTTCTGCAGCAGCCCCGCCATCCGGTACGCGCCCAGCTCGCCGGAGCGGTGCATGAGGGCGCGGATGTCCTTGGGGAGGCAGCCGCCGCCGAAGCCCAGCCCGGCGTCGAGGAACTTGCGCCCGATGCGCGGGTCCAGGCCGATCGCGTCGGCCAGGACCGTGACGTCCGCCCCCGCCGCCTCGCACACGCTCGCGACCGCGTTGATGAACGAGATCTTCGTGGCGAGGAAGGCGTTCGCGCTCACCTTCACGAGCTCGGCGGTCGGCAGGTCGCAGACGATGACGGGGGCGCCGGCCGCGATGGGCCGCGCGTAGACCCGCCTGAGCAGGGCCTCCGAGCGCTCGCTCACGCCGCCGATGACGATGCGGTCGGGGTGCAGCGTGTCCTCGACGGCCTTCCCCTCGCGCAGGAACTCGGGGTTCCACACGAGCTCGGCGTCGACGCCGTCGGGAGCGTGCTGCGCGACGACCTCGCGCAGGCGCGCGGCGGTGCCCACGGGCACCGTCGACTTGCCGACGATGACGCCGTCGCGCGTCAGGTGCTCGGCGACGGCACGCGTGGCGGCCTCGACGTAGCTGAGGTTCGCGGCGTTGCTGCCGGGCTGCTGGGGCGTGCCCACGCAGATGAAGTGCACGTCGGCGTCGCCCACGGCGTCCGCGACGTCGGTGGTGAACCGCAGCCGGCCGGCCTCGACCTGCTCCGAGAGCAGCGCGTCCAGCCCCGGCTCGTAGAAGGGGACCTTGCCGAGGGACAGGGCACGCGTCTTCTCGGGGTCGGTGTCGAAGCCGACCACGTCGAAGCCGAGGGCCGCCATCGCCGCCGCGTGGGTGGCGCCCAGGTAGCCGGTGCCGATGACGGCGATGCGGGGCGCAGGGCCGGCCTCGGGTGCCGCGGCCGTGCCCGTCGTGGCGTCGGTCATGGGTGCTCCTGCTCGCTCGTGGTGGGCGGCCGCGCCGGTGCGTCCGGTGTGACTGATCACGGTATAGGGCGGTTTTATCTTTCACGAGTCCGCGGGGGAGTGCCGCGCGCGGGCCCCGGGCGGGAGTGCCGCGCCGGGCGCGGTCCGGTGCGCACGGACGGCGCCAGTAGGCTGCGCGGTGTCACGGGATGTGGCGCAGGTGGTAGCGCGTCCGCTTTGGGAGCGGAAGGTCGCGAGTTCGAGTCTCGCCATCCCGACCAGGCCCGGCCGCCGGCAGGGGCGTCCGGGACCCCGGCCCACCGCTGCGCGCCGCCGTGTGCCGTAGGATCGGCGGGCGGCGCCCACGCGCCGATCCGCAGGGCTGCAGGCCTCTCGCCGAGGCCCGGCCACCACACGCCACGCCACATCCTGGAGAGCCTTCGTGAAGAGCGCCGTCGAGACCCTGGACGCCACCACCGTCAAGCTGACGGTCGAGGTGTCGGGTGACGAGCTGAAGCCGAGCATCGACCACGCGTACGAGCACATCGGCTCGCAGGTGCAGATCCCCGGGTTCCGCAAGGGCAAGGTCCCCCCGCGCATCCTCGACCAGCGCGTCGGCCGCGCGGCCGTCATCGAGCACGCGGTGAACGACGGGCTCCCGGGCTTCTACGGCCAGGCGGTCAACGAGGCCGGCCTGCGCCCGCTCGGCCAGCCGGAGATCGAGGTCACCGAGGTGCCGGCGCTGACCGACCCCGAGGCCGGCCTGACCTTCACCGCGCAGGTCGAGGTCCGCCCCGACATCGAGCTGCCCGCGCTGGACTCGCTCACCGTGACCGTCTCCGACCTCGAGGTCACCGACGAGGACGTCGACGCGCGCCTCGACGCGCTGCGCGAGCGCTTCGGCACGCTCGTCGGCGTCGACCGCCCGGCCGCCGACGGCGACTACGTCGTCATCGACCTGCGCGCCGTGCAGGGCGAGGCCGAGATCGACTCGGTCAGCGGCGTCTCCTACCAGATCGGCTCCGGCAACCTGCTCGAGGGCCTCGACGAGGCCCTCACCGGCCTGTCCGCCGGCGAGACGACGACGTTCGAGGCGCCCCTGGCGGGCGGCGAGCACGCCGGCGAGCCGGCCCAGGTCACCGTCACCGCCACGTCGGTCAAGGTCCGTGACCTGCCCGCCGCCGACGACGACTTCGCCCAGCTCGCGAGCGAGTTCGACACGATCGCCGAGCTCCGTGACGACCTGCGCGAGCAGGCCAGCCGGATCAAGAGCCAGAACCGCGCCGTCGAGGCGCGCGAGGCCCTGATGGCCGCCCTGCGCGAGGCCGTCGAGGTGCCCGTGCCGACGAACGCCGTGCAGAACGAGGTGCACCGGCACCTGGAGTCCGAGGGCCGGCTGGAGGACGAGAACCACCGCGCCGAGGTCGAGGAGTCCACGCGCGCGGAGCTGGTCGAGCGGATCCTGCTCGACACGCTCGCCGAGAAGCTCGCCGTCCAGGTGAGCCAGGAGGAGCTCCTGGACTTCATGGTGAACGCGGCCGCCCAGTACGGCATGGACCCGAGCACCTTCGTCCAGACGGTCGACCGGCAGGGCCAGCTGCCCGCCATGGTCGGCGAGGTCGCGCGCTCCAAGGCGATGGCGCTGGCGCTGCGCCAGGTGAAGGTCGTCGACGGCGCCGGCGCCGAGGTCGACCTGTCCGAGTTCATCGGCAGCGACGAGACCGACGAGGTCGAGGTCGACGAGGCCCCGGCCGCCGAGGAGACCGACGACGCGGCCCCCGAGGACGCCAAGGCCTGACAGCCGTAGACGAACGGCGGTGCCCCGCAGCGGGGCACCGCCGTTCGTGCGTCCGGCGTCGTCGCCCCTCCGGCGGCGGCGCGGCTCGCGCGCCGGGCCCGGCCGTGCGCCGTCAGCGAAAAGGCGCCGTCGGAGGACGGTTCGGCCACCGGCCGCGCGTTAGGGTCGGTGCGGCGGTGGGGATCCGGTCCACCCGCCGGTACCGACGAGGTGAGGGAGAGTTCGTGAACGAGAGTGTCATGCCGCAGGCAGCGCGCGGTGACGGTCCGAACCTCGGTCTGCAGGACCACATCTACAACCGTCTGCTGCGCGAGCGGATCATCTGGCTCGGCTCCGAGGTCCGCGACGAGAACGCGAACGCCATCTGCGCGCAGATGATGCTGCTCGCGGCCGAGGACCCCGACAAGGACATCTACCTGTACATCAACTCGCCCGGCGGCTCGATCACCGCGGGCATGGCGATCTACGACACGATGCAGTACATCCAGCCGGACGTCGCGACGGTCGCCGTCGGCATGGCGGCGTCGATGGGCCAGTTCCTGCTGTCGTCGGGCGCCAAGGGCAAGCGCTACGCGACCCCCCACGCCCGCGTGATGATGCACCAGCCCTCGGGCGGCATCGGCGGCACCGCGACCGACGTGCGGATCAACGCGCAGCTCATCCTGCACATGAAGCGCGTGCTCGCGGAGCTCACCGCCGAGCAGACGGGCAAGACCGTCGAGGAGATCACCGCGGACTCCGACCGCGACCGGTGGTTCACCGCCGAGGAGGCCAAGGAGTACGGATTCGTCGACTTCGTCGTCACCCACGCCGGCTCGGTGAGCGGCGGCGGCGGGACGACCGGGTCCTGACGGACCCGCCCGCGCCACCACCCGACCCCGCGACACGTCCGAGCAAGGAGCACCCGTGAGCATCCAGTACCCGTTCACCCCCGAGGGCGTGGTCCGCCCCGGCGGCACCGGCCTTCCGTACGGCGCGCCGTCGTCGCGCTACGTGCTGCCGCAGTTCGAGGAGCGCACCGCCTACGGCTTCAAGCGCCAGGACCCGTACACCAAGCTGTTCGAGGACCGGATCATCTTCCTCGGCGTCCAGGTGGACGACGCCTCGGCGGACGACATCATGGCCCAGCTGCTGGTCCTCGAGAGCCAGGACCCGGACCGTGACATCACGCTCTACATCAACTCCCCGGGCGGCTCGTTCACGGCGCTGACGGCGATCTACGACACGATGCAGTACATCAAGCCGCAGATCCAGACGGTGTGCCTCGGGCAGGCCGCCTCGGCCGCGGCCGTGCTGCTCGCGGCCGGTGCGCCGGGCAAGCGCCTCGCGCTGCCGAACGCGCGGGTGCTCATCCACCAGCCGGCGATGGAGGGCGGCGGCTACGCGCAGGCGTCCGACATCGAGATCCACGCCGCCGAGCTCATCCGGATGCGGGAGTGGCTCGAGGAGACGATCGCCCACCACAGCGGCCAGAGCGTCGAGCGGGTGCGGGCCGACATCGAGCGCGACAAGATCCTCACGGCCGAGCAGGCGAAGGACTACGGCCTGGTCGACCAGGTGCTGGCGAGCCGCAAGGGCGTCATCGTCCCGACCGCCTGAGGCGGCGATCGGCAGGTCGCGACGCCCCGGCACCTCAAGCCGGGGCGCCGCAGGCCGATGGAGTCGGCAGAGCCCTTCCGCGCGTCGTGCGCCGGAAGCCCGGGGTGAAGACACGCCGTAGAGGGCGGGGCGGCTGACACCGCGCCCGGGGTGGTGTGCAATGGACTGATGGGGCGCCGGAGGCGGCGCCCAGGGGAGGAGCGACCAGGTGGCACGCATCGGTGACGGCGCCGACCTGCTCAAGTGCTCCTTCTGCGGGAAGAGCCAGAAGCAGGTCAAGAAGCTCATCGCCGGGCCCGGCGTCTACATCTGCGACGAGTGCATCGACCTGTGCAACGAGATCCTCGAGGAGGAGCTCGCCGAGGCCGCCGAGGTCGGCATGGTCACGCTGCCCAAGCCGCGCGAGATCTTCGAGTTCCTCGAGCAGTACGTGATCGGCCAGGACTCCGCCAAGCGCTCGCTCGCCGTCGCCGTGTACAACCACTACAAGCGCATCCGCGCAGGTGAGGGCCCCCGCCAGGACGTCGAGGACGTCGAGCTCGCGAAGTCCAACATCCTGCTCATCGGCCCCACGGGCTGCGGCAAGACCTACCTCGCCCAGACGCTGGCCCGGATGCTCAACGTGCCGTTCGCGATCGCGGACGCCACGGCGCTGACGGAGGCCGGGTACGTCGGCGAGGACGTCGAGAACATCCTGCTCAAGCTGATCCAGGCCGCCGACTACGACGTCAAGAAGGCCGAGACCGGCATCATCTACATCGACGAGATCGACAAGATCGCCCGCAAGGCGGAGAACCCGTCGATCACGCGCGACGTCTCCGGCGAGGGCGTCCAGCAGGCGCTGCTGAAGATCCTCGAGGGCACGACGGCGTCGGTGCCGCCCCAGGGCGGCCGCAAGCACCCGCACCAGGAGTTCATCCAGATCGACACGACGAACGTGCTGTTCATCGTGGCCGGCGCCTTCGCGGGCCTGGAGGACATCATCACGGCGCGCTCGGGCCGGCACGGGATCGGCTTCGGTGCCCCGCTGCACTCGCCGGACGACACCGAGGTGTTCGGCGACGTCATGCCCGAGGACCTGCTCAAGTACGGCCTCATCCCGGAGTTCATCGGTCGCGTCCCGGTCATCACCACGGTGAACCCCCTGGACCGCAGCGCGCTCGTGCGGATCCTCACCGAGCCGCGCAACGCGCTCATCAAGCAGTACCAGCGCATGTTCGAGATCGACGGCGTCGAGCTCGAGTTCACGCCCGACGCGGTCGAGGCGGTCGCCGAGCAGGCGCTGCTGCGCGGCACCGGTGCACGCGGCCTGCGCGCGATCCTCGAAGAGGTCCTTCAGCAGGTCATGTTCGAGGTGCCGAGCCGCGACGACGTCGAGCGCGTGGTCATCACGCGCGAGGTCGTCCTCGAGAACGTGAACCCCACGATCGTCCCGCGCGAGGTGGCACCGCCCAAGCGCACCCCGCGCGAGAAGTCGGCCTGACCCTTCCGCGGTTCGCCCGCGGTTGGGCAAGGGGTGGCGCCCGGGCCTGAGCTGGACCAGTGTGGAGTCGGACAGGTGCCGGCCCCTGGCCGGCCTCGGCTGACCGGAAGGTGCGCGATGAAGCTCGACTCCCTCAAGCCCCTGCTCCACCACGACGGGCCGCTGACGACGGTCTGCCTCGACGTCACCCGCGGTGACGAGTCGAGCGGCGACCGCGAGGTCCGCAGCCGGTGGAACGGGATGCGACGGAGCCTCGAGCAGGCCGGCGCGCCCCTGCAGACCATCGCGGCGATCGAGGACGTCGTCCTCCGCCCCACGCACGTCTCCGGCCCGCACGGGCGGTACGTCGTCGCCGCGCAGGGCCGGGTGCTCTGGGAGCAGGTGCTGCCCGAGCCGCCCGCACGGGACGAGGCGTTCCACGACGGCGCCCCCTCGCTCGTGCCCGCGGTGGCCGGGCTGGCCGAGTCGGTGCGCTACCTGCTGGTCGAGGTCGACCGGCTGGGGGCCGACCTCCGCTGGCCTGGTCAGGCCGCCGACGCGGACGCGCAGGAGGACGTGGGCCGCGTGGAGCACGTGGAGGGCGGCCACGACGTGCTGCACAAGTTCGGCGGCGGCGGCTGGTCGCACCAACGGTTCCAGGCGCGCGTCCAGGACTCGTGGGAGCGCAACGCCGAGGCCGTGGCCGTCGAGCTCGACCGCGTCGTCGCCGAGCGGCGGCCCGAGCTCGTCCTCATCACCGGTGACGTCCGGGCGCTGCCTCTGGTGCGCGCGGCCGTCGGACGGGCGGCGGGTGAGCTGCTCGTCGAGGTGCCGGGCGGGTCACGGGCCGACGGCGTCAAGGAGGACGTGTTCGCCCAGCGGGTCGGGGAGGTCCTCGAGCAGTACCGCGCCCGGCGTCGGGAGGCGGTCGTCGACCGGCTGCGCGAGGCCCTGGGGCGCGGAGACGGTGCCGTGACGTCGCTGGAGGACCTGGTGGACGTCCTGCGCAAGGGTCAGGTCGCCGACCTCGTGGTGCTGCGCACCGCAGGCGGCGCGTCCGTCGCCCGGCTCAACGAGCGCACCCTCTGGACGGGTCCTGACCCCCTGCAGCTGGCCGTCCGTCGCGGCGACCTCGCGGCCCTGGGCGTGCCCGACGGCGCCGCACGCGAGCTGCGGGCCGACGTCGCCGTGCTGCGGGCCGTCGTCGCGCAGGACGCGGGCTTCACCTACGCCGACGAGGGGAGCGTGGACCTGGTCGACGGCGTCGGCGCGCTGCTGCGGTGGACGGACGCCGCCACGCCGCACGAGACGGCGCCGAGCTACACCGCCGACCGCCAGCGCAAGGGGCACCACCGGCCGGCCGGCGGCTGACCGGACGGGCCCGAGGGCGGCGGCGAGCCCGCTGGGTGGTCGCCGCCGCTCCTCGAGCGCTCGAGCCGCGCGCTCGAGCCGTCAGGACGCGTAGAGGGCGTCCACCTCGTCGGCGAAGTCGCGCAGCACCGCGTCGCGCCGCACCTTGAGCGACGGTGTCAGGTAGGCGTTCTCGACGGTGAAGTCCGTGGTCAGGACGCGGATCTTGCGGATGGACTCGGCGCGGGACACGGCCTCGTTCGCGCGTGCCACGGCCCGGTCGAGCGCCGCGAGGACGGCGTGGCTCTTCGACGCGCTGCGCACGTCCATCTCGGGCAGCCCGTGAGCCGCCAGCCACCCGGGGAGCATGTCCGCGTCCAGGGTGACGAGCGCGCCGATGAACGGCCGCCCGTCGCCGACCACGACGACCTGGGACACCAGCGGGTGCCCGCGCAGGCGGTCCTCGAGGAGCGCGGGGGCGACGTTCTTGCCGCCCGCGGTGACGATGATCTCCTTCTTGCGGCCCGTGATGGTGAGGTAGCCGTCGTCGTCGAGCGCGCCCAGGTCGCCGGTGCGGAACCAGCCGTCGTCGAACGCCTCGGCCGTCGCCTCGGGGTTCGCGTGGTAGCCGCGGAACACGTGCGCGCCCTTCACCTGGATCTCACCGTCGTCGGCGATGCGCAGCGAGGCCCCCGGGAAGGCGGGGCCGACGGTGCCGATCTTCACGGGACGGTCGGGGAGGTTGACGGCCGTCGGGGCGGTGGTCTCTGTCAGGCCGTAGCCCTCGAGGACGCGCACGCCGACGCCGCGGTAGAAGTGCCCGAGGCGCTCGCCGAGGGGAGCGCCGCCGGAGATGGCGTACGTGACGCGCCCGCCGAGGGCGTGATGCACCTTGTGCAGGACGAGCCGGTCGGCGAGCGCGTGCTGCGCCTTGAGCGCCGCCGTCGGGCCCTCGGCGGTGTCCAGCGCGCGGGAGTAGACGATGGCCGTCTTCGCCGCCCAGCGGAACAGCTTGAGCTTCGCGCCCGCGCCCGCCTTCTGCTCGGCGGAGTTGTAGAGCTTCTCGAACACGCGAGGCACGGACAGGATGAACGTCGGCTGGAAGGTGCCGAGGTCGGCGACGAGGTTGCGGGTGTCGGGCGTGTGACCGAGGACGGCGCCCGTCGTCATGCAGAGCACCTCGATGAACCGCGCGAACACGTGCGCGAGCGGCATGAACAGCAGCGTCCGGGTGCCCGGGGCGGCGCAGACGTCGTACAGGCCGAGCGCCCCCTCCTGGGTCAGGGACGTGAAGTTGCCGTGGGTGAGTTCGGCGCCCTTGGGGCGGCCCGTGGTGCCGGAGGTGTAGATGATCGTCGCGAGGTCGTCGGGTCCCGCGAGGGCGCTGCGGCGGGCGATCTCGGCGTCGTCGACGCGCGCGCCCTTCTCGACGAGCTCGCCGATGGCGCCGTCCTCCAGCACGAGGACCGGGCCGAGGGCGGGGACCCGCGCCCGGACCGACTCCGTGACCGTGGCGTGGGCGCTGGTCTCCACGACGGCGAGGCGCACGTCGGCGTCGGAGAGGATCCACTCGACCTGGTCGGCCGACGACGTCTCGTAGACGGGCACGGGGACCGCGCCCGCGGCCCAGATGGCGAAGTCGAGCAGCGTCCACTCGTAGCGCGTGCGGCTCATGATCGAGACGCGCTCGCCGGGCTCGACGCCCAGGGCCACGAGTCCCTTGGCGACGGCCGCTGCCTCCTCGGCGAAGGCCTGCACGCTCATCGGGGTCCAGGAGGTGCCCAGGCCGCTCTTGCGCTCCACGAACGTCGCTGACGGGTCGCGGTCGAGGCGGTTCCGCACGAGCTGGGGGATCGAGCAGACCGCCTCGGGGGAGATGAGGCTGGGGTTGGTGGTCTCGCGCACGGGGGGCTCCGTCGTCGTCCGGCGGCCGGCGGTAGGCCGGCGTGGCAGCGGGGGCCGGGTCGGCCCTGTTGGACGACGACCCTAGCGCCGCGCGGCGGGCTGGGTGAGCCCTCGGCCCGCCGCGCGGCGACTCAGGCGTCGGTGCCGGTGACCTCGTCCACGTGCGTCGGGTCCAGGACGCGGCGCAGGAACGACCGCGTGCGCTCCTCGCGCGGGTTGCCGATGACCTGGTCGGCCGGGCCCTCCTCGAGGATGACCCCGGCGTCGAGGAAGATCACGCGGTCGGCGACCTCGCGGGCGAAGGCCATCTCGTGCGTGACGACGAGCATGGTCATGCCCTCGTCGGCGAGCTCGCGCATGACGGTGAGCACCTCGCCGACGAGCTCGGGGTCCAGCGCCGACGTCGGCTCGTCGAAGAGCAGCAGCGCCGGGTCCATCGACAGCGCGCGGGCGATCGCCACGCGCTGCTGCTGGCCGCCGGACAGCTGGGCAGGCATGGAGTCGGCCCGGTCCGCGAGGCCCACGTGCGCCAGGTTCTTGCGCGCGATGGCCTCTGCCTCGGCCTTGGACCTCTTGAGGACCTGCCGCTGGGCCAGCGTGCAGTTGTCCAGCACCGAGCGGTGCGGGAAGAGGTTGAACTGCTGGAACACCATGCCGACGTGCGCGCGCACGCGGTCGATGTCGACGTCGGGGTCGGTCACCTCGACGCCGAGCACCTCGACGGTGCCCGACGTCGGCTGCTCGAGCAGGTTGACGCAGCGCAGCAGGGTCGACTTGCCCGAGCCGGAGGCGCCGATGATGCAGACGACCTCCCCCTGGGCGACGTCGAGGTCCACGCCGGTCAGCACCTCGCGCTCGCCGAAGGACTTGTGCAGGCCGGAGATCCGGACGACGGGGCCGGCGGGCGCCGGTGCGGACGGTGCGGGCGCGCTCATACGTGTCCCTTGTAGCCGGTCTTGCGCTCGAGCCAGCGGGTGAGCGAGCTGAGCGGGATGGTGATGAGCAGGTAGACGAGGCCCACGAGGACGATGGCCGTGAGCCCTCCTTCGGCCTGGCTCAGGGCCTTGCGGCCGACCATCGTGAGCTCGAGGTCACCGACGGCGAGGGCGAGGCCGAAGACGAGGGACGTGTCCTTCAGGAGCAGCACGACCTCGTTCGTCAGGGGTGGGAGCACGATCCGGAACGCCTGGGGGATCGTCACGAGCCGCAGGGTCGCGCCGGAGGACAGCCCCAAGGACCGGGCGGCCTCGATCTGGCCCTTCGGGACCGCCTGGATGCCTGCCCGGATCGTCTCGGCGGTGTAGGCCGCGGAGACGGAGCCGAGAGCGAGCGCGATCTGCAGGACGATCGACTCGAACCGGATCTGGAAGGCCGTCGGGATCGCGTAGCCGAAGGCGAAGACCACGAGGAGCGCGGGGATGCCCCGGAAGAACTCCACGTACCCCGTCGCGACGATCCGGTAGAAGCGCACGCTCGAGAGCTTCATGAGCGCGAGCGTCGTGCCCAGGGTGATGCTGAAGGCGAAGGCAGCCGCCGTGTAGGTGATCGTGTTGAGCGCCGCGCGCGGCAGCTTGGGGGCGACGTACTCGATGGCACCACGGTTGAAGAAGGTCTCGCCGAGCTGACCCCAGTCGGCCATCAGTGCGAGGGCCACGAGGACGGCGACGATCACGACGTACTGCACGCCGCGGGAGATCTGACCGCGGCGGCGCGGGCTCATCCGCGCCCGGCCCGCCACCAGGGCGGGCCGGGCGTCGGTGCGTTCGGTCGACATCAGCCAGCGGACGGCGCGGTGCCGATGTACTTCGTGTAGATCTCCTCGTACGTGCCGTCGGAGGCGATCCGCTCGAGGGTGGCGTTGACGGCGTCGAGGAGCGCGGTGTTGCCGGTCTTGATGCCCAGGCCGTACTGCTCACCGGTCGGGAACGTCGTGCCGACCTCGAAGTCGTCGCTCGCGAAGGGGCCGAGCACGGCGATGTCGTTGATGACGGCGTCGATGGTGCCGTTGCGCAGCGCCTCGATCTGCAGGCCGAGGTCCTCGAACTCGACGACGTTCAGCGCGTTGTCGGCCGCGAAGGTCGCACCGGTCGTCGCGGTCTGGACGCCGACGGTCAGGCCGTCGAGCTCCTCGACCGAGGCGATCCCGGAGCCGGCGGGCACGAGCAGGCCCTGGTCGGCGTCGAAGTACGGGTCGGAGAAGTCCATCTTCGCCTCGCGCTCCTCGGTGATCGTGATGCCCGAGGCGACGATGTCGCAGTTGCCGGAGTCGAGGTCGGCACCGGACTGGATGCCCTCGAATGGCGTGATCTTGATCTCCAGCTCGGCGCCGAGGTCCTCGGCCACCGCGCCGACGATGTCCATGTCGAGGCCGACGACCTGGCCGTCCTCCTCGTACTCGAACGGCTCGTAGGGCGGGTTGGTGCAGACGGTGAGCTTGCCCTCCGTCAGGAGGGTGACCTCGCCGTCGCCCGCGGCGGGCGAGGCGTCGTCGTCGCCGGTGGAGGCGCAGCCGGCCAGGAGCAGGGTGGCGGCGGCCACCGGGACCGCGAGCCGGGTCAGTGAACGCATGGGGAGGGTCCTTCCGGTCGGCCCAGCAGGCCACGTACGAGGGGGCGTATGGCTATGCACCATCAACCATAAGTATACAGCCGGTCCAGCATCTGGGACGCACGTCCCAGGTTGGTGATCTTGGCAGAACGGCCATGACGGCGTGATGCCGAGCATGTGTCATCCGGATTTCGTCCGCCATGCGGGCACGCTCGCGCCCCGCACGGAGGCACCGACGTGGAGCGCGGCGGCGCCATCGTGCTCCAGTTGAGCAGATCCAGCGCCACCGCGCCCCACGGGACGTGGTCGGTGATGCGGCCTCAGGCCGGGGGCTGCTCCAGCTCGGCCGCGCGGACGACGACCGCGTCGGTCGCCGTCTCGTCCGCCACGAGCGTCAGGTCCGCCACTCGGCCCGCGGCCCGGACGTCCGGGGCCGCCGCCTCCACGAGGGGCAGCTCGGCCGCAGGCACGCCCAGCTCGGCGCGCACGATGCCGACGCGCATCGAGACCTTGGCCTCCGACTTCACCTTGCGCAGCGCCGCGAGCGCCCGCCCGGCGGCCGGCAGACCGGCGGGTCCGACGCCGTCGGCGGCCTCGCGCAGGGGAGCGGCCACCGGCCACGACGCGCGGTGCACCGAGCCCTCGCGCCACCACGACCAGACCTCCTCGGTCGCGAACGGGAGGGTCGGCGCGAGCAGCCGCAGGAGCGTGTCGAGGGCCAGGCCCAGCGCGGCCCGCGCCGACGCGGTCGCCTCGGCCGCCCACCTCTCGCCACCGTAGGCGCGGTCCTTGACCAGCTCGAGGTAGTCGTCGCAGAACGTCCAGAAGAACGTCTCGGTGGCCTCGAGCGCGCGCGTGTGGTCGTAGGACTCGAAGGCCTCGGTGGCGACGTCGACGACGTCGGCCAGCGCGGCGAGCATCGCACGGTCGAGCGGCGCGGTGACGTCCGCCGGCGACGCCGCGGCGCCCTCCGTGATCGAGAGCACGAACTTGCTCGCGTTGAGCACCTTGATCGCCAGGCGCCGGCCGATCTTCATCTGGCCGACCTCGAACGCGGCGTCCGTGCCCAGGCGCGCCGAGGCGGCCCAGTAGCGCACGGCGTCGGAGCCGTGCTCGACGAGCAGGCCCATGGGCGTGACGACGTTGCCCTTGGACTTGCTCATCTTCTTGCGGTCCGGGTCGAGGATCCAGCCGCTGATCGCCGCGTGCTTCCACGGCAGCGAGCCGTGCTCCAGGTGCGAGCGGACGACCGTCGAGAACAGCCAGGTGCGGATGATGTCCTGGCCCTGCGGGCGGACGTCCATCGGGAAGACGCGCGCGAACAGGTCCGGGTCGCGCAGCCAGCCGCCGGCCACCTGCGGGGTGAGCGACGACGTCGCCCACGTGTCCATGACGTCCGCCTCGCCGACGAACCCGCCAGGGACGCCGCGCTGCTCAGCCGTGTAGCCGGCGGGCGTCTCCGAGCTCGGGTCGACGGGCAGCGACGCCTCGTCGGGCACGATCGGGTGGTCGTGGTCGACGGTGCCGTCCTCGAGCACCGGGTACCACAGGGGGATGGCGACGCCGAAGAAGCGCTGGCGGGAGATCAGCCAGTCGCCGTTGAGGCCGTTCACCCAGTTCTCGTACCGGACGCGCATGAACTCCGGGTGGAACGCGAGCTCGCGGCCGCGGCCCAGCAGCGCCTCGCGCAGCCCGACGCCGGCGCCCTCCTCGCGGCCGCCGTTGCGGATGTACCACTGCCGTGACGTGACGATCTCGAGGGGCTTGTCGCCCTTCTCGTAGAAGTTCGTCATGCGCAGCGTGGGCGCGGGCTCGCCGTCGAGGTCGCCGCTGGCGCGCAGCTGCTCCACGAGCGCGTTCCGGGCGCCCGTCGTCGTCCGGCCGGCGAGCTCGGCGTAGGCCGCGCGGCCCCGCTCGCTGGTGATCCACTCCGGCGTCTCACGCTGCAGACGGCCGTCCCGGGTCACGACGGACCGCGTGGGCAGCTGCAGCTCGCGCCACCACTGCACGTCGGTGAGGTCACCGAAGGTGCAGCACATCGCGATGCCGGCGCCCTTGTCGGGCTCGGCGGCCGGGTGCGCGAGCACCGGGATCTCGATGTCGAAGACCGGCGACGTGACGGTGGTCCCGAACAGGTGCTGGTAGCGCTCGTCGTCGGGGTGCGCGATGAGCGCGACCACCGCGGGGATCAGCTCAGGGCGGGTCGTCTCGATGTGGAGCGGCGAGCCGTCGGGCCGGTGGAAGGCGACGCGGTGGAAGAAGCCCGGGTACTCGCGCGCCTCGAGCTCGGCCTGGGCGACGGCCGTCTGGAAGGTGACGTCCCACAGGCCCGGCGCCTCGGCCTGGTAGGCCTCGCCACGTGCGAGGTTGCGCAGGAACGCGGTCTGCGCGACGGCGCGGGCGTTCGCATCGATGGTCTGGTACGTGTTCGACCAGTCCACCGAGAGGCCCAGGTGACGCCACAGCGCCTCGAACTGGCGCTCGTCGTCGACGGTCAGGCGCTCGCACAGCTCGACGAAGTTGCGGCGCGAGACCGGCACCTGGTCGGCCGGCTTGACGTTCTTGCCGTCCGTGCCGTCGTGCGGCGGGACGAAGCCCGGTTCGTACGGCAGGGTCGGGTCGCAGCGGACGCCGAAGTAGTTCTGCACGCGGCGCTCGGTGGGCAGGCCGTTGTCGTCCCAGCCCATCGGGTAGAACACCTCGCGCCCGCGCATCCGCTGGTAACGGGCGAGCAGGTCGGTGTGGGTGTAGCTGAAGACGTGCCCGACGTGCAGCGAGCCGGAGACCGTCGGCGGCGGGGTGTCGATCGAGAACACCTGCTCGCGGGTCGCGGTCCGGTCGAAGGCGTACGTGCCCTGCTCGCGCCAGACGGCGCCCCAACGCTCCTCGAGCCCGTCGAGGCTGACCTTGTCCGGGACGCGCTCGGCTACCAGGCCGGACCCCGCTACGGCCGGCGACGTGGGCGTCGCAGCGGGCGTGGTCGCGGTGTTCGGCTCGAGGCTCATGAGCCCCGATTGTTCCAGAACCGCGGGCCCGTTCCTGCCGACGAACGGGCCGGTGGTCCGGGTCTCGTCGGCGGTCGGTCCTGATCGCTCCTGCGAGGCCCGGCTAGGCTGGCCGGTCACCGCTGTCCGCCGGGGTGCCGCGGTCGCCGCGCAGCGCGCGCCGACGTGGTCACCCACCACGTCAGGAGACCCATGACGCGCCCGCTCACCGGACCCACGGAGCCGACGGCCCCGCGACGCCCCCTGATCGTGCGGGCCGTCCTCTCGCTCCTCGTGCTCGCCGGCGCCACGGTCGCCGTCCTGACGTCGTCGCCGACGCTCGGCCTGGACCTGCGCGGGGGCACCCAGGTGGTCCTCGAGACCCGGGACTCGCCGACCACCCAGGCCGACGCGGAGTCGACCGACCGGGCGCTCGAGGTGCTGCGCCGCCGCGTCGACGCGCTCGGGGTCGCCGAGCCGGCGATCGTCCGGTCGGGGGAGCGGCGCATCGTCATCGAGCTGCCCGGCCTGCAGGAGCCGCGCGAGGCGGTCGAGGCGATCGGCCGCACCGCCCAGCTGACCTTCCACGCGGTCGAGGGCTACGCCGCGCAGGCGCCGGCGCGCGCCGAGGGCGAGCCGATCGACCCGTCGCAGCCGCTGGTGCTCGTGGACGAGGCGGGCGTGCCGCTGCAGCTCTCCGCGGCGGCGCTCACGGGCGCCTCGGTCACCGGTGCCCGGGCGGCGACCGAGCCGTCGCGGGGCACGGCGTGGTTCGTGGAGATCGACTTCGCGGGCGACGGGGGAGCGGCCTGGGAGGAGATCACGGCGGCGGCGGCGTGCCAGCCCGACGGCGACCCGCGGCGTCGGGTCGTGATCGCGCTGGACGGCGAGGTCATCACCTCCCCGCAGGTGAACGTCGACGTCCCGTGCGGCGTCGGGATCGTCGGCGGCACCACCACCATCACCGGCCGGTTCGACCAGGCCGAGGCGCGCGAGCTGTCAGCGCTCATCCAGGGCGGCGCCCTGCCGGTCCCGGTCGAGGTCATCGAGCAGCGGACCGTCGGCCCCAGCCTGGGCGCGGCCGCCATCGACGCCAGCGTCCAGGCCATCGTGATCGGCATCATCGCGACCGCGCTGTTCATCGTGGCGGTCTACCGGCTCATGGGCCTGCTCGCGATCGTGGCCCTGCTCTGCTACGCCCTCATCTCCTACGCCTCACTGATCACCCTGGGCGCGACCATCACCCTGCCGGGCCTCGCCGGCTTCGTGCTGTCCGTGGGCATGGCGGTGGACGCCAACGTGCTCGTCTACGAGCGTGCGCGCGAGGAGCGGATCCTGGGCGGGCGCTCCCTGCCGACGGCGGTCGTGCAGGGGTTCCGCCGGGCGTTCTCCGCCATTGCCGACTCGAACGTCACCACGCTCATCTCGGCGGGTCTGCTGTTCTTCCTCGCCTCAGGGCCCGTCCGCGGATTCGGCGTGACCTTGACCATCGGTGTCCTGGTCTCCTTCTTCTCGGCGCTGGTGATCACCCGGGTGCTGGCGCAGTCGATCGCGTCGTCGCGCCTGCTCGCGCGCCACCCGGGCCTGAGCGGGCTCGACACCCTGGGCGCCTTCCGGCGCCGGGTCACCGCCTGGAACCCCGACCTGCTGGCGCGGTCGGGTCGCTGGCTCGCGGTCTCCCTGGCGCTGGTGGCGGTGGCCGCGGCGGGCGTCGCCGCCCGCGGCGTCGAGCTCGGTGTCGAGTTCACCGGTGGCCGCGGCGTCCAGTTCGCGACGCAGGAGCCGATCGGCGCGGACGACGCGCGGGAGGCGGTCGCGGCCGCGGGGTTCCCGGGCGCCGTCGTGCAGCAGGCCGGGGACGCGGACATCGCGGTGCGGACCGAGCCGATCGACGACGCGGAGGTCGAGCGCATCCGGGAGGCGCTCGCCGAGGCCGCAGGCGGCGCGACGGTCGTCAGCGACGAGCTGATCGGGCCGAGCCTGGGCGACGAGCTGCAGCGCAACGCGCTCATCGCGCTCGCGGTCGCCCTGGCGGCCCAGCTCGCCTACCTCGCCGTCCGGTTCCACTGGACCTTCAGCAGCGGCGCGGTCGCCTCGCTCGCGACCAACGTCCTCGTCGTCCTGGGGGTGTTCTCCTGGCTCGACAAGACGCTGGACGGGGTGTTCCTCGCCGCGCTCCTGACGGTCATCGGCTACTCGGTCAACGACTCGGTGGTCGTGTTCGACCGGATCCGCGAGACGTGGCGCTCCCGCCACGACGAGCCGTTCCACCGGCTCGCCGGCGAGGCCGTGCTGCAGACGCTGCCGCGCACGGTGAACACCGGGGCGAGCACGCTGATGGTGCTGCTCGCGCTGCTGTTCCTCGGCGGCAGCTCGCTGGGGGACTTCGCGCTCGCGCTCGTGCTCGGCATCGTGGTCGGCACGATCGGCACGGTCACGGTGGCGGTCCCGCTGACCATCCTGCTCCAGCGTCGCTGGCCGACGGCGGCCCCCGTCCCGGAGGAGAAGAAGCCGCTGCGGCCCCGCGCCGGCGACCGGACGGACGGCGCCGTCGTCTGAGGTCGCCGCGCCAGGCCCCGCGGTCAGGCCGCGCTCGGGCGCGCGTAGGAGCCGGCGGCCACGTCGGTGACGGCGCCGACGCGCCGCGGGTGCCAGCCGAGGGCGAACCGGGTGCGCGTGGCGCTGACGACCTGGCTGGTGGCGAGCGCGTCGGCGAAGGCCGCCCCCACCTCGGTCGCGGTCTCCGCAGTGCTCCGGACCGTCCATCCCGGTCCGGCGCCGGCGGCGTGCGCGGCTGCCGTCGCGAGGTCGGTGACCGGCACGCCCTCCTCGGCCACGCCGTGCAGGACGCTCCCGCTCGCCGCACGCTCGACGGCGGCGACGTACAGGTCGGCCAGGTCGTCGACGTGCACCATGGGCCACCGCACGTCGGCGGCGCCGGTGACGACGCCCGTCCCGGCCCGGCGCGCCTGCTCCACGAGCAGCGCCGGGATGCCGCCGCCGTGCCCGTGCACGATCCCCGGCCGCAGGACGACTGCCCGGACGACGTCCGCCGCGGACAGGACGGCCCGTTCGGCCGCCACGCGGTCGTGCACCAGCGCGATCGGGGCGGTGGGGGAGTCCTCCGCCGCCGCACCGCCGTCGGTCGGCCCGAGGACCCAGACGCCGGTCGTCCACACGAGGACGCCACCGCGGCCGGCGAGGGCGTCGGTGAACGCCCGGGCAGCGGCCAGGTCGGTCGCCAGGCCGCCCGAGGGGGCCAGGTGCACGACGCCGTCGACCCGCGAGGCGGCGTCGGCGAGGACCTCGGGCGACTCGACGGCGCCCTGCACGAGCCTCGTCCCGGCGGGCAGGCCGGTGGCCCGGGACGGCTCGCGGACGACGGCGGTGAGCGCGTGGCCGGCCTCGGCGAGCCGCCGCGCGACGACGCCGCCGAGATAGCCGGTCGCGCCGGTCAGCAGCAGCTCCATGGTTCCTCCTGGGATCCGGACGAGAACCGGACTAGAGTCCGGTACGTGATCGAACGTAACGGACTGCAGTCCGGTTCGCAAGACCCGGCGCCCGAGGGTGCCCTCCTGCCGGTGGTGCAGGTCGGACGACCGGCGGACGTCCCGCGCGGGCGGGCGGACGCCGCGCGCAACCGTGCCCGGGTCCTCGATGCCGCGCAGGCCCTCTTCGCCGAGCGGGGCGTGCAGGCCGTGACGATGGACGACGTCGCGCGGGCGGCCGGCGTGGGCAAGGGCACGCTCTACCGGGGCTTCGGGGACCGCGCGGGGCTGGCGATGGCCCTCCTGGACGACCGCGCGCGCGCGTTCCAGGCGGCGGTGCTCGACGGTCCCGCGCCGCTCGGGCCGGGGGCGCCGGCCGACGACCGCCTCGTCGCGTTCGTGCTCGCCTACTTCCGCTTCCAGGCGGACCACCTCGAGCTCGTGCTCGAGTCCGAGGCCGGGCGCGGGCCTGGGGCTCGCCTCGCCAAGGGCTCCTACCGGTTCTGGCGCCAGCATGTGGCCTGGCTGCTGCAGGAGGCGGGTGCGCCGCACGCCGGCACCCGCGCCGAGGTGCTCCTGGGTGCGCTGGCGGCCGACCAGGTGCGGCACTGGCTCGTCGTCGTGGGCCGGCCCGCCGATGCCGTCGCCGCCGAGCTCGCTGCGGTGGCCCGGTCGCTGCTGCGCTGAGCGCTCCGGGAGACGGGCGGCGCACGCCCCATACGTGTCCGAAACTCTTGACATGATGTCTGGTCTGCTTGACACCCGCCATGTCAAACATTCCTGACATCGCGGAGGCGGACGTGTCGTACGAGGAGAAGGGCACCTGGGCGTACGTCGTCGCGGGCGTCGCGGTGTTCGGGGGGTACGTCGCCTGGCTGCTCGGTGCGGCCGACGGCGGTCCGCTCGTCGAGGTCTCCTACCAGCGGCCGCTTGTGACCGCCATCGTCGTCTCCGTCGTCGCGACCGTCGTGGGCCGGGTGCTCATCGAGGTCGTGCGACCGAGCGAGAGCACCCGGCCGGACGTGCGCGACAAGGAGGTGTCCCGGTTCGGCGACTACGTCGGCGGCACGGTCCTCTCGATCCTCGGCGCGGGCGTGCTGGCCCTCGCCATCGCCGATGCCGACACCTTCTGGATCGCGCAGGCGCTCTACGCCGCCTACGTCGCGTCGATGGTCGCGTCGTCCGTCACGAAGATCGTCGCCTACCGGCGGGGGCTGTGATGGGCCGCGCCACCCGGGTCACGAACTCGATCCGGGTGCACCGCGCCCGGCTCGACATGACCCAGGCGGAGCTCGCCGACCGCATCGGCGTCACCCGCCAGACCGTCATCGCCATCGAGCAGGGCCGCTACTCGCCCTCGCTGGAGATGGCCTTCCAGATCGCCAGGGCCTTCGGGGTCGCCCTCGACGACGTCTTCGCCTACCCCGCCGAGGAGCCGACATGACCACGCACGAGCCCAGCGCGCCCGAGCCGCCCGTCCCCGGTGCGCGGGCCGCCGACCGTCCGGAACCCGCCCTGCCGACGACGATGCGTGCCGTCACCTGCCGGCGCTACGGCCCGCCGCAGGTGCTCCGCGTCGAGGAGGTGCTCGTGCCCACGCCGCGGGCCGGCGAGGTCCTCCTGCGCGTCGGGGCAGTGTCGGTCTCGCGGGCCGACGCCGCGCTGCGTGCGGCGGATCCAGCCATCGCCCGGCTCGCCGCCGGGCTGCGCCGGCCCCGCACCCCGGTCCCGGGCGCCGAGCTCGCCGGCGAGGTGGTGGCCCTCGACCCGGGGGTCGACGGCGTCGCCGTGGGGGACCGGGTGGTCGGCGCGACCGGCGTCGCCCAGGGCGGCTACGCCGAGTTCGCACGGGTGCCGGTGGCCGGCGTGGTCCCCGTACCCGCCGCGATGACCGACGCGCAAGCCGTCGCGCTGGTCGAGGGCGGCCTGACCGCCCTGCCGTTCCTGCGCGACGGCGGCCACGTCGGCCCGGGTGACGCCGTGTGCGTCAACGGCGCCGCGGGGTCGGTGGGCAGCGCGGCGGTCCAGCTCGCCGTGGCCCTCGGGGCGCAGGTGACGGCCGTGTGCAGCGCCGCCGGGGCGGACCTGGCGCTCCCTCGGGGCGCACGAGGTCGTCGACCGCGAGGCCGACGACGTCACGGCGGGCGGCCGGGCCTTCGACGTCGTCCTCGACGCCGTCGGCACCCTCAGCCTGCACCGGGTGCGGCGCGTGCTGCGCCCGGGGGGCACCTACCTGAGCACGGCGCCGTCCGCGGGGATCGTCTGGCACACCCTGACGGCGACCGTCCCCGGCCGGCGGCGCCGCGGCCGGCTCCTGCTGACGGGCCTGCGGTCGGCGCCGGCGAAGGCCGCCGACCAGGCGCGGCTGCTCGAGCTCGCGGCGGCCGGTCGCATCCGTCCCGTGCTGACCCGGACATACCCGCTCGAGGACGCCGTCGCCGCGCACGTCCACGTCGACTCCGGCCGCAAGCAGGGCACCGTCGTCCTGACCCCGTCGTCCTGAGGCCGTCGTCCTGACCCCGTCGTCCTGAGGCCGTCGTCCCGACCCCGCGCCGGGCCTCCTAGGGGTCACCCCGAGCCGGTCGCGCGCCGTCCCGCGGGCAGGCCGACGAGCCGTGTCACCGCAGGTCAGGGCCCTGCGGTCGGACCGGGAGAAATACCGGTGACCGTGTCGGACCTCCGGAGGAGACTTCACCCGGGCGGGTGAGTGGGAGCGCCACCGCCGGGCTCCCCCCACGTGACCCTGAGGCCGCTACGGCGGCTCTCAGGGGCGGGTCCGGGGCACTCCCTGATCCGCCGCCGATCACGGCCCGGCCAAGATCGAGCCATCGCGACGACGACGTCGATCCCCACATCTTTCCTACGAAGGGAACTCCCGTGCGCCCAGTGACCGTCTACCCCCGAGGTGAAGGCGCGATCGCGTCCGCTCGCGGACTCGTCAAGGTCTACGGCTCCGGCGAGACGGCCGTCCGCGCGCTCGACGGCGTCGACGTCGACTTCGCCGCAGGCGAGCTGACCGCCATCATGGGGCCGTCCGGGTCTGGCAAGTCCACGCTCATGCACTGCATGGCCGGCCTCGACACCGTGACCGACGGCACCGTCGTCGTCGGCGGCGAGGACATCGCGCGGATGAACCAGCGCGGCCTGACCAAGCTCCGCCGCGACAAGCTCGGGTTCGTCTTCCAGGCGTTCAACCTGATCCCGACCCTCACGGCCGCCGAGAACATCACGCTGCCGCTCGACATCGCGCGCCGCCCGGTGGACCGCGACTGGTTCGACACGGTCGTCGAGGCCGTCGGCCTGGGCGACCGGCTCAGCCACCGCCCCAGCGAGCTGTCCGGCGGGCAGCAGCAGCGCGTCGCGTGCGCCCGTGCGCTCGTCTCGCGCCCGGCCGTCGTGTTCGCCGACGAGCCCACCGGCAACCTCGACTCCCGGTCGTCGGGCGAGGTGCTCTCCTTCCTGCGGCACTCGGTCGACGTGCTCGGCCAGGCGGTCGTCATGGTCACCCACGACCCGACCGCCGCGTCGTTCGCGCACCGCGTCCTGTTCCTGGCCGACGGGCGCCTGGTCGGCGAGGTCGTCAACCCCACCACCGAGAGCGTCCTCGACGCGCTGCGCGAGATCGGCGCCGGTCGGCGCGACGCGTCCGCGCCCGTCGCGGCCGCCGACGAGCTCGTCGGCGGGCGGCGATGACCCGGGTCGCGCTGCGGGGCATCCGCAGCCACCTCGGTCGGTTCCTGCTCTCGATCCTCGCGGTGCTGCTCGGCGTCGCCTTCGTCGCCGGCACCTTCTCGCTGCGCGAGATGATGTCGAACACCTTCGAGGACATCGTCGCGTCGGGCACCGACGCCGACACCTACGTCAAGGGCCTCGAGGGTGCGGGCGGCGCAGCCGACGACCCGATGGCTGCCAGCAGCCAGGAGCGCTTCCCGCTCGACGTCGTCGACGCGGTCGCGGCCGCCGACGGGGTCGACCGGGCGGTGCCCGACGTCAGCGGGCCGATCGTGCTCATCGGCGCCGAGGGGACCGCGGTCCTCAGCTCCGGTCCGCCGAGCTTCGGCATGGCGGTCTACCCCGACGACTCGGCCCTGCAGATCGTGCAGGGACGCGCGCCGGCGGGCCCGGACGAGATCGTGCTCGAGTCCTCCGCGCTGGAGCGTTCGGGCCTCGCGGTCGGTGACGAGACCTCCGTGGTGCTCGCCGACGGGATCCGGTCCGTCGAGGTCGTGGGCGAGGTCGGCTTCGCCGCGCCGATGGCCGGCGCGATCATGGTCGGCCTGGACGAGGCGACGGCGGTCGCCGCCTACGCACCGGACGGCGCCACGTCGCTGATCTCGGTGTACGGCGAGGACGGCGTCAGCCAGTCCGCGCTCGCCGACTCGGTCTCCGCCGCCGTGGCGGGCACCGCCGCGGACGGGGCCGCCGAGGTGCTCACCGGCGACCAGATGCGCGACGACGCCGCGGAGCAGTGGACGTCCGCGCTCGGCTTCGTGTCCACGTTCCTCCTGGTCTTCGCCGGCATCGCGCTCTTCGTCGGCACGTTCATCATCAGCAACACGTTCGCGATGGTGGTCCGCCAGCGGCAGCGCGAGTTCGCGATGCTGCGTGCCGTCGGCGCGTCCCCGAGCCAGGTGTTCGCGTCGGTGCTGGGCCAGGCCGCCGTGATCGGCATCCTCGGGTCCGTGCTGGGCGTCGGGGCGGGCCTCGGGCTCGTCCAGGTGCTGCGCCAGGTGTTCGCCGGGATGGGCATGGAGCTGTCCGGCCAGGTCCCGCTCGACACGTTCACCGTCGTGGTGTCCGTCGTCGTCGGCACGGTGGTGTCCCTCGTGGCGGCCGTGC
Organism: Actinotalea fermentans; assembly: GCF_007991475.1. Taxonomy (NCBI): domain Bacteria; kingdom Bacillati; phylum Actinomycetota; class Actinomycetes; order Micrococcales; family Cellulomonadaceae; genus Actinotalea; species Actinotalea fermentans. The sequence goes on along the minus strand of NZ_BJYK01000001.1, from coordinate 1,212,661 downwards.
TGCCGGCCCGGCGCGCCGCGCTGACGGCGCCCGTCGAGGCCATGCGCGACGACCTGCCCACGCACGACCGCGCGTCGCGGATCCGCACCGGGATCGGCGCGGTCCTGCTCGCGGGCGGCCTGGCGGCCGTCGGTGCCGCCACGGCGGGCGTGGTCGAGGAGAACGCCGGGTCGCTGCTCGGCCTCGGCGCCGCGGCGATCGTCGTCGCCGTGCTCGCCCTCGCCCCGGCGATCGTCCCGCCCATGCTCGGGGCCCTCGCCTCGCCGCTCGTCAAGGGCGCCCGGCCGCTCGGCGGCCTCGCCCGCGGCAACGTCACCCGCAACCCCAAGCGGACCGCCACGACGGCGGGCGCGCTCATGATCGGCATGGCCCTCGTGGGCGCGGCGTCGGTCATCGCCGCCTCCGCCCAGGCCTCCGTGCGCGACGTCGTGGACAACCAGGCCAAGACCGACCTGCTCCTGCAGTCGGCCACCTGGGACGTCCCGGCCCAGCTCGTGGACGACGTGGCGGGCGTGGACGGCGTCGAGCGGGTGGACGCGCTGCAGATCTCCGGCCCCGCCTCGGTCGACGGGACCAGCACGCCGGTCATCGGCGTGCCGGCGGGCTTCTTCACCGACACCCTCACGGTGCCGGTGGAGGACGGCGCGGTCGCGTCGCTGGCGCCGGGCACCGCCGTGGTGCAGGCGACGACGGCGGAGGCGAACGACTGGGCGGTCGGGGACACCCTGACCGTGGCGAGCGCGGGCGGGACGCGTGACGTGCAGATCGGCGCGGTCATCGACTCCGGTGCGCTCGGGCTGCCCGTGGTCCTCGAGGCCTCGGACTTCGCGGCCGTCGCCGGCGCCACCGAGGCCGTCATCGACACGGTCTTCATCTCGGCCGTGCCGGGTGCCGACCTCGCCGACGTGCGGGCCGACATCACCGCGCTCGCCAAGCCGTACGTCATCGTCTCCGTGATGGACGCCGAGGAGTACGGCGACGCGATCGCCGCCCAGGTGAACCAGATGCTGACGATCCTGTACGCGCTGCTCGGGCTGTCGATCGTCATCGCCGTGCTCGGCATCGTGAACACCCTCGCGCTGTCGATCTCGGAGCGGACCCGCGAGATCGGGCTCCTCCGGGCGGTGGGCCTCGGTCGGCTGCAGCTCGCCTCGGTGGTCACCATCGAGTCGGTCCTGACGGCGGTGTTCGGCACGGTGCTCGGCATCGCGGTCGGCGCGGGTCTCGCGTCGACGATGACGGTGGTGTTCGAGGACGAGGGGTTCACCAACCTCGCCATCCCGTGGACCGGCCTGGGCACCCTGCTCGGCCTGGCCGTCGTCGTCGGTGTGGTCGCGGCCGTGTGGCCCGCGGCCCGGGCGTCCCGCATGAACGTCCTCGAGGCGATCGCCTACGAGTGACCGCAGGGCTCGCGGGGTGCCGTCCGGTGGGAGGGACCGGCGGCACCCCGCGCGTGCGCAGCGCTGCCCCCGGCAGCCACGCCACCCGTCCGGCCCGGCCGGCTCGATCGTGAGCCGACCGGGCCGGACGCGTAGGGTCAGGTCATCGTGCAGAGCAGTGCTCGTGCCAAGCAGTGCATACCGTTGAGAGGACGTGGATGGCGGGGTTGACGATCGGGTACGCCGCGGCGCTGGAGCAGTTCCCCCCCACCGAGGTCCTCGACCTGGCGGTGCACGCCGAGGCGCACGGCTTCTCAGGGGTGATGGCGGCCGACCACTTCCAGCCGTGGGTGCCCGCCCAGGGGCAGAGCTCGTTCGTCTGGAACGTGCTGGCGGCGCTCGGCGAGCGGACGCGCGGCGACCTGGGGCCCGGGGTCACCGCCCCGACCTTCCGCTGGCACCCGGCGATGGTCGCGCAGGCGTCGGCGACACTCGCCGCGATGTACCCCGGGCGGCACTGGCTCGGCCTGGGCTCGGGCGAGGCGCTCAACGAGCACATCCTCGGCACCTACTGGCCCGAGGCACCCGAGCGCATCAACCGGATGTTCGAGGCCATCGAGATCATCAGCAAGCTCTTCGCGGGCTCGCTGGCCGGCAAGGACGTCAAGCACGCGGGGACGTACTACAAGCTCGAGTCGACACGCCTGTGGACGATGCCGGAGACGCCGCCGGAGATCCTCGTGGCCACCGCCGGCCCGGTCACCGCGAAGCGGGCCGGGCGCCACGCCGACGGGCTCATCACCGTGGGCGCGCCGCTCGAGAAGATCGCGGGCCTGTTCGCGCGGTTCGACGAGGGGGCGCGCGAGGCGGGCAAGGATCCACAGACCATGCCGCGGGCGCTCCAGGTGCACCTGTCGTGGGCAGCGACCGACGAGGAGGCGCTCGCGAACGCGCTGGACCAGTGGCCCAACGGCGGCATGAAGTTCCCGAAGGGCGACATCCGCTCGCCGCACGACTTCGAGCAGATGGCGCGCCTGGTGCGCCCCGAGGACTTCGAGGGCCGGATGGTCATCTCGGCGGATCCGGACGTGCACCGCGCCGAGCTGCAGCGCTACGTGGACCTGGGCTTCGACCGGGTCTACCTGCACAACGTCGGACGCAACCAGCGGGAGTGGATCGAGGTCTTCGGCCGCGAGGTGCTGCCGAAGCTGCACCGGTGACCGCCCCGACACCGCCCGCCCCGGACGGCCTGGCCGTGTGGGCCCCCGCGGGCCTGCCCGAGATCCGGCCCGGGGACGACCTGGCGCGGCTGGTCGGGGACGTCCTCGCGGATGCCGGTGGGCTTGTGGACGGGGACGTCGTGGCCGTCACGAGCAAGGTCGTCTCCAAGGCGGAGGGCCGCGTGCTCGCCGCGGCGGACCGCGAGGAGGCGATCGCCGACCAGACGGTCCGCGTGGTCGCCACCCGGGAGCGCCCGGGCCAGCCGCCGCTGCGCATCGTGGAGAATCCGCAGGGCCTGGTCATGGCCGCCGCAGGCGTCGACGCGAGCAACACCCCCGACGGCACCGTGCTGCTGCTGCCGGTGGATCCCGACGCGTCGGCGCGGACCCTGCGGGCGGCCCTGGCCGCGCGCTTCGGAGTGCGCCTGGCCGTGGTCCTCACCGACACCGCCGGGCGCGCCTGGCGCGAGGGGCTGGTCGACATCGCGATCGGCGCCGCGGGCCTGCAGGTGCTCGACGACCTGCGTGGCAGCGTCGACGCGCATGGTCGGCCGCTCACCGTGACCGTGACCGCGGTGGCGGACGAGGTGGCGGCGGCGACCGAGCTGGTGCGCGGCAAGAGCGCGGGCCGGCCCGTCGCCGTCGTGCGCGGGCTGGGCAGGTACGTGACGCACGACGACGGCCCGGGCGCCCGGGCGCTCGTCAGGCCCGCCGAGGCCGACCTGTTCCGCGAGGGCACCGACCTGGCCTACGCGCGGGGGTACGCCGACGGCGCGGCAGGCCGTCCGCCGCGCGACTGAGCCGGCGCCGGCGGGCCGGGGGAGGTCCGGCGGCGGTGTCGGCGGTGGCTCGTCGGCGCCTCAGCCGCCCGCCTTGGCCGCCGCCTTCGCGGCCTTCTTGGTCGCGCGGACGCGCGCGAGCGCCTCGGCGTCCGTCACGTCCGCGATCGAGCGGTAGCCGTCGTCGCCGTACGCCCCGGCGGCCTCGCGCCAGCCCGCCGGCTGGATGCCGCGGCGCTTGGCGAGCAGCGCCAGGAAGATCCGCGCCTTCTGGTCGCCGAAGCCCGGCAGCGCGCGCAGGCGGCGCAGCACCTCGGCGGCGTCCGGCTCGCCGTCGGTCCACAGGCGCGTCACGTCGCCGTCGTAGTCGTCGACGACGGCGCGCGCGACCGCCTGGATGCGCGTCGCCATCGAGCCCGGGAAGCGGTGCACCGCGGGCGGTGTCGCGCAGAGGGCGGCGAACGCGTCCGGCTCGGCGTCGGCGACGCGCGCCGGGTCGAGGCCGCCCATCCGGTCGGCGATCTTGCGGGGCCCGGCGAAGGCCGTCTCCATCGCGACCTGCTGATCGAGCAGCATGCCGAGCAGGAGCGCGAAGGGGTCGTCCGCCAGGAGGCGGTCCGCCTCGGGGTCGCCGGTCAGCCAGAGGGTCATCGGGCCATGGTGCACCGGCGGCGGCCAGGGGAGAAGCCCGCGCCCCGCCTCACGACGCCATCAGGACCGGCCGGCCGGTGCGCGGGTGCGTGAGCAGGTCGAAGCGCACGTGGTAGACGGGCTCGAGGACGGCGGGCACCAGGACGTCGGCGACCGGGCCCTCGGCCACGACCCGCCCGGCGTCGACGAGCACCACGTGGTCGCAGGCCGCGGCGGCGAGGTTGAGGTCGTGGAGCGCCGCGACCACGGTGACGTCCGCCGCGGTCAGGCGGCCGAGGAGGCGCAGGAGCTCCTGGCGGGCCCGGACGTCGAGATGGTTCGTGGGCTCGTCGAGCAGGAGCAGGCGCGGCTCCTGGGCGAGCGCCCGCGCGAGGTGCGCGCGCTGTCGCTCGCCCCCGGAGAGGGTCGCCAGGGGCCGCTCGGCGAGCGCGGCCACGCCGGCCGCGTCGAGCGCGACGTCCACGGCGGCGTGGTCGGTCGCCGTGAGCCCGCCCCACCGCGGCAGGTGCGGGGTGCGGCCGAGCTCGACGGCGTCCCGCACCGTCAGGGGCAGGGTGGACGTCGCCTCCTGCTCGACCAGCGCGACGCGGCGTGCGCGCTCGCGGCGGGGCTCGGCCAGCAGGTCGACGCCGTCGAGGCTCGCCCGGCCACCGTCCGGGACGAGCGCGCCCGCGACGACGCGCAGGAGTGTGGACTTCCCGGCGCCGTTCGGCCCGAGCACGCCCGTGAGCAGGCCGCCGGGAGCCGCCGCCGTGAGCCCGTCGAGCACCGGGCGCCCGCCGGCGGACCAGCGCAGCCCGTCCAGCCGCAGGCTCATCCGTCCGCCCCCGCGTGCCGGCTGCGCCACAGCAGGACGGCGAACACGGGCGCCCCGAGGAACGCCGTGACGATGCCGACCGGGAGCTCGCGCGGCTCGAAGGCCGAGCGCGCGGCGGTGTCGGCCCAGACCAGGAACGTCGCGCCGGCCAGGGCCGACAGGGGGAGGAGCCGACGGTGGGCGGCGCCGACGACGAACCGCACCGCGTGCGGCAGCGCCAGGCCGACGAACCCGATGGACCCGCTCACGGCGACCAGTGCCCCGGTGAGGAGGGCGACGACGGTCAGCAGCACCCAGCGCGTGCGCGCGACGTCGATGCCGAGTGCCCCTGCGGCGGTGTCGCCGAACGCGAACGCGTCGAGCGTGCGGCCCTGCAGGGCCAGGCCGGTGCCCAGGACGGCCGTCGCCCCGAGCGCGATCCCGACGGCGGGCCAGCCGGCGCCGGCCAGCGAGCCCATGAGCCACGCCAGGATCTCGCGGTAGGAGTCGCCGGTCGCCGACCAGAAGATCACGAACGAGGTCCCCGCCGAGGCGAGCTGCGCGACCGCGAGCCCCGCGAGCACCGCCCGGCCCGGGGTGATCGCGCCCCCGGCTCCGGCGAGGAAGAGCGAGGCGAGCAGCGCGAGGAGCGCACCGACGAACGCGGCCACCGGGAGCAGCACCCCGGCGCCGAGGACGAGCACGGCGACCGCGCCGAGGGACGCGCCCGACGACAGGCCCAGCAGGTAGGGGTCGGCGAGCGGGTTGCGCGTGAGGCTCTGCATCACCGCGCCGCACACGGCCAGGCCGGCGCCCACCGCGGCAGCGGTCAGCACCCGGGGCAGGCGGAGCTCCCAGACGATGCCGTCGCGCAGCAGCCCCAGCGCCGGCTCCGCGGGCCCGCCGCCCACGAGCGCCGCGAGGTGGTCGCCGATCGAGCGCCACACGTCCAGTGGGGCGAGATCGGCCGGCCCCACGGTCACGGCCAGCGTCACGGACGCCACGAGCAGAGCGGCCGCGACGCCCACGGCGACCGACGTCGGCACGCGCCGCCGGGCGTCGCGGCGCACCGGCGCGCCCGCGCGGGCGGGCGGCGCCGGTGCGCGCTCGAGGACGTCGCTCACCGGCCGGTCAGGTCCAGAGCCGCCAGCTGCGCCGCGAGGTCGACCGTGGCCGGAACGGTGCGCACCCCGGCCTCCGAGCCGGCGAACGGCACGACGAGGTAGCGCTCCTGCTGGACCGCGGTGAGGTTCGCGGTCACGGGGTTCGACGCGAGCAGCTCGCGCTTGGCCTCCGCGGTGTTCCAGGTGGCGTCGACGAGCACGATGACGTCCGGGTCCACGGCCGCGACCTGCTCCCAGCCGAAGGAGGTCCAGGTGTCGGCGACCTCGCCCGCGATGTTGGTCAGCCCGAGCGCGTCCATGACCATCTGCGGGGCGCCGATGCCCGCGCCCACGTAGGGGATGTCGGTGCCCGAGGAGTACCACAGCGCCGTGAGCCCCCGGTCGTCCGGCACGACGCCGGCCAGCGCGTCCTCCTGCTCGGCCACCAGCTCCTCGGCGGCCTCGGGCGCCCCGAGCAGCGCGGCGACCTCGACGATCTCGGCGAACACCGACGCGAAGGTCAGCCGGTCCGGCTGGTAGGCGGGGTCCTTGCACGCCGACGGCGACACGTACGTGGCGACGCCGAGGTCGGCGAGGACCGCCCGGTCGCCGGCGCCCTCGGCGGTGAGGTTCGACTCCCAGCCCGCGTAGACGAGGTCGGGCTCGGTGCCGAGCACCACCTCGGCCGACGGCACGCGGTCCGAGAGCAGCGGGAGGTCGCCGGCGTCCTGCGCCCACTCCTGCGGCACGGGGCCGTCGGGGAACCCGGTCCCGACGATGCGGTCGCCGAGCCCGAGGGCGAGGAGCATCTCGGTCGCGCTGGACTTGATGGTGACGACCCGCTCGGGCGGCGCGTCCACGGTCACGTCGAACCCGCAGTTGTCGACGGTGACGGGGAAGGCGTCGGCGGCGTCGTCGGTGGCGGCGTCGTCGGGGGCGGCGGCGGTCACCCGCGCGTCGGCGGGCTCGTCCGCCGGCCGGGCGTCGGCGCAGCCGCCGAGGAGCGCCAGGGCGACGGCGAGGGGGACGGTCGCGGCTGTCGCGCGCCGGGCGGTGCGCGGGGCCGCAGCGGGCGCAGGGGTGCTGGGGGTCATCGAGGCTCCGGACGGGTCGGGACACGGGGAGGCTCGGTCGGGCCAGCTGCCGACCACGGGTCACGGCCCAGGAACGGACCGGGTGCCGGACCGGGCGTCGGCCGGGGACCCGAGCCCAGCCTAGTCGGCCGCGGCGACGCCCTCCGCAGCCGAGAGCGCCGTCGCGACGCGCACGGCGTTGCGGCCGTCGGCCTTGGCCGCGTAGAGGGCGACGTCCGCGGCGGCGAGCAGCGCCTCCGGCGTGCCGTGCAGGTCGGAGGTGACCACACCGAGGCTGATGGTCAGCCGGTGCCCGGGCATGAGCTCGCCCCAGTCGATGTCCGCGACGGCCCTGCGCATCCGTTCGCACACCAGGACGGCCGTCGCCATCTCCACGTCGGTCAGCACGACGGCGAACTCCTCGCCCCCGTAGCGCGCCGCCAGGTCGTCGCCCCGCAGGGTGCCGCGGAGCTCGGCGGCGAGCCGGACGAGCACCTGGTCGCCGGTCTGGTGCGACCACGTGTCGTTGACGGTCTTGAAGTGGTCGATGTCGAGCAGCGCGACGGCGAAGCGCGCCCGCGTGCTGGTGAGCCGCAGGAGCACGGCGTCGAGCACCCGGCGGTTCGCGAGCCCGGTGAGGGCGTCGTGCGACGCCTCCCACGCCAGGCGGGCGTTGCGTTCCTCGAGCGCCGCCGCCCGACGGCGCTCGGCCTCCGCCGTGCGCTGCGCCCGTTCGACCTCCAGCCGCGAGGACAGCAGCGCCGAGCGGCGCTCGGCCACCGCGTCCGCCAGGCGCACGGTCAGCTCGTGCAGCTCGTGCAGGGCACCGAGGGCGGCGGGCGCGTCGTCGCGGCCCTCGTGCGCGGCCACGAGCGAGCGCAGCAGCTCGACCCGCTCACCCGGTCGGTCGAGCGTCTCGCACAGCGCCAGGCCCGCCTCGACCTCGGCGACGGCCTCGTCGTGACGGCCCGTGAGGACCAGCCAGCGGGCGGCCTCGCGGTGGATGGCCAGCTGCCCGTTGCGCGTCGGGAACCGCTCGACCATCGCGCGCGCGGCCTCGAGGGTCACCCCGGCGGCCGCGAGGTCCCCGGCCAGGATGTGCGCGCCGACGACGGCGAGGCGGGCGTCGATCGCGAAGCGGGTCAGCCCCGCCGCGTCCGCCTCCTCGACCGCCTGCTCGGCGAAGGTCAGGGCGCGGCGCGCGGCCGCCAGGGCGCCGCGCGGGTTCTGCTCGGCGATGCGCCGGCCCGTCACGACGAAGGCGCGCGCCAGGTTGACCTGCGCCACGGCCGCCTGGTCGGTGTCCCCCTCGGCCAGCCACAGGCGCCGGGACTCGCTCAGCACCGCTGCCGCCTCGGGGCCGAACTGGCTCATCCCCGTGTAGACCGTGCCGAGGTGGTTCAGCAGCTCGGCGGTGCCCGCGGCGTCGTCGGCCTCGCGGCGCAGCTCGACCGCGCGCCGCAGCAGGTCGACCGCGTCCTCGACGTGGCCGAGGGCGTGGTGCACGAGGCCCCGGCACACGAGGGCCCGGGACTGCCACACCAGGTCGGACGCCCGCTGGGCCAGGTGTGCCGTCCGCTCGGCGGCGGCGAGCGCGTCCGAGTCGTGGCCGAGGTGCAGGTGCGCGAAGCCGACGTGCAGGCTGATCCGCATCTCGGCGTCGGCCGGGCCCTGCGCGCGGGCGAGCTCGAGGGGACGCTGCGCGCGCACGAGGCAGGCCTGCGGGTCGTGGTCGGCGAGGAAGGCGAGGTCGTCGACGAGCGCGTCCCACTCCGGGGCGTCGTCGTCCGCCGCGCGGAGCGGGCTCCCTGCGCCGTCGACCGTTGTCATGGCCCCCCTGTCAGCGTCGGCTCCTGCCTGGTGATCGGCCGCGCCGCGCCGCTGGTGAGCGGTCGGTGCGCGCGAGCGGCCTACCCTGGCTGCGACACCGTCGAAGGAGCCCGCCATGACCGCCGCCCCCACGTCCGCGCTGCGCGCCGTCGTGACGGGAGCGTCGTCCGGCATCGGGGCGGCGACGGTGCGCCGCCTGCGCGCCGAGGGGTGGGACGTCGTCGCGGCGGCCCGGCGCGGCGACCGCCTGGCCGCGCTCGCGGCGGAGACCGGGGCGGTGCCCGTGACGTGCGACGTCACCTCGGACGACGACGTCGCCCGGCTCGCCGAGGTCGTGGCCGCCCAGGGGGCGGTGCACGCGCTGGTCAACAACGCGGGCGGGGCGCTGGGGCTCGATCCGGTGGCGACCGGGTCGCTGGCCGACTGGCGCGCGATGTACGAGGTGAACGTGCTCGGCGCGCTGCGGACGACGCAGGCGCTGCTGCCGGGGCTGCGGGCGTCGGGGCGCGGCGACGTCGTGCTCCTCACCTCGACGGCCGGGCACGGCACGTACCCCGGCGGCGGCGGGTACGTCGCGGCCAAGCACGCCGAGCGCACGATCGCGGAGACGCTGCGCCTGGAGCTCGTGGGGGAGCCGGTGCGGGTCATCGAGATCGCGCCCGGCATGGTCGCCACCGAGGAGTTCTCGCTCGTGCGGTTCGGCGGCGACGCGGCCCGGGCCGCCGCGACCTACGCCGGGGTCGACGGTCCCCTGACGGCGGACGACGTGGCCGACGCGATCGCGTGGTGCCTGACGCGGCCGCACCACGTCAACATCGACTCGATGGTCATCCGTCCGCGCGCCCAGGCGAGCAACACGGTCGTCGCCCGGCGCGTGTCCTAGGTCCGCGGGCGGCCCGCGTCCTCCGCGCTCCGAGGAGCCCGAGCATGGGACCAACGTCCCAGATGATGGACCGTGCATTCCCGGCGCGTCCACGCGCCTGCCAGAGTCACCCCATGACTTCCGTCCGGCTGCCGTTCGTGCCCTGCGACCTCGTCGCCGCGCGAATGTGCATGCCCGCGGGGGCCTTCGCCGTCTGTCGCTGAGACGACGCGCGCGACGCCCGTCGTCGCCACCTCCTGAGCAGGCGCCTTCGCGCGCCCGGGAGGGTGCAGGCTCCCGCCCCCGCTGACCCGGCCCACGCCCGGTCGCGCCGACGTCCGCGCTGACCTCCGCGCCGACGTCCGTCCGCGACCGCGGCCGGCCCCCTCGCCGCGCGCACCGGCCCGCGGCGCCTCATCGCCTGGCTCCCGCGCGCCCTCGTGCGCCCGCGCCAGGTCCGTCCGAGCACCACCCGTCGCCACACCGTTCGAAAGGGCAGATCGAATGGCCTCAGTCCTCGTCCTCACCGGCAGTCCGTCCGCCGCCTCACGCACCGCCGCGCTCGCGCACCACATCGGCGGCGAGCTGAGCCTCGCGGGGCACGACGTGTCCACCCTGGCGATCCGCACGCTGCCGCCGCAGGCGCTCCTGGCCGCCGACACCGGCGCACCGGAGATCGCCGCGGCGGTCCGTGCCGTCATCGGCGTCGACGCGCTGGTCGTCGCGACGCCGATCTACAAGGCCGCCTACTCGGGCCTGCTCAAGGCCTTCCTCGACCTGCTGCCACAGGCGGCGCTCGCGGGCAAGATCGTGCTCCCGATCGCCACCGGCGGGACGATCGCGCACCTGCTCGCGATCGACTACTCGCTGCGCCCCGTGCTCGCCTCGCTCGGTGCGCGGCACGTCACCGCCGGCCGCTTCGTGCTGGACGTGCACATCGACCACACGTCGGGCGGGCCCGTGCTGGTCGACGACGCCGCCCGCGAGTGCGTGACCCGCACGGCCGCGGCGTTCCGCGAGGCGATCGAGCTCGCCGCGGACGAGGACCGCCGCCTCGTCGCGGCGCCCTGAGCCACGACCTGACTCACGACCTGACTCACGACCCGCGACCTTCACCCGCGACCTTCACCCGCGACCTCCACCCAGACCCAGGAGCAACCATGCCCAAGCAGATCCACGTCAACGCGTTCGAGATGGCCACGCCCGGCCACATCAACCACGGCCTGTGGCGCGTGCCCGGCAACCGCCGCACCGAGTACAAGGACCTCACCTACTGGACGGACCTCGCCAAGGTCCTCGAACGTGGCCTGTTCGACGCCGTCTTCCTCGCCGACGTCGTCGGGACGTACACGACCTACAAGGGCGACCGGCGCGCGGCGCTGCGCGCCGGGATGCAGGTGCCGAACATCGACCCGGCCTTCGTCGTCCCCGCGATGGCGGCCGTCACCGAGCACCTCGGCTTCGCCGTCACGTCCACGACGACGTACGAGCCGCCGTTCGGCCACGCGCGCCGCCTGTCCACCCTGGACCACCTCACGCGCGGTCGGCTCGCCTGGAACATCGTCACCGGGTACCTGCCCGACGCGGCCCTCAACTACGGGCTGAGCGAGCAGATCAAGCACGACGACCGCTACGCGATCGCCGACGAGTACCTCGAGGTCGTCTACCGGCTGCTGGAGTCCTCGTGGGACGACGACGCCGTCGTGCAGGACGCGGAGGCGCTCGTGTACACCGACCCGGACAAGGTCCACGAGATCGGCTTCGAGGGGCAGTACTACCGCGTGGCCGGCCCGCACCTGGCCGAGCCGAGCCCGCAGCGGACGCCCGTCCTGTACCAGGCGGGCACGTCGTCGCGCGGCAAGGGCTTCGCGGCCCGCCACGCCGAGGCCGTGTTCCTGCTGCCGCGCGACGACCAGCAGGCGCGCGAGGAGATTTCCGACCTGCGCCGGCTGGCGGTGGAGGCCGGTCGCGCGCCCGACCACGTGAAGGCGTTCGTCGGCGCGGAGGTCGTCGTCGCGCCGACCCGCGCCGAGGTCGAGGACAAGGTCGCGCTCCTGAAGGAGTACCGCGACGTCGAGGGGCACCTCGTGCTCTTCAGCGGCTGGGCCGGCATCGACCTGTCGGGCGACGACACGGACGCCTACCTCGAGTACAAGGCGGGCGACGCGATGCAGACCTTCGAGCGCATGTGGTCCGAAGGTGCGGACCGCAAGAAGGTCGGCGAGCTCGTCCAGCACCTGTCGGCACCCGAGAACGACAACCGCTTCATCGCCGGGACCCCGGCGGAGGTCGCCGACCGGATCGAGGAGTTCATCGACACGACCGACGCGGACGGGATCAACCTCATCCAGCACCTGTCCCCGGGGACCTTCGCCGACTTCACCGAGCACGTGGTGCCCGAGCTCCAGCGGCGCGGTCGCTACCGGACCGCGTACACGCCGGGGGAGACCCTGCGCGAGCGGCTCTTCGGCGCCGGCCACGCGCGCGCCCTGCCGGACCACCCTGCGGCCCAGTACGCGCGCGCAGCCGCGACCGTCGGCTGACCGGTCGGCCACCGGGGCCGCCCCCGCAGGGGGTGGGCGGCCCCGGTGGCCCGGGCGGTCGGGCCCCGTCAGGCGGAGCGCTCGACCCAGACGCGCAGGGCGTCCCGCACGAGCGTGGCGCCCGGCTCCCCGCCGTAGTTCGCCGCGAACCGCGGGTCGGCCACGTACATGTCGGCCAGGCCCAGCACGTAGCCCTTGTCGGGGGCGCCGGTGCCGTACCCGGGCGTGCCCGGGATCGACGCGAGCCACGCGGCGTGCCGACGGGCGACGTCCTGAGCCTCGTCGGAGTCCGGTGCGACGCCGGCAGCGGCCAGCGCCGCCCACGCCTGCGCGATGGCGGCGGTGCGCTCCTGCCACGAGCGGCGCTCGTCGTCGGACATGCCACGCCACCACCGGTCGCCCGTGGCGTACGCGTCCGCGCCCCAGCGCTGCTCGACCTCCGCCTGGTACTGCGTGTGGTCGAACCCGTCGAACATCTCCTCGGCCACGATCGGGCCTCCCGTCTCCAGCGTGTCGATCGTCCGGGCGACCGACGCGGCCATCCGCGTCAGCCGTCGCTGCTCGGTCTGCAGCGCAGCGAGGTGACGGCGCAGGGCGGCCAGGCGGTCGCGCTCGCCGTCCAGGACGGCCCGCACCTCGGCGAGCGGCATCCCCAGCGAGCGCAGGACGAGCGCCTCCTGCAGGCGCACCAGCGCGTCGTCGTCGTAGTACCGGGTGCCCCCGGCCCCGACCTCCGTCGCCGGCAGCACGCCCACGGCCTCGTAGTGCCGCAGGGTGCGGCTGGTCGTCCCGCTCGCGCGGGCGACCTCCTGGATCGAGTGCATGCCGTCACCTCCTCTCCGGACGCTGACGACCGTACGAGTTGACGTTACGTCAACCGCAAGTCTCCCGGGTTCGCGCCTGAGCCCAGGCCCTCGGCGCGCGCGAGGACGACGGCGGCGGCGCGGTCGCGTGCGCCGAGCTTCGCCAGGACCGTACCGACGGTGTTGCGCACGGTCTTCTCGCTGAGCGACAGGCGCCGGGCGATGCCCGCGGTGTCGTGCCCGGCCGCGAGGTGGTCGAGCACCTCGCGCTCACGGTCGGTGAGCTGGGGGAAGGGCAGGCGGACCGACGTGCGCCCGCCGAGCACGTAGGCCATGGCGCGATCGGCCACGGCGGGGGACAGGATCATCTCGCCCGCGGCGACGGCGCGGACGGCGCGTTCGACCTGGTCGGGGGAGGCGGACTTCACCAGGAAGCCGCGCGCCCCGGCCCGGATGGCGGCGACGACGGCGTCGTCGTCCTCGTGCATGCTGACGACGAGGACCGCGACGCCGGGGCGATCGCGCGTCACGTCGCGCGTCACGTCGACGCCGGACCCGTCCTGCAGGTCGAGGTCCATCAGCACGACGTCGGCGGCCGGTCCGCCGGGTCCCAGGAGCGCCCGGGCCTCGGCGGCGCTGGCGGCCTGGCCCGTCACCTCCACGCCCGGCAGCGACCCGAGCAGGGCGACCATCCCGATCCGGAAGACCGGGTGGTCGTCGACCACGACGGCGCGGATGCTCATGCGACCGCCCCGACGGCCGTCGTGGCGGGCAGCACCGCGCGCACGCGCGTGCCCGGCCGCAGGGCGGTGATCTCGAGCGTCCCGCCGCGCTCGGCCGCGCGCTCGTGCATCGTCCGGGTGCCCACGCCGGGCGGCGCGTCGGGCGCGACGCCTCGCCCGGCGTCCTCGCACACGACCTCGAGTCCCTCGGTCGAGCGCCGGACCGTGAGGGTGCACCCGGCGGCGCCGGAGTGCCGCGCGGCGTTGAGGACGGCCTCGGCCGCGATGCCGTACGCGGCGGCGGCCTCCGGTCCGACCAGCCCGTCGCAGCCGTGCGCCTCGACGCTGACCGTGAAGCCCTCGGTCGCGTGCCGCTGGACCAGCTCGCTCAGGGCCGCGGCGAGGCCCAGCTCGTCGAGCGCAGGGGGGAGGAGGCTGCGGGAGAGGGACCGCACGTCGTCGACGCGCAGCTGGGCCTCGTCGGCGAGCGCCGCGACGAGGGCCCGCGCCGCGGCGGGGTCGGCCGACCAGAGGTTGAGCGCGCCCTGCAGGCCCAGGCGCAGCCCGCTCAGCCACGGACCGAGACCGTCGTGGATCTCGCGGCGGATGAGCCGACGCTCGGCCAGCCGGGCGAGCGTCGCGGCGTCGTGGGCGCGGCGCTGCTCGTGCGCCGCGTGCGCGAGCGCGATGCCGGCCGCGAGCACCGGGAGCAGGTGGTCGAGGGCCTGCCTGCTGCGCGCGTCGAGACGTTCCCCGGGCCGCGCCGTCCAGGTCAGCTCCCCGACGCGCCGCCCGGCGTGCAGGACGGGCAGGGTCTCGGCCGCAGCCGTGGCCAGCCCCCAGGAGGCGTCGACGGCCAGCGGCGGCGCCGTCCGCAGGACGACCGACTCGAGCCGGAGGGACTCCCCGACGCTCCGGGCGAGCCCGGCGAGCAGGTCGTCGGCCGAGCCGGCGCCGGCGAGTTCCCGCCCGACCCGCAACGCGGCGCGGCCCGGGTCGGCCGCCTCGCCGTAGACGAGCGTGCGCACCCGGCCCTCCAGGTGCGCGCGTGTCGGCCCGAGGGCCAGCGCCATGCCGACGGCCGCCACGAGCTGGGGGACGAGCCCGCCGCCGACCAGCAGCGTCGCGGCCGCCGCGAGGGCGGCGTAGACCGCCGCCATGCCGAGCGTGGTGAGGCCGGCCAGGGTCGCGCGGCTCACGACGAGGTCGATGCCCCACAGCCGGTTCCGTAGCACGCAGACGAGGATCGCCGCGGGGTAGAGCGCCTGCGTGGCGAGGTGGCTGATCGGCACGGCGAGCACCAGGTCCGGGGTGGACTCGACCAGCAGGAGGGGGACGAAGGAGAGGGCCAGGACGCCCGCGCCCGCCGTGAGCAGGCCGAGCCCGCGCCGCTCGGCGACCGGTCCGCGCCGCCACCGGTACGCGGTGGCGGCGGCGCTGACGAGCCCGACCGCGACCACGGCCACCAGCGGCGCGTCCGCGCGTGACGCGGGGGCCAGGAGGCCGGCCGCCGGCAGCCACACCGCGGTGCCGGCGCCGAGCAGCACGCCGACGCGCGCGGCGGTCGGGAGCGGGTGGTCGCGCACGAGCCAGGGCACCACCGTGAAGAGCGCGACCGTCCCGGGCATCCAGGCCCAGCCGTAGAGCTCGGCCACGCCGTCGAGCGCCGGCAGGTCCGGGTGCGCCGCCGCGTAGGCGCCCCACCCGCCGCCGGTCGCGGACAGGCCGCCGCCCAGCCCGGCCAGCGCGACGAGGAAGCCGACCGCGTGCCGCCGTCGGGCGAGCACGACGGCACCGACGGTGCCGTAGACGATCGCGACGGTGACGTCGACCAGCAGGAAGAGGACGTTCGCGTCGGCGATCCCCGCGCCGGAGGCCAGGTGCAGCACGAGGCCGAGCAGCCCGAGGAACCACGCCACGCCGCCGAGGACGAGGGCGGTGCGCGGCAGCCCGACCGTGATCGACACCGCGCCACAGTAGGCGGCGGCCCCGGGCGGAGGGAATGCCCCGCCCGGGGCCAGTTCATTGCTCACCGACGACGGTCGCCGAGGAGGAAGCCCAGGGCGACGACGACCAGCCACACGGGCGCCACCATGCCCGCCAGGTACTGGAACGGCGAGACGCCGGTGAGGACGGTCAGTCCGCCCAGCAGCAGGCTCACGACGGCGATCCAGCGCGGCACGGCCCGGTGCCGCAGGCCGGCGACGGCGACCGCGAGCGCGCTCACGCCGGCGCCGAGCCAGAGCCACGGGATGGTGGCCACCCAGTCGGAGTAGAAGGAGCCGGACGTGTTCACCAGCTCGGGGGTGCCGAGGGCGAACATGAACTGGGTGTCCAGGCCGCCGCCGAGCAGCGCCGCCGCGGAGGTGAGCAGGAGTCCGCCCGAGGCCACGGCCGGGAGCAGGCTGCCCGCCGGGGTACCGGCACGCAGGCGACGGCCGAAGCCGGCGGCGGCGACGAGCAGCAGCACGGTGCACAGCGCCGTGGCGGTGTGGAAGACGAGCAGCGTCGGCACCCGCTCGGCGAGGTCGGCGACGATCGCGTCGGGGTCTCCGGCGACCTCCGTCCAGTTCACCGAGAGGGCCATGGACGCCTGGATGGACACGATGCCGGTCAGGCCGGCGAGCAGGGCGGTCGCCGCCCAGGCGCGCGACGGGGTGTCGGCGCCGGGGGCGGGCGCCGTGGCGGGCTGCCGGCTCGCCGCGGGTGCGGTGGGGCCGGTCGTCGTCGTGGTCATTCGTCCTCCCGAGGGTCGGGCGGCCGGGGGTGGCCGCCGTGGTCCCGGCGAGCCTCTCCGCGGCGGCGTCCCGGGCACCAGGGCGCGGCGCCCGGGACACCGGGCAGCTCGTGGAAGGGCGTCCACGCCCGGGCCGGGTACCATCGTGGGCACAGGCGAGGACCCGGCCATCACCGGTGAGCCTCCGGAAGAACGGGCACGCGAGCCGCCTCCAGCGGCCGAGGGCCTCAGTAGAACCGGACGGGTGGGCCCGTGACAGCCCACGAGAGCGGTCTCCGCAGGACCGGTACGCACCCGCGAGGGGCGTGGTGGTGCTGCGGCGGCAAGCGAGGTGGTACCGCGGTGGCCCATCGTTCGGTGGGACGTCGTCCTCGCACTGCACGTAGCCGCCAGGACCCAGGAGCCCCCTCGATGGTCTACCCCCTGCACCGACGCTCGACCGACCCCCAGGCGGCCGTTCCCGCGTCGCCCGACCTGCCCGCGCTCGAGAAGGACGTCCTCGCGCACTGGGACACGGACGGGACGTTCCAGGCGTCGATCGACGCCCGGCCGGCCGGCGAGAACGGCAGCAACGAGTTCGTCTTCTACGACGGGCCGCCGTTCGCCAACGGCCTGCCGCACTACGGGCACCTGCTCACCGGCTACGCCAAGGACGTCGTCCCGCGCTACCGCACGATGCGCGGCCAGCGCGTCGAGCGGCGGTTCGGCTGGGACACCCACGGCCTGCCCGCCGAGCTCGAGGCCGAGCGCATCCTCGGGATCACCGACAAGTCGCAGATCGACGCCATGGGCGTCGACGCGTTCAACGCCGCGTGCCGCGAGTCGGTGCTGCGGTACACGAACGAGTGGCGCGAGTACGTGACCCGGCAGGCGCGCTGGGTCGACTTCGACAACGACTACAAGACCCTCGACCTGCCCTTCATGGAGTCGGTCATCTGGGGCTTCAAGCAGCTCTACGACAAGGGCCTGGTCTACGAGGGCTACCGCGTCCTGCCCTACTGCTGGCGCGACGAGACGCCGCTGTCCAACCACGAGCTGCGGATGGACGACGACGTCTACGCGACGCGGCAGGACCCGGCCGTGACCGTGGGCGTGCGGATCGAGACCGGCGAGCTCTTGCTCATCTGGACGACCACCCCCTGGACGCTGCCCTCGAACCAGGCGATCGCCGTCGGGCCCGAGATCGAGTACGTGCGCGTGTGCCCGGCCCGTGGCTCGGCGCTGGAGGGCGAGGTCGTGATCCTCGCCCAGGCACGCCTGGCCGCCTACGAGCGCGAGCTCGGCGCGCCCGGGGACGAGGACGGCGCGCTGGCGGTCCTGAGCGATCGCGAGGGGCGGACGTCGTTCCCCGGCAGCGAGCTCGCGGGGCTGCGCTACACCCCGCCGTTCGGGTACTTCGTCGGTCGCAACGGGGACCACCGGATCCTGCCCGCCGACTTCGTCACGACGGAGGACGGCACCGGCGTCGTGCACCTCGCGCCCGCCTTCGGCGAGGACGACATGGCCGCGTGCGCGGCCGCGGGGATCACCCCGGTCGTGCCGGTGGACAGCAAGGGCCGGTTCACCGCGGAGGTGCCCGACTACGCCGGCCTGCAGGTCTTCGAGGCCAACCCGCGCATCGTGAGCGACCTCAAGCACGGCACGGGCCCCCTCGAGCACGTCGCCGCGCCCCAGCGGGTGCGCCTGGTCCGGCACGAGACGTACGAGCACTCCTACCCGCACTGCTGGCGCTGCCGGAACCCGCTGATCTACCGCGCGGTGTCGAGCTGGTTCGTGCGCGTGACCGCGTTCCGCGACCGCATGGTGGAGCTGAACCAGCAGATCACCTGGGTGCCCGAGCACATCAAGGACGGCCAGTTCGGCAAGTGGCTCGAGGGCGCGCGCGACTGGTCGATCTCGCGCAACCGCTACTGGGGCACGCCCATCCCGGTGTGGATGAGCGACGACCCGGCGTACCCGCGGATCGACGTGTACGGCTCGGTCGCGGAGCTCGAGCGCGACTTCGGCGTGCCCGTGACCGACCTGCACCGGCCGTTCATCGACACGCTCACGCGGCCGAACCCGGACGACCCGCGGCCCGAGGGCGAGCGGTCCACGATGCGCCGCATCCCCGACATCCTCGACGTCTGGTTCGACTCCGGCTCGATGCCGTTCGCGCAGGTGCACTACCCGTTCGAGAACACCGACTGGTTCGAGAACCACTACCCGGGCGACTTCATCGTCGAGTACATCGGCCAGACGCGCGGCTGGTTCTACACGCTGCACGTCCTCGCCACGGCGATCTTCGACCGGCCGGCCTTCCGCACCGTCATGTGCCACGGCATCGTGCTGGGCGACGACGGGCGCAAGGCGAGCAAGAGCCTGCGCAACTTCCCCGACCCGGTGGCGATGTGGGACGTGTACGGCTCCGACGCCGTGCGCTGGTCGCTGATGTCCTCCCCGATCCTGCGCGGTGGCAACCTCGTCGTCGTCGAGGAGGGCATCCGCGAGGGCGTGCGCCAGGTGCTGCTGCCGCTGTGGAGCACCTACTACTTCCTGTCGCTGTACGCGGACGCCGCGCGTGGTGGGGAGGGCTACCTCGCCCAGCCGGTGACGGCGGACCGGGTCGCCGGCCTGCCGCCGATGGACCGGTACCTGCTCGCGAGCACCCGCGAGCTGGCCGTCCGCGTGACGTCCCAGATGGACGCCTACGACATCGCGGGGGCGTGCGAGTCGGTGCGGCTGCACCTGGACCTGCTGACCAACTGGTACGTGCGCACGCAGCGGCAGCGGTTCTGGGACGAGGACGTCGACGCGTTCGACACCCTCTGGACGGCGCTCGAGGCGCTGCTGCGCGTCATGGCGCCGCTCGCGCCGCTGGTCACCGAGGAGATCTGGCGCGGCCTGACCGGCGGGCGCAGCGTGCACCTGACCGACTGGCCCGTGCGCGACGCCGAGCCCCGGACGGTGTACGGGTCCGCGGACTCGTGGCACCTGGACGTCGTCGGCGTCGAGACCGAGCCCGCGCTCGTCGCCGACGGCGCGCTGGTCGCCGCCATGAACGGGGTGCGCGACGTCGTCTCGGCGGCCCTCGGCCTGCGCAAGGCGCACGGCCTGCGGGTGCGCCAGCCGCTGCGCGAGCTGGCCGTCGCGGTGCCCGAGCCCGGCCGGCTCACCCCGTACGTCCCGCTGATCGCGGCCGAGCTCAACATCAAGCACGTGACGCTCGTGGACCTGGCGGACGTGAGCATGGCCGAGCTCGGCGTCGCGAACCGGCTGTCGGTGAACGCCCGGGCCGCAGGCCCGCGCCTCGGGCGGGCCGTCCAGGACGTCATCCGCGCTGCGAAGGCCGGGGCCTGGAGCCAGGGCCCGGACGGCGTCGTCGTGCAGACCGAGGCCGGCGCGGTCGCGCTGGTGGACGGCGAGTACGAGGTCACCACGGTGGTGGCCGAGGACGCGCCGCAGGGCCAAGTCGCCGCGGTCCTCCCGGGCGACGGCGTCATCCTGCTGGACACCTCGCTCGACGAGGCCCTGCTCGCCGAGGGCTACGCGCGCGACGTCGTGCGCGCCGTGCAGGACGAGCGCAAGGCTGCGGGCCTGCAGGTCTCCGACCGGATCGCCCTGAGCCTGCGCGTGCCGGCCGACGCGGTGGCCGCCATCGAGGCGCACCGCGAGCTGGTCGCGGCCGAGACGCTCGCGCTCGACCTCACGATCGAGGCCGCGGACGTCGCCGAGCCCGAGGTCACCGTCCGCCGGCTGGGCTGACCCGGCGCCGCGCGGACCCGGCCGCCCTGGTCCGGGGCTTCGTCACTCGATGACGGAGCCCCGGATCACCGGCAGGGACGACGTGCCCAGGTAGAACAGGCTGCGGTACGGGTGGGTGTAGAAGCTCTGGCCCGTGTTCCCGGTGATCGTGGCGTGGTCGATCGTGAGGGTGCCGGTGCGGCTGTTGCTCACGTAGAAGATGCCCGGCCCGCCTTCCGGCGCGACGTTCCCCGTGATCGTCGTGTCCTGGACCAGGACGTTCTGCCACGTGCCGTCGAAGTAGACCGCGCCGCCGTTCCCGCCGTTCCCGTTCGACGCACCGGAGCCGGTCGCGGTGTTCGCGGTGAACACCGAGTCGGTGATGACCATCGGCGCGTGCAGGCTCGACAGGGCCCCGCCGTTGGCGCCGCGGTTGCCGGTGAAGGTGCTCCCGATGATCGTCGCGGGGTTGTTCTGGCCGAAGACGCGCACCGCGCCGCCGCCCCAGTCCGAGTGGGCCGCCACGGTGCGGTTGTCGCGGAAGACCACGTCCTCCAGGGTGAGCGTGCCCGCGCGCATCGCGATGGCCCCGCCGCCGCCGACGTCGGCGAGGCCCGGTGGCGGGCCCTGCGCGTTGCCGTCCGCGAACGTGATGTTCCGGAACGTGACGCTCGGACGGCTGTCGTTCTGGCACGCGCTCGAGAGCCAGCCGAAGCTCTCCTGGCACGCGTTCGCGTAGAAGATGCCGCGCGCGCCGCCGCCGCTGAGCGTGACGAGTCCGCCGCCGTCGACCGTCAGCTGGGACACGGGGGTCCCGCCCTGCCACGGGTGGCGGCACGTGTCGGTGTTGCAGGTGACCAGCGTCTGGTCGACGACGATCGTCACCGGGGCCGGCCCGCACGAGAAGGCGACGTACCCGCCGTCGCGCACCGCTGCCGCCAGCGCCGCCGACGTGCAGGACGCGGGCGTGCCCGTGCCGACGACCGTCGTGCCGGTCGGGTACACCACCGGGGGCAGGGCGGCGACGTCGGTCAGGTAGCCGACGACGTCGACCACCACGTGCGCGGAGCTGCCGCGGAACTGGTCGTTGTAGAGCGACACGCGGCCGCCGTCGCCGACGGCCGCCACGACGAGGTTCGCGATGTCGCCGCCCGGGACGTAGTTCAGCGTGGCGATCGGCGGCGGCCCGGACCAGGCGCGCCGGTACGGGGCGACGGCGAGGTTGCCGACGCCCGTCGGGACCACGCCGACGACGGACAGCACCACCGCGCCGGCGTCGCCGGGCACCGGGCCGCCCGGCGGCAGGGTGACGTCCTGCCGTTGACCCGCGATGAGCGACGACGTCGCGCGCGTGTCGAGGAGGCGGGTCGGTGTGACGGGCACGAAGGCCGAGCCGTCGACGGTCCAGCCGACGACGTCGAGCACGACCCGCACCCGGTTGCCCGGTGCGGTGTCCGACCAGTAGGAGAGGGCGCCGCCGGGGGACAGCTGGACGATCGCGGCCGTGGAGCGGTCGCCGGCCACCGGGTAGTTCAGGCTCGCCGTCGGCGGCACCGGCGTGCCCGCCGCGAACAGTCGCAGGTGCCCCGCGGAGGTCGACCCGGCGACGGCGACGTTCACGATGACGGCGGTGGCGCCGGCCGGCACGCCGGCCGCCGGGACGCCGGTCACCTGGACGGTGTGGACCTGCCGCGACGTCACGGAGGAGACGTCGTGCAGCCGTGCCGGCGTGCGCAGCGTGATCCCCGAGCCGGCCCGCAGGTAGCCGACGGCGTCGATGACGATGCCCGCGCGGGCGCCCCGCACGAAGTAGCACACCCGGCCGTTCGGCGGGAGGTCGACCAGCGCCGCGTTCGAGATGTCGGCACCCGGCTGGAAGTTCACGGTCGCCGCCACCGGGGCGGCCGTCTGACCCGTGCCGTCCACGTCCGGGTAGACCACGACGTGCCCGGGGCCCGCCGGCTGCACCGAGGCGACGTTGAGCGCGACGCCATCGGCGCCGGCCGGGATGCCGGTCGCGGCGCCGGTCATCTGGACGCACGTGGGCGTGCCCGCCGTCACGCCGGAGCGCATGTCGTGCACGCGGACCGGGTTGATGGGCACGTAGGCGGCCTCGTCGGGCGGCACGGCCGCGGGTGCGGCGGCCTGGACGGCGGGCGGCGTCGTCGCCCTGGTGGTGAGAGCGGCGGAGCTCGCCGGCATCGTCGCCGGCACCGTCGCCGGCTCGCCGGCGGCACCGCCGGCGCTCGCGGCGGTCAGCAGCGCGAGAGTGGCAGCGGCAACGGCGATGGTGCGGGCCCCCGGCATGCGTGAACTATCGCCGCGTGCAGCTGGGTGCGGCAAGGCCCGCCACAATGGGTCCATGAGATCGTCCACCCCTGGCTGCACCCCCCGGCACGCGCCCGCGCCCTCCCGCGTCGGCCGTACCTCCCGCGCCGAGGGCGGCCGGCCGTGAGCCTGCCCGGGCCGGACGCGCTGGCGGAGGTGTACGCCGGCATCCTCGAGCGGGCGCCGGAGCACGACTTCGAGCCGACGCTCGACCGGGTGCGCGAGGTCTGCTCGCTGCTGGGCGACCCGCAGCTGGCGTACCGCGTGGTGCACGTGACGGGCACGAACGGCAAGACGTCCACCAGCCGGATGGCCGAGCGGCTCCTGCGCGAGCACGGCCTGCGCACCGGGCGCTTCACGAGCCCGCACCTGACGAGCGTCACCGAGCGCATCGCCATCGACGGCGAGCCGATCAGCGCCGAGCGGTTCGTCGAGGTCTGGCAGGACGTCGCCCCGTACGTGCACATGGTCGACCAGCGGTCGCTCGCCGCGGGCGGGCCGCGGCTCAGCTTCTTCGAGGTGCTCACCGTGATGGCGTTCGCGGCGTTCGCGGACGCGCCCGTGGACGTCGCCGTCGTCGAGGTCGGCCTCGGCGGCACGTGGGACGCCACCAACGTGGTCGAGGCGGAGGTCGCGGTCATCGCCCCCGTCGCCAAGGACCACGAGGCGTGGCTGGGTCACGCGCTCGCCGACATCGCGGGGGAGAAGGCGGGCATCGTCAAGGACGGCGCGACGCTCGTCCTCGCCGACCAGGACGACGACGCCGAGGGCGTCATCCTCGCGACGGCGGCCGAGCGCGGCGCCCGGGTGCTGCGCGAGGGCGTCGAGCTGGAGATCCTGGACCGCCAGGTGGCCGTCGGTGGCCAGCTGCTCACCCTGCGCACCGTCGGCGGCGTGTACGCCGACGTGTTCCTCCCGCTGCACGGCCCGCACCAGGCGCACAACGCGCTCCTCGCGCTCGCGGCCACCGAGGTGCTGCTCAAGGGCGTCGGGACCCTCGACGGCGGCGTCGTCGAGGCCGCCTTCGCGGACGTCGACTCGCCGGGCCGGCTCGAGCTGGTGCGGTCGTCGCCCACGGTGATCGTCGACGCCGCGCACAACCCCGCGGGGGCGCAGGCCCTGGCGGACGCGCTCGAGGACGGCTTCGCGTTCGAGCGGCTCGTCGGCGTCGTCGGAATCCTCGCGGACAAGGACGCCGAGCACATCCTGTCCGTGCTCGAGCCGGTGCTCGACGAGGTCGTCGTGACCGCGTCCTCCTCGGCGCGGGCCCTGCCGGCCGACGAGCTGGCCGCGGTCGCGGTGGACGTGTTCGGCGAGGAGCGCGTGCACCTGGTCGAGCGCCTCGACGACGCGATCACGCGCGCCGCGGACCTCGCCGAGGGTGGCGTGGACGGCTCGCCCACCGGTGCCGGCGTCCTGGTGACCGGCTCGATCACGCTGGTGGCCGAGGCCCGGATCCTCCTCGGGAAGGGCTGAGCGGTGGGCGACCCGGACGGCGCGCGCCCGCCGCGCCGCGCACGCTCGGCGCGGCGGCAGTTCGCCGCGACGATGCTCACCCTCGAGGCGTTCGTCGTCCTGTTCGCCGCGCTCGTCGCGTACGGCCTGCAGGTGGCCGAACCCGCCCGCGTGTGGCTCGTCGGTGGCGCCCTGGTGCTCTCGCTGCTGCTCGCCGCGGGCACGCTCGGGCGGCCGGGCGGCTACGTCGTGGGCACCGTGCTGCAGCTCGCGGTCGTGGCGGCGGGCCTCGCGGTCCCGATGATGTACGTCGTCGGCGGTGTGTTCGCGGCCCTGTGGGTCGCCTCGCTGCGGCTCGGCGCGCGGATCGACCGCGAGCGGGCGGAGCGCGAGCGGGCGGCCGGGCGCGAGCCGGCGGACCAGGGGCCGGACGGCCGCTAAGGTGACGGCCATGTCTGCCGCCACGTCCGCCGCCGCCCCGGCCGCGCCCGCCGTCGAGCGCACCCTGGTCCTGGTCAAGCCCGACGGCGTCCGCCGCGGTCTCGTCGGTGAGGTGCTGCGCCGCCTGGAGGCCAAGGGCTACACGCTCGTGGCCCTCGACCTGCGCGTGCCCGACGCCGAGCTGCTGCGGGCGCACTACGCCGAGCACGAGGGCAAGCCGTTCTTCGGTCCGCTCGTGGAGTTCATGGGCTCGGGGCCGGTCGCCGCCGTGGTCGTCGAGGGCCAGCGGGTCATCGAGGCGTTCCGCGCGATGGCGGGCGCGACCGACCCGACAGCCGCCGCCCCGGGCACGATCCGCGGCGACCTCGGCCGGGACTGGGGAACGGCCGCGACGCAGAACATCGTGCACGGCTCGGACTCGCCCGCCTCGGCGCAGCGCGAGATCGCCCTCTGGTTCCCGCACCTGTGAGCGAGCGCCTCCCCGGCCGCCGCCCGCGCACCTCCTAGGCTCGACCCGTGCACCTGAGGACGCTCACGCTGAGGGGCTTCAAGTCCTTCGCGTCCGCGACGACGCTGCACCTCGAGCCGGGGATCACGTGCGTCGTCGGACCGAACGGCTCGGGCAAGTCCAACGTCGTCGACGCGCTCGCCTGGGTGATGGGCGAGCAGGGGGCGAAGTCCCTGCGCGGCGGGACGATGGAGGACGTCATCTTCGCCGGCACGGCCGGGCGGCCGCCGCTGGGCCGCGCCGAGGTCGCCCTGACCATCGACAACACCGACGGCGTGCTGCCGATCGAGTACTCCGAGGTCACGATCTCCCGGACCCTGTTCCGCAGCGGCGGGTCCGAGTACGCGATCAACGGCACCCCGTGCCGGCTGCTCGACATCCAGGAGCTGCTGTCCGACACGGGCATGGGCCGGGAGATGCACGTCATCGTCGGCCAGGGCCAGCTCGACGCCGTGCTGCGCGCCACGCCCGAGGACCGGCGCGGGTTCATCGAGGAGGCCGCGGGCATCCTCAAGCACCGGCGGCGCAAGGAGAAGGCGCTCCGCAAGCTCGAGGCGATGCAGGTCAACCTCACGCGCCTGTCGGACCTCACCGCGGAGATCCGCCGCCAGCTGGGCCCGCTCGGCCGCCAGGCGGAGGTCGCGCGCAAGGCGGCCACGATCCAGGTGGACCTGCGGGACGCCAAGGCGCGCCTGCTGGCGGACGACCTGGCGCAGCTCACCGCGACGCTCCAGCAGGAGATCGCCGACGAGACGGCGCTGCGGATGCGGCGCGAGGAGGTCGAGACGGCGCTGGCCGCGGCGCGGGCCGACCTCGCCCGCCTCGAGGCCGAGGCCGCCGCCGCGGCGCCGCTCCTCGCGGAGGCGGGGGAGACCTGGTACCGGCTGTCGTCGGCCCGCGAGCGGCTGCGCGGGACGGCCACGCTCGCGGCCGAGCGCGTGCGCCTGCTCGGCAGCGCCGACGACGACGCCGCGCCGTCCGGGCCCGACCCGGACGACCTCGAGGCCCAGGCCGCGCGCGCCCGCGAGTCGGAGGCGGACCTGCGAGCGGAGGCCGAGCTGGCCCGGGGCGCCGTCGAGCGGGCCACCGCGGCCCGCGAGGAGACCGAGCGCCGCGTCCGCGAGACCGAGCGGGTGGTGGCCGACCTGCACCGCGCCGTCGCCGACCGGCGGGAGGGCCTGGCACGACTCGCGGGCGACGTGGCCGCCCGGCGCAGCCGCGTCGAGTCCACCGAGGCGGAGATCGGCCGCTTGCGCGAGACACTCGCGGAGGCCGAGCGGCGGGGCCACGAGGCGACCGTCGCGTTCGCGGCGCTCGAGTCGCAGGTCGCGGGCGCGGAGGAGGGCGAGGAGGGCCTCGACGCCGAGCACGAGGCGGCGGCCGAGGCGCTCGAGCGCGCGAGTGCCGCCCTCACGGAGCTGCGCGAGGCCGAGCGGACGGCGGAGCGCGACCGGGCGACCTGGCAGGCCCGGGTCGACGCGCTCGAGCTCAGCCTCGTGCGCAAGGACGGCGCGGGCGCGCTGCTCGCGGGCAGCGAGCCGGTGCTCGGCTCGGTGGCCGCCCTCATCGACGTCGAGGCGGGCTACGAGGACGCCATCGCCGTCGCCCTCGGCGCGATGGCCGACGCCGTCGCCGTGGAGAGCGTGGACGTGGCCGTGGACGCCCTGCGGCGCCTGCGCGACGACGACGCGGGCCGCGCGAGCGTGCTGGTCGCCACCGGGGGCGCCGCGCCGGGACCGCAGACGCCGCAGGACCTGCCGGCCGGCGCCGTCGCGGCCGCGAGCCTCGTGCACGCGCCCGGCGGGGTGGGTGCGGCGGTCGCCGCCCTGCTCGCAGGCGTCGTCGTGGTGGACGACCTGGCCCACGCGCGCGCGCTCGTCGCGGCGCGCCCGGAGCTGGTCGCGGTCACGCGGGGCGGGGACCTCCTCGGTGCGCTGCGGGCCGTCGGAGGCTCGGCGGGCGCGCCGAGCACCCTCGAGCTGCAGGCCGCGCTGGACGACGCCAAGGCGAAGGTCGCCGAGGCCACGGCGACGGGGGAGCGGACCCGGTTCGCGGTCGTCGCGGCGCAGCGGGCCGAGGCGGAGGCGCGTGAGGCCTACGAGACGACGCTCGACCGCCTGCACGAGTCCGACGCCGCGCTCGCGGCGGTCGCGGAGCAGCTGGGGCACCTGGGCTCGGCGGCCCGCGCAGCGCGCGGCGAGGCGGACCGCGCGCGCACCGCGCTCGAGCAGGCGACGGGGCGCCTCGAGGGTGACCTCGCGGCCCTCGCAGAGCTGACCGAGCGCCTCACCCAGGCCCAGGCGGACCCCGCGGAGTCCGACGCGCGGATCGAGGCCGCCACGGCCGATCGGGACGAGGCCGCCGCGGGCGCGACCGCCGCGCGCGCCGCCGAGACGGAGGCGCGGCTCGCGCTGCGCACGCTCGAGGAGCGGGTCCGGGCGCTCGCGGGGCGCGCGCAGTCGCTCGAGGCCGCCGCGCGGGCGGAGCGCCAGGCTCGTGAGCGGGCCGCCGACCGGGCCCGGCAACGGGCCGTGCAGGCCGCGCGGGCGCGGGCCGTCCGCACGGGTGCCGAGTACGCGCTGGACGTCGTCGAGGTCTCCCTGCGGCGGGCCCACGAGGCGCGCGAGGCGGCCGAGGCCGGCCGCGCCGAGCGGGACGCGCGCCTGGCGCAGGTGCGCGCCGGCGTGGACGCCGCAGCGACCGAGCTGGCCAAGCTCACCGACGTCGCGCACCGCGACGAGCTCGCCCGGTCCCAGCAGCAGCTGCGCGTGGAGCAGCTGCAGGAGCGCGCGATCGAGGAGCTGGGCCTGGACCCGCAGGTGCTCGTCGACGAGTACGGACCCGACCGGCCGGTGCCCCTGACGGGCGACGCGGCGGAGACCGACGGCGAGGACGGGCCGCGCACCGTGCCCTACGTGCGCGCGGAGCAGGAGAAGCGGCTGCGGGCGGCGGAGCGCAACCTCGCCCTGCTCGGGCGCGTCAATCCCCTGGCGCTCGAGGAGTTCGCGGCGCTCGAGGAGCGGCACGCCTTCCTCGCCGAGCAGCTCGCGGACCTGAAGAAGTCCCGCGCCGACCTCATGGAGATCGTCCGGGAGATCGACGAGCGGGTCGAGCAGGTGTTCGTCGAGGCCTACCGCGACACCGCGGAGCAGTTCGAGCAGGTCTTCGCGCGCCTCTTCCCGGGCGGTGAGGGCCGGCTGCTCCTGACGGACCCGGACAACATGCTCACGACCGGTGTGGAGGTCGAGGCGCGGCCGGCGGGCAAGAAGGTCAAGCGGCTCTCGCTCCTGTCCGGTGGCGAGCGGTCGCTCACGGCCGTCGCGCTGCTCGTCGCCATCTTCCGCGCGCGCCCCAGCCCCTTCTACGTCATGGACGAGGTCGAGGCGGCGCTCGACGACACGAACCTCGGCCGGCTGCTCGAGATCTTCCGGGAGCTGCGCCAGGACAGCCAGCTCATCGTCGTCACGCACCAGAAGCGGACCATGGAGATCGCCGACGCCCTGTACGGGGTGACGATGCGCGGCGACGGCGTCACGACGGTCATCAGCCAGCGCCTGCGCGAGGACGAGGACGCGGACGCGACCGCCTGAGCCGGTTCTGGGACGGGCCCGTCCCGCACCGCGGGACGCGGTGTGGAGATCGTGTGGCGATGCGGTCAGACTCCCGGCGTCGTCGCGCGGGACTGCGCCGAACGGGTGACACTGGGCCCATGGCGCCCATCCTGACCTCGATCGTCCTCGCCCTCGTGACGGCCGTCGTGGTGATCCTCGTGGCGGGGACCACGTCCGGCGCCCCGCGCAGGGGCCCGCGGCAGCTGCTGGCGGACCTGCGGGACGGCTTCCGCCACCCCGTCCGGGGCGAGTCGGTGGGGCTGATCGCCGGGACGCGACGCGAGCTGGTGGGCGCGGCCGAGGCCGAGGGCACGGTGGACGACCTGTTCCGGTTCGGCCAGGACGCGGGCCCCGCGTACGTCGAGCCCGTGGAGCTCGCCGGACCGCTGGCCGAACCGCTGGCCAGCGCCGGTCGGCGCCTTCGCCAGCTCGTGCGCTGAGGCAGGCCCGAGCCGCGGCGGCCGGCGACGTGGTGCCACCGCGCGACGGTCGGCCCGCGCCTGAGGGACCGACGCCGGGGAGACCGCCGACGCCTGGGAGACCGCCGACGCCTGAGAGACTGCTGCCGTGAACGAGCTCAGCGACATCCTCATCTGGGCGCTGCCGGCGCTCGCCGTGCTCGGCGTCGGGATCGCCGTCCCGCTGCGCCGCCGCTCGCGCCGCCCCGCGCCGCCCGCGGGCGAGGTCGCGCCGGCCCGGCCTGCGAGCGTCCCGACGACGACGGCGGGGCCCGTAGCCGAACCCGAGGCCGCGCCGCAGGAGACCCCGCAGGCGCCGTCGCTCGAGACTCCCGAACCCGTCGCCGGCCGCCTCGTCCGGCTGCGCGAGCGCCTCGCCCGCTCCGGGTCGCCGCTCGGCGCGCGCCTGCTCACGGTGCTCTCGCGCGACCACCTCGCCGAGGCGGACTGGGAGGAGCTCGAGGAGGTCCTGCTCCTGGCCGACGTCGGCGCCGGGCCGACCGCCGAGCTCGTCGACGCGCTGCGCGAGCGCGTGCGGGTGCTCGGCGTCCGCGAGCCGGCCGCGGTGCGCGCGCTGCTGCGCGAGCAGCTCCTCGCGCTCGTCGGGACCGACCTCGACCGTTCGCTCGCCGTCGCGCCGACGGCGGCCGACGGCGTCACGCACCCCGCCGTCGTCCTCGTCGTCGGCGTCAACGGCACGGGCAAGACGACGACCGTCGGCAAGCTGGCCCGCGTGCTCGTCGCCGAGGGCAGCAGCGTCGTGCTCGGCGCCGCGGACACCTTCCGTGCCGCCGCCGCCGACCAGCTCCAGACGTGGGGCGCCCGGGTGGGCGTCCCGGTGGTGCGGTCCGACCGCGAGGGCGCGGACCCGGCGTCGGTCGCGTTCGAGGCGCTCGCCCAGGCGCAGGAGGCGGGCGCCGACGTCGTGCTCGTCGACACCGCGGGCCGGCTGCAGAACAAGGCGGGCCTGATGGACGAGCTGGGCAAGATCGTGCGCGTCCTGTCCCGTACGGCGCCGGTGTCCGAGGTGCTGCTGGTGCTCGACGCCACGACCGGCCAGAACGGGCTGCGTCAGGCGCAGGTGTTCACCGAGGTCGCCGGCGTGACCGGCATCGTGCTGACCAAGCTCGACGGCACCGCCAAGGGCGGCATCGTGGTCGCGGTCCAGCGCGAGCTCGGCGTGCCGGTCAAGCTCGTCGGGCTGGGCGAGGGCCCGGACGACCTCGCGCCGTTCGACCCCGAGGCGTTCGTCGACGGCCTGCTCGCCGGCTGACGGCCACCGGGGACCGCGCGCGGGCCCGCAGAAACGCAGAGTTAACGCAGCGGGTCCTGGTGTGATCGCGCCGTAACGCGACGCACGTCGTCGCGAAACGGCGCGCCCCGACAGTTGTTCCCGGACCAGCCGCCCGGCTGGCGAGGGAAGGAAGTCGGATGGACCTCAACTTCGGAGCGACAGCCTGGATGCTCACCTCGGCATCCCTCGTGCTGCTGATGACGCCCGGACTGGCTCTGTTCTACGGCGGGATGTCCCGCGCCAAGTCCGTGCTGAACATGATGATGATGAGCTTCGGCGCGCTGGGCGTCGTCGGGGTCATCTACGTGCTGTGGGGCTGGTCGATGTCCTACGGCTCGGACGTGGGCGGGCTCTTCGGCAACCCGTTCGACCAGTTCGGGCTCGCGGGCACGATCTACGACGACGCCGGTGAGTTCGTCCTCGACGGGTGGGGGGTCCCCGGCATCGTCGGCGTGGCCTTCCAGGCCACCTTCGCGATCATCACGGTCGCTCTCATCAGCGGTGCGCTCGCCGATCGCGTCAAGTTCGGGACGTGGCTGGTCTTCGCGGGCGCCTGGGCCACCGCGGCCTACTTCCCGATGGCCCACATGGTGTGGGGTGGCGGTCTGCTGAGCGGCAGCGAGGACGGTCTGGCCGCGATGATGTTCGGCACCACCGACGGCGCAGCCACGGTGGCACCGATCGACTTCGCGGGTGGCACCGTCGTGCACATCAACGCCGGTGTGGCGGCCCTGGTGCTCGCCCTGATCGTCGGGAAGCGCAAGGGCTTCGGCAAGGAGCCGATGCGCCCGCACAACCTCACGCTGGTCATGCTCGGCGCGGCCCTGCTGTGGTTCGGCTGGTTCGGGTTCAACGGCGGTTCCGCCTTCACGGCCGACGGGTTCGCCGGCCTGGCCTGGGTGAACACCACCACCGCGACGTGCGCGGCGATGCTCGGGTGGCTCCTGGTGGAGAAGATCCGTGACGGACACGCCACATCCCTCGGGGCGGCGTCCGGCATCGTGGCGGGCCTCGTCGCGATCACCCCGGCGGCGGGCACCGTCTCGCCCGTCGGCTCCATCTTCCTCGGCGCGATCGCCGGTGCGCTGTGCGCGCTCGCGGTGGGCCTGAAGTACAAGCTCGGGTACGACGACTCGCTCGACGTCGTGGGTGTGCACCTGGTCGGCGGTCTGACCGGCACCGTGCTCATCGGCTTCTTCTCCACGAGCACGGGTCTGTTCTACGGCGGCGGCGCTCGCCAGCTCGTCGTCCAGGCCGTGATCGCTCTCGTGGCGGTGCTCGTCTCCGGCGTCGTGACCCTCGTGCTCGGACTGATCCTCAAGGCCACCATGGGCTGGCGGGTCACCGAGGACGTCGAGGTCGCCGGGATCGACATCTCGGTGCACGGTGAGACCGCGTACGAGGCCCTCCCGGCCACCCGTGGTCGCGCGATCGACACGTCAGTCCCGAGCACGGCCGCCGGCCGCGCCAGCACGGAGGTGAACGCATGAAGCTCGTCACGGCTGTCATCCAGCCCCACCGGCTCGACGACGTGAAGGCGGCCCTCGAGGCAGCAGGCGTCCGCGGCATGACGGTGAGCGAGGCGAGCGGCTACGGCCGGCAGCGCGGGCACACCGAGGTCTACCGGGGCGCGGAGTACCAGGTCGACCTCATCCCGAAGCTGCGGGTCGAGGTCCTCGTGGCCGATGTCGACGCGCTCACGGTCACCGAGGCGATCGTCAAGGCCGCGCAGACCGGCAAGATCGGCGACGGCAAGGTCTGGACCATCCCCGTGGAGGACGTCGCTCGCGTCCGCACCGGGGAGCACGGCCCCGACGCGCTCTGACCGATGTCCCTGCCTGAGTCCACCTGGCCGGTCCCCGGCCCGGGCTCCGGCGAGCCCGAGGTCCCGCACCCCCTCGCCGGGGTGCGGGACCTCGCCGTCGACAGGCTCGACGTCGCGGCCCGGATGACCGGCCCGGGCGCCGACGGCACCGTGCGCCGGGCCGCCGTCGCGCACCTGGTCACCAGCCGGCTCGCCGAGCTGTTCGACGTCGTCACCGCGGACCTGCCGACGGCGGACGGCCTGGCGCTCGGCGCGGTCGGCAGCCTGGGTCGCGGCGACGCCAGCCCCGCGTCCGACCTCGACCTGCTCCTCGTGCACGACGGCCGGACGCACACCGACGCCACCGTCGCGCGCGTCGCCGAGCGGCTCTGGTACCCGATCTGGGACGCCGGCCTGTCGCTGGACCACTCGGTGCGCTCGCTCGCCCAGTGCCGCCAGGTGGCGTCCGCGGACCTGCCCGCCGCCGTCGGGCTCCTCGACCTGCGGCACGTGGCGGGGGACCGCACCGTGGTGCACCGGGCCCGCACCGCCCTCCTGACCGACTGGCGCGGCGCCGCGCGTCGGCGCCTGCCGGAGCTCCTCGCGTCCACCAAGGCGCGCGCGGACCGGTCGGGGGAGCTCGCCTACCTGGTCGAACCCGACCTCAAGGACGCTCGCGGGGGCATCCGCGACGCCGTCGTGGTCTTCGCGCTCGCGGCCACGTGGCTCACCGACCGCCCGCACGGCGGCGTCGACGCGGCGTACGCCCACCTGCTCGACGTGCGGGACGCCCTGCACGTGGTGACCCGACGCCCGACCAACCGGCTGCTGCGGGCCGACCAGGACGAGGTCGCGGCGCTCCTGGGGGTGGGCGACGCCGACGACCTGCTCGCGGGACTCGCGGAGGCCGGCCGCACCGTCGCGCACGCCCTGGACACGACCGTGCGCCACGCGCGCCAGGCGCTCGCGCGGCCGTCTTTGCGCCGGCCGGTCGTGCGCCGAGGGCGTCCCCTCGCCCCGCGCCTGCGCTCGGTCGGGGAAGGGCTCGTCGAGCACGACGGCGAGCTGGTGCTCGCCGCGGGCGTCCGGCCCGAGGACGACGCCCTGCTCACCCTGCGTGCCGCGGCGACCGCCGCCCGCACCGGCCTGCCGCTCTCGCCGGTGACCGTGGCGAGCCTGGGCCGGACGCCGCCGCTGCCGCAGCCCTGGCCCGCCGCCGCGCGCGAGCACCTGTCGGTCCTGCTCGCCAGCGGACCGGCGCAGGTACCGGTCTGGGAGACCCTCGACCTCGCCGGCGTGGTGACCCGCTGGATCCCGGAGTGGGCGGGCGTGCGCAACAGGCCGCAGCGCTCGCCGATCCACCGGCACACCGTCGACAGGCACCTGGTCGAGACGGTCGCACAGGTCGGCCGCCGCGGTCGTGAGCACGGGGAGGCCCTGCTGCTGGCGGCGCTGCTGCACGACATCGGCAAGCGCCCCGGCGCCGTCGACCACTCCGTCGAGGGCGCCGCCCTCGTCCCGGGCATCCTGGCCCGCATGGGCGTGGCCGCGCCGGTGCGCGACGACGTCGAGCTGCTCGTGCGCCACCACCTGACGCTCGCCGCGCTCGCCACGACGCGCGACCCGGACGACCCGGCGACCGTGGCGGAGCTGGTGGCCGCCGTCGACGGCCGAGCGGACCTCCTGCTGACCCTGCGCGCGCTGACGGAGGCGGACGCGAGCGCGGCCGGGCCGACCACCTGGACCCCGTGGCGCGAGCGGCTGGTGTCCGAGCTCACGGCGCGCGCCTACACGTCGCTCACGGGCCGTCCGGCACCCGGGCCGATCCGGGTCCCGGGGCGGGGGACGTAGGCCCGGACGGTACCCTGGGACCTCGCCCGCCCCCGCCCGGACCCCGGAGAGCTGCCCGTGTTCGCGACCCTGTCCGACCGCCTCACCTCGACGTTCCGCAACCTGCGCACGCGGGGCCGGCTGTCCGAGGCGGACATCGACGCGACGATCCGCGAGATCCGCCGCGCGCTGCTGGACGCCGACGTCGCCGTGCCCGTCGTCCGGGCGTTCACCGGCACCGTCCGCGAGCGCGCGCTCTCGGCCGAGGTCTCGGGCGCCCTGAACCCGGCCCAGCAGGTCGTCAAGATCGTGCAGGAGGAGCTCGTCGCGATCCTCGGCGGGGAGCAGCGGCCGCTGCGCTTCGCCAAGCGGCCGCCGACGGTGATCCTGCTCGCGGGCCTGCAGGGTGCGGGCAAGACGACGCTCGCCGGCAAGCTCGGCCTGCACCTGCGCGAGCGCGGGCACACGCCCCTCCTCGTCGCGGCGGACCTCCAGCGGCCGAACGCCGTCACGCAGCTCCAGGTCGTCGGCGAGCGCGCCGGGGTGCCGGTGTTCGCACCGCACCCGGGCGTGCAGGAGACCGCGGCGGGCCTGGTCGGCACCCCCGGCGACCCGGTCGGGGTCGCGCGCGAGGGCCTCGCGTGGGCACAGGAGCGCCAGCACGACGTCGTCATCGTCGACACGGCCGGCCGGCTCGGCGTGGACGCCGAGATGATGCAGCAGGCGGCGGACATCCGCGACGCCGTCGACCCGGACGAGATCCTCTTCGTCGTCGACGCGATGATCGGTCAGGACGCGGTCACGACGGCGCAGGCGTTCGCGGAGGGCGTCGGCTTCACCGGCGTCGTGCTCGCCAAGCTCGACGGCGACACGCGCGGTGGTGCGGCCCTGTCGATCGCGAGCGTCACGGGCTCGCCGGTGATGTTCGCCTCCACGGGCGAGAAGCTCACGGACTTCGAGGTCTTCCACCCGGACCGGATGGCCTCGCGCATCCTCGACATGGGCGACGTCCTGTCGCTCATCGAGCAGGCCGAGCGCGCCTTCGACGCCGAGCAGGCGGCGAAGATGGCCGAGAAGCTCGTCGGCGGCGAGGACTTCACGCTCGACGACTTCCTGGTGCAGGTGCAGGGCCTGCGGCAGATGGGCTCGATGAAGAAGATGCTCGGGATGCTCCCGGGCATGGCGCAGATGCGCGACGCCATCGACAGCTTCGACGAGCGCGAGGTGGATCGCATCGAGGCGATGGTCCGCTCGATGACCCCGGCCGAGCGCGCCAACCCGAAGATCATCAACGGCTCGCGCCGCTCGCGCATCGCGCGCGGCTCGGGCACCACCGTCACCGACATCAACCAGCTGCTCGAGCGGTTCGGCCAGGCGCAGACGATGATGCGCCAGGTCGCCCGGGGCGGCGGCGTCCCCGGTATGCCGGGCATGCCCGGCTTCGGCATGGGCAAGAAGTCGCGCGGTCGCTCGGCCCCGGCGCCGGCGAAGGGCAAGGGGCGCGGCGCCAAGTCGGGCAACCCGGCCAAGCGGGCGCAGCAGGAGCGCGAGGCGGCCGAGCGCGCCTCCGGTCAGCCGTCGGCGCCGGCCGGCTCGGCGTTCGGCCTCGGCGGCGGCGCGACGCCGCCCGCCGCGCCGCCGGGACCCGCCGCGGAGCTTCCGCCGGGCATGGAGCGCTTCCTGCGACGCTGAGGGCATGACACAGCAGGTCGAGGCGGGGACGACCGAGCCCGTCGCCGGGACGACGTCGGGGCGGCGGCCGGCCCGACGCGAGGACCGGGCCCAGGCCGCCGTCACCGCAGTGCTCCTGCTGGCCCTGTTCGCCGGCGACCTCCTCGTGGCGCTGCAGCTGCCGGTGCGCACCTCGACGTGCACCGACCGCCTGTGCGGTCCGGCACTCGGGGTCGCGGCGGGCGCCGTCGCCGTGGGTGTGCTCGGGGTGGTCACGTGGCTCGTCGGGAACCGGCACGCCGAGCGCGGCCGTGGGCTCTGGCTCTGCTGGGTGGCGCTCGTCCCGGCCGCCGTACCTTGGGCGTTCCTGGCGCTCCGGCTCCAGTGGTGGTGAGCGGGTCCGTCCGCCTGGGCGGGTGAGGATCCTGGGCCGCGCGGGTGATCTTCGTCCAGAATGTGGCGAATCGGACTAATCGGGCGGGTGAACCTGCCAGGCTTGCCCCATGGTGAACCTCGCCTCCCGGACGCAGCCGCCGGTGCTGGCCCCGCTCGACGTCCCCGCCCCGGTCCGCTCGCGCCGCTCGACGCTCGTGCAGGAGATCCTGACGGCGATCCTGCTGGCCGTCGGGGCGGTCGGTGACGTGCTCATCGCCTGGGTGATGCCGACGCGGCTGGACAGCTGCCCGCCGGACGTGGCGATCCTCGACTGCCCGGATGCGCTCACGGTCACGATCACGCCGGGGGTCGCGGCCATCGGCGCGCTGCTCGTCTGGCTCGTGGGCACGCTCGCGCGCGAACGCCGCGGCGGGCTCGCGTGGTGCTGGATCGGCGCCGTCGTCGCGTTCGCCCCGTGGGTCTTCGCGATCCCTGGCCTGGTCTTCTCCTGACGACCGGCCGGCACGTCAGCCGGCCGTCGGGCCCCCTGGCATGGCGGGCGGTGGGGGCGTCGGCCGGCCTGCGCCGGTCTCCTTCTCCCAGAGGTCGAGCTGCTGGGTCAGGGCGCGCGCGATCTCGAACACCTGCTGAGGTGGGATGCGCA
Source organism: Actinotalea fermentans (assembly GCF_007991475.1). Lineage (NCBI taxonomy): Bacteria > Bacillati > Actinomycetota > Actinomycetes > Micrococcales > Cellulomonadaceae > Actinotalea > Actinotalea fermentans. Next base: position 1,176,001 of record NZ_BJYK01000001.1, on the reverse strand, counting down.
CGCGGGTCACGACCTTGGCGTTGACGACCGCGCGTCGACCGGCGTCGTCGTCGATCATCTGAGGCGGTCCCTTGGGCACAGCGAAGTCGATGATGAACGAGGTCCGCGTGTGCCAGATGTTGGCGAACTCGGCGGGCACCCCTGCCTCCAGCTCCGTGGGGAGCTCCATCTGGAATCGCACCGGGACCTGGCGGGCGGGCTCGCGGGTCGGATCTGCCATGGCGGCGGCTCCTGCTCGGCCGAGGGGACGTGTCCCACTCAGCCTCTCACGAGGTCGTCAGGCGCCGCGGGCGGCTTCGCGCCGACGCCTCGGCGACACCAGCGCGGCCCAGGCTCGCACCGGGACCAGGCGTGCGGCCTTCATGACCAGGGCCATCCGCCACGGGAAGACGATCTCCACCCGACCGCGCTCGAGGCCGTCGGCGATGGCGCGCGCCGCCTGATCCGCCTCGACGATGAACGGCATCGGGAAGGTGTTGACGGCCGTCATCTCGGTGCGGACGAAACCCGGCGCCACGGTGGTCACGCGGACCCCGTCGTGGCGGAGCGACGCACGCAGCGACTCCAGGAGCGCGATCTGCGCGGCCTTGGTGGACCCGTACGCCTCGGCGCCCGGCAGGCCCCGGTACCCCGCCACCGAGGCGATGGCGACGACGTGCCCGGAGCGGCGTCGGACCATCGCGGGCAGCACGGCGGACAGGACGTTGTTCAGGCCGAGGAGGTTCACGCGGACGTGCTCGGCGAAGGCGGGCCCGTCCCAGGTCCGGGGGTCGGAGCGCTGCCAGTGCCCGGCCGACCAGACCACCGTGTCGAGCCCGCCGAGCACCTCGCGCACCGCCTGCGCCGCAGTGGCCACCGCCCGGTCGTCGGTCGCGTCCAGCGGGACGGCGGTCATCCGTCCGCGCGCCACGTCGGCGAGGCGGTCCGCGCGTCGGGCGCTGATGGCCACCTGCGCCCCGCGGGCGGCGAGCTCGGTGGCGAGGGCCGCGCCGATGCCGCTCGAGGCGCCCACGACCCACACCCGCTGACCCGCCAGGGGCCACCGGGCGTCGGTGCTCACCCCGTCACCCGCCGCAGCCGCAGCTGCGCGACGTCGAGGTAGCCCGTGGCGAACCCGGACTCGCTGTAGGCGAGGTAGAACTCCCACATCCGGCGGAACGTCTCGTCGAAGCCCAGCTCGCGGACCTGCGGCCAGGCGGCGTCGAACTGCGCGCGCCACCGCCGCAGCGTCTCGGCGTACGAGGCGCCGAAGTGCCGCGAGCCGACGACGCGCAGCGAGGTGTGCGCCACGGTGGCCTGCTCGATCGCGCGCGTCGACGGGATGATCCCGCCGGGGAAGATGTACTTCTGGATCCAGCTGAACGAGCGGCGGGTCGCCAGGTAGCGGTCGTGCGCCATGAGGATCGACTGCACCACCGCCGTCCCGCCGGGGGCCAGGAGCCGGTCGATGGCGGCGAAGTAGGTCGGCCAGTACTCCTCGCCCACGGCCTCGATCATCTCGATGCTCACGACGGCGTCGAAGGTGCCGGCGGCCTCGCGGTAGTCCTGCAGCCGGACGTCGACGCGCTCGGTGAGACCTGCGGCCGCGACGCGTTCGCGCGCCAGGCGGGCCTGCTCGTCCGAGAGCGTCAGCGTGGTGACGTGCGCACCGCGCTCGGCGGCCCGCAGCGCGAGCGTCCCCCAGCCGGTGCCGATCTCGAGCAGCCGGGTCCCCGGACCCACGCCGGCGGCGTCGAGCGCGGCGTCGACCTTGCGCAGCTGCGCCTCCTCGAGGCCTTGCCCGGCGAGCGGGCGGTCGTCGTCGAAGAGGGCCGAGCTGTAGGTCAGCGACGGGTCGAGGAACGCTGCGAAGAGGTCGTTGGACAGGTCGTAGTGCGCCTGGATGTTCCGTCGGGCGCCGTGCAGGGTGTTGCGCTGGTGCGCGGGCAGGCGCTCCTCGACGAGCCCGCGCAGTCGCTGCATCCACGCGGGCACGGCGTGGGTGATGCTCGCCGCGAAGGGGCGGAGCGCGACGCCGAGGTCGACGCCGGGAGCAGGCCGCCAGTCGCCCGCCATGTAGGCCTCGCCGAAGCCGATCTTGGGGGCGTGGCCGAGGCGCGCGAAGAAGGCCCGGGGGCGGACGATCTGCAGGACGGGGACGCCGTCGGGCGCCGCGGCCCGGTCCGGCCAGCCGAGGACCGCGCCGCCCGGGCTCTCGACCCGCACCGGGACCCGCCGGACGACCCGCCCCGCGAGGACCCGGGCCAGGCGCGCGCGCACGCACGGCCGGGCGTCGGGGCGAGCGCCGGGGCCCGCGAGGCAGGAGGGGGTGGGGACGGTGCTCATACGACCTCCTGGGTGCGTCGGGAGCCGGGCATGACGGGCAGGCGGCGCAGCCAGAGGACGACGCCGTGCAGGCGGATGAGCGTGCTGACGCGGTAGGGCATGACGGCGTGCCGCAGCGCGGTCCGCAGCACCGCGCGGGGTGTCGCGGGGACGACGGCACCCGACACGCCCGCGTCCACGACGGGCGTCCCGTCGACGAGGAGCCTGATCGACACGGCGGCCTCCTGCTCGCCGAGGACGAGCCGCATCCGGTACGTCCCGGTGACGGGGTTGAACGGGGAGACGTAGAACGCCTTCTCCACGACGGCGCGGCCTGCGTCGTCGGGCCGGACGAGATAAGCGTGCCGCCCCCCGTAGGTGTTGTGCACCTCGACGACGACGGCGGCCACGGAACCGTCCGGGCGGACGCACCAGAACGCGGACATCGGGTCGAACACGTGGCCCAGGGCCCGCGCGTGGGCGAGCATCCAGATCCGGTCCTGCGCCGTCACGTCCACGCCGCGCGCGGCGCAGAAGCGCACGACGTCGCCGCGCAGGCCGCCGCCGAGGCGGCCGCCGTCGAGGTGGTCGGCGGCGTCGAAGCGCGCGAGCCAGCCGAGGGGGCCGCGCAGCCGCGGCAGGTCGTCCACGTCGACGAGCCACGTGTAGTGCCGGTAGGTGAAGGTGTGCGTCAGGGGCGTGCGCCTCGTGTGCGTCACGGACCCGACGACGAGCGCCGGCACCGGCGGGGGAGCGACCCTCACCAGGAGCCGCCCAGGCGCCGCGCCGCCTCGAGGCCCGACCGGGCGCCGTCCTCGTGGAAGCCCCAGCCGAGGTGCGCGCCGGCGAACGCGAGCCGGGGGCCGCCCGCGCCGCGCAGGCGCGCGGCCGCCGCGACGGCGGCCGGGGTGAAGACCGGGTGGCGGTAGGTCATCTCGGCCACCAGGGCGGCGGGGTCGACGCGCTCCGGCGCGTTCAGGGTGACCACGAGGTCGTCGGCGGTGTCGAGGCCCTGCAGGTGGTTCATCCAGTAGCTGACCAGGACGGCGGAGGCGCCGGTGCCGCACGTCTCCTTGCGGTAGTTCCAGGAGCCGCGGGCACGACGCAGGGCCGGCAGCACCGACCCGTCGCGGTGCAGCCAGGTGGTGTTGGCGGAGTAGCCGATCGCGGCGAGGTCGGCCTTCTCCTCGGGCGTCGCGTCGGCCAGGACCGCTAGGGCGTCGTCGGCGTGCGTGGCGAGCACGACCTGGTCGAACCGCGCCGCGCCGCCGTCGGCCGTGCGGACGACGACGTGGTCCTCCTCGCGCGCGACGGCGACGACGGGCGTCGCCGCACGCACGTCCTCGAGCGTCGCCGCGACCCGGTCGACGTAGGTGCGCGAGCCGCCCACGACCGTGCGCCAGGTCGGCGACCCGCCGATCGTGAGCATCCCGTGGTTCTCGAGGAACCGGAACAGGTGCCGCGCGGGGTAGCCGAGGGCGTCGTCGTCGCCGGAGGACCACACGCAGGCGACCAGGGGGACGGCGAAGTGCTCGACGAAGTACTGCGAGTACCCGCCCTGGTCGAGGAACTGGCCCCAGGTGAGGTCGGTCGAGGCGTCGTCGAGGACGGCGCGCGCGTCCCGGTGGAAGCGGGGCACCTCGGCGAGCATCCGCAGGTACCGCGGGTCGGCGAGGCGGCGGCGCTGGGCGAACAGGCCGCGCGCGCCGCGCGCGCCGGCGTACTGCAGCCCGCACCCCGCGCAGGTGACGCTCATCGACATCTCGGTCGGCCGGGTCTGGATGCCCAGCTCGCGGAAGAGGCTCAGGAGCGTGGGGTACGTCCGCTCGTTGTGCACGATGAAGCCGGAGTCGACGGCGACGCGTCCGCCCTCCGACGTCGCGACGTCGTGCGTGTGCGCGTGGCCGCCGAGCCGCCCGTCGGCCTCGAACAGCGTCACCTCGTGCGTGTGGCGGAGGACGTAGGCGGCGGTCAGCCCGGAGACCCCGGAGCCGACGACGGCGACGCTCGGGCGGCGGGCGGGCCCCACCGGCGTGGTGTCTGCTGCGGGTGCCGACATGTGCCCTCCGTCCAAGGTTTGTCTAGTGCTCTGACCGGCAGATTAGGCGAGGCCTTGCTATCCCGTCAAGAGTTTGTCTAACCTTCGTTCAGGTTGCTCGACCGGCACAGGAGGAGGCTGCGATGATCGTCGTGACGCGTGAGGTGCTGACGAGGGCGACGCCGCGGGTGGCGTTCGGCTACCTCTCGGACTTCCGGAACACGACCGAGTGGGACCCGGGGACGGTCCGCACCGTCCGGCGCAGCGGCGACGGCGGCGTGGGCACCGTCTACGAGAACACCTCGGCCTTCAACGGCCGCACCACCGAGCTGACGTACACCGTGACCGACCACGTGGCGCCGCGCCGCGTCACGCTGCGGGGCGAGAACGGCACGCTCGAGGCGCTGGACACGATCACCGTCGAGCCGCACGACGACGGTGCGCTCGTGCGGTACCAGGCCACCTTCCGGTTCCGCTCGGTCCTGCTCCGGCTCGCCGAGCCGTTCCTGCGGCCCGCGTTCCGTAGGCTCGGCGACGAGGCCGAGGCCGGGATGCGCGCGGCGCTGGCCAAGCTCTGACCCGCGCGGCACCGGCGGGCAGGAGAGGACCGGAGGAGTCGGCGTGTACACGATCAAGCACGCGGCGGAGCTGACCGGCGTCCCGGTCGCGACGCTGCGTGCCTGGGAGCGCCGCTACGCCGTCGTCGCGCCGGAACGCACCGAGGGCGGCTACCGCCTATACGACGACGCGGCCGTCGACCGGCTGCGTGCCATGCGCGACCTCGTCGCGGCCGGGTGGGCGCCCCGCCAGGCGGCCGACGAGGTCCGCGGGCCGCGCCGCCGGCCGCTGCCGACGCCGCCGGGCGAGCGCGTGGACGCCGCTGGGCCCCCGCCGGTGCCCGTGCCCGCGGGGGGCCCTGCGGTCGTCGAGGGAGCCGCCGACCTGGTGGCCGCCGGCCGCGCGCTCGACGCCGCCTCGGTGGCTGCCGTCCTCGACGAGCGCTTCGCGCGCGGCTCCTTCGAGTCCGTCGTCGACGACTGGCTCATGCCGGCGCTCCGGTTGGTCGGTGACGCCTGGGAGCGCGGGGAGGTCTCCACCGCCGCCGAGCACCTCGTGGCGCACGCCGTGCTGCGCCGGCTCGCCGCGGCGTTCGAGGCGGCGGCCGCGGGCACGCGCGGTCCGCGCGTCGTGATCGGCCTGCCGCCGGGCGGCAGGCACGAGCTGGGTGCGCTCGCGTTCGCCGTCGCCGCGCGTCGGGCAGGGCTGGCCGTGACGTACGTCGGCGCCGACCTGCCGCAGGACAGCTGGCTCGACGCCGTCGGCCAGACCCGGCCGCACGCGCTCGTCCTCGCGGTGCCGCGGCCGGAGGACGTTCCCGCGGCCGCCCGCGTCATCGACGCGGTGCGGCGCGCCCACCCGGACCTGCGCGTCCTCGTGGGCGGCGGTGCGCAGGACTCGCCGGACCTGCCCGCGCCCGCGCTGGGCCACCGGATCGGCGACGCCGCGGACCGCCTCGCGCACGCGCTGGCCGGCGCCTCGGCGGGCTGAGAGCGCCTCCGGATGCGGATGGCGGCCGCGTCCGTACGCTCGAGGACATGCGCGTCGCGTCCGTCGTCCTGGTCCTCTGGCTCCTCATCGGCGCGCTGGCGGCCGGCCAGCGCGGCTACTTCGGCTCGTCGCCGGGCAACTGCGCCACCGTGGCGACGGTCGCCGTGACGGTGGTGGCCGGTCCGCTCAACTACGTGGGCCTCAACCCGCGGGTCGAGTGCCCGGAGCTCCCGCAGCCGTCTCCCTGATCCCGGCGGCCACGGCGTCCGGTACAGCACGGGGCGCCACGTCTGGCACAATGGCGGGCTGTACCCGATGTCGTCGGTCCCTCTACCCGGCGGTCGTCGCGTCCTCGGACCTCCCACGCGCCCATCCCCACGGGATCGCGTGCGGCGGACCTCCCGTCGTGAACCAGGAGAGACCACCACAGTGGCCGTCAAGATCCGTCTGAAGCGCTTCGGCAAGATCCGGGCGCCGTTCTACCGCATCGTCGTCGCGGACTCGCGCACCAAGCGCGACGGTCGCGTCATCGAGGAGATCGGCAAGTACCACCCGACCGAGGAGCCGTCGCTCATCGTCGTCGACTCCGAGCGGGCGCAGTACTGGCTGGGTGTCGGCGCGCGGCCGACCGAGCAGGTCCTCGCGCTCCTCAAGATCACCGGCGACTGGCAGAAGTTCAAGGGCCTGCCGGGCGCCGAGGGCACCCTGAAGGTCAAGGGCGCCGCTCCCGACACCGCCGCCGCCATCAAGGCCGCCGCGGACGCCGCGGAGAAGGCCAAGGCGAAGGCGTCCGAGGCCAAGGCCAAGGCCGCCGAGGCGCCGGCTGACGAGCCCGTCGCCGACGAGGCCGCCGAGGCCCCGGAGGCCACGGAGGAGCAGGCCTGATGCTCGGCGACGCGCTCGACCACCTCGTCCGCGGGATCGTCGACCACCCGGACGACGTGCGGGTCACCTCGCGGACGCTGCGCCGCGGGCACCTGCTCCAGGTGCGCGTGCACCCGGAGGACCTCGGGCGCGTCATCGGGCGCGGCGGTCGGACCGCCCGCGCGCTCCGGACGGTGATGGGCGCGCTGTCGTCCACGCCCGTCCGGGTCGACGTCGTGGACGGCGACCGGCACTGACCGACGCGCGGGCCGTGCGCCCGCGCAGCACTGGCACGAGCCGCACCCGTGGCCCGGCCCCTACCCTGGGGCCGGGCCACGGTCGCGTCCGGCCCCAGGTGAGGAGAACCCATGCAGCTGACGGTGGCCACGATCGGCCGGGCCCACGGTCTCAAGGGCGAGGTCGCCCTGGACCTGCGCACGGAGACGCCCGAGGAGCGCCTGGCCGTGGGGGCGGTCCTCGCGACCGAGCCCGCAGCCGCGGGCCCGCTCACGGTCGTGCGCACGCGCGTGCAGTCGGGCCGGTGGTTCGTCGCCTTCGCCGAGGTGGCCGACCGCACGGGCGCCGAGGCCCTGCGCGGTGTCGAGCTCGTCGTCGACACGCCGGCGTCCGACGAGGACGACGCGTGGTACCCCCACGAGCTCGTGGGGCTGCGGGCCGAGCGCCCGGACGGCTCGCCGGTGGGGGAGGTCGTCGGCCTCGAGCACCTGCCCGCGCAGGACGCGCTGGTGGTGCGCGAGCCGGACGGCTCGCGCACGCTCGTGCCCTTCGTCCTCGCCATCGTGCCGGTGGTCGACGTCGCCGGGGGGCGCGTGGTCGTCGACCCGCCGGCCGGCCTGCTGGCCGCCGACGCCGACGCGGCACTGCTCGACGAGCCGGCGCAGCCGGGCGAGGGCTGAGGCGTGCGCGTCGACGTCGTCACGATCTTCCCGGACTACCTCGCCCCGCTCGAGCTGTCCCTGGTCGGCAAGGCGCGGGAGGCCGGGCTGCTGGACGTGCGCGTGCACGACCTGCGGGACTGGACGAGCGACCGGCACCGGACGGTCGACGACACCCCGCTCGGCGGAGGCGCGGGCATGGTCATGCGGCCCGACGTCTGGGGGGCCGCCCTCGACGAGCTCCTCGCGCCGGCCGGCGCCCCCGGGCCCGCGGACGGCGGCGTCGAGCTGCTCGTGCCGACGCCGTCGGGCGAGGTGTTCACCCAGCGCACCGCCGAGCGGCTGGCCGAGCGGGCGCACCTGGTGCTCGCGTGCGGCCGCTACGAGGGGATCGACGCGCGGGTCGCCGAGCACTACCGCGACCGCGGCGTGGCGGTGACCGAGATCTCCATCGGCGACTACGTGCTCAACGGCGGCGAGGTCGCGGCGCTCGTCGTCGTCGAGGCGGTGGCGCGGCTGCTGCCCGGGGTGCTGGGCAACCCCGAGTCGCTCACGGAGGAGTCCCACGGCGCCTCGGGACTGCTGGAGTACCCCGTCTACACGCGCCCCGTCGAGTGGCGCGGTCTGGTCGCGCCCGAGGTGCTCCTGTCCGGGCACCACGCGCGGATCGCCCGCTGGCGCCGCGACCAGGCGCTCGAGCGCACGGCCGTGCGCCGCCCCGACCTGCTCGCCGCGCTCGGGCCGGAGTCGCTCGACCGGCACGACCGCGCGGTGCTGGAGGCGCTCGTCGAGCCGCAGGGGCCGGCGCAGGAGCCGTAGCGGATCTCGCGGGGGAGCCGGTGCCGTCGGTGCCCGGTGTCGCTCGGCGTGTCGAGCCGGGCGCTGCTGATGTGGCAGACTGGTCCGCCGGTGTGCGTCGGCCGCGCCTCTGCCACAGGGGAGGCGGACCCGGCCCGGTACGCACCCGCTCGATCTGACCTCGGCGGCCGCCCGCGGCCGCCCCTATGACGCTCCTGACCTGTGGCAGGGCGGGGAAGTGACGACCATGAACATCCTCGACTCCGTCGACGCGGCATCGCTCCGCGACGACATCCCCCCGTTCCGGCCGGGCGACACCGTCAAGGTGAACGTCAAGGTCGTCGAGGGCAACCGCTCGCGCATCCAGGCGTTCCAGGGTGTCGTCATCGCCCGCAACGGCGGCGGCATCCGCGAGACCTTCACGGTGCGCAAGATCAGCTTCGGCGTCGGCGTCGAGCGGACGTTCCCGCTGCACGCTCCGTCCGTCGACTCGATCGAGGTCATCACCCGCGGTGACGTGCGGCGCGCGAAGCTCTACTACCTGCGCTCGCTCCGCGGCAAGAAGGCCAAGATCAAGGAGAAGCGCTAGTCACGCTCGGGTCCTGGACCCGCACGGTGCGCCCCGTCCCGCGGTCACGCGGGCGGGGCGCACCTGCATGAGACCGACCGGCGCCTCGACGGCCTGCTGATGCCGGCGGTGCCCGATCCGCATGGCACAGTGGAGGCGTGGACCCGGTGACGCCCGACGAGGACCTGGACGAGGGCCGGGCGGCCGACCACGGCGCGCCCCACCACGAGGCCTCCGCCCAGCACAGCCGGCCACGGAGCACGCTGCGGTCGTGGCTGCGCGAGACGGCGATCATCGTCGTGAGCGCGCTGGTCCTGTCCGTGCTCATCAAGACGTTCCTCGTCCAGTCGTTCTTCATCCCCACGGGGTCGATGGAGTCGACCCTCGAGGTCAACGACCGGGTGCTCGTCTCCAAGCTCGCGCCGGGTCCGCTCGACCTGCACCGCGGCGACATCGTCGTGTTCAAGGACCCGGGGGGCTGGCTCGAGCCGGTGCAGGACGGGCCGGACGGCTGGCGCGGCACCTTCTCCGACGCGCTGACCTTCGTCGGGCTCCTGCCGCAGGACGCCGGCGAGCACCTCATCAAGCGCGTGATCGGGCTCCCCGGTGACACCGTCGAGTGCTGCGACCCGCAGGGCCGGCTCATCGTGAACGGCGTGCCCATCGACGAGCCCTACATCAACGCGGGCTCCCGGCCCAGCGAGATCGAGTTCTCCGTCGTCGTCCCGCCCGACAGTCTGTGGGTGATGGGCGACAACCGGCAGAACTCCCGCGACTCCCGCTACCACCAGGGCGAGCCGGGCGGCGGCGCCATCCCGCTGCGCAACGTCGTCGGCGTCGCGTTCGTGACGCTGTGGCCCCTCGATCGTGCGACGGTCCTGCGCAACCCCGGGGACACGTTCGCCGACGTCCCGTGAGCGGGCGCTGATGCCTCCCCGTCCGGACCTGCGGCACGAGCGGACCCTGCTGCGCGCCGGTGCCCGCGTCGTCGTCGGCATGGACGAGGTGGGGCGCGGGGCGCTCGCGGGGCCTGTGAGCGTCGGCGCGGTCGCCGTGGACCTCACCACGCGGGCGTGCCCCAAGGGCGTGGCGGACTCCAAGCTCCTGAGCGCCCTGGCGCGGGAGCGGCTGCTGCCGGCACTCGGGCGGTGGGGCACGGCCCGCGCCGTCGGGCACGCGAGCCCGCAGGAGATCGACGCCGTGGGCATCGTCGCGGCGCTGCGGCTCGCGGGACGGCGGGCGCTGGCGAGTCTGGGTGTCGTGCCCGACGTCGTGCTGCTCGACGGCTCGCACGACTGGCTCAGCGCGCCCCGGCAGCCGCAGCTGTTCGAGCTCGGTCCCACGGTGAGCCTGCCCGCGGACGGGGGTTTCGACGGCGTCGCGTTCGACGACGCGGCGTTCGGCGACGTCGTCGTGCACACGCGGGTGAAGGCGGACCGCACCTGCGCGTCCGTGGCGGCGGCGAGCGTGCTCGCCAAGTGCGAGCGGGACGCCCTGATGGTCGGGCTGGCCGCCGAGCACCCCGAGTACTGCTGGGCGGAGAACAAGGGGTACGGCGCACCGGAGCACCTGCAGGCCCTGCGCTCCCTCGGCCCGACGCCCCTGCACCGGCGCAGCTGGCGACTCCCGCTCGCCGTCGAGAGCGGGGCGGGGTCGGACGGCGACGTGCGATGGGCCATGATGGACGCGTGAGCGCGGAGGACCTGGAGAACTACGAGACGGAGATGGAGCTCGCGCTGTACCGCGAGTACCGCGACGTCGTGAACCTGTTCGCCTACGTCGTGGAGACGGAGCGCCGGTTCTACCTGGCGAACCAGGTCGACCTCCAGGTGCGGTCGGCCGCGGGCGAGGTCTACTTCGAGCTGAGGCTCAGCGACGCCTGGGTCTGGGACGTGTACCGCTCGGCGCGGTTCGTGAAGTCCGTGCGCGTCGTCACGTTCAAGGACGTCAACGTCGAGGAGCTCGCGAAGGCGGAGCTCGACCTCCCGGAGGGTGGCGGCTTCCGCCGCTGACCCGGTCTCGTCCACCGGGTGCCCCCGGCTCTCGCGTGCCCACAGGCGCCGCGGGCCGACGACGACCGCACGCCCCGCCGGGACCATCGTCGCCGGCGGAGGTGGTGCCGGGTGCGTGCCAAGGACGCCGTGGGGCGGTACGGGGAGAAGGTGGCGGCCGCGTTCCTCATCGAGCGTGGTTGGCGGGTGCTCGACAGGAACTGGCGCGGGCCTTCCGGTGAGCTGGACATCGTCGCGCTGGACGGCGACGTGCTGGTCGTCGTCGAGGTCAAGACGCGCACGGGGGACGGGTTCGGCCACCCGGCCGAGGCCGTGACCCCGGCCAAGCTCGGACGGCTGCGCAGGCTGGCCGGCCAGTGGCTGGCGAGCCACGAGGTCCACCCTCGCGGTGTACGGATCGACGTGCTCGCGGTGCGGGCCGGGGGCAGCGGTGCGGCACGGGTCGAGCACCTCGTGGGTGTGCAGTGACCGGCGCGCTCGGACGCACGACGGCCGTCTCGCTCGTCGGGCTCACGGGGCACGTGGTCGAGGTGGAGGCGCACCTCGCTGCGTCGATCCCCGGGTTCACCCTCGTCGGTCTCCCGGACGCCTCGCTGGCCGAGGCTCGGGACCGCGTGCGGGCGGCGATGACGAGCTCGGGTCTGCCCTGGCCCCAACGGCGGATCACGGTGAACCTGTCGCCGGCGTCGCTGCCCAAGGCGGGGTCGAGCTTCGACCTCGCCGTGGCCGTGGCGACCCTCGTGGCCGCCGGTACCTGCGACGGCGACGTGCCCTCGCGCGTCGTGCACATCGGGGAGCTGGGCCTCGACGGCAGGCTGCGACCGGTCCGCGGGGTGCTGCCCGCCGTCGTCGCGGCCGTCGCCGCCGGCCACCCGCGCGTCGTCGTGCCCGCGGGGAACGAGGCCGAGGCCCGGCTCGTGCCGGGCGCACAGGTGCGCGCGGCCGCCCACCTCGCCCAGGTCGCCGCGTGGTACGGGGCGGACGTCGAGGTGCCGGACATCGAACCCGCCCGCGCGGAGGTCGCGGAGAGCCCCGCCCACTCCGTCCCGGACCTGGCCGACGTCGTCGGCCAGTCGGCGGCACGGAAGGCGCTCGAGGTGGCCGCCGCCGGTGGGCACCACGTGCTCATGGTCGGGCCGCCGGGTGCCGGGAAGACGATGCTGGCGTCCCGGCTGCCCGGCCTGCTGCCCGATCTCGACGAGGCCGGGGCCGTGGAGGTGACCGCCGTGCACTCGGTCGCCGGCACGTTCCGCGCGACGGACGGCCTCCTGCGGCGCCCACCGTTCGAGGACCCGCACCACACCGCCACGCCGGCGGCAGTGGTCGGCGGTGGCTCGGGGGTGCCGCGGCCCGGCGCGGCCTCACGCGCGCACCGCGGCGTCCTGTTCCTCGACGAGGCTCCCGAGTTCAGCTCGGCCGTGCTGCAGACGCTCCGCCAGCCGCTCGAGCACGGGGAGCTGGTCATCCAGCGCGCCGGCGGCAGCGCCCGGTTCCCGGCGCGGTTCCAGCTCGTGCTGGCGGCGAACCCGTGCCCGTGCGGTCGCTCGGTCGGCAAGGGGATCGAGTGCAGCTGCACCCCGATGGCGCGCCGGCGGTACTTCTCGCGGCTGTCCGGGCCGCTGCTCGACCGGGTTGACGTGCAGCTCGAGGTGCTCCCGGTCACGCGCGTCGACCGCCTGCGCGCGACGCGCGGCGAGGCGACGGCCGTCGTGGCGGCTCGGGTCGCGGCGGCGCGAGCGGCCGCCGCGGCGAGGCTGGCCGGCACCGCGTGGCGGACCAACGCCGAGGTGTCCGGTGCCTGGCTGCGCGACCACACACCCCGCACGGCGGTGCACGCCGAGCTCGAGCGTGCCCTCGACGAGGGCTCCCTCAGCCTGCGTGGCCGGGACCGGGTGCTCCGCCTGGCGTGGACGCTCGCCGACCTGCGTGGCGGGACGAGCCCCGACGGCGGCGACGTCGGCGAGGCCCTGCTGCTGCGCACCCGCGGCCGGGTCGGCGGGTGACGGGGGTGGTCACCGACGCGCTCCTGATCGCTCGCGCGGCCTGGAGCCGCCTCGTCGAACCGGGCGACGCCGTCGCAGGCGCGCTCGTGGCGGCACTCGGTCCGCAGGAGGCCCTGGACTGGCTGCGCGGGCACGAGCCGCTGCCCGGCCTCGCGGCGGCGGACGGACGGGCCAGGGCAGCTCTGGGCGCAGCGGCACAGCGGTGGCGGACCCGGTTGCCGGACCTCGACGCCGCGCGAGACCTGGGCATGCTCGAGCGCGTCGGCGGCCGGCTCCTGGTCCCCGAGGCGCCCGGCTGGCCCCGAGGGCTGGAGGTCCTCGGATCCTCGGCACCGATGTGCCTGTGGGTGCGCGGCTCGCTCGCCGGGGAGGCGCTCGGCGCGGCGCTCCGGCGTTCCGTGGCGCTGGTCGGGGCGCGGGCGTGCACCGGCTACGGCGAGCACGTGACGGCCGAGATCGCGGCGGGCGTGGCGGCGCGGGGCTGGTGCGTCGTGAGCGGCGGGGCGTACGGCATCGACGCCGTGGCGCACCGGGCCGCGCTCGCGGGCGACGGGACGACGGTCGCCTTCCTCGCCGGGGGCGTCGACAGGCTCTACCCGGCGGGCAACACCGAGCTGCTGCGGGCGGTGGCGGACGCAGGTGCCCTGGTCTCCGAGGTACCCCCGGGCAGCGTGCCGGCCAAGGTCCGCTTCCTCCAGCGCAACCGGCTCATCGCGGCCGTCTCGGGCGCCACCGTCGTCGTCGAGGCCGCCTGGCGCTCCGGTGCGCTGAGCACCGCGCGGCACGCGGCGAGCCTCCTGCGCCCCGTCGGGGCGGTGCCAGGCCCGGTGACCTCGGCCTCCTCGGCCGGCTGCCATCGCCTCCTGCGCGACGGCGTCGCCGTCTGCGTCTGCGACACCGCGGAGGTGCTGGAGCTGGTGGAGCCGGTGCCGGCACCCGAACCACGCACCGACCCGCGCGCCGGCGACGGTCTGGACCTGGTCCTTCGGCGGACCCTGGACGCGCTACCCCTGCGCAGGCCAGCCCCGGAGGGCTCCGTGGCGCGCACGGCCGGCCTGTCGGAGCGGGAGGTGCGGGCGTCGCTCGGCAGGCTCGAGCTCGCCGGCCTGGCGGTCCGCGACGCGCACGGCTGGCGCCGGGCGAACCCGGATCGATCCCGATAAGTCGGTCAGAGGGGCGAAACGATCTTTCTCGAGCGGGTGAAGTCTGTGTGTGCCGTCTTGTGAGGAGACGGGAACCACGTCACGGTAGAGCCGTGCACCCAGCGGTGGCGGACGCGGGGGCGATGACCGGCGTCGAGGTCGTCGCCGCCTTCGCAACGCACCTCGAGCTGGACCGTGCGATGTCTCCCCACTCGGTGCGTGCCTACGCCGGTGACCTGCGCCACCTCCTTGCGTTCGCGGAGCGCCATGGTTGCGGGTGGCGCGATGTCGACCTCGCGCTGCTGCGGGCCTGGCTCGCGTCCATGGTGGGGGAGCAGCTCGCACGAGCCACGGTCGCGCGCCGCGGCGCGGCGGTCCGTTCGTTCTTCGCCTGGGCGCTCGCGGAGGGCCTCGTCGAGCGCGACCCGAGCGCGCGCCTGGTGACCGCCCAGCCCGGCACGCACCTGCCTGAGGTGCTCGGCGTGGATGCGGCTGCGCGCATGCTCGAGGTGGCCCGCGCCGGCGCGCTGGCCGACGGCGACCCCCTCGCGGTCCGTGACTGGACCACGCTGGAGCTGCTGTACGCGACAGGGGTGCGCGTGGGCGAGCTGGTCGCGGTCGACGTCGGCGACGTCGACCGGTCCGCCCGGCTCCTGCGCGTGATGGGCAAGGGCGCGAAGGAACGGGTCGTCCCGTTCGGGCTGCCTGCGGCCCGTGCGCTCGACTCCTGGCTCGAGGGCGCCCGCGACCGGCTGGTCACGGCCGACTCGGGCGCGGCGCTGCTGCTCGGCGTCCGGGGTCGGCGCGTCGACCAGCGCCAGGTCCGCGCGCTGGTGCACCGGGCTGCGCTCGCGGCCGACGTCGAGGACATCGCACCCCACGCGTTGCGGCACTCCGCGGCGACGCATCTTCTTCAGGGCGGGTCGGACCTTCGTAGCGTCCAGGAGATCCTCGGGCATGCGACACTGACGACGACACAGAGGTATACGCACGTCACGCCTGAGCGGCTGCGCCGCTCATACCAGCAGGCGCACCCGAGGGCATAGGAAGATGTCGACCCAACCGCGCGCGGAGCAGATCGCAGCCGCCGTCCGCCAGCCGGCGACGGTGGTGCCTCGGCCGCACGTCGAGGGCTCCGGCGAGGACGCCGTGGACCTCGTGTCGCTCTGGGCGGTCTTCAAGGAGTCCGGGGACCGCACGGCGCGCGAGCGCCTGATCCTGCACTACGCGCCCCTGGTCACCATGGTCGCCGGGCGGGTCGGCGCGGGTCTGCCGAGCACCGTCGAGCAGGCGGACCTCGTCTCGTACGGGATGTTCGGACTGATCGACGCGATCGAGAAGTACGACGCCGAGCGGGCCGTGAAGTTCGAGACCTACGCCTCGGCGCGCATCCGCGGCGCGATCATCGACGAGCTTCGGGCCATCGACTGGATCCCGCGATCCGTGCGGACGAAGGCGCGCGCCGTCGACCGCGCGTACGCCGAGCTCGAGGCCGAGCTGCGGCGCCAGCCCACCGAGCACGAGGTCGCCGACCGGCTCGAGATGGGGGTCGGGGAGCTCCGGGCGATCTTCACCCAGCTGTCGACCGTGAACGTGGCCGCACTGGACGAGCTCCTGGGCGCCGGCACCGAGCGCGGGGACTCCCTGAGCCTCCTGGACACGCTCGAGGACCACCACGCCGTCGACCCCGCTGCGACCGTCGAGGTCGCCGAGACGAAGGTGCTGCTCGCGCGGGCGATCGAGCGGCTCGGCGAACGCGAGAAGATCGTCCTGGTCCTCTACTACTACGAGGGCATGACGCTCGCCGAGATCGGCCGCGTGCTCGGCGTGACCGAGTCGCGGATCTCCCAGATGCACACCGCGGCGATGCTTCGCCTGCGCACCGCCCTCCAGGAGAGCGAGCGCATCTAGGCGCCCTGTTCGGCGGCAGTGCCCTGCGGCACTCCCACGTGGCGTCGGCGGTGACCGGCCGTCCCCTCACGGCCAGGGGAGCAGGACCACGGTCGCCCTGGCCAGCAGGTCGAGCGGATCGACGTACTCCCCGTCCCGTCGGACGCCCCAGTGCAGGCACGGCGTGCCGCCGCAGTGGCCACCGGCATCCCCGGGACCACCGGTGACTGCGAGGACGCCGACGGCGTCTCCCGCCGCCACGGGGGTGCCGACCTCGGCCACCTCCGACAGCGGTTCCAGGCTGGTCCGCAGCCCGTCGGCGCGCACGACCGTCAGGACCGTGCGCCCCGCCACGGGGCCCGCGAACTCCACCACGCCGTCGACGGGGCTGCGCACGACGGCGCCGGGCTCGGCACGGAGGTCGACGCCCCGGTGACCCGCGGACCAGCGCTCGGCGGGCCTGACGAAGAAGCGGACGACGGGCCCGTCGACCGGGAGCACGACGTCGCCGGTCACCGGCTCGATGGGCACCCGGGCGGCGGACACCGCTCCGGCTGACGCGGCGTCGGCAAGCGCAGCCCCGGCGCTCGGCCCGGGTGCGCCGAGCGGTCCCAGGAACGCGGTGGCGAGCAGCCCGATGACGAGGACGCGAGACGTGCGCCCGCGTGCCGGGCGCGGTGGCCGCCGGACGACGGACGGTGGGTGCATGACGGGAGCCTCCTGCCCGCGTGCGACGCGCGGGCGACCGAGCCGTCCGGGCGGTGGACGCCCGGCGAGCCCGGGACGCTGTGCACACCGCCGACCGACATCGGGGGCCCGCGCGTCCGGTAGCATGTGCGCTGCACTCGGCTCGCCGGGTGACATCGCGCGCCTTCCCACGTCCGGCCCCAGGGTCGGGCACGGGTGCCGACGGCGGTCCGTCCCTGCTCACGCGGGTGCGGTCGTCGGTGCCGGAGGGCGCCAGGGGTCGCGGCCACCCGGCCGGGACCGACAACCGAACCGCGGGACCTGAGCCCGCAGACGTCGCGCGGCCGTGCCGCGCCAGGAGGAACCATGGCCGTCGTCACCATGCGACAGCTGCTCGAGAGCGGCGTGCACTTCGGGCACCAGACCCGTCGGTGGAACCCGAAGATGAAGCGCTTCATCTTCACCGAGCGCAACGGCATCTACATCGTCGACCTGCAGCAGACCGTCACCTACATCGACCGTGCGTACGCCTTCGTGCGCGAGACGGTCGCCCGTGGCGGCACCGTGCTCTTCGTCGGCACCAAGAAGCAGGCGCAGGAGCCGGTGGCCGAGCAGGCCGCGCGCGTGGGCATGCCCTACGTCAACCAGCGCTGGCTCGGTGGCATGCTCACCAACTTCCAGACCGTCAACAAGCGTCTCCAGCGCCTCAAGGAGCTCGAGGAGATCGACTTCGACGACGTCGCGGGCAGCGGCTTCACCAAGAAGGAGCTGCTCATCATGCGTCGCGAGAAGGACAAGCTCGCGAAGACGCTCGGCGGCATCCGTGACATGGCCCGCGTGCCGGCCGCCGTGTGGGTCGTCGACACGAACAAGGAGCACCTCGCCGTCGACGAGGCCCGCAAGCTGGGCATCCCCGTCGTGGCGATCCTCGACACCAACTGCGACCCCGACCTGGTCGACTACGCGATCCCGGGCAACGACGACGCGATCCGCGCCGTCGCGCTGCTGACCCGCGTCGTGGCCGACGCCGTGGCCGAGGGCCTCATCGCGCGGCACTCGTCGGCGTCGTCCGAGGCCGCCGAGGGCGCGGCGCCCGCCGAGGCCGAGCCGCTCGCCGAGTGGGAGCGCGAGCTCCTCGCCGGCGCCGGTGACGCCGCTGCGGCCGTGACGCCGGCCGAGCCGGCTGCCGCCGAGGCTCCCGCTGCTGAGGCTCCCGCTGCTGAGGCTCCCGCCGCTGAGGCCCCCGCCGCCGAGGCCGCTGCGGCCGAGGCCGAGCCGGCCGCCGCTGAGGCGCCGGCTGCGGACGCCCCGGCCGAGGAGCCGGCCGCGGACGCCGACTCCGACGCCAAGTGACCCGACGCCCACCGACGAACGACAAGGACGTGTGATGGCGAACTACACCGCCGCTGACATCAAGGCCCTGCGCGAGAGCACCGGCGCGGGCATGCTCGACGTCAAGAAGGCTCTCGACGAGGCCGACGGCGACGTCGCCAAGGCCACCGAGATCATCCGGGTCAAGGGCCTCAAGGGCATCGCGAAGCGCGAGGGCCGTGCGGCCTCCGACGGTCTGGTGGCGGCGAACGTCGCCGACGCCGCGGACGGCCAGGTCGGCGTCCTCATCGAGCTCAACTCCGAGACGGACTTCGTCGCCAAGAACGAGAAGTTCATCGCCCTCGGCGACAAGGTGCTCGCAGCGGCCGTCGCCGCGGGCACCGACGACGTCGCCGCGGTGCTCGCGTCCGACGCCGGCGGCCAGACCGTCCAGGCCGCGATCGACGAGCTGGCTGCGGTCATCGGCGAGAAGCTCGTGCTGCGCCGGGTCGCCCGCGTCAGCGCGCCGCGCGTGACCGTCTACCTGCACAAGGTCAACAAGGACCTGCCCCCGCAGGTCGGCGTGCTCGTGGGCTCGGACGAGGCCGGAGCGGCCGTGGCGAAGGACGTCGCGATGCACATCGCCGCGTACTCGCCGACGTACCTCACGCGCGACGAGGTGCCCGCGGAGACGGCCGCCGACGAGCGCCGCATCGCCGAGGAGACCGCCCGCAACGAGGGCAAGCCCGAGGCCGCGCTGTCGAAGATCGTCGAGGGCCGCATGACCGGCTTCTACAAGGAGAACGTCCTGGTCGACCAGGCGTTCGCCAAGGACCAGAAGAAGTCGGTGGCGCAGGTCGTCGCCGAGGTCGGCGGCACGGTGACCTCCTTCGCGCGCTTCCGCGTGGGAGCCTGAGCGACAGGGTTGCGGCCCGCGCCCCTCGGGGTGCGGGCCGCTGTCCTACCCGCCGTCCGGCGGGACCAGCACGACATGGCACCGCCGGCGGCGGCGGAGGGTGGAGGAACAGTGGTCCAGGAGCCCGCTTCGCAGTCCGCGCAGGAGGCCGACCCGTCCCCGACCCCCCGGCGGGTGCTGCTGAAGCTGTCCGGGGAGACGTTCGGGGGCGGGCAGATCGGCCTGGCGCCCGACGTCGTCCGCCGCGTCGCTGAGGAGATCGCGGCTGCGGTGGGCGAGGGCGTGCAGGTCGCCGTCGTCGTCGGCGGTGGGAACTTCTTCCGCGGCGCCGAGCTGACCAAGCGCGGCCTCGACCGGGCGCGTGCCGACTACATGGGCATGCTGGGCACGGTCATGAACTGCCTGGCGCTCCAGGACTTCCTCGAGCAGGCGGGCGTGCAGACCCGCGTGCAGACGGCCATCGCCATGGGTCAGGTCGCCGAGCCGTACATCCCGCTCAAGGCGATCCGGCACATGGAGAAGGGCCGCGTCGTCATCTTCGGTGCCGGTGCCGGCCTGCCCTACTTCAGCACGGACACGGTGAGCGTCCAGCGGGCGCTGGAGACCCACTGCGACGAGGTGCTCATGGGCAAGAACGGGGTCGACGGCGTCTACACCGCCGACCCGCGCACGGACCCCACGGCCACGCGCTACGAGCAGCTGACCTACACCGAGGCCCTCGTCGACGGCCTCGAGGTCATGGACGCCACGGCGCTGAGCATGTGTCGCGACAACGGCGTGCGGATGCGCGTCTTCGGCATGGAGTCCCGCGGCAACGTCACGCGGGCGCTCCGGGGTGAGAGGATCGGGACGCTGCTCACCGAGGGCTGAGCGGGCGCCCGGCGTCCATCCGCGATGAAACTGATGAAGAAGGAGCACCGGTGATCGACGAAACTCTCCTGGCTGCCGAGGAGAAGATGGACAAGGCCGTCGAGGTCGCCAAGGAGGACTTCTCCACCATCCGCACGGGGCGGGCGAACCCCGCCATGTTCTCCAAGATCATGGTCGACTACTACGGCTCGCCCACGCCGCTGCAGCAGCTCGCGTCGTTCGCCACGCCCGAGGCCCGCACGGTCCTCATCTCGCCGTTCGACATGAGCTCGATGCGCGCGGTGGAGAAGGCGATCCGGGACTCCGACCTCGGCGTGAACCCGACGGACGACGGCAAGGTCATCCGGGTCGTGCTGCCGCAGCTCACCGAGGAGCGCCGGCGCGACTACGTGAAGCTCGCGAAGCACAAGGCCGAGGAGGCTCGCGTCGCCGTGCGCAACATCCGCCGGCACGCCAAGGAGGAGCTCGACCGCATCGCCCGTGACGGCGAGGCCGGCGAGGACGAGGTCGCCCGCGCCGAGAAGGAGCTGGAGACGCTCACCAAGCGCCACGTGGAGCTCGTGGACCAGCTCCTCGTGCACAAGGAGAACGAGCTCCTCGAGGTCTGATGATCGCCCCCACCACCGCCGAGGCCTCCGGGTCCGTGACGCCGTCGCGGGCCGGGCGCAACCTGCCCGTGGCCACGGCCGTCGGGCTCGGGCTCCTCGGGCTCGTGGGCGCCAGCCTCTGGTTCCGCAAGGAGGCGTTCGCCGTCCTGGCCGTGGTCGCCTGCGCGGCGGCTCTGTGGGAGCTGGCGCAGGCGTTCACGCGCCGCGGCGTGCACCTGCCGCTGCTCCCACTGGTCGTCGGCGAGGTGGGCATCCTCGTCTCTGCGTACACCTCGGGTCCGGAGGCGCTGCTGGTCGCCTTCCTGCTGACCGTCGGTGGCGTCGTTGTCTGGCGCGTGCTGGACGGCGGCGGGGCGCAGGCGCTGCGTGACGCGGCGGCCGCGGCCTTCGCCGCGGCCTACGTGCCGTTCATGGCCGGCTTCCTCATGCTGATGCTCGCCGCCCCCGACGGCGCGGAGCGCGTCGCGCTCTTCATCCTCCTCGTGGTCGGGTCCGACACGGGCGGGTACATCGCCGGCGTGCTGTTCGGCCGGCACCCGCTCGCGCCGTCGGTCAGCCCCAAGAAGACCTGGGAGGGCCTCGCCGGGTCGCTGATCCTGTCCTCGACCGTGGGTGTCGCGGGGATGGTGCTGGTGTTCGACGCCGCCCCGCTCGTCGGCGTCGCGCTCGGCGCGGCGTCCGTCGCCACCGCGACCCTGGGCGACCTGGCTGAGTCGCTGCTCAAGCGCGACCTCGCCCTGAAGGACATGGGTTCGCTGCTGCCGGGTCACGGGGGCGTCATGGACCGCATCGACGCGATGCTGCTCACGGCGCCGCTGGTGTACCTGCTCCTGCTCGCGCTGGTGCCGGTGGCATGACGCGACCGACGACGGCTGACTCGGCCACCGGCGCGCCCGCGCCCCAGCCCCCGGCGGCCCTGCCCCTGGTGCCCGCCCAGCCGCGGCGCGGCAAGCCGCCACGCCATCTCGCGGACCTGTCGGTCGCGGATCGTGCAGCCTTCGTCACCGAGCGCGGCGAGCCGGCGTTCCGGGCGAAGCAGGTGGCGACGCACTACTACGGCCACCTCACGGACGACCCGGCGGAGATGACGGACCTGCCCGCGCGGCTGCGGGGTGAGCTCGTCCCGGCGCTCCTGCCGACGCTCGTGACGCCGGTCCGCACCATCACCGCCGACGCCGGGGCCACGGTGAAGACCCTGTGGTCCCTGCACGACGGCGTGAAGATCGAGTCCGTCCTCATGCGCTACCCCGAGCGCGCCACGCTGTGCGTCTCGAGCCAGGCGGGCTGCGGGATGGCCTGCCCGTTCTGCGCGACGGGGCAGCTCGGCCTGACCCGCAACCTGTCCACGGCGGAGATCGTCGACCAGGTCCGACGCGCGGCGCGTGCCCTGCGCGACGGCGAGGTGGCCGGCGGCCCCGGGCGCCTGTCCAACGTCGTCTTCATGGGCATGGGCGAGCCGCTCGCGAACTACCGCGCGGTCGTCGACGCCGTGCGGCGTCTCGTCGCACCCGTGCCCGACGGCTTCGGGATGTCGGCGCGCGGGATCACCGTGTCGACCGTGGGCCTCGTCCCGGCGATCGACAAGCTGGCGGCCGAAGGGCTCCCGGTCACGCTCGCGCTCTCCCTGCACGCGCCGGACGACGAGCTGCGCCGGGAGCTCGTCCCCATCACCACGCGGTGGAGCGTCGACGAGGCGCTGGACGCCGCGTACCGCTACTACGAGCGCACCGGGCGGCGGGTCAGCATCGAGTACGCGCTGATCCGGGACATGAACGACCACGCCTGGCGCGCGCAGCTCCTCGCCCGCAAGCTCACCGAGCGCGGGCGCGGCTGGGCGCACGTGAACCCCATCCCGCTCAACCCGACGCCCGGTTCGGTCTGGACGGCGAGCGACCCGGAGGTCGCCGCGCGGTTCGTGTCCGAGCTGCGCGCGGCGGGGATCCCGACGACCGTGCGGGACACGCGCGGCAGCGA
Organism: Actinotalea fermentans; assembly: GCF_007991475.1. NCBI lineage: Bacteria > Bacillati > Actinomycetota > Actinomycetes > Micrococcales > Cellulomonadaceae > Actinotalea > Actinotalea fermentans. The sequence goes on along the minus strand of NZ_BJYK01000001.1, from coordinate 1,153,572 downwards.
CATCGACGGCGCCTGTGGGCAGCTCGCGGCGGAGGAGAGATGACGAAGACGAAGATGTTCCGCACGGTCGGCCGGCTCCGGTTCGGTTACGACCCGGACCAGGTCGAGACCTTCTTCACCCACGCCCGGCGCGCGTACGAGGGCGACCGTGTGGAGCCCCTGACCGGTGCGGACGTCCGGCGTGCGGCCTTCGACGTCGTGCGGGGCGGGTACGCCACCTCGAGCGTGGACGCCGCGCTGGACCGGCTCGAGCGCGCGTTCGCCGCCCGCCAGCGCTCCGAGTTCGTCGCGTCGCACGGCCAGCAGGCCTGGATGGAGCACGTCGCCGCCCAGGCCCGGACGCTCTACGAGCGTCTGCGGCGGCCGGACGGCGAGCGGTTCGCCCCGGCGCGCCGCGGAGAGCAGGCGTACGCGGCACAGGACGTCGACGCCCTGTGCCAGCGGCTCGTCGAGTACTTCGACAAGGGCACGCCGCTCACGTCCGACGAGATCCGGCAGACCACGTTCGGGCGTGCGCACGGCCACGGTGGCTACGCCGAGGGCCCGGTGGACGCGTTCTGCGAGCGGGCGGTGGAGGTCCTGCTCGGCGTCGAGTGACGGCCGAGCTGGTCAGTTCGCCTCGTCCTCGGCGGGGATCTCCTCCTCGAGGATGATCTCCTGCACCTGGAGCAGGCGGCGCTCGATGTGCGCCACGTCGTCGAGCTCCACGTCGCTGGTCTCGCCGGCCGTCTGCACGATCAGCGTGCCGCAGCCCAGGATCCGGTCGAGCAGCGTGCGGCGGTAGCTGACGGCCTGCACGCGGTCGATCGGGATGTCGCGGCCCTCGCGCGAGAAGACGCCACGCCGGCTGATGAGGCGGCGGGTGGTCAGGGTGTCCTGGGACGCGAGCCACACCACGATCGGCCACAGCCCGAACGCGATGCCGAGCAGGCCGGCCACGGCGACGACGGCCCAGCGTGCGACGGCCTGGTCCTCGGTGTCCGGGAGCCACTCCAGCAGGGTGACCGTGACCAGTCCGGCGAGGGCGACGAGCAGCACCACCGGCCAGAAGATGTTCTTCCAGTGCGAGTGCGCCTCGAAGATCACGCGCTCACCGTTCGCCAGCATCGACTCCTTGACCATGGCCGCAGATCATGCCACCTGCGGCCGCCCGGTGTCCGGGACATCGCCGGTCGGCGCCGTCGGCGTGCGCGAGAATGCGACGGTGAGCACCCGCAGCGTCGTCGTCCTCGGCTCGACCGGCTCCATCGGGACCCAAGCCCTGGACGTCCTGGGACGTCACGGCGACCGGTTCACGGTCGCAGGTCTGTCGGCGGGCGGTGCCAACGTGCGCCTGCTCGCCGAGCAGGTCGTGGCGACACGGTCGCCGGTCGTCGCCCTCGCGGACGCCGCGGCGGCGCCGGCTCTGCGTGCCGCGCTCGCCGACCTCGCCCCCGGCTGGCCCGAGCCCGAGCTGCTGCTCGGCCCCTCGGCCGCCGAGGAGCTCGCCGGGGCGGGCGCCGACGTCGTCCTCAACGGCGTCACCGGCGCCGTCGGCCTCGGTCCGACGCTCGCCGCGCTGCGCGCCGGCAGCACGCTCGCCCTGGCCAACAAGGAGTCGCTGGTGATCGGCGGCGCCCTCGTCACGGGCGCGCGCCGGTCCGCCGACCAGGTGGTGCCCGTGGACTCGGAGCACTCGGCGATCTGGCAGTGCCTGCGCGCGGGGCGCCGCAGCGACGTCCGGAGGCTCGTGCTCACGGCGTCCGGGGGACCGTTCCGCGGGCGCCCGGCCGACGAGGTGAAGCGGGCGACGCCGGCGGAGGCGCTCGCGCACCCCACCTGGTCCATGGGGCCGGTGGTCACGGTCAACTCGGCGTCGCTGGTGAACAAGGGGCTCGAGCTCATCGAGGCCCACCTGCTGTTCGACGTGCCGGTGGCGGACATCACCGTCGTCGTGCACCCGCAGTCGGTGGTGCACTCGATGGTGGAGTTCGTCGACGGTTCGACGATCGCCCAGGCCTCGCCCCCCGACATGCGCCTGCCCATCGCGCTGGGCCTGTCCTGGCCGGACCGGCTGGACGCGGTCGCGCCCGCGTGCGACTGGACGGCCGCCGCCTCCTGGACGTTCGAGCCGCTCGACGAGGAGGCCTTCCCCGCCGTCCGGCTGGCGCGCGGGGCGGTCGCGGCGTCGGGCACCCACCCGGCCGTGTACAACGCGGCGAACGAGGAGTGCGTCGCGGCGTTCCTGGCCGGCCGGATCGCCTTCGGTGACGTCGTCGGGACGATCGAACGGGTCCTGGACCGGCACGAGGGCGTCGGCGGGGACGCGCTCAGCCTCGACGCCGTCCTGGCGGCCGACGCCTGGGCGCGGCGAGCGGCCCGCGAGGTCCTCGACCGGCGCTGACCGGCACCGGCCGGGGGGTCAGGCCCGGCGGTACGTGGAGAGCTGCTTGCGCACCTTCAGGTACACGAAGGTCTCGGTCCCGACGACGCCGTGCAGGGTCCGGATGCCGTCGTTGAGGATCCCGAGCAGCTGCTCGTCGTCCTCGCAGAGCACCTCCGCCAGGATGTCGAAGGTGCCGGCGGTGATCACGACGTAGACGACCTCCGGCATGGCCGCGAGCGCGTCGGCGACCCTCTGCAGGTCGCCCTCGGCGCGGATGCCGATCATCGCCTGCCGGGTCAGGCCCACCCGCCGCGGGTCGGTCACCGCGACGATCTGGACGACGCCCGTCTCGACCAGCCGCTGCACCCGCTGGCGGACGGCCGTCTCCGAGAGACCCACCGCCTTGCCGATCGCCGCGTACGGGCGGCGTCCGTCCCTCTGCAGCTCGGCGATGATCGCCTGGGAGATCTCGTCGAGCGGGGGCGTGGTCATGCGCCGATACTCCTCGCCCGGTGGCGCCCGCGGCAAACCCCGATCATGCGGATGGCGCATGCGTCGCGCGTGCGTGCACGACGGCGCGCCCCGGCGGGAGATGATGGGGGCCGGTCTGCTGGGCGGCGTGCGCCGCCGGACGGGGAGGTGTCATGGCGTACGCCCTCGGGCTGCTCGTGCTCGTGGTCGGGTTGCTCGTCTCGATCGGGCTGCACGAGCTCGGGCACATGATCCCCGCGAAGCGCTTCGGCGTCCGGGTGCCGCGGTACATGATCGGCTTCGGGCCGACCCTGTACTCCGTCACGCGGGGCGAGACGGAGTACGGCCTGAAGGCGATCCCGCTCGGTGGCTACGTGAAGATGGTCGGGATGCTGCCGCCGGCGCACGAGGTGGGTGCGGAGGGGGTGGAGCCGAAGGGCGCCATCGGGCAGATGGTCGCCGAGGCACGCAACGCCAGCGCCGAGGAGATCCCGCCGGGGGAGGAGGCGCGCGCCTTCTACCGGCTGAGCACGCCGAAGAAGATCCTCGTCATGGCGGGCGGCACGCTGACGAACCTCGTCGTCGGGGCGCTGCTGCTCGGTGGCGTGTACGTCTTCCACGGGGTGCCGGACGACACCGTCGTCGGCATGGTCGGGCAGTGCATCCTCCCGGCCGACGCCGAGGGCCAGCGGGAGTGCACCCCGAGCGACCCGGCGAGCCCGGCCGACGTCGCCGGCCTGCAGGTCGGCGACACGCTGGTGTCCTTCGACGGCCGCCCGATCGACGCCTGGGCGGACTTCAGCGCCGCCGTGCGCGCGAGCGAGGGCGCCGACGTGCCGCTGGTCGTCGAGCGCGACGGCGAGCTCGTCACGCTCACGGTCGACCCCGTCGAGGTGGAGCGCCCGGTCTGGAACGACGACGGCACCGCCCGCGAGGAGAACGGCGAGCTCGTCACGGAGACGGTCCGCTACGTGGGCGTGAGCCCGAGCAACGAGCCGCGGCCCCTGTCGGTGGCGGAGGCGGCCCCTGCAGTGGCGGAGGGCGTCTGGCTGAACATCCAGGAGATCGCGAAGCTGCCCTGGACCGTCGTGGAGATCGGCCAGGCGATCGGCGGCGACGGCGAGCGGGAGCCCGGCGTCGTCGGCCTCGTGGGGGTGGCGCAGATCGCGGGGGAGTCCGCGAGCGCGTCCCAGGCGAGCATCGGCGACCGGGTCGCCTCGATGGTCGCGCTCCTCGGCTCGCTCAACATCGCCCTCTTCGTGTTCAACCTCATCCCGCTGCTGCCGCTCGACGGCGGGCACGTGGCGGGCGCCCTGTGGGAGGGCGTGAAGCGGCAGTGGGCGCGCGCCCGCGGGCTGCCGCGGCCGCGCCCGGCCGACATGGCGAGGATGATGCCGGTCGCGTACGGGGTGTTCGTCGTGCTCGTCGCGCTCGGGCTGTTCCTCGTGGTCGCCGACGTGGTGGTCCCCGTCATCTGACGCGCAGGTCTGGTGAAGGTGCCGCGAGCGGGGCCGGCGCGGTACGGGTCGGGTCGGTGACCGGGGGGATACTGGGACGGTGAGCACCCCCATCAACCTCGGCATGCCCGCTGCGCCTGCGCCTGTCCTGGCCCCGCGGCGGCCCACGCGGCAGATCACGGTCGGCAAGGTTCTCGTCGGCGGCGGCGCGCCCGTGAGCGTGCAGTCGATGACGACGACCCCCACCACCGACATCAACGCGACGCTGCAGCAGATCGCGGAGCTCACGGCGGCGGGCTGCGACATCGTGCGGGTCGCGGTGCCGAGCCAGGACGACGCGGACGCCCTGCCGGTCATCGCGAAGAAGTCGCAGATCCCGGTGATCGCCGACATCCACTTCCAGCCGAAGTACGTGTTCGCGGCGATCGACGCCGGCTGTGCCGCCGTCCGCGTGAACCCGGGGAACATCCGCAAGTTCGACGACCAGGTGGGTGCGATCGCGCGCGCGGCCGCCGACGCCGGGGTCTCGCTGCGGATCGGCGTCAACGCCGGGTCGCTCGACCCGCGGCTGCTCGAGAAGTACGGGTCGGCCACGCCGGAGGCGCTCGTCGAGTCGGCAGTCTGGGAGGCGTCGCTCTTCGAGGAGCACGACTTCCACGACTTCAAGATCTCGGTGAAGCACCACGACCCGGTCGTCATGGTCCGGGCCTACGAGCTGCTGTCCGAGCGCGGTGACTGGCCGCTCCACCTCGGCGTCACCGAGGCGGGCCCCGCGTTCCAGGGCACGATCAAGTCCGCGACGGCGTTCGGCGCCCTGCTGAGCAAGGGCATCGGCGACACGATCCGCGTGTCGCTCTCGGCGCCGCCGGTGGAGGAGGTCAAGGTCGGCATCCAGATCCTGCAGTCGCTGAACCTGCGGCCCCGCAAGCTGGAGATCGTCTCCTGCCCCTCGTGCGGACGCGCCCAGGTGGACGTGTACTCGCTCGCGGAGCGGGTCACCGCCGGTCTGGAGGGCATGGAGGTGCCGCTGCGCGTGGCCGTCATGGGCTGCGTGGTGAACGGCCCCGGCGAGGCGCGCGAGGCCGATCTCGGTGTGGCGTCGGGCAACGGCAAGGGCCAGATCTTCGTCCGCGGTCAGGTGGTCAAGACGGTGCCGGAGTCGCAGATCGTCGAGACCCTGATCGAGGAGGCCATGCGGCTGGCGGAGGAGATGGAGCCGGTGGACGGCGGCGCGCCCGTCGTCTCCGTGTCCTGACCAGCGCGGTGGGCCGTCGCGGCTCGCCGTCCGGGCGCGGTCCCCGGGTGGTCGGCCTCTGCTGAGGCAGAATCGCGGCATGGGACGGTGGCGCACCTCGGCCCGGTCCGTCGTCACGGACGTGGCCCTGGCTGACGCGGCTGCCCTGTGTGCCCACGACCCCGTCGCCACGGTGCTCGCGGCCACGCGCGTCGAGGCTGCGCTCGCGTCCGGCTCCGACCGGGCCGGCGCGGTCATCTGGGGGATGCAGCGAGGTGGCGTCCTGGACGCGCTGTGCTGGGCGGGGGCCAACCTGGTGCCCGTCTGCGATCCCGACGACGCCGAGGCCCTCGATGCGTTCGCCGACGCGGCGCGGCGCCAGGGGCGGCGGTGCTCGTCGATCGTGGGGGAGGCCCGTTCCGTGCTGGGCCTGTGGGAGCGGCTCGCTGACGCGTGGGGGCCCGCGCGCGACGTCCGTGCAGACCAGCCTTCGCTGGTCATCGACCACCTCGCCGACGTGGCGCCCGACCCCGCCGTGCGCATGGCGCGCCCGGAGGAGCTGCCCCTGCTCCTGCCGGCGTCCGTCGCGATGTTCGTCGAGGAAGTGGGGTACTCGCCGCTCTCGGGGAGCCCCGGGGCCTACGAGGCGCGGGTACGAGCGCTGGTCGAGGAGGGCCGCACCTTCGTGCGGATCGAGGACGGACCGCAGGGCCCGGAGGTCGTGTTCAAGGCGGACCTGGGCGCGGTCACGCAGCAGGTCGCCCAGGTCCAGGGCGTGTGGGTGACGCCGCGCCTGCGTGGGCGTCGGATCTCCGAGCACGGGATGGCGGCGGTCGTCGCGCACACCCTCGGCCGCGTCGCCCCCGTGGTGTCGCTGTACGTCAACGCCTACAACGCACCCGCCCTCGCCTGCTACCGCCGGGTGGGATTCCGGCAGGTCGGCACCTACGCCACCGTGCTCTTCTGACGTTCAGCACGACGCGGTGCTGCGCGCCTGCGCGCGAGGCCGCTGGTTCGCGACGCGGCCCTCCTGCCATGGGATTGCGGGCGTCGGGGTGCGGGCGCGGGCGGCGTTGGTGCGGGCGTTGGGGTGCGGCGGCGTTGGGGTGCGGCGGCGTTGGTGCGGGCGTCGCCTCCGCGCGCACAAGGGTTGGGACCACGAACAACCGTCCCGCGCGCGAACAACTGTCGTTCGAACGTGCACCGTTGTTCGAGCTCGAACGTGTGCGCGGCGCGCGGCGGGGCGGCGGGGCGGCGGTGCGTCGTGGTGGTTCGCCGTGCTGGTGGGTGTTCAGCAGGTGGTGGTGTGGTGGCAGTCGGTGGTGACGAGGTGGGTGGGGGCTTCGGTGGTGGTGATGGGGGGTGCGGTGGTGGTTGTGGTGGCGGTGCCGGTGATGGGGGTCCAGGTGGTGGTGCCGGTGAGGCGGTAGCGGCCGGTGAGGGTGGTGGTCAGGGTGATGGTGTAGGTGCCGGGTTGGGGGTAGGGGTGGGCGATGTCGTGGTGGGGGTAGGGGTGGCCGGGGCTGGTGGTGGTGAGGGTGGTGCCGTCGCCGAAGTCCCAGGTGTAGGTGGTGGGGGTGGCTTCGACTTCGAGGGGGTAGCCGAGCAGGGTGGTGGTCAGGAGCTGGGTGGCGCTGGTGGTGTAGACGATGGTGGGCAGGTTGACCAGGTGCTGGGTGCGGTTGGGTTGGATGGTCAGGGGTGCGGGGGCGAGGGGGAGGCGGCGGAAGTCCTCGGCGGTGAGGGCGGGTAGGTAGTCGGTCGGGCAGGTCCAGGCCACGACGTTGACCCAGTCCGACCAGGGTGAGGTGGTGGTGGCGCGGGTGCGCCGCCACAGGGGCAGGACCGCGGTCTCCCCGCCGCAGATGCGGATGCCGATCTCCTCGGGCGTGCCGGGGAAGCAGACGCCGCTGTCCTCAGGGTGGGCGATCGCTGGGTCGCACTCCGGCCGGCGCTTGTACTCCTCGAGTCGCTCGGCGGGCGCGACGCCGGCGGCCGCTTGCTCAGCATCGCGACCCTCGATCGCTGTGACCGTGACCGTGTCGCCCTCGCTTTCGGCTGAGTGGCGCGTGTCCATCGGCGTGGGACCGCCGATCGGAAAGGCCATTGATGCCGCGAGGCAGGCAGCCGGGAGCCTCCTCATCGCGTGATCTCGTCGACTTCGCCTTCGCGCACCCGCCACGTCTCAGGGGTCTCGGCGGTCACCACCAGCGTGATGAGTGAGTCGCCGCCGGTGGACTGTTCGCTGACGGAGCCCTCAGTAGTCACCAGCTGCGCGGGAGCCTCGACGACGTGTAACGCGACATTGAAGAGCTGCCCGGTCACGGCGGTCGTGGTGACATCGGGAAACTCGGCGTGCCCGCCCTCCCAGTGTTCGCCGGCGGCGACCATCTCCTCCACGTTCGTGATGACGCTCGCGCAGAAGATGCACTCGGGGTGGCTCAGGGTGCGCCATTCGGTCAGGTCGCCGGTGGCGTACACGTACGGGTACAGCTGCAGGAAGTACACGGCCACCGCTTCGGCGGTCTCGGTGTCGACCTGGCTCATGTCCGGCCGCTCGGGCGGGGTGGCGGCGTCCGGCGTCGGCGTCGGCGTGGGGGTGGCCGAGGGTGAGGGGGCTGCGGAGGTGGCGGGCGGCGTCGTCGGGGGAGGCGTGCCCGGGTCGCTGGTGCAGCCGGCGAGGGCGACGCTCGTCGCGCAGAGCGACAGCACGGTCATGACCATCTGGAGCGATCCCCTGCGCACGTCCAGAACCTAGCGGGAACCGGACATTCCGGTCAGCCGATCCGGCGACCTGTGGACGTCTCGTCGAAGTCGCTGAAGCCACGCGGTGGGACGGCGCAGGTCCGCCGTCGTCCACCTCACAACGCGAACGCCGGTCGCACGCAGCCGATCCTCCCGGAGCTTCTCGCCCCACAGGACCTCCTCGGGCGGACGGCCGGACGGGTTCGCACGGCCGTACTTGACCCGGCCGTCGAACTCGCCGACGACCCGGCTGCACGGCCACCAGAAGTCCGTGCGGCCGATGAAGCCCTCCTCGTCGACGAAGACGTGCTGCCTCTCGGGTCGCGGGATTCCGCCCTCGTGCATGACCACGGCGCTCCACGACTCGCCGGGACTCTCGGACTCACCTGTGGCGAGGCTGGCGCACACGCGTGCCCGTGAGACACCGCGGAGCCGGTTCATCGTCGAGAGGACGATCGCGAGGTCCTCTGCCGTCGCCATCCGGGTTCGCAGAACATGATCAGCAGCAGCCACTCCGGCGACCAGCGAGTGCAACCGGGCGGTGTCCAGTGCAGCGCGCATGGGAGAGGCGACGATCGTGCCACGGCGCTCACATCGTTGGTCCGCCGGCGGAACGGCGACGGTCGAGACGATGCTCCGTGCAGAGGATCCGCCGCGTGCATCGAGGCCGCCGTGGATGGCACGCGGCTGCCCGAGGATCGGGATCCCGAGCAGGCTCAGCGCGGCAGGCCCGGTCAGGACGCGCGACGGATCGGACCAGGTCACGGCGCGCACGGCCGCCGCGTAGCGCTCGGACGGGCGCCCATCCGGCCCCGGAAGCCGGTAGGCGTCCCGGTGCAGGCGTTCGAGGACACCGGTCTCGACGAGCGTCCTGACCTGCCTGGGGGAGAGCCCGCAAGCATCGAGGTCGCGGCGCCGGAGGATCCCGTCCCGCGAAGCCGCGATGGAGCCGATGTCCTGCGCAACGAACGACGTCATGTCGGCACGGTCGCCTCGATCACCGGCTCGGGATCACTCGGTCCGTCCAGGCTGTGGGCGGCGATCCAGGTGGTCACCTGGGGAGGGCGCGGCACGCAGCTCAGTTGGCGGCGGCCGACTCGTGTCGAACAACGAGCCGTTCCGCGAACAACTCGCCGTTCCGCGAACAACGGGCCGCTGTGCGAACAACGGTCGTTCGAATGTGCGCGGTCGTTCGAATGTCGGCTCTGGAGGGCATCCCGCCGCCCGCCGGCCTACTTCAGCAGCTTCGACAGGCGGCGGTCCGCGAGGGGCTTGCCGCCCGTCTGACAGGTCGCGCAGTACTGGAGTGCCGAGTCGGCGAACGACACCTCGCGGACCACGTCTCCGCACACCGGGCACGCCTCGCCGGTCCGGCCGTGCACCCGCATGCCGCGGCGCTTGGAGTCCTTGAGCTCGGCCGCCGGCCGACCCGCGGACGCGGCCAGGGCCTCGCGAAGCACCTCCTGCACGACGCCGTGCAGCCGCGTCAGGTCCTCGTCCGACAGCGACCCCGTGAGCGCGAACGGGCTCATCCGGGCCACGTGCAGGATCTCGTCGGAGTACGCGTTGCCGATGCCGGCGATCGTCCGCTGGTCCCGCAGCAGGCCCTTGACCTGCTGGTTCTTCGCCCGGGCGAGCTCGGCGAACCGCTCGGGTGTGAAGTCCGGCGCGAGCGGCTCCACCCCCAGCGACGCGACGAGCGGCACCTGGCCCGCGTCGTCGACGACGTGCACGGCCAGCCGCCGCCGCGTCCCCTGCTCGGTGAGGTCGAAGCCGGCGCCGTCGTCGAGCACGACCCGCAGCGCGAGCGGGGACCGACCGGGCCGCACCACGGTGGAGGGCACGGCGTCGTACCAGCGGACCCAGCCGGCGCGCGAGAGGTGCCAGACGAGGTGCGGTCCGTCGGTCGCCAGGTCCAGCCACTTGCCGTGCCGCGTCACGGCGACGACCGAGCGGCCCACCAGGTCGGACGGCGCCGGCGCGTACGTCTTGAGCACGCTGATGTTCGCCACGGCGACCGACGCGATCGCGTGCCCCACGGCACGCTCGGCGAGGAAGCGGGCGAGGGACTCGACCTCAGGCAGCTCCGGCACCCGCCCATCGTGCCCGCCGACGACGCGCGGGCACACCCCCGCGGGGGAACGGCGGACCGGGCGCCCTCGCGCACGCCACTACGCTGGCGCCCATGCTCCTGCGGATGTCGACCCTGTTCGTGCGCACGCTCCGGGAGGACCCGGCCGACGCCGAGGTCCCCAGCCACAAGCTCCTCGTCCGCGGCGGGTACATCCGCCGCGCGGCGCCGGGGATCTACACGTGGCTGCCGCTCGGCCTGCGCGTCCTCGCCAAGGTCGAGCGCGTCGTACGCGAGGAGATGGACGCGATCGGCGCGCAGGAGGTGCACTTCCCGGCGCTGCTGCCGCGCGAGCCCTACGAGGCGACGAACCGGTGGACCGAGTACGGCCCGAACCTCTTCCGGCTGCAGGACCGCAAGGACGCCGACTACCTCCTCGCGCCCACGCACGAGGAGATGTTCACGCTCCTGGTCAAGGACCTGTACTCGAGCTACAAGGACCTGCCGCTCGCGCTCTACCAGATCCAGACCAAGTACCGCGACGAGGCGCGTCCCCGCGCCGGGCTGCTGCGCGGGCGCGAGTTCGTCATGAAGGACGCCTACTCCTTCGACGTCGACGACGCCGGCCTGGACGCCGCCTACCAGCGCCAGCGCGAGGCCTACCAGCGGATCTTCACGCGCCTCGGCCTGGAGTACGTGATCGTCGCCGCGATGTCGGGCGCCATGGGCGGCTCGCGCAGCGAGGAGTTCCTCACCCCGACGGCGATCGGCGAGGACACGTTCGTGCGCTCGCCCGGCGGGTACGCGGCCAACGTGGAGGCCGTCACGACGCCGGTCCCGGAACCCCTGCCGTACGACGACGCCCCCGCGGCGCACGTCGAGGACACCCCCGACACCCCGACCATCGAGTCCCTGGTCGCCCTCGCCAACGAGCGCCACCCGCGCGCCGACCGGGCCTGGACCGCCGCCGACACGCTCAAGAACGTCGTGCTGGTGCTCACCCACCCCGACGGCGAGCGCGAGCTCGTCGTGGTCGGGCTGCCCGGCGACCGCGAGGTCGACCTCAAGCGCCTCGAGGCGGCCGTGTCGCCCGCGGAGGTCGCGCCGGCCACCGAGGCGGACTTCGCCGCGCACCCCGAGCTCGTCAAGGGCTACCTCGGGCCGGCCGCCGTCGGCGCCGCGAACACCGGCCGCGAGGACGCCGTCCGGTACCTGCTCGACCCGCGCGTCGTCCCCGGCACCCGCTGGATCACGGGCGCGAACGTCGAGGGCAAGCACGTGTTCGACCTGGTTGCGGGCCGCGACTTCGCGGCGGACGGCACGGTCGAGGCCGCCGAGGTCCGCGCAGGCGACCCGGCACCCGACGGCTCGGGCCCGCTCGAGCTCGCGCGCGGCATCGAGATGGGCCACATCTTCGCCCTCGGCCGCAAGTACTCCGACGCCCTCGGCCTGAAGGTGCTCGACGAGAACGGCAAGGCCGTCACGGTGACCATGGGCTCCTACGGCATCGGGATCTCCCGCGCCGTCGCCGCGCTCGCGGAGGCCAACCACGACGACGCCGGGCTCGGCTGGCCCATCCAGGTCGCGCCGGTCCAGGTGCACCTGGTGGCCACCGGGAAGGACGACGCCGTGTTCCAGGCTGCCGCCGAGCTCGCGGCGGAGCTGCACGGCGCCGGCGTGGAGGTCCTCTACGACGACCGCCCGCGGGTCTCCCCGGGCGTGAAGTTCGCGGACGCCGAGCTGCTCGGCGCACCCGTGCTCGTCGTCGTGGGTCGCGGGCTGGCCGAGGGGAACGTCGAGCTCCGGCTGCGCCGTGCGGCCGATGCCGAGGCCCTCGGTGTCGAGGTGCGCGACGGCCGTCCCGTGGCCGAGCAGGTCCCGGTGGCGGACGCGGCGCACCGGGTGGCCGACGTCGTGTCCGCGCTCCTGGACCGCTGAGCCGGTCCTCGGGCGCTGCGCCGGCCCGTCAGGCGCGCTCGGGCAGGCCGGGGAACGCGGGGACGGGCTGACCCGCACCCAGGCCGCGGCGTACCTGGTCGAGGGCGTGGTCGAGGACGACGGCCCGCCCGCCGGCCTGCGTGCCGGCGACGAGCGAGGTGTAGACGACGCCGAGCGAGGCCTCGACCTGCGCGGCGACGGCGAGCATCGCCTCCGGCGCGGCGCCGTCGACCGTGAGCTCCGGCGGCAGGTCGTACGCGACGCGGCGGGGGTCGTCGGCCGTGCGGGCGACGCCCGCGGCGACGGCCCACGCCTCGGCGCGATCGCGGTGCAGGACGGCCCTGGCGGCGGCGTCGGCGCGGACGGCATCGCCCGTGCGGGCCGCCACGACCTCCCACACGAGGCCGGCCGCGTCCTCGGACTGCACGAGGGCCGGCACGTCGCCGGGTTCCGCGAGGGGCGGGAGCGTCTGCGGCACGACGGCGGCCGGTGCGTCCGGCCATGCCTCGGGGTCGGCCGGCGCGTCCGGCGTGCCCGCGACGGCCGCGTCGAGCGCCTCACCGAGCAGCACCCGGCTCACCCAGACCGAGGCCAGGAGCCGGGCCAGGTCGCCGTCCGCCACGGCGTCGGCGTCCGTGCGGGCGTCCCCCGCGGTGCGCGCGAGGGCGGCCAGGACGGCCGCGGCATCGGCCGGGGGCGTCGGCGGTGCCGGCGCGACGGTGGCGCCCGCACCCACGTCGGGCGCGGCCGGGGCCGAGGCTGACGGGGTGGCGTCCGGGAAGGGCTCGTACACCCCGCCGAACGCCTCGGCGTGCGCGACCGCGACCTCTGCGACCCGGCCGAGCACCGGTGCGACGGCCTCGGGAGCCGTGAGCGCGGCCTGCGTCGCGAGGTCGGCCAGCTCGACGGCGTCGCGCGCGGTGCGGTCGCGCACCTGCTCGACGGCGTCAGGGGTCGGGGTCGCCGGCGCAGGCGTCTCGAGGCGCACGTCCGCGCAGCCCCCGAGCAGCGCGCCCACGACGAGGGCGGCCACCGCCGTCGTCGCCGCGCGCGCCAGGGGGCGGTGGACGGCACCGGCGGCACGGGCGGCACGGCCTGAGGCCCGGCCGGCAGCGTGACCGGCTGCGGGGCCGGCGGCCCGGTGATCGGGGGAGTGGTGAGTCATCGCGGGCGATCCTGCCACGCTCCGGCGGCGCCCGGTCGCCCAGGGAGTCGTTAGGCTGGGCCCGGACAAGTCCAGATGGCCCATGGGGCCGCCGAACGTAACGGAGGCGACGATGGTCGGCGCATCGAGCCCCGCAGGGGCGGTCCGCGAGGTGGTCGAGCCGGTGGTGACGGCGGCCGGACTGGTCCTCGAGGACGTGCACGTGTCGGCAGCCGGCCGGCGCAGCGTGGTGCGGGTCGTCGTCGACCTCGCCGACGGCGTCGGCGGCATCGACGCCGACACCCTGGGCGACGTGTCGCGCGACATCTCCGTCGCGCTCGACGCGAAGGACCCCGTCAAGGGCGCCTACACGCTCGAGGTGTCGAGCCCGGGCACGGACCGGCCGTTGACGGAGCCCCGGCACTTCCGGCGTGCCCGCACCCGGCTGGTGCGCCTCACCCTGCGTGACGGCGGCACCGTGCAGGGCCGGCTCACGGCCGCCGACGACGACGCCCTGGTGCTCGAGACCGGCGACGGCGAGGTGCGGCTCGCGCCGGCGGACGTCGTGCGCGGCACCGTCGAGGTCGAGCTGAGCCACCCCACGGACGAGGAGGAGGGTGCCTGATGGACATCGACATGACTGCCCTCCGGCTCGTGGAGCACGAGCGGGACATCAGCCTCGACACGCTGGTCTCGGCGATCGAGCAGGCGCTGCTGTCCGCGTACCACCGCACCCCTGGGGCGTACGAGCACGCCCGGGTCGAGGTGGACCGCCGGAGCGGCCACGTGACCGTCTGGGCACGAGAGCGGATGGAGCCGGCCCCGGTGGCCGAGGCCGCGGCCGACGCCGCCGAGCCGGCGGTCCACGACGGCGCCGCGGCACCGGCGGCACCCGTGCTCGGCCCGGAGTTCGACCACACGCCGGAGGGCTTCGGGCGGGTCGCGACCTCGACGGCGCGCCAGGTCATCGTGCAGCGGCTGCGCGACGCCGAGGACGAGCAGGTGCTCGGAGCCTTCCGCGGGACCGAGGGCGAGGTGCTCGCCGGCGTCGTCCAGCAGGGCCGGGACCCGCGCGTCGTGCTCGTCGCCGTCCGCGGCACCGAGGCGGTGCTGCCGGCCCACGAGCAGGTGCCGACCGAGCACTACCAGCACGGTGAGCGCATCCGGGCGTACGTGCTCGACGTCGCCCGCGGGCCCAAGGGTCCGTCGATCACGCTGTCGCGCACGCACCCGAACCTCGTCCGCAAGCTGTTCGCGCTCGAGGTCCCGGAGGTCGCGGACGGGTCCGTCGAGATCACGGCGCTCGCCCGCGAGGCGGGCCACCGCACCAAGATCGCGGTCCGCAGCACGGTGCCCGGGCTCAACGCCAAGGGCGCCTGCATCGGCCCGATGGGCGCGCGCGTCCGTGCCGTCATGGCCGAGCTGCGCGGGGAGAAGATCGACATCGTCGACCACAGCGACGACCCCGCGGAGTTCGTCGCCCACGCGCTCTCCCCGGCCCGCGTCACCTCCGTGACGATCGTGGACCCGGAGACGCGGTCGGCCCGCGTCGTGGTGCCGGACTTCCAGCTCTCGCTCGCCATCGGCAAGGAGGGCCAGAACGCCCGGCTCGCGGCGAAGCTCACGGGCTGGCGCATCGACATCCGGTCGGACGAGGGCGGCCAGACGGCGTCCGCCGACACGGCGGAAGGGCCCTCAGGTCAGCAGTCGTGAGCCGGGGCGCTAGACTGGCCGGTGCTGGGCCGAGCGCCCGGCTCCCCGCGCGCGTCGATGCCGGTCCGCTGGACGGTCCGGTGCGCACCTGTGTGGGGTGCCGCGCACGAGGTCCGCGGTCCGTCCTGCTACGGGTGGTGGCGGTGACCGACGACGCCGGGACGTCCCGGGCGGTCGTCGACAGCCGACGCTCCCTTCCTGGTCGGGGCGCCTGGGTGCATGCCGACCCGGAGTGCCTGGAGCTTGCCGAACGCCGTCGGGCGTTCCCGCGTGCGTTGCGCGTCGGGACGCTGGACCTGGCCGCCGTGCGGGCTCACCTCGATCAGCCGGGCCACGACGCAGCAGGGACAGCAGTGGCCGCGAAGCACGTCCGTCGAATCACTGGATCAGAGAGCGGGTTGGAAGCCGATGGGCACCCGATGAGCACCCAGAGATGAGTACCCAGCACTAACGACGGTCCACCCTGTCCGGGCGGACCGAGACAGGGAGAGTTGTGGCAAAGGTCCGCGTGTACGAGCTCGCGAAGGAGCTCGGCGTCGACAGCAAGGCTCTGATGGCCAAGCTGGGCGAGCTCGGCGAGTTCGTACGGTCGGCGTCCTCGACCATCGAGGCACCCGTCGTCCGGAAGCTGCGTGACGCCTACCCGGCGCAGCCCGCACAGCCCGCGGCGGCACCCGCCCCCGCGCGTGCGGCGACGCCCAAGGCGCCCGCTCCGGCGGCACCCCCGACGCCGGCGCCCGCCCCGCGCACGGAGGCCCCGGCCCCCGCGCCGGCCCCGGCACCGGCGGCGCCGGCCGCTCCGGCGGCGCCCGAGACCCCGGCCCCCGCGGCGCCCGCCGCCCGGGCGGCCGACCCCGACGCCGGCCCGCGCCCCGGGGCTCCGCGCCCCGCGGCGCCGACGCCGGCCCCCCGGCCGGGCATCCCGCGGCCGGGCAACAACCCGTTCGCGCCCAGCCAGGGCATGCCCCGGTCGGGCGGTGGCCCGCGTCCCGGTGGCCCGCGGCCGGGCAACAACCCGTTCGCGCCGAGCCAGGGCATGCCCCGGCCCGGTGCGCCGCGTGAGCGTGCCGAGGGCGCAGAGCGTCCCGGCGGGCCTCGTCCCGGCGGCCCGCGCCCGAACCCGGGGATGATGCCGGGCCGCACGACCGTCGGTCGTCCCGGGGCCGGCACGGGTGGTCCGGGGCGCCCCGGCGGCCCCGGCCGTCCGGGTGCCGGTGGCGGTCGTCCTGGTGGCGCAGGCGGTGCGGGTGGCGGCGGTTTCGCCGGTCGTCCCGGTGGCGGCGGTGGCCGTCCGGGTGCCGGTGGGCGCGGCTCCACGCAGGGCGCCTTCGGCCGGGCCGGCGGCAAGCCGGTCCGCGGGCGCAAGAGCAAGCGCGCGAAGCGGCAGGAGTTCGAGCAGATGCAGGCGCCGTCGCTCGGCGGCGTCTCGGTGCCCCGTGGCGACGGCTCGACGGTCATCCGGCTGCGCCACGGCGCCTCGCTGAACGACTTCGCGGACAAGATCGACGCGAACCCCGCGAGCCTCGTCACCGTGCTGTTCCACCTCGGTGAGATGGCGACGGCGACGCAGTCGCTCGACGAGGACACGTTCGGCACGCTCGCGGCCGAGCTGGGCTACGTCATCGAGATGGTCTCGGCCGAGGAGGAGGACCGCGAGCTGCTCGGGGCCTTCGACATCGACCTCGAGGCCGAGCTCGCCGAGGAGGGCGACGACCAGCTGCAGCCGCGGCCGCCCGTCGTCACCGTCATGGGTCACGTCGACCACGGCAAGACGAAGCTCCTCGACGCGATCCGGTCGACGGACGTCGTCGCGGGTGAGGCCGGCGGCATCACCCAGCACATCGGTGCCTACCAGGTGAAGGCCGAGCACGAGGGCGTCGAGCGTCCGATCACCTTCATCGACACCCCGGGCCACGAGGCGTTCACCGCCATGCGTGCCCGCGGTGCCCAGGTGACCGACATCGCGATCCTCGTGGTCGCGGCCGACGACGGCGTGATGCCGCAGACCATCGAGGCGCTCAACCACGCGCAGGCGGCCGGCGTGCCGATCGTCGTCGCGGTCAACAAGGTGGACAAGGAGGCGGCGAACCCCGCCAAGATCCGCCAGCAGCTGACCGAGTACAACCTCGTGGCCGAGGAGTACGGCGGCGACACCATGTTCGTCGACGTCTCCGCCAAGCAGCGGATCGGCATCGACCAGCTGCTCGAGGCGGTCCTCCTCACGGCTGACGCCGCGCTGGACCTGCGGGCGAACCCGGACAAGGACGCGCGTGGCGTGGCCGTCGAGGCCAACCTCGACCGCGGCCGCGGCGCCGTGGCGACCGTGCTCGTCCAGTCGGGCACCCTGCACGTCGGCGACGCGATCGTGGCGGGCACGGCGCACGGCCGCGTCCGGGCGATGTTCGACGAGCACGGCGCGACGCTCACCGAGGCCACCCCGGCTCGTCCGGTCCAGGTGCTCGGCCTGACGTCGGTGCCGCGCGCCGGCGACACCTTCCTGGTGGCGCCCGACGACCGCACCGCCCGTCAGATCGCCGAGAAGCGTGAGGCCGCCGAGCGCGCCGCCCAGCTGGCCAAGCGCCGCAAGCGGATCAGCCTCGAGGACTTCACCCAGGCCCTCCAGCAGGGCAAGGTCGAGACCCTCAACCTGGTCCTCAAGGGCGACGTCTCCGGTGCCGTCGAGGCGCTGGAGGACGCGCTGCTCAAGATCGACGTCGGCGACGAGGTCGACCTGCGGGTCATCCACCGCGGTGTGGGTGCGATCACGCAGAACGACGTCAACCTGGCGACGGTCGACAACGCGATCATCATCGGCTTCAACGTGAAGTTCGCGGAGCGCGTCGAGGAGCTCGCCGAGCGCGAGGGTGTGGACGTCCGGTTCTACTCGGTCATCTACCAGGCGATCGACGACGTCGAGGCGGCCCTCAAGGGCATGCTCAAGCCGGAGTACGAGGAGGTGCAGCTCGGTACCGCCGAGGTGCGCGAGGTCTTCCGCTCCAGCCGCTTCGGCAACATCGCCGGTTCGCTCGTCCGGTCCGGGATCATCCGCCGCAACGCCAAGGCGCGCGTCCTGCGCAAGGGCACGGTCATCGGGGACAACCTCTCCATCGACTCGCTCAAGCGCTTCAAGGACGACGCCACCGAGGTCCGCGAGGGCTACGAGTGCGGTATCGGCCTCGGGTCGTTCAACGACATCGAGGTGGACGACGTGATCGAGACGTACGAGATGCGGGAGAAGCCCCGCGCCTGACGCTGGTGCCTGCCGGCCCAGTCTCCTGCGGGGGACTGGGCCGGCGGGCATCGGGCCAGGTGACGGTGCACGCCCGCACGATGTGAAGGGACGCACGCCATGGTCGACCACCCCCGGGCCACCAAGCTCGCCGAGCGGATCCAGGAGATCGTCGCGCGCATGCTCGACGGCCGCGTCAAGGACCCCCGCCTCGGTTTCGTCACCGTCACCGCGGTGCGCGTGACCGGCGACCTCCAGCACGCGTCCGTGTTCTACACGGTGCTCGGTGACGAGGCCGCCCGGGCGGACTCCGCCGCCGCGCTGGAGTCGGCCAAGGGTCTGATCCGCTCCGAGGTCGGCAAGCAGACCGGCGTCCGCCTGACGCCCACCCTCGAGTTCGTGCCCGATGCCGTCCCCGAGACCGCCGCGAGCATCGCCGAGGCGCTGCGCGAGGCCGCGCGGCGTGACGCCGAGGTGGCCGCGCTGGCCGCCAGCGCCCAGTACGCCGGCGACGCCGACCCCTACCGCCACCCCGCGGACGAGGACGGCGCGGACGACGAGGACGACGAGCCGGAGGCGGCCGACCGGTGACCGACGGCCTCGTCGTCGTCGACAAGCCGGCCGGGCTGACCAGCCACGACGTCGTCGCGCGCGTGCGGCGGCTGGCGGGGACCCGCAAGGTCGGGCACGCCGGCACGCTCGACCCCATGGCGACGGGCGTCCTGGTGCTCGGCATCGAACGGGCGACGCGGCTGCTCACCTACGTCGTGGGTGCGGACAAGGAGTACGCCGCGACCATCCGTCTCGGCGTGGCGACGACCACCGACGACGACGAGGGCGAGACCACCGCCCTCGTCGACGCGTCGGGCGTCACGCCGGAGGCCGTCGCGGCGGGGGTGGCGGCGCTCACGGGCCCCATCGAGCAGGTGCCGTCGTCGGTCAGCGCGATCAAGGTCGACGGGCGCCGGGCCTACGCCCGCGTCCGCGCGGGGGAGGACGTCGTGCTCGCGGCCCGTCCCGTCGTCGTGCACCGGTTCGATGTCGGCGCGAGCCGCGCGGCCGCGCACGACGGGGTGCCCGTGCTCGACCTGGACGTCACCGTCGTGTGCTCGTCCGGGACCTACATCCGCGCGCTCGCGCGGGACCTCGGCGGCGCGCTCGGCGTCGGCGGGCACCTGACGGCCCTGCGCCGCACCCGCGTGGGCGGCTACGGGCTCGACGTCGCGCGCACGCTCGAGCAGCTGGGCGAGGAGTTCGCGGTGCTGCCCCTGGCCGATGCCGCGCGCGCGGCCTTCCCCGTGCGCGAGCTCACGGAGGAGGAGGCGCGCGAGCTGTCGTTCGGCCGACGCATCGCGGCGGACCCGTCCTGCCGTGGCACGGCGCAGGCCCCGGTGGCGGCCTTCGCGCCCGACGGCGGTGTCGTGGCCCTGCTCGCCGACGAGCGCGGTGACCGGGCTCGCCCGGTGCTCGTGCTCCGGCCGGCGGGGACCGGGCCGGCGGACGCCTGACGGCGTCGGTCCCAGGTCGTGGCAGGCTAGGCGCGTGCACCGCTGGTTCGACCTCGCCGACGTCCCCCCGGGCTTCGGCCCCTCGGTCGTCACGATCGGCAACTTCGACGGCGTGCACCGAGGCCACCGGGCCGTCCTCGGGCGGATGGTCGCCGACGCGCGCGCGGCCGGCGGGGCCGCCGTCGCGGTCACCTTCGACCCGCACCCGGCCCGGGTGCACCGCCCGGACGACGCGCCGGACCTCATCACCGGGCTGGCCGACCGTCTCGAGCTGCTCGCCCAGACGGGTCTGGACGCCGTCCTCGTCGTCACGTACACGCTGGAGTTCGCCTCGGCCACGCCGGAGGAGTTCGTCCGCCGGTACCTCGTCGAGGGGCTGGGCGCGACGACCGTCGTCATCGGGCGGGACGTGCGCTTCGGCCGGGGCAACGTGGGCGACCTGCGCACCATGGTCGAGCTGGGGGAGCGGTACGGCTTCCGCGTGGAGGTCATCGAGGACGTGCACGGGGGGCGGGACCCGCAGCGGCGCTGGTCGTCCACCTGGATCCGCGAGCTGCTCTCCGACGGCGAGGTGGGCGCGGCCGCCGAGGTGCTCGGTCGGCCGCACCGCCTGCGCGGGGAGGTCGTGCACGGCGACGCGCGGGGGCGCACCCTCGGCTTCCCGACGGCCAACCTCGGGCAGATCACGGGCTTCGTGCCCGCCGATGGCGTCTACGCCGGCTGGATGCGACGCCCGCAGCGTCCGGCCGACGCCCCGGACGGCTACCTGCCGGTGGCGATCTCGATCGGCACCAACCCCACGTTCGACGGCGGTGACCGGCGGGTCGAGGCGCACGTCCCCGACCGCACGGACCTCGAGCTCTACGGCGAGGAGGTCGTCCTCGAGCTCGTCGAGCGCCTGCGGCCCACGCTGCGCTTCGACTCGGTGCAGGCCCTGGTCGAGCAGATGTACGACGACGTCGCGCGCACGCGTGAGCTGCTGGCGCGCGGACCGCTCGTGTTGGGCGGCCCGTCCGACCACTGATACTCTTTCGTCGCCGTCTGATCGGCCGCGGATCCCAGTGCCCGGGTGGATGTGCCCCGGTGCGCCGCGCAACGAGTATCCCAAGGAGAGCCTGTGCCCCTCGACGCCGCAACCAAGCAGCGCATCATGGCCGAGTACGCCACCGGACCGAACGACACCGGCTCCCCGGAGGTCCAGATCGCGATGCTGACGCAGCGCATCAAGGACCTGACCGAGCACCTCAAGCAGCACAAGCACGACCACCACAGCCGTCGTGGCCTGCTGCTCCTCGTCGGCCAGCGGCGTCGCCTCCTCGGCTACCTGCAGAAGGTCGACATCGAGCGCTACCGGAGCCTCATCGAGCGCCTCGGCCTGCGTCGCTGAACGTCCCGAGCCAGCCCGGACCCGTGGGGTCCGGGCTGGCTCGGTGTCAGGCGCCGGACCTCCGGCGCGCCCTACAACTCCATCCAGACCACTCCCGGCCGACGTCCGGTCCTCGGTAGTGGCTCGCGGAACGAGCGGCAGCGCCGGACGGTCCGCGGACCTCGATCGAAGACCGCCGCGCGCCCGGGCCTTCTCCCGAAGGAGGGCATCCCGTGGAGGGACCCGAGATCCAGTTCGCCGAGGCCGTCATCGACAACGGCCGCTTCGGCACCCGCACCGTCCGTTTCGAGACCGGTCGCCTGGCCAAGCAGGCCGCCGGCTCCGTCGTCGCCTACCTCGACAGCGACACCACGCTGCTGTCGACCACGACGGCGGGCAAGTCGCCCCGCGACCAGTTCGACTTCTTCCCCCTGACCGTGGACGTCGAGGAGCGGCAGTACGCCGTCGGCAAGATCCCCGGCTCGTTCTTCCGGCGCGAGGGGCGTCCCTCGACCGAGGCGATCCTCGCGTGCCGCCTGATCGACCGCCCGCTGCGCCCGCTGTTCGTCAAGGGCCTGCGCAACGAGGTCCAGGTCGTCATCACCGTGCTGTCGCTGCACCCCGAGGACGCGTACGACGTCCTGGCGATCAACGCCGCGTCGATCTCCACGCAGATCTCCGGCCTGCCGTTCTCGGGCCCGGTGGCCGGCGTGCGCATCGCGCTCATCGAGGGCCAGTGGGTCGCCTTCCCGCGGTACGAGGAGCGCGCGCGCGCCACGTTCGACATGGTCGTGGCCGGCCGCGTCGTCGGTGACGACGTCGCGATCGCGATGATCGAGGCCGAGGCTCCCGAGGGCGCCTGGAACCTCATCTCCGAGGGCGCGACCGCGCCGTCGGAGGAGGTCGTGGCCGAGGGCCTCGAGGCCGCCAAGCCGTTCATCCGCGTGCTGTGCGAGGCGCAGGCCGCGCTCGCCGCCAAGGCGGCGAAGGAGACGCGGGAGTTCCCGCTGTTCCCGGACTACCAGGCCGACGTCTACGAGGTCGTCGAGCGCGTCGCGGAGGGTCGCCTGTCCGAGGCCCTCTCGATCGCCGACAAGCAGACGCGGGAGAACCGCCTCGACGAGATCAAGGACGAGGTCCGCGCCGAGCTGGCCGAGCAGTTCGAGGGTCGCGAGAAGGAGATCTCCGCGGCCATCCGCTCGGTGACCAAGAAGGTCATCCGGCGCCGCATCCTCACCGACGGGTTCCGCATCGACGGCCGCGGCCTCCGCGACATCCGCAGCCTGTCGGCCGAGGTCGACATCCTCGCGCGGACCCACGGGTCGGCCCTGTTCGAGCGCGGCGAGACCCAGATCATGGGCGTCACCACGCTGAACATGCTGCGCATGGAGCAGATGCTCGACACGCTCTCCCCGGAGACGCGCAAGCGCTACATGCACAACTACAACTTCCCGCCCTACTCGACCGGTGAGACCGGCCGCGTCGGCTCCCCGAAGCGCCGCGAGATCGGCCACGGCGCCCTCGCCGAGCGGGCCCTGATCCCCGTCCTGCCGAGCCGCGAGGAGTTCCCCTACGCGATCCGCCAGGTCTCCGAGGCCCTGGGCTCCAACGGCTCGACGTCGATGGGCTCGGTCTGCGCCTCGACGCTGTCGCTGCTCAACGCGGGCGTGCCGCTGCGCGCGCCGGTCGCGGGCATCGCGATGGGCCTGGTCTCCGACGAGGTGGACGGCCAGACGCGGTACGCCGCGCTGACCGACATCCTCGGCGCCGAGGACGCCTTCGGTGACATGGACTTCAAGGTCGCGGGCACCAAGGACTTCGTCACGGCGATCCAGCTCGACACGAAGCTCGACGGCATCCCCGCCGACGTCCTGGCCGGCGCGCTGACGCAGGCCAAGGAGGCCCGTCTGCACATCCTGGACGTCATGGCCGAGGCCATCGACGGCCCGGACGAGATGTCGCCCTACGCCCCGCGGATCATCACGGTGAAGGTCCCGGTCGACAAGATCGGCGAGGTCATCGGCCCGAAGGGCAAGATGATCAACCAGATCCAGGACGAGACCGGCGCCGACATCACGATCGAGGACGACGGCACGGTCTACATCGGCGCGGTCGACGGTCCGTCGGCCGAGGCCGCACGCGCGATGGTCAACGCCATCGCGAACCCGACGATGCCGGAGATCGGCGAGCGGTACGTCGGCACCGTCGTGAAGACCACGACGTTCGGCGCGTTCGTCTCGCTCACCCCCGGCAAGGACGGCCTCCTGCACATCTCGCAGATCCGTCGCCTCGTCGGTGGCAAGCGCGTCGAGAACGTCGAGGACGTCCTCGCCGTCGGCCAGAAGGTCCAGGTGGAGATCGCCGAGATCGACCCGCGCGGCAAGCTCTCGCTGCACGCCGTGGTCGAGGAGGAGAAGGCGGAGGGCGGCGCGTCCGCCGAGCCCGCCGAGGCGACCGACGCCGACGCCTGATGCCCCTGGATCTGCCGCTCGTCGCGCCCGGTGAGCCGGGCGCGGAGCTGACCGCCGAGCAGGACGGCGGCGCCATCGTGCGCCGTTCCGTCCTGCCCGGCGGGATCCGGGTGCTCACGGAGCACATGCCCGGGCTGCGGTCGGCGACCATCGGCGCCTGGGTGGGCGTGGGCTCGCGCGACGAGCGCGACGGCCACCACGGTTCGACGCACTTCCTCGAGCACCTGCTGTTCAAGGGCACCCCGCGGCGCACCGCCATGGACATCGCGGAGGCGTTCGACGCCGTCGGGGGCGAGGCGAACGCGGCCACCGGCAAGGAGCACACCTGCTACTACGCGCGGGTGCGTGACACCGACCTGCCGATGGCCGTCGACGTGATCATGGACATGGTGACGTCCGCCCTCCTCGACGAGGAGGAGCTCGAGGTCGAGCGCGGGGTCATCCTCGAAGAGCTCGCGATGAACGACGACGACCCGTCCGACGTCGCGCACGAGCAGTTCGCGGCAGCGGTGCTCGGCGCGCACCCGCTCGGCCGGCCGATCGGGGGCACGCCCGCGACCATCCGGGCCGTCCCGCGCGCCGCCGTGCACGACCACTACGCCGAGCACTACCGGCCGTCGACGCTCGTGGTGACGGCGGCGGGTGGCGTGGACCACGACGCGCTGTGCGCGCAGGTCCTCGAGGCCGCCCGGCTCGGGGGCTGGGACCTGGACCCGGACGCCCGTCCGGCACCCCGGCGGGACTCGAGCCCGGCCGCGATCGACGCCGGCCCGGTCGAGCTCACGGTGCACCGCGCGACCGAGCAGGCCAACGTGATCCTCGGCGGCCTCGCGCTGCCGTCGGCCGACGACCGGCGGTACGCGCTGTCGGTCCTCACCACGGTGCTCGGCGGCGGGATGTCGTCGCGGCTGTTCCAGGAGATCCGGGAGAAGCGCGGGCTCGCGTACTCCGTGTACGCGTTCTCCTCCGGGCACGCGGACACGGGCTTCCTCGGTCTGTACGCCGGCTGCGCGCCGGCGAAGGTCGACGACGTGGTCGCGCTGCTCGGCAGCGAGTGGGACCGGTGCGCCGCCGACGGCATCACCGCCGCAGAGCACGAGCGCGCCCTCGGCCAGCTCTCGGGTGGCCTGGTGCTCGGCCTGGAGGACACGGGCTCGCGGATGACGCGCCTGGGCAAGGCGGAGCTCGTCCACGGCGAGCTCATGAGCCAGGCGGAGTCGCTCGCGCGCATCCAGGCCGTCACGCCGGACGACGTCCGCGTCCTGGCCGCGGAGCTCGCCGCCATGCCGAGGTCCATCGTTCAGGTCGGCCCGTTCGCCGACTGAGGCCGGCCGCTACTGTGGCGCCCGTGAGCCAGATCCCCGTCGCGGTGCTCGGCGCCGCAGGCCGCATGGGACGTGCCGTGATCGCCGCCGTCGAGGCGGCCCCGGACCTCGACCTGGTCGCCGCGCTCGACGCGGACGACGACGTCGCCGAGGTGCGCGCGGCCGGTGCCCGGGTGGCGGTCGACTTCACGGTGCCCGGCGTCACCGAGGCCAACGTGCACGCCCTCGTCGACGCCGGCGTGCACGCGGTCGTCGGCACCAGCGGATGGACGGAGCCCGCGCTGCAGCGCGTGCGCGACCACCTGGTCGAGGCGCCGTCGGTCGGCGTGCTCGTGGCACCCAACTTCGCGCTGGGTGCCGTCCTCACGATGGCGTTCGCCGCCAAGGCCGCGCGCTGGTTCGAGTCCGTCGAGGTCGTCGAGCTGCACCACCCGGACAAGGTCGACGCGCCGAGCGGCACCGCCCGGCACACGGCCCAGGCGATCGCGGCGGCGCGCGAGGCCGCCGGCGTCGCCCCGGCACCGGACGCGACGACCACCGCGCTCGACGGCGCGCGGGGCGCCGTCGTCGACGGGGTGCACGTGCACGCGGTGCGGCTGCGCGGCCTGGTCGCCCACCAGGAGGTGCTGCTCGGCAATCCCGGGGAGCTGCTGACGATCCGCCACGACTCGCTCGACCGGGCCTCCTTCATGCCCGGCGTCCTCCTGGCGACGCGGTCGGTCGGCGCGCGTCCGGGTCTGACCGTCGGCCTCGAGCACTACCTCGACCTCGCGTGAGCGACACCGGCCGTCGACGGATGCTGCCCGCCCTCGCGGGGGCCGTCGTCATCACCCTGCTCCTGCTGCTGTACATGGTCGTGGCGGGCCGGGCAGGCGTGGCCCTCGTCGCGACCGGGGAGCCGCTCGCCGTCGGCATGGGCGCCGCCGTCCTGGTGCTGCCGGTGCTCGCGCTGTGGCTGCTGGCCCGTGAGTGGTGGCTCGCGATCCAGGTGCAGCGGATGGCCGACGAGCTCGCAGCGGCAGGGAGCCTGCCGGTGGACGACCTCCCGCGCCGGCCGAGCGGCCGCGTGGACCGGGCGGCGGCCGACGCCGCGTTCGCGCCCGCCCGGGACGCGGTGGAGGCGGCGCCCGAGGACTGGCGTGCCTGGTTCCGCCTGGGCTTCGCCTACGACGCGGCGCGCGACCGGCGTCGGGCCAGGGCGGCGCTGCGGACGGCGGCCCGGCTGCGCCGTGCCGCGCCCCGCGCCGGCGGCGAGACCCCGGCAGCCGGCTAGATCTCGGCGACCCAGCGTCGCTCGACGGGTGCCCCCGCATCGGAGAGCGGACGCTCCGCGCCGTCGGGACCCAGGCCCGAACCGGCGAGGAACTGCTCGCGCGCGGGGTCGTCGTCGAGCACCCAGGTGCTGATCGAGCGGGCGCCGTCCTCGCGGGCGAGGTCCACGCACGCGGCGAGGAGCCGGGACCCGTGGCCGCCCTTCTGGTGGTCCGGGTCGACCTCGAGGGCGAGCACCTCGACGGCCTCGTCGCCGGCGGGCGCGGTCGCCGCGAAGCCGACGACGCGCGGGCCGTCGCAGGCCACCAGGACGCGGTGCGCGGGTGTGGGCGGGGCTGTGATGGCCTCGGCCCAGAGCTCGCGCACGGCGGCCGCGTCGAGGCTCTCGAGCACCTCGGCGCCCAGCGCCCGGGCGTGGCTGACGCGCCACGCCCGCAGCTGGACGCGGGTGATCACGGCGTCGTCGCCCGGGACGGCGGGTCGCACGGAGACGTCGGCGGTGTCGCGGAAGAGGGCCACCCCGGCACGCTACAGGCCGGTGAGGGCGCGGAGCCCGGCCGCGACCAGGGCCGCGAGCACCACGACGACGAGGAACGGCGCCCGGAGGGCGAGCGCCACGGCTGCGGCGGCCAGCGCGGCGAGCCGCGCGTCCAGCACCAGGACCTGACCTCGCGTGAACGTCTGCACGGCGACCAGGGCGGCCAGGAGCGCGGCCGTGACCAGGGCGGCGATCCGGGCGACGCGCGGGTGCGCCAGCCAGTGCTCGGGCACGCGGTGGCCGGCGTACTTCGTGGCGAAGCACACGGCGCTCGCGGCCACGACGGCCGCCCAGACCCCGGCGTCGCTCACGCGCGCCCCGCCGTCCCGCTCGCGCGGCCGAGGGCCGGCCCCGGTGCGCGCCAGCCCACGGCCACCGCGACCGCCGCGGCGGCCAGGACGGGGATCCCCGCCGGGGCGACCGGCGTCAGCGCGAGTGCCACGACGACGGCGCCCACGGCCACGAGCCGCGTGGCCCGACCGGCCGCCAGGCGGGGCCACAGCAGGGCGAGGAAGGCCGCGGCCGCCGCCGCGTCGAGCCCCCAGCGCCGGGGGTCGCCGATGGCGTTGCCGACGAGCGCTCCCAGCAGCGTGAACGCGTTCCAGAGCACGAAGACGCCCACGCCGGTCCACCAGAAGCCCGTGCGCGCCAGCTCCGGTGTCCGCTGCGCGGTCGCCACCGCTGTCGACTCGTCGATGGTGACGTGGGCCGCGGCCAGGCGCCGGGCCCCGGTGGCCCGCAGCAGCGGCGCCATCGCAGCCCCGTAGAGGGCGTTGCGCGCACCCAGCAGCGCGGCGGTCCCGACGGCGGCGACACCCGCGCCACCCGCACCCAGGACGCCGACGAACGCGAACTGCGAACCACCGGTGAACATGAGGAGGCTCAGCGCCGCCGTCTGCCAGACGTCGAGCCCGGCGGCCACGGACAGGGCGCCGAACGAGACGCCGTACAGACCGGTGGCGGTCGCCACGGACAGCGCCTGCCGGACGACCGCCCGCCGGCCGCCGTCGGTCACGGCCGGTCGCTCGCAGGTCGGGGGAGGGTGGGCACGTCCCGAGTATCGCGCGTCCGCACCGGGGCGTCGGTGGCCGGGCCTACCCTGGGGCGCATGCCGCAGCCGACCTCTGCTCCCGTCGACAACCCCGTCGACGCCCCCGTGGACACGCAGTACGAGGACCTGCTGCGCCGGGTCCTCGCGGAGGGGGTCGCCAAGGGGGACCGCACCGGCACGGGGACGCGGAGCGTCTTCGGCCACCAGATGCGCTTCGACCTGTCGGCCGGGTTCCCGCTCGTCACGACCAAGCGCGTCCACCTGCGCTCGATCGTCTACGAGCTGCTGTGGTTCTTGCGCGGGGAGTCCAACGTCGGCTGGCTGCGCGAGCACGGTGTGACCATCTGGGACGAGTGGGCGGACACCGCCGGCGAGCTCGGCCCGGTCTACGGCGTCCAGTGGCGCTCCTGGCCCACGCCCGACGGCGGCCACGTCGACCAGATCGCCGCGCTGATCGAGGGCATCCGACGCGACCCGGACTCGCGCCGGCACATCGTCTCGGCGTGGAACGTCGCCGAGCTGCCGGCGATGGCGCTCGCGCCGTGCCACGCGTTCTTCCAGTTCTACGTCGCCGACGGCCGGCTCTCCTGCCAGCTCTACCAGCGCAGCGCGGACCTGTTCCTCGGGGTGCCGTTCAACCTGGCCTCCTACGCCCTGCTCACGCACATGGTCGCCCAGCAGACCGACCTCGAGCCCGGCGACTTCGTGTGGACCGGCGGCGACTGCCACATCTACGACAACCACGTCGAGCAGGTGACCACACAGCTCGCACGTGAGCCGTACCCGTTCCCGCAGCTGCGGCTGCGCCGGGCGGCGTCGATCTTCGACTACGCGTTCGAGGACGTCGAGGTGGTCGGCTACCAGCACCACCCGGGTATCGCCGCCCCGATCGCGGTCTGAGGGGCGCCGTGACGAGTCGGCTTCACCTCGCGGCGATCTGGGCACAGTCGGTCGACGGCGTGATCGGCCGCGACGGCGGCCTTCCGTGGTCGCTCCCCGAGGACCTCGCGCACTTCCGCGCCCTGACGGCCGGGCACGTCGTCGTCATGGGTCGTGCCACCTGGCAGTCGCTGCCCGACGCCTTCCGGCCGCTGCCAGGGCGGGAGAACGTCGTGCTGTCCCGGCGCGACCTGTCAGCGCCCGGCGCCACGGTCGTGCACGACGTCGCCGAGGCACTCCGCGTGGTCGGCGACCGCGCGGCGTGGGTGGTCGGCGGGGCGCAGGTCTACGCCGAGACGCTCGACCTGGTGCACCGCGTCGAGGTGACCGACGTCGACGTCGTGGTCGGGACGGGGGTCCGGGCACCGCGGCTGGACCAGGGGTGGCGCGAGCTCGCCGTCGACCCTGCGGACGGCGGCTGGCACACCTCGCGCACCGGGCTGCGCTACCGGTTCCGGTCTCTCGAGCGGGTCTGAGGCGCCCGGGGTGGGCGGTGCGTGGGACGGTGGCCGCGGGGACGGTCAGGCTCCGGAACGCCGGGGCACCGTGAGCGGCACCGACGGTAGGTTGTGCGCCATGGCTCCCGCGACATCCCGGCCGTTCGGCGCGCTGCTGACGGCGATGGTCACGCCCATGGCGCCGGACGGCGCCGTCGACGTCGCTGCCGGGGTCGCGCTCGCGAAGCACCTGGTGGACCACGGGCACGACGGCCTGGTGCTCAACGGGACCACGGGGGAGGCCCCGACCACCCACGCGCCAGAGAAGGCCGAGCTCGTCCGCGCGGTGGTCGAGGCGGTCGGCGACCGGGCGATGGTCCTGGCGGGCGCCGGCTCCAACGACACCGCGCACGCCGTGCGGATGGCCGAGCAGGCCGCCGACGCCGGCGCGCACGGCCTGCTCGTCGTCACGCCCTACTACTCGCGGCCCTCGCAGGAGGGCGTCTACCGGCACACCGTGGCGGTCGCGGACGCGACGGACCTGCCGGTGATGCTCTACGACGTGCCCGGCCGCACGGCCGTCCGGTACGCGGACGCCACGCTGGACCGCCTCGCCGAGCACCCGCGCATCGTCGCCCTGAAGGACGCCACCGGTGACCCGCAGGCGGCGCTGCCGCGGATCGCGCGCACCGGCCTGGCCTGGTACTCGGGCGACGACGGTCTCCTGCTCCCGTTCCTGGCGGTCGGTGCCGTCGGCCTCGTCAGCATGGCCGCCCACATCGTCGGCGACGAGCTCGCCGCCGTCATCCGCGCCTTCGACGACGGCGACGTCGCCGCGGCGCGGACCCAGTTCGCGGACCTGCTGCCCGTGATCGACGTCATCGGTGGCTCCGGGAACGGAGCCCTGCGGTCCAAGACCGCCCTGCACCTGCTGGGGCTCATCCCCAGCGCCACGATGCGGCTGCCCCACGTGGGCGCCGACGAGGCCGAGACGGAGCACGTGCGTAGCGTGCTCGTCGCCACCGGCCTGCTGCCCTGACCGGAGGTTCCATGTCCCACCCCCACCCCGAGCTCGGTCTGCCCCCCGTTCTCGCGCCCGGAACGCTGCGGGTGGTCCCGCTCGGCGGCCTCGGCGAGATCGGCCGGAACATGAGCGTCCTGGAGTACGACGGGCGCCTGCTCGTCATCGACTGCGGCGTGCTCTTCCCCGAGGACCACCAGCCGGGCGTCGACCTGATCCTGCCGGACTTCGACTACATCGCCGACCGGCTGGACGACGTCGAGGCGCTCGTCCTCACGCACGGCCACGAGGACCACATCGGCGCCGTGCCGTACCTGCTCCGGCTGCGCCCGGACATCCCCGTGGTCGGCTCGCAGCTCACGCTCGCCTTCGTCGAGGCGAAGCTGCGCGAGCACAACATCACCCCGTTCACGCTCGGGGTGAAGGAGGGGCAGCGCGAGCGGTTCGGGGTGTTCGACTGCGAGTTCGTCGCGGTGACGCACTCCATCCCGGACGCGCTCGCGGTCTTCATCCGCACCCCCGCGGGGACCGTGCTCAACACCGGCGACTTCAAGATGGACCAGCTGCCGCTGGACGGCCGGATCACCGACCTGCGCGCCTTCGCGCGCCTGGGGGAGGAGGGGGTCGACCTGTTCATGGTCGACTCCACCAACGCCGAGGTGCCGGGCTTCATCACGCCGGAGGTCGAGATCGGCCCGGTGATCGACAAGCTCTTCGCCGAGGCGGAGCAGCGCGTGATCGTGGCGTCGTTCGCCTCGCACGTGCACCGCGTGCAGCAGGTGCTCGACGCCGCCGCCGCGCACGGCCGCAAGGTGGCACTGATCGGTCGCTCGATGGTGCGGAACATGGGCATCGCGGCCGACCTGGGCTACCTGCACGTGCCCGAGGACGTCCTCGTCGACGCCAAGGAGATCGACCGGCTCCCGCCCCAGGAGCAGGTGCTCATGTGCACGGGCTCGCAGGGCGAGCCGATGGCCGCCCTGTCGCGGATGGCGAACCGCGACCACAAGATCGAGGTCGGCCGCGGCGACACCGTGATCCTCGCGTCGTCCCTGATCCCCGGGAACGAGAACGCGGTGTTCCGCGTGGTGAACGGCCTGACCAGGCTCGGTGCGCGCGTCGTGCACCAGGGGAGCGCGCGGGTGCACGTCTCGGGCCACGCGAGCGCCGGCGAGCTGCTCTACTGCTACAACATCCTGCGCCCGCGCAACGTGATGCCGGTGCACGGGGAGGTCCGCCACCTCGTGGCCAACGGCGCCATCGCGGTGCGCAGCGGCGTACCGGTGGAGAACGTCGTGCTCGCGGAGGACGGCGTCGTCGTGGACCTCGCGGGTGGTCAGGCGCGGATCGTCGGTGCGGTGCCGTGCGGCAACGTGTACGTCGACGGCTCGAGCGTCGGCGGCATCACCGACGCCGAGCTCAAGGACCGGCGGATCCTCGGCGAGGAGGGCTTCATCTCGGTCTTCGCCGTGGTGGACTCCCAGTCCGGCAAGGTCCTCGCGGGCCCGACGATCAACGCTCGTGGCGTCGCGGAGGACGACGAGGTCTTCACCCAGATCCTCCCTGACGTCACGCGCGCCCTGGAGGACGCGGTGACGGCCGGCACGGTCGACGCCCAGCAGCTGCAGCAGGTGGTGCGCCGGGTGGTCGGCCGGTGGGCCGCGAACCGGCTCCGGCGACGCCCGATGATCATCCCCGTGGTGATCGAGGCCTAGCCGAAGGCGGCGCGACCGGCGGCGCGCAGCGCACGCGTGTAGCGGTCGGCGCGCTCGTCGGCGTCGCCGGGCAGCAGCCCGGCGAGCTCGAGCGCGACCAGGCCGTGCACCTGCGCCCAGAGCGCGTAGGCGACCTCGTCGGCGTCGCCGGTCGCCAGCACCCGGGCGACGGCGTCGCGCAGGGTCCTGAACGTCTCGCGCTCGGCCGGGCGCGGTGCACCGGGTCGCGGCCGGTCGAACATGACGCGGTAGAAGTGCGGGTCGGCGAGCGCGCTGCGGCGGTAGGCGAGGCCGAGGGCGAGCAGGTCGTGGCCGGCGTCGGCCGTGCGCGCCACGGCCGCCAGGTGCGCGCCGAAGCGCCGGAAGCCCTCCTCGGCGACCTCGGCCAGGAGCGCGTCGCGGCTGCCGAACAGCGCGTAGACGGCCGACGACGACGTCCCCGCGAGGCGAGCGACCTCGCGGACCGTGACGGCGGCCGTGCCGGCCGTCGAGACGAGCTCCGACGTGACCTCGAGCATGCGCGCGCGGAGCGCGTCGTCGTGGACTCGGGGCCGGGGCACGGCGTCAGCATAGGGCTTGACGGCTGTTCCGTAACATCGTTTCATAACAATGTTCTGAAACGATGTCACGCACCTGGGAGGCGCCATGATCGAGCTCGCCGAGGAGGCCCGCGTCACCGCCGGGATCGTCCTGCTCACCATCGTCACCATCGAGGCGGGCGGGGGGTTCCTCGTCGCCGTCGCGACCGGCAAGGTCCCGGCCACCGAGTTCCAGCGGCGCTTCTTCCGCGCCGGGCACGCGCACGCCGGCGTCCTCGTGCTGCTCGGGCTCGTCTGCCTGCTGCTGGCCGAGGTCACCGCGCTCGAGGGAGCGTGGCTGTGGCTGGCCAGGACCGGCGTCCTCGTCGCCGCGGTGCTGATGCCGATGGGCTTCTTCTTCTCGGCGATGGGACGGGACCGGACCAGGCCCAACCGGGCGGTCTGGCTCCTGCCCGTCGGCGCCGCCGTGCTGGCCGCAGGCGTCCTCACGCTCGGCATCGGGCTCCTGACCGCGTGAGCGGGCTGGTGGTCCGCCCACGACACGGGCCGCGCCCGTCCCGGGCTCGGCGGGTGCGCGCAGGTACCGTGGACGCCATGGCCGGCCGGACCTCCGCGACCGCCGGGCGCGCTGCGCCCCGCGGGACGTCCCGAGCCGCCGCAGCGGGCGCGCCGCGCGGCGGTGGCTCGGCGCGCCCACCCGCGCGCGGCGCGCGTCCGGCGCCCCCGCCGCGCCGGTCGCTGCCCGTGCGCATGGTCCGCGGGGTCTGGATGGGCGGCGCGCACCTCGTGGGCGGGGCCGCCCGGCACATCGGCCAGGGCGCGCGCGACCTCGATCCTGCGCACCGCCGGGACGGCATCGCTTTCGCCCTCGTCGGGCTGGCGGTCGTCGTCGCGGCGCGCGAGTGGTGGGGACTGTCCGGCACCGCCGGCGACGTCGTGCACAACGCCGTCGCGGGGACCTTCGGCGTCGTGGGCCTCGTCGTCCCCGTGCTGCTGGTCGCCGGCGCCGTCCGGCTCATGCGCCACCCCGACCGGGTGCAGGCGAACGGGCGCATGGGCATCGGCATCACGGCGCTCCTGCTCGCGGCGTGCGGGCTCGTCCACCTCGACGCCGGACTCCCGTCGCCGTCGGACGGCTTCGAGCCGGTCCGCGCCGCCGGGGGTGTGGTCGGGTACGTCGTGGCCACGCCGCTCGAGACGCTGGTCACGGCCTGGGTGACCGTCCCGCTGCTGCTGCTGGCCGGTGTCTTCGGCGTGCTGGTGCTGACCGCCACGCCCGTGCACCAGGTGGTGCCGCGCCTGCGGCAGGCCGTGGCCTGGGCGACCGGCCGTCGCGGCGGCGAGCCGGACGCGGAGCCGTCCGAGCCGGACTCGCGGACCAAGGCCGACGCGCCCGCCAAGCCGAGCCGCCTGCGCGGCCGCGGCGCACGTCCGGAGCCCGTCCCGTGGGACGACGACGAGCCGGTGACCGACGTGGTGGAGGTCGAGCCCGCGGACGCCGTGGTCACGGCCGTCGTCGCGCCGCCGCGCGCGGCCGCCGTCCTCGCGCCGCCGCCCGACCAGGCACCGCCACCGCGCGGTGAGCAGCCGATGCTCGACGGCGACGTGATCTACGTGCTGCCGTCAGAGGACCTCCTGGCCAAGGGCATGCCCCACAAGGTGCGCTCGGCCGCGAACGACCGCGTGGTCGAGGCGCTCACGAACGTCCTCGACGAGTTCGAGATCGACGCGCAGGTCACCGGCTTCACGCGCGGCCCGACGGTGACCCGGTACGAGGTCGAGCTCGGCCCGGGCATCAAGGTGGAGCGGGTGACCGCCCTCAGCCGCAACATCGCCTACGCGGTCGCCAGCGCCGACGTGCGCATCCTGTCCCCGATCCCCGGCAAGTCCGCCATCGGCATCGAGATCCCGAACACCGACCGCGAGGTCGTCTCGCTCGGTGACGTGCTCCGCTCCGCACCGGCCCGCAAGAGCGAGCATCC
The DNA here is from genome assembly GCF_007991475.1 of Actinotalea fermentans. Classification (NCBI taxonomy): domain Bacteria; kingdom Bacillati; phylum Actinomycetota; class Actinomycetes; order Micrococcales; family Cellulomonadaceae; genus Actinotalea; species Actinotalea fermentans. The sequence goes on along the minus strand of NZ_BJYK01000001.1, from coordinate 1,119,041 downwards.
GCTGCTCATGGGCGTCGGCAAGGACGTCGAGGGCGGGTACGTCACCGCGAACCTCGCCCGGATGCCGCACATGCTCGTGGCGGGCGCGACGGGTGCCGGCAAGTCGAGCTTCGTCAACTCGATGATCGTCTCGATCCTCATGCGCTCGACGCCCGACGAGGTCCGCATGATCCTGGTGGACCCCAAGCGCGTCGAGCTCACGGTCTACGACGGCATCCCGCACCTCATCACGCCCATCATCACCAACCCGAAGAAGGCCGCGGAGGCCCTCGAGTGGGTGGTGCACGAGATGGAGCAGCGGTACGACGACCTGGCGATGTTCGGCTACAAGCACATCGACGACTTCAACGCCGGCGTCCGCTCGGGCAAGGTCAAGCCTTTGCCCGGTAGCGAACGTCACATCGCTCCCTACCCGTACCTGCTTGTGATCGTCGACGAACTTGCCGATCTCATGATGGTGGCACCCAGGGACGTCGAGGCGTCGATCCAGCGGATCACCCAGCTCGCACGAGCGGCGGGGATCCATCTGGTGCTGGCGACGCAGCGACCGAGCGTGGACGTGGTGACCGGCGTGATCAAGGCGAACGTCCCGTCGAGGATGGCCTTCGCGACGTCGTCGCTCACGGACAGCCGGGTCGTCCTGGACCAGCCGGGCGCGGAGAAGCTCATCGGGCAGGGCGACGCCCTGTTCCTGCCGATGGGCGCCGCGAAGCCGATGCGCGTCCAGGGCGCGTGGGTGACCGAGGCGGAGATCCACGCCGTGGTCGCGCACGTGAAGACCCAGCTGAAGCCGACGTACCGGACCGACGTGGCGGCGCCGGTGGCTCGCAAGCAGGTCGACGACGACATCGGCGACGACCTCGACCTGCTGCTCCAGGCCGCTGAGCTCGTCATCTCGACCCAGTTCGGCTCCACCTCCATGCTGCAGCGCAAGCTGCGGGTCGGCTTCGCCAAGGCGGGCCGCCTCATGGACCTGCTCGAGTCCCGCGAGATCGTCGGTCCCTCGGAGGGCTCCAAGGCCCGCGAGGTGCTCGTCGCGCCGGACGACCTGGCCGCCACGCTCGCCCTCCTGCGCGGGGAACCGCCCGAGGAGGACGACGTGTTCGACCAGTCGGACGACGACGGCGGGCGGACATGGGACCAGGAGAGCTGACCCCGCTGACGGTCGCCCTGGCCGTCCTGGTGCTTGCGCTGACGGCCGCGGTCGTCATGCTCGTCCTCGCCCGACGTCGCGACGCGGCCGCGCGTGCCGAGGCGTCGGCCACCGTCGAACGGCGGCTCGCCGTCGTCCTCAGCGCCGGGCGCGACGGCGTGGTGGTGCACGCCGCCTCCGGCGCCGTGCTCGTCGCCAACGAGGCGGCAGCGGCGACGTTCGACGTGCCCGTGGCCCAGCTCGTCGGCCGACGCGTCGGCGAGCTCCCGGTGCGCTGGGTCACCGAGCAGGGCCAGGAGGTCACGCCTGCTTCGGTGTTCGGGCGCCGGCAGGGCGCGGACGCGCCGCCGTTCGTCGTCGGGGCGCTGCCGCACACCGGCGGGCCGGTGCGCTGGGTGCAGGCCTCCACCCGGCTGGTCGGCGCGGGCGACGGCGACCTGCTCACCGTGCTGGCCGACGTGACCGGCCCGCGCGAGGTGCGGGCCGCGCTCGCCCAGTCCGAGCTGCAGTTCCGGCTCGCGATGGAGAACGCACCGATCGGGATGGGCCTGGCCGACCCGCAGTGGCGCCTGCAGGAGGTCAACGCGGCGCTGGCGGCGCTGTTCGCGGTCGAGCCGGCCGTGCTGATCGGGCACGACCTGTCGGCGCTGTCCCACCCGGACGACCGGGGCGTCGAGCGCGCCCAGGTCCAACGTCTGCTGGCGGGGGAGGGGGAGCGGTTCTCGCTCGAGAAGCGCTACCTGCGACCGGACGGGCAGGTGGTGTGGGTGGTGCTGGACGTCGTCCTGGTGCGTGCCGCCGACGGCGCGCCCGCCCAGTTCGTCGTCCAGATGCGGGACATCACGGAGTCGCGCCTGCAGTCCGAGGCGCTCGCCCACCGGGCGATGCACGACCCGCTCACGGGCCTGGCGAACCGCTCGCTGATGCAGGACGTGCTCCAGCGGGCGTGCGAGCCGCCGGACGCTCCGGGCCGGATCGCGGTGCTCGCGATCGACCTCGACGAGTTCAAGCAGATCAACGACAGGTACGGGCACGCGGCCGGGGACGACGTGCTCATCCACGTGGCAGGCGTGCTGCGGGGGGCCACGGCCGGCCGTGGGCTCGTCGCACGCCAGGGCGGCGACGAGTTCGCGATCATCGTGACCGGCGACGACGCCGCGCGGATCGCGTTCGAGATCGCCGGGTCGATCCACAAGGGACTCGTCAACCCGGTCCGGACGCACCGGCGGCAGCTGCCCATCCGCGCCAGCGTGGGTGTCGCCGTCGCCGAGCCCGCGATCCTCACGGCAGGCGCGATGGGCATGCTCGCCGCGGCCGATGCCGCGCTGTACCGGGCGAAGGGCGGCGGGCGCAGCCGCACCGAGGTCTACGACAGGTCGATGACGGTCACGGCCGGTGCGAAGCACGGCGCCGCCGCCGAGCTCGTGCACGCGATCGAGACCGGCGAGCTCGTGCTGCACTACCAACCCACGGTCGCGCTGGCCACCGGTCAGGTCGTCGGCTACGAGGCCCTCGTGCGGTGGCAGCACCCGGAGCGCGGCCTCCTGCTGCCCGGTTCCTTCCTGCCGACGGCCGTCGAAGGCGGCCTCGCGGTCGCGCTCGGCACGAACGTCGTCTGGCAGGCGGCGTCCTACCTCGCCCGGACCGCCGACACCGGGCGCTGGGTGTCCGTGAACGTCTCGGCCGACCAGCTCGGCAACGGCGAGCTGGCGGCCCAGGTGCTCATGGCGCTCTCCCGGCACCGCGTGGGGCCCGGACGCCTCGTCATCGAGCTCACCGAGGCCGGGCTCGTGGACGGCGAGAGCCGGATCCGGCACGAGCTGGCCGAGCTGCGGGAGGCGGGCGTCCCGGTCCTGCTGGACGACTTCGGCACGGGCATCGCGCCGCTGTCCTACCTGCGCGACCTGCCGGTGGACGGCGTGAAGCTCGACATGTCCTTCACGGCGGGCATTCCCGAGGACCCTGCGGCGCAGCGCGTCAGCCGCGCTCTCGGCGCCCTGGCGCGCGAGCTCGAGATGATCACGATCGCCGAGGGGGTCGAGACGACCGAGCAGGCGCAGTTCCTGCACGCCTGCGGGTGGGAGTACGGCCAGGGCTGGCTGTTCGGCGCGGGGGAGTCCGAGCGCGTGCAGGCGGAGGGCCGCACGCACGGCTGAGGCCGGTCAGGCCCCCGGGGTGCGACGCTCGACCACGGGCGCCGGCCCGGTCGGCGTCGGCGGCGCGGTGAGCTCGGGGGCGGCCGGGCCCGCCACTCCCGCGACCAGGCCGCGGCGCTGGGCGACCTGCTCGGCGGAGAGGGTGCCGACGCCCGCGCCGGCCGCGCCCGCCGCGGACAGCGACTCGACGCGGTGCCCTGCCGACCGGTCCACGGTGATCGCGGTCCACTCGACGCCGTCGACGGTCACCGGCCCGTCGGCCGGCTTGCGCAGGTGGGCCAGCATCATCAGGCCGTTCTGGGTCTCCGCGGCGAGGCCGGCGTGCGGGCCCTGGTTCGAGACGAAGTTGCCGAGCCCGTAGGCCACCCACATGCCCTCGCCGCGCGGGCCGCCCGGGAGCTCGACGACGGGCTGCGGCACGTGGGCGTGGTGCCCGATGAGGAGGTCGACCGCGCCGGAGGCGGCGAGCCCGTTCGCGATCTCCTCCTGGAGCGCCGTCGGGTTGCTCGTGTACTCGACGCAGCAGTGCACGCTCGCGACGACGACGTCGGCGCCCGCCGCCCGCGCGGCGTTCGCCTGCGCGACCATCCCGGCGACGTCGATCAGCTGCACCATCCACGGGCTGTCGGCGGGGACGGGCAAGCCGTTGGTGCCGTAGGTGGCCGCGATGTGCGCCACCCGGATCGTCTGGCCCTCGCGCTCGAGGGTGTAGATCTGCGGTGCGGCGGCCTCCTCGGCCGTCCGCGCGGTGCCCACGTGCCCGAGCCCGGCCGCGTCGAAGGCGTCGAGCGTCGTGACCACCCCGGCCGCGCCCCGGTCCACGGAGTGGTTCGACGCCGTCGAGCACCCGTCCCACCCGGAGGCCGCCAGCGCCGGCACGATCTCGGGCGGGGCGCCGAACATCGGGAAGCCCGACGGCGACGAGCCGGCCGGGGCCACGGGGACCTCCATGTGGCACAGTGCCAGATCCGCGCCGGCGATGAACGGCTGCACGGGCGCGAACAGCGCGCCGAAGTCGTACGCACCGCCCGCGCGGGCCGAGATGTTGACCGACTCGTGGGTGAGCACGTCGCCCGCCGCGAGGATCGTGAACACGGCGTCGGGTGGCGGCGTCGGCGTCGGGGTCGGCGTCGGCGTGGGGGTGACGGGCTCGCGCGGCGGGGGCGTCGGCGACGGGCTCGTCGCGCTCGTCGCCGCGCCGTCGGCGGCGAACGGGCCGACGCCGGCCCAGGCGGCACCGGCCACGCCGCCCGTCGCCAGGGCGGCGCCGAGGAAGACGGCGAGGAGCGCCGGCCGGTGGCGCGGCGCGCTGCGGACATGGCGCGGCACGCCGCGACACTACCGCGCGCCAGGGCGCGTACCGGCGCGCGCGTGGGCCGGGTCCGGCTCGGCGGACCGTAGGGTGGTGCCCGTGCCAGCTGTCGTCGCGTCCGTGTGGACCCCGGCCAACGTCGTCACCATGGTGCGGATCCTGCTCGTTCCGCTGGTGGTCGCGGCGCTGCTGGTGGACGACGACGGCGGGTGGCGGACCGTCGCGTGCGCCCTCTTCGTGCTCGCGGCGGCGACCGACAGGCTGGACGGCTGGCTGGCCCGCAGCCGCGACCAGGTCACCGACTGGGGCAAGCTCGTGGACCCGATCGCCGACAAGGCGCTCATGGGCGGCAGCCTGCTGGCGTTGTCCGCCCTGGGCGACCTGCCGTGGTGGGTGACCGTCGTGATCCTCGTCCGGGAGCTGGGGATCACGGCGCTGCGCCTGGCCGTGCTCCGCTTCGTCGTCATCCCGGCCTCGCGCGGCGGGAAGCTCAAGACGGTGCTGCAGTCCGTGGCGATCGGGTTGTTCCTGCTGCCGCTGGACCGCCTGCCGGACTGGGCGACCACGCTCGCCTGGGTGGTCATGAGCGCCGCCCTCGTCGCGACGGTGGTGACCGGGGTGGACTACCTGCGCCGCGGCTGGGCGGTGCGACGCGCGGCGCGCGAGGCGGTGTGAGCGCGGCGTGAGCGCGGACGGGGCGGCGGGCGAGGTCGTCCGGCTGCTGACGGCGGCCGGTCAGACGCTCGCGGTGGCGGAGTCCCTCACGGGGGGCGCCGTGGCCTCCGCGATCGTCGACGTGCCGGGTGCCTCGGCCGTGCTGCGTGGTGGGGTGGTCGCCTACGCGACGGACCTCAAGGCCGAGCTCCTCGGCGTCCCGCAGGACCTCCTCGACGCCCACGGCGCGGTCCACCCGCAGGTCGCGGGCGCGATGGCGTCGGGTGTGCGGGCGCGTCTCGGTGCGACGTGGGGGGCCGCGACCACGGGTGTCGCCGGTCCGGACCCGCAGGACGGCCGTCCCCCCGGTGAGTACCACGTGGCGGTCGCCGGACCGCGGGGCGTCCTCGTGCGGTCCTTCGCCCCGACCGGGACGCCGACGCGCGAACGGGTGCGCGCCGCCGCGCGCGAGGCAGTCCTCGCGCTGGTGCTCGACGCCGTCCGCGCCGACGCCACCGGGCCGGACGACCCCGGCGGCCCGGGTGCGCGACGGGCGGCCCCGGGGACCCCGGGAACAGGCCCGGCCCCCCGCGCGTTGCACTGACCGTGACGCACAAGTCAGGCCCCGGCGGGATCACCCGCGACGCTGTCCGCCCGGCGGGGTACGGTAGTCATCCAGCACGGTTGCGTCCCGTGTCGTCGGCCCCGGTCGTCGCTCACGTGGATCGGGCCATGACGAAGGGAGGTCGCCCCGTGGTCGTTCTTCGACGTGAGATCGGCGACGTCCTGCGTAGCGCGCGGCAGCGGCAGGGGCGCACCCTGCGCGAGGTCTCCTCGGCAGCCCGCGTCTCGCTCGGTTACCTGAGCGAGGTGGAGCGTGGTCAGAAGGAAGCCTCGTCCGAGCTGCTCGGCTCGATCTGCGAGGCCCTCGACGTGCCCCTGTGGCTCGTCCTGCGCGAGGTCAGCGACCGGGTCGCGCTCGCCGAAGGCCTGAGCATCCCCGACACGGTGCCCGCGGACCTCGAGTGGTCCGCACGCCGCGGCTGGTCGCACGACAGCCACGACGGGCTGTCCGCCGGAGCCGCCCTCGCGCCCGTCGGCTGACGGTCGCCTGTCTTCTCGAGGCGCCGGCCCCTCCGGGGGTCGGCGCCTCGTGACGTGCTCGGGCACCGTCAGCCGACCGGCGCCACCTGGCACGTCGGGCACCAGAAGATCGGGCGCTCCATCGGCGGCCGCCTCGCCGTGCCCACGGCGATCGGTGTGCCGCAGCGGCGGCACGGCTGCCCCGCGCGACCGTGCACGAGCGTGCCGCGGCCGGGAGTGGTCTCCCCGGTCGCCGTCGGGCTCGGCGCCGCCACGCTGCGCTGCATCAGCGTGCGCGCGACCATGAGGAGAGTGGCGGCGTCGGTCCGGTCGACGGGCGTCCACGGCCACACGCGCCGCACGAAGAGCGTCTCTGCCGTGTAGATGGTCCCGAGGCCGGCGGCCACCGTCTGGTCCAGCAGGACCTCGGCGACCGGCGTCGCGCCCTGCGCGGCCACCCGGTCGAGCGCCTCCGGCAGCCCGTGCTCGGGGAAGTCGTCCGCGAGCACGTCCGGCCCCAGGTGCGCCACCAGGGAACCCTCGTCGCGCGTGGGCACCACGTCCAGCATGCCGAGTCGGTGCCCGACGGCCGTCCACTCCTGGGCGCCGATGACGGCGCGCACGAACGGGTCGCGCGCGCGGGCCTGCGGCGAGACGCTCGCGGGCGTGCGCCAGAACCCGTCCATGCGCAGGTGGGTGTGCAGGGTTCGGCCGTCGTCGAACCGCGTGAACAGGTGCTTGCCGTACGCGTGGGTGCCGAGCACGGTGCGCCCGTCGAACGTCGTGCCCGCCGCGGACGGCCAGCGCAGCTCCGTCCGCAGGACGACGGCGCCGGCCAGTGCGCGGTCGAGCGCTGCGGCGGTGCGCCGGAGGATGTCGCCCTCGGGCACGGCTCAGGTCCGGTCCCGCAGGCGCAGGCCGCGCGGCGTGACGCCGAACCCAGCCTCGGCGAGCGCGCGGGCGAGCGGCCCCGCGAGCGTCTCGCGGTCGAGCACCGCCGCGCCGTCGGCCCGGCTGAGGGTGAGCCGACCGAGCGCGCCGGTGCGCGCCGTGTCCGCGAGGGCCCGTGCCGCGGCGAGCAGCGCAGGGTCGGCGTCCGTGAACGACAGGAGCGTGCGGCCGCCGCGTTCGAGGTACAGGACGAGCGCCCCGTCCACCAGCACGACCACCGCGCCCGCCTTGCGCCCGGGGCGGTGGCGTGCGGCCCGGTCCGCCTCGCCGTCGCCGGTGCCGGCGCCTGGGTCGGGCCACGCGAGCGCCGCGCCGTACGGGTTGGCCGGGTCCGTCGCGGCGAGCACGACGGCGGTGGGCGACGTCCGGCGTGCGTCCGGGGCCTGGGCGAGCTCGGCGGCGTCCTGACGGAGCAGGTCCACGGCGCCGGGGAGGGCGAACTGCGAGCCGCCGAGGTGCTCGACGAAGTACCCACGGCGGACCTGGCCGGACTCCTCGAGCGCCGCGAGCACGCGGTAGAGGGCGGTGTACCACGCGCCCGTGCCCTCGACCCCGGCGACGCCGCGCGTCAGCACGCCGTGCCGGTCGAGGAGCAGCGCCGCCAGGGCCCGGGCCCGCACCGTCGGCTCGGTCTCCCTGCCGGGCAGGAGCGACCACCGCCCGACGGCGTCCGGACCGGCGCCGGCGCCGCTCGCCTCGGGGCGCAGGGCCAGCCGCGTCATCGTGCGGGCCCGGGGCGGTGGTCGGCGGGTCGGGTGCGCCGTGCCGCCGATGCGCGCGCCGAGACGTGCCCGCAGCGGCGCCATGCTGTCGTTGGTCACCCGGCCCGCCCACACGAGCTCCCAGAGCGCGTCGCGCACGGCTGACAGGGCGACGCCGGTGCCGAGCCGGAGCCGCACCTGCTCCGCGAGCGCGGGCAGGAAGAAGCCGCCGCCGCCGCCGAGCACGTCCAGCAGCGCGTGCTCGACGCGCGGACCCTGCGGTGCGGCGACGCCCTCGACAGGGGTCCCGGCGCCCGACGGCGCGTCGCCGTCGAGCATCTCGAGGTCCCCGGTCACCGCGACGATCGCGTCCGGGTCCAGGAGCGGCAGCGTGAGGTCGGCGGTGGCGGCGAGGTGGAGGCTGACCAGGCCGTCCTGGGCGGCCAGGGGGCCGTGGCCGGCCCACAGGACCTCGCCGGCGCCCGTGAGCTCGTCGAGCATCCGCGGGTCGTAGTCCGCGACGCGCGCCGGCAGCACCAGGCTCTCGAGCGCCGACGCGGGCACGACGGCGCCCGCGAGCTGCTCGACCGCGCGGAGCAGCCCGTCGGCGCCGCGCAGGCGGGTTGGCCCGGCGGCCGAGGCGACGCCCTGCCAGCGGGGGAGGAAGACGCCCAGCGCCGCGGGCGGGACGGGCTCCACCTCGGCGCGCAGGGCGGCGAGCGAGCGTCGCCTGATGAGCCGGAGCACGTCGGCGTCGCAGACGTCCTCGCCGGTGCCGCCGAGCGCCTCGGGGCGGATCCGGCCGACGACCACGGCCCCGTCCGCCTCCAGCCGGCGCAGGACGTCGGCGACCACCGCCACGCCCAGGCCCAGACGCGCGGCGACGTCGGCGGCGGTGAACGGGCCGTGCGTGCGCGCGTGCCGGCGGACGAGGTCACCCAGCGGGTCGGGGACGACCTCGGTGAACTCGACCGGGACGCCGACGGGCAGCGCCACGCCCAGGGCGTCCCGCAGCCGCCCGGCGTCCTCGATGGCCGCCCAGTGCTCCGGCTGCGCGGTGGCTCCGATGCGCACCTGGATCACGCGGCGCGCGGCCGCGAGCTCGGTGAGCCACGTGCCGACCTCGGCCCGGAGCTCGGGACGGGTGCGCGCGGCCAGCTCGGCGGCGGTCAGGGGGCCGTGGCGGCGGACGACGTCGGCGGCGTCCTCGAGGTGCCGCGCCTGCCGGGCGGGTGCGGTTCCCGTGACCTCGGCCTCGGTGCGCTCGAGGGCTCCGGGGTCGAGCAGGTCCGCCAGCTGGGCGGCGCCCTGCTGGCCGAGGAGCTCGGCGAGCAGCGTCGGGTCGAGCGTCAGCGCTGCGGCCCGCCGCTCGGCGAGGGGCGCGTCCCCCTCGTACAGGAACTGGGCCGTGTACCCGAAGAGCAGCGACCGGGCGAACGGCGACGGCGTCGGGGTGGTCACCTCCACGACGCGGACGCGCCGGGCCGCGACGTCCGCCATGAGCCGGGTCAGCCCTGCGACGTCGAAGTCGTCCTGGAGGCACTCGCGGGCCGCCTCGAGGAGCACGGGGAACTCGGGGAACTTCGCGGCGACGGAGAGCAGCTGGCTCGAGCGCTGCCGCTGCTGCCACAGCGGCTGGCGGCGGTCCGGCCGGCGACGGGGGAGCAGGAGCGAGCGCGCCGCCGCCTCGCGGAACCGCGCCGCGAAGAGCGCCGACCCGCCGAGCTGGCTGCGCACCGCGTCGGCGACCTCCTCGGGTGCGAGCAGCAGGTCGTCGAGCTCGATGCGGGGCCCCTCGCCGCCGCGCCAGCGGCCCGCGGCCACGTCCCACACCGCCTCCGACAGCGTGTCCGGCAGGCGCAGCACCAGGCCGTCGTCGGCGTGCAGGACCGCGGCGTCCAGGCCGTGCCGCTCGCGCAGGCGCGCCGCGAGCACGATCGCCCAGGGACCGTGCACACGAGCGCCGAACGGCGAGTGGACGACGACGCGCCAGTCGCCGATCTCGTCGCGGAACCGCTCGACGACGACCGTCGCGTCGTCGGGCAGGTGGCCTGTCGCGTCACGCTGCTCGCGCAGGTAGGCCACGAGGTTGTCCGCGGCCCACTCGTCGAGACCGTCGGCCGCCAACCGGCGCCGGGCCTGCGCCGGCGGCAGCGCCGCGACCTCACGGACCCAGGCGCCGAGGGCGCGTCCGAGCTCCGCGGGTCGGCCGGGCGCGTCACCCTTCCAGAAGGGCAGGCGGCCGGGCAGGCCGGGGGCGGGCGAGACGAGCACGCGGTCGGGGGTGATCTCCTCGATGCGCCAGGTGCTCGAGCCGAGGGTGAACGTGTCGCCGACGCGCGACTCGTAGACCATCTCCTCGTCGAGCTCGCCGACGCGGCGCCCTCCCCGCCCCCGCGCGTTGGGGTCGGTGGGCGCCTGGCCCGCGGCGTCGTCGGCACCGGCCAGGAACACCCCGTACAGGCCGCGGTCGGGGATCGTGCCTCCGCTGGTGACGGCCAGGTGCAGCGCCCCGGGCCGGGGCGTGAGCACGCCGGTCGCGCGGTCCCAGACGATGCGCGGGCGCAGCTCGCCGAACTCCTCGCTCGGGTAGCGCCCCGCGAGCATGTCCAGCACCGCACGCAGGGTCGCGTCGCCCAGACCGGCGAAGGGGGCGGCCCGACGCACGACCGTCGCCAGGTCCGCCACGGTCCACGCGTCGACCGCGACCATGGCGACCACCTGCTGGGCGAGGACGTCCAGCGGGTTGGCCGGCACCGACAGCTCCTCGATCGCGCCGGCGCGCATGCGGGCGGCGGTGACCGCCGCGGGGACGAGATCGCCCCGGTGCGTCGGGAAGAGCACACCTCGGGACACGGCGCCGACCTGGTGCCCGGCGCGGCCGACCCGCTGCAGGCCGGACGCGACGCTCGGTGGGGCGCCCACCTGGACGACCAGGTCCACGGCGCCCATGTCGATGCCGAGCTCGAGCGACGACGTCGCGACGACGGCCGGCAGGCGCCCGGACTTGAGCTCGGACTCGGTCCGGGTGCGCTCCGTCCGGCTCATCGAGCCGTGGTGCGCCCGCGCGAGGATCGTCGTCGCGTCCCGGGTGTCGATGCCGGCGCTCGTCCCGGACGCGCTCGGCGCCGCGGCGGGCTGCGCCGCCCCGACGTCGGGCACCTCCGCGCCGCTGCGTTCGGCCCAGACCTCGTTCAGGCGCGACGTGAGGCGCTCGGCGGCCCGGCGCGAGTTCGTGAAGACGAGCGTGGACCGGTGCTGTGCGACGAGGTCGGTGATGCGCTCCTCGACGTGCGGCCAGACCGAACGGGCCCGCCGCGCCTCGGCGGCCGACGCCGCACCCCCGTCGGCGTCCAGCCGATCGCCCGCACGGCGTGGGCCGGCGGCCGCGCCGTCGCCCCCGGGCGCGCGCGGTGCCAGGTCCGCGAGGTCGGGGACCGGGACGACGACGTCGACCTCGACCTGCTTCGCCGCCGGCGGCTGGACCACCGCGACGGTGCGCCCGCCGTCCTGCGGCGTGCGGGCGCCGGACAGGAAGCGCGCGACCGCCTCGACGGGCCGCACGGTGGCGGACAGCCCGATCCGCTGCGCCGGCCCGGGGCCGTGCTCGAGGAGGGCGTCGAGGCGTTCCAGGCTCAGCGCCAGGTGCGCGCCCCGCTTGGTCCCGGCGACGGCGTGGATCTCGTCGAGGATGACCGTCCGGACGCCGGCGAGCCCCGCGCGCGCCTGCGACGTGAGCACGAGGTAGAGCGACTCGGGCGTCGTGATGAGCACGTCGGGCGGCCGGCTGCCGAACGCGCGGCGCTCGGCAGCCGGGGTGTCGCCGGTGCGGATGCCGACCTCGACGTCGGGGACCGTCACGCCCAGCCGGGTCGCGGCCTGGCGGATGCCGACCAGCGGCGACCGCAGGTTCTTCTCGACGTCGACGGCGAGGGCCTTCAAGGGCGAGACGTACAGCACGCGGCAGCGCAGGGCGGGGTCCTCCGGCGGCGGCTCGGCATGCAGCCGGTCGAGCGCCCAGAGGAACGCCGAGAGGGTCTTGCCGGAGCCGGTCGGCGCGACCACCAGCGCGTGCTGGCCGGCGCCGATCGCCGACCACGCACCCACCTGCGCCGCCGTCGGACCGGCGAACGCCCCCGTGAACCACGCCCGCGTCGCGGGCGAGAACTGGGCGAGCGCGTCCGCGATCCCTGCGCCCGTCGCGTCCACGGGTCCATTCTGGTGCCCGCCCCCGACAGGCGCGCCGATCGCTCGCCGACCCGCTCGCCGGCGCCCGCTCGCAGGCACGGCTGCCGGCGCCGCGCCGGCCGCTGGTGCGGCGCCGAGGTCGTGGCAGGCTGTCCCGGTGCGCTACAGCGAGTTCTGGGAGCTGGTCGACGACGTCTTCGGCCCGCAGGGCCGCACGCTCGCGCGCGATCTCGTGATCGGGCAGCTCGACGACCGGACCGCCGTCGTCGCGCTCGACGCGGGGGAGGACCCGGCCGCCGTCTGGCGCGCGCTGTGCGACGCGCAGGACGTGCCGGCCGCCCTCCGGTGGGGCCACCCACGGCCCCGGCGGAGAGCCTGAGCGCGGCTGCCGTGGGCGCGGGCGAGGCGACGAATCCGGTGTCGCGACGTCGGTGGGCGGGAGTACGGTCTCCCGGTGCCTGACAGCCCCCTCATCGTCGCCCGCGGACTGGTCAAGCGGTTCGGCGACTTCGTCGCCGTCGACGGCATCGACGTCGAGGTGCGGCCGGGCGAGTCGTTCGGCTTCCTCGGGCCGAACGGTGCGGGCAAGTCCTCGACGATGCGGATGATCGGCTGCGTCTCGCCGCCGTCGGGCGGCACCCTGCAGGTCCTCGGCATGGACCCCGCGACCGACGGGCCGCGGATCCGCGCGCGGCTCGGCGTCGTGCCGCAGCGCGACAGCCTCGACGAGGAGCTCACCGTCGAGGAGAACCTCTGGGTCTACGGCCGCTACTTCGGGCTGCCCCGCGCCGTCGTGCAGGAGCGCGCCAAGGAGCTGCTGGAGTTCGCCCAGCTGACCGACCGCGCGTCGTCGATCGTCGAGCCGCTGTCCGGTGGGATGAAGCGCCGCCTGACGATCGCCCGCGGCCTGGTCAACACCCCCGACATCCTGCTGCTCGACGAGCCGACGACGGGCCTGGACCCGCAGGCCAGGCACGTCCTGTGGGACCGCCTCTTCCGGCTCAAGCGCGAGGGCGTGACGCTCGTGCTGACGACGCACTACATGGACGAGGCCGAGCAGCTGTGCGACAGGCTCGTCGTGATGGACCGTGGGCGGATCGTCGCCGAGGGCTCCCCGCGCGAGCTCATCGACACGTACTCGACCCGCGAGGTGCTCGAGCTCCGGTTCGACACCGACGACCACGCGCACCGGCTCGGGGACGTCGACGGCATCGCGGACCGGGTGGAGGTGCTGGCGGACCGGCTGCTGCTGTACGTGCGCGACGGCGAGGCGGCGCACGCGGAGGTGCTGCGGCGTGGGCTCGAGCCGTTGTCGGCCCTCGTGCGCCGGGCGACGCTCGAGGACGTGTTCCTGCACCTGACCGGCCGGAGCCTGGTGGACTGATGGCGCTCGGCACGAGGATCGCGCCCGCGTCGCGCCCGATGGTCCGGGGCGGCGGGTGGGCCGTCATGGCCCACTGGCTGCGCAAGTACCGCCGCGTCTGGTTCGGCTCGGCGGTCTCGAGCTTCCTGACCCCGCTGCTCTACCTCGCCGGCATGGGCTTCGGGCTCGGCATGCTGGTCGACTCCGGCAGTGGCGGCGTCGGAGGCGTGCCGTACGTGGTGTTCGTCGCCCCGGGCGTGCTCGCCGCGACCGCGATGCAGGTCGGCACCGGGGAGACGTCGTTCTCGGTCATGGGTGGCATCAAGTGGGACCGCATGTACCACGCGATGCTGGCGACGCCGCTCGGCCCGCGCGACGTCGTGGCGGGCCAGCTGGGCTTCGTCGCGGTCCGCGTCCTGACGTCGGTCACGGCGTTCTTCGTCATCGCGGCGATGCTCGGCACCGTGCGCTCACCGTGGGCCGTGCTGGCGATCCCGGTGGCCGGCCTGGGCGGCATGGCCTTCGCGGCGTTGATGTTCGCGTTCGCGGCCCGGCTCGAGAACGACCGCGGGCTGACGCTCGCGTTCCGGTTCGTCATCACGCCCATGTCGCTCTTCGCGGGCACCTTCTTCCCCGTCGAGCAGCTGCCCGGTTGGCTCCAGCCCGTCGCGTGGGCCACGCCCCTGTGGCACGCGGTCGAGGCCTGCCGCGACCTCTTCCTCGGCACCGTGGCACTCGGTCCGCTGCTCGGGCACCTCGCCTACGTCGGCGCGTGGGCGGTGCTCGGGTACGTGCTCGCCGTGCGGGTGCTGACCCGACGGATGGTGGTGTGATGACGACGACGTACCGCTCGTCCGGCCCGGGGGGCGCCGCGCCGTCGGGCATCGCCCACCGCCTGGCCCGCGCGCTGCCCATGCCGGCCGGTGCGGGCATGGCACGCACGCTCGTCGAACGGAACTTCGTCTCGTTCCGGCGCACGTGGACGATCATCGTGTCCGGGTTCTTCGAGCCCGTCTTCTTCCTGTTCGCGATGGGTGTCGGGATCGGGTCGATGGTCGGCGACATCCAGCTGCCCGACGGCGGCTCCGTCCCGTACCTGGCGTTCGTCGCGCCGGCGCTCCTGGCGTCGTCGGCGATGAACGGGGCGGTCTTCGACTCGACGACGAACGTGTTCTTCAAGCTCAAGTACGCCAAGCTCTACGACTCCGTGCTCTCGACGCCGCTGGGTCCGCGCGACGTGGCGATCGGGGAGATCAGCTGGGCGCTGCTGCGGGGCCTCGTGTACTCCGGGGCGTTCCTGGTCGTGGCCTGGCTCGCAGGCGCGGTGGAGAGCCTGTGGGCGCTGGCGGCGGTGCCGGCGGCGACGCTCATCGGATGGGCGTTCGCCTCGGTCGGGATGGCGTCGGCGACGTACATGCGCACCTGGGCGGACTTCGACTACATCCAGCTCGCGATCATGCCCATGTTCCTGTTCTCGGCGACGTTCTTCCCGCTGACCACCTATCCCCAGGCGCTGCAGTGGCTGGTGCAGGCGACGCCGCTGTACCACGGGGTCGCGATGACGCGAGAGCTCATGCTCGGGGACGTCTCGCTCGCCATGGTCGGCCACGTCGGCTACCTCGCCGTGATGGGCATGGTCGGCACGCTCTGGACGGCGGGCCGCGTCGAGCGGCTCCTCCTCAAGTAGCGAGTGCCTGCGCCGGGCGTGTCGCACCGCGTCGAACAGGTGTTCGGCTAGGCTGTCCACACGAGCTGCGGCGGCGCGGGTGTGCACAGGCTCGGAGGGTCGGCACCGATCGTGTCGGAGGTGGCCCGTAGCGTCGCTTGCACTCCACAGACGAACGATGGGCCGACGGCCCCCGGACACACGAGGTGTTCCATGCCTGCTCCCGCAGACCGCACCAAGGCGCTCGAGGCTGCGCTCAGCCAGATCGACCGCCAGTTCGGCAAGGGCTCGATCATGCGCCTCGGCGACGAGAGCCGCGCCCCCGTCGAGGTGATCCCCACCGGGTCGATCGCCCTCGACATCGCGCTCGGCATCGGCGGCCTGCCGCGCGGTCGTGTCATCGAGATCTACGGCCCGGAGTCGAGCGGCAAGACCACCGTGGCGCTGCACGCGGTCGCCAACGCCCAGAGGGCCGGGGGGATCGCGGCGTTCATCGACGCCGAGCACGCCCTGGACCCCGACTACGCGAAGAAGCTCGGTGTCGACACCGACGCGCTCCTCGTGTCCCAGCCGGACACCGGCGAGCAGGCGCTCGAGATCATGGACATGCTGATCCGCTCCGGCGCGATCGACATCGTCGTCATCGACTCGGTCGCCGCGCTGGTGCCCAAGGCGGAGATCGAGGGCGAGATGGGTGACAGCCACGTCGGCCTCCAGGCGCGCCTGATGTCGCAGGCGCTGCGCAAGATCACCGGTGCCCTGAGCGCCTCGGGCACGACGGCGATCTTCATCAACCAGCTGCGCGAGAAGATCGGCGTGTTCTTCGGCTCGCCGGAGACGACGACCGGTGGCAAGGCGCTGAAGTTCTACGCCTCCGTGCGCATGGACATCCGGCGCATCGAGACCCTCAAGGAGGGCACCGAGGCGGTCGGCAACCGGACCCGCGTCAAGGTCGTGAAGAACAAGCTCGCGCCGCCCTTCAAGCAGGCCGAGTTCGACATCCTCTACGGCATCGGCATCTCGCGCGAGGGTGGCCTGATCGATCTCGGCGTCGAGCACGGGCTGGTCCGCAAGTCCGGCTCGTGGTTCACCTACGAAGGCGACCAGCTCGGTCAGGGCAAGGAGAACGCTCGCGGGTTCCTCCGCGACAACCCCGACCTCGCCAACGAGATCGAGAAGAAGATCAAGGAGAAGCTGGGCGTCGGTGCGCGCGTCGACGCACCCGCCGACCCCAGCGCCTCCGTCGACTTCTGAGGCACACCCTGACCGGACGCCCACGCCGCCCCCGGTCGCCGGCGCACGAGCCACCGGCGACCGGGTCGGCGTCTGCCGACCGCGAGCCCGATCCTGAGTCGGTCGCCCGAGCCATCGCCCTGCGCCTGCTCACCAGTGCGCCGCGGAGTCGCCAGCAGCTCGCCGAGGCCATGGCCCGGCGTGACGTCCCTGAGGACGTCGCGAACAGGGTGCTCGACCGGTTCACCGAGGTGGGTCTGATCGACGACGCCGAGTACGCCCGCATGCTCGTCCGCTCCCGCCACGAGTCGAGGGGCCTGGCGCGGCGTGCCCTCGCCGTCGAGCTCCGCAGGAAGGGGATCGACCCGGAGCTCGCGACGGAGGCGCTCGGGCAGGTGGACGACGACGCCGAGCAGGCGAGCGCCCGCGAGCTCGTGCGTCGTCGTTGGCGGCCGGGCCTCGACCGGGACGTCCAGACCCGGCGACTCCTCGCGATGCTCGCGCGGAAGGGATATCCCTCCGGCCTGTCGCACCGCGTGGTGGCCGAGATGCGCGACGATGAGGGGTGGTCGGACGCCGTCGAGGCGGACGAGTAGCCCCTGACGGAGGGAGAGCACGGTGGACTGGGGTGACGCGGCCATCATCATCGCGTTGCTGGCCGCATGCCTCGTCGCCCTCATCCTCGTGCTCCTCGCCCGCCGCGAGGCGGACGCGACGCGTCGCCAGGCACACGAGGACACCGACGCGATCAAGACCGAGGCCCGCGCGATGCTGGCCGACGCCCAGCGCCGTGAGGAGCACGTCGCGCGGCGCGAGCAGGAGGTCGCGGCAGAGTGGCGCCAGGCCCGCGAGCTGACCGAGCAGGCCGAGGCCAAGGCGCAGCAGGTCGAGCTCCGGGCGCAGCAGGCCGAGGCGGACCGCCGCGCCGCACGCGACCAGCTCGCTGCGGCGCGCCAAGAGGCCGCCGAGCTGCTCCAGATCGCCTCCGGGCTCACGCCGGACGAGGCCCGGGCCCACCAGCTCAAGCTCATCACCGAGGACGCCGAGCGCGACGCCGCGGCCATGGTGCGGCGGGTCGAGGCGAAGGCGCGTCGCGCCGCGGACGACCGGGCCCGCCACATCGTCGCCACCGCCGTCCACCGGATGGCCGGGCCGACGAGCACCCAGAGCGTGGTCACGGTCGTGCCGCTGCCGGCGGAGGAGATGAAGGGCCGCATCATCGGCAAGGAGGGGCGCAACATCCGCACCTTCGAGGCGCTCACCGGCGTGAACGTCATCATCGACGACAGCTCGGACCAGGTCACCCTCTCGAGCTTCGATGCGGAGCGCCGGGAGGTCGCCGCCGTCGCACTCGAGGCACTCATCGCGGACGGGCGCATCCACCCCCAGCGCATCGAGCTCGCGTACGCCGAGGCTCTCGCCGGTGCCCGTGACCGCGCCGTCGCCGCGGGTCACGAGGCCGCCGAGCGGGCCGGCGTCGTCGGGCTGCACCCGGAGGTCATCGAGACGCTCGGGCGGCTCCGCCTCCGGGTGAGCTACGGGCAGAACGTCCTGGCGCACCTCGTGGAGACGGCGCAGCTCGCCGCCGCCATGGCAGCGGAGATAGGCGCGGACGTCGCCACCGCACGGCGGGCGGCCTTCCTGCACGACCTGGGCAAGGCGATGTCGGCGGAGCGTCCCGGGACGCACGCGGCCCTCGGGGCCGAGCTGCTCCGCAGGCTCGGCGAGTCCGAGATCGTCGTCAACGCGGTCGCCGCGCACCACGACGAGGTGGCGCTCCAGTCCGTCGAGGCGGTCATCGTCCAGGCGGCCGACGCGGTCTCGGCTTCGCGGCCGGGCGCCCGGCGCGAGGAGCTCGACCAGTTCGTCGAGCGGATGACGACCCTGGAGTCCCTCGTCGCCTCACACCCCGGCGTCCGCCGTGCGGTGGCCATGGCCGCCGGCCGCGAGGTGCGTGTCGTCGTCGAGCCCGAGATCGTGGGCGACGCCGCGGTGCCCGAGCTCGCCGGCGCGATCGCCCGGCAGATCGAGTCCGACCTGACCTACCCGGGCGAGATCACGGTCACGGTCGTGCGCGAGTTGCGCGCCTCCGCGACGGCCGGCTAGCCACCAGGGCCAGGCCGGCCGGATCGCCCACCGCTCCCGCGCGGGCGCCGGTCCGGCGGCTGAGCCACCGCGCGAACGCCGACAGGCTGAGGTTCACCGCGAGGTACGTCCCGGCACCCACGACGAACAGCGCGACGAAGTAGCGGTTGCCGAAGTACTGGCCGTTGTTCTGGATCGCCTTGAGCAGCTCGGGGTAGCTCACGATGAAGCCGAGCGAGGAGTCCTTGAGGAGGACGACGAGCTGCGCCACCAGGCTCGGCAGCATCATGCGGACCGCCTGCGGGAGCAGGACGTGGCGCAGCGACTGCCAGCGGGAGAGGCCGATCGCGGAGGCCGCCTCGGCCTGCCCCTTCGGCAGCGCCGCGAGGCCCGCTCGAAGGATCTCGGCGAAGATCGCCATGTTGTACACGACCAGCCCGAAGACGACGCCGCCGAACGGGTCCATGCCGAGCGCGAGCGTGCCTACGAGCATCATGAGCAGCACGGGCAGCCCGCGGAACACCTCGACCACGGCCACCGCGGGCACCCGCAGCCACCTCAGTCTCGTCGTCCGCCACAGCGCGAGCACCAGGCCCAGGACCAGCGCCAGCGGGGCTGCGACCGCTGCTGCGCGCAGCGTCGCGCCGAGGCCGCGCACCAGGATGGAGCGCCAGACGTCGGCGGCGGACTGGCCCTTCGGAGGGTTGTGGAGCACGTCCCAGTGATCGGCCTGGAACACGCCGCGCCCCGCGGCGTACCGCAACGCGAGGAACGCCAGGGCGAGGACGACGACGGCGCCCACGACTGAGCCGATGCGCTCACGGCGCCGCGTGACGGGGCCGGGGGCGTCGTACAGGACGGAGGTCATCGCGCGAACGCCACCCTTCGCTCGAGCGACGTGGCGAGCAGGCCCATCGGGATCGTGATGACGAGGTAGCAGACGGCGACGCCGACGAGCACCCACGGGTCGCCGGCGTTGGCGGTCGACAGCCGCCGTCCCGTCCCGACCAGCTCCACGACGGCGAAGCCCGCGGCGACCGAGGTGTTCTTGGTGAGGGCGATGAGCACGTTGATCAGCGGCGGGACGGTGGACCGGACCGCCTGTGGCAGGACGACCTCGCGCAGGACCTGTCCGAAGGTCAGCCCGATCGAGCGGGCGGCCTCCGCCTGTCCCACCCCGACGCCGTTGATCCCGGACCGGACGGCCTCCGCCACGAAGGCGGACGTGTAGAGCGCCAGGCACGCGACGGCCGTCCAGAACCCGAGCGGCGGGAGGATGCCGAACTGGGGAGCGACCAGCACCATGAAGAAGAAGACCAGCGTGAGCGGGGTGTTGCGGAGCACCTCGACGTACGCGGCGGCGACGACCCGCAGCGAGCGCAGCGGGGCGATGCGCAGGGCCGCCATCACCAGCCCGACGGCCAGCGCCGCCACGGCCGAGTACGCCGTCAGGCGTGCCGTGACCGCGAACCCGTCCAGGTACGTCGAGGCGTTGTCGACGATGAGGTCCACCCGCGTCCTCCGTTCGGTGGCCGTCGGTGCCAGGTGTGGACATCCGGGGAGCGGGACGGCGCGCCGGCGCGTCCCGCTCCCCGGCGGGGTCAGTCCTCGTACCGGTCGACGGCGGGCGGCTCGGGCGTCGGCAGGACGGTGCCGGCCGTCGACTCCCACGCCTGCGTCCAGCGGCCGTCGGCGAACAGGTCCTCGAGGACGTCGTTGATCCACATCCGGAACTCGACGTCGTCCTTGGCGACGCCGATGCCGTAGGGCTCCTGCGTGAACGGCTCCCCGCGCACCTCGAGGTCGTCGTTCTCGGCGGCGAAGCCCGCGAGGATGACGTTGTCCGTGCTCACGGCGTCCACCTGGCCGTTGCGCAGCGGCTCGAGGCACTCGGAGTAGGTGCCGAACGGCACCACCTCGACCTCCGGGTAGTTCTCGAGCAGGTTCTGCTCCGGCGTGGAGCCGGAGACGGTGCACACGCGCGCGCCCGCGAGGTCGTCCGGCCCCTGGATGTCCTCGTTCGAGGCCAGCGTGAGGATCGACTGACCGGCCTCGTAGTACGGGCCCGCGAACCCGACGCGCTGCTTGCGGTCGTCGTTGATGGTGTAGGTCGCGACGACGAGGTCGACGTCGCCGTTCTCGATCGCCGTCTCGCGGTTCTGCGACGGCGTCTCGACCCACTCGATGTCCTCGGCGGCGATGCCGAGCTCGCCGGCGATGAGCGTGCCGATCTCGACGTCGAACCCTTCCGGCACGCCGTCGGGCCCGACCAGGCCGAACAACGGCTGGTCGAACTTCGTCCCGATGGTGATCGAGCCCTCCTCGGCGAGGCGGGCCATGGTGCTGCCCTCCGGGAAGGCCCCCGGGTCGGACTCGCCGTCGTCGGTGGTCGCCGTGCCGTCGGCCTCGGGCGCCGGTGCCGGGTCGTCCTCGGCGTCCGCCTGGCAGCCGGCCACCGCCAGCGCCGCCGTCGCGAGGAGGACGGCTCCCGTTCTGCGTCGACTCATCGTGGTCACCTTCCGTGTCGTGCCCCCAGGGGCGTGGTCGGTCAGTGCAGTCAGTGGGTGAGGATCGCGGACAGGAAGTCGCGGGCGCGGTCGGACCGCGGGGCCGTGAAGAACTCCTCCGGGCTCGCCTGCTCGACGATCCGGCCGCCGTCCATGAAGACGACCCGGTCGGCCGCACGTCGGGCGAAGCCCATCTCGTGGGTGACCACGACCATCGTCATGCCGTCGCGCGCGAGGGCGACCATGACGTCGAGCACCTCGTTGATCATCTCCGGGTCGAGCGCGGAGGTCGGCTCGTCGAAGAGGATGACCTTCGGGTGCATGGCGAGGGCCCGGGCGATGGCGACCCGCTGCTGCTGGCCACCGGAGAGTTGCGCGGGCAGCTTGTGCGCCTGGTCGGCCACGCCGACGCGCTCGAGCAGCCGCATCGCCTCCGCCTCGGCGTCGGCGCGGCGCGTCCGGCGCGCCTTGACCGGGCCCAGTGTGACGTTCTCGAGTACCGTCTTGTGCGCGAACAGGTTGAACTGCTGGAAGACCATCCCGACGTCGGCGCGCAGTCGCGCGAGCGCCTTGCCCTCCGCGGGGACGGGGACGCCGTCCACGGTCACGGTCCCGGAGTCCGCCGGCTCCAGGCGGTTGATGACGCGGCACAGGGTCGACTTGCCCGATCCGGACGGCCCGATGACGACGACGACCTCGCCGCGGTGCACCACCAGGTCGACGTCGACCAGCACGTGCAGCCGCCCGAAGTGCTTGTTCACGCCCGACAGCACGACGAGCGGCGCGCCCGCCCGCGCCGTGGTGCCGTCCTCGACTCCGTCCCCCATCATCTGCCGACGGTAGGACCGTCCTGTTTCCCCGGCCACTCGGGATGATCACAGCGGGGTAAACCCTGGGCCTCGCGCGCCGTACCCTGGTGGGCGATGTCCACCACGCTCTCCACCCCGGCCCACGCCCCCGACGACGCCCCCGCGCCCGGGGGGGTGCGCGCGCCCGACGCGCGCGGCACCTACGTCGTGCGCACGCTCGGCTGCCAGATGAACGCGCACGACTCCGAGCACATGGCCGGCCTCCTGGAGACCGCGGGCTACGTGCCGGCGTCCGCGCAGGACGCCGCCGCCTGGCAGGCGGACGTCGTGGTCATCAACACCTGTGCGGTGCGCGAGAACGCCTCGACGCGGCTCTACGGCAACCTCGGCCAGCTCGCGGGGATCAAGCGCGGGCGGCCGGGCATGCAGATCGCCGTCGGCGGGTGCCTCGCCCAGAAGGACCGCGCCGGCATCGTCGAGAAGGCGCCGTGGGTCGACGTCGTCTTCGGCACCCACAACCTCGACGCGCTGCCGGTGCTGCTCGAGCGCGCGCGGCACAACGCGCGCGCGGAGGTCGAGATCGCCGAGTCGCTGCAGGTCTTCCCGTCGACGCTGCCCACCCGCCGGGAGTCGGTCTACGCGGGCTGGGTCTCCATCAGCGTCGGGTGCAACAACACGTGCACCTTCTGCATCGTGCCCCACCTGCGCGGCAAGGAGCGCGACCGGAGGCCGGGCGACGTGCTCGCCGAGGTCGAGGCGCTCGTGGCGGAGGGCGCGGTCGAGGTGACGCTGCTCGGGCAGAACGTCAACTCCTACGGGGTCGGCTTCGGGGACCGGGCGGCGTTCGGCAAGCTCCTGCGCGCTGTCGGTGCGATCCCCGGGCTGGAGCGCGTGCGCTTCACCTCACCGCACCCCGCGTCGTTCACCGACGACGTCATCGAGGCGATGGCGCAGACGCCCACCGTGATGCCGAGCCTGCACATGCCGCTGCAGTCGGGCTCGGACCGCATCCTGCGGGCCATGCGCCGCTCGTACCGCTCCGAGCGGTTCCTCGGCATCCTGGACCGGGTGCGCGCGGCGATCCCCGATGCGGCGATCACCTCCGACGTCATCGTCGGCTTCCCGGGCGAGACGGAGGAGGACTTCGCCGAGACCCTCCGCGTGGTGGAGCAGGCGCGCTTCAGCTCGGCCTTCACGTTCCTCTACTCGCCGCGGCCCGGCACCCCTGCCGCGGACCTGCCGGACCAGGTGCCCGCCGACGTCGTGCAGGAGCGCTACGAGCGGCTCGTCGCCCTGCAGGAGCGCATCTCCACGCAGGAGAACGAGCGACAGGTCGGGCGCGTCGTCGAGGTCCTCGTCGCCGAGGGGGAGGGCCGCAAGGACGGCGCGACGCAGCGGATCAGCGGCCGTGCCGCGGACAACCGCCTGGTGCACCTGGCGCTCCCACCGCACGTCGTGGCCGCCGCGACCGCGGACGCCACCGACCAGCGGCTCGCCGCCGACCTCGACCCTGCGCTGCCGCGGCCGGGTGACCTCGTGACGGTGCGGGTGACCCACGGCGCACCGCACCACCTCGTCGCGGACTCCGCGCTGGCCGGCGGGCCGTACCAGGTGCGACGGACGCGGGCGGGCGACGCCTGGGCGCGATCCCGCGGGGCCGACGACGGGCACGGGCACGCGCACGGAGAGCCGCCGACGGCGGGTCCCGTCACCCTCGGCATGCCGACCCGCCGGGCCTGAACCTCACGCCCGGACGGCGTCCGCCTCGTCGTCGCGCCCCGCGGCGCGCAGCACCGCGATGAGCTCGCTGGCGACCTCGGCGCGCCGCGTGCGGTCGCCGGCGATGTCGAAGCCCTCGCTCGCCGACTCCAGGTGCCACGCCGCCGCCGTCAGGTCGCCGCGGTCCCGGTGCGCGCGGCCGGCGAGCCAGAAGGCGTGCGCCGCGTCGGCGACGGCGCCCAGCTCGGCGAGGGCGACGGCCGCCTCCTCGGCGAGGTCGGCGGCGCCCTGGAGGTTCCCGGCGCTCGCCAGCAGGCGCGCGGAGACGTCCGTCAGCTCGGCCCGGGCGCGCGTCCGCTCGGCGCGCGTGCGCCCGGCGAGCTCCTCGTCGGGCGGGTTCGCGGCGAGCGGCTCGCTGCCGGCGTCCGGCCCGTCGGCCGGGGGAGCGGGCGCCAGCAGGACGTCCAGGGCCGCGACGTGCGCCCGGACCGCCGGGAGCGCCGCCTCCGGCACGCCGGCGTCGGCCGCGCACTCGGCGTGGTCGCTCAGTACCGGGACCAGGTGCTCGGGCGGCGTCCCGGCGGCGTCGAGCAGCTCCAGCGCGCGCGCGAACGCGGCGGTGGCCCCGGCGTGGTCGGTGGCGCGCCACGCGAAACGGGCGGCGTTGGCGAGAGCCCAGCCGGCGTCCGCCAGCCGCCCGGCGGCCTCGGCGAGCCGCGAGGCGGCGAGGAAGTGCGCGGTCGCGCCCTCGGGGTCCCCGTCGGCGACCGCGCGCTCGGCCTGCGCGAGCTGGTCCGCCTCGGGATCGGTGTCCGCTGCGGGCGGCGTCGCCGCGTCGGCGTCGCCCCGTGCCGTGCCCGACGGCGCGACGGCGGCCCCGGCGACGGCCGAGGCGTCCCCGTCGGGCGAGAACCGCAGCACGCTCAGGTCCACGACCCGACCATCGCGCTCGGCCGACCACGCGCGTGCGACGAGCCGGCTCGCGGCCGTGGTGCCGTTGCGCGCGTCGAAGGCCGCCGCCAGGGCGGTCGCCTCGGCGCGGAGCCAGTCGTCCAGCTCCGCCACGGTCGTCGTGGGCGCCGCACCCGGCAGGGACATGGCGAGCACCCGGCCCCCGCCGCCGGCGTCGCGCACGAGGTGCGTCGCGGTGCCGACCCGGGCGAGCAGCTCCAGGCGAGCCCGAGGCGTCTCGCACTGGAGGAGCAGCTGCTGGTCGCCGACGATCCGGCGCAGTGCGGCGTCGTCGTTGCCGGAGCGCGCGCAGAACTCGATGAGCCGGCCGCGCGCGCCGGCCATCTCGCCCGTGGCCTCGTCGAGCTCCGCGATCGCCCGACGGTGCGCCCGGGCGGCGTCGGCGTCGTTGCCCAGGGCCAGGTGGGCGAGCTGGAGCACCGACAGCATGTCCGCCGGCTCCGTCGCGCAGCGCGCCGACTCGGCGAGCGCCGCCTCGACGATGCGCACCACCTCGGCGTAGCGCGACCGGGCGAGCAGGTAGACGGCCCGGTCACCCGGCTCGCAGGCCTCGCACTGGCTGTACTCGTCGCGCGGCGTGGCGCACCAGGCGTCGAACGCCGCGTCCGCGGTGGCCTCGTCGCCGAGCTCGTCCGCCCAGAGGAAGCGCTGCTGCATGACGGCGTTCAGGCCGAGGCCCTCGAGGCGGTAGCGGCGCGCCATGTCCTCGATCGTGGCCGTGATCTGCGCGGCGGGGACGGCCGGGAACTCCATGAGGTCCGCGACCATCCACTTGAACATCCAGAAGAGGGCGTGCCGGTCGTGCTCGTCGAAGTGCTCCGGGTGCTCCTCCCACAGCCGGACCAGCCGGGTGAACGGGACGAAGGACTTCTCGGCCTCGCCGGCCCAGAACATCGAGTCGACGAGGGTGCCGAGGGCGTACGGCACCACCTCGGCCGGGCCCTCGGTCTCGAGACGGCGCACGACCCGCTCGGCTGCCTGGGTCCGCGCCAGGCCGTACGGCATCGAGCTCACCCGGTGCACCTCGCGGATGGCCGCGTCGGTCATGGCGTGTCCTTCCCGGACCTGTCGGTGGGCAGCTCGTCGGTGGGCGACCCGTCGTCCCGCCCGTCCGGCGCGTCGTCCGTCGTCACGTCCGGCGCGTCGTCCGGCAGGCCGGCGTCGAGCAGGGCCACCAGCGACTCGGTCATGAGCGCCGTCTCCCGCCCGCGCAGGGGCTCCCCGGCCAGCAGGAGGGCCGACACGTACAGGGAACGCAGGCCGGCGTCCCGCACGGCCCCGGGGGGCGCCGCCAGCAGCCGGCCGGCGATCGGGTTCGCCGCGTTCAGCACGAGCTGGCGCGCGGCCGTCGGGCGTGCGAAGGCGGCCAGGGTCTGCCCCCAGGTGTCCGCGACCTCGGCCGTGCGCGCCAGCTCCCGCTGGTGGTCGCCCTCACGGTCGTGCAGCAGGATCGCGGGCAGCGTGGACGGCTCGAACGTCCGGACCGTGACCTCGGTCTCCTCGCGGCGGAGCAGCTCCGTGAACGCGGCGATGGTCGCAAGCCAGACCAGCTCCTGGGCGGGGTCCACGGGGCCGAGCACGTGCCGGACGTCGTCGCTCGTCAGGGTCCGTACGCGCCACTCGGGGCGTCGGCGGGCGAGCCGGGTGAGGATGTCGGCGTCGTAGACGTAGCCGCCGTTGACGACCGTCAGGCGCTGCGCGCGGGCGACCGGTGCCACCCGCCGGTACTCCTCCACGCTCGGGGTCCAGAGCACCTCGCCGGCGGCCGCGGCGACCTCGGCGAGCGTGGCCACGCCCTCGGTCGTCTCGTACGGCAGGACGGCGGCCGCGGTCTCGAGCATCGTGTCGTCGGTCACGGCGAGCGCCCGGACGGCGAGGTGGTGCGCCTCGAGGAATCGCCGACGCAGGGGACCGGGCTCGGCGAGCGTGCGGGTCAGCCAGTCGCGGATGGTGCGACCGAGCGACTCGCGCACCCCGAGCAGCACGTCGTCCACGTAGAGCTGCTCGCGCGAGGCGGTCGGGCGCAGGCCGTCCGCGTTGACCACGCACCTGACGAAGAACGCCCACTCGGGCAGCAGGCCGTCGACGCGCGTGCCGAGCAGCATCCGCTTGACGTACACGCGGTGCGCACCGCCGGACGTGGGGCTCACGGCCGAGGGCAGCACGAACGCGACGCCCGAGACGCCGGCGAGCGGGAGGTCGAGGTCCACGGCGGCCAGCGGGCTGAACCCGAGGGTCGCCTCGCAGTAGTCGGCGAGGGCCTGCGTGCGGTCGCCGTCGCGCGCGTCCCGGGCCCACGGCAGGGCGCCGGACGTCACGCGGCGCCACGCCCAGCCGTCCCCGACGGGTACCTCGACCGCGATGTCCACCGGCAGGAGCCCGCCGACGTCCCCGGCGAGCGCGAGCACCGTCTCGCGCGTCAGCCAGTGCTCGGCGTCCGGCCGGGCGCGCAGGCGCACGCGCGACCCCGGGGCGGCCACCCCGCCGGGCTCGCCGGCCAGCTCCTCGTCGAGGGCCCCGTGGGGGAGCGTCTGCAGCGTGTAGCTGCCGTCGGCGAAGCCCCGCCACCGGATCGGGGCGGCGCCGGCGGCGCTGACGCTGACGAGCTCGACCTCGTCGGCGACCATGAACGAGGACAGCAGACCGATGCCGAACTGGCCCAGGTACTCACCGCGGGCGGTGCCCAGGTCGTCGTCGCGCTTGGAGCTCGCGCCGATCGTGGCCAGCAGCTCCTCGGCCTGCTCCCGCGAGAGGCCGATGCCGGTGTCGCGGACCTCGAGCGTGCCGTCCGGCAGGCACCGCAGCCGCACCTGGGCGGGGCAGCCCGGCTCCGTCCCGCGTCGCGCCGTGATCGCGTCGACGGCGTTCTGCAGCAGCTCGCGCAGGTACACCCGCGGGCCGGAGTACAGGTGCCGGGCGAGGAGGTCGACGACGCCGTGCAGGTCGACCTGGAACGCGTGCGCGGACGGCCCGGCCGCGCCGTCGCCCTCGGCGGACGGGCGAGGGGTCATGCGTCGTCGGAGTCCGCGGCAGCTGCGGCCGCCGCCTCGGGGTAGTGCTCGTCGAGGTGCTCGAACAGCTGCAGGGTGGTGGCGAGGCCGCAGCTGACGAGGTCCTTGAGCTGGTCGTCGGTGACGCCCGCGCCGAGCGGCGTGGAGACCTCGCCGTAGACGCCGAGCTCCTCGCCCTCGGGGCGCACGTAGCCCTTCGGCCAGATCTTGTCGTCGTGCCAGCCGTTGAGGAGCGACATCATCGGCGCGAGCTGGTCCACGCCGACCGTGCGGGCCCAGCGGCCCCGGATGGTCAGCACGGTGCCCTCGGCGCCGCCCAGCATGAAGAAGAACAGGTGGCCGTCCCAGTAGCCGCCCAGGTCGCCGTCGTCGTCCACGGCGTAGTGCGCGTCCCAGCCGTCCAGGACCGCCGCGATGGCCTGCTGCGTGAGGGGGGTGGGTGCGCCCGCCGCCGCGCGTCCGCCGTCCTTGGTGAAGTAGCCCACTGGTCGCTCCTCATGATCGTCTGCCCTGCGGACGGTACCGGGCCGACGAGGTCTCGCGAGGGCGATTCCGCACGTTGGCCCCGTTCGCGGCACCCGTGCGCGATAGGTTCGCAGCGTGCTCGTGGCTGCCGCGCTCGTCCCCCCGACCGCCCTGCTGGTTCCCGGCGCATCCGGGGCCACGCCCGTGCTCGGTGTGGAGCGGGCCGCCGCCGTCGCCGCGGCGACCGCCGTGCGCGCGGCACGGCCGGACGTGGTGGTGGTCGTCGCGCCCGGGCGCGACGCCGGCCGGCACGCCGTGGGCCGCCTGCACCCCTCTCTCGCGGCCTCCGGGCTGGACGACGCGCGGCTGGGCTGGGCGCCGCGCGCGACCTACGGGCGTGGGCCGGCGGTGCTGGTCGACGACACGGCCGCCGCCGTCGGCGTGCTGCTGCTCGACCGGGCCGGCTGGACCGGACCCGTGGAGCTCGCCACGGTCGGCATGGACGATCCCGCGGCCCTGCAGGCCACCGGCGCGCGGCTCGTGTCGGGACGGTCGACCGGCCTGCTGCTCGTCGGAGGCCTCAGCGCCCGGCGCGGCCCGGACGGCCCCCTGGAGACCGACGAACGGGCCGCCCTCGTCGACGACGCGACGGTCAGCGACCTCAGCGACCTGGGGCCGGCGGCGCGCGCGCGGCTGGCGGCCGTGCCGCCCCAGCTCGCCGTCGAGCTCGCCGTCAGCGCGTGGGCACCCTGGCAGGTGCTCCTGGGTGCGATCCAGGCGTCGGACGGCGGAGCCGCCCCCGAGGGCGGCCCGACGACGGCGCCGGCGGCGCCGAGGGTGCCGACGACCGTGCGCCACCACGTCAGCGCACCGTTCGGCGCCACCTACGCGACGTTCTCGTGGCGGTGGTCGTGACGGTCCCGCTCGTCGTCGCCGTCGTCGGCCCGACGGCGACCGGCAAGTCCGACCTCGGGCTCGCCCTCGCGCAGGCGCTGGGCGGGGAGGTCGTCAACGCGGACGCCATGCAGCTGTACCGCGGCATGGACGTCGGCACGGCGAAGCTGACGGTTGCCGAACGACGGGGCGTCCCGCACCACCAGCTCGACGTCCTGGACGTGGCGCAGGACGCCACGGTCGCGGCCTACCAGCGCGACGCCCGGGCCGACCTGGCCGCGATCGCCGCGCGCGGGCGACGGGCCGTCGTCGTCGGCGGGTCCGGGCTGTACGTGCGGGCGCTCCTGGACCGGCTCGAGATGCCGCCCACGGACCCGGAGGTCAGGGCGCGCCTCGAGGAGCGCGCGGCCCGGGAGGGCCCCGGGCTGCTGCACGACGCCCTCGCAGCCGTGGACCCGGCGGCCGCGGCGCGCATCGACCGGGCGAACACGCGCCGCATCGTGCGCGCGCTCGAGGTCATCGAGATCACGGGACGGCAGTACTCCGCGACCCTGCCCGACCACGCGACCTACGAGGTGCCCGCCCTGCAGATCGGGCTCGACCTGGCGCGCGGCGCGCTCGACGCCCGCATCGAGCACCGGGTCGACCGCATGTGGGCCGGCGGGCTCGTCGCGGAGGCGGCCGGCCTCGCGCCGCGCATGGGCCGGACGGCGGCGCGTGCCGTCGGCTACGCCCAGGTGCTCGCGATGCTGGCCGGGGAGACGGGCGAGGCGGAGGCGCGCCTGGGCACGGTCGTCGCGACCCGGCGCCTGGCGCGCAGGCAGATGACCTGGTTCGGCCGGGACCCTCGGGTGCACTGGCTCCCGGCCGACGCGCCGGACCTCGCCGAGCGGGCCCTCGGGCTGGTCGCGGCCGCCGACGCCGGGACGCTGCCCGAGCCGGACGGCGGTCGCCGTACCCTCGGGGCATGACGCTGCACGTCACCAAGGGCCACGGCACGCGCAACGACTTCGTGCTGCTCGACGACGCCGACGGCGCGGTCGACCTCACCCCGGCGCTCGTGCGCGCCCTCGCCGACCGGCGTTCCGGCGTGGGCGGCGACGGCGTCATCCGCCTCGTGCGCAGCGCCGCGGCCGACGACGCGGCGGCGGCCCTCGCGGAGGACCCCGGCGCCGCGTGGTTCATGGACTACCGGAACGCGGACGGTTCCGTCGCGGAGATGTGCGGCAACGGCGTGCGCGTGGTCGCGGCCTTCGCCGAGCGCCTGGGGGTGTGGGACGGCTCCGGCGAGCTGGTCCTCGCGACCCGCGCCGGCGTCCGGCGGGTGCGCCGCCTGCCCTCCCACGAGGTGCCGGCAGAGGACGGGGCGCCCTGGTACGAGGTCGAGATGGGGGCCTGGGACCTGCCCGGCGGCCCCGCGGCCGTCGACGACGGCGGGGACGCCCAGGTGTCCGTCGCAGGCCTCGAGGTCGCGCGCCCCGCGCTGAGCGTCGACGTCGGCAACCCGCACACGGTCGTCGCGCTCGCCGACCTCGGCTCCCTGGCGCAGGCGGACCTGACCCGCGCCCCGCTCGTCGCGCCCGCCCCGCCGCACGGCACGAACGTCGAGCTCGTGGTCCCGCTCGGCGAGGGGCCCGACGGCGCCGGGCGGCTGCGCATGCGGGTGCACGAGCGCGGCGTCGGGGAGACGGAGTCCTGTGGCACCGGGGCGTGCGCCGCGGCTGTCGCCGTCCGGACCTGGGCCGGGGCGCACGCCCCCGAGACGTGGTGGGTCGAGGTGCCCGGCGGCACGGTCCGCGTGCGCGTCGTCGGCGGCCGGGTGCTGCTGGCCGGGCCGGCCGAGCTGACCTTCGAGGCCGACGTCGCCGGGCCGGTGGCGACCCGCTAGAGGTCGCCCTGCCGCGTCACGCGCAGCACCCGGAAGCCCTTCGCGCTGCCCAGGCGCTCCGTCGGCAGGCCGAGGTCCTCGGCCAGCCAGCGGTGCAGCGAGTCCGCACCCAGGTTGCGCTGCGCCACGAGGTACGCGGCGCCGTCCGGCGCCAGGCGGGGCAGCCAGCGCGCAAGGAGATCGTGCAGGGCGGCCTTGCCGACGCGGATCGGGGGGTTGGACCAGATCGCAGCGAACGTGACGTCGTCCGGCACCCCGTCCGGCTCGACCGCGCGCAGGCCGTCCAGGTGGAGGTCCGCCGCGGTCCGCGCCACGAGGTCCAGGCTGCGCCGATTGACGTCGACGGCCCACACGCGCGCATGCGGCGAGGCCAGCGCCATCGTCAGCGCGAGCGGGCCCCAGCCGCAGCCGAGGTCGAGCAGGTCGCCCTCGGCGGGCGGCGGCGGCACCTCGCGCAGCAGCACCTGGGTGCCGAGGTCGACCCGGCCCGGGGAGAAGATGCCGGGGGCCGTCCACGCCCGGACGGCGCGCCCGCCCAGCCTCACCTCGAGCTGGCGCCGCTCGTCGGGCGAGGCGGGGTCGGCGGTGAAGTAGTGGTCGCCCTGGTCCGCCCGTCGGGGGTCGTGGTCGCTGTCCGGCACGCAGCGCACTGTACCGAGCGGGCGGACCGAGGGCGGACCGCCGGCGGACCGCCGTTGGACCGCGCCATATGGGTTCGCGCGGTGGCGTCGCGCCGTGTCACGCTGGTCGGCAGAAGGAAGGTGCAGATGACCACCCCGAACCACCCGGCCGCCTCCGACGGCGACCCGATCGCCCTGGCCGACGACGTCGTCGCCCGGGTCCTCGCCCGGGCGGGCCGCTCGCTCGACGCCGCGCCCGAGAGCTGGGAGGACGCCGACGGCGACCAGCTGGACCGCGCCGACCGTGCGGCGCTGCGCCGCGTCGCGGGCCTGTCCACCGAGCTCGACGACGTCACCGAGGTCGAGTACCGGCAGCTGCGGCTCGAGCGCGTGGTCCTCGCCGGCCTGTACTCGCGCAGCGCGCACGAGGCCGAGGTCTCGCTCCGTGAGCTCGCGGCCCTCGCGGAGACGGCGGGCTCGCAGGTGCTCGACGGCGTCCTGCAGCGCCGTCCGCACCCGGACCCCGGCACGTTCCTGGGCTCGGGCAAGGCCGGTGAGCTGGCGGACCTCGTCCGCGACTCGGGCGCGGACACGGTCATCGTCGACGGGGACCTGGCGCCGTCGCAGCGCCGCGCGCTCGAGGACATCGTGAAGGTCAAGGTCATCGACCGGACCGCGCTGATCCTCGACATCTTCGCCCAGCACGCCCGCTCCAAGGAGGGCAAGGCGCAGGTCGAGCTCGCCCAGCTGGAGTACCTGCTCCCGCGGCTGCGCGGCTGGGGCGAGTCCATGTCGCGCCAGGCCGGTGGGCGGGTCGCGGGCGGTGAGGGCATCGGCTCCCGCGGCCCCGGCGAGACAAAGATCGAGCTGGACCGGCGCCGGATCCGCGCCCGGATGGCCAAGCTGCGGCGCGAGATCGCCGAGATGAGCCCGGCGCGCTCCACCCGCCGCGCCTCGCGGCGCCGGCACGGCGTGCCCGGGGTGGCGGTCGTCGGCTACACGAACGCAGGCAAGTCGAGCCTGCTCAACAGGCTGACGGGGGCGGGCGTCCTCGTCGAGAACGCCCTGTTCGCCACGCTCGACCCGACGGTCCGGCGGACCCAGACGCCCGACGGGCGCACGTACACCCTCACGGACACCGTCGGCTTCGTGCGCGCACTGCCCACGCAGCTCGTCGAGGCCTTCCGGTCGACGCTCGAGGAGGTCGCCGAGTCGGACCTGCTCCTGCACGTGGTGGACGCCTCGCACCCCGACCCCGAAGGGCAGATCGCGACCGTGCGCGGCGTGGTCAGGGAGATCGACGGGGCCGAGCGCATCCCCGAGCTCCTCGTCCTGAACAAGGTGGACGTCGCCGACCCGGACGTCGTCGACCGGGTGCTGCGGCGCGAGCCGCGCGCCGTCGTGATCTCCGCGCGCACCGGCGCGGGGCTGGAGGAGCTGGCCGAGCGCGTCGCCGCGGCCCTGCCGCGCCCGCACGAGCTCGTTGACCTCGTCGTGCCCTACGCGCGTGGTGACCTCGTCAGCCGCGTGCACGACGACGGGGAGATCGAGCGGGAGGTGCACACGGCTGAGGGCACCGCGCTGGTCGCGCGCGTGGACCCGGCCCTCGCCGCCGAGCTCCGCGCAGCCGCTCGGCCCTGAGGACGCGGTCGGGGACGTCGGCCGCAGCGCCTAGGCTTCCCGCCGTGGAGACGCCGGAGGTCGACGAGCTGCTCGACCTGGCGGTGTCGTCGCTCGGCGGCCGGCGACGCGACGGCCAGCACCGCATGGCCCTCGCCGTCGGACGGGCCATCGACACCGGCGAGCACCTGCTGGTCCAGGCCGGCACGGGAACGGGCAAGTCCCTGGGCTACCTGGTGCCGGCCGTGCGGCACGCCGTGCTCGCGGACGAGCGGGTCGTGGTGTCGACGGCGACCCTCGCACTCCAGCGGCAGGTCATGGCGCGCGACCTGCCCCTCGTCGCGGAGGCCGTGGCGCCGCGGCTGCCGCGCGCGCCTGCGGTCGCGCTCCTCAAGGGCTGGCACAACTACCTCTGCCGGCACCGCGTCGCGGGAGGCTACCCCGAGGAGGAGCCCGCCGGCCTGTTCGACGCCGCCGAGGGCCGCGGCGCGGCCGAGCACCCGAAGGCCGTCGACCCGCTCGGCAGGCAGGTCGTGCGGTTGCGGGAGTGGGCCGAGGAGACGACGACCGGCGACCGTGACGACCTGGTGCCGGGTGTCTCGGACCGTGCGTGGCGCCAGGTCTCCGTCACGGCGATGGACTGCCTGGGCAAGGACTGCCCGTTCGTCGACGACTGCTTTCCCGAGCAGGCGCGGGAACGGGCGCGCGAGGCCGACGTCGTCGTGACGAACCACGCCATGCTCGGCATCGCCGCGAGCGGGTCGCCCGGCGTCCTGCCGGAGCACGACGTCCTCGTCGTCGACGAGGCGCACGAGCTCGCCGAGCGCGTCACGGCGCAGGCGACGGCCGAGCTGTCCGCGCCCGTCGTCGAGCGCGCGGCGCGCCTGGCCCGTCGGCACGGCGGCGTGCCACCGGAGGAGCTGGTCGGCGCGGCGGCGCAGCTCGGTGCCGCGCTCGCGACCGCGCCCGAGGGCCGGCTGCCGCAGGGCCCGGACGGTGCCCTCCTCGCGGCAGTGGAGGCGGTCCGGGACGCCGCCCGGTCGCTGCTGACGGCGCTGCGCCCCGAGGCGGTGACCACGGGCTCCGGACCCGGGGACACGACCCGTCAAGCCGGGCTGAAGATGGCGACCTCGGCCGTGCTCGTCCTCTTCGAGGTCGCCGAACGGATGGCCGGGGACGGCGCACGGAACGGTCGGGACGTGGTCTGGACGGCGGGGGAGGAACCCGGGGACCGCCCGAGCCGACTCCTCGCGGCGCCCCTGGACGTCGCGGGCCTCGTGCGCGGCGGCCTGTTCGCCGGCCGTACCGCCGTGCTGACGTCCGCCACCCTCACGCTCGGCGCGAGCTTCGTCCCCCTCGGGTCGGCGGTCGGCCTCTGGCCGAGCGAGCTCGTGGACGACGCGCGGACCGAGCCCGGCGCGTCGGGCGGCGGCGACGGCGACGGGGCCAAGGAGAACGGGCGGCCGGACGGCGAGGGTACGGAGGTCCGCGACCCCTCGGCGATGCCTCAGCCCTGGCGTGGCCTCGACGTCGGGAGCCCCTTCGACCACGCGCGCCACGGCATCCTGTACGTCGCACGGCACCTGCCCGCGCCGGGTCGGGAGCCGGCCACGGCGGCCCAGCTGGACGAGATCGCCGCACTCGTCGAGGCCGCCGGCGGCGCGACGCTGGGTCTGTTCTCCTCGCGGAGGGCGGCCGTCGCGGCGGCCGAGGCGATGCGCGAGCGGCTCGCGGTGCCCGTGCTCTGCCAGGGCGAGGACTCCGTGCCCGCGCTCGTCCGGCGGTTCGTCGACGACGACGCGACCTGCCTGTTCGGCACGCTCTCGCTCTGGCAGGGCGTCGACGTCCCCGGTGCGACCTGTCGGCTCGTGGTCATCGACCGCATCCCGTTCCCCCGGCCGGACGACCCGGTGCGGTCCGCACGTGCCGACGCCGTGGCGGCTGCCGGCGGGAACGGCTTCATGGCGGTCTCGGCGACGCACGCGGCGCTGCTGCTCGCGCAGGGGTCCGGGCGGCTGCTGCGGACCGAGAGCGACCGCGGCGTCGTCGCGGTGCTGGACCCGCGGCTCGTCACGGCGCGCTACGGCTCCTTCCTGGTCCGGAGCATGCCGCCGTTCTGGCGGACGACGGACCGCGCCGTCGCGCTCGCTGCGCTGCGGCGCCTCGCCGACGCCGCCGGGCCTGTCCCGCCGGCTCCCGGAGCCGACGTGGACGGCGACGTGGACGGTGACGTGGGTCGGGGCGCCGAGTCCGGTTAGGGTCGGTTCAGATGTCGCCACCAGGGCGACCGTCGGCGAGAGGCGGCCATGGAGACCACGACCCGCGGACAGCAGGGAGGCCCGGAGGACGGCGCGTCCGGCGCCGCCCGGCGGACCACGAAGGTGTCGGTCGTCGGTGCGGGCAGCGTCGGGGCGACGCTCGCCTATGCGGCCCTCATGCGGGGTGCCGCGCGCACGGTCGCGCTGTACGACATCAACGCCACCAAGGTCGAGGCCGAGGTGCTCGACATCGGGCACGGCATTCAGTTCATGCCGATGGCGGAGATCATCGGCTCGGACGACGTCGCGGTCTGCGCGGACTCGGACGTCGTGGTGGTGACCGCCGGGGCGAAGCAGCACGCCGGGCAGTCCCGGCTCGACCTCGCGGAGGCGACGGTCGGCCTGGTCAAGACGATCATGCCGAAGCTCGTCGAGGTCGCCCCGAACGCGGTGTACCTCATGGTGACCAACCCCGTCGACGTCGTGACCTACGCGGCGCTGAAGATCTCCGGCCTGCCCTCGGGCCAGGTCTTCGGCTCGGGCACCGTCCTGGACTCGTCCCGGCTGCGCTACCTGCTGGCCCGGCACACGGGCGTGGCGGTGCAGAACATCCACGCCTACATCGCCGGCGAGCACGGGGACACCGAGATCCCGCTGTGGAGCTCCGCGACCATCGGCTCGGTGCCCCTGACCGAGTGGCGCGGCATGACCGGCCCGGACGGCACCGTCGTCGGGCGGCTCACGGAGGCCGACCGGGAACGGATCGCCCACGAGGTGGTCACGTCCGCCTACAAGATCATCGAGGGCAAGGGCGCGACGAACTACGCCGTCGGCCTCGCCGGCTCCCGGATCATCGAGGCGGTGCTGGGGGACGAGGGCCGGGTGCTGCCCGTGTCCTCGTTCCTCGACGGCTACCTCGGCATCGACGACGTCTGCCTGTCGGTGCCGTCGATCGTCGGGCGCGAGGGTGTCCGGCACCGGCTGGAGATCCGCATGTCCGTCGAGGAGCTCACCGGGCTCCGGCGCTCGGCCGACGCCCTGCGGGGGGTCGCCCGCTCGCTCGGCCTCTGACGCCACGAAGGCTCCCCGGCGGTCGGCCGGGGAGCCTTCGTCGTCTCGTCCTCAGAGGCTGCGCAGCACCGCGACCACGCGGCCGAGCACCGACGCGTCGTCGCCGGGGATCGGCTGGTAGGCCGGGTTCTGGGGCAGGAGCCAGACGTGGCCGTCGGCCCGGCGCAGCGTCTTCACGGTCGCCTCGCCGTCGATCATCGCGGCGACGATCTCGCCGTTCTCGGCCACGGGCTGGCGGCGCACGACGACCCAGTCGCCGTCGCAGATCGCCGCGTCGACCATCGAGTCGCCGGAGACCTTGAGCAGGAAGAGCTCGCCCTCGCCCACGAGCTGGCGCGGAAGGGGGAACACGTCCTCGACGGCCTGCTCCGCGAGGATCGGCCCACCGGCGGCGATCCGCCCCACGAGCGGGACGTACGCGGGGGCGGGGGCGGCGTCGTCCGGCGCCAGGTGGTCCTCGCCGAGCGCCAGGGGCGCGGCCGCCCGGGAGTCGTCGGGGTGGACGACCTCGATCGCACGCGGGCGGTTGGGGTCGCGGCGGAGGTAGCCCTTGCGCTCGAGCACCGTCAGCTGGTGCTTGACGGACGACGGGCTCGTCAGCCCCACCGCCTCACCGATCTCGCGCATGCTCGGCGGGTACCCCCGCTGCTCGACGCTCGCGCGGATCGTCTCGAGGACGAGCCTCTGGCGCGGCGTGAGCGGCCCGCCCCGGGCGTCGTCGAGCTCGTGGACGGACGCGAGCCGGTCCTGGTCGTCCGGCGCCTCGTTCGCCCAGGGGAACGTCGGGTCCGACGGCGGGATGCGTACCACTGTGCCCTCCTTCGCCACGGCCGTGTCGGTGGCTCGTGGTGGCCTTGTCCTCGCCGCCAGCGTAGGTGCGGGCGACACGGAGATCAAACATCTGTTCGAGCGTGTCGTCGACAATGTCGGCCGGCAGTGATAGACATCGTACAGACGTTCGTCATACAGGCGTTCGAGCGACACCCGATGTGGCAACAGACCTGAGCACGACCCGGATGAGCGAGACCGAGGAGACGAGATGAGCGCGATCGCTGCGGACCTCCCGCGGGGGACGAGGCTTGCTGCCGCGCCGCGGTCCACGGGCACGGCGGCCGATGCGCCGCTTCGGCTGACGCGTCGGGGGAGGGTCACGGTGTTCCTCCTCGCGCTGGGTCTGGGTCTGGTCGGCATGCTGGGCAACCAGGTCGCGAACGCCGGCACGCCGAGCCCTGGCGTCCCCGTCGAGACCTACACCGTGCGGTCGGGCGAGACCCTCTGGGACATCGCCTCCGGCATCGCCGCGCCCGGACAGGACCTGCGGGACGTCGTGGACCACCTCGTGAACCTCAACGACCTGCCCGGTGCCGGCCTGACCGCGGGTCAGCAGATCCTCCTGCCGGCCGAGAGCTGAGTCGGCACGCCTCCGGGCGCGCCTTGCGTGTGCATGGGGGCCTGCGTAGCGTGAGCGCCGCCCGTCCGGCACCCGCCGGGCACCGGTCAGCCGGTGCCCGCGTGGCGACCCAGGAGGTCCGCGTGCACTGCCCGTTCTGCCGACACCCCGACTCGCGCGTCGTCGACTCGCGCACCTCGGACGACGGCGCGTCGATCCGCCGGCGTCGGCAGTGCCCCGAGTGCCACCGGCGGTTCACCACGGTCGAGACCGCGAGCCTGTCGGTGGTGAAGCGGTCGGGCGTCGTCGAGCCGTTCAGCCGGGAGAAGATCGTCACCGGGGTGCGGAAGGCCTGCCAGGGCAGGCCCGTGAGCGAGGACGACCTTGCACTCCTCGCGCACCGCGTCGAGGAGACGCTGCGGAGCACGGGGAGCGCGGAGCTGGACGCGCACGAGATCGGCCTGGCCATCCTCGGCCCGCTGCGCGAGCTGGACGAGGTCGCGTACCTGCGCTTCGCGAGCGTCTACCAGGCCTTCGAGTCGCTCGAGGACTTCGAGGCCGCGATCACGGCGCTGCGCGCCGAGCGAGCGGCGTCCGGGGACGACGCGTCGGTCGAGCCCCCGGGAGACGAGCCCGTGACCGGACCCGTGACGGGCGGCGAGGACGCGCTCAGCCGCGGCTGACGATCTGCTCGCGCACGACGCGGCGCAGCACCTTGCCGATCTGCGAGCGCGGCAGCTCGGGCACGATGACGAGGTCGCGCGGGTGCGCGTAGCGCGCCAGCCGCTGCTCGCTCCAGGCGCGCACCGCCGAGAGCTCGACCTTCGTGACCCCCTCGGCGAGCACGATGGCGGCCACCACCT
Source organism: Actinotalea fermentans (assembly GCF_007991475.1). Taxonomy (NCBI): domain Bacteria; kingdom Bacillati; phylum Actinomycetota; class Actinomycetes; order Micrococcales; family Cellulomonadaceae; genus Actinotalea; species Actinotalea fermentans. Next base: position 1,080,409 of record NZ_BJYK01000001.1, on the reverse strand, counting down.
TCTCGCCGAGGTCTCCGCCGCCGGGGATGCCGACGACGGCGACGTCGCCGATCTCCGGCATCTCGCGCAGGAGGTCCTCGACCTGGGACGGGTACACGTTGAACCCGCCGGTGATGATGACCTCCTTGATGCGGTCGACGAGGCGCACGAAGCCCGCCTCCTCGACCACGACGATGTCGCCCGTCCGCAGCCAGGTCCGGCCGTCGATCTCGAGAAGGACGGCCGCGGTGTCCGCGGGGTGCTCCCAGTAGCCGTCGAAGACCTGGGGTCCGGCGACGAGCAGCTCGCCGCGCTCGCCCGGAGGAACCTCCACGGTGGGGTCGTCCGGGTCGACGACGCGCATGCGGCTCGAGGGGAACGGGATCCCGAGGTAGCCGGGGCGCCGATCCGGCGACATGGGGTTGCCGAGGATCACGGGGGAGGTCTCGGTGAGGCCGTACCCCTCGACGAGGATCCCGCCCGTGACCTCCTCCCAGGCGCGCGCCGTCTCGGTGGGCAGGCTCATGGCGCCGGAGATCGCGTGCCGGCAGCTCGTCATGTCCACGCCCTGCGCCTTCGCCGCCGTGGCGAGCCGCTCGAACATCGGCGGGACGCCGGGGAAGAACGTCAGCGGGCGACGGCGCTGGGCCGCGAGCACCTGGTCGACGTCGAACTTGGGGAAGACCACGACGGTCGCCGCGATGCGGATCGCGTACGTCAGGCAGAGCGTCATGCCGAAGGCGTGGAAGAACGGCAGCGCTGCGCCGATCGTCTCCTCCGCCTCGCGGTGCTGGGTCCACGCCGCCCCCTGGGCTGCGTTCGCCACGAGGTTCCGGTGCCGCAGGATGGCGCCCTTCGGGACGCCCGTCGTCCCGCCGGTGTACTGCAGCAGCGCGATGTCCTCGGCCGTGGGGTGCGGGTGATCCGCGGGGAGCGCGCGAGCGGCGGAGACCAGCCGGTGCCAGCGGAGCACGTGGGCGCCCGCGGCGAGGGGAGCGCGCATCGCCGAGCGGAGCTTGCGAGCCGCCGGGACGGGCAGGTGCAGGGCGGCGCGCTTGGCGGAGGGAAGGTCGCGCGTGAGGTCCACCACGACGACCGTCCGTACCTGCGTGCGCGGCTGTGCGGCGAGCACGGCGGCGGCGGCCACCTCCCAGACGACGGCGGTCGTGGCCCCGCTGTCGGCCAGCTGGTGCGCGAGCTCGTCGGCGGAGTAGGTGGGGTTGTGCTCGACCACGACGGCGCCGAGCCGCAGCACCGCGTAGAAGGCGACGACGTGCGTCGCGCAGTTGGGCAGCACGAGCGCGACGCGGTCGCCCTTGCGCACGCCGATCTCCCGCAGGGCCTCGGCTGCGTGCTGGACGCGGCGCCACAGCGTGTCGTACGTGGTCACGGCACCCATGAAGTCCAGGGCCACCCGTGAGGGGTGCGCAGCGGCGGACCTCTCGAGCGCAGCGGTGAGCGGCTCGTCGAGCGGTTCGAGGTCGGCGGGCACGCCGGGCGCGTAGGCGCCCAGCCACGGTCGGTCAGCGAGCGTCACCGGATCATCGTAGACCTACGGGTGCGTAACCTACGACGCCGTAGGGGAGCGGTCGGCGGGGCCCTTGAGCGGCCGCGACGCGCCGAATGCGCTGGCTCCCGCAGCCCCCTGGCGGCAGACTGGGCGAGCGGCCCGACCGCGGACGAGAGGAACGACCATGACTGGTGACCGAGATCGCGCACCCGCGGCGTCCGAGGACGCGAAGGCCAAGTTCCGCGAGGCTCTCGAGCGCAAGAAGCAGGCCGCGCACCGCAGCGCCGACGCTCGCGACGCCGACGGCAGCGTGCACGGCCCCGAGGTCACCGGCGGTGGCCGGCGGACCTTCCGTCGCAAGACGGGCTGAGCACGGCCGTGCTCAGGACAGCGAACGCAGCCGGATGGTCTGCGGCATCGCGAGGAGCATCTCCCGCACCTCGGGCTGCAGACCCGACGCGATGTCGGTGACCACGTAGCCGACCTCGCCGCGCGTCGAGAGCAGCTGGCCCTCGATGTTCACACCGTGCTCGGCGAGCGACTTGTTGATGCCTGCCAGCACGCCGGGCGTGTTCTGGTGCAGGTGCGCGAGCCGGTGGGCGCCGGTCCGGGCGTCCAGCGCGAGGTTCGGCAGGTTGACGCTGAGCGTGGTCGAGCCGTTGGCGATGTAGTCGCGCAGCTTGTTCGAGACGAACTGGCCGATGGCCTCCTGCGCCTCGAGCGTCGAGCCACCGATGTGCGGGGTGAGGATGACGTTGGGCAGGCCGCGCAGCTCGGAGGCGAACGCATCGCCCCGGCGCTTCGGCTCCTCCGGGAAGACGTCCACGGCCGCGCCCGCCACGTGACCCGAGACGACCGCGTCCCGCAGCGCGCCGTAGTCGACCACGAAGCCCCGCGACAGGTTCAGGAAGATGGCGCGCCGCTTCATCCGGGCGAACTGCTCGGCGCCGAACAGGCCCGCGTTGCCCGGGCGGCCGTCGACGTGCAGCGTCACGGTGTCGGCGACCTCGAGCAGCTCGTCGAGGGAGCCCATGCGCCGGGCGTTGCCGAGCGCGAGCTTCTCCTGGGTGTCGTAGAACACCACGGACATGCCCAGGTTCTCCGCGAGCACCGAGAGCTGGGTGCCGATGTTCCCGTAGCCGACGATGCCGAGGACGCGGCCCCGCACCTCGTGGGCCCCCTCGGCGGTCTTGTCCCAGACGCCGTCGTGGAGCGCCTTGTCCCGCTCCGTGAGGCGGCGGGCCAGGGCGATGATCTCGGCCAGGGCGAGCTCGACCACCGACCGCGTGTTCGAGAACGGGGCGTTGAACACCGCCACACCCCGGCGTGACGCCGCACGCAGGTCGATCTGGTTGGTGCCGATGCAGTACGCGCCGACGGCGAGCAGGTCGGGCGCGGCGTCGAGCACGCGCTCGGTCACCTGCGTCTTGGACCGGATGCCGAGCAGCTGGACGCCGTCGAGCGCCGCGATGAGCTCGTCCTCGTCGAGGGCACCGGTGCGCGAGGTCACCTGGGTACCGTCCGACTCGAGGATGGTGGTCGCGAGCGGGTGGAGGTTCTCGAGGAGGAGGGCACGTAGCACCTGCCTATCGTGGCCCGGTCGCGTCCGCGGTGGGAACCGCGACCGGCTGGCGGACGATGCCCCCGGTGCCGGGCGGGTGAATCTGGCCCGGTCCCACGCGAGCGCACGGCCCTGGCGCGAGACTGGACCGATGGACGCCGACGCCCGCGAGGAACGACGCTCGCGGCGCGTCGTGCGTCGGATGGACCGCGAGGCGGCCCGGTTCGCCCGGCGGGCGCGGCGCCGTCGGCCGGGTGCGGCGGGCGCGCTGCTGGTGCTCGGCACCGTCGTGGGCCTCGCCGTCGTCGGGGCGGTGGTGGCCGGGTTCTCCTGGCGCGACTGGTTCGAGCCCCGGGCCTACGTCGAGATCGACGGCCGTGCCCTGGGGATCCCGGACCCGGCCCCCTCGGCCGGGCGGCTGCGCCCGGCCGTCCCGGTGACGACCGACGGCGCGTACGCGTTCCTGCACACCGACGAGCTCGGCGGACCGGTGGGCTACGACCCGTGCCGGCCCGTGCGCTACGTCGTGCGTCCGGACGGGATGCCGGCCGGTGGGCAGGCGGTCATCGACGAGGCCGCCGCGGTCGTCGGCGCGGCCTCCGGACTGGTCCTGGAGTACGCGGGGACGACCGACGAGGAGCCCGCCGTCGAGCGCGCGCTCATCCAGCCGGAGCGCTACGGCGACTCCTGGGCGCCCGTCCTCGTCGCGTGGTCGGACGAGGCGACCATCCCGGAGCTGGCCGGGGAGGTGGCCGGTGTCGGCGGGTCGGCGGCCGTGCCGGGCGCCGACGGCACCGGGCAGTGGCTCGCTGCCGGGCGCGTCGTGCTCGACGCCGCGGACCTGGGGGCGATGCTCCGCGAGCCGGGCGGGCACGACCGGGCGCGCGCGCTGGTCGTGCACGAGCTCGCCCACGTGCTCGGGCTCGACCACGTGGACGACCCGACCGAGCTCATGTACCCCGTGAGCGCGAGCCGCACGGACCTCGGCCCCGGTGACCTCGCGGGCCTCGCGCAGGTCGGTCAGGTGGCCTGCGAGGACTGACCGGGCCCGGTCGCCGGCGCGAGGCCCTCGGGCAGCTCGCCCGCGGCCACGACGTGCAGGGCCCGCGTCGGCCGGGTCATCGCGACGTACAGGTCGCCGACCCCGCCCTCGCGCGCGACCTCGGCCGGCTCGGCGAGGACGACGGCGTCGAACTCCAGGCCCTTGGCCGCGCGCGGCCCCAGGACCGCCAGCCGGGCGTCCAGGAACGACCCGCCGTTCAGGTCGTCCGCCAGGTCCGTCCCCCGCAGCGCCTCGTGCAGCGCGTTCACGCGCGCCGGCGCGGCGATGACGGCGACGCGCCCCGCACCCTCGTCGTTCGTGCCGAGCTCGGCGAGCGCGGCCCGGGCGTGGGCGACCACGCCGGCCGTGAGGTCGGCCACGCGGTCCACGACGAGGGAACCCGGCACGCGGCGGGCCGACGTCAACGGGCTCGTCGGCAGGTGGGCGGCCCGTGCGACCTCCTGCGCGGTGTCGGCGACCTCGGCGGGCGTCCGGTAGTTGACGGTGAGCTCCGCCAGGCGCCACGACGGACCGAGCACCGGTGCGAGCATCGCCCCCCACGCCCTGGCCCCGGCCGCCGACGACGTCTGGGCGAGGTCGCCCGCGATCGTCATCGAGCGGGTCGGCACGCGGCGCACGAGCATCCGCCAGGCCATCGCGGACAGCTCCTGCGCCTCGTCCACGATCACGTGCCCGTAGGTCCAGGTGCGGTCGGCGGCCGCGCGCTCGGCGGTGGTGAGCAGCGGGCCGGAGTGGGCGAACCGGTCGACCAGCACCTCGGCGCTGACCAGGGCCCCGGCGCCTGAGGTGGTCAGGACGTCCCGCGCGTACTCCAGCTCGGCCTGGCGCCGACGGGCGTCCTCGGCGGCCTGCGCGCGCTCGGCCTGGTCGTCCTCCCCGAGGAGCTCCGCGGCCTCGTCCAGGAGCGGGACGTCGGCGGGCGTCCACGCCGAGCCCGCCGGCCGGGCGAGTGCCGCGCGCTCGGCGTCCGTGAGCTCCGGGGCGGCCGCCGCGAGACGCTCGGGGCGGGTGTACAGGGACTCGAGCAGGCCCTGCGGCGTCAGCGGCATCCAGGCCAGGTTGAGCGCGATCCGCACCTCCCGCGTCGTGCGCAGGTCCTCGACCACCTCGCCGCGCTCGTCGGGCGGCACGGGGAAGGCGAGCTGGGTGACGTACTGCTGCGCGAGCCGGCCCAGCATGTCCCGGACGAAGGTGGCGCGCGCGAGGTTGTGCGGCTGGCCCGTGCGTCGGGCCCGCGCGGCGGCGTCGGCGACGTCGCGGGGGTCGACCGTGACGAGGTGCCCGTCGAGCGTCACCTCGCGTGCGGGCAGGCGCACGCCCTGCCGTTGCCGGACCGCGCGCGCCAGGATCTGCCGCCACACGTCGCGGCCCTTGATCTCGGCGACCGCGTCCGGCTCGACGCCGTCGGCCCGGACGCCCGGGAACAGCTCGGCGACGGTGGCCGTGACGACGCCCGTCTCGCCGAGCGACGGCAGGACCTGGTCGATGTAGCGCAGGAAGACGCGGCTGGGCCCCACCAGGAGCACGCCCGACCGCTCGAGCGTGCGCCGGTGCGCGTAGAGGAGGTAGGCCGCGCGGTGCAGCGCGACGGCGGTCTTGCCGGTCCCGGGCCCGCCCTGCACCACCAGGGCGCCGGTGAGGTCGGAGCGGATGATCGCGTCCTGCTCGGCCTGGATCGTCGCCACGATGTCGCCCATGCGGCCGGTCCGGGCGCCGGCCAGCGCGGCGAGGAGGGCACCCTCACCCGCGAGCGTGGTGGCATCGGTCTCGCCCGACGCCACCGCGTCGAGGTCGAGCACCTCGTCCTCGAGCCCGGTGACGACCCGCCCGCGGGTGACGAGGTGGCGACGCCGCCGCACGCCGTCGGCCTGGGCGGCGGTGGCGCGGTAGAACGGCTGGGCCGCGGGCGCCCGCCAGTCGGTGAGCAGCACGGTGTGGTCGGGGTCGGTGAGTCCGATGCGCCCGACGTAACGGGTGCTGCCGTCCGCCATGTCCAGCCGGCCGAAGGTGAGGCGCTGCTCCACGGCGTCGAGCTGGGCGAGGCGGTCCTCGTAGAGCGTCGCGAAGGCGTCCCGCTCGGACCGGTTCTGCGGCGAGCCGCTCGGACCGACCCTTCTGGTGCGCCGCAGCCGGTCCGCCGTCTGGGCCCGCAGGTCGTCCAGACGGGCGTACCGGCGGTCGACGGCGTCCTGCTCCTCGCGCAGCTGTTCTGCCCGCACCCCGCTCCCTCCCGCGGTCGCCCGCGCGACCGGCCGTCCATTATCCGCCTCGGACGCCCCCACGTGGGGTGCCGTCCGGGGTGCGGGCTCGTCGCAGGGCACGGTTCACCCGTCCGGCCCTGCCGGGCACGCTCGACGCGCGCCGCTGCGGGCGCGACCCTAGGATCGGCCCGCGTCGTCGAAAGGTGGACCGTGCCCTACCACGAGGTTCAGCCGAAGCCGGTCTCGGTGCTGCTGGTCGAGGACGACGACGGCGACGCCCTGCTCGTGCGCGAGCTCTTCGCGGACTCCGGCGCTGCGGTCGACCTGCGCCACGTGCGCACCATGGACGACGTCCCGATGTGGCTGGACGTGGACTGCGTGCTGCTGGACCTGGGCCTGCCGGGGATGGCCGGCCTCGAGGCGCTGGAGGCGCTGCTGCGGCGGCCCGGGTCCGCGGCCGTGATCGTGCTCACGGGGCACGCCGGCACGGGGCAGGGCCTGCGGGCGGTGGCCGCCGGCGCCCAGGACTACCTCGTCAAGGGCGAGGTCGACCCGGAGCTGCTGCACCGGGCCGTCCGGTACGCCATCCAGCGCCGCCGCTTCGAGCTCGCCGAGCGCGAGCTCTACCGGGCCGAGCTGCGTCAGTACGAGACGAGCCGTCTGGAGCGCGCGCTGCTGCCGCGCCCGGCCGTCGAGGACGACCGCCTGGAGGTCGACGTCGGGTACCGCGCCGGGCGCGACGGGCTGCTCGGTGGGGACTTCTACGACGTCGTCGAGCGGGACGACGGCGTGGTGCTCGCCGTGGTGGGCGACGTCGCCGGGCACGGCCCGGACGAGGCGGCGCTGGGCGCGACGCTGCGGACGGCCTGGCGCACCGGGGTGCTCGCCGGGCTCGACGCGCCGGTCGTGCTCGACGTCGTCGAGCGGGTGCTCCTGGCCGAGCGCGCGCGGCCCGAGATCTTCGCGACCCTGGTCATGGTGGAGGTGGCCAAGGACCGGCGCAGCCTCGACCTGTACCTGTGCGGCCACCCGACGCCGTTCCTCGCGGGGCCGCCCGTCGTCCCGCTGCCCGCGACGCACCGCGGTCGCGCGCTCGGTGTGCCGGTGCCGGGCGGCTGGTCGCCCGCGCGGGTCGAGCTCGACGACGCGTGGCGGGTGCTCCTGTTCACCGACGGGCTGGTCGAGCCGACGGTCGACGGCGGTCGGCAGCGCCTCGGGGAGGACGGCCTGCGGGAGATCGTCGCGCAGGCGCTGCTCGCGGACGCCGGGCAGCCCGCGGGCGACGTCGTCGACCGGGTGCTGGAGGCCGTCACCGCGCGGCACGGCGGCCACCTGGTGGACGACGCCGCGCTGGTGGTCGTCGGGTGGGCCGGGTGGGCGGCGTGACGGCCCCCACGAGCGTGCGCGACGGGAGATCGCTGCGGCGCCGGCTCGGCACGGCGCTCGTCGCCGGCGGGGTCGCCCTCGGCGTGCTCGCCGGTGTCGCGGGGACGGCGCTCGTCGTCATGCGCGACCGGCAGGACGCGATCACCGGCACGTACTTCCGGGCGGTCACGGAGGTCGACGCCGGGCACATCCTCCTGCTCGACGCCGAGGCCGCGATCGACTCCTACCTGGCGACCGGCAACGCCTCCACCCTGGACGTGCTCGACCGGATCGCCGAGTCGCCCGAGCCCGAGGTCGACGTCGGCGCCGAGCTGGCCCGCGAGCTGGGCGCGGACCACCCGGTGCTGCGGCTCCGGGCCGCGGCGACGGCCGCGCTGGACACCTGGTACGGCGGGCACGTGCAACCGCTCGTCGCCGTCGTGCAGGAGGCGGGTCCGTCGGCGGTCGACCCCGCCGACCTGCGCGCGGAGGACGCGGCGTTCGCGGCGCTCGAGGACGTGCTCGACGAGTACACGACGGCCGTCCGCGAGGCGCGCGAGGACGCCAACGACCAGCTGCGCCAGTGGATCGGCGTGACGTCGGTCGCGTCCGGGCTGCTCGTGGCCGGCGCGGCGGCGGCGGGTGTCGCGCTGTGGGTCTCGCTCCGGCGATGGGTGACCGACCCGCTCGCGGCGCTCGCCAGCGAGGCCCGGGTCGTGGCCGGGGGCGACGTGCACCACCGGGTCGACGTCACCGGCCCCGGCGAGGTGGGCGACCTGGCCGGCGACGTGGAGCTCATGCGCGAGCGGCTCGTCGTGCTGCTGGACGAGTCGGCCCGCGCGCGCGAAGAGCTGGAGGCCTCGCACGCCGCGCTCGAGGAGCAGGCGGAGGAGCTCCGCCGGTCCAACCGCGACCTGGAGCAGTTCGCCTACGTCGCCTCGCACGACCTGCAGGAGCCCCTGCGCAAGGTCGCGAGCTTCACGCAGCTGCTGTCCTCGCGCTACCGGGGGCAGCTGGACGAGCGCGCGGACCAGTACATCGACTTCGCCGTCGACGGCGCCAAGCGGATGCAGCGGCTCATCAACGACCTCCTCGGCTTCTCGCGCGTCGGGCGCATCGGCACGGAGGTCACCGACGTGGACATGCGCGCCGTCGTCGACCAGGTCGTCGCCGACCTGGGCCCGCTGGTGGAGGAGACGGGCGCGCAGGTGACCGCGGGTGAGCTCCCGACCGTGCGGGGCGAGGCGCCGCTGCTCGTCCAGCTCGTGGCCAACCTCGTCGGCAACGCCGTGAAGTTCCGCCGGCCCGGGGTGCCGCCCGTCGTGCGGCTCGAGGCCGAGCGGGTGGGGGACGTGTGGCAGTTCTCCTGCCGGGACAACGGCATCGGCATCGACCCGCAGTACGCCGAGCGGGTGTTCGTGATCTTCCAGCGGCTGCACGCCAAGGAGGTCTACGAGGGCACCGGGATCGGGCTCGCGCTGTGCAAGAAGATCGTCGAGTACCACGGCGGCGACATCTGGGTGGACCAGGCGGTCGGTGAGGGTAGCGTCGTCCGCTGGACTCTCCCCGCGGCGCCCGCCCCGGGGACCACCGTCGTCCCGGACACCGACCTCGGTGGCGACCACGCGCAGGAGGGCCCGCACGATGACTGAGCGCAAGGAGATCGACGTCCTGCTGGTGGAGGACGACCCGGGCGACGTGCTGATGACGCGCGAGGCCTTCGAGGAGAACAAGGTCGCCAACCGGCTGGCGGTGGTCAGCGACGGCGAGAGCGCGATGGCGTACCTGCGCAAGGAGGGGCCGTACGCGGACGCGCCCACCCCGGACCTCGTGCTGCTCGACCTGAACCTGCCGCGCATGGACGGCCGCGAGGTGCTGGCGGCGATGAAGGGCGACGACGCGCTGCGGAGCATCCCGGTCGTCGTGCTGACGACGTCGGAGGCCGAGGAGGACGTCCTTCGTTCGTACGCGCTGCACGCCAACGCGTACGTCACGAAGCCCGTCGACTTCGAGCGGTTCATCGACGTCGTCCGGCAGATCGACGACTTCTTCGTCCAGGTCGTCCGGCTGCCCGCGCGGTGAGCCGTCCGCGCCGGTCAGCACGCACGGCGCGAGCCAGGAATTCTCGGCCCCGCTCACGGCGTTGCACCCTGCAGACGACGCAGAGGAGCACACCGTGACGAGCGACCCGCGAGACCTCTTCGAGGTCGAGGAGGAGACGGCGGCCGAGCTGGCGACCGCTGCACCCGAGGACGGCCTCGTCCTGCTGCACGCCATGCGCGGCTTCATCGACGCCGGCGGCGCGGGCGAGGTGGCGACCGAGCACCTGCTCGAGCGCTTCGCCGGCCGACGCCTGGTGACCTTCGACACCGACCAGCTCGTGGACTACCGGGCGCGGCGGCCGGCCATGACGTTCGACGTGTGGCGTTGGCGCGAGTACGACCAGCCGCAGCTGGTGGTCGACCTCATGCGCGACGCCGCCGGGCAGCCCTTCCTGCTGATGCACGGCCTGGAGCCGGACGTGCAGTGGGAGCGGTTCGCCGCCGCCGTGCGTCAGGTCGTCGAGATGTTCGGCGTCCGCCTGGTGATGGGCATGCACGGGATCCCGATGGGCGTCCCGCACACCCGACCGCTGGGCGCGACGCGGCACGGCACGCGCCGGGAGCTGACGGGCCCGACGAGCTGGTTCGGCACGGTGCAGGTCCCCGGCTCGGCCGCGTCGCTCCTGGAGTACCGGCTCGGTCGCTGGGGCCACGACGCCGGCGCGGTCGGCGTGCACGTGCCGCACTACCTCGCACAGTCGTCGTTCCCGCCCGCTGCGCGGACCGCGCTGGAGCACGTGGAGGAGGTCACCGGGCTCGCCCTCGACCCGCTCGCGCTCGCGGACGCCGCCGCCGAGGCGCTCGAGGCCGTGGCGCAGCAGATGGCGGACGCCCCCGAGGTCGCCGCCGTCGTGCGGGCGCTGGAGGAGCAGTACGACGGTCTCTCGCGGTCGCTCGGCCGGGTCGGGCTCCTCGCCGAGTCGACGCAGCTGCCGACGGCGGACGAGATCGGGGCCGAGTTCGAGCGCTTCCTCGCCGAGCAGGACGGGTCCGAGGAGGCCTGAGCGTCCTGCCCCCGGCTAGCGTGAGGGCGTGAACAGCCGGACGTGTCGGGCGCCGTCGTCGGCGGGCATCCGGCTGTGACCGCGAGACGGGGGTCTCCGGTCGCCCGGCTGCGCCACCTTCTCGCGTCCGGCCCGGTGGTCTGGGGCGCTGCGGTCGTCGCCTACGCGGTCGCGGTGCTGCACCGGGCCTCGCTCGGCGTGGCCGGCCCGCAGGCCGTCGAGCGGTTCGACGTGGGCGCCGCGGTCCTGTCGACGTTCGTGGTGGTCCAGCTGGCGGTCTACGCGGGCCTGCAGGTCCCGGTCGGCGTCCTCCTGGACAGGTTCGGCTCGCGTGCCCTCATCGCGGGCGGCGCCGCCGTCATGGGGACGGGCCAGGTCCTGCTGGGCGTCGCCGGCGACCTCCCGACGGCGTACGTCGCCCGGGTGCTCATCGGCGCGGGCGACGCGGCGACCTTCATCTCGGTGGTCCGTCTCGTGGCCCTGTGGTTCCCCGCGCGCAGGGTGCCGCTGTTCACCCAGCTCACGGGCATGGCGGGGCACCTGGGCCAGCTCACGGCGTCCGTGCCGCTCGTGGCCGTGCTCCAGCACCAGACCTGGGAGCACACGTTCGTCGGGCTCGGCGCGGTCGGTGCGCTCGCGGCCCTGCTCGCCTGGGCCGTGGTGCGCGACGGGCCCGACGCCGGTTCCGCCGCGGGCGGGACGTTGCGGGCCAGCCTGCGCGGCGCGGTGACGACGTCCGGGACCTGGCTCGGGTTCTGGTCGCACGCCCTGGGGACGTTCCCGCTCGCGGTCTTCCTGCTGCTGTGGGGCTTCCCGTTCCTCGTGGCGCAGGGTCTGTCGGCGAGCGCGGCCGGCGGGCTCATGAGCCTGGCCGTCGTGGCCGCCGTCGTGACCGGGCCCGTGATCGGGGTGCTGACGGGTCGCCACCCGCTGCGCCGCTCGTGGATGGTGCTGGCGGTGGGCGTCGCCGTCGCGCTCGCGTGGGCGGCCGTGCTGAGCCACCCCGGCCGCAGCCCGGTGTGGCTCCTCGCCGTGCTGGTGGTCGTCATCGGCATCGGTGGCCCGACGTCGGCCATCGGCTTCGACTACGCCCGCACCTTCAACCCGAGCGGGCGCCTCGGGACCGCGTCCGGTCTGGTCAACGTCGGCGGCTTCTCGACGGCCGTCGTGAGCGTGCTCGCCGTGGGCGTCGTGCTGGACCTCGTGGCGGACGGGAGGCAGTGGAGCGTCGACGACTTCCGGGTCGCCTTCGCCGTGCAGGCGGTGCCGTGGCTGGTCTGTGTCGGGGGAGTGCTCGTCACCCGACGCCGGACCCGGCGGACGATGGCCGAGGACGGCGTGGTGGTGCCGCCGGTCCGGGAGGTCGTGGCACGGCGGCGCGCTCGTCCGTGACGGGGCCCGGCGGGGCCGGGCGCGGGCTGCCCCGGGCGGGGCCGCGGACCCGTCCTTGCCCAGGTGGGACGGTCGAACCGATGATCACGACCTGTGGCGCCGCGCCAGGTCACCGTGCCATGCTTGCGCCTGTTGCAGTGACCAGCAGGGCCCTCGGGCCGTCCGGGCCCCCGTCGTGACCTCGTCGTAGGTCGGTCGGAGCAGGACGCGGGACGTGGCATTGCGGCACTGGACCGGGCACAGGGTTCGGTCATGACGTCCCCGGATGGACAGAAGGACAGGCACAGCATGGCGCAGGGTTCCGTGAAGTGGTTCAACGCGGAGAAGGGCTACGGCTTCATCGCCCAGGACGGTGGCGGCGCTGACGTCTTCGTCCACTACTCGGCGATCGACGTGTCCGGCTACAAGACCCTCGAGGAGGGCCAGCGGGTCGAGTTCGAGATCACCCAGGGGCCCAAGGGCCCGCAGGCGGAGAGCGTCCGCCCGGTCTGACAAGGTCGTACGACGAAGGCCGCGCCGTCACGGCGCGGCCTTCGTCGTCTCCTCACCCGTGCGCGGGCGGGTCGCGCAGCGCGGCCGATCCCGCGACCAGCCCGGTCAGCTCGTCGCCGTGCACGAGCCGGGCGGGGACGGCGAGCGACCGCAGCGCCCGCGCGAGCCCAGGACCGTCGAGACCCGGACCGGCGTCGCGCGCCGGGACGGCGACGAGGACCACGTTGCCGTAGCGCCGCCCGCGCAGGACCCCGGGCTCGGCCACGATCGCGACGTCCCCCATGGCCCGGCGCAGCGTGGCCGCCTCGGCCCTGGCGAGGGTCAGCGGCGGGCGGTCGGCGCAGTTGGCCAGGTAGACCCCGCCAGGTCGCAGCACGCGGGCGACGTCGGTCGCGAACTCCAGCGTCGTCAGCTCGGCCGGCGTCGTGGTCCCGGCGAAGACGTCGCGCACGACGACGTCCTGGCTCGCGTCGGGCAGCGAGGCGACGGCGGCGCGGGCGTCCTGGACGCGCAGGCGAAGCCGCGGGGAGCGGGGCAGGTCGAACCACTCGCGGACGAGCCGCACGAGCTCGGCGTCCACGTCCACGGCGAGCTGGCGGGACCCGGGGCGCGTGGCGTCGAGCCAGCGGGGCAGGGCGCAGGCCGCAGCGCCCAGGTGCACGGCGTCGAGCGGACCCGGGGGCAGCGTGTCGACGACCGCGGCCATCTGCTGCATGTACTCGAACTCCAGCCACCGCGGTTCGGCGAGGTCCAGCGACGAGCTCGGGACGCCGTTGAGGTACACCGTCACCTGGTCGCTGCCGGCTTCGCGCTGCAGGCGCACGGTGCCCGTGCTGACGGGCACCTCGCCCTCCGGCAGGACGCCGCCCGCACGGCCACCGCGCCGGCCGCGGGCAGGCCCCGGCGCGGGGCGGGACGACGGGTCGCGGCGGGCCATGGGGCCAACGGTACGCAGGCTGTCGGAGGCGGGTGCCATCATGGAGGTCGAACAGGCGTTCGACCCCGGAGGTGAGGATGATGCAGACCCCGCTGCCAGACGCCGTGCTGGACCTGATGGCGCGCAGCCGGGCGGAGCTGTCCGCCGCCGCGTCGGCCCCGGACGTGGGCGCGTCCTTCGTGCACGCCCACCTGGCCGCCCTGCGCGCCGGGGCGGCGCTGGTGCAGGCGCGCGGCCGACCGGGCCCGCGCAGCGGCGCGCGTACGGTGTGGGACATGGTGACGCGCGTGGCCCCCACGCTGGCCGACTACGCCGCGTACTTCGCGGCGAACGCCGCGACGCGATCGGCGATCGAGGCCGGGCGCCTGGACGTCGACGCCGGGAGCGCCGAGCGTGCTCTCGGCGTCGCCGAGCAGTTCCACGAGGCCGTCCGTGTCGTGCTCGACGACGGTGAGCGTCAAGGGCAGCTCGCCCTGCGTGCCTCCTGACGGTCGGGCGCGGTGAGCCGGCACGGGCCGCCCCCAGGACTGCGCAGGGACTGGGGCGACGACGACACGGGTTGCTCGATCCTGCACGTCGACATGGACGCGTTCTACGCCTCGGTGGAGCTGGTCAGGCGGCCGGACCTGCGCGGCCGGCCGGTCATCGTCGGCGGTGAAGGGCGGTCCGTCGTGCTGGCGGCCACGTACGAGGCGCGCGCGTTCGGGGTGCACGCCGCCATGCCGATGGCACACGCCCGCCGGCTCTGCCCGCGCGCGGTGGTCCTCCCGCCCGACCATCGGCGCTACGCGGAGGTCTCCCAGGGGGTCATGACCGTGCTGCGCGACGTCACGGCACTGGTCGAGCAGGTCAGCGTGGACGAGGCCTTCCTCGACGTCTCCGGTGCCCGTCGCCGGCTGGGCAGCCCGACCGCCATCGCGGCGCTCATCCGCGCCCGGGTGCACGCCGACTTCGACGTCACGTGCTCGGTCGGGGTCGCGGCGACGAAGTTCGTCGCCAAGCTCGCCTCGGGAATGGCCAAGCCCGACGGGATGCTGCTCGTCCCCAAGGGCGCGTCGGTGGAGTTCCTCCACTCGCTGCCGGTCAGCGCGCTGTGGGGAGTGGGGGAGCGGACGCAGGAGGCGCTCGCCCGGTGGGGCATCACCACCGTGGCGGAGCTCGCCCGCACGGACGTGGCGACGCTGCAGCGCGCGGTGGGCAAGGCCGGCGGGGCGCACCTTCACGACCTGGCCTGGGGCCGCGACCCCCGGCCGGTGACGCCCGAGCGGCAGGAGAAGAGCGTCGGCGCGGAGACGACGTTCGAGTCCGACCTGCGCGACGCGGCGGCGATCGAGGCGCACGTGCTCGCGATGGCGGACCGGTGCGCGCGCCACCTGCGCGCCAAAGGCCTGGTCGGCCGCACCGTCAGTCTCAAGCTCCGGACGGCCGACTTCACGACCTCGACGCGCTCGCGCACCCTGCGCGTCCCCACCGACGTCGCGGGTGAGATCTTCGCGGCCGCACGCGACCTGCTCGACTCGGTGGACCGGCGGGGGCTCGCCGTGCGTCTGGTCGGCGTGCGGATGGAGGGCCTGAGCGCTGCCCAGGGTCGCCAGCTCACGCTCGAGGAGGCCGCCGACGACGGCGGGCCGGCCCGGCGTCGGGCGGAGGTGGTGGCCGACGAGGTGCGGCGGCGCTTCGGTACGGGGGCGGTCGTCCGGGGTGCGATGATCGAGTCGAGCCGCGCTCAACTTCCGCCCCCCGCGGCGGGGATCTATCCTGAAGGCCAGTGACCGATCGAGCACGGAGGTATCCGATGCCTCTGTCCGAGTACGAGCAGCGCGTGCTCGAGCAGATGGAGCGTCAGCTGACGTCTGACGATCCGAAGCTCGTGAGCACCCTGCGCGGGGGTCGGTCGAGCCTGCGCCGCTGGCTGTTGACCGGGTTCGGCGCTCTCGTCGGCCTCGGCATGCTCGTCGTCGGCACCGCGGCCAGCATTCCCGTGGTCGGGATCCTCGGCTTCGTGCTGATGTTCGTCCTGGTCGTCCTCGCCTTCACCCCGCCCCGGCGGTCCGGCCCTGTCGGCACCGTGCAGCCCGACGGCGGCGTGCGCCGCCCGGCCCCGGGCCAGAAGGGCAAGGGCAAGGGCAGAGGATTCCTCGAGCGGCTCGAGGAGCGCTGGGAGCGCCGCCGCGACGAGGGCCGCTGAAGCGCCTCGAGCGCTGACGTTTCTCTGAAGCGCTGACGATCCTCTCGAGCGCTGACGGTCTTCTCGAGCGCTGACGGTCTTCTCGAGCGCTGACGATCCTCTGAAGCGCTGACGGTCCGCGGCGCTCAGGCCTCGTCGACGGCCGCGCCGACCGCAGCGAGCGGGCGCTCGACGGCGGCGACCCACGCCGCCAGGTCCTCGGCCCCCGCGCCGGACGGTCGAGGCGAGTACCGGTCCGCCTCGACCGCGGCGACCAGGCGGTCCAGCGCGGCGTCGGCGTCGGCGAGCAGTGCCGCCTCCGGCACCGGCTCGCCCGGCGACGTCAGCGCCGGGCGCGTGCGTGCGCTGCGGACCAGGTGCGCCGCCTGCCGTGGGGTCGTCGCGTCGGTCCATCGGATGCCGTGCTCGGCCAGGTCCTCGCGGAGGCGGGCCCACCACTCCTCCGGGCCGTGGGGCACGGAACGCTTCCGGCGACGGCGGTGCCACAGCACGAGCGCGAGGCCGACCAGCAGGACCGCGACGCCGCCCGTGACCCCCGCGAAGGCTGCGACGGGCACCTCGGCGTCACCGATCCCCACGTAGCCCTCCCGCTCCGCGACCTGGCCGCCGGGGCCGGTCGTCGGCGCGGTCGTGGGCATGGCCGACGACGTCGGCACGTTGGCGGAGGCCTGCGGGTCCGGGGCGAACGGGTCGGCGTAGATCGGCGGGGCACCGGTCTGCTGCGCGGGCGTCGGCTCGAAGCGCACCCACCCGGCGTCGGCGAAGTAGAGCTCGGGCCAGGCGTGGGCCTGCCGGGCGGAGACGACGTAGGTGTCGCGGCGGTCCTCGTCGGGCGAGCCGGGCAGGAAGCCGATGGCCATGCGCGCGGGGATCCCCACCATGCGGGCCATCAGCGTCATCGCGGTGGCGAACTGCACGCAGTAGCCGCGCCCGGAGGTGAGGAAGTCCCAGACGGCGTCGTCGGTCTGGGGCGCGGCGAGCTCGGTGTCGTAGGCGAAGTTCTGGCTGCTGCGCAGGTACGACTGGAGGGCGATCGCCTGGTCGTAGGTCGTGCCCGCACCGGCGACGATCTCCTGGGCGAGCGCGCTGATGTCGGCCGAGTGCTGCGTGGCGGGGACGTCGAGGTAGAGCGCCGCACCCTCGGGCGGCGCGCCGGCGGCGTCGGCCTGCAGGGTGTCGGCGGAGAGCTCACGCGGGCTGATGGTGAGCTCGTAGTCCAGGCCGCGCACCGAGGTGTCGGATCCGATGATCTCGTCGCGCGTGGCGTCGTACAGCCACACCCCGTCGGCGGTCACTGCGCGCGGCTCGGCGGGCACGGGCAGCCGGTCCCCCTCGAGCGCGAGGACCCGCACGTCGACGATCAGCGGCTCCTCGGACGTCTCCGCCTGGTCCGGCCACAGGAGGCCGTTCGCGGGGACCAGCCCGGTCGAGCGCGCCCCGCGCTGCCACTCCTCGCCGTCGAACGTGGCCAGCGTGTACGTGCGCAGGGCGCCGATGGAGCGCGCGCTCCCGGTGTACTCCAGGAGCGGACGGTTCGAGCGACCGTCGAGGTTCGCCCGCATGTCGAGGTCGGTGGACAGGCGCAGCGGGCTGTCGGTGTTCTGCTCGCCCCACGACGAGGGCAGCTCCATGCTGCCCGCGAACGGCAGCGCCGACGCCATGGAGCCGAGGGCCAGGGCGCCGACCGTGACGGCGGCGGCCGCGGTGAGCGCCGTCGTCGCCTCCCGTCGCCAGGTCAGGTCGTTGCGACGGGGACGACGCCGGGTGAGGGCGAGCAGGAGCACGTAGGTGGTGCCGCCGACGAGCAGCAGCGGGATCCCGACGTCCCGCTCGTAGCTGACCGCCGGGGACCACAGCGCCAGGAGCGGCAGGCCGGCCAGGCCGCCCCGGCCCAGGCCCACGGCGACGAGCTCGGCGCCGAGGTACGTCGCGAGGACGCCGACGACGAGGAGCATCTCCAGGCCACGCGTCGGCTGGACCGGGATGCGGCCCTCGACGATGGTCTGCTCGCCCTGGGCGATGAGCAGCCGCAGCCGCTCCAGCGTCTCCGCCGTCGGGCGGGGGATCGAGAAGGTGCTGGTGAGGCCCCCGTACTGGCCCGCGACGCCGAGCACCGACGCCAGGATGCCCCACGCGGTGGGCGCGAGCGGGGAGCGCAGGACCACCCGCAGCAGGACCAGGAGCAACGCCAGCAGGAGCAGGCCCATCACGCCCGTGCCCACCCAGGGCCCGGACTGCACGACGGTCGTCATCGACCGGAAGGCCGCCAGCACGGCCACCACGAGGACGGCGGTGCACAGCCACAGCCGCGCGCCGCTGATCCGGCTCGTCTGGCTCATCGCATCGCCTCCGCCCGGTCGCTCGCCCCGAGCAGGCGCTCCCAGGCCGCCGCGAGGTCCTCGCCCGGCTGGACGCCGACGGCCCGCCACCCGGCGCGCCGCAGGGCCTCGAGCGTGTAGGTCTCGTCGTCCCCGGCCGGCTGGCCGACGCGGCCCAGGCGCACCATCGCCCAGCCCTGGTGCGCATCGCCGATGCGGGCGAGCGAGGCGAGGGCGTCCGGGTCCAGACCCCCGACGACGGCCACGATGAGCTCCGCGCCGCCGCCCTGCTGGCTGAGGGTGTCGACGGCGGTGCGCAGCCAGGCGTCGCGCGTCATGCGGTTCGGCGGCAGGACGAGGTCGACCGTCTGGTCCAGCAGGGCGTCGGCCGCCGTGCCGTCGACGTCGGGACGGTGGTGCTCGGCCAGCGCGTCGACGACGCCGCCGCCGAGGAGCCGCACGCGGTGGCCCGACCGCATGAGGGCGAGGGCGATCGACGCCGCGGCGGAGATCGACCACTCGGCCGTCGCGTCGTCGTCGGGCAGGTCCAGGAGGACGCTGACCGGCCGTCGCGCGGCGCGCTCGTCCTGGCGCACCATGAGCTCTGCGCGGCGGGCGCTCGTCCGCCAGTGCACGCGCCGCAGGTCGTCGCCCGCGCGGTAGTCCCGCAGGGACGCGTCGTCGGCGGCCGGCATCCGCGTGCCGACGGCCGCGCGGTCGACGTCCGTCGACGACGACCGCGTGTCCATGTCGAGGTGGACGACGCGCGGCCGGACCGCGACCTTCATGGGCGGGCCGAGCGGGCCCGACCACCGGGCGACGCCGAACAGGTCCTGGCGCTGGACCTGCAGCGGGCCGACGGTCCAGCGCCCGCGGTGCGACGGGTGGATCGCGTAGGTGAGCTGCAGGCGACCGCGGGACCGGTGCACCCGGGCGCGCAGCCCGCCCCCACCGGACAGCTCGCGGGCGGCCTGCTCGGCGATCTCGAGGCGGTCGAGGCGGTGCACGCCCCCGGCGCTCGTGAGGTCCACCTCGACGACTGCCTCGTCGTCCACGGTCACGGGGTGCGGCACGACCCGCCGCACCAGCGTCAGCCCGCCGCGGTTCGCCGTGCGGGCGGCGGTGCCGAGCACGACGAGTCCGTACGCGAGGACGCCCACGAGCAGGAGGCCCGCCTGGGCGAGCACCTGGACGCCGAGCAGGATCCCCGCGGCGGCGACGCCGACGCCGACGGCGCCGAGGGCGAAGCCGCGAGCGGTGACCTGGACCCGTCGGACGTCGTCCATCAGCCGGCGGTCGCCCGGCGGTCCGGTGCGGACGCCCGGCCGGAGATCGGCAGGCGCGTGCGCGCGACGATGGCGGTGATCGACTCGGTGACCGTGTGGCCGGCGAGACGGGCGTCGGTGCTCGGCAGCAGCCGGTGGGCGAGCACCGGGACGGCAAGGTCCTGGATGTCGTCGGGCAGGACGTGGTCGCGGCCGGACATGGCCGCGAGCGCCTTCGCGCACCGCAGCAGCTGGATCGCGGCCCGGGGGGAGGCGCCGAGCCGCAGCATGGGGTCGGTGCGCGTGGCCTCGGCGAGGTCGACGACGTACTGCTTGATGCCCTGGGCGGCGTAGAGCCGCCGCGCGGTGCCGACCATCGCGGTGATCATCTCGACGTCGGCGACGGGGCGGACGGCGGCGAGCGGGTCCGCCGTCTCCTGCCGCTCGAGCATCTCCACCTCGGCGTTGCGCGCCGGGTACCCGACCGACAGTCGCGCCATGAACCGGTCGCGCTGGGCCTCCGGCAGCGCGTAGGTCCCCTCCATCTCGATCGGGTTCTGCGTCGCGACCACGAGGAACGGCCGGGGGAGCTGGTACGTGGTCCCGTCGATCGTCGTCTGGGCCTCCTGCATGCACTCCAGGAGGGCCGACTGCGTCTTGGGCGAGGCGCGGTTGATCTCGTCGGCGATGACGATGTTCGCGAAGACCGGGCCCGGCCGGAACTCGAACTCGTGCTGCGCCTGCCGGTAGATGCTGACGCCGGTCAGGTCGCTGGGCAGCAGGTCCGGCGTGAACTGGATGCGCCCGACCGAGCAGTCGATCGCCTTGGCGAGGGACTTGGCCAGCGTGGTCTTCCCGACGCCCGGCACGTCCTCCAGCAGCAGGTGGCCCTCGGCGAGGAACACGGCGACGGTCAGCCGGACTAGGTCCGGCCGCCCGGAGATCACCGACTCCATGGCCCCGCGTACCCGGTCGGCCGTCTCGGCGAAGGTGTCGAGCTCCGCGGGACTGGGCAGTGCATGGACCATCGGGGGATCCCTTCGACGTGAGTGGCTAGAGCCTAATCACGAGGTCACCCCGGGCGCGGGCGGTCGGGGTGGCGGGTCGCCCCGGGTGTGCCGCGGGGCCCCTCCACATTCCTCCACCGGCCCGGGCCGCGACGTGTGCCGACGGCGGCGTGCGCGCCAGGACGGGCGTGCGTCGTGCTCGAGCGGTGTCGGCGCCCGGCGGACGACGCGACGGGACGCCGCGTGGCACGCCGGGTGCCGCCATCGCCCTCCACTTCGCACCACGCCGCTGACCAGGGCTGACGTGTCGCTTCACCCGCTCAGACCGGCCGTTTCCTCTTGAAGGTGGAGGGAAGTGGAGTACTGTGGAGCCACTTGGGGGAGGGTGGGTCTCCCGTGCCGCAGGCGAGGACGGAAGGAGGCGGACGGATGGCCGACGAGTCGACCGGCGCCTTCGCCTCCTACGCGCCCTTCCTGGGCACCTACACCCCGCGGCTGGACGACAAGGGGCGGCTGATCCTGCCCGCCAAGTTCCGGGCCCAGCTCGCCTCCGGCCTCGTGGTCACGCGGGGACAGGAGCGCTGCCTGTTCGTCTTCCCGATGAGCGAGTTCCAGCGCATGCACGAGCAGATCCGTCAGGCCCCGGTGACGAGCAAGCAGGCGCGGGACTACCTGCGCGTCTTCCTGTCCGGCGCGCACGACGAGATCCCCGACAAGCAGGGGCGGCTCGCCATCCCGTCCGCGCTGCGCGCGTACGCCGGCCTCGACCGCGACGTCGCCGTGATCGGCGCGGGCACGCGGGTCGAGATCTGGGACGCGGCGGCCTGGGAGGCCTACCTGGCCGAGCAGGTCGAGAGCTACTCGGACACGGCGGAGGAGGTGTTCCCGGGTGCCTTCTAGGTGACGGGCTGCCGGTCGGCGCGGGCGACGCCCGCACGACGAGGTCTCTCCCCGCCCGCTGCGACGCACTTCCCCGGCGCCGGAGCGAGCTGCGGAGGGAGACCTGGTCGGGCGGTTGGAGGGCCCCCGGCCAGCACTGTGACCAGAAGAGCCAGCACGGACAGTCGACCCGCGAAGCGCCCACCGGCGCCAGCTCCCGAGCACGACGCCGGCCCGCCCGGCGCCCGCAGACCCCGAGGACCCGACAGGAGGCGAGATGGCCGAGACGCCCGCCGCGCAGCCCGCGCGGCACGTGCCCGTCCTTCTCGAGCGCTGCGTCGAGCTCCTCGCCCCGGCCGTGGCGACGCCCGACGCGGTGCTCGTCGACATGACGCTGGGCCTCGGCGGCCACGCCGAGGCGTTCCTGCAGCGGTTCCCCGGCCTCCGTGTCGTCGGTCTCGACCGCGACGCCCAGGCGCTCGCGCTCGCCGGCGCCCGCCTGGCGCCGTTCGGCGACCGGTTCACGGCCGTCCAGGCGGTGTACGACGACGTGCTCGCCGTGGTCGAGCGCGTCGTCGGTCGTCCCGTGCAGGGCGTGCTCGCCGACCTCGGCGTCTCGTCCATGCAGCTCGACGAGGCCGACCGGGGCTTCTCCTACGCGCAGGACGCGCCGCTGGACATGCGCATGGACGCCGGCTCGCCGCTCACCGCCGCCGAGGTGCTCAACACCTACCCGGAGCGGGAGCTCGTGCGGATCCTGCGCACGTACGGCGAGGAGCGGTTCGCCCCGCGCATCGCTCGCGCGGTCGTCGCCGCCCGCGCGTCGGCGCCGCTCGCGCGCACCGGCGAGCTCGTCTCCATCGTGCGGTCGGCCATCCCCGCCGCGGCGCGCACGAGCGGCGGCAACCCCGCCAAGCGCACGTTCCAGGCCGTCCGGATCGAGGTCAACGACGAGCTCGGCGTGCTCGAGCGCGCGCTCCCTGCCGCGCTGGAGTCCGTCGACGTGGCCGGGCGCGTCGTCGTGCTCGCCTACCACTCGCTCGAGGACCGGCTGGTCAAGCAGGCGTTCGCGCGTGGCGCCACGTCCAGCGCTCCGCGGGGCCTGCCCGTCGAGCCGGAGACGCACCGCGCGTACCTGCGCCTGCTCACGCGGGGCGCGGAGCTCGCCGGCGACGACGAGCGCGCGACGAACCCCCGCTCGTCGTCCGTCCGGCTGCGCGCCGTCGAGCGCCTGCGCCCGACGCCGGACCACCTGCGGACCGTCACGGCGGGGTGGGCCGCATGAGCGCCCTGCACGCCACCACGGCCACGGCACGCGCCGGCGCCGCACCCCGGACAACGCCCCGCCGCGCCCCGGCGCCGGCACCGGCCCCGCGGCCGCGCCTGCGCGTGGTCGGCGCGCCGACCCAGGCGCGCACCCGGGTGCCGTTCGTGGTCACCTGCATCGCGGCCCTCACGTCGGCCCTGCTCGGCGCGCTCCTGCTGAACACGTCGATGGCGCAGATGGAGTACCAGCGCTACGACCTGGCGACCCGCCTCTCGCAGTCGGCCCAGGCGCAGCAGGAGATGCGCGGACGGCTCGAGCAGATGTCCTCCCCGGAGGCGCTCGCGGGTGCGGCCCGCGCGCTGGGCATGGTCCCGACGACGTCGGGCGGCTACCTGCGCCTGTCCGACGGCGTGGTGCTGGGCAACCCCGTGCCGGCGGGTCAGGGCTGATGCGGCGAGCGGACGGCCCGGGCCCCGGTGAGCGCGGGGCGCCCGGTGCCGCGGGCGCACCCGAGCGGGTGAGGAGCGCGCCTCGGCGGCGTGGCAGCGCCCAGGGCCGCGGACCCGTGGCGCACGATGCCCGTGTGCCCGGTCCCGTGTCCCCGCGCGGCGCCGGCGCGCGCGCCGGGGGCCACGGCGCGGCGACCGGGCGGCGGACCGCACCGGGCGCGGAGCCGCGGACCGCGCGGGTCCCCGCGCAGCGGTCCGCTCCCGGCTCGGCGCGCCCGGCACCCGGGCGGGCGGCCGGGCGTGACGTGCCCGGGCGTCCGGTCCCCGCGCGGCCGGCCCGCCCGCCGCGCGTGACGGCGCGCACCCGCGCGCCACTGCGGGTGCGGCGGCAGAAGATCCTCCTCGCCCTCTCGCTCGTCCTGCTCCTCGTGTGCGCGGGCCGTCTGGTGTACGTCCAGGCCATCGCCGCCCCGGCGTTCGCCGCCGAGGCGCTGCGGGGGCGCACGGTGACCCAGGTGGTGCCGGCGGAGCGCGGCGAGATCCTCGACCGGTCCGGGGTGGTCCTGGCGACGTCGGTCGAGCGGTGGAACATCGTCGTCGACCAGAAGCAGCTCGCCGACTGGAAGAAGGACGGCGACAGCGCGGCCCACGCCGCGGAGCTGCTCGCACCGTTGATGGGGACCTCGGCCGCGGAGCTCGGCCCCAAGCTCCTCGGCGACTCGACGTTCACCTACCTCGTCAAGGGCGTGCCGCCCGAGGTGTACGAGCAGATCATGAAGCTGCGGATCATGGGCGTGTGGGGGGAGCGGGTCTCCCAGCGGCTCTACCCGGCCGGCACGACCGCCGGCACCATCCTCGGGTTCGTCGGCACCGACGGGTACGGCCTGGCCGGCCTGGAGCAGGTGTACGAGGAGACGCTCGCGGGCCAGGACGGCTCCGACACCTACGAACGGGGCGAGGGCGGCCAGCGCATCCCGACGGGCGAGGAGCAGTACGTCGCCCCGCAGCCGGGCCGGGACGTGCAGCTCACCATCGACCGCGACCTGCAGTACACCGCGCAGGCGGCGATCGACGCCCAGGTCGCGGCGACGGGTGCGCCCTGGGGCGCGGTGCAGGTGGTGGACACGCGCACGGGGGAGATCCTCGCGCTCGCCGACTCGGGCAGCATCGACCCGAACAACCCCGGCGGCAACGCGCAGCCGAGCCGCGCCGCGTCGTACACGTACGAGCCGGGCTCGACGGCCAAGGCGATCTCGATGGCCGCGATCCTGGAGACGGGCGTGGCGACGCCCACCAGCCAGTTCGTGGTGCCCTACCAGTACGCGACGCCGAACGGCGAGGTGTTCAAGGACTCCCACGCGCACGGCGACCTGCCGCTGACGCTCACGGGCATCCTCGCGGAGTCGTCGAACACGGGCACCGTGATGGTCGGGCAGAACGTGCCCCCCCAGGTGCGGCTCGACTACCTGCACAAGTTCGGGTTCGGCCAGCGCACCGGCGTCGGCCTGCCGGGCGAGTCGCCGGGACTGATCGTCGACGACGTCTCCGGCTGGGACCACGACGGGCGCTCGCCGTACGCCGTGCTGTTCGGCCAGGCGGTGGGTGCGACGACGCTGCAGAACACCCAGGTCTTCGCCACGCTGGCCAACCACGGGCTGCGCGTGCAGCCGCACATCGTCGCGGCCGTCGAGGACGACGACGGCGTGCTGCAGCCGGTCGAGCTCGCCGACCCGGTCCAGGTCGTCTCCGCCGAGACCGCCGACACCGTGGTGCGCATGCTCGAGAGCGCCGTCACCGAGGGCACCGGTGGCAACGCCGAGGTCCCCGGGTACCGGATCGCGGGCAAGACGGGCACGGCGCAGGCGTTCGAGGGCGGCGGGGTCGTGAAGACCGTGGCGTCCTTCATCGGCATCGCGCCCGCGGACGACCCGCGCATCGTGGTCAACGTCGTCCTCTACGACCCGAAGACGTCGATCTACGGCGGCACGGTGGCAGCGCCGGTCTTCAGCCAGGTCACGGCGCAGGCGCTGCAGCACCTGGGGATCCCGCCGTCGGGGACCGTGCCCGAGCTCTTCCCCACCACGTACCCGTGACCGCCGGAGGGCTCGGCGCGGCAAGGGCCGGTGCGGACGGTACATTCGGGGCCGTGACGTCCCCCCAGGGCCGTATGCGCCCGGCGAGCCGCCCCCGGCGTCACCTGTCCCACCTCGTCGAGGCCTTCGGGCTGGCCGGCGAGGCCGGGGAGGTGACCGTGACCGGGGTCGCCGTGGGCTCCGCCGACGTGCAGCCGGGCGACCTGTTCGTCGCGCTGCCCGGGCTGCGCGCGCACGGCGCCGACTACGCGGCCGACGCCGTGGCGGCGGGTGCGGTGGCCGTGCTGACCGACGACGGGGGCGCCGGGCGCCTGGCCGGTCTGGGCGTGCCGGTCCTGACGACGCCCGCGCCCCGCTCGCTCCTCGGTCCCGTCTCCGCGTGGTTCTACGGCGAGCCCGGCCGCGACCTGACGCTCGTGGGGATCACCGGCACCAACGGCAAGACCACGACGTGCTACTTCGTCGCGGCGGCTCTCGAGCGGCGGCACCCGCTCACGGGCGTGGTGGGCACCGTCGAGCTGCGCGTGGGCGAGGAGTCCATCGAGTCGCCGCGCACGACCGTGGAGGCGCCCGTGCTGCACGGGCTCTTCGCCCTCATGCGCGAGCGCGGGGCGACGGCGTGCGCGATGGAGGTCTCGTCCCACGCCCTGGCGCTCGAGCGCGTGGGCGGCGTCCAGTTCGACGTCGCCGCCTTCACGAACCTCCAGCGCGACCACCTGGACTTCCACGGCGACATGGAGGGCTACTTCCGCGACAAGGCGCGCCTCTTCGCGCCCGAGCGGGCTCGCCGCGCCGTCGTCTGCGTCGACGACGAGTGGGGCGTGCGGTTGGCCTCCGAGGTCGAGATCCCGGTCGACACCGTCGCGACGCGCGAGGGCGCGGCCGGCTGGGCGGGCGCCGACTGGCGCGTGACCGCGGCGACGATCGGGCTCGACGGCGTCGGGTCGACGTTCACGCTCGAGGGCCCCGGCGGCGTCCGCGTCGAGGCGGCCAGCCCGTTGCCGGGCCTGGTCAACGTCTCGAACGCCGCCGTCGCCGTCGTCGTGGCGCACCGCGCGGGCATCCCGCTGGACGAGGCCGTGGCGGGGGTCGCCGGCGCGCACGCGATCCCCGGCCGCATGGAGCGGGTCATCGAGCGCGGGCCGGGTCAGGCCCTCTGCCTGGTCGACTACGCGCACACGCCCGACGCGCTCACCCTGGCGCTCGAGGCCGTCCGCCCGATCACACCGGGCCGCCTCGTCCTGGTGTTCGGCTCCGACGGCGACCGCGACCAGGGCAAGCGGCCCATCATGGGCGAGATCGCCGCGCGGCTCGCGGACGTCCTCGTCGTGACCGACGAGAACCCGCGGTCGGAGGAGCCGGCCGCGATCCGCGCGTCGATCCTGGACGGGGTGCGCGCGGTCCGGCCCGACCTGCGCGACGTCGTCGAGCTGTCGCCCCGGTCCGAGGCGCTGCGCGTCGGCATGGAGCTGGCGGTCGAGGGCGACACCGTGATCGTCACGGGCAAGGGCCACGAGCCCACGCAGGAGATCGCCGGCGTCTTCCACCGCTACAACGACCGCGACGCCTACCTCACGGCCCTCGCGCAGTCGTGGCAGGTCACGGTCCGGCCCGACGGCGTCACGGTGGTCGACGCGGCACACGCGGCGACGCCGGACTCGACGCGGGCGGCGCTGCGGCGCCTGCGGCGTGAGCGCGACGAGCGCGGGGGCACCCGGGCGGTCGCGGTGCTCGCCGCGCCCGACGACCTCGGGCCCGTGCCGGTGACCGAGCTGGACGCCCTCGGCCGGGCGGCGGTCCGGCTCGGCGTCGACAAGCTGCTGGTGGTGGGGGAGGACGCCCGCGCCGTGCACGTCGGTGCCGTGCAGGAGGGTTCCTTCGACGGCGAGTCCGAGCTCGTGCCCGACCGTGCCGCCGCGCAGGACTGGCTCGCGCGGCACCTGCGGCCCGGCGACGTCGTGCTCGTCAAGGGCGGCCGGAGCGCCGGGCTCGCAGAGCTGGCCGGGAAGCTGGCCGGGAAGCTGGCCGGCGAGCTGGCCGGTGAGGGAGGGGCCGCATGATCGCCGTCCTGCTGTCCGGCGGGTTCGCGCTGGTGATCGCGCTGCTGGCGACGCCGCTGTTCATCCGGCTGCTCGTGCGCAAGCAGTACGGCCAGTTCATCCGGCAGGACGGCCCCACGGCCCACTTCACCAAGCGCGGCACGCCGACCATGGGCGGCGTCGTCATCATCGCGGCGACGCTCATCGGCTGGGCCGGCTCGAGCCTGGTCACCGGGCACGTGCCGAGCGCGTCGGCGGTCCTGCTGCTCTTCCTCATGACCGGCCTCGGCTTCGTCGGCTTCCTCGACGACTACATCAAGATCTCGCGCCAGCGCAGCCTCGGGCTCAAGGCCCGCTGGAAGATCGTCGGCCAGGGCCTGGTGGGCGTGACCTTCGCGGTCCTGGCGCTGCAGTTCCCGAGCGGTCAGTTCCGTACGCCGGCGTCGACCCACATCTCGTTCATCCGGGACCTCGACCTGGACCTGGCGTTCGGCGGGGCGGCGCTCGGGCTGGTGCTCTTCGTCATCTGGGCCAACTTCCTCATCACCGCGTGGTCGAACGCGGTGAACCTGACCGACGGCCTCGACGGCCTCGCGACCGGTGCGTCCCTGATCGTCTTCGGCGCCTACGTCGTCGTCGGCGTGTGGCAGTTCAACCAGCGCTGCACGTCGGTCCTGACGGCGGGCCCCACCTGCTACGAGGTACGTGACCCGCTGGACCTCGCGATGGTCGCCGCCGCGATCACCGGTGCGTGCTTCGGGTTCCTGTGGTGGAACGCGAGCCCGGCGAAGATCTTCATGGGTGACACGGGCGCGCTCGCGCTCGGCGGCGCGCTCGCCGGGATGTCGATCCTCACCCGCACGGAGATCCTCGCCGCCATCATCGGCGGTCTCTTCGTGCTCGTGGTCCTCTCCGACGTCATCCAGATCGGCTTCTTCAAGATGACGGGCCGGCGCGTGTTCAAGATGGCGCCGCTGCACCACCACTTCGAGCTGTCGGGCTGGGGCGAGGTGACGATCGTCATCCGCTTCTGGATCATCGCGGGCCTGTTCGTCGCGGGCGGCGTCGGCCTGTTCTACGCGGAGTGGGTGACCGGCTGATGGCGGGGCGGCAGGACGACGGCGGAGCCGTGCCCATCAGCGGAGCCGCGAACGACGGCGGAGCCGACCCGACGGGGACGGACCTCGCGGGGCGTCGGGTGCTCGTCGCCGGGCTCGGGGTGACCGGTCGCGCGGTCGTCGGCGTGCTCGCCGCGCGCGGCGCCGTCGTCACGACTCTCGACGAGCGCGCGGCCGACGCCGACGTCGCCGACCCGGGCTCGGTGGACCTCGGCGGGATCGACCTCGTGATCGCCTCCCCGGGGTGGCCACCTGCGCACCCGCTGCTCGCCGGGGCCGCGGAGCGCGGCGTCCCGGTGTGGAGCGAGGTCGAGCTGGCGTGGCGGCTGCGCGTGGACCGCGCGTCGGCCCCCGGCCCGGCCCCCTGGCTCGTGGTCACGGGCACCAACGGCAAGACGACGACCGTCGGGATGCTCGCCTCGATCCTGGCCGCCGCCGGGCACGCGGCGCCCGCGGTGGGGAACGTGGGCACCCCGGTCGTGACGGCGGCGACCGACCCCGGCGTCGACGTGCTCGCCGTCGAGCTCTCGAGCTTCCAGCTGCACTTCACGACGTCGATGTCCGCGCACGCGGCGGCCGTCCTCAACATCGCGCCCGACCACCTGGACTGGCACGGCGGCATGGACGCCTACGTCGCCGACAAGGCGCGCATCTACGAGCGGGCGGTGCTCGCGTGCGTCTACGACGCCGCTGACCCGCGCCTCGAGCGCCTCGTGGCGGAGGCGGACGTCGTCGAGGGCGCCCGCGCCGTCGCCTTCACGCGCGGCGCGCCGGCTCCGGGCCAGCTCGGCGTCGTCGACGGGATCCTCGTCGACCGCGCCTTCCACGCGCCGCTGGACCATCCCGACCGCACGGGGCACGCGGCCGAGCTGGCCACCCTCGACGACCTCGCGCACCTCGCCGGCCCGACCGGCGTCGTCGCGCCGCACGTCGTCGCGAACGCCCTGGCCGCCGCCGCGCTCGCGCGTGCCTGGGGGGTGCCGGCGCAGGCCGTCCGGGACGGCCTGCGTGCCTTCCCCGCCGGCGAGCACCGCTCGGTCGTCGTCGCGGAGGTCGACGGCGTGGCGTACGTCGACGACTCGAAGGCGACCAACGCGCACGCCGCCGCCGCGTCGCTGGCCGCCTACCCGCCCGGCACTGTGGTCTGGCTGGCCGGCGGGCTCGCCAAGGGCGCCGAGTTCGACGAGCTCGTCGCCGCGCGGGGTGAGCGGCTCGCCGCGGCCGTGCTCATCGGCGTCGACGCCTCGCCGTGGGAGAGGGCGCTCGCCCGACACGCGCCGGGAATCCCCGTGGTCCGGGTGGATCCGACCGAGACTGGGACGGTGATGACCCGCGCCGTCGACACCGCCCGCCGGCTCGCCCGGCCCGGCGACACGGTGCTGCTCGCTCCCGCGAGCGCGTCGATGGACCAGTTCGTCAGCTACGCCGACCGCGGAGAGCGGTTCGCGCAGGCTGTACGGGCGCTCGACGAGGGCGAGCCGAGCGGCCCCGCGACCTGATGGCGGCCCCGGTCGTCCTCGAGGCGGAGGCGCACGAGCGCCGCTCCGCCCTCGGGCAGTGGAACAGCGCGGTGACGAGCTACTACCTCATCGCGGGGGCGGTCGCGCTGCTCGTCGCCCTCGGGCTGGTCATGGTGCTGTCGAGCTCGAGCATCTCCTCGCTGAGCGACACCGACGGCGCCTCGCCGTACTCGATCTTCCTCAACCAGGCGCGGTTCGCGCTCATCGGGCTGCCGCTGGCCTGGGTCGCCAGCCGCCTGCCGGTCGCGTTCTACAAGAAGTTCGCGTGGCCGGCCGTCCTCGCCGCCAGCGGCCTGCAGGTGCTCGTCCTGCTCATCGGCATCGAGGTCAACGGCAACCGCAACTGGCTCGCCGTCCCGGGCGGCCAGGTGCAGCCGTCGGAGTTCGCCAAGCTCGCGCTCGCGGTCTGGCTGGGCGTGGTCCTCGCGCGCAAGCAGGCGCTGCTGCACCAGTGGTCGCACGTCCTGGTCCCGGGGGTCGTCGTCGCCGCGGGCGTGGTCGGCCTGGTCCTGCTCGGGCACGACCTCGGGACCGGCCTGATCATCCTCGTCCTCGTGGCCGGCGCCCTCTTCGTCGCCGGGGTGCCCCTGCGGTTCTTCGCGGTGGCCTTCGTCGTGGTGGGCCTCGTCGTGTGGCAGATGACGCTCATCGGGGAGACCCGCGTGAAGCGCATCGCGGCGTTCTTCAGCGCGGACTGCGACACCCAGGGCGCCTGCTACCAGACCCTGCGGGGCCGCTACGGCCTCGCCACCGGAGGCCTCACGGGCATCGGGCTGGGCGAGAGCCGGGAGAAGTGGTCCTACCTGCCCATGGCGCACAACGACTTCATCCTGGCGATCATCGGCGAGGAGCTCGGGCTGCTGGGCACGCTGCTGGTGCTCGCCCTGTTCGGTGTGCTCGCCGTCGCCGTCACCCGCGTGGTGCGGCGCCACCACGACCCGTTCGTGCAGATCGCGGCGGCGGGCATCGGCTCGTGGGTGCTGGGCCAGGCGATCATCAACATCGCCGTCGTCATCGGCCTGATGCCCGTGGTCGGCGTCCCGCTGCCGCTGGTCTCGGCCGGTGGCTCCGCGCTCGTGACCACGATGGTCGCGATGGGCGTGCTGCTGTCGTTCGCACGCTCGGAACCCGGGGCCGCCGAGGCGCTGGCGGCCCGGCCGAACGTCGTCCGCCGCTCGCTGGCCGTCGTCGGCCTGGCGACCCGCCCCCGGCAGGCGCGCCGTGGCTGACGTCGTGGGCCCGGCGGACCCGGGCGCGGTGGCCTCGGAGGCGACGGCGGGCGCGCCGCGGCCGCCGCTGCGGTCGGTGGTCCTCGCCGGCGGCGGCACGGCCGGCCACGTGAACCCGCTGCTGGCGGTCGCCGACGAGCTCCGCCGCCGGCACGCCGGGATCGACGTGACGGTGCTGGGCACGGCGGAGGGCCTGGAGGCCGAGCTCGTGCCGGCCCGGGGGTACCGGCTCGTGACGGTGCCCCGCGTGCCGTTGCCCCGCCGCCCGACCCTCGACTGGTTCCGGCTCCCGGCGCGCCTGCGCCGCGCGGTCGCCGTCGCGCGGGACGCCGCGGTGGGCGCGCAGGCGGTCGTGGGCTTCGGCGGGTACGTCGCCACGCCCGCGTACCTCGCGGCCCGCGGTCGCGTGCCGGTCGTCATCCACGAGCAGAACGCGCGCCCGGGCCTGGCCAACCGGCTCGGTGCGCGCTGGGCCGACGCCGTCGCCGTCACCTTCCCGGGCACCCGGCTGCCCGGCGCGACGGTGACCGGCCTGCCGCTGCGCCCGCCCGTCGCCGCGCTCGCCGCCGCGCGTCAGACCGACGCGGACGGTGCGCGGCGGGCGGCTGCGAAGACCCTCGGGCTCGACCCGGCGGCGACGACCCTGCTGGTCACGGGCGGCTCGCTCGGCGCACTGAGCCTGAACCGGGCCCTGGCGGGCGCAGCGGCGGACCTGGCCGACGCCGGGGTGCAGGTCCTGCACCTGACCGGCACCGGCAAGGACGCCGAGGTGCGGGCCGCCGTCGCAGGCGTGCCGGGGTACCACGTGCTGGCCTACCTGGCCGACATGCAGGACGCGCTCGCCGTGGCGGACCTGGTCGTGTGCCGAGCCGGCGCCGGCACGGTCAGCGAGCTCGCGGCGCTCGGCATCCCCGCGGTCTACGTGCCCCTGCCCGTCGGCAACGGCGAGCAGCGCCTCAACGCCGCGCCCGTCGTGGACGCGGGCGGCGGCGTCCTGGTCCCGGATGCCCAGCTCGACCCCGCCTGGGTGCGGGCGCACGTCGTGCCGCTGCTCGCCGACCGTGCGCGGCTTGCCGCGATGGCGCAGGCCGCGCGCTCCGTCGGGACGACGGACGCGGCGGCCCGGGTGGCCGACCTCGTCGAGCAGGTGGCCCGGTGACCGCGGCCGGCGGGGCGACGGGGGCCACCGCGACGCCCCCCGCGCTGGACACCCTCGGTCGTGTGCACCTCATCGGCGTGGGCGGTGCAGGCATGTCCGCCGTGGCGCTCCTCCTCGCTGCGCGGGGCGTCCCCGTCTCCGGGTCGGACGCCCGCGACTCCGCCGTCCTGGCCGCCCTGCGCGAGGCAGGCGTGCGCGTGCACGTCGGCCACGACGCCGCACACGTGGCGGGGGTGCACACGGTCGTCGTCTCCTCGGCGATCCGCGAGACCAACCCGGAGCTCGCGGCCGCCCGCTCGGGTGGGCTGCGCGTGCTGCACCGCTCGGTCGCCCTCGCCGCGCTCATGGCCGGCAGGCGGACCGTGGCCGTCGCGGGGGCGCACGGCAAGACCACGACCTCGGCCATGGTCGCCGCCGTGCTGGTGGCCGCCGGGCGGGACCCGTCGTACGCGATCGGCGCCGCGGTGGACGGACCCGTCGGTGCGCGGCCGGGGGCCGGCGACGCCTTCGTGGCGGAGGCCGACGAGTCCGACGGCTCCTTCCTGGCCTACGCGCCGGAGGTGGCGGTCGTCACGAACGTGGAGCCGGACCACCTCGACCACTACGGGACGCGCGAGGCGTTCGAGGCGGCGTTCGTCGCCTTCGCGGGGCGCATCGTGCCCGGCGGCTCGCTCGTGGCGTGCGCGGACGACGACGGGGCACGGCGGCTGGCCGCCCGCGTGGCTGCCGACGACGTGCCGGTGATCACCTACGGCACCGCCGCGGACGCCGTCGTACGGATGGGCCCGTGGGTGCCGGCCGGTGAGGGCGGCTCGGTTGCGGTCCACGACACCCGCGACGGCACCCGCGCCGTCCTCGAGCTGCAGGTCCCGGGCGCGCACAACGGTCTCGACGCGGCGGCCGCGTGGACCGCCGCACGCCTGCTCGGGGTGCCGAGCGACGTCGCGGTGGACGCGCTCGCAGGCTTCCGGGGCACCGGCCGCCGGTTCGAGGCCCGCGGCGAGCGGGGCGGGGTCCGCGTCGTCGACGACTACGCGCACCACCCGACCGAGGTGGCGGCGCTCCTGCGCGCGGCGCGGACGGTCGCCGGCAACGGGCGCGTGCTCGTGCTCTTCCAGCCCCACCTGTACTCCCGGACCCGGACGTTCGCCCGGGAGTTCGCCGAGGCCCTCGCGACCGCCGACCTGGCAGTGGTGACCGACGTGTACGCGGCTCGGGAGGACCCTGACCCCACGGTGACCGGAGCCCTGATCACCGAGGCGATGCCGGCGGGTCGCGGCCTGCACGTGCCGGGGCGCCTGGAGGCGGCCACGCAGCTCGGTCGGCGCGCCCGGCCCGGCGACCTCGTCCTGACCGTCGGCGCGGGCGACGTGACGGAGCTCGCGCCCGTCGTGCTCGCCGCGGTGGGGACGGGCGACGGCGGCGCGGCCGCGGACGGCGGCCCCGCGGGCGGCCCGCGCGACGGCGGCCCGGCGGTGGGACGGTGAGGCCCCCGCAGGTGCCTCGGCGCACGGCCACCGTGCGTCCGGAGACCCCGGTCCGGCCGGCGCCGCGGTCGTCGGCGCCGGCGCCCCGAGCGCAGCCGCCCGTGCCGCGGCCTGTCGTGCCTCGTCCGCCCCAGCCCCGGCCGCCTGCCACGCCGCTGGCGTCACGGGCGCCGTCGGCGCCGGCGGCTCCGGACCCAGGGTCGACGGCGCTCGAGCGGTTCGCCCCGGCGCCCCGGCCGACG
The DNA here is from genome assembly GCF_007991475.1 of Actinotalea fermentans. NCBI lineage: Bacteria > Bacillati > Actinomycetota > Actinomycetes > Micrococcales > Cellulomonadaceae > Actinotalea > Actinotalea fermentans. The sequence goes on along the minus strand of NZ_BJYK01000001.1, from coordinate 1,046,543 downwards.
GTGCTCGCCACCGCCGAGCGGTTCGCCGAGCGCGCCCGCCTGCGCCGACGGCTGACGCGGCGCCGCGCCGTGTGGTCCGCCGTGGGCGTCGTGGCCGCCGTGGCCCTGGGCTGGCTGGCGTTCCTGTCGCCGGTGCTGGCGCTGGACGTCACCGCGGTCGAGGTCGTCGGCGAGGGGACGGTCGTCGACCCGGCGAGCGTGCTGGCGGTGGTCGCCGCGTACGACGGGACGCCGCTGCCGCGCCTGGACACCGTCGAGCTGCGCCGCGGCGTGCTCGACGTGCCGGGGGTGCGCGCCGCGGAGGTGGCACGGGACTGGCCGCACGGGCTGCGGATCACGCTCGTCTCGCGCGAGCCCGTGGCCGCCGTGCCGGCGCCGTCCGAGGACGCCGCGGCCGCCGCCGACCAGGGCGGTCACGGTGCCCCGGCCGCCGACCAGCAGGCCGGCCAGGCCGCGGGCTACCTCCTGCTCGACGTCGAAGGCGTGCAGGTGGGCCGCGCGGCGGAGCCACCGGTCGGCCTGCCCGTAGTGAACGTCCCGCCGGACGACGAGGACGCGCGGGCGATGACGGCCGTGCTCGCCGTGCTGGAGTCCCTGCCGCCCGAGCTCGCCGAGCAGGTGTCGGCGGCGGGTGCGGCGAGCGAGGACACCGTGAGCCTCACGCTGGCCGACGGCGCCCGCGTCGAGTGGGGGAGCGCGGAGCAGTCCGCGCTGAAGGCCCGCGTGCTGCTCACGCTGCGGGCGGCACCGGCGAGCGCGGGCGCCGCCGTCTTCGACGTCGCCGCCCCGACGATGCCGATCACGCGCGCGGGGTAGCGCCCGAGGGCGCGCGAGTGGTCGACACCACTGGCGGGAATCCCGACACGCGCCCGCGGTGATTGCCGGTCGGGGGTCGGCAACCTAGCGTCGAACCCGACAGCACTCTGACATAACTCTAACCTTCCACCTGAACCTGAAGGTTGGATCCCGCGGCACGAGAGGCACCGACGTGGCAGCTCCCCAGAACTACCTCGCCGTCATCAAGGTGGTCGGGATCGGCGGCGGCGGCGTCAATGCCGTCAACCGGATGATCGAGGTCGGCCTCAAGGGCGTCGAGTTCATCGCGATCAACACAGACGCGCAGGCCCTGCTGATGTCCGACGCCGACGTGAAGCTCGACGTCGGTCGCGACCTCACGCGGGGCCTCGGCGCAGGCGCCGACCCGGAGGTGGGGCGCAAGGCCGCCGAGGACCACGCGGAGGAGATCGAGGACGTCCTGCGCGGCGCGGACATGGTCTTCGTCACCGCGGGCGAGGGCGGGGGCACCGGCACCGGCGGCGCGCCCATCGTGGCCCGCATGGCTCGGTCGCTCGGCGCGCTCACCATCGGCGTCGTGACCCGGCCCTTCACCTTCGAGGGCCGCCGCCGCTCGGTCCAGGCCGAGAACGGCATCGAGGCGCTGCGCGCCGAGGTCGACACGCTCATCGTCATCCCGAACGACCGGCTGCTGTCCATCTCCGACCGGTCCGTCTCGGTGCTGGACGCGTTCCGCTCGGCCGACCAGGTCCTCCTGTCCGGCGTCCAGGGCATCACCGACCTCATCACCACGCCTGGCCTGATCAACCTCGACTTCGCGGACGTGAAGTCCGTCATGCAGGGCGCCGGCAGCGCGCTCATGGGCATCGGCTCGGCGCGCGGCGACGAGCGGGCGGTGCAGGCCGCCGAGCTCGCGATCTCCTCGCCGCTGCTGGAGGCGAGCATCGACGGCGCCCACGGCGTGCTGCTCTCCATCCAGGGTGGCTCGGACCTCGGGCTGTTCGAGATCAACGAGGCCGCCCGCCTCGTGCAGGAGGCCGCGCATCCCGAGGCGAACATCATCTTCGGTGCGGTCATCGACGACGCCCTCGGCGACGAGGTGCGCGTCACGGTCATCGCGGCGGGCTTCGACAGCGGCACGCCCACGACGCGGCGCAACCCGCGTGCGATCGGCGAGGTGAGCGGGCGTCGGGTGGCCCCGGAGAACCACCCGGCCCAGCCCGCACCCGGCGAGCTGCCGCCCGTGATCGCCCCGGTGACGCCCCCGTTCGGCGGCCACGCCGCCACGCCGCCGACCCTCGAGCCGGAGGCGCGGCCGGCGCCGGCCGCCCGTGGCGGCCAGGCCGAGGAGGGACAGGGCGAGGTGCCCTCGTTCCTCGCCGACGAGCGGGAGCCGCTCGAGGTGCCGCGGGTGCTCGAGGAGCGCCCCGCGCCGCGACGCACCGACGACCTCGACCTGCCGGACTTCCTCAAGAACCCGTGACCGACGCGGTGGGGCCCGACCCCGTGGTGGCCGGCCTCGCGGTCGTCGACCTCGGGCCCGGCGTCCGCGCCGCCTTCTCCGGGCCGGGGAACCTCTCGCGGACGGTCGGCGACCAGGACGGCGTGCTGGCCCGGCGCCAGGCGCTGGCGGCGTGGGCGGGCGCGCCCGTCGCGTACGCCTGGCAGGTGCACGGTCGGCGGGTGCACGTGGTGACCGGCCCGGCCCAGGTGCCCGACGACGGACCCGTCGCCCAGGCCGACGCGCTCGTCGCGATCGGGGGCCGGGTCGCGCTGGCCGTGCTCGTCGCCGACTGCGTGCCGGTGCTGCTCGCGGACGGCACGGCCGGCGTCGTCGGCGTGGCCCATGCCGGTCGCGCGGGGGTCGCCGCCGACGTCGTCGGAGCGACGATCGCCGCGATGACGGCCGTGGGTGCGGACCCGGCCCGCCTGCGCGCCGTCGTCGGGCCGGCGGTGTGCGGCCGCTGCTACGAGGTGCCGGCCGCGCTCCGCGACGAGGTGGCGCAGGTCGTGCCGGTCGCGGCGTCGACGACGACGTGGGGCACTCCCGCGCTCGACCTGCCCGCCGCCGTGGCGAGCCAGCTGGCCCGGGCAGGCGTCCAGACCGTCCACCGCGTCCAGGCGTGCACGCTGGAGGACGCCCGATGGTTCTCGCACCGCGGGACGGGGACGGACGCGACGCGCACGCCCGGCCGGTTCGCGGGCGTCGTGCGGGCGCTCGCGGGTTGACGCGGCCGCGCGTCAGGACCCGGCATCGGTGCAGGTCCGTCCCTGTCGGGCGTGTCGCGAAGGCGGGGGAGCGGGCGCGGGTTAGCGTGAGGAACGACCGGACCGAGCACGCCCGACCCTCGGGTCTTTGTGCCGGTCCTGCTGGACCGGACGAGGATGGAGGCCCGCGATGGCCGGAGCGCTGCGCAAGACGATGCTGTACCTCGGCCTGGCCGAGGCGGACCGGGCGGACGACCTGGACTACGTCGAGGAGTACGACGACGAGGAGTACGCCCCGCCGTCGGCGCCCGACGCGCAGCCCGAGTACGCCGCGCCCGTGACGCCCATCCGCCGGTCCCCGCGCGCCTCGGTGGCACCCGAGCTGCGCCGCATCACGACGGTCCACCCGCGCTCGTACAACGACGCCCGGGTGATCGGCGAGGCCTTCCGGTCGGGCACGCCGGTCATCATGAACCTGTCGGAGATGAGCGACGCGGACGCCAAGCGCCTCGTGGACTTCTCGGCAGGGCTCATCTTCGGTCTGCACGGCGCGATCGAGCGGGTGACGGCGAAGGTGTTCCTGCTGTCGCCGGCCCACGTCGAGATCGCGGGTGAGGAGCAGGTCCCGACCGAGGCACCCCGCTCGGCCTTCTACAACCAGAGCTGACGTTGGGCATCGTCGCCGACGTCCTGGGCCTGGTCGTCTGGGTCTTCCTGCTCCTCCTCTTCGTCCGTCTGGTCTTCGACTGGATCCAGGTCTTCGCACGTGACTGGCGTCCCCGCGGCGTCGTGCTCGTCGTGGCCGAGGCGGTCTACACGGTGACCGACCCGCCGCTCAAGGCGATCCGGCGCGTGATCCGGCCGGTCACCATCGGCATGGTGCGGATCGACATCGCGTTCATGGTCCTCGTCTTCGGCTGCTGGGTGCTGCTCGCCGTCCTGGCGATGTTCTGAGCGCGCCGCACGCGTCCCGACCGTCCGCCTCGAGGGCCTCGTGCGCGGACGCCGTCGGCCGACACGCCGACGGACCGCGTCGCTCCCGTGGGTGCGCGGGGCCCGAAGTCCGCTAGCGTGTGGCGTGGCGGTGAGCGACTGCCCGGCCTGACCAGCACTAACGACCGAGGTGACATCCATGGCGCTGCTGACGGCAGACGACGTCCTCAACAAGAAGTTCCAGGCGACCAAGTTCCGCGAGGGCTACGACCAGGACGAGGTCGACGACTTCCTGGACGAGGTGGTCAACACCCTGCGGGTGACGGCCGCCGAGAACGAGGACCTCAAGGCGAAGCTGGCGGCCGCCGAGCGGCGGATCGCCGAGCTCAGCCGCGCGGCTGAGTCGGCGCCGGCCTTCGAGGCCCCGGCCTACGAGGCGCCGGCCCCGGTGCCCGCTCCCGAGCCGGAGCCCGCGCCCGCCCCCGAGCCGGAGCCCGAGCCGGAGCCCGAGCCCGTCTTCGCCGCACCCGTGGTCGCCCCGGCGCCCGTGGCGCCGCAGCGGATCAGCGAGCCGGAGTCCGCCACCGGGATGCTCCAGCTGGCCCAGAAGCTGCACGACGACTACGTGCGCGCCGGCCAGGAGGAGTCCGACCGCATCATCACCGAGGCGAAGTCGCAGGCCACGCGCATCGTCGCCGAGGCTGAGGAGACGTCCAGCCGCACGCTTGCCGCCCTGGAGCAGGAGCGTGGCCTGCTCGAGCGGAAGATCGACGAGCTGCGGGTCTTCGAGCGCGACTACCGGACGCGCCTGAAGAGCTACCTCGAGAACCTGCTCGGCGACCTGGAGTCCCGCGGCACCTCGGTCCAGCCGCGCCAGGCCGGCGAAGGCCTGCCGTACAACGGCTGAGCTGCCGCACCGCTCCCGCTGACGACGCACGACGCGCCACCGCTTCGGTGGCGCGTTGTGCGTTTGCGGCGGGAGGTCTACTCTCTCGTGACCCATCACACACAGGAGCGCCATGACCACCGATGACGCCATCCGCTCGAGCGTCGAGCCGGCGACGGGCCACGAGCTGCCCGATCTCGCGAAGCTCGTGAAGACCTTCCCGGTCCGCGACGGCGAGAAGCCGTGGACCGTCAAGGAGGTCACGGCGATCGCGGACGAGCTCATCGCGGAGATCGCCCGGCTGGAGGTCGAGCTCTCCGAGGCGGACGCTGAGCTGTCGGCCCTGCTGCGCAACTCCGGCGACGGCGCCGGCGACGACCAGGCGGACTCCGGCTCGAGCGCCCTCGAGCGCGAGCAGGAGCTGACGCTGGTGAACAACACCCGTGACCTCCTCGAGCAGAACCGGCACGCTCTCGAGCGGGTCGGCGCGCCCGGCTTCGGTACCTGCGAGTCGTGCGGCGAGGCCATCGGCAAGGCGCGCCTGCAGGCCTTCCCGCGCGCGACCCTCTGCGTCACCTGCAAGGCCCGCCAGGAGCGTCGCTGAGCGTGCGCCGTCCCTCCTCGCTGGTCCTCTGGCTCGTCCTGCTCGCCGTCGTCGTCGTCGTGCTCGACCAGGGCACCAAGGTCTGGGCGCTGTCGGCGCTCACGGAGGGTGAGCGCACGCCGCTCCTCGGCGACCTGCTGGGTCTGACCCTCGTCTTCAACCCGGGGGCGGCCCTGAGCATCGCCACGGGGATGACGTGGGTCCTCACGCTCGCGGCCATCGCGGTCACGGTGGTCGTCCTGAAGGTCTCGAGCAGGCTCGGCTCCCGGACGTGGACCGTGGCCCTCGGCCTGCTGCTCGGCGGTGCGGTGGGCAACCTCATCGACCGGCTCTTCCGCGAGCCTGGCGTCGCGCGGGGGCACGTCGTCGACTTCATCGCCTACGCCGACTGGTTCGTGGGAAACGTGGCGGACATCGCCATCGTGGCGGCCGCCGGCCTGATGATCCTGCTGGGGATGCGCGGGATCGCGCTCGACGGGACCCGGCACGTCGAGCCGGGTGCGTCCGAGGCCGCCCAGGACGGCGCCCCCGACGCCGGCGCCCCCGACGCCGCCGCCCCTGAGGGCGATGCCCCTGACGGCGATGCCCCCGACGGCGAGCCCGCCGGGGACGAGCTCGCCGGCCAGCGGTGAGCACCCGCGCGCTGCCTGTCCCGGACGGCCTTGCCGGGGACCGGGTCGATGCCGGCCTGGCCCGTCTGCTGGGGGTCTCGCGCACCCGCGCTGCCGACCTCGCCACCGCCGGTGCGGTCGTCGTCGACGGGCACGTGGTCGGCAAGTCCGACCGGCTCGTGGCCGGCGCCTGGCTCGAGGTGGACCTGACCTCGCTGGACGAGCCAGTGGTCACCGCACCGCCGGAGCCCGTGCCGGGCATGCGGATCGTGTACGACGACGAGCACGTCGTCGTGGTGGACAAGCCGGTCGGCGTCGCCGCGCACCCGTCGCCGGGCTGGACGGGACCGACGGTCGTCGGTGCCCTCGCCGCCGCGGGGTACCGGGTCTCGACGTCCGGTGCGGCCGAGCGGCAGGGCGTCGTGCACCGGCTCGACGTGGGAACCTCGGGCCTGATGGTGGTCGCGAAGAGCGAGCGCGCCTACACCGCCCTCAAGCACGCCTTCAAGGTGCGCGAGGTCGACAAGGTCTACCACGCCGTCGTGCAGGGCCATCCGGAGCCGACGGAGGGCACCATCGATGCGCCCATCGGCCGGCATCCCTCGGCCGACTACAAGTTCGCCGTCGTCGCCGACGGCAAGCCGTCGGTCACCCACTACCACGTGCTCGAGATGGTCCCGGCGGCCTCGCTCGTCGAGGTGCACCTCGAGACGGGGCGTACGCACCAGATCCGGGTGCACATGTCGGCCGTCCGGCACCCGTGCGTGGGCGACCTGACCTACGGGGCGGACCCGGCCCTCGCGCAGCGTCTGGGCCTGACACGGCAGTGGCTGCACGCCGTGCGGCTCGGGTTCACGCACCCGGCCACCGGTCGCTGGCTCGAGGTGACGAGCGAGTACCCGGCCGACCTGGCCGCGGCGTGGGAGCGGCTGCGCGCCGCGGGCTCCGGCCACTGACCGGGCCGTGAGACGCGGCGGCGTCGCGCGCTGAGACGGCGGCCCTGGCCCCCGCTGGGTGCGGTCCGGCCTGTCACCGACCCCGCCTAGAATCGCCGCCATGGCCGCTGCAGGAGACTTCGCCCACCTGCACGTGCACACCGAGTACTCGATGCTCGACGGCGCCGCCAAGATCGACGAGCTGCTGGCCGAGGTCAAGGCGCACGGGCAGAGCGCGGTCGCCATGACCGACCACGGGTACCTCTTCGGCGCCTTCGAGTTCTGGAGCAAGGCCCGCGCGCAGGGCATCAAGCCGATCATCGGGCTCGAGGCCTACGTCACGCCGGGCACCAGCCGGTTCGACAAGACGCGGGTGCGCTGGGGCGAGCAGCACCAGCGCGAGGACGACGTCTCCGCGGGCGGCGCCTACACGCACCTGACGCTGTGGGCACGCGACAACGAGGGCCTGCACAACCTGTTCCGGCTCGGCTCGATGGCCTCGCTCGACGGCCAGATGGGCAAGTGGCCGCGGATGGACCTCGAGCTCCTCCAGCGGTACTCGCGCGGCCTCTCGGTGGGCACGGCGTGCCCGTCCGGCGAGGTCCAGACCCGCCTGCGCCTGGGCCAGTACGACCAGGCCGTGCGCGCGCTCGGCGAGCTCCAGGACGTCTTCGGCAAGGAGAACGTCTACGTCGAGCTGATGGACCACGGCGCGGACATCGAGGCGCGCGTCTTCAAGGACCTGATCCGGATCGCGCAGGACGTCGGCGCCCCGCTCCTGGCCACGAACGACTCGCACTACGTCCGGCCCGAGCACCACGACGCGCACGACGCCCTGCTGTGCATCAACTCCGGCTCGACCCTCGCGGACCCGGACCGCTTCAAGTTCGACGGCGACGGCTACCACGTGCGCTCGACCGACGACATGCTGCGGCTGTTCGCCGAGCTGCCCGACGCCTGCACGAACACCCTGCGGCTCGCCGAGCAGTGCGACGTCTCCTTCACCACGGCCTCCGACGGCGCGAACTTCATGCCGCGCTACCCGACGCCGGCCGGCGAGGACGAGACCAGCTGGTTCGTCAAGGAGGTCGAGCGGGGCCTGCAGGTGCGCTACCCGTCGGGCATCCCGGACGAGGTGCGCAGGCAGGCGGAGTACGAGACCCAGGTCATCACCCAGATGGGCTTCCCGGGCTACTTCCTCGTCGTCGCCGACTTCATCAACTGGGCCAAGGACAACGGCATCCGCGTCGGTCCCGGGCGCGGGTCGGGCGCGGGCTCGATGGCCGCCTACGCGATGCGGATCACCGACCTGGACCCGCTCCAGCACGGCCTGATCTTCGAGCGCTTCCTCAACCCTGACCGCGTGTCCATGCCCGACTTCGACGTGGACTTCGACGAGCGCCGGCGCGGCGAGGTCATCAAGTACGTGACCGAGAAGTACGGCGAGGACCGCGTCGCGCAGATCGTCACCTACGGCACCATCAAGGCCAAGCAGGCGCTGAAGGACTCGGCCCGGCTGCTCGGGTACCCGTTCGCGGTGGGGGAGAAGCTCACCAAGGCGATGCCGCCGGCCGTCATGGGCAAGGACATCCCGCTCTCGGGGATCTTCGACAAGGCGCACCCGCGGCACGCCGAGGCGGAGGAGTTCCGCCAGCTGCACTCCACCGACCCCGACGCGCAGGCCGTGGTGTCCCTCGCGCGCAACATCGAGGGCCTGAAGCGGCAGTGGGGCGTGCACGCCGCCGGCGTGATCATGTCGAGCGAGCCGCTCATCGACATCATCCCCATCATGCGGCGTCCCCAGGACGGCGCGATCATCACGCAGCTCGACTACCCCACCTGTGAGGGCCTCGGCCTGATCAAGATGGACTTCCTCGGGCTGCGCAACCTGACGATCCTCGACGACGCGCTCGAGAACATCGTCATGAACGGCAAGGACCCGGTCGAGCTCGAGTCGCTCACGCTCGACGACCCGGCCACGTACGAGCTGCTCGGCCGCGGGGACACCCTCGGCGTGTTCCAGCTCGACGGCGGTGGCATGCGCACGCTGCTCCGGCTCATGCGGCCGGACAACTTCGAGGACATCTCCGCCGTCGGCGCCCTGTACCGGCCCGGTCCGATGGGCGCCAACTCGCACACCAACTACGCGCTGCGCAAGACGGGGCAGCAACCGGTGGTGGCGATCCACCCCGAGCTCGAAGAGCCGCTCCGGGACATCCTCGACACGACCTACGGCCTGATCGTGTACCAGGAGCAGGTCATGGCCATCGCGCAGCGGGTGGCCGGGTACAGCCTGGGCCAGGCGGACATCCTGCGCCGCGCGATGGGCAAGAAGAAGAAGTCCGAGCTGGACAAGCAGTTCGCGGCCTTCTCGGCGGGCATGGTCGAGCGCGGCTTCTCGATGGACGCCGTCAAGACGCTGTGGGACATCCTGCTGCCCTTCTCGGACTACGCGTTCAACAAGGCGCACTCCGCGGCGTACGGCGTCGTGTCGTACTGGACCGCCTACCTCAAGGCGAACTACCCGACGGAGTACATGGCGGCGCTCCTGACGAGCGTCCGCGACGACAAGGACAAGTCGGCGCTGTACCTCGGCGAGTGCCGGCACATGGGCATCACGGTGCTCCCGCCGGACGTGAACTCCTCGTCGGCGAACTTCACGGCGGTCGGCAGCGACATCCGGTTCGGCCTCACGGCCGTGCGCAACGTCGGCGCGAACGTCGTCGAGGCGATCGTGGCCGCGCGTGAGGAGAAGGGCGAGTTCACCTCCTTCACCGACTTCCTCGACAAGGTGCCCGCCGTCGTCTGCAACAAGCGGACCATCGAGTCGTTGATCAAGGCGGGCGCGTTCGACTCCCTCGCGCCCTCGCGCCGGGCCCTGCTGCTCGTGCACGAGCAGGCGGTCGACGCCGTCGTGGGGATCAAGCGCAAGGAGGCGGAGGGGCAGTTCGACCTGTTCGCCGGCATGGGCACCGACGACGACGCCGTCACGGTGACCGTCGACGTGCCGGACGTGCCGGACTGGGACAAGAAGCAGCGGCTGGCCTTCGAGCGGGAGATGCTCGGCCTGTACGTGTCCGACCACCCGCTGTCCGGGCTCGAGCACGTCCTCGCGACGGCGTCGGACTGCTCCATCACCACGCTGAACGCCGACGAGACACGCCCAGAGGGATCCGCCGTCACGGTGTGCGGCCTGATCACCTCCCTCCAGCGCAAGATGTCCAAGAACGGCAACCCCTGGGCCGTCGTGACGCTCGAGGACATCGACGGGTCGATCGAGGTCCTCTTCTTCGGTGAGACGTACCTGAGCTACGCGACGATGCTGGCCGAGGACGCCGTCGTGACCATCCGCGGCCGTGTGCGCCGGCGCGACGACGCCGTGCAGCTCCAGGCGATGGAGGTCTCGCTGCCCGACGTGTCGGCGGCCGACTCGCGTCCCGTGACGATCACGATGCCGGTGAGCCGGTGCACGCCCCCGGTGGTCGAGCGGCTGCGGGAGATCCTGGGTGCGCACCCCGGCGTGACGCAGGTGAACCTCAAGCTCACGCAGCCCGGGCGTGCGACGGTGATGCGGCTCGAGGACACCCTGCGCATCGAACGGTCCTCGGCGCTGTTCGGCGACCTCAAGGCGCTCCTGGGCCCGGGCTGCCTCGTCCCCTAGGCGTGCGCGCCCGGGCTGCCCGGGCACGGTGGCGCCGGCCGGATGGGAGACTCACGGCGTGATCTCCCTGACCCCCGAGCAGCGCGTCTTCGTCGTCGAACGTCACCTCGCCACGCTCACCACGCTGCGACCGGACGGGACCCCGCACGTCGTGCCGGTGGCCTTCACCTGGGACGCCGAGCGCGGCACCGCCGTCATGACCACCCGGGAGGGGTCGGCCAAGGTGCGCAACATCGAGGCGCTCGCGGCGAGCGGGGCACCCGCACGCGGTGCCCTGTGCCAGGTGGATGGCGGCCGGTGGCTGACGCTCGAGGGGGAGCTCACCGTCTCGCGGGACCCGGAGGTCGTCGCGGACGCGGAGCGCCGCTACGCGGCTCGCTACCGGCACCTCGAGCCGTCGCCGACCCGGATCGTGCTGCGCCTGGCCGTGGACCGCGTCATGGGATCGGCCTACATGACGCGGTGACCGGTGCGCGCGGCGGCGTCTCGCGGGACGTAACGACGACGCCCGCCGACCGGGCCCGACCTAGACTCGCGAGCGTGATCACCCGCATCGACCTGCGCGGGCGCCGCCTCTCGGCGCGTGACCTCGCCGCCACCCTGCCCCGTCCCGAGCTCGACGTCGCGACCGCCGCGGAGCGGGTCGCACCGATCGTCGAGGACGTCCGGCATCGCGGCGCGGCTGCCCTGCGGGACCTGGCCGAGCGGTTCGACGGCGTGCGGCCCGAGCACCTGCGGGTCCCGGCGAAGGCCCTCGCGGACGCGCTCGACGGGCTCGACGCGGGCGTCCGGGCAGCGGTGGAGGAGTCGATCCGGCGTGCCCGGCTCGTGCACGCCGCGCAGGTGCCGAGCGACTTCGCGGTCGACCTCGCCCCGGGCGCACAGGTGCGCCAGCGGTGGCTGCCCGTGCGCCGCGTCGGGCTGTACGTGCCCGGTGGCCTGGCGGTCTACCCGTCGTCGGTCGTCATGAACGTCGTGCCCGCTCAGGAGGCGGGTGTCGGCAGCCTCGTCGTGACGAGCCCGCCTCAGGCCGCCAACGGCGGCCTTCCGCACCCGACCATCCTCGCTGCGTGCGCCCTGCTCGGCGTCGACGAGGTCTACGCGGTGGGCGGCGCCCAGGCCGTCGCGATGCTCGCCTACGGAGCCGCGGGCGAGACCGAGGCGGACGGTGCCGTGCTGTGCGAGCCGGTCGACGTCGTCACCGGGCCGGGCAACCAGTACGTCACCGCGGCCAAGCGCCTGGTGCGTGGCGTCGTCGGGATCGACTCGGAGGCGGGGCCCACGGAGATCGCGATCCTGGCCGACGCCGGGGCGGACCCGCGGCACGTCGCCGCGGACCTCATCTCTCAGGCCGAGCACGGACCGACGTCGGCGTCGGTGCTGATCACCGACTCGCTCGCGCTCGTGGACGCCGTGGAACGCGCGCTCCCCGCGATGGTCGCGGCGACGAAGCACGCCGAGCGGGTCGCGACGGCGCTCGCCGGGCCGCAGTCGGCCATCGTGGTCGTCGACGACCTCGAGCAGGGCCTGGACGTCTGCAACGCCTACGGCGCCGAGCACCTGGAGATCCAGACCGCCGACGCCGCTGCGGTGGCCGACCGCGTGACGAGCGCGGGCGCCATCTTCGTCGGGCCGTACTCGCCGGTCTCGCTCGGGGACTATATGGCGGGCTCGAACCACGTGCTCCCGACCGGTGGCTGCGCCCACTTCTCGAGCGGCCTCGGGGTGCACTCGTTCGTGCGACCGGTACAGGTCATCGAGTACGACAAGGCGGCGCTGGGCGTCCTCGCGGAGCGGATCGTCACGCTGGCCGACGACGAGGACCTGCCCGCCCACGGTGAGGCCGTCGAGGTCCGGTTCGCCTAGGTGCGGCCCGGCGGGCCAGGCCCGCGTCGCGCGCGCAAATCCATGCCGTGGCGCGGGCGGTTCTGCCATGCTCGAAGCCGTGCCCAGCCGTTCTGCAGTCCCCGCGCGGGTCGCCGCCGCGGCGGCGATCGCGGCCGGACTCCTCGCGGCGTGCGACACGCCGCCGGCGGTGGAGACGCCGAGTGCCTCGGGGACGCCGGGCCCGGGGGAGTACCTGCCCGGACTGGAGGCCGTCGTCGAGCTGCCGGCGCGCGACCCGAGGGCTGTCTTCCTCGTCGTGCCCGGAGGTGGCTTCCGGGCCGCCGACCCGACGGGTCTCCTCCCGCTGGGCGCGGACCTCGCCGACGAGGGCTTCGCCGCGGTCACGATCACCTACGACCACGCCGGCACCGGCACGTACTACCCGCGTCCGGTGGAGGAGGTCGCCTGCGGCATCGCGTACGCGGCCACCCAGGCGCCCGGGGTCCCCGTCGTCGTGGTCGGGCACTCGGCGGGCGCCGACCTCGCGATGCTGGCGGGGCTGCAGCCGCTGCGCACCGACGTGAGCTGCCCGTACGAGCCGCGGGCCGCGGACGGCATCGTCGGCCTCGCCGGTCCTTACGACATCCATCAGTCGCGGATCGGGGAGGACCTCTTCGGCGTCCCGCAGGAGGAGGACCCGGAGATGTGGCGCGACGGCGACCCGCTCCGGTGGGCGGACGCCCGGCCGGAGGTCCCCGTGCTGCTGATGCACGGCGAGGCGGACGAGATGGTCCCCGTGTCGTTCACCGAGTCGATGGCCGCGGCCCTCGAGCAGGGCGGGCACGACGTCGTGGCCGAGTACCTGCCGGAGGCCCGGCACAACGACCTCTTCCTGTCCGAGTGGATCCTTGCCGACCTCGTGGACTGGACGCGGGACACGGTCCTCCCCGGCGCGACCGACTGACGCGACCGACTGAACCGGGCTGCGCCCCGTCCCCACCCACCCGGCGGGGAGACCTGTGTGCGCCGTCCTAGGATCTGGTCGTGCCCATCCTGGAGATCATCGGCTGGTCCGGTTCCGCGCTGCTCGTCATCTCGCTCCTGCAGACCCGGGTGATGCGTCTGCGGGTCCTCAACTCCGCCGCCTCGGCGGTCCTCGTGGGCTACAACGCCGCCCTCGGCGTCTGGCCGATGGTGGCGATGAACGTCGTGCTCGTCGCCATCAACCTCTCGGTGATCTGGCGAATGGTGCGTCAGCGGCACGACGCGCGGGCCTACGACGTCGTCCGGGTGGGCGTCGACGAGCCGTTCCTGGCCCGGCTGCTCGAGCGGCACGCGCGGGACATCGGCGCGTTCAACCCGGCGGCCGACACGCTGCTGACCCGCGCGGAGAACGCGTTCCTCGTCACGAGCGGCGACGAGGTGGTGGGCGTCGTGCTCTCCCACACGGGAGGGGCGCCGGACGAGCAGCAGGTCGTGCTCGACTACGTCCTGCCGCCGTACCGCGACTTCACGCCCGGGGAGTTCGTCTTCCGTGCCGACGGGCCGTTCGCGCAGATGGGCGCCCGCCGCGTCGTCGCGTCCCAGGCCATGACGGCGTCGGCCGCCTACCTCGCGGCGGTCGGCTTCCGGCCCGAGGGCGACCGCCAGGTGCTGCACCTCGCCGGGGCTGGGCCGACCGGGGCCACCGCCACGGAGCCCCGGGCGCCCGGCGCCTGAAACCCGGCGGCGTCGCCCGCCGCGCCGTCGCTACCATCGGCCCGTGCCTGCACCCACCGGCGCCGACGGCGCCCGACTTCCCCTGCGTGAGGACCTGCGCGGGCTCGAGCCGTACGGCGCGCCGCAGCTCGACGTCCCGGTGGTGCTCAACGTCAATGAGAACCCGTACCCGCCGTCGCCGGCCGTGGTCGAGGAGATCGCTGCCGCCGTCCGGACGGCCGCGGGCGGCCTCAACCGCTACCCGGACCGGGAGTTCGAGGCCCTGCGCGCCGACCTCGCCGCGTACCTGCTCGCGGAGTCGGGCGTCGCGCTCGACGTGCGCCAGGTGTGGGCCGCGAACGGCTCGAACGAGGTCATGCTGCACCTGCTGCAGGCGTTCGGCGGCCCGGGCCGCACGGCCGTGTCCTTCGCGCCGACGTACTCCATGTACCCCGAGTACGCGCGCGACACCGCCACGGCCTGGGTGGTGGGTCGGCGCGCCGAGGACTTCAGCCTGGACCCGGACCACGCCGCGGCGGTGATCGCCGAGCACCAGCCCTCGGTCGTCCTGCTCGCCAGCCCGAACAACCCGACGGGGACGGCGCTGCCGCGCGCCACGGTCGAGGTGGTCCTGGAAGCCGCGGACGCCGTCCCGGGCGGCTGCGTCGTCGTTGTCGACGAGGCGTACGGGGAGTTCCGCCGGGCGGGGACGCCGGCGGCCCTCGAGCTGCTGGCCGAGCACCCGAACCTTGCCGTCAGCCGCACGATGTCGAAGGCGTTCGGCATGGCCGGGGCCAGGATCGGCTACCTCGCCGCGGCCCCGGCGCTGGTCGACGCGCTGCGGGTCGTGCGCCTGCCCTACCACCTCTCGGCGGTGACGCAGGCCGTCGCGCGGGCCGCGCTCGCGCACGCCGGTGAGCTGATGGCGCAGGTCGCAGGGCTGCGCGAGGAGCGCGACGCGACCGTCGCGTGGCTGCGTGCGCAGGGCTGGCGGGTCGCCGACTCGGACGCGAACTTCGTGCTCTTCGGGCGCTTCGACGACCGGCACGCCGTCTGGCAGGGCCTGCTCGACCGCGGCGTGCTCATCCGCGAGGTCGGGCCGCCCGGGTGGCTCCGCGTGTCGATCGGTACGCCGGAGGAGATGGCGGCATTCCGGGAGGCCTTGCTCGCCGTCACCCGGTGAACGGGTGAAACCGGACGGCCCGGGCGGGAACCGCCCCGGCGACCGGCCTCTCGCCACTACGGTCCGGGCATGACCGTGGAGCAGACCACCGCCTTCCGCCCGACACCGGGCATCCTCGTCGCCAAGCCGCGCCGGGACCGCAAGCACCCGCGCCTCGGCGGGTACGTCCTGTATGGCCTCATCGCCCTGGGGGGCGTGGTCGCGGTCGTCTGGGAGGTCGCGACCGGCATGCAGTACGTCGTCCGCTTCTGGGGGGTGCTCGAGCTGCCGGCCGTCGTCATCTACGCGGTCGCGGTCCTCGCCGGCGTCGGCGGCCTGGTGGCCACCTGGCGCAAGCCGCTCGCGCCCTGGTACCAGCCGTGGTCGCTCGTGGAGTTCGCCGAGGAGCCGGGTGGCCTGCGTGTGCTCGCGGGCCGCAACGGCGTCGAGGGCTTCCTCGTCAGGCCGGGCGAGGTGCTGCGAGTCGACGTCGAGGGGCGTCGGCAGGGCAGCGCCAAGGTCTACGAGCTGATCGTCTCGGCCTCGACCGGCGAGCACCGGATGACCGTCGGGTCGCGCCTGCACACGCTCACGATGACGCCGTTGGTCGAGGCCGCCCGGGCGCACGGCATCGACGTCGTCCGGTACGGCGACGCCGGGGAGATCGAGCACCCCGAGCCCCGGGAGGGGTGAGGCGTCCGCACGTGGCCCCGCCCGGACGTGAGAGAGTACGGCCGGTCCCACCTGCGAGGAGGATGAGCGCATGAGCCGCATCGGACGCGTGCAGCGCACGACGTCGGAGTCCGACGTCCTCGTCGAGCTCGACCTCGACGGCTCGGGGCGCACCGAGATCGCCACGGGCGTGCCTTTCTACGACCACATGCTCACCGCGCTGGGCAAGCACTCGCTCATGAACCTGACGGTCCGGGCCAGCGGCGACACGCACATCGACGCGCACCACACCGTCGAGGACGTCGCGATCTGCCTGGGCCAGGCGCTGCGGCAGGCGCTCGGCGACAAGGCCGGCATCTCCCGGTTCGGTGACGCGCTCGTCCCGCTCGACGAGGCACTCGCGCAGGCGGTCGTCGACGTCTCGGGTCGTCCTTACCTGGTGCACCGGGGCGAGCCGGCAGGCCAGGAGTACCACCTCATCGGCGGGCACTTCACCGGCTCGCTGACGCGGCACGTGCTCGAGTCGATCGCGCACCACGCCGGGATCTGCATCCACATGCGCGTGCTGTCCGGTCGCGACCCGCACCACATCGTGGAGGCCCAGTTCAAGGCGCTCGCGCGGGCGCTGCGGGCCGCCGTGGAGCCGGACCCGCGGGTGCAGGGCATCCCCTCCACCAAGGGCGCGCTGTAGCCCATGGGTGAGCTTCCCGCCGCCGCGGTCGTGCTGACCCAGGTCGCGGTGCCCGAGGCCCTCGCGGCCGCGTGCGCGCTGCAGAAGCTCGCGGTGGACGCGGTGCCCACGCCCATCGGCACCCTGGCCTGGTGCCGGGACACGAGCGACGGGGCGCCGACGGTCGTCGCGCGCGCGGTCTCGGCCCTCCTGCCCGCGGTCCCGGTCCTCCTGCTCACCCAGCGTGACGGGCAGATCTCCGCCAGCCGCTGGAGCGGGGGCGCGGAGGGCGAGCAGCTGTCGCCGGGCCTGGTGCTCGACGGCGCACCGGCGGTGGTCGAGCAGCTGCTGCTGGGGCAGGTGTCCGCGGCCGACCAGCCCGGCGTCGTCACCAGTGCCGGGATGTCGCGGTGGCGCGCGACCAGGACGCTCGCTGCCGTCTCCCGCTCGACGCGGAGAGCGGCCCGGGGCACGGGTCGCGCCACCGACGGCCCCTCGGCCTGAGACGTCGCGAGATCGGCCTGGATCGATCGTTACCCTGACCGGGTGAGCTCACCCCACGTCGTCGTCCTCGACTACGGCTTCGGCAACGTCCGCTCCGCCGTGCGTGCGCTCGAGCGCGCCGGTGCCGTCGTGGAGCTCACGGCTGACCACGACGCCGCGGAGAAGGCCGACGGCCTGGTGGTGCCCGGCGTCGGCGCATTCGCGGCCGTGATGGCCGGCCTGCGCGCCGTGCGCGGGGACCAGGTGATCGACCGCCGGCTGGCGGGTGGGCGACCCGTCCTGGGCATCTGCGTCGGCATGCAGGTGATGTTCGAGGCCGGCGTCGAGCACGGGGTGCGCGCGGAGGGCCTGGGGGAGTGGCCCGGGGTGGTCGACCGCCTCGAGGCTCCCGTCGTGCCGCACATGGGCTGGTCGACGATCGAGGCGCCGACAGGCAGCGTGCTCTTCGACGGCCTGGCGGACGAGCGCTTCTACTTCGTGCACTCCTACGCGGCGCGGTCGTTCCCCGAGCTCGGCGGGGGCCGGTTCCACCCGCCGCTCGTGACCTGGTCGCAGCACGGCGGGCCGTTCGTCGCCGCGGTGGAGAACGGGCCCCTGGCCGCGACGCAGTTCCACCCGGAGAAGTCGGGCGACGCCGGCGCCCAGCTGCTGCGCAACTGGCTCCGCACGCTCGGCTAGCCTGCGCAGCGTCCGCAGACCGCCGTCCGATCCCCGTGTCCGGGACCGGCCCCACCCCGACCGTCGCGAGAGAAGGAAGCCCCATGTCCCGTCTGGTCCTGCTGCCCGCCGTCGACGTCGCGGCCGGCCAGGCCGTGCGCCTCGTCCAGGGCGAGGCCGGCTCCGAGACCTCCTACGGCAGCCCGCTGCAGGCCGCGCTGGACTGGCAGGCCGGTGGCGCCGAGTGGATCCACCTCGTGGACCTGGACGCCGCCTTCGGCCGCGGGTCGAACGCCGAGCTCCTCGCCGAGGTCGTCGGCGCGCTGGACGTGCAGGTCGAGATGTCGGGCGGGATCCGCGACGACGCGTCGCTCGAGCGTGCCCTGGCGAGCGGCGCGACCCGGGTCAACCTGGGAACCGCGGCGCTGGAGGACCCGGAGTGGACGGCGTCGGCCATCGCGCGGTTCGGCGACGCGATCGCCGTGGGCCTGGACGTGCGCGGCACCACGCTCGCCGCGCGCGGCTGGACGCGCGAGGGCGGCGACCTGTGGGAGGTCCTGGCCCGGCTCGACGCCGCCGGCTGCGCCCGGTACGTCGTCACGGACGTGACGAAGGACGGCACGCTGCGCGGTCCGAACCTCGACCTGCTCCGCGAGGTGTGCGCGCGCACGCAGGCGCCGGTGGTGGCCTCAGGCGGGATCTCGTCGCTGGACGACCTCGCGGCGCTGCGCGAGCTGGTGCCGCTCGGGGTCGAGGCCGCGATCGTCGGGAAGGCCCTGTACGCCGGCGCGTTCACGCTGCCGCAGGCGCTGGACGTCGCCGGGCGGCCATAGTGCCCGGTCGCGAGCTCCCACCGACGTCGCGCTTCGCCGCCGACGACGGCGCCCCCGACCCGGCGCTGGCGGCCGCCCTCGCGCGACGCGCCGCCGGCCAGGGGTCGCTCGAGGACGTCGTGGCCGCGCTCGCCCGCGCCCGCGTCCTGGTGCCGGTCCTCGCCGTCGAGCACGAGGACGGCCCCGAGCACGAGGACGGCGCCGAGCGTGAGGTCCCCACGGCCGGACCCGGTGCCGCCGACGCGTGCCGGACCGGTGACGTCGCGGAGTCGCGCCACGCGTCCGCGGGCGTCGTCGCGGTCGCAGCGCCCGACGGGCGGACCGCCCTCCCGGTCTTCACGTCGGTGGCGGCGCTGGCGGCGTGGCACCCGACGGCGCGGCCGATGCCCGCCGAAGGCCCCCGGGCGGCCGCCGCCGCCCTCGGCGAGGGGTGGGACCTGATGGTCGTGGACCCCGGGGGTGGCGCGCCCGCAGTGATCCCACGGCCGGCGGTGCACGCGCTCGCCGGGGGCACGCCCTGGCAGCCGGCGGTCCGCGCCGGCGCCGTCGTCCCGACGGTGCGCGAGGCCGTCCGGCGCGCAGCGGAGGGCCCGGGCGTCCTGGCCGTCGACGTCGTGCCGGGGCGGCGCGCCGAGGTCGGTGTCGTGCTGACGCTCGCCCCCGGGCTGTCCCGGTCCGGGCTGGCGCGCACCCTGGACGAGGTGGGCGCCCGGCTCGCCGGCGACGGCGAGGTCACCGCCGCCGTCGACTCCCTCGAGCTGCGCCCGGTCGCCGCGACGGACGACGCCGACGCCGACGCCGACGCGCCCGCGGCGAGCGGTGTCAGCGATGCCGTCGCCGCAGCGCCCGCGCCAACGCGAGGACGGCGATGGCGCCGAGCACCTGGCCGCCGATGACGGCTCGGTTGAGGTCGAAGGCCGGCTCCCAGTGCACGTCGCCGCCCTTGACGACGTAGACGCCCACCGGCGTCACCCCGACGCCCAGCCCGCCGCCGCCACCTGAGCCGGAGCGCGCCGCCGCGTCGCCCTCGTCGACGGTGCCGTCGCCGCCGCCGAAACCCGTGCCGCCGCAGACCCGGGCGACCGGGATCAGGGTCACGCCGTCCCGCTCGATCGGATCGCCGAAGGCGCGCCTGACGTGGATGAGGCGGCGGGCAGCCTGGAGGGGACGCGTCATGTAGGCGCCGAAGGGTGCCGTGCCGGAGGTGGTGCCGGACGTGGTGCCGGACGTGGTGCCGGAGGGTGTCGCCTCGGGCGACCGGGGGGCGGAGTCCATGCCCTCATCCTGCTCCTGCGGCGCCGTGACGGGCGCCCCCGATGACGATCGACTCGCGAGCGGTCAGGGCTGCTGGCAGGGCGCAGTCGGCGTGAACGCCGTCGTGTCCGCGAGGACCGCCGTCAGCGTGCTCACCGGCACGATGTACGACTGGCCGGAGGCACTCTTGGCGTAGACCACGCCGACGACGCGCCCCTGGGCGTCGAGCACGGCGGAGCCCGAGCTTCCCGGCTCCACGGGGGCGTCGGTGACCAGCACCTCGCCGAGGTTCGCGTTGATCGGGTCCGTCGTGACGCCGATGACCTGCCCCTGCGTCACCGTGAGGGACCCGCCCTGCGGGTACCCGACGACGGTCACGACGTCGCCGCGCACCGGGTCCGACTCGGCCAGCTCGGGGTAGGACGGCAGGTCGGCCGCGGTGCGCACGAGCGCAAGGTCCGCGATGGTCGCCGTGCTCGCCGCCGTGACGTCGATGTCGCGCCCGTCGTACGTCGACACCTGGAGCTCCGCAGAGTCGGCCACTACGTGCTTGTTGGTGATGAGCGTGGTGGCGTCGATCGCGAAGCCGGAGCCCGTCGAGAGCGAGCCGCAGCCCACGTTGCGGATCCGGACGGCCATCCGCTGCACCGCGTCGAAGCCGTCGGGGGTGAGGCCGGTCGGCCGCTCGACGGGCGGCTCCGCCGGGACGAAGGTGGTCTGCGGCGCGGGTGGCCGGGAGGGGAAGTCCGAGCAGCCCGCCAGAGGTGCGACGAGGACGACGACGAGTGTCGCGACCAGCGCTCGCCCCCGGCCCGGGCGCGCGGGGACCACCGCCGGTGCCCGTCGCGTCATTGCGCGAGGGCGAGCTGGAGCCCGATGTTGGCCTCGCTCGCCTCCTGGCAGAGGGCCTCGACCTGGGTCTCGAAGGCGGCCAGCTGCGCGGGGTCGTAGGGCGGTGTGCTCGGGCCCGGCTGAGCCTGCTGCTCGAGGTAGCCGATGAGCTCCTGCTGGCCCTGGACGCACTGGTCGAGGGCGAGGGCGACGTTCCCTGCCGCCTCGCTGATGCGTTGCTGGTAGTCCACGAGCTGCTGGGTCAGCTCCCAGTCGTCGAGCGCCTGGTTCTTCTCGTCGGCGAGCTCCACGATCCGGGCGTGCGCGGTGGACAGCTGTGCCCGGACCGCCTCGAGCTCGGCCTGGGACCCGGCCAGCTGGTTGCGGGTGGTGGCGAGGTCGTCGCCGAGGTCGCCCGCGGTGCGCTGGTAGCTGCCGGCCCGGTCGCGCCACTCGGTCGCGCTGATCCACAGGTAGCCCGACAACCCGGCCAGGGCGGCGACGAGCGCGACCGCCGTGACCGCCCCGACCTTCCGTGCCGTCGGCACGCGGTCGACGGTGCTGGGCTCTGCCGCGACGCGCCCGTCGTCGTCGGCGGGGTCGTCGCCGGGGGAGGAGGCGGACGACGACGCCGCGGCGCGCTCGTCGGCGTCCGTCGCCACGCCGGTGCCCGCGCCTGCCGACGACGGCCGTCCGCTCCCGGGACCGCCGCGCGCCACCGCGCTGCGGCGCTGCACCGTCGTCGTTCGCGGCGCATCGCTCACCGAGGGCTCCGGCGGGGAGTCCTCCACCAGGTGCGGTGCGGAGAGCGTGACGTTGTAGATGATCGCCGTCTCGGTCGCCGCGTCCGGTGGGAGCGGCTCCTCGAGCAGGTGGGCGTGCGCCGAGGCGTCCAGGCGGTCGGGGGCGACGTCGTCGGCCCGGTCCGGGTGGGGGGTGACGACGGCCGCCCGGTCGGTGCCCTCGTCCGTGTCGGAGTCGGGCGCCGCAGGCACGGGCGTAGCCAGGCTCTTGGGCGCGTCGCCGGTCACGGCCCCCCGCGGCTCGTTCACGTCGTCAGGATAGGCGCGTCGCCCAGCGGCGCGCCCGGCGCGCGACGGCCGAGGCCGGACGTGCGGGTCAGCTCACCGGGCCGGTGAGCGCCTCGCCCGGGCCCTCACCCGGCGCGTCGGGGTAGGGCGACGCCTCCCGGAAGGCCAGCTGGAGCGACCGCAGGCCGTCGCGCAGGGCACGCGCGTGCTGGTTGCCGATCTCGGGCGCCGCGGCGACCACCAGGCCGGCGAGGGCGGTGATGAGCCGACGCGCCTCGTCGAGGTCCGTCAGGTCGGCGCCCTTGGCCTCCGCGGTGTCCGGGGCCAGCCCGCACTTGACCGCCGCGGCGCTCATGAGGTGGACGGCGGCGGTGGTGATCACCTCGACGGCGGGAACCTCGGCGATGTCGCGCGCGGCGACGGCGGCGTCGGCGCCCTCGTCGGTGGGCAGGGTGGCGTCGGTCATGGGCCGATCCTGCCAGGCCCGGCGTCGGGCGGGCCTGGTGCTATCCTGGTGCGCGACCGACCGGTGGGTCCGCCCACCGGTGCACAAGCGGAGTCCATCCCACCCACGCCGACTGTCCCGTTCGTCGGGGCGACAGGTCCCGGGTCCGGTCCGAACGGCCGACGGTACGCGATGCGCACCGGGAGGCCGGTACCTGCACGTGCAGGTGCGTTCGGAGGCCTTCGCTGTGAACGACAGCGAGGGCCTTTCTCGTTGTCGGCGGCCCGAGACGCGACGACGAGGAGTCCCACATCAGCGAGCCACGCATCAACGAGCGGATCCGCGTGCCCGAGGTCCGCCTGGTCGGCCCCAACGGCGAGCAGGTCGGCATCGTTCGCGTCGAGGACGCCCTGCGCCTGGCGCAGGAGGCGGACCTGGACCTGGTCGAGGTGGCGCCCGACGCCCGCCCGCCGGTCTGCAAGCTCATGGACTACGGCAAGTTCAAGTACGAGGCCGACATGAAGGCCCGTGAGGCCCGGCGAAACCAGGCCAACACGGTCCTCAAGGAGATCCGGTTCCGGCTGAAGATCGACCCGCACGACTACGGCACCAAGAAGGGCCACGTCGAGCGGTTCCTCAAGGCCGGCGACAAGGTCAAGGTCATGATCATGTTCCGCGGTCGCGAGCAGTCGCGCCCGGAGATGGGTCTGCGCCTCCTGCAGCGCCTCGCCGACGACGTCGCCGAGCTCGGCTTCGTCGAGAGCGCGCCGCGTCAGGACGGCCGCAACATGATCATGGTGCTCGGTCCGACGATGAAGAAGAAGTCGGAGGCGCGCCAGCAGGCGAAGAAGCAGCGCGACGCGCAGGACGAGCGGCCCGTGGACGAGGCCTCCGCCCCGGCTCCGGCCGACGACGAGACCGCACCCGCGGTTCCCGTCGAGGCGCCCGCGGCCGCGCCGGTGGCCGACGCGCCCGTCGAGGCTCCCGCGGCGGAGGCACCGGTGCAGGCGACCGCTCCGGCGGCACCGCGCCGTCCCGCCGCCACGCCCGACCCGGCGGTCGCCCCGGAGCCCGCTGCGGCAGCACCTGAGCGGGCACCCGCGCCGAAGCCCGAAGCCGCGCCGAAGCCGGCGGCTGCGGCCAAGCCGGCAGCCGCGCCCAAGCCGGCTGCGGAGGCGAAGCCCGCAGCTGCGCCCAAGCCGGCGGCCACGCCGAAGCCCATGCCGCCCAAGCCCAGTGCGCCGAAGCCCGCTGCCCCGGCCGCCAAGCCGCGGGCCACGAAGCCGAAGCCGCCAGCCGAGTCCTGACGATCGGCCCCCGACCCCATCCGCCGCCCCGTCGCCCCACCCGGGCGACCGACGAGAAGAGAGCACACAGTGCCGAAGAACAAGACGCACAGCGGTGCGAAGAAGCGGTTCCGGATCACCGGGACCGGCAAGGTCATGCGCGAGCAGGCGAACGCCCGCCACCTGTTCGAGCACAAGTCGAGCCGGCGTACCCGCCGTCTGGCGACCGACCAGGTCCTGTCCAAGCCGGACACCCGCACCGTCAAGAAGCTGCTCGGCAAGTGACGTCTCGGCGCGCCCAGCGCGCCGGTCGCACGAGCCCCGAAACCCCAAGGAGCATCACGTGGCACGCGTGAAGCGGGCGGTCAACGCCCAGAAGAAGCGCCGGACGACCCTCGAGCGGGCCGCCGGCTACCGTGGCCAGCGGTCGCGGCTGTACCGCAAGGCCAAGGAGCAGGTCACCCACTCGCTCGTCTACGCCTACCGCGACCGCAAGGCGCGCAAGGGCGACTTCCGCAAGCTGTGGATCCAGCGGATCAACGCGGCGGCCCGTGAGAACGGCATGACCTACAACCGCTTCATCCAGGGCCTGAAGATCGCGGGCATCGGCGTCGACCGCCGTGTGCTCGCCGACCTCGCGGTCAACGACCCGGGTGCCTTCGCCAAGCTCGTCGAGCTGGCCCGCGAGGCGCTGCCCGAGGACGTCAACGCTGCCGGTACCCCCGCGGCCTGACGCGCCCTGGTCGTGACGCACGACGTGGACGCCCGGACGACGCCCGAGCTGACCAACCCCCGCGCTGAGCGGGTGCGGTCGGTCCGGGCGCTGTCCGGGCGTCCTGTGCGTTCCCGCCAGGGCCGGTTCCTCGTCGAGGGGCCCCAGGCCGTCCGTGAGCTCGTCCGCTTCGAGGCGGGCCGCGTGCGCGAGCTGTACCTGTCGCCGGAGACCGCCGTCCGCCATCCCGAGCTGGCGGACGAGGCGGCCGCGGCCGGGCTCCGCGTGCGCTACGGCACCGTCGAGGTGCTCGAGGCGATGAGCCCGGACGGGCAGGGTGTCGTCGCGGTCGCCGACCGGCTGGGCGGTGCGCCGGCGGACGTCGCGGTCGCCGGTCCCCGGCTCGTGGCTGTGCTCTCCCACGTGCGGGACCCGGGGAACGCCGGGACCGTGATCCGCTCGGCCGACGCCGCAGGCGCGGACGCCGTCGTGCTGACGGAGGCGAGCGTCGACCTGCACAACCCGAAGACCGTGCGCGCGAGCGCCGGGTCGTTGTTCCACCTGCCGGTGGTCCGCGGCGGGGACCTGGCGGACGTCCTCGCGCCGCTGCGGGAGGCCGGCCTGACGGTCCTGGCGGCCGACGGCGCGGGCGAGTGGGACCTGGACGACCTGCTCGACGCCGCCGGACCGGGCGGTGGCCGCCACTCCGGGATGCCCGACCTGGGGCGGCCGACGGCCTGGCTCTTCGGCAACGAGGCCTGGGGCCTGCCACCGCAGGACCGTGAGCTGGCGGACGCCGTGGTCCGGGTGCCGATCCATGGCCACGCGGAGTCGCTCAACCTGGCGACCGCGGCGGCCGTCTGCCTGTACGCGAGCGCCCGGGCTCAGCGCAGGGGTGGGAGCTGAGCCCGGGCGCGGCCGGCCCGCTGCCGGCGTCGACCGTCGTGCGCCTCAGGCGGCCGACGGGCTGGGCGGGTCCGGCGGCTGCGGGGCGTTCGCGGCGGGGGCCTGGTACCCCGGTGCCGGCATGAACGCGGTCTGGCCCGGGTAGCCGTACGGGTACGGCGGCCTCGTCTCCGAGGGCATGAGGATCCACAGGATCGGGTAGATGAGCAGCTGGCTGCCCGGCAGGACCATCAGCACCAGCACGAACAGCAGCCGCGCCGGCCACGGGTCGATGCCGAAGCGGCGGCCGAGGCCGGCGCAGACGCCGCCCAGCAGCCTCCCGTCCAGGGGACGCACCAGACCGTCGCGGGTCATGCTCTCGTGGAGCGTGGACATCGAAGCTCTCTCCTTCGTCGGTGTGTGCCTCCAGCCTGGTCCCGAGCCGCGTCGAGCGGTATCGGTGAGTCGCCGGATCCAGCCCCGAACGGACCCGGAGGCGACCCGGAGCGCGCGTGGCTCTCGCCCTGAGGACGCGGCGCCCCAGAGCACCCGGAGGGGCCCTGGGGTCCGCCGCGGCGTGGCTGCGGCATCCTGGACGGCATGCGCCTGTTCGCTGCGGTCCGCCCGCCGGACGCCGCCCTGGAGCACCTCGAGGGCGCGCTGAGCTCCGTCCGCGGAGGATCCGCCGCCCGGGCCCGGGCCGGTCAGGGTGGTCTGCGCTGGACCGCGCCGGCCGACCGGCACGTCACGCTGGCCTTCTACGGCGAGGTGCCGGAGGGCTACCTGGAGGACCTGGCGGCCGGTCTGGACGCCGTCGCGGGCGAGGCCGAGCCCTTCGAGGCGTCGCTCGCCGGCGCGGGCGTGTTCGACCGGCGGACGCTCTGGGTCGGGTGCACCGGCTCGGGGTGGCCGGGGCTCATGGCGGCGGCCGGAGCCGTCGGCGCCGAGGTCGCCGGCCGCCCGGCGGACGGGCGCAACCGGCCACACCTGACCGTGGCGCGGGCCCGCGCGGCCTCCGGTCGGCGGGACGGGCGTCGGGCCGGTGCGCCGGACCGGCGCCGCGCGCTCGGAGCGGGCCGGGTCCCGGCTCCTGGGGCGAGGCAGGCCGACGGGGCCGTCGACCCGGCCGAGCTCGCGCACGCCCTCGCCCTCTACCGCGGACCGGTGTGGACGGTGCGCGAGGTGGTGCTCGTGGCGTCCCGGCTCGGCGCCGGCCCCGGCGGCGGTCCCGCGCACGACGTCGTGCACCGGTCGACGATCGGCACTGTGGCAGGATGAGACGCGTGCGCAGGACTGATCGCCGATTTAGCGGGCCCGCAGGCGGGCCGCGCGGCTGACCGCGCACGGGTGCCGGGAACGGCGATCCGAGGGCCCACTGCGGGCAGCGACCTCAGCTCCTCACTGCAGCCCCTCGCACGCCCCTGAGCGCGCGCCGACCGCGCGCCCGTCCGAAGAAGGCACCTCATGTCCGACACCTTGTCCCCGCTCGACGCCGCGGGCGTCCGGGCGGCCGTCGACGACGCGCTCGCGGCGGCCGCCGCAGCGAGCGACCTCGACTCCCTGAAGGCGGTCCGCCTGGCGTACGCCGGCGACCGCAGCCCGCTGGCCCTGGCCAACCGCGCCATCGGGAGCCTCGCCCCGTCCGACAAGGGCGCCGCGGGGCGGCTCGTCGGCCCGGCGCGTGCCGAGGTGAACGCCGCCCTGGCCGCCCGGCAGGCCGAGCTCGAGGCGGAGCGCGACGCGCGGGTCCTCGTGGACGAGGCCGTCGACGTCACGCTCCCGGTCGAGCGCGCGCTCCCCGGCGCCCGGCACCCGCTGGAGACCCTCGCCGAGAAGATGTGCGACGTCTTCGTGGCGATGGGCTGGGAGGTCGCCGAGGGCCCCGAGGTCGAGACCGAGTGGCACAACTTCGACGCGCTGAACTTCGACCCGGACCACCCGGCACGGCAGATGCAGGACACGTTCTTCGTGGCCCCCGCCGACTCCGCGCTGGTCCTGCGCACGCACACGTCGCCCGTGCAGGCCCGCGCGATGCTCGAGCGGTCGGCGGCCCTGCTGACCGAGGGACGCGGGATCTACGTCGTGTGCCCGGGCAAGACGTTCCGCACGGACGAGCTCGACGCGACGCACACCCCGGTGTTCCACCAGATCGAGGGCCTGGCGATCGACAAGGGCCTCACGATGGCGAACCTCAAGGGGACGCTCGACCACTTCGCGCGGGCGATGTTCGGGCCCGACGCCGTCACGCGCCTGCGGCCCTCGTACTTCCCGTTCACGGAGCCGAGCGCCGAGATGGACCTGCGCTGCTTCGTGTGCGGCGGGGCCGACACGGCGTGCCGCACGTGCTCGGGCACGGGGTGGATCGAGTGGGGCGGTTGCGGCATGACGCATCCGAACGTCATCCGTGCGGCGGGCATCGACCCCGACGTCTACACGGGGTTCGCGTTCGGCATGGGCGTCGAGCGCACGCTGATGTTCCGTCACGCGGTCAAGGACATGCGGGACATGGTCGAGGGTGACGTGCGGTTCAGCCGCCAGTTCGGGATGGAGCTCTAGATGGTCCGGGTACCGCTCACGTGGCTCGCGGAGTCGGTGGACCTCGTCCCCGGCTCGTCCGCGGAGGACGTCGCCGCCGCGCTCGTGCGCGTCGGTCTCGAGGAGGAGGGGATCCACGGCTCGCAGATCACCGGGCCCCTCGTCGTCGGGCGCGTGCTCACCCTGGCCAAGGAGGAGCACAAGAACGGCAAGACCATCAGCTGGTGCCGTGTCGACGTCGGGCCGGAGCACAACGAGCCCGCCGACGGCGACGTGCCCGCGGGGCGGGGGATCGTCTGCGGCGCGCACAACTTCGAGGCGGGCGACTGGGTGGTCGTCGCGCTGCCGGGCGCCGTCCTGCCCGGGCCGTTCCCCATCACGGCGCGCAAGACGTACGGGCACGTCTCCGACGGCATGATCTGCTCGGCCCGCGAGCTCGACCTCGGCGACGACCACTCCGGGATCATCGTGCTCACGCGCTACGAGCTGACCGCGGACGAGCTCACCCCCGGCCAGGACGCCATCGAGCTCCTGGGCCTCGGCGAGCGGACGCTCGAGGTGAACGTCACGCCCGACCGCGGCTACTGCTTCTCGGTGCGCGGCGTCGCGCGCGAGTACGCGCACGCGACCGGGCAGCCGTTCCGCGACCCTGCCCTGGCGGTCTCGCCGCCCGCGGCGACCGACGGCGGGTTCGCCGTGGAGGTGGCCGACGACGCCCCCATCCGGGGTGCGGTGGGCTGCGACCGGTTCGTGGCCCGCATCGTGCGCGGGGTGGACGCCACCGCCGAGAGCCCGGCGTGGCTGAAGCGCCGGCTGACCCAGGCCGGCATGCGGCCGATCTCCCTCGCGGTCGACGTGACCAACTACGTGATGCTCGAGCTCGGCCAGCCGCTGCACGCGTACGACCTGGCGACCCTCGCCGGGCCGATCGTCGTGCGGCGCGCCCGGCCGGGGGAGCGCCTGGTCACGCTCGACGACGCCGACCGCGCGCTCGACCCCGAGGACCTGCTCATCACCGACTCGCCGGACGGCGTGCGCGGCGGGCGGGTCATCGGCCTCGCGGGCGTCATGGGTGGGGCGAGCACCGAGGTGTCGGCGACGACCGTCGACGTGCTGCTCGAGGGCGCGCACTTCGACCCGATCTCGATCGCGCGCACCGCGCGGCGTCACAAGCTCGGCTCGGAGGCGTCGCGCCGGTTCGAGCGCGGTGTGGACCCGCAGCTGCCGCCCCGCGCGGTGCAGCGGGCGATCGACCTGCTCGTCCAGCTCGGCGGAGGCACCGTCGACCGCGAGGCGACCGACGTCGTCGCGCTGCCGGTGGTCGAGCCGATCCGGATGGCGGCGTCCTTCCCGGCCCGGATCGTGGGGATGGCCTTCGGCGCCGCGGAGGTGCGGGGCGCGCTGACGACCATCGGCTGCGCGGTGGCGGGAGACGACGACGAGCTCGTCGTGACCCCCCCGACGTGGCGCCCGGACCTGCGCTCGCCCATCGACCTGGTGGAGGAGGTCGCGCGCCTGCACGGGTACGCCCAGATGCCGTCGGTGCTGCCCACGGCGGGTTCCGGGCGCGGGCTCACGCACGCGCAGCGGACGCGCCGGTCGGTCGCGCGGGCGCTGGCCGAGCGCGGCTTCACCGAGGTCCTCACCTACCCGTTCGTCGCCCCCGAGCGCTTGGGCACCCTGGGCGCGGCCGACGACGAGCCGCTCGGCGCCGGGAACGCGGTCCGCCTGGCCAACCCGCTGAGCGACGCGCACCCGCTGCTGCGCACGTCCGTCCTGGCGAGCCTCGTCGACGCCGCCCGGACGAACCTCGGCCGTGGCCTGGCGGACCTGGCGATCTTCGAGGTGGGCCGCGCGTACCGCGCCGACGGCAGTGGCGCCGCGCCGCGGCCCGGCGTCACGGCGCGGCCGTCGGACGTCGAGCTGAAGGAGCTCGACGCGGCGCTGCCCAGCCAGCCCCGGCACGTGGCCGGTCTGTGCGCCGGCGCGCGCGTCCCCGCGAGCTGGCAGGGGCCGGCGCAGCCGTTCACGTGGTCCGACGCCGTGGCGGCGGCGCTGCTGGTGGCGCGGACCGCCGGCGCCGACGTCCAGGTGCGGGCCGCGGACGCCGCGCCCTGGCACCCGGGCCGGTGCGCGGCGCTCGTCCTGCCCGACGGCGTCGTCGTCGGGCACGCGGGCGAGCTGCACCCGCGTGTGCTCGGTGCGCTCGAGCTGCCCGCGCGGACGTGCGCGTTCGAGGTGGACCTCGACGCGCTCGTCGCCGCGGGGGAGGGGCGGCTGGTCGAGGCCGCGCCGGTCTCGGGTCAGCCGCTGGCCAAGGAGGACCTGGCGTTCGTCGTCGCGGAGGACGTCGCCGCGGGCGCGATCGTCGCGACGGCACGGAGCGCGGCCGGCGAGCTGCTCGAGGACGTGCACGTCTTCGACGTGTACCGGGGCGAGCAGGTCGGGCAGGGCCGCAAGTCGGTCGCCATCACCGTGCGTCTGCGGGCGACCGACCGGACGCTCACCGCCGAGGACATCGCGGGGGTCCGGGCGGCGGTCGTGGCCGCCGTCGGCGCCGAGCACGGCGGGACCCTGCGCGCGTAGTCGTGCGACGCGACACGGCCCGGGCGCGTGCAGCGCCCGGGCCGTCGTGGTGCCGTCGTCGTGCCGGCGCCCGGCCGGGGTCGGCCGGCTAGGCCTGGCCGTCCGGGACGATGAGCACCTTCCCCGTCGTGGCGCGGCCCTCGAGCGCCCGGTGGGCGTCGGCGGCCCCGCCCAGCGGGAAGCGCGCGCCGACGCGGACGTCGAGGGTGCCGGCCAGCACGGCGTCGAAGAGCTCGCTCGCCCGCCACTGCAGCTCGTCGCGCGTGGCGGTGTAGTGGCGGATGGTGGGCCGCGACAGGAACAGCGACCCGTGGCTCTCCAGCCGCATCGGGTCGAACGGGGGAACTGCTCCGGAGGATCCCCCGAACAGGGCCAGGGCCCCGCGTGGCCGCAGCGAGGCCAGGGAGGCGTCGAAGGTCGAGGCGCCGACGCCGTCGTACACCGTGTGCACGCCGTGCCCGCCGGTGAGCTCGCGGACCGCGGCCGGGAGCTCGGACGTCAGGTCGCGCATCCGGTCGTAGCGGATCACCTCGGCGGCGCCGGCCGCACGCGACAGGGCCTCCTTCTCTTCGGTCGACACCGTGGTGATGACCCGGGCACCCGCTGTCACGGCGAGCTGGGTCAGCAGCAGCCCGACGCCGCCGGCGCCGGCGTGCACCAGCACGTCCTGGCCGGGCTGCACCGGGAACGTGGACCGGACCAGGTAGTGCGCGGTGATGCCCTGGAGCAGCAGCGCGGCCGCGGTGTCCGGGGCGACGCCGTCGGGCACCGGCACGACCTGCTCGGCAAGGACCCGGGCGCGCTCCGCGTACGAGCCCTCCGAGCCCGCCACCCACGCGACCGCGTCGCCGACCGCGACCGAGGACACGTCGGACCCCACGGCCACCACGGTCCCGGCCCCCTCCGACCCGACGACGTGCGGGAACGGCACGGGGTACCGACCCGACCGTCGGTAGGTGTCGATGAAGTTCACGCCCGCGGCGGCGACCTCGACGATCACCTGCTCGGGTTCGGGGGAGGGGTCGGGGAGGTCGACGACGGCGAGCACCTCGGGCCCGCCCGGACGGGTTGCCTGGACGACGCGCATGCCCCGATCCTGCACCCGCGGGCCGCAGGTGTGCCTCCGCCGGCGCCGAGACCGGGCGGGGCGAGAGGTGTGGTCCGGCTCACGTCGCGCCGGACGGCACCACATCGCTACAGTTAGGTAATGCTTACCTCACTTGGAGACGGGCCGGCGATCCGCGACGTGGTCCGCACGGACCGCGCCGCCTACCGGCCGTTCCGGGTGACCGTCACCCGGACGCAGCGGGTGTGCCCGTCGTTCCTGCGGGTCACGCTGGCCGGCCCCGACCTCGACCTCTTCGGGCGGGACGGCCTCGACCAGCGCGTGAAGATCGTGTTCCCGCTGCCGGACGGCAGCCTGTGCGACCTCGACGCCCCCGAGGTGGTCGAGGACGGCACCTGGTACGAGCGCTGGCGCGCGCTCCCGGAGGCCCGCCGCAACCCGTTCCGCACCTACACGGTGCGTCGCGTCCGCCACGCGGCGCGTGAGCTCGACATCGATCTGGTCGTGCACGGTGGCACGGGCCCGGCGGCCCGGTGGCTCGAGGCGGTCCGCCCGGGGGACGAGGTCGTCGTCATCGGGCCCGACGCGCGGAGCATCCACAGCCACATCGGCATCGACTTCCGGCCCGGTCCGGCCCGCCGCCTGCTGCTGGCCGGCGACGAGACCGCCGCGCCGGCCATCTGCGCCATCCTCGAGGCCCTGCCCGAGGATCGCGCGGCCCAGGCGTTCATCGAGGTCCCCGATCCCGACGACCGGTTCGCCCTCGACCTGCCGCCCACGGCGCGGGTCGACTGGCTCCCACGCTCCGGTGCGCCCGTCGGCGCGCGCCTGGTTCCGGCCGTGACCGCCTGGGCACAGGACGCGGGCGACCTCCTGCAGGCCGCCGCCGCCCCCGCGCCCCAGCCGTTCGCCGACGTCGACGTCGACCGCGAGCTGCTCTGGGAGTCGCCCGCGGCGCCGCCGGACGAGGCCTTCTACGCCTGGCTCGCGGGGGAGGCCGGCGTCATCAAGGACCTGCGCCGTCTGCTGGTCCGCGGGCACGGCGTGGACCGCTCGCGCGTCGCGTTCATGGGGTACTGGCGCCTCGGGCGCGCCGAGCTCTCGTAGCCGTGGTCGCGTTCGATGATCCGCGTTCGATGACCGCCGTCCGATGACCGGCGTCGCCGACCCGGCGGTCGACCGCGACCCGCCCGGGGGCGGGGCGGCGCCGTCGTCCGCGCCGTCCGCTGCCGCCAGCCGCACCCGCGCCCGACGTCGTCGCGCGGCCTGGCTGGTCGTCGCGCTCGCCCTGCTGGCGGTCGCGGTGCTCGCGAGCCTCGCGCTCGGCGCGCGCTCCATCGATCCGGCCCAGGTGCTTGCCGCGCTCCTCGACCCGGACCCGGCGCTCGCCGACCACACGGTGGTGCGCTCGCTGCGCGTCCCGCGGACGCTGATCGGGCTCCTCGCGGGCGCGGCGTTCGCCGTCGCCGGGGCGCTCATGCAGAGCCTCACACGCAACCCGCTCGCCGACCCGGGCCTGCTGGGCGTCAACGCGGGGGCCTCGCTGGCGGTCGTCCTCGCGGTCACCCTCGTCGGCGTGGCGACGCCGGCCGGCTACGTCTGGTTCGCGCTCGGCGGGGCAGCGCTCGCCGCCGCGCTGGTGCACGTGATCGGCTCCGCCGGGCGACAGGGCGCCGCGCCGACGGCCCTCGCGCTCGCGGGTGCCGCGATGACCGCCGGCCTGACCTCCGTGATCACGGTCGTGGTCGTGCGGGACCAGGAGGCGTTCGCGGCGTACCGGTTCTGGGTCGTGGGCTCGCTCGCCGCGCGGGGTGCCGACGCACTCGTGACGCTCGCCCCGTTCCTCGCCGTCGGCGCGGTCGCGGCCGTCACCTCGACGCGGGCGCTCGACCTGCTCGCCCTCGGCGACGACGTCGCCCGCGGCCTGGGGCAGCGGGTGCGGCTCGGGCGGACCCTGGTCCTCTCGGCCGTCGTGCTGCTCGCCGGCTCCGCGACGGCGCTCGCCGGCCCGATCGTCTTCGTCGGGCTCGTCGTGCCGCACCTGGTGCGCCGCGTGGCCGGCGGGAGCCACGCCTGGCTCATCGGGCTCGCCGCGCCGGTCGGTGCCGTCCTGCTGCTCGCGGCCGACGTCGTCGGGCGACTGGTCGCGCGGCCCGGCGAGCTCGAGGCCGGGCTGGTCGTGGCGTTCCTCGGCGCCCCGGCGATGATCGCCCTCGTCCAGCGCGCCCGGGTGGTCCGGCTGTGACCGCCGTGGCGACCGCCGGCGCACCGGCCACGGCGCCGCACCCGCGCCCCCACGACGAGGGCGCGACGCTCGTCCGCGCGGGACGTCGCCGCCGCGCGCGCCGGGCTCGGGTGGTCACGCTGGTGGCACTCGCGGCAGTGGTAGCCCTGGTGCTGGTGAGCCTGGCGCTCGGCACCTACGCCGTGTCCCCGGCCGAGGCGTGGGCCGTCGTCACGGGCCAGGGCGCGCCGCTGGACCGGACCATCCTGCTCGAGCTGCGCCTGCCCCGGGCGCTGCTGGCCGTCGTCGTCGGGGTCGCGTTCGCGCTCGCCGGCGGCATCTTCCAGACCGTGTTCGCGAACCCGCTCGCGAGCCCCGACCTGCTGGGCGTCACCGGGGGCGCGACGGTGGCGGCCGTCTGGGTCCTGCTCGTCCTCGGGGTGACCGGTCCGCTCGTCGGCGCCGCGGCCTTCGCGGGTGCGGCGGTCGTGGCCGGCGGCCTGCTCGTCCTGACGCGCGGGCGCGACCTGACCGGGCACCGGTTCGTGCTGACCGGCGTCGGGGTCGCGTTCATGGCCTCGGGTGCGGTCGGGTACCTGCTGAGCCGGGCGCAGGTCCAGGCGGCGCAGTCGGCGCTCGTGTGGACGGCCGGCAGCCTGGGCGCCGCCCGTTGGGACGAGGTCGCGCTCGTCGCGGGTTCGCTCGCTCTCGCGGTCCCGGCGCTGGTCGCGGCGTCGCGCCCGCTGCGCGCGATCCAGCTCGGCCCGCTCGCCGCGACCGGGCTGGGGGTCCGGGTGGAGCGCACCCGGGCCGGCCTGCTCGCGGTCGCCGTCGTCCTCGTGGCGGGCGCGACGGCCGTCGTCGGCCCACTGGGCTTCGTCGCGCTCTGCGCCCCGCCGCTCGCCCGGCGGCTGGTGCGCACGGGCGCGCCCGCGCTGCCGGCCGTGGGCGCGGTCGGCGCCGTGCTCGTGCTCGCGGCCGACCTGATCGCCCAGCACGCCATCCCCGGCGTCACCCTGCCGACGGGCGTCGTCACCGGCGCCGTCGGGGCCCCCTACCTGCTCTGGCTGCTCGCTCGAGGAGTGCGCTCATGACCAGCGGACCGACCCATCGCGCCCCGTCCCTGCAGGCGCGCGACCTGCGCGCCGGCTACGCGGGCCGCGTCGTCGTCGACGGGCTGGACCTGGCCGTCCCGCGGCGCGCCGTCACGGTGGTGGTGGGTGCGAACGCGTGCGGCAAGTCCACGCTGCTCAAGACCCTGGCCCGGGCGCTGCGCCCGCTCGGCGGGACGGTGCTGCTCGACGGGTCGGACGTCGCAGGCGTGCCGTCACGCGCGTTCGCCAGGTCCGTCGGCATGCTGCCGCAGGACCCCGTGGCGCCGGACGGCCTGAGCGTCGCCGACCTCGTCGGCCGCGGCCGGCACCCGCACCACGGCTGGCTCGACCGCTGGACCGCCCACGACGACGAGGTGGTCGCCCAGGCGCTGGCCGCCACCGGGACCACGGAGCTCGCCGACCGGCACGTCGACGAGCTGTCCGGCGGCCAGCGGCAGCGGGTGTGGATCGCGATGGCCCTCGCGCAGGACCCCGACGTGCTCCTCCTGGACGAGCCGACGACGTTCCTCGACCTCACCCACCAGCTCGAGGTGCTCGACCTGCTCCGGGACCTCAACCGGGAGCGGGGGACCACGATCGTGATGGTGCTGCACGACCTGAACCTCGCGGCGCGTTATGCGGACCACCTCGTCGTCATGGCCGACGGCGCAGTGCTGGCCGAGGGTGCGCCGTCGCAGGTCATCACGGCGCAGGTGCTGCGCGACGCGTTCCGGCTCGAGGCGGTCGTCGTCCCGGACCCGGTGACGGGCGGACCGATGATCGTGCCGGGCCGACCTTCCGCTAAGGTAAGCCTTACCTAAGTAAGCCGCCGGGCGACCGGCCTCCGAAGGGTTCCCATGCGCTACCACCGCGCGGCCGCTGTCGCCGCCTCCCTGTCAGTCCTCGCCCTCGCGGGTTGCTCGGCCGCCGCCTCGGACGCCCCGTCCGAGGCGCCCGCCGGCACGGCCGCCGACGGCGGCGCGGGCCATGACGCGTTCCCCGTCACCATCGAGCACGCGTTCGGCGAGACCACCATCACCTCCGAGCCGCAGCGCGTCGTCACGTGGGGCTGGGCGAGCGCGGACGCGGCCCTCGCCCTGGGTGTCGTCCCTGTGGCGATCCCGTTCCAGGGCTACGGCGGCGACGAGGACGGTGTCCTGCCCTGGATCGCCGAGGAGCTCGAGGCGCTGGGGGCCGACACGCCGACGGTGCTGCCCGACTCCGCGGAGGCCCCGATCGACGCGATCGCCGCCGCGGAGCCCGACCTCATCCTGGCGCAGTACTCCGGCCTGACGGCCGACGAGTACGAGCTCCTGAGCGCCATCGCGCCCGTCGTCGCCTACCCGGACCAGCCGTGGGCGACGCCGTGGCGGGACGTCGTGACGATCACCGGCGAGGCGCTCGGCCGCGCGGACCGGGCGGCCGAGGTGCTCGACGAGATCGACGCCGCGGTCGCGGAGGCAGCCGCCGCGCACCCCGAGCTCGAGGGCGTCTCCGTCGCGCAGGTGTGGGACACCGGTGACACGTTCTACGTCTATACGCCGGCGGACCCGCGCGTGGAGTTCACGCAGGACCTCGGCCTGGTGACGGCGCCGAGCGTCACGGACCTCGACACGGGGGAGTCGACGTTCTACTACACGCTCAGCCACGAGCGTCTCGACGAGCTCACCAGTGACGTCCTCGTGGCGTACGCGGACACCGAGGCAGGGCTGGACGCCTTCCTCGCCTCGCCGGCCGCGAGCACGATGCCCCAGGTCCAGCGTGGAGCGGTCGCCGGCGTCGTCGGGCAGGCCTTCATCGCCTCGGTCTCGCCGCCGACGGCGCTGTCGCTGACCTGGGGCCTGGAGGACTACGTCCAGCTGCTCGCGGAGACCGTCGCCGGGCTCTGAGCCCGGAAATCCCCCGACATCTATGCACTCTGCTGTATAGTCATGCACGTGACGATACGGGTGGCGGTAGCGGGGGCCAGCGGCTACGCGGGTGGCGAGGTGCTCCGCCTCCTCGCCGGTCACCCCGACGTCGAGATCGGCGCGCTGACGGCGCACAGCAACGCCGGCGACCTGCTGGGCCGGCACCAGCCGCACCTGCGCTCGCTGGCCGACCGCGGCCTCGTCGAGACCTCGCCGGCCGCACTGGCAGGGCACGACGTCGTCGTGCTCGCCCTCCCGCACGGCGCCTCGGGCGCCATCGCGGCCGAGCTCGGCGGCGACACGCTCGTGCTGGACTGCGGTGCCGACCACCGCTTGGCCGACGCCGGCGACTGGGAGGCCTTCTACGGCTCCGCGCACGCCGGGACCTGGCCCTACGGCATGCCTGAGCTCATCGTGGGGGAGGGCCGCCAGCGCGACGCCCTGCGTGGCGCTCGGCGGGTCGCGGTTCCCGGCTGCAACGTCACCGCCGTCACGCTCGGGATCCAGCCCGGCGTGGCCGCGGGCGTCGTGGACGCCGCCGACGTCGTCGCGGTGCTCGCCGTCGGGTACTCCGGCGCGGGCAAGGCCCTCAAGCCGCACCTGCTGGCGAGCGAGGCCCTCGGCTCGGCCGCTCCGTACGCCGTCGGGGGCACGCACCGGCACATCCCGGAGATCGAGCAGAACCTCCGCGCCGCGGGCGCCCCGTCCGTCCGGGTCTCCTTCACGCCGGTCCTCGTCCCGATGTCGCGGGGCATCCTCGCGACGACGACGGCGCCGCTCGCCCCGGGCGCGGACGCGTCGGCCGTGCGTGCCGCCTGGGAGCAGGCGTACGCGGACGAGCCGTTCGTCGAGCTGCTGCCCGAGGGCCAGTGGCCGACGACCGCCGCGACCGTGGGCGCGAACACGGCGCTCGTGCAGGTCGCCGTGGACGCCCGTGCGGGCCGCGTCGTGACGGTCTGCGCGCTCGACAACCTCGTCAAGGGAACAGCGGGAGCCGCCGTGCAGTCGATGAACCTTGCCCTCGGCCTGCCGGAGACGGCCGGCCTGACGACCTCGGCGGTAGCGCCGTGAGCGTCACCGCGCCCGCGGGCTTCCGGGCCGCCGGCGTCGTCGCCGGTCTGAAGCCCTCCGGCAGCCCGGACGTGGCGCTCGTCGTCAACGACGGGCCGCAGTGGGTCGGTGCCGCGGTCTTCACGACGAACCGGGTCGTGGGCTGGCCGGTGGTCTGGTCCCGGCTGGTCGTCAAGGACAACGTCGTGCACGCCGTCGTGCTCAACAGCGGGTCGGCGAACGTGTGCACCGGTCCCGGCGGCTACGAGGACGTGCACCGCACGGCCGACCACGTCGCGGGCTTCCTCGACGTGTCGCCCGGCGACGTCGTCGTGTGCTCCACCGGCATCATCGGTGACCGGGCGCCGCGCGAGCGGCTCATCCCCGGCGTCACGGCCGCGGCGGCCGCCCTGTCGCCGGACGGCGGCGACGACGCCGCGCGCGCGATCATGACGACCGACACGGTCCCGAAGACCGTGCACGTCGTGCGCGACGGCTGGTCGGTGGGCGGCATGGCCAAGGGGGCGGGCATGCTCGCGCCGGCCCTGGCCACGATGCTGTGCGTGCTGACCACCGACGCCGTCGTCGACCCGGCTGACGTGGACGTCGCGCTCCGCGCCGCGACGCGCGCCACGTTCGACCGCATCGACTCCGACGGCTGCATGTCGACGTCCGACACGGTGACGCTGCTCGCCTCGGGTGCCTCCGGCGTCGCCGTCGACCGCGCCACGCTCACCGAGGCGCTGACGCAGGCGTGCGCGGCGCTGGCCCGCGGCCTGATCGCGGACGCCGAGGGCGCCACGCACGACATCGCGGTGACCGTGGTCAACGCGGACAGCGAGGACGCCGCCGTCGCGGTCGCCCGGGCCGTGACGCGGTCCAACCTGGTCAAGGCGGCGGTGTTCGGGAACGACCCCAACTGGGGCCGGGTGCTCGCGCAGGTCGGCACGGTGCCCGAGGAGGTCGCCGCGTTCGACCCGGAGCTCATCGACGTCGCGATCAACGGCGTTCAGGTCTGCCGCGCCGGCGGCGCGCACGAGCCGCGGGAGCGGGTCGACATGGCCGCCCAGCGCGAGGTGCACATCGAGATCGACCTGCACGCCGGGGACGCCACGGCCACGGTGTGGACCAACGACCTCACCCACGGCTACGTCCACGAGAACAGCGCGTACACGACATGACCGAGCCCACCGCGCCCACCCAGCCCACGTCGGCGATGCCGCCCGTGGCGCCGGCCTTCGCCGAGGCGGTCGCCGGCGCCGTCGCCGACGCGCTCGCGGACGTCGACCCGGCCGACCTCCTGCCCGAGCAGAAGGCCCGCGTCCTCATCGAGGCGCTGCCCTGGCTCGAGCAGTTCCGGGGCGCGCTCTTCGTCGTCAAGTACGGCGGCAACGCCATGGTCGACGACGAGCTCAAGCGCGCGTTCGCCGAGGACATGGTGTTCCTCCGGCTCGTCGGCCTGCACCCCGTGGTGGTGCACGGGGGCGGCCCGCAGATCTCCACGATGCTCGGGCGGCTCGGCATCGAGAGCGAGTTCCGCGGCGGGCTGCGCGTCACGACGCCCGAGAGCATGGACGTGGTGCGCATGGTCCTGGTGGGGCAGGTCTCCCGCGAGCTCGTCGGGCTCATCAACGCGCACGGCCCGTTCGCCGTCGGCATGTCCGGTGAGGACGGCGGTCTGCTGCGTGCGCGGCGCCGCACGGCGACGGTCGACGGCCGGCAGGTCGACGTCGGGCACGTGGGCGACGTCGTCGAGGTCGACCCCCGCGCGGTGAAGGACCTGCTGGACGCGGGCCGGATCCCGGTGGTCTCCACGGTGGCCCCCGACATCGACGACGCCACGCAGGTGCTCAACGTCAACGCCGACACGGCGGCGGCGGCGCTCGCGGTCGCGCTCGGCGCCCGCAAGCTGATCATCCTCACCGACGTCGAGGGCCTCTACACCCGCTGGCCGGACCGCTCGTCGCTCGCGCGGCGGATCCGCGTCTCCGCCCTCGCGGAGCTGCTCCCCACGCTGGAGAGCGGCATGGTCCCCAAGATGGAGGCCTGCCTGCGCGCCGTCCGCGGTGGCGTGCCGCAGGCGCACGTCGTCGACGGGCGCCAGGCGCACTCGGTGCTCACGGAGGTCTTCACGTCCAAGGGTGTCGGGACGATGGTGCTCCCGGACGACCTGCGCACGGGTGCGGTGCCGGTGGTGCGGCCCGCCGTCGACGGGGGTGCCCGATGACGACGGTGCAGCCCTTCGCCGCCGGTGAGCTCGCCGGCACGAGCGCCGAGTGGACGGCGCGCTACCAGCACGCGGTGATGAACACCTTCGGCACGCCGAAGGCGGTCCTCGTCCGCGGCGAGGGTCCCTACGTCTGGGACGCGGACGGCACGCGGTACCTCGACCTGCTCGGGGGCATCGCCGTCAACGTCCTCGGGCACGCCCACCCGACCCTCACGGCGGCCATCAGCGCGCAGCTCGGCACGCTCGGTCAGGTGTCGAACTTCTTCGCCTCGCCGCCGCAGGTCGCGCTGGCGGAGCGGCTCATCGCCCTCGCGGGCGGTGGCCCGGCGTCGCGCGTGTTCTTCGCGAACTCCGGCACCGAGGCCAACGAGGCCGCCTTCAAGATGGCGCGGCGCACCGGGCGGACCAGGATGCTCGCCCTCGAGGGCGCGTTCCACGGTCGCACGATGGGCGCCCTGGCTCTCACCGCCAAGGCCGCGTACCGCGAGCCGTTCGAGCCGCTCCCCGGCGACGTGCAGTTCCTCCCGTTCGGGGACACCGCGGCGCTCGAGGCTGCCCTCACCGACGACGTCGCCGCGCTCGTCGTCGAGGTGGTCCAGGGCGAGGCGGGCGTCCGCCCGCTGCCCCCCGGCTACCTCGCGCACGCCCGTCGGCTCGCCGACGAGGTCGGCGCCCTGCTGGTGGTCGACGAGGTGCAGACGGGCATCGGACGCACGGGTCGCTGGTTCGCGTTCCACGACCCGGAGCTGGGGGGAGGGGTGCTGCCCGACGTCGTGACCCTCGCGAAGGGCCTCGGCGGCGGCATCCCCGTGGGCGCCGTGCTGGCCCTGACCGAACGCGCCGCCGGCCTCCTCGGCCCGGGCCAGCACGGCACGACGTTCGGCGGGAACCCGGTCGCCACGGCGGCCGCGCTCGCGACGCTCGGTGTGATCGAGCGGGACGGGTTGCTGGCGAACGTGCGCCAGGTGAGCGGCCGTCTGGTCGAGGCGCTCGTCGCCGTGCCGCTCGTCCGCGAGGTGCGTGCCGCAGGACTCCTCGTCGCCATCGAGCTGGGCGGGCCGGTGGCGGCGGAGGTCGCCGAGCGCGCGCTGGCGGCGGGTTTCATCGTCAACCCCGTGACCCCGACGGCGCTGCGGCTCGCCCCGCCGCTCGTCGTGACCTGGGAGCAGGTCGCGACGTTCGTCGACTTCCTCGCCGGCCTGCCCGCCGACGTCGCTTCCCCCACCCCGAGCCGAGAGGCCCGCTGATGCGCCACTTCCTTCGTGACGACGACCTCACGCCCGACGAGCAGCGGGAGGTGCTCGAGCTCGCCCTGCGGCTCAAGGCGGACCGGTTCGCCGCGCGCCCGCTCGAGGGGCCGCGTGCCGTCGCCGTGCTGCTCGACAAGCCGACGCTGCGCACCCAGCTGTCGTTCGCCGTCGGGATCGCCGAGCTGGGCGGCTACCCGATGCTGGTGGACGGCAAGCTCGCGCAGATCGGCGTGCGCGAGTCGATCTCGGACACCGCCAAGGTGATCGGCCGCCAGGTGGCCGCCGTCGTGTGGCGCACCTACGACCAGTCGCGGATCGACGAGATGGCCGCCCACGCGGGTGTGCCCGTCGTCAACGCGCTGACCGACCAGTTCCACCCCTGCCAGGTGCTGGCCGACCTGCTCACGATCGCCGAGCACGTGGGCGGCGCGGACGGCGTGGGCGGACTACCGGGCCGCACGCTCGCCTACCTGGGCGACGGATCGAACAACATGGCGCACTCCTACCTGCTCGGTGGCGCCACCGCCGGCCTGCACGTCCGGATCGCCACACCGGCGCAGCGGATGCCGTTGCCGCACGTCGTGGCGCGGGCCGAGGAGATCGCGGCCGTGACCGGCGGCTCGGTGCTCGTCACGGAGTCGGTCAACGAAGCGGTCGCGGGCGCGGACGCCGTCGCGACCGATACCTGGGTCTCGATGGGCGACGAGACGTCGACCGACAAGGCCGAGGC
The DNA here is from genome assembly GCF_007991475.1 of Actinotalea fermentans. Classification (NCBI taxonomy): domain Bacteria; kingdom Bacillati; phylum Actinomycetota; class Actinomycetes; order Micrococcales; family Cellulomonadaceae; genus Actinotalea; species Actinotalea fermentans. Next base: position 1,004,768 of record NZ_BJYK01000001.1, on the reverse strand, counting down.
GCTGTTCTCGGCCTTCCGGCTCGACGCCGCGGTGCTCGCGCAGGCCGCGCCCGACGCCGTCGTCCTGCACTGCCTGCCGGCCTACCGTGGCATGGAGGTCACGGCCGACGTCCTGGACGGCCCGCAGTCGGTGGTCTTCGACGAGGCCGAGAACCGGTTGCACGCCCAGAAGGCGCTGCTGACCTGGCTCCTGGAGCGCTCGTGACGACTGCCGACGGCGTCACACCCCCAGGGGCGGTCCCTCCGACGAAGGCCGCGCGGCACGCCGCCATCACGCGGGCCCTCGTCCGTGAGCCGATCCGCTCCCAGGGCGAGCTGGCCGCTGCGCTCGCCGAGGAGGGCCTCCACGTGACCCAGGCCACGCTCTCGCGCGACCTGGTGGAGCTGCGCGCGGTGCGGATCCGCCTGCCCGACCGGACGCTGGCCTACGCCGTGCCGGGGGAGGGCGGCAACCGGACGCCGCAGATCGAGGACGCCGAGCAGCTGGCGGCGCGTCTGGCGCGCCTGTGCGCGGAGCTCCTCGTCACGGCGGAGGCCTCCGGGAACCTCGTCGTGCTGCGCACGCCGCCGGGTGCGGCGCAGTTCCTCGCCTCGGCCATCGACCACTCGGTCATGCCGGGCGTCCTCGGCACCATCGCCGGTGACGACACCGTCCTGGTGATCAGCAGTGAGACCGACGGCGGACAGGCCGTGGCCCAGCGGTTCCTCGATCTCGCGGGTGGCCGCGAGTACGCACGAGACACGAAGGATGAGACGTGAGCAAGGTTCTGACTGAGCTGCCGGTCGGCGAGCGCGTGGGGATCGCCTTCTCGGGCGGGCTGGACACCTCCGTGGCGGTCGCCTGGATGCGCCACCGCGGCGCGATCCCCTGCACCTACACCGCCGACCTCGGCCAGTACGACGAGCCGGAGATCGACCAGGTGCCCGGCCGTGCCCTGCTCTACGGCGCCGAGCTCTCGCGCGCGGTGGACTGCAAGTCCGCCCTCGTCGAGGAGGGCCTCGCGGCCATCGCGTGCGGCGCGTTCCACATCCGCAGCGCCGGCCGCTCGTACTTCAACACCACGCCGCTCGGCCGCGCGGTCACCGGCACCCTGCTCGTGCGCGCGATGCAGGCCGACGACGTGGAGATCTGGGGCGACGGCTCGACCTTCAAGGGCAACGACATCGAGCGGTTCTACCGCTACGGCCTGCTGGCCAACCCGTCCCTGCGCATCTACAAGCCGTGGCTGGACAAGGACTTCGTCGCCGAGCTCGGCGGCCGTGCCGAGATGAGCCAGTTCCTCACCGAGCACGACCTGCCCTACCGCGACAGCGCGGAGAAGGCGTACTCGACCGACGCGAACATCTGGGGTGCGACCCACGAGGCCAAGACCCTCGAGCACCTCGACGTCTCGCTCGAGACGGTCGAGCCGATCATGGGCGTGCGGTTCTGGGACCCGGCCGTGGCCATCGAGACCGAGGACGTGACGATCGCCTTCGAGCGCGGCCGGCCGGTGGCGATCAACGGGGTCCGCTACGCCGACCCGGTCGCGCTCGTGCACGAGGCCAACGCCATCGGCGGCCGGCACGGGCTGGGCATGTCCGACCAGATCGAGAACCGCATCATCGAGGCCAAGTCGCGCGGCATCTACGAGGCGCCGGGCATGGCCCTGCTCTTCATCGCCTACGAACGGCTCGTCAACGCGATCCACAACGAGGACACCGTCGCGAACTACCACAACGAGGGCCGCCGCCTCGGCCGGCTGCTCTACGAGGGCCGGTGGCTCGACCCGCAGTCGCTCATGGTGCGCGAGTCGATCCAGCGCTGGATCGCCTCGGTCGTGACGGGCGAGGTGACGCTGCGCCTGCGCCGCGGCGAGGACTACACGATCCTGCGCACGGACGGGCCGGGGTTCTCCTACCACCCCGACAAGCTCTCGATGGAGCGCACGGAGTCCGCGGCGTTCGGCCCCACGGACCGGATCGGCCAGCTCACGATGCGCAACCTGGACATCGCCGACTCGCGGGCCAAGCTCGAGCTCTACGCGCAGCAGCCCGTCGACCAGGGCCAGGTGCTCGTTGAGCACGGCACCCTCTTCGGCGCGCTGCCCGCGGGTGGTGCGGAGGTCATCTCCGAGAACCCGCAGGTCGCGGGGGACGAGGAGATCGCGCTCGAGAGCGCCGCGATGGAAGTCGGGACGGACTGAGATGGGGGACACCGCCGCCACACCGTCCGGGGCCCTCTGGGGTGGGAGGTTCGCTGCCGGGCCCGCAGAGGCCCTGGTCGCCCTGTCGCGCAGCACGCACTTCGACTGGCGGCTGGCGGACGTCGACCTGCGCGGGTCCATGGCGCACGCGCGTGTGCTGCATCGGGCCGGCCTGCTCGACGACGAGACCCTCGCCGCCATGCTCGCCGCACTCGAGCAGCTGCGGACCGACGTCGCCTCCGGGGCGTTCGGACCCACGCCCGACGACGAGGACGTGCACACCGCGCTCGAGCGCGGCCTGATCGAGCGCGCGGGGGCCGACGTGGGCGGCCGACTCCGCGCGGGCCGCTCGCGCAACGACCAGATCGCCACGCTCGTGCGGATGTACCTGCGCGAGCAGGCGCGAGCGCTCGCAGGGGGAGTGCTCGACGTCGTCGACGCGCTGGTGGCGCAGGCATCGGCGCACCCCGGTGCGCCGATGCCGGGCCGCACCCACATGCAGCACGCGCAGCCGGTCCTGCTGGCCCACCACCTGCTCGCTCACGCGTGGCCGCTGCTGCGCGACGTCGAGCGGTGGGCGGACTGGGACCGCCGGGCCGCCTCGTCACCGTACGGCTCGGGTGCGCTCGCCGGCTCGTCGCTCGGGCTGGACCCTGCCGCGGTGGCGGCCGACCTCGGCTTCGACGGCCCGGTGGAGAACTCGATCGACGGCACGTCGGCGCGCGACGTCGTCGCGGAGTTCGCGTTCGTCTCCGCGATGGTCGGGGTGGACCTGTCCCGCATCGCCGAGGACGTCATCGTCTGGGCGACCAAGGAGTTCGGGTTCGTCCGGCTCGACGACGCCTTCTCGACCGGGTCGAGCATCATGCCGCAGAAGAAGAACCCCGACGTCGCCGAGCTGGCCCGCGGCAAGGCGGGGCGCATGATCGGCGACCTCGCCGGTCTGCTCACCACGCTCAAGGGACTCCCGCTCGCGTACGCGCGCGATCTCCAGGAGGACAAGGAGCCGGTGTTCGACCAGGTCGACACCCTGGAGGTCCTCCTGCCGGCGATGGCGGGGATGGTGGCGACGCTCACGTTCGACACCGCGAGGATGGCTGAGCTCGCGCCGCAGGGGTTCTCGCTCGCGACCGACGTCGCGGAGTGGCTCGTGCGTGCGGGCGTGCCGTTCCGCACGGCCCACGAGGTCGCCGGCGCGTGCGTGCGGGTGTGCGAGGAGCGCGGCATCGAGCTGTGGGACCTCTCCGACGCCGACCTGGCGGCGATCTCGCCGCACCTGACGGCCGACGTGCGCTCCGTGCTCACCGTCGAGGGCTCGCTCGCCTCGCGCGACGCCGTCGGGGGCACGGCTCCCGTGCGGGTCGCCGAGCAGCTCGAGGCATGCCGCGCACGCGCGGCTCAGCTCCGGGAGTGGGCCGCCGCGCACTGACGTGCAACCGTCCGGCCACCTCGCGCGTCGTGGTGGTCGTGAGGCGAGTGCGAGCCCGGACGGGCGCAGTGCGGACGGCCGTCGTCGCGATCCTGGTCGGGGCGACGGCGGCGTGTGGCGCGGGGGGCGACGGCGACCCGTCGCCCGAGCCGACGGGCGCTCTCGACGCCTACCTCGACGAGATCTTCGCGAGCACGGACGCGGAGACCTGGGTGGCGCAGCACGACGCGGTCGAGGAGTACCTGGCGGCGTGCATGGCCGAAGAGGGCTTCGAGTACCGCCCGACCGAGGCGCCCCCGATGTACACGCGGCCCGACCCACTGACACCGGAGTACGCCGCGGAGTTCGGGTACGGCGACAGCACCGAGGCATACGGCCCCGACGTGCCGCCCATGCGCTTCTCGACGGACCTCGGGGATCCGGCCGCGGAGTTCAACCAGTCATACGCGTACGGGCTCGCGCCGGAGGGGTTCGAGCAGTACATGACGGCCATGCACGGTCGGGAGCCGCTGCCCGGGGAGGACTTCCGGGACATCCCACCGGAGGAGGCGGGCTGCCGGTCCCGGGCCTACGAGGAGGTCTCGCCGGAGTCCCGGCTGCCCGCGCAGTTCCGGCCCCTGGAGGACGCGATCCGCGAGGAGATCTGGTGGGTCGACGAGGACCCGCGAGTGGTCGCGACCCACCCGGCGTGGGCCGACTGCATGGCGGATGCCGGCTACCCGGGGCTGGTCGACGTCATGGATGCGGCGGCGCTCGCCAACGACCGCGCCAACGCCTCCTCCTTGACGCTCGCCGTCCCGTACGCAGAGCTGAAGTCGATGTTCCCGGAGGAGCTCGCCGAGGTGCAGGCGTACGAGGTCGCCGTGGCGACCGCGGACGCCGCCTGCCGCGAGGAGGCGGGGTGGTACGACGTCCGGGCCGACGTCCTCCTCGAGGCCCAGGCATCGATCCTCGAGCGCTACCGCCCGGAGCTCGACGCCTGGCTCGAGTGGGTGCGCGAGCAGCGCCGCCCCGTCGGCTGACCGGACGCCTCGCGCGTCTTGCGGGGCGGACGGGCACACTGGCGCCATGCACCCCGCCCAGCCCGCCGACGTCGGCGCGCTGGCAGCCCGTGCGCGAGAGGCGGTTCCTCGGCTCGGTCCGGTCCGGCTGGTGTGCGTCGACGGCGCCGCCGGCTCGGGGAAGTCGACGCTCGCGGCCGCGCTCGCCGCGTGCCTCGGCCACGGGTGCGCCGTCGCGCACCTCGACGACCTGTACGAGGGCTGGTCCGGGCTGGCCGGGGTGTGGGATCGCGTCGAGGCGCAGCTGCTCGCCCCCCTCGCGCAGGGTGCCCCGGCGCGCTACCAACGCTACGACTGGCTCGCTGGTGCCTTCGCCGAGTGGGTGGACGTGCCGGTCCCGGGCGTGCTCGTGCTCGAGGGCTGCGGGAGCGCGCCCCGGGCCGTCGACGACCGGGCGGTGCTCCGGATCTTCGTGGAGGCGCCCGACGACGTCCGCCTCGCCCGCGGGCTCGCCCGGGACGGTGAGTCCCAGCGTGGGCACTGGCTGGCCTGGATGCGCGAGGAGGCGGCGGAGTTCGCGCGGGAGGGCACCCGCGCCCGGGCGGACGTCGTCGTCGACGGCACGGCGCCGTTCGGCTGAGGCTCCGGCCCTCCGCCTTCTGCTGCGTGGACCGACGCCGTCGTGCGAGGGTGTCGGCGTGGGTGCGCGGGCGAGCAGCGATCGTGGGTGGCTGGCGGCGCCGGTGCTCGACGTCGCTCCCCGTCTGCTCGGGGCGCTCGTCACGACGTCGCTGCCCGACGGCGTGGTCACGGTGCGCCTTACCGAGGTCGAGGCCTACGACGGCGAGGCCGATCCCGGCTCGCACGCCTACCGGGGCCGGTCCGCGCGCAACGCTGTGATGTTCGGGCCGGCCGGCCACCTGTACGTGTACCGGCACCTCGGACTGCACGTGTGCGCGAACGTCGTCACGGGCGTCGAGGGGCGCGCCTCGGCCGTGCTGCTGCGCGCCGGCGAGGTCGTGGAGGGTGCTGGGCTGGCGCGCGAGCGGAGGCTGCGGCGAGGGGTGGTGCGGGCCGACGTCGACCTCGCCCGCGGGCCCGCCCGCCTCGCCGACGCGCTCGGCATCACGCTCGAGCTCTACGGGACGGACGTCGTCGGCGGCAACGGACCCGTGCGTCTGGCACCGCCGCTGCGGCCGGCCTCGGGTTGGGCGACGGGGCCGCGCGTCGGCGTCTCGGGCGTCGGGGGCGACGGCGCCCGCCACCCGTGGCGCTTCTGGCTGGCGGACGAGCCCACCGTCTCGGCGTACCGGGCGGCTGCCCCGCGCCGTCGCCGTCCGCCGGGCGAATGACCTGCGCCTCGCCCGCGGCGACGGGGCAGACTGTGCCCTGCGCCGTCGGGAGCCGCTCGACGGGCGGGAGAGAACGGGAGACGTCGGGTGACCCACATCCTGGACGAGCTGGCGTGGCGCGGGCTGCTGGCCCAGACCACCGACGAGCAGGCCCTGCGCGAGGCCCTGTCCGCCGGGCCCGTCACCGTCTATTGCGGGTTCGACCCGACCGCGCCGAGCCTGCACCACGGACACCTGGTTCAGCTGGTGCTGCTGCGGCACCTGCAGCGCGCCGGCCACCGGGTCATCGCGCTCGTCGGCGGGGCCACGGGCCTCATCGGTGATCCCCGCATGTCGGGGGAGCGGGTGCTCAACAGTCGCGAGACGGTCGTCGAGTGGACAGAGCGGCTGCGGGCGCAGATCTCACGCTTCCTCGACTTCGACGGCGGCAACCCCGCGGTCATGGTCAACAACCTGGACTGGACAGCCGAGCTGTCGGCGATCGACTTCCTGCGCGACGTCGGCAAGCACTACCGGCTGGGCACGATGCTGGCCAAGGACACCGTCGCCCGGCGACTGGCGTCCGAGGAGGGCATCAGCTTCACCGAGTTCAGCTACCAGATCCTCCAGGGTCTGGACTTCCTCGAGCTGTTCCGCCGGCACGGCTGCACGCTGCAGACGGGCGGCAACGACCAGTGGGGCAACCTGCTCTCGGGGGTCGAGCTCATCCGCAAGGCCGAGCACGGGACGGCGCACGCGCTCACGACACCGCTCATCACCAAGGCGGACGGCACCAAGTTCGGCAAGACGGAGGGTGGCGCGGTCTGGCTCGCGCCGGACCTCATGACGCCCTACGCCTTCTACCAGTTCTGGGTGAACACCGACGACGCGGACGTCATGGGGTACCTGCGCACCTTCACCTTCCGCACGGGCGAGGAGCTGGCCGAGCTGGAGACCGCGGTGCAGGAGCGTCCGGCTGCCCGGGAGGCTCAGCGGGCACTGGCTGCAGACGTCACCACGTTGGTGCACGGCGCCGACGCGACGGCGAAGGTCATCGCGGCGAGCCAGGCGTTGTTCGGCCGGGGTGACCTCGCGGAGCTCGACGAGGCGACGTTGGGCGCCGCCGTGGACGAGCTCCCGCGCGCTGAGGTGACGGACGTGACGGGGGAGGGACCGCTCATCGTCGACCTGCTGACGGAGGCCGGCCTCGTGGCCGGGCGCGGGGCGGGGCGCCGCGCGATCGCCGAGGGCGGCGTGTCGGTGAACAACGAACGCGTGTCCGACGCCGAGGCGGTGCTGACCGCGGACCAGCTCCTGCACGGTCGGTGGGCCGTGCTCCGCAGGGGGAAGCGCACGCTGGCCGTCGCCGAGCGGCGGCTGTGACCCGCCCGCGCTGAGCTGAAGCCCCAGACGAACGCCCGATGCCGAACGGCACCGGGCGTTCGTCGCGTTCTGAGCTGAGGCCACGTGAGGCGGCGAGAGCGCCCCGCAGGACGGCTCGCGCCACTAGCACATCGCGCCGCCGACGGGCGCCGCCGACCGCGCCCCGAAGGCGCCCGACAGGGCGCTGACCTGCAGAAACAACCGTCCGGGGGGCATACGTGACGGTCGTCACCCCCCGCTGGTTTGACCTCTGCCGTCAGCCTGGTAATGTTCTGCATCGCCCGCCAGGGAGGAACGGACCAAGAGCGCAAGACGCTCCAGGGCCGGTCCCACGGGCCACACCCCCCGGATCACATCCACGACGCATCTGCGTCTGACGGTGCGCGCCGGTACGGGCCAGAGGACAACAACAAAGGCAGACAAGCCGGACGCTCATGCCGAGCGGACAGCGAAGAAGCCGAAGTTGACAACGATGGTCCGGACAGATAAAGTAGAACGGTTGCCTCCTGGAGGTTCGAAAGAACCGCAAAGGATGCGCGTCCGCTCCTTGAGAACTCAACAGCGTGCCAAAAGTCGATGCCAATCGTCATCGCCGAATGTTAGGTAAACCCAATCGGGTGAGCCTAGCCCCCGCGGCGATGACTTGGTCAGACAAAAATGCACATCAGCATTTTGTCGAAGCCAGATTAACTGGTCCTTCGGGACCGCTTCGTATGTCGGTCAACCGCACCTCGGTGCGGATTGCCAGAAGACATTCACGGAGAGTTTGATCCTGGCTCAGGACGAACGCTGGCGGCGTGCTTAACACATGCAAGTCGAACGGTGATGGAGGAGCTTGCTCCTCCTGATCAGTGGCGAACGGGTGAGTAACACGTGAGCAACCTGCCCCTGACTCTGGGATAACCCCGAGAAATCGGAGCTAATACCGGATATGAGACGCACGGGCATCTGTAGCGTCTGGAAAGATTTATCGGTCAGGGATGGGCTCGCGGCCTATCAGCTAGTTGGTGAGGTAACGGCTCACCAAGGCGACGACGGGTAGCCGGCCTGAGAGGGCGACCGGCCACACTGGGACTGAGACACGGCCCAGACTCCTACGGGAGGCAGCAGTGGGGAATATTGCACAATGGGCGCAAGCCTGATGCAGCGACGCCGCGTGGGGGATGAAGGCCTTCGGGTTGTAAACCCCTTTCAGCAGGGAAGAAGCGAAAGTGACGGTACCTGCAGAAGAAGCGCCGGCTAACTACGTGCCAGCAGCCGCGGTAATACGTAGGGCGCAAGCGTTGTCCGGAATTATTGGGCGTAAAGAGCTCGTAGGCGGTTTGTCGCGTCTGCTGTGAAAACCCGAGGCTCAACCTCGGGCTTGCAGTGGGTACGGGCAGACTAGAGTGCGGTAGGGGAGACTGGAATTCCTGGTGTAGCGGTGGAATGCGCAGATATCAGGAGGAACACCGATGGCGAAGGCAGGTCTCTGGGCCGCAACTGACGCTGAGGAGCGAAAGCATGGGGAGCGAACAGGATTAGATACCCTGGTAGTCCATGCCGTAAACGTTGGGCACTAGGTGTGGGGCTCATTCCACGAGTTCCGTGCCGCAGCTAACGCATTAAGTGCCCCGCCTGGGGAGTACGGCCGCAAGGCTAAAACTCAAAGGAATTGACGGGGGCCCGCACAAGCGGCGGAGCATGCGGATTAATTCGATGCAACGCGAAGAACCTTACCAAGGCTTGACATATACCGAAAACTCGTGGAGACACGGGGTCCGCAAGGGCGGTATACAGGTGGTGCATGGTTGTCGTCAGCTCGTGTCGTGAGATGTTGGGTTAAGTCCCGCAACGAGCGCAACCCTCGTCCTATGTTGCCAGCGGGTAATGCCGGGGACTCATAGGAGACTGCCGGGGTCAACTCGGAGGAAGGTGGGGATGAGGTCAAATCATCATGCCCCTTATGTCTTGGGCTTCACGCATGCTACAATGGCCGGTACAAAGGGCTGCGATACCGTAAGGTGGAGCGAATCTCAAAAAGCCGGTCTCAGTTCGGATTGGGGTCTGCAACTCGACCCCATGAAGTCGGAGTCGCTAGTAATCGCAGATCAGCAACGCTGCGGTGAATACGTTCCCGGGCCTTGTACACACCGCCCGTCAAGTCACGAAAGTCGGTAACACCCGAAGCCGGTGGCCCAACCCTTGTGGAGGGAGCCGTCGAAGGTGGGACTGGCGATTGGGACTAAGTCGTAACAAGGTAGCCGTACCGGAAGGTGCGGCTGGATCACCTCCTTTCTAAGGAGCATCTTGGCGCCGTTCGCGGCGTCCAGGGCCCACTACCCGGGCGAACGATCCGGGGTGGGAGCTCAAGGGTGGAACATCGACCAGTGGCGCGTCGCTCAGATGTCTCAGTACCTCCTCCGGGAGCGGAACCTGACGATCTGGACGGCGCGCCGGCACGCTGTTGGGTCCTGAGGGAACGGGCGCATGCCCTACCTCGGGCCGACCCCGCCGATTCGCTCGGCGAACGTCGGACGACGGACCATCTCCTCCGGTTGAACCACTCCGCACTCGCGGGGAAGGCGCCGGCCTGGTGATGGGCCCGCCCGTAGCTTGAGAACTGTACAGTGGACGCGAGCATCTTTAGCAATAGTCTTTGTGGCAAGTTAACAAGGGCATACGGTGGATGCCTTGGCACTAGGAGCCGAAGAAGGACGTAGTAGCCTGCGATAAGCCTCGGGGAGTTGGCAAACGAACCGTGATCCGAGGATTTCCGAATGGGGAAACCCGGCTGGAGTCATGTCCAGTCACCCGCGCCTGAATATATAGGGCGTGTGGAGGGAACGTGGGGAAGTGAAACATCTCAGTACCCACAGGAAGAGATATTCCGTGAGTAGTGGCGAGCGAAAGCGGAAAAGGCCAAACCGATGACGTGTGATAGCCGGCAGGCGTTGCGTTATCGGGGTTGAGGGACCGTTCAGGGAGTTCTGCCGAGCTCCCAGGGAGTCAGAAAGTCGCGTCATAGTCGAAGGGCATTGAAAGGCCCGGCACAGAGGGTGCTACCCCCGTAGACGAAATGGCGCGGCCTCCCGAGCGGGATCCCAAGTAGCACGGGGCCCGAGAAATCCCGTGTGAATCTGGAGAGACCACTCTCTAAGCCTAAATACTACCTAGTGACCGATAGCGGACAAGTACCGTGAGGGAAAGGTGAAAAGTACCCCGGGAGGGGAGTGAAATAGTACCTGAAACCGTGTGCCTACAATCCGTCGGAGCCTCCCTAGCAGGGGTGACGGCGTGCCTTTTGAAGAATGAGCCTGCGAGTTAGCGGTACGTGGCGAGGTTAACCCGAGTGGGGTAGCCGTAGCGAAAGCGAGTCCGAATAGGGCGACTGAGTCGCGTGCTCTAGACCCGAAGCGAAGTGATCTAGCCATGGGCAGGCTGAAGCGCGGGTAAGACCGCGTGGAGGGCCGAACCCACCTGGGTTGAAAACCGGGGGGATGACCTGTGGTTAGGGGTGAAAGGCCAATCAAACTTCGTGATAGCTGGTTCTCCCCGAAATGCATTTAGGTGCAGCGTCACGTGTTTCTTGCCGGAGGTAGAGCTACTGGATGGCCGATGGGCCCTACAAGGTTACTGACGTCAGCCAAACTCCGAATGCCGGTAAGTGAGAGCGTGGCAGTGAGACTGCGGGGGATAAGCTTCGTAGTCGAAAGGGAAACAGCCCAGACCACCAGCTAAGGCCCCTAAGCGTGTGCTAAGTGGGAAAGGATGTGGAGTTGCACAGACAACCAGGAGGTTGGCTTAGAAGCAGCCACCCTTGAAAGAGTGCGTAATAGCTCACTGGTCAAGTGATTCCGCGCCGACAATGTAACGGGGCTCAAGCACACCGCCGAAGCTGTGGCATTCACACAACAGCCAGGTCTTCGTGATCCAAGCGTGTGGATGGGTAGGGGAGCGTCGTGTGGCGAGTGAAGTCGCGGGGTGACCCAGCGGTGGACGCCACACGAGTGAGAATGCAGGCATGAGTAGCGAAAGACGGGTGAGAAACCCGTCCGCCGAATGACCAAGGGTTCCAGGGCCAGGCTAATCCGCCCTGGGTAAGTCGGGACCTAAGGCGAGGCCGACAGGCGTAGTCGATGGACAACGGGTTGATATTCCCGTACCGGCGAAGAACCGCCCATACCGACCCCGGTGATGCTCAGTGCCCAAAGCTTCGTCGTCTCCTTCGGGAGTCTTCGGAGTGGAGCGCACGAACCAAGCCGGCATTAGGTAAGCGCATTAACAGGGGTGACGCAGGAAGGTAGCCCAGCGTGGCGATGGTTGACCACGTGCAAGGCCGTAGGGCGAGGTGTAGGCAAATCCGCACCTCACATAGCCTGAGAGCCGACGACGTACCGCACAAGCGGGAGTGGGTGATCCTATGCTGCCTAGAAAAGCCTCGGCGCGAGGTTCTAGCCGCCCGTACCCCAAACCGACTCAGGTGGTCAGGTAGAGAATACCAAGGCGATCGAGAGAATCGTGGTTAAGGAACTCGGCAAAATGCCCCCGTAACTTCGGGAGAAGGGGGGCCTGAGGCGTGTACCCACTTGCTGGGGAAGCGCTTGAAGGCCGCAGAGACCAGGGAGAAGCGACTGTTTACTAAAAACACAGGTCCGTGCGAAGTCGCAAGACGATGTATACGGACTGACGCCTGCCCGGTGCTGGAAGGTTAAGAGGACGGGTCAGCTCTTCAGAGCGAAGCTCAGAATTTAAGCCCCAGTAAACGGCGGTGGTAACTATAACCATCCTAAGGTAGCGAAATTCCTTGTCGGGTAAGTTCCGACCTGCACGAATGGCGTAACGACTTCTCCGCTGTCTCAACCGCGAACTCGGCGAAATTGCACTACGAGTAAAGATGCTCGTTACGCGCAGCAGGACGGAAAGACCCCGGGACCTTTACTATAGCTTGGTATTGGTGTTCGGGACGGCTTGTGTAGGATAGGTGGGAGACTGTGAAGCCGGCACGCCAGTGTCGGTGGAGTCAACGTTGAAATACCACTCTGGTCGTTCTGGACATCTAACTTCGGTCCGTAATCCGGATCAGGGACAGTGCCTGGTGGGTAGTTTAACTGGGGCGGTTGCCTCCTAAAATGTAACGGAGGCGCTCAAAGGTTCCCTCAGCCTGGTTGGCAATCAGGTGGCGAGTGCAAGTGCACAAGGGAGCTTGACTGTGAGACTGACAGGTCGAGCAGGGACGAAAGTCGGAACTAGTGATCCGGCGGTGGCTTGTGGAAGCGCCGTCGCTCAACGGATAAAAGGTACCCCGGGGATAACAGGCTGATCTTGCCCAAGAGTCCATATCGACGGCATGGTTTGGCACCTCGATGTCGGCTCGTCGCATCCTGGGGCTGGAGTAGGTCCCAAGGGTTGGGCTGTTCGCCCATTAAAGCGGTACGCGAGCTGGGTTTAGAACGTCGTGAGACAGTTCGGTCCCTATCCGCTGCGCGCGCAGGAAACTTGAGAAGGGCTGTCCCTAGTACGAGAGGACCGGGACGGACGAACCTCTGGTGTGCCAGTTGTTCCGCCAGGAGCACGGCTGGTTGGCTACGTTCGGAAGGGATAACCGCTGAAAGCATCTAAGCGGGAAGCCTGCTTCAAGATGAGGTTTCCATGGGGTTTACCCCGAGAGGCCCCCAGCTAGAACACTGGGTTGATAGGCCGGACGTGGAAGTGTGGACTAAAGACACATGAAGCTGACCGGTACTAATAGGCCGATGACTTGACACATCATCAACTTTTGCTGTGCTTGCGTCCACTGTGCGGTTCCCGAGATGCGGTCGGGAACTGATTGACATCTCCATAGAGTTACGGCGGTCATAGCGAAGGGGAAACGCCCGGCTCCATTCCGAACCCGGAAGCTAAGCCCTTCAGCGCCGATGGTACTGCACTGGTGACGGTGTGGGAGAGTAGGTCGCCGCCGAACATTCTTTCAGAAAAGGGTCGCCCTCCGGGCGGCCCTTTTCTGCTTTCTGACGTGTGCGACGATTGTCCTGGGAGGTCCAGATGAGCGAGGGACGGAGCGGCCGACCGCCTGCGGGTGGGTCGCGGGGCGACGCGCGCGGTAGTGGTCATCAGCGTCGGGAGACCGGGGGCGGCCCACGCCGTGCCGGCGGTAGCGGCCGCGGTGACAAGGATCAGGACCGCGAGCGTCGCGGATCGCCGGAGCCCCCGGCTGGTCGCGTCGGCTCCACTTCTGGACGCAGCGGTTCGTCTTCTGGTCGCGCTGGTTCGTCCTCTGGTCGCACGGGGTCGTCTGCTGGCGGCACTGGCTCGCCGGCCGGGCGCTCGGGTACGGCTCGCGCATGGTCTGGTGCTGGGGCTTCTGGCTCGTCGGCGGGCCGGTCCGGGTCTGGGCGATCGGGTGCTGCTGGTGGGCGGGCTGGTTCGTCCAGGGGCAGGCCCGCTGAGTCTTCGGCCACTGGTGGCGGCTGGTCGTCGTCGCGTGCGCGCGCGGGGGGCGGGAGCGCGCAGGGTCGGGCGGGCTCGGCGCGTGGCGCCGGCTTCTCGGGTGAGCAGGGTTCGGGCAGACCGGGCCCGCGCAGCGGTGAGAGCGGTCGATCGGGCGCCCCGGCGTCGCGTCGCTTCGACGGCCAGGCGTCGGGCAAGCCCGCTGGGGCCGCACGGGGTGCGGACCGGCGGACCGCGGGCGAGGGTGGGGACCGGACGAGCCGTCGGCCGTGGGCCGACCAGTCTGGTGCCGGCGCTCCGGCCAGTCGGGGCGGGGACCGTCGCGGGCGGTCGGCCGCTGAGCGTCCGGAGCGCTCGGCAGCGTCTGGAGCCGGCCGTGGAGGCTCCCGGTCGGCTCCCGCCAGTGGAGGCGCCGGTTGGGAGAGGGGCTCGTCACGTGGGCCGGCAGCAGCACCCGGGAGGACCGGGGCGGGCCGGACGGTACGAGGCCGGCGTCCGGCATCGGGGGGTTCGGCCCCTCAGCGCGGCGGTGAGCGTGGGTCGTGGCGCGGGTCAGGTCGTGGGCAGGGCGACGAGCGCGCGGAGGTGGGTGCGCGCATCGAGCGTGCCGGCCGGCACGACGCTCCGCTGCTCCCGGACGATGTCGTGCCGGCGGACCTCGACAGGGGCGCACGGGCGCGGCTACGGACCCTGTCGAAGGAGAATGCGGACGCCGTTGCACGCCACCTGGTGATGGCCGGCCGGCTCGTGGACACGGACCCCGAGGCGGCCTATGCGCACGCGGCGGAGGCCGCGCGTCGGGCCGGGCGGGTGGACGTCGTGCGTGAGGCGGCGGGAATCACGGCCTACCGCACAGGACGGTACGCGGAGGCCCTCCGCGAGCTGCGCACCGCGCGCCGCCTCGGCGGTGGGGACGAGCACGTCCCGCTCATGGCCGACTGCGAGCGTGGGCTCGGCAGGCCCGAGCGCGCGCTCGCACTCGCTGCGGAGCACGCGCACAGCCTGCCGGCCGAGGTCGCCGTCGAGCTGGCGATCGTCGTCAGCGGCGCACGTCTGGACCTCGGTGAGCCCGAGGCGGCGCTGGCGGCGCTGAGCACGACGGCGGTCGGTGGGGTGCAGGGCGAGCTGGCAGATCGTGTCTCCGAGGCGCGCGTGGCTGCCCTCGTCGCGTGCGGTCGGGACGAGGAAGCAGCGGGCGTCCTGGCCTCGTTGCCGGTCGACGAGGAAGTCGTCGTCTTCGACCTCGCCGACGACGAGGACGACGAGTCGGCGGACGGTGAGCAGGACGGCGACGAGGCGACCCCGACGGCCGACACGGAGGACCAGGAGTGACACTCGAGGCCAGTGCGGCCCCGCTCGCTGACGTCTACGACGTCGCGCTCGTCGACCTGGACGGCGTCGCCTACCGCGGGCCCGTGGCGATCCCGCACGCCCCGGAGAGCCTCACGGCGGCCCGCGCCGCAGGGATGGGCGTGGTGTTCATCACGAACAACGCGTCGCGCGAGCCCGGGACCGTCGCAGAGCACCTCGTGTCCCTGGGCATCGAGGCGAGTCCGGACGAGGTGCTGACCTCCGCTCAGGCCGCTGCGGCACTGCTCGCGACCGAGGTGGACCGGGACGCTCCTGTGCTGGTCGTGGGAGGGCCGGGCCTGGTCACCGCGGTGCGAGAGGCCGGCTTCCGCCGCGTCAGCTCCGCTGACGAGCACCCCGTGGCCGTCGTGCAGGGCTTCGCGCCGGAGGTGAGCTGGCGGGATCTCGCGGAGGCGGCCTATGCGATCCAGCGCGGTGCTCGGCACGTCGTCAGCAACCTGGACCTGACCCTGCCCAACGAACGCGGCCTGGCCCCCGGCAACGGCTCGCTCGTGGGCGCGGTGGTGAACGCCACGGGCGTGACCCCGCTCAGCGCCGGCAAACCGGAGCCCGCCATGTACCAGCTGGCCGTGCTGCGTCGGGGCGCAGTGCGTCCGCTCGTCGTCGGCGACCGGCTCGACACGGACCTGGGCGGTGCCCGCGCGGCCGGCTATCCCGGCCTGCACGTGCTCACGGGCGTGTCCGATGCGCGGGACGCGGTGCTCGCAGCACCGCGCGAGCGGCCCACGTTCATCGCCGCGGACCTGCGTGGGCTTCTCGAGGCGCACCCGGCCCCGGCACCGGACGCCGACGGGTGGTGGCGATGTGGTGCGCGCGCGGCGCGGGTCCAGGGCGGTGAGCTCCGGCTCGACGGGCAGGGGCACGTGGACATCGACCTCGTCCGCGCCGCCTGCGGTGCGGCCTGGGCGGCGGCCGACGGAGGGCACGCGCTGTCGCCGGACGCCGTGCCGGAGCTGACGCCCGAGGCTGCCCCTGTGCACGGTCGCTGATCGGTGACGCCGGCGGACGGTACCGTAGCGACGTGCAGGACGAGGTCATGGAGGCAGGTCGGGCGGCCCGTGGCGCGCCGGAAACCGGCGACGCGGTAGTGGACGCGGCGCTGAGCGAGCTCGCGCGCCTGGACGGCCTCGAGCTCGCGCGTCACCCGGCGCTCGTGGACGCCGTCCAGACCGCTCTCGCCGAGCGCCTGGCGGAGACCGACTGATGCCTGCTGCCGTCCGGCTCGACGCCGAGCTGGTCCGCCGCGGCCTCGCGCGGTCCCGTCAGCGTGCCGCCGACCTCATCGCCGCGGGACGGGTGGACGTCGCGGGCGCCGTCGCGACCAAGGCCTCGCAGCCGGTGCCGCCCGACGCGACGGTCGAGGTGCGTGGGGACGACCGAACCGAGTACGTCTCGCGAGCCGCCCACAAGCTGGTCGGCGCGCTCGACGGGGTTCAGACGCTGGCGCCGGGGGCGATCACCGTCACGGGCCGGCGGTGCCTGGACGCGGGAGCCTCGACCGGCGGGTTCACCCAGGTGCTGCTCGAGCGAGGAGCGGGCGCGGTGGTGGCCGTCGACGTCGGGCACGGCCAGATCGCGCAGGTCGTGGCGTCGGACGCCCGCGTGACCTCGCTCGAGGGCGTCAACGTCCGGGCGCTGACGACTGCTGAGACCGACGGTCCCGTCGACCTCGTGGTCGCCGATCTCTCCTTCATCTCGCTCACGGTGGCGCTGCCCGCCCTGCTCGGTGTCGCCGCGCCGGACGCCGACCTGCTCCTCATGGTGAAGCCTCAGTTCGAGGTGGGACGCGAGCGTCTGGGCAGCTCGGGCGTCGTCACCTCCGCGGAGCTGCGCGAGGACGCCGTCGCGCAGGTGGCGCGGGCTGCGGTGCGGCTCGGCGCTGTCGTGCGGGCCGTGCTGCCGAGCCCGCTGCCCGGGCCCTCCGGGAACCACGAGTACTTCCTCTGGCTGCGCCCCGGTGCTGACGGGGCGGGCAGCGGCGAGGAGGCCGCCGAACCGGCGCTGCTCGACGCCCTGCGCGCCGCCGTCCGGGTGGCCGTGCGTGAGGGCCGCGCCGTGGTGGTGGGGGAGGAGCGATCGTGAACCGGTCAGTCCTCGTGATCGCGCACAACGGCCGGCCCGACGCGCAGCACGCGGCGGAGCAGGTCGCCGTCGCGCTGCGCAGCGTGGACCTCGTGCCGGTCACCGAGGAGGAGCTGCCTGACGTCGACGACCTGGGCATGGTGCTCGTGCTCGGGGGCGACGGCACGATCCTGCGCGCCGCCGAGCTGACGCGCGGGATGGGCGTGCCCCTCCTCGGCTTCAACCTCGGTCACGTCGGGTTCCTCGCGGAGGCCGAACGGGAGGACATCGACGAGGTGGTCCGCCGCATCGCCGAAGGCCGGTACGAGGTCGAGGAACGCGGCACGATCGAGGTCCGTGTCCAGCGCCCCGGCGCGGAGCTGGCCCGCGACTGGGCGCTCAACGACGCGACGATCGAGAAGGGCGACCCGGCCCGGATGATCGAGGTCGTCGTCGAGGTCGACGGCCGGCCGCTGTCCTCCTTCGGGTGCGATGGCGTGGTGATGGCGACGTCGACGGGCTCGACGGCGCACGCGTTCTCCGCCGGCGGCCCCGTGGTGTGGCCCGACGTCGAGGGGATGCTCCTGGTTCCCGTGTCCGCGCACGCGCTGTTCGCCCGTCCGCTGGTGGTCGGCCCCTCGTCGGTGCTCGCGGTCGAGGTGATGGCGCGCTCCGTCAGCTCGGGCGTGCTCTCGTGCGACGGCCGTCGGACCATGCCGCTGCCCGTGGGGACGCGCGTCGAGGTCCGGCACA
This sequence comes from Actinotalea fermentans, assembly GCF_007991475.1. Classification (NCBI taxonomy): domain Bacteria; kingdom Bacillati; phylum Actinomycetota; class Actinomycetes; order Micrococcales; family Cellulomonadaceae; genus Actinotalea; species Actinotalea fermentans. Next base: position 986,824 of record NZ_BJYK01000001.1, on the reverse strand, counting down.
GCGATGTCCCGGTCCGCCTGGCCCGGCTCGCCCGTGCGCCGTTCACCGATCGACTGGTCTCCCGGTTCGACCTGCCGGTGAGCGGCTGGCGCGGGCGCGCTCCGAACGGCCACGCGCGGCACGACGCATGATCGAGGAGATCCGGATCGAGAACCTGGGTGTCATCGCCGGCGCCCGGGTGGAGCTCGGTGCAGGCCTCACGGCGATCACGGGCGAGACGGGCGCCGGCAAGACCATGCTGCTGACCGGCCTCGGCCTGCTGCTGGGCGGACGGGCGGATGCCGCGGTCGTCAGGGCCGGGGCGACGAGCGCATCGGCCGAGGGCGTGTTCCTCGTCGAGCCGGGCTCGCCGGCCGCCGAGCGCGCCCTCGAGGCAGGTGCGGAGCTCGACGACGGTGCGCTGACGGCGCTCCGCACGGTCGCCGCAGCAGGGCGCTCGCGCGCCTTCCTCGGTGGTCGCACGGTGCCGCAGAGCGTGCTCGCCGAGCTCGCCGAGCACCTCGTGACCGTGCACGGCCAGGCGGACCAGGTCCGGCTGAGGTCGGCCGCCAGGCAGCGTTCCGCCCTGGACGCGTTCGCCGGCCCGACGCACGGGCGGCTGCTCGAGGACTACCGGGCGGCCTGGACGGAACGCCAGCGGCTCACGGTGGAGCTGGCCGAGCTCGTCGACAGCGCGCAGGAGCGCGTCCGCGAGGCCGAGCTGCTGCGCCTGGGCCTGGTGGAGGTCGAGCGCGTGGACCCCCAGCCGGGCGAGGACCTCGAGCTGGCGCAGGAGGCGGAGCGCCTCGGCCACGCCGAGGACCTGCGGCAGGCCGCTCAGGTGGCCCATGACGCGCTGATGGGCACCGACGACGCCCAGGCACCACCGGGCGCGGCGGCGCTGACCGACCTCGCACGGCGGACGCTCGAGGTCGTGGCACGCCACGACGAAGCCCTCGGTGCGCTGGCCGGCCGGCTCGCCGACGTCGGCTACGTGCTCGACGACCTCGCTGCCGACCTGGCCCGCTACGCCGACGAGGTGCAGGCGGACCCCGGACGTCTCGCCGCGGTCCAGGACCGGCGGGCCGCCCTCGGCACGCTCACCCGCGCCCACGGCGGCACGGTCGACGACGTGCTGGCGTGGGCCTCCACCGCGGGCCTGCGCCTCGTGGAGCTCGAGCAGGGCGACGACCGGACCGCCGAGCTGCGGGCCAGGCTGGAGGACCTGACCGGCGACCTCCAGGCACTCGCCGACCAGATCAGCTCGGGCCGCGCGGAGGCGGCCGAGCGGCTGGGCGCCGCCGTCACCCAGGAGCTGGCCGGCCTGGCGATGGCCAGTGCGACGTTCTCCGTCCGGCTCACGCCGACGCCCGAGCTCGGCCCGTGGGGGGCGGAGGACGTCGAGATGCTGCTCGCCGCGCACGCGGGCGCACCCGTCCTGCCACTCGGGCAGGGCGCCTCGGGCGGCGAGCTCTCGCGCGTCATGCTCGCGATCGAGGTGGCGCTCGCGACGGCGCCGTCGTCGGCGCGACCGCCGACCTTCGTCTTCGACGAGGTCGACGCGGGAGTCGGGGGCCGCGCCGCCGTCGAGGTCGGACGCCGGTTGGCCGAGCTCGCTCGTGGGGGAGCCCAGGTGCTCGTCGTCACGCACCTGGCCCAGGTGGCGGCGTTCGCCGACCGCCACGTCGTCGTCGCCAAGACCGAGGGTGACGTGGTCACCACGACCGACGTGCGCGTCGTCGCGGGACCGGAACGGGTGGCGGAGCTCGCCCGCATGCTGTCGGGCCAGGAGGACTCGGCGACCGCTCTCCAGCATGCCGCTGAGCTCCTCGAGCGGTCCGCCGTGGGACGATAGGGGCGATGAGACTCTCGCTGCGCCACAGGACCGCGCCCGCGGGGCCAGGGATCACCGGCACGGCTCGGGTCGACACCCGGACGAAGAGCCTGACGAAGCGCCTGCGGCCCGGCGACGTGGCGGTCATCGACCACCTGGACATCGACCGCGTCTCGGCCGAGGCCCTCGTCGCGTGCCGACCCGCCGCGGTGCTCAACGCTGCCCGCTCGACCTCGGGTCGCTATCCCAACCTCGGCCCGGACATCCTCGTCGAAGCCGGGATCCCGCTCATCGACGATCTCGGTCCGGACGTGCTCACTCTGGCCGAGGGCCAGCAGGTCCGCGTCCTCGACAACCAGGTGCTCGACGGCGAACGCCTGGTCGCCGAGGGCACGCGGCAGGACGCGACCTCGGTGGCGGCAGCGATGGCGGAGGCCCGGACGGGCCTGGCCGTCCAGCTCGAGGCCTTCGCGGCCAACACGATGGACTACCTGCGACGCGAGCGGGACCTGCTCCTCGACGGGGTCGGGGTCCCGGACATCCGCACGCAGATCGACGGACGCCACGTGCTCATCGTCGTGCGCGGCTACCACTACAAGGAGGACCTGGTCATCCTCCGCTCCTACATCAAGGAGTACCGGCCCGTGCTCGTGGGCGTCGACGGCGGCGCCGACGCCATCATCGAGGCCGGCTGGAAGCCCGACCTCATCGTCGGCGACATGGACTCGGTCTCGGACCGTGCGCTGCAGAGCGGCGCGGAGATCGTGGTGCACGCCTACCGTGACGGCCGTGCCCCGGGCGTCGAGCGCATGGAGCAGCTGGGCGTCGAGCACGTGGTCTTCCCCGCGACCGGGACCAGCGAGGACGTCGCGATGCTCCTCGCGGACGACAAGGGCGCCGAGCTGATCGTCGCCGTCGGCACCCACGCGACACTGGTGGAGTTCCTCGACAAGGGACGCGCAGGCATGGCGAGCACGTTCCTGACCCGCCTTCGCGTCGGAGGCAAGCTCGTCGACGCGAAGGGCGTGTCCCGCCTGTACCGGCAGCGGATCTCGAGCTGGCAGCTCGTGTGGCTGGCCTTCGCGGGCGTCGCCGCCCTGGTGGCGGCCCTGGCCTCGACGGTGGCCGGCCAGGCGACCCTGGGCCTGGTCGCCGCGTGGTGGGACTCCGTGTGGGCGCAGATCCTGGGCTTGTTCGGGGGGCCCGCATGACACGGCTCGGGAGGGCCTCGTGATCGACTTCCGCTATCACCTCGTCTCGCTGATCTCGGTGTTCCTGGCGCTCGCCGTCGGCATCGTGCTCGGGGCCGGGCCGCTCAAGGAGTCCATCGGCGACACGCTCACGGGCGAGGTCGACGCGCTGCGCCAGCGCGCCGCCGACCTGCGCACCGAGCTCGACGCCGCGGGCGCGGAGCTCGCCGACAGCCAAGCCGCGTTCGAGTCGGCCGCGGACGACCTGCTGGCCGGCGTCCTCGAGGAGCGACGGGTCGCCGTCGTCGCCTTCGGTGACCGCGACGGGGGCGCGACGGACGACGTCGCCGCTCGGCTCGAGGAGGCAGGCGCCGTCGTCTCGGCGCGCGTCCGCCTCACCGACGACTGGACGGACCCGACGCGCGCGACGTTCCGGCAGACCCTCGCCGGCACGCTCGTGGAGTACCTCGACCCCGCCCCGGACGCGGACGCCGGGCCCGGCACGGAGCTCGCCGAGGCGCTCGTGCAGGCGGTGAGCAACGCCGTCCCGGAGGACCCCGACCGGCGCAGCGAGAACGCGGCCGTGGTGCTGCAGCTGCTCACGGAGAGCGGGCTCGTCGAGGTCGACGGCGAGGTGACGCTCCCCGCGGACGCCGTCGTCGTCGTGGCGGGCGGCTTCGACGCCGAGCTCGCCGACACGGGGGACGAGACCGCTGCGCCCGAGGACACGGAGGCGCTGCAGGAGACCGTGGACCGGTGGGTCGCCGTCACGCGGGAGATCGCGTTCGCGTCGCTGCTGCGCACGGACGGTGTCGTCGTCGCGGGCCACGAGCCGGTCGAGGGCGGGCTCCTCGCCCAGATCCGCGACGGGCAGGCGACGGCCACCCGAGCCAGCACGGTCGCGGACGTGCAGGGGCTCGTGGGCCAGGTGAGCGTGCCGCTCGCGCTCGCCGAGCGGATCGGCGGGGCCGTCGGTCACTACGGCTCCGGTCCCGGCACGACCGCTCCGGTACCGCCGCGCGTCGAGCTCCTTCCCATCCAGCGCATCCCGCAGCTGCCGACGTCCGACGGTGGAGGTGACGGCACCACTGACGGCGCCACCGGCGGCGGCACCGACGGAGCGCCCGACGCGGGTGAGGCGACGCAGGAACCGACAGGATGAGCGGCCGCGTCGTTGCCGGCCTCACGGGCGGCGTGGTCGGCGCGCTCGCCCGCCGAGGGCTGGACGCCGCCGTACCTCCTGGTGACGCGCGGTGGACCCGCACGAACCACCGGGGCGAGCCGATCAGCCTGCTGGAGGGGCCGGCGGTCGCTGCGGGCCTCGCGGCCGCTGCCGTCGCCTGCGGCGGTCGCGTGGGCGCAGCCGGGGCGGTCGCGGTGGCCGGTGGGGCCGCCTTCGGCCTCGTCGACGACCTCTCCGAGGACGCCAGCCGGGCCCGCAAGGGCCTGCGCGGTCATCTCGGCGCCCTCGCCCGGGGCGAGCTGACGACGGGCGGGCTGAAGGTGCTGGGCATCGGCGCGACGTCGCTCGTGGCGGCGGCCGTCGCGCTCGACGCGACCCCCCAGGGCACCAGCACCGGTGGCCGACGTGGCGCGGCGATGCTCGGGCACCTGGCGGACGTCGCCGTCGCCGGCGCGCTCATCGCCGGCACCGCGAACCTGGTCAACCTCCTGGACCTGCGTCCCGGGCGAGCGGTGAAGGCGGCCGTGATCGCGGCGGTGCCTCTGGTCGTCCATCCCACGGCAGGTCCGCTCGCCGCCGGCGCGATGGCCGCAGGGGCGTCGGCGCTGCCGCGGGACCTCGGCGAGCAGGACATGCTCGGCGACTCGGGCGCGAACGCGCTCGGGGCCCTCGTGGGCACGGCCGCGGTCGTCGCGGCGCCGCGACCGCTCCGGGCAGCCCTGCTCGCCGGCGTCGTCGCGCTCACGGTGGCGAGCGAGCGGGTGAGCTTCACGGAGGTCATCGCCCGCACCCCGGCGCTGCGCGCGGTGGACGAGTGGGGACGGCGGCGCCGGCCGCCGGACCAGGGCCGGTGAACCTGCGCCGCACCGTCGGCGGCCTGGCCGGCGCCGCCGCGATGATCGCCCTGGTCAACGTGGCGAGCCGGGTCGTCGGCTTCGCGCGCTGGCTCGCGCAGGCGTCGGAGGTGGGGCCGACGAGCCTCGGCGACGCCTACAACTCCGCCAACGCTCTGCCGAACGTCCTCTTCGAGGTGATCGCGGGAGGGGCGCTCGCCAGCGTCGTCGTGCCGTTGCTCGCGGTCCCGTTGGCCCGCTCCCTGCGCCGCGACGTCGACACCGTCGCCTCGGCGCTCCTCGGCTGGGCGCTCGCCGCCCTGGTCCCGCTCGGCGGCCTCGTGGCCCTGACGGCGCGACCGCTCGTCTGGGCGTTCATGCGCGGTGCCAGCGAGGCCGAGGTGGCCGTCGCCGCGCAGCTCCTGCAGATGTTCGCCCTGCAGATCCCGCTGTACGGGGTCGGCCTCGTGCTCACGGGCGTGCTCCAGGCGCACCGCCGGTTCTTCTGGCCGGCCCTGGCGCCCCTGCTCAACAGCCTCGTCGTGATCGGGGCGCTGCTGGTCTTCGGCTCGCGCGTCACCGACCCGGCCGTCGAGCCCACGCAGGTCGCTGGGGACGCGCTCGCCGTCCTCGGCTGGGGGACGACCGCGGGCGTGGCCGTCATGAGCCTGCCGCTCCTCGTGCCCGTGCACCGCCTGGGGGTGCGGTTGCGGCCGACCTTGCGCTTCCCTGCCGGCGTCGCGTCCCGTGCCCGCAGCCTCGCGCTCGCGGGGATCGGGGCGCTGGTCGCCCAGCAGCTCAGCGTCGTGGTCACGTTGGCCCTGGCGAACCGCTACGGGACCGACGGCACGTGGCCGGTCGTCCTGTACACGCAGGCCGTGTACGTGCTCCCGTACGCCGTTCTGGCCTTCCCCCTGGCGACGGCGGCGCTACCGCGGCTGGCCGAGCACGCCGCCAACGGCGACGCCCCCGCCTTCGCGGGCCTGAGCGCGCGGACGACGCGCGCCGTCCTGGCCGCCTCCGTCCTGGGCGCGGCCGTGCTCGCCGCCGTCGCGCCCGCGGTCGAGGCCGTGTTCGACGCCGTCGTGCCCGGCGGCGCAGACGTGAGCGGCATGGCGGCCGGTCTCACCTGGATGGCGCCGGGCCTGCTCGGGTTCGGGCTCATCCTGCACGTGTCCCGGGCGTTGTACGTCCTGCACCGCGGGCGGGCCGCCGTCACCGCGACGGCGCTCGGCTGGGTCGTCGTGGCGGGCGTCGCGGTGCTGGCGGTGGCGGCGCTCACGGGGGGTGACCGCGACCGGATCGGCACGCTGGCAGGCCTCGGCGTCGCGACGACCGTCGGCATGACCGTGGCCGGCGTGGGCCTTCTCGTCGGCCTCGTGCGCGCCGCCGGGGTTGCCGCGGTGGCCGGCGTCGCACGGACGGGCGCCGTCGCCGTGTCCGGCGGTCTCGTCGGCGCCGTCGTCGGTCGCTGGGTCGTGGAGGCGCTGACGGGCGACCGGTGGACGACGGCCGTCGGTGCGGCCCTCGTCGGGGCGCTGGTGGTCGCGGCGAGCATGGCGGCCGGCAGCGCGGTGGGAGACCGCGGTCTGTGGGCGGCGCTCCGCGGCGGGTCGGACACGGGCCCGGAGCCCGAGCCGCAGACGGGGCCAGGTGGAGGTTCCGACGCGGAGTCCGACACCCGCCCCGAGAGTCGGCCCGGGGACGTCCGGCCCGTCGGGTAGAGTGGAAGCCCGTGGCAGATCGCGCGAATCGACTCTCCGGGCGGTCGGACTCTCCGACCCGGCACATCTTCGTCACGGGGGGCGTCGCCTCCTCACTCGGCAAGGGCCTGACAGCCTCGAGCCTCGGGCGGCTTCTCCGCTCCCGCGGGCTCCGGGTCACGATGCAGAAGCTCGACCCGTACATCAACGTCGACCCAGGGACGATGAACCCGTTCCAGCACGGCGAGGTGTTCGTCACCGACGACGGCGCCGAGACAGACCTCGACATCGGCCACTACGAGCGGTTCCTCGACGTGCCGCTGTCGGCCCAGGCGAACGTGACGACCGGGCAGATCTACTCCACGGTGATCGCCAAGGAGCGGCGCGGGGAGTTCCTCGGCGACACGGTGCAGGTCATCCCGCACATCACCGACGAGATCAAGTCGCGGATGCGCGCCCAGGCGGGCCCCGACGTCGACGTCATCATCACCGAGATCGGTGGCACGGTCGGCGACATCGAGTCGCTGCCGTTCATCGAGGCGGCGCGTCAGGTGCGCCAGGACGTCGGTCGCGACTACGTGTTCTTCCTGCACGTGTCCCTCGTCCCGTACCTCGCCCCGAGCGGCGAGCTGAAGACCAAGCCGACGCAGCACTCCGTCGCCGCCCTGCGCTCGATCGGTATCCAGCCCGACGCGCTCGTGCTGCGCGCGGACCGCGAGCTGCCGGAGTCGACCAAGCGCAAGATCGCCCTGTTCTGCGACGTCGACGTCGAGGCCGTCGTCACGGCCGCGGACGCGCCGAGCATCTACGACATCCCGCGCGTCCTGCACCGCGAGGGCCTGGACGCGTACGTCGTGCAGCGCCTGCGCCTGCCGTTCCGCGACGTGGACTGGAGCTCCTGGAACCGCGTCACGCACCTGGTCCACAACGCGCCGCACACCGTCGAGGTCGCACTCGTCGGCAAGTACGTGGACCTGCCCGACGCGTACCTCTCGGTGAGCGAGGCGCTGCGGGCCGGCGGCTTCGCGAACGACGCGCGGGTCCGCATCCGGTGGGTCGCGTCCGACGAGTGCGCGACGCCCGAGGGCGCGGAGCGCTCGCTCGCCGGCGTCGACGCGATCCTCGTGCCGGGCGGCTTCGGCGTGCGCGGCATCGAGGGCAAGGTCGGCGCCCTGACGTGGGCGCGCACGCGGGGCGTGCCGACCCTCGGCATCTGCCTCGGCCTGCAGGTCATGGTCATGGAGTACGCGCGGTCGATGCTCGGGCTCGCCGGCGCGTCCTCGTCGGAGTTCGACCCCGGCACCGAGCACCCGGTCGTCGCGACGATGGCGGAGCAGCTGACGATCGTCGAGGGCGACGGGGACATGGGTGGCACCATGCGGCTCGGTTCCTACGACGCCGTTCTCTCGCCCGGCACGGTCACCGCCCGGGCCTACGGCACCGAGCGCGTGCGCGAGCGTCACCGCCACCGCTACGAGGTGAACAACGCCTACCGCGCGCAGCTCGAGGGGGCCGGGCTCGTCATCTCCGGCACCTCGCCCGACGGCTCGCTCGTGGAGTTCGTCGAGCTGCCCGCCGACGTGCACCCGTACTACGTCGGCACGCAGGCGCACCCGGAGTTCCAGTCGCGCCCGACCCGGCCGCACCCGCTGTTCGCCGGGCTGATCCGCGCCGCGCTGGCTCGCCGCGCCGAGGCGGCCCGCGTGGTCGACGCCGAGCAGGACGCGGCGACGAACCACGTCGGGGACGCACCTGAGGCGGCTGCCGAGGCCGTGTCGACGGCGGGGGACCAGGCCTGATGTCCGACGCCGTCGCGCCGGCGGACGTCCCCGGCGAGCGGCCCGTCCTCACGTCCGACGTCGTGCACCGCGGTCTGGTGTGGGACGTGGTCCGCGAGACGGTCGAGCTCGGGCCCTACCGCACCGTGGTGCGCGAGTACGTCCGGCACCCCGGCGCGGTGGCCGTCATCGCGCTCGACGACGACGACCGCGTGCTCCTGCTGCGCCAGTACCGGCACCCCGCGGGCGCCGAGCTGTGGGAGCCGCCGGCGGGCCTGCTCGACGTGCCCGGCGAGGACCCGGTCGCGGCGGCGCGCCGTGAGCTGGCCGAGGAGGCAGACCTGACCGCGAGCCAGTGGTGGCTCCTCGCGGAGTACCTGACGTCCCCGGGCGGCAGCGACGAGTCGCTGCGGGTGTACCTGGCCCGCGGCCTCGCGGAGGTGCCCGCCGCCGAGCGGCACCACCGCGAGGACGAGGAGGCGGACATGGAGCCCGTCTGGGTGCCGCTCGACGACGCCGTGACTGCCGTCCTCGCCGGACGCCTGCGGAACCCGTCGACGGCCGTCGGCGTCCTGGCGGCGGCGTCGTGCCGGGCCCGCGGTTGGACCGACCTGCGGCCGGTCGACCGGAGCTGATCGCCGTGGTGGGGTGGCGCCGGCGTCGGGGGACGGCGTCCTCGGGGGACGGTCTGCCCGATCCGCACCTCACACCGCTCACCGTGGGGCAGGCGGCGCGCCTGCGCGCGCTCGCCCGCTCCGCGTTCGCCGAGCTGGGACTGGAGACGGTGCCCGAGAACGCGGCCCTCCGGCTCGCCGACGGCCGGACGCTCGGTCTGACGAACCTGGCCCGCACCGTCGCCGGTGAGCCGGCGGCCCGCTGGGCGGAGCTCGTCTCACGCCACGCCCGCATCATGCTCGCGTCGTTCGACGTGCCGCCGCCCCAGACGCTCGACGCCGTGCGCGACACGCTCTTCCTGCGGGTGCTCCCCGCCGCGGACCTGCCGTCGACGGGCGGCGTCCGCCCGCTCGGCGGGGACCTCGTCCAGGCGGCGGCCGTGGACCATCCCGAGCACGTCGCGACCTTCGTGCGGTCCGAGGAGATCGACCAGCTCGGGGGCTGGGACGCCGTCGCGGCGGTCGGCCGGGCGAACCTGGCTGCCCTGCGGGCGGAGCAGACCCGTCGCTGGGTGGACAAGGCGACCGGTGCCGAGGTGCTCGTGAGCATGGGTGGTTTCTTCCATGCGAGCAGGCTCCTGGTGCTCGGGGTGGCGCTGGCCCAGGACTTCGGCATCGAGCAGCCGGCGCACGGCGTGCTCGTCGCCGTCCCGAACCGTCACCTGCTCGCGGCGCACGTGCTCGTGGGCGTCGACGAGGCGATCGTGGCCGTGCGGCACCTGGCGGCGCTGGCGGAGGGTGAGCAGCCGGCGGCTCCGGGACCCCTGAGTCCGAACGTCTACTTCTGGCGCGACGGTCTGCTCTCGCAGGTCACCACGCGGGGTGGCGAAGGGCAGCTCTCGGTGGACGCGACGGGGCCCTTCGGGACGGCGATGAGGGAGATCGGGCTGCCGGGCTAGTGGCCGTCGTCAGCGGGGCAGCCGGCAGTACGCCCAGGTGAGCGCCGAGGTGAGCAGACCCGTTCCGAGCAGGTGGACGCCGACGAGCACCTCGGGCAGGCCGGTGAAGTACTGCACGTACCCGACGAGGCCCTGCGCGAGCGTGGCGGCGAGGAGCACCCACCAGGCGCGCAGGGTGCGGGCCGGCACCGACGCGCGGCGGAGCAGCCAGAGGCAGACGAGGACGAGCGCGACGAACGCCCACACGGCGGCGGCGTGCACCTTCGCGGCGAGCACCGGGTCGACCGCGTAGCGGTAGGCGACCTCGTCGTCGCCGCCGTGCGGGCCGGCCCCCGTCGTGACCGTGCCGAGCACCATGAGCACGCCACCCACCGCGAGCAGCGCACGCGCCGCGAGCAGCGTGGGGCGCGCGACCAGCGGCCGCCCCAGGGGCTCGCCGTCGAGGGCGAGCAGGGCTGCGGAGGCGGCGACCAGGACCAGCGAGACCACCATGTGCAGCCCCACCACCGCCGGGTGCAGGTCTGCGAGGACGGTGATGCCGCCGATGACCGCCTGAGCCGCGACCCCGCCGAGCGGCACCAGCGCGAGCCGGCGGAACCACAGGGGGCGGGTGGTATCGCGCCACACCGCCACCGCGAGGGCGAGCGCGATGATCCCGAGCACCCCGGTGAGCGTCCGGTTGCCGAACTCGATCATCGTGTGCGACGAGGTCTCCTCGTGCAGCACCGGCGTGAACTGCCCTGGCTCGCACTGCGGCCACGTGGAGCAGCCGAGGCCGGAGCCGGTCAGCCGGACGGCCCCGCCGGTGACGATGATGCCGATCTGCGCGGCGAGGTTGGCCCAGGCCAGGCGCCGGACCCACGAGGGGGCGGCGGGCGCGGGCTCCGTCGGCGGCGCGGCGGGGGCGGCGGGCGTCGTCGTGCTCACGCGACAACCGTAGCCGTCGCGGGACGCGGCGCCGACGGCGTCACTCGCTCCACCGGAAGAGGCGCGCGGCGAGCGCGGACCCGGCGACCGCCCAGGCGAGCAGGGCGAGGGCCGGCCCGACGGCGAGCCCCCCACCGGCGAGGGCGGTACGCAGGCCCTCGCCGAGGGCACCCGAGGGCAGCCACGCGACGACGGCGGCCACGCCGTCGGGCAGGGTGTGCAGGGGGAGCAGCAGGCCACCGCCGGCCGCGAGCAGCACCCAGACGAGGTTGGCGACGGCGAGCACCGCCTCCGTGCGCAGGGTCCCCGCCACGACGAGCGCCAGCGCCACGAAGGCGGCCGTGCCGAGCACCAGCACGAGCGCGGCGGCGGCGAACCCCGTCGGACGCCAGCCGAGCACGGCCGCGACGCCGCCGAGGAGCACGAGCTGCAGCGACTGGACGACCAGGACGGCGAGGACCTTGCCGGCGAGGAGCCCGTCCGGGCCCAGGGGGGTGGTCCCCAGCAGCCGCAGCACACCCCATCGGCGGTCGAAGGCGGTCGCGATGGCCTGCGACGTGAAGGCGGTGGACAGCACCGCGAGGCCGAGCGCGCCGGGTGCGGCGACGCCGATGCGGTCGTCGGTCCCGACGTCGACCAGGTCGGTGCGTGCGACGCCGATGAGGAGGAGCACAGGGAGCACGACGGTGAGCAGCAGCTGCTCGCCGTTGCGCAGGACCGCCCGGACCTCGAAGCCGGCGTGCGCGAGGACGCGCCGGGGCCACGGCGCGGCGCCGGCGACGGCGAGGACGCCGACGCCGTCGTCAGCGCCCGCCGCGGCGTGCTGAGCGCTCACCGCAGGCTCCGTCCGGTCAGGTCGAGGAACGCGTCCTCGAGCGTGCGCCGCGCGGGCGCGACCGAGACGAGGTGCCCGGCCGACGCCGCCCAGCCCGTGACGGCGTGCAGCACGGCGGCGTCCGGTTCGGCGGCGACCTCGAGGACACCGTCGGCACGGGGGGACACGCGGGGGCCCGCGAGCGCGGCAGCCAGGTCGGCGGCGAGGGCGTCGAGCGAGCCGGGGGCGGCGTCGGCCACAGTGACCTGCACCGACCGCGCCGGGCCGACCAGGTCGGTGACCGTGCCCGACGCCACGACGCGACCCGCGTCGACGACGACCACCTCGTCGGCCAGCGCCTCGGCATCGGCCATCTGGTGGGTCGTCAGCACGACGGCGGCGCCTGCGTCGCGCAGCTCCCGGACCAGGTCCCACACGGCGAGGCGCGCCTGCGGGTCCAGCCCGGCGCTGGGCTCGTCGAGGAACGCGAGCTCGGGTCGCCCCACCACCGCGACGGCGAGGGCCAGGCGCTGGCGCTGCCCCCCGGAGAGCCGGCGCACGGGTGTGCGGGCGAAGGAGGCGAGCCCGAGCGCGGCGTCGAGGTCAGTGAGCGGCACGGGGTGCGCGTACATCGCCGCGACGTGGGCGAGGACGCGTCCCGCGGGGACCGCCGCGGGAAGACCTCCGTCCTGCAGCATCACGCCGACGCGCGGGGCCAGGGCGCGGCGGTCGCGTCGCGGGTCGAGCCCGAGCACGCGCACGCGGCCCGCGTCGGGCGTGCGCAGGCCGGTGCAGCACTCGACGGTCGTCGTCTTCCCGGCGCCGTTGGGCCCGAGCAGGGCGGTGACGGCGCCGGAGCGGGCGACGAGGTCGACGCCGTCGACGGCGGTACGACGGTCGTAGCGCTTGACCAGGCCTTGGACCTCGACGGCGGGAGTGGGCATCGCTCGCAGTCTAGGGACCGTGGGGACGTGACGCGGACGTGAGGCGGAAGTGAGGATGGCCTTCGTTGCGGGGAACGAATTCAGCAACGACAATGTTGCCAAATAAAGACGGGGTCGGCGCTCGCGTGCGTCCACCCGCACCCGGGTGCCCGTCGACGACCGTCAGCCGCCGACACCGAAGGAGGAGCCGTGACCCAACCCGTCGCCACCTCCGACGTGACCTCGGAGGAGGACTGCTCCACGCGGCAGCGCATCCTGCGGCTGATCGTCGAGGAGGGTCCCGTCTCGGCGGTGCAGCTGGCGACCGACCTGGAGCTCACGCCGGCCGGCGTGCGCCGTCACGTCGGGGTCATGCTGGCGGCGGGGGAGATCGCCGAGCACCACTCGCCCGTCCCGGGACGCGCCCAGCGGGGCCGCCCCGCGCGGCGGTACGTGGCCACGGCCCGCGGCCAGGCCTCGCTCACCAGCGCCTACTCCGACCTCGCGGCGGAGGCGCTCGCGTTCGTCGGACGGCTGGGCGGCGAGGAGGCCGTGCGCGAGTTCGCCCGGCAGCGCGTCCTCGAGATGCACAGCCACCACGGCGACGCCATCGCCCGCGCGTCGGACGTGTCCGAGCGCCTGGGCGTCCTCGCGGAGCGCCTGTCGGACGACGGGTTCGCCGCGTCCGTCCGCCCGCTGCCGGGCGGCCGCGCCGTCCAGCTCTGCCAGGGCCACTGCCCGGTCCAGGCCGTCGCCGCCCGGTTCCCGCAGCTGTGCGAGGCCGAGGCACAGCTCTTCTCCGACCTGCTGGGCGTGCACGTCCAGCGACTGTCCACCCTGGCCTCCGGGGGGCACGTGTGCACGACGCACGTCCCGCTGGCGACCGTCCCCGTACCGACCGAACCTGCCGCCACCACGGAGGGAACCCGATGACCGCACCCACCGAGACCAACGACGCCGTCGGCGCCGCCGCCCCGAGCAGCGACGCCGAGATCATCGCGTCGATCGGCACGTACGGCTACGGCTGGCACGACTCCGACGCCGCCGGCATGTCCGCCCAGCGCGGTCTGTCGGAGGAGGTCGTCCGCAACATCTCCGCGCTCAAGAACGAGCCGGAGTGGATGCTCAAGCTGCGCCTGAAGTCCCTGCGCTTCTTCGAGAAGAAGCCGATGCCGGACTGGGGTGCGGACCTGTCGGGCATCGACTTCGACAACATCAAGTACTTCGTGCGCTCGACGGAGAAGCAGGCCAGCCGCTGGGAGGACCTGCCCGAGGACATCCGCCGCACGTACGACCGCCTGGGCATCCCCGAGGCCGAGAAGCAGCGGCTCGTCGCCGGCGTCGCCGCGCAGTACGAGTCCGAGGTCGTCTACCACCAGATCCGCGAGGACCTGGAGGAGCAGGGCGTCATCTTCGTCGACACCGACACGGGCCTGCGCGAGCACCCGGAGATCTTCGAGCAGTACTTCGGCTCGGTGATCCCCCCGGGCGACAACAAGTTCGCCGCGCTCAACACCGCCGTGTGGTCCGGTGGCTCGTTCGTCTACGTGCCGCCGGGCGTGCACGTCGAGATCCCGCTGCAGGCCTACTTCCGGATCAACACCGAGAACATGGGCCAGTTCGAGCGGACGCTGATCATCGCCGACGAGGGCTCGTACGTGCACTACGTCGAGGGCTGCACCGCGCCGATCTACTCCTCCGACTCGCTGCACTCCGCGGTGGTCGAGATCATCGTCAAGAAGAACGCCCGCGTGCGGTACACGACGATCCAGAACTGGTCGAACAACGTGTACAACCTCGTCACCAAGCGGGCGACGGCGGCCGAGGGCGCGACCATGGAGTGGGTCGACGGCAACATCGGCTCCAAGGTGACCATGAAGTACCCGGCCATCTACCTCATGGGTGAGCACGCGACGGGCGAGACGCTCTCGATCGCGTTCGCGGGCGAGGGGCAGCACCAGGACGCCGGCGCCAAGATGGTGCACGCCGCGCCGCACACGTCCAGCTCGATCATCTCCAAGTCGGTCGCGCGCGGCGGTGGCCGCACCTCGTACCGGGGCCTCGTGCAGGTCCTCGAGGGCGCCGAGTACTCCGCGTCGAACGTGCTGTGCGACGCGCTGCTCGTTGACCAGATCTCGCGCTCGGACACCTACCCGTACGTCGACGTCCGCGAGGACGAGGTCTCGATGGGCCACGAGGCGACGGTCTCCCGCGTGAGCGAGGACCAGCTCTTCTACCTCATGTCGCGCGGCATGCCCGAGACCGAGGCGATGGCGATGATCGTGCGCGGCTTCGTCGAGCCGATCGCGCGCGAGCTGCCGATGGAGTACGCGCTCGAGCTCAACCGCCTCATCGAGCTCCAGATGGAGGGGTCGGTCGGCTGATGACGACCGGTGCGCCCACGACCGACACCCTGAAGACCCCCGAACCGGAGACCGGAATGACGACAGACCTGTCCACCGACCACTCGCGCGCGCAGGCCGACGCGGCGCACACCCACGGCCGCGGCGGCGTGCCCGAGGCGTCGCGCGCCGCGCGGCTCGCGTCGTTCGACGTCGCGGACTTCCCCGTGCCCACGGGGCGCGAGGAGGAGTGGCGGTTCGCGCCGGTCGACCGGATGGCGCCCCTGCTCGACGCCGCCGGTGCGGGGCTGGCCGGGTCCGGCGCCCTCGTCACGGTCGTCAACCCGCCGGAGGTCTCCGTGGAGATCGTCGGCCGGGACGACGCTCGCCTCGGCACCGCCGGCCGGCCCGGTGACCGCGCGGCGGCCGTCGCCTGGGCGTCCTTCCGCGAGTCGACGGTCGTCACCGTCGGCCGGGAGGCCGTCGCGTCGGAGCCGGTGAGCATCCGCGTCGAGGGCGTGCCCGGCAACGAGGACGCCTCCGCCGTGCACCTGCTGGTGCACGCCCGAGAGCTGTCCGAGGCGGTCGTCGTCATCGACCACGTCGGCCCGGCGGCACTGGGCGAGACCGTCGAGGTGGTCGCCGAGGACGGCGCGCACCTGACCCTGGTGTCCATCCAGGACTGGGACGCGGGCGCGCTGCACGCGTCCTCGCACCGGGTGCGCCTGGGCCGCGACGCGCACGTCCGGCACATCGTCGTGACGCTCGGCGGGGACGTCGTCCGCATCACGCCCGACGTCGAGTTCACGGGCGAGGGTGCGGAGTTCGAGGGCGTCGGCCTGTACTTCGCCGACGCGGGTCAGCACCTCGAGCACCGGCTCTTCGTGGACCACGCCGTGCCGTCGTGCCGCTCGCGCGTCGCCTACAAGGGCGCGCTCCAGGGCGCCGGGGCGCACGCCGTCTGGGTCGGCGACGTCCTCATCCGGGCGATCGCCGAAGGCACCGACACGTACGAGCTCAACCGCAACCTCGTGCTCACGGACGGTGCCCGCGCGGACTCCGTGCCGAACCTCGAGATCGAGACGGGCGTCATCGAGGGCGCGGGTCACGCGTCGGCGACGGGCCGGTTCGACGACGAGCAGCTCTTCTACCTGCGTGCGCGGGGCATCCCCGAGGAGGACGCGCGCCGCCTGGTGGTTCGCGGCTTCTTCGCCGAGCTCATCCAGCAGATCGGCGTCCCCGCCGTCGAGGAGCGCCTCATCGCGGCCATCGAGGCCGAGCTCGAGCGCACGATGAGCGCGCTCGCGACCGCCGCCCCCGTGGCGGACGCGGAGGTCCTGCCGTGACCGCGCAGCTCGCCTGCATGACCGCGGACGTGCCGGTCGGCACGGCGATGCGGGTCGAGCTCGACGGCGCCGACGGCGCCCCCGTCGAGGTCGCGGTCGTCCGCGACGCCGACGGCGACTTCCACGCCATCTCCGACATCTGCAGCCACGGCCAGGTGTCGCTCTCGGACGGCGAGGTCGACGGCTGCACGATCGAGTGCTGGCTGCACGGCTCGACGTTCGACCTGCGCACCGGCAAGCCGCTCGCGCTGCCGGCCACCAAGCCCGTTCCCGTGTACCCCGTGACCCTTGACGGCGACCGCGTGCTGGTCGACGTCGACGTGACCATCGCCTGAGGAGAGACATGTCCACGCTCGAGATCCGCGACCTGCACGTCAGCGTCGAGACCAAGGAGGGCGCCAAGTCGATCCTCCGTGGCGTCGACCTCACGGTGTCGTCCGGCCAGACCCACGCGATCATGGGCCCGAACGGGTCGGGCAAGTCGACCCTCGCGTACTCGCTCGCCGGCCACCCGAAGTACACGATCACCAGCGGTTCGGTGACGCTCGACGGCGCCGACGTCCTGGCGATGTCCGTCGACGAGCGGGCGCGCGCCGGCATGTTCCTGGCGATGCAGTACCCGGTCGAGGTGCCCGGCGTCTCCGTCTCGAACTTCCTGCGGACCGCCAAGACCGCCATCGACGGCCAGGCGCCCGCCCTGCGGCACTGGGTGAAGGACGTGCGCACCGCCATGGAGCAGCTGCGCATGGACCCGGCGTTCGCCGACCGCAACGTCAACGAGGGCTTCTCGGGCGGCGAGAAGAAGCGCCACGAGATCCTCCAGATGGAGCTCCTCAAGCCGCGCATCGCGATCCTCGACGAGACCGACTCCGGCCTGGACGTCGACGCGCTGCGCATCGTGTCCGAGGGCGTCAACCGCGTGAAGGCGGGCGGCGACGTCGGTGTGCTCCTCATCACCCACTACACGCGGATCCTGCGCTACATCGAGCCGGACTTCGTGCACGTGTTCGTCGACGGCCGGATCGCCGAGGAGGGCGGGCCCGAGCTCGCCGAGCGCCTCGAAGCCGAGGGCTACGACCGGTTCCTCGCGACCAGCGCCTGAGCCACCGGCGCCGTCCGCCCGCACCCACCACCCACCAGCGACGGAGGTCACCATGACCACCACCCTCGACCCGAGGGCCGGCACGCACCTGTCCGCGGGCGAGCTCGCCGCGGTGCGCGCCGACTTCCCGCTGCTGCGGCGGACGGTGCGCGGCGGCCGCCCGCTCGTCTACCTGGACTCGGCGGCGACCTCGCAGAAGCCCGACGTCGTGATCGACGCCGAGCTGGACTTCTACTCCGAGCGGAACGCCGCCGTGCACCGGGGCGCGCACCAGCTCGCCGAGGAGGCGACGGACGCCTACGAGTCCGCTCGTGCCGAGGTCGCCGCGTTGGTGGGCGCACGACCGGACGAGATCGTGTGGACCTCGAACGCGACGGCGGCGATCAACGTCGTCGCCTACGCGATCTCGAACGCGACGGCCGGCCGCGGCGGGGCCGCCGCCCGCCGGTTCGCGCTCGCCCCGGGCGACGAGATCGTCGTCACCGAGGCCGAGCACCACGCGAACCTTGTGCCGTGGCAGGAGGTCGCGGCCCGGACGGGCGCGACGCTGCGCTGGATCGGCGTCGGCGACGACGGTCGCCTGCGCACCGACGAGCTCGCCACCGTCGTGACCGAGCGCACCAAGGTCCTGGCGTTCGCGCACGTCTCGAACGTGACGGGCGCCGTGGCCGACGTCGCGGCGTTCGTGGCACGGGCGCGGGAGGTGGGTGCGCTCACCGTCCTCGACGCGTGCCAGAGCGTGCCGCACCTGCCGGTCGACCTGGGTGCGCTCGGCGTGGACTTCGCCGCGTTCTCGGGCCACAAGATGTACGGCCCGACCGGCGTCGGCGTCCTGTACGGCCGCCGCGAGCTGCTCGACGCGATGCCGCCGGTCCTCACCGGCGGGTCGATGGTCGAGGTCGTGACCATGGAGTCCACGACGTTCGCGCCCCCGCCGCAGCGCTTCGAGGCCGGGTCGATGATGGTCGCGCAGGCGGTCGGCATGGGCGCGGCCGCGCGGTACCTGCGCGAGCTGGGCATGGCGGCCGTGGCCGCGCACGAGGCGGAGATGACGCGGCTCCTGCTGGACGCCGTCGCCGCGGTGCCGGGCGTGCGGCTGGTCGGTCCGGCAGACCAGCGCGACCGCGTCGCCGTGGTCTCGTTCGTGGTCGACGGTGTGCACGCGCACGACGTCGGGCAGGTCCTCGACGACGCCGGGATCGCAGTCCGCGTCGGCCACCACTGCGCCCAGCCGCTGCACCGCCGCTTCGGCGTGGCGGCGACCAGCCGCGCGTCGGCGGGCGTCTACACCACCGCGGACGAGGTCGCGGCGTTCGGCGCCGCCCTGGCCACCGTCCGGCCGTTCTTCGGACTGGGAGGCGCGGCATGAGCGGCGCGATGGAGCAGCTCTACCAGCAACTGATCATCGAGCACGCGAAGGACCCGCACGGGAAGGGCCTCGCCGAGCCGTACGCGGCGGAGTCGTTCCAGGTGAACCCGACCTGCGGGGACGAGGTGCGCCTGCGGGTCCACCTGGCCCCGGACGGCGCGCTCGAGCGGGTCAGCTGGCAGGGGCAGGGCTGCTCGATCTCGCAGGCGTCCATCTCGGTGATGTCCGAGCTCGTCGAGGGCCTTCCCGTCGCCGAGGTCGAGGCGCTGGGGGAGGACTTCCGCGCCCTGCTGCACACGCGCGGCGAGGGCCTGCAGGACGAGGCCGCCGAGGACCGGCTGGGGGATGCCACGGCCTTCACGGGTGTCGGCAAGTACTCCGCACGGGTCAAGTGCGCCCTCCTGGGATGGATGGCGCTGCGCGACGCGTTGCTCCAGGCAGGAACCAGCACGACGAGCACCACGAGCACCACGAGCACGGAGGAGGCGTGATGAGCGCACAGGCCACCAGCATCCCGAACGCGGCGGACGTCGAGGAGGCGCTGCGCGACGTCATCGACCCCGAGCTCGGGATCAATGTCGTCGACCTCGGTCTGGTCTACGGGGTGGCGATCGACCCGAACAACCACGTGGTCATCGACATGACCCTGACGTCCGCGGCGTGCCCGCTCACCGACGTCATCGAGGACCAGGCGGGGCAGGCCCTGGACGGCCTGGTCGCCGGCTTCCGCATCAACTGGGTCTGGATGCCGCCGTGGGGCCCCGAGCGCATCACCGAGGACGGCCGCGCGCAGCTGCGCGCCCTGGGCTTCAACGTCTGAGGCCTGGGCTTCGTCCTCGGACCGGGCCCGCAGGTCCTCGGACCGGGCCTACAGCTCCTCGGCGGAGAAGGTGTCGCACGCCGCGAGCGTGCCCTGCTCGTAGCCGACGGTGAACCAGCGCTGGCGCTGCTCGCTCGAGCCGTGGGTCCACAGGTCGGGGTTGACACCCCCGCCGGCCTGCTCCTGGATGTGGTCGTCGCCGATCGCCTCCGCGGCGGACAGCGCCTGGGCGAGCTCGGCCTGCGTCGGCGGCTCGAGGAAGGTCACCCCGGGGCGGTCCGGGTCCTGCGTCGTCGCCGCGGCTCCGACCCACATGCCGGCGTAGCAGTCGGCCTGGAGCTCGAGTCGGACGCCGTCGGAGGTGGGGCCGGTGTCCCTCCGGTCGAGCCCGTCCATCGTGCCCAGCAGGTTCTGCACGTGGTGCCCGTACTCGTGCGCCGTGACGTACATCTCCGCGAGCGGGCCACCCGAGGTGCCGAACTCGCTGATGAGCAGGTCGAAGAAGGTCAGGTCCAGGTAGATGGACTGGTCGGCCGGGCAGTAGAAGGGCCCCGTCCGGGAGGTCGCGTCGCCGCAGCCCGTGGAGGTCGCGGCGTCGAACGCCCAGACGTCGGGAACCGTGAGCCTGGCACCCTCGGTCGGGAGCGTCTGGTCCCAGTACTCGTCCAGCGCCTGCACGGTGGCCGACAGGCGGCAGTCGCGCTGCTCGTTCGCCTGGGCGACGGAGCACTCGCCGATGGTCCCGATCTCCTCCTGGCCGCCGGGCGCCTGGACGCCGCCCTGCAGGCTCGCGAGCTCGCCGCTCACGTCGACGCCCGTGAACTGGTAGATGAGGAACGCGACGATCGCCAGGCCGATGCCGCCGCCGCCGAGCGCTGCACCGCGCCCGCCGCCCCGGCGGGTGCCGACCCGGCCGCCCTCGAAGCTGCCACCCTCGCTGAACGTCATGTGATCACGGTAGGGCCGGGCGCGTGCGCGCGCCTGCGAGACGCCGTGTGGCTCAGTCGCCGAGCCCGCGCGCCGCCAGCGCCTCGCCAGTGGCTCGTGCGCGCCCGACCGTGCGGACGGCGAACGGCACGAGCACCGCTCGGGGGGCCCTCTCGAGGCCGCGGGCCCGGGCGGCGTCCCGGACCTCGACGAAGAGACGACCGAGCGCGGGGATCGCACGGAGCATGAGCGCCACCGTCAGCGCGACGGCATCCGGATCGAGCCCGACGCGCCGGAGCGGCCGGAGTGCACGGACGAGGAGGTCGAGCAGGACGTCCACCGGGGTCGTGGCGGTGACCACCGTGGCGGCGGCGACGACCGAGAGCAGGTCTGCGGCGACCTCGACGCCGAGGGCCGGGCCGCGCTGCCATGCCTGGTACCCGCCGAGGAGGAGGGAGGTGAGCGTCACGGGTGCGAGGCCGGCCGCCGTGGCGCGCCACGGCAGCCGGGCGACGACGGCCGCCCCGCCCCCCAGTCCCAAGGCGGCAAGGGCGGGCCACGGCCCGCGCACGACGACGACGGCGACGCCCAGCGCGGCGAGGACAGCGAGCTTGAGGCCCGCCGGTGCGGCGTGCAGCGCCGTGTCCCCGGGCCGATAGAGGCCGACGGGGTCCGTCCACGCGCGGGGCGGTCGGCTCACCTGACCGCCATCAGGTCCCGGTAGGCGGCAACGGCCTCGGCCGCGCGGCCGTCGGCGACGACCCGGCCCTGGTCGACGACGAGGACCCGGTCTGCGCGCTCGACGGCCTGGAGGTCGTGCGTCACGTGGAGCACCTGTGCAGGGACCTCGTCCAGGACGTCCTCCACGACCCTTCGCCACCGCAGGTCGAGGAGCGTCGTCGGCTCGTCGGCGACGAGGACCTGTGGCTCCGTCGCGAGGACCCCGGCGAGGGCGAGGAGCTGCTTCTGCCCACCGGAGAGGGCGTGCACCGGGGTGTGGGCCCGTTCCCCGAGCCCGAACCGCTCGAGCACCTCCCGGGCCCGGGCTTCCCGCTGACGCCGGTCGGGAACCGCCCGGCGCAGGGACAGGGCGACGTCCTCGAGCGCGGTCGGCATGACGAGCTGGGCGTCCGGGTCGGTGAAGACGAAGCCGACGAGCGAGCGCACGCGCGCGCCGTGGGTCGCCACGTCGAGCCCGCAGGTGGTGACCCGGCCCGTGGTGGCGGGGCGCAGGCCGTTCACCAGGCGGGCGAGCGTGGACTTGCCCGACCCGTTCGCACCGATGACCGCGATGCGCCGCTCGGTGAGCGTGCAGGTGAGGGGCTCGAGCACGACCCGCCGTTCGAGGGTCCCGGCCGGGCCGGGTACCTCGACGGTGACGCCCGCCTCGTGGAGCTCGATCACGGCGCCGGCGCGGTCAGCGGCGGGGGAGAAGGTCCGGGAACGCGCGGTGGACGCTCGTGGCGACGAGCACGGCCAGCCCGAGCTTCACGGCGTCGAACGGAACGAAGAGGTTGTTGAAGGTGACGGCCTCGCCGAGGCTCATGGCCGTGCGGGCGGCCATGACCGGCACCCCGACGGCATACACGACGAGCGAGGCGACGACCCCGCCGACGACGAGCGATCCGGTGCGCACGCCCCAGCCACGGCGCGCCGACCGTTCCGCCACGGCGCCGATCAGCCACGCGGCGGCGGGGAAGGCGAGCAGGTAGCCGGCGCTCGCCCGCCCGATGACGGCCGGTCCTCCGAACCCCTGCGCGAAGATCGGCAGGCCCGCCAGACCCACGGCCAGGTAGAGCAGCACCGCCAGGCTCCCGCGCCGGGCACCCAGGACGGCGCCGGCGAGCAGGACGGCGAAGGTCTGCAGCGTCACCGGTACCGGCACCCCTGACACCGGGACGGCGACGAGCGAGCCGACGGCGATCACCGCGGCGAACGTGGCGATGAGCGAGAGGTCGGTCGTGCTCCACGCCCTGGTGTGCGGCAGGGCACCGGGCGCGGCGGCCGCGCCGTCGGGGGCGGGCAGCGACTGCTCGCGGTCGGCGTTCATCGGGGCTCCCGGGGCGTCGGGTCCTGGCCGCCGGGCAGCCGGGCCGGGGAAAATGGATCGGGCGTCACGCTAGCGGGTCGTACCATGGTCGGCGTTTGTGTCCGCCCACAGGGCCCGGTCATCGGTGTGAGAGGAAACGGCAGTGATCACCGCGCAGGACGTCGAGCTGCGCGTCGGAGTCCGTCAGCTGCTCGTCCCCACGTCGTTCCGGATCGCGCCGGGCGACCGGGTGGGCCTGGTCGGGCGCAACGGCGCGGGCAAGACCACGCTCACGCGCGTCCTGGCGGGTGAGGGCATGCCGACGGCCGGCAAGGTCGTGCGCAGCGGCGACGTCGGCTACCTGCCCCAGGACCCGCGCACGGGCGACCTCGACATGCTCGCCATGGACCGGATCCTCTCGGTGCGCGAGCTCGACCACATCATCCGCTCGATGCGCGCCGCCGAGGCGGCGATGGCGAGCGCCGACGACGCGAAGCGCGACGCCGCCATGGAGCGCTACTCCCGGCTCGACGCGCGGTTCACCGCCGCGGGCGGGTACGCGGCGGAGAGCGAGGCCTCCCGCATCGCGGCGAACCTGGGCCTCGACGACCGCGTGCTGCACCAGCCGGTCGGCACCTTGTCCGGTGGCCAGCGCCGGCGGGTGGAGCTCGCGCGCATCCTGTTCTCCGGCGCGGACACGCTGCTGCTCGACGAGCCGACCAACCACCTCGACGCCGACTCGGTGCTGTGGCTGCGCGACTTCCTCGCCGCGTACCCGGGTGGCTTCCTCGTCATCAGCCACGACGTCGGCCTCGTGCGGACCACCGTGAACAAGGTGTTCCACCTGGACGCGAACCGCGCGGAGCTGGACCAGTACAACCTCGGCTGGGACGCCTACCTGCTGCAGCGGGAGACCGACGAGCGGCGTCGCAAGCGCGAGCGGGCCAACGCGGAGAAGAAGGCCGCCGCCCTGATGGCGCAGGCCGACAAGATGCGGGCCAAGGCGACCAAGGCCGTGGCGGCGCAGAACATGGCCCGACGGGCGGAGCGCCTGCTCACCGGGCTGGAGGCCGAGCGCGCCGGCGACAAGGTGGCCAAGCTCCGGTTCCCGACGCCCGCTCCCTGCGGGCGCACCCCGCTGACGGCGACCGGCCTGAGCAAGTCCTACGGGTCGCTGGAGGTCTTCACGGACGTGGACCTGGCGATCGACCGGGGGAGCCGCGTCGTGGTGCTCGGCCTCAACGGTGCCGGCAAGACGACGCTGCTGCGCCTGCTCGCGGGCGTGGAGGGCCCCGACACGGGTGAGGTCGTCCCAGGTCACGGGCTCAAGCTCGGGTACTACGCGCAGGAGCACGAGACGCTCGACGCCGGCGCGACGGTGGTGGAGAACCTGCGGCACGCGGCCCCCGACCTCACGGACACCCAGGTGCGCTCGGTGCTCGGGTCGTTCCTGTTCTCGGGCGACGACGCGGACAAGCCGGTGGCGGTTCTGTCGGGTGGCGAGAAAACCCGGCTCGCGCTCGCGACGCTGGTCGTCTCGGCCGCTAACGTGCTGTTGCTCGACGAGCCGACCAACAACCTCGACCCGGCGAGTCGCGAGGAGATCTTGTCGGCCCTGCGCCGATACGAGGGGGCAGTTGTTCTGGTCACTCACGATGAAGGGGCCGTGGAAAGTCTGGCGCCGGATCGAGTGGTGCTCCTGCCCGACGGGGACGAAGATCTGTGGAACGAGAGTTACGCGGACCTCGTCTCGCTCGCGTGACACCGCTCGCACGACACAGGAGGCACCACATGAGCGACAGGTTGCCCAAGGGCTCCCGGATCACTGGTGAGGGGCGCAAGAGCCTCGCGCAGACCCTCGTCGAGCGCTACCAGCGCGGCGAGAGCATCCGGTCGATGGCCGAGGACATCGGTCGTTCCTACGGCTTCGTGCACGGTGTGCTCGCCGAGTCCGGCGTGCAGATGCGCAGCCGCGGGGGCGCGACCCGGGGGGCGGCGGCGGAGGCCCGCCGCGCCGCCATCAAGAACGGGGGCTGAGAGGGCCGGACCGGCCCTCGGCGGCGTCGAGGATCGCGTCCTCCTCCTCCTCGGCCGTCGGCCGACGACGGTGGGGTCGACGCGTCGCCGCCGCGGGTGGCTGCTGCCGCGCCGCGCGCGTCGCGCCCTCCGATGGAGGAGGCGTCGCGCGCACGGTCGTGCCCACCCGCGCGCCCGCTTCGGCGGTGCCACCCTCGTCCGCGGTCGCGACCTGCGATGCCGCCCCTTCCGCCTCCTCCCGGCGGAGGAGCACGACGCCGCCCACCAGGGCCCCGGTGGCGAACACCCACCACTGGAACGCGTACGACAGGTGCGGCCCGAGGTCGGCGTCGGGCCGTGGCACCGGGGTGACGTCGTCCGGGACCCGGCCGTCCTCGGTCGCGACGACGCCGTACGCATCGGGCACGACGTCGGCGCCCTGCAGCCCCGCAGCCTCCAGGACCTGGTCGACGGCGATGGCCTGGACCTGACCTGCCGGGGCGTCGCGCTCCGCGCGCGGCTCCGCCGACCGCAGGCGCACCACGACGTCCAGCGTGCCCTGGGGGACCGGCCGGCCCGCTGACGCCTCCGCCGCCGGGAACCAGCCCCGGTCGACGACGAGCAGCCGGCCCCGCCACGGCCCGTCGGCGACCTCGAGCACCCCCAGGGCGTGGGCGGCGGGCGTGCCCGACACCGGCCGGTTGCGGAGCACGGCGGCGCCCACGTAGTCGCCTCGGACGGTCACCGGCCGCCAGACCTCGCCCGGCTGCAGGCCGTCCCCGACGACGTCGGCGAGCGCCGCCGGGGCGGCGTCGTAGTTGGCCGAGACGAGCGCGACGGCGGCGCTGCGGTCCTCGTGGCGGGTCCACTGCCAGATGCCGGCGAGCACGCACCCGGCGGCGACGAGCAGCGCGACGGCCATCACGGACGCCGCGCGGCGGAGACTCACGGCTCGTCGGCCGCGCCGTGCGGTCCCTCGAGGGCCTCGGCGAGACCGGCCACCGGCACGGTGTCCCGCAGGAAGCTCCGGTTGCCGAGGAACCGCTCGAGGCGCTCACGGTGGTCGTCGCAGGCCAGCCAGACCTTGCGCCGCTCCGGCGTGTGGATGCGGGGGTTGTTCCACAGCAGACCCCACTGCGCCGGCGCACGGCAGCCGCGCGAGCTGCACTCCAGGTCGCTCACGTCGCTCGCCGCCGCGTCGTTGACCTGCTCGTCGTCCACGTGCTCGTCGTCCACCCGCTCGTCGTCCACGTGCTCAGTCTGCCGCGCCGGAGCGGCCGGCCGGGCCGGGGCCGGGTGGCAGCACCGGGGGCGTGGGCGCGTCCAGGTAGGTCCCGGGGTCGCTGCGGCGCTCGCGGCCCGCGTTGGCCAGCACGACGGCGACGTAGGGCAGGACGACGGCGCCCGCCAGCAGGACCCAGCGCGTCCAGTGGTCCACGACGACGGCGCCGAGGAAGCACACGACGCGGATCGTCATCTGGATCAGGTAGCGCCGCGCGCGGGCCGAGACGTCGTCGGACAGCGGGGCCGGCACCGCGGTGATGCGGACGGGCGTGCCGGGAGCGGACGCGGCAGGGCGCTGGTCTGCGCTGCCGTCAGGTCGCTGCGGCTTCACCTCCTGAGTCTAGGCGCGGCAGTCGGGGCCCCACAGCGTCGGCCCCCCGGCCTTGTGCGAGGCGTCATCTCGGCGCGGCAGCGCCGTGGGCTACGGTCGGTCGGGGCCGCGCCTGCGGGACCCGATCCAGCGAGCACAGGAGGTCCCCGCGTG
This sequence comes from Actinotalea fermentans, assembly GCF_007991475.1. Taxonomy (NCBI): domain Bacteria; kingdom Bacillati; phylum Actinomycetota; class Actinomycetes; order Micrococcales; family Cellulomonadaceae; genus Actinotalea; species Actinotalea fermentans. The sequence continues at coordinate 960,368 of NZ_BJYK01000001.1, read as the reverse complement.
TCGGACACCACCCCCCGAAGCGTCCTCGTCACCGGTGCCAGCCGGGGGATCGGCCAGGCGATCGCCGAGCGGTTCCTCGCGTCCGGGGACAAGGTCGCCTCGTTCGACAGGGGCGGTGAGCCGCCGGCCGGCGTGCTGGGTGTCACGGGGGACGTGACGGACTCCGCCGCGGTCGACGCCGCCTTCGCGGAGGTCGAGGCCGCGCACGGGCCGATCGAGGTCCTCGTCGCCAACGCGGGCATCACCCGCGACCAGCTGCTCATGCGGATGACCGACGACGACTTCGACCAGGTGCTCGACGTGAACCTCGCGGGCGCGTTCCGCTGCGTGCGGCGCGCGGCGACCGGGATGATCCGGCAGCGGCGCGGGCGCATCATCCTCGTCTCCTCCGTGATCGCCCTGTACGGCGGACAGGGGCAGGTCAACTACGCGGCGTCGAAGGCGGGCCTGATCGGCATGGCGCGCTCGATCACGCGGGAGCTGGGCGGTCGGGGCATCACGGCGAACGTCGTCGCGCCGGGCTTCATCGACACGGCGATGACCGCGGCCCTGCCGACCGAGCGCCAGGACGCGTACAAGGCCGCGATCCCGGCCGGGCGCTTCGCGCAGCCGACGGAGGTGGCCGGCGTCGTGCACTTCCTCGCCTCGCCGGACGCCGCGTACATCAGCGGCGCCGTCATCCCCGTGGACGGCGGCCTGGGCATGGGCCACTGATCGCGCTTGGATAGACCGATCACGGCGCGCCCGTGCGCGCCGTGCCACCACCGACGACAAGGAGAGCGCCGATGGGGCTGCTCGAGGGCAAGAAGCTGCTGGTGACCGGGGTCCTCGTGGACACCTCGATCGCGTTCCACGTGGCGCGCCTGGCGCAGCAGGAGGGCGCCGAGGTGGTCCTGACCGCACCGGGTCGCCAGACGCGACTGACCTCGGTCGTCGCCCGCCGCCTGCCCACCCCGGCGCCGGTGGTGGAGCTGGACGTGACCTCGGCGGACGACCTGACCGCGCTCGCCGAGCGCGTCGGTGAGCACGTCGACCACCTCGACGGCGTCGTGCACTCGATCGGGTTCGCGCCGCAGTCCGTCATGGGCGGCAACTTCCTGAGCGGGCAGTGGGAGGACGTCGCGACGGCGGTCCACATCTCCGCCTACTCGCTCAAGGCCCTCGCCGTGGCGGCCCAGCCGCTGCTGGCCCCCGGGTCGTCGGTGGTCGGCCTGACCTTCGACGCCCGCTACGCGTGGCCCGTGTACGACTGGATGGGCGTGGCCAAGGCGGCGTTCGAGTCCACGGCGCGGTACCTGGCGCGCGACCTCGGTCCGCAGGGCGTGCGCGTCAACCTCGTGGCGGCCGGGCCCGTCCGGACGACGGCCGCGACCCACATCCCGGGCTTCGAGCAGATGGAGGGCGGCTGGTCCGAGCGTGCGCCGCTCGGCTGGGACAGCGCGGACCCGGAGCCGACGGCGCGCGCGGTCTGCGCCCTGCTCTCGGACTGGTTCCCCGCCACGACGGCCGAGGTCGTCCACGTCGACGGTGGCGTGCACGCGATGGGCCAGTGACGTGCCCGGCACCGTGCGCAGGCTGGTCCTGCTCCGGCACGCCAAGGCCGAGCACGCGGGTGGCGCCGACGAGCTGCGCCGCCTGACGAGCCTCGGCGTCCGGCAGGCGGGCGGGGTGGGTGCCGCGCTCCGCGCGACGGGCCTGATCCCCGAGCGCGTGCTCGTCTCGTCGGCGCTGCGCACCCAGGAGACCTGGACGCACGTCGCGGCGGCGCTCGCGGACGTGCCCGAGCCGGAGGTCGTGCTGTCGGACGCGCTGTACGGCGCGCACCCGGGCGAGGTCGTCGACCACGTGACGGCGACGGACGCGCGCGTGCGGACGCTGCTCGTGGTCGGGCACGAGCCGGCGATGTCCGGTGCCGCGGCGCACCTGGCCGGCAGCGCCTCCGCCGCCCACCTGGCCCAGGTCCGCGCGGGCCTGCCCACCGGGTCGTACGCCGTGCTCGAGGTCGTGGGGCCCTGGGCGGAGCTCGAACCGATGGGTGCACGGCTGGTCGACGTCGTCCGGCCCGCCTGGCGCGACTGAGCCCGCCGGCCTCCCGGGGCGTCCGGTCCGTGGCGCGCGGAGCCGCGGCCGGGGCGCGTTCTGGGACAGTGGGCCCGTGGCCACGATCCGCTCCTTCCGCGCCCTCCGTCCGCCCCGCGACCGCGTCGCCGCCGTCGCCGCGCCGCCGTACGACGTCGTCGACACGGCCGAGGCGCGGGCGCTCGCCGCTGGCAGCACGGACAGCTTCCTGCACGTGTCGCGGCCCGAGATCGACCTGGCCGACGACGTCGACCCGCACACCGAGGGCGTCTACGCCGCCGGACGCGCGGCGCTGGAGGACTTCCTGGCCCGCGGTGTGCTCGTCGCCGACGACGCGCCCGGCCTGCTCGTCTACCGGCAGCGGATGGGGGAGCGGGTGCAGACGGGCGTCGTCGGCTGCGCGAGCGTCGCGGACTACGCGAGCGGCGTGATCGCCACGCACGAGCACACGCGGCACGACAAGGAGACCGACCGGACGCGCCACATCGCGGTGCTGCGGGCCCACGACGAGCCGGTGTTCCTCATGTACCGCCCGGCGGCCGACGGGGCGTCGACCGTCGCCGAGGTCCTCGCGGCCGTGACCGCCGGCGAGCCCGAGTACGACCTGGTGACCGACGACGGCGTCGGGCACACGCTGTGGACGGTGCCGCAGGAGCAGGCGGGGGTCCTGGAGGCCGCGTTCGCCCGCGTGCCGACGCTGTACGTCTCCGACGGCCACCACCGCAGCGCCGCCGCCGCGCGCGTCGCCGCCGAGCTCGCCGGGCCCGGCGCGGACGAGTTCCCCGTCGTGGTCTTCCCCGCGGACGAGCTGACGATCCTCGCCTACAACCGCGTGGTGCGGGACCTCGCGGGCCGGGACGCGGACGCGTTCCTGGCGGCGCTCGCGGCCGACTTCGACGTGCTGCTGGTGGAGGGTGCTCCCGAGCCGGGACGCCACCAGTTCGGCCTGTACCTGGCGGGCCGCTGGTACCTGCTGACGGCGCACGAGGACGTCGCCGACGAGAGCGACCCGATCGCGCGCCTGGACGTGTCGGTGCTCCAGGACCGCGTGCTCGGCCCGCTCGTCGGCATCGCCGACCCGCGCACCGACGAGCGGATCGCGTTCGTGGGCGGCATCCGCGGCACCGCCGAGCTCGAGCGGCTCGTGGACTCAGGGGCCTTCGCGGCGGCGTTCGCGCTGCACCCGACGTCGACCGAGGAGGTCATGGACGTGGCCGACGAGGGCCTCGTGATGCCGCCGAAGTCGACGTGGTTCGAGCCGAAGCTGCGGTCGGGGTTCTTCGTCCACCCGATCGGCTGACCGCCGCTCAGGCCGTGACGACGGTGCCCTTCGGCACGACCGTCACGCCGCCCTCGCTCACCGTGAAGCCCCGGGCGCGGTCGTGCTCGGGGTCGATGCCCACGCGCGCCCGCTCCTGCACGACGACGTTCTTGTCCAGGATCGCGCGGTGCACCTGCGCGTGCCGCCCGACGACGGCGTTGTCGAGCACCACGGAGTCGCTGACCGACGCCCACGAGTGCAGGTAGACGCCGGGGGAGAGCACGGACCCGGAGACCGTGGCACCCGAGACGATCACGCCGGGGGACACGAGCGAGTCCGCCGCGTGGCCGAGACGACCCGGACCTGCGTGCACGAACTTCGCCGGCGGGAGGCCGGAGTTGCCCGTGAACAGCGGCCACTTCGTGTTGTAGAGGTTGAACACCGGGCTCACGGAGATGAGGTCCAGGTGGGCGTCGTAGTAGGCGTCGATGGTTCCGACGTCGCGCCAGTAGTCGCGGTCGCGGTCCGTGGACCCGGCGACGTCGTTGCGGATGAAGTCGTAGACGCCCGCGGTGTTGCGGGCCACGAACCAGGGCACGATGTCGCCGCCCATGTCGTGCTTCGACGTCGGGTTCTGCGCGTCCTGCGTGACGGCCTCGACGAGGGCGTCGGCGTTCGCGACGTAGTTGCCCATCGAGGCGAGGACCTCCCCGGGGGAGTCGGCCAGGCCGACCGGGTCCTTCGGCTTCTCGCGGAAGGCGGCGATGCGCGTGGGGTCGTCCGCCTGGGTCTCGATGACGCCGAACTCGCCGGCGAGCCCGATCGGCTGCCGGATGGCCGACACCGTGAACTCCGCGCCGGAGGCCATGTGCGCGTCGACCATCTGCGAGAAGTCCATGCGGTAGACGTGGTCCGCGCCGACGGTGACGACGATGTCCGGACGCTCGTCCTCGATGATGTTCAGGCACTGGTAGATGGCGTCCGCGCTGCCGAGGTACCAGTGCTTGCCGACCCGCTGCTGCGCCGGCACCGGGGCCACGTAGTTGCCCAGCAGCGACGACATCCGCCAGGTCCGCGCGACGTGACGGTCGAGGCTGTGCGACTTGTACTGGGTGAGGACGACGATCTGCAGGTAGCCGCTGTTGACGAGGTTCGACAGCGCGAAGTCGACGAGCCGGTACAGACCGCCGAAGGGCACGGCCGGCTTGGCACGCTCCTCGGTCAGCGGCATGAGCCGCTTCCCCTCCCCGCCTGCCAGGACGATCGCGAGTACGCGCGGCGTTGCCATGCATCCGACCCTAGGCCCCGGTGTGGTCGTGGGCCAGACGATCCGGCTGATCATCGCTAGCGTGTCGTCATGCGCGTCGACCTGCTCACCCGCGAGTACCCCCCACACGTCTACGGCGGCGCCGGTGTGCACGTCACCGAGCTCGCCGCAGTGCTGCGCCAGCACCTCGAGGTGCAGGTCAGGTGCTTCGACGGGCCCCGCGATGCGCCGGGGGTGTCGGGGTACGACGTCCCCGCCGGCCTCGCCGAGCACAACGCGGCCCTGCGGACCTTCGGGGTCGACCTGCTCATGGCGGCCGACGTGGCGGGCGCCGACGTCGTGCACTCCCACACCTGGTACGCGAACCTCGGCGGGCACGTCGCCGCGCTGCTGCACGGCGTGCCGCACATCGTCACCGCGCACAGCCTCGAGCCGCTGCGTCCGTGGAAGGCGGAGCAGCTCGGCGGCGGGTACGCCCTCTCGGGCTGGGCGGAGCGGACGGCCTACGAGCACGCGGACGCCGTGATCGCCGTCAGCGGCGGCATGCGCGACGACATCCTGCGGGTCTACCCGCACGTGCACCCGGACCGCGTGCACGTCGTGCACAACGGCATCGACCTGGCGGGCTGGCGGCGGCCGGAGGGCGAGGACGCGGAGCGCGCGGACGCGACCGTCCGGGCGCTCGGCATCGACCCGACCCGTCCCGCCGTCGTCTTCGTCGGGCGGATCACGCGGCAGAAGGGCCTGCCGTACCTCCTGCGCGCGGCCGAGCACCTCCCGGCCGACGTCCAGCTGGTCCTGTGCGCGGGCGCTCCGGACACGCCCGAGATCGCGCGCGAGGTCGCCGGCCTGGTCGAGGACCTCCGTGAGCGTCGCCAGGGCGTCGTGTGGATCGAGCAGATGCTGCCTCGTGCCGAGCTCATCGCCGTGCTCTCGGCCGGCACCGTCTTCGTCTGCCCCTCGGTCTACGAGCCGTTGGGCATCGTCAACCTGGAGGCCATGGCGTGCGGGCTGCCCGTCGTGGGCACCAGGACCGGCGGCATCCCCGAGGTGGTGGACGACGGTGTCACGGGCTGGCTGGTGCCGATCGAGCAGGTGAGCGACGGCACGGGCACGCCGGTGCACCCGGCGCAGTTCGTGGCCGACCTCGGAGAGGCGCTCCGGCAGGCCGTCTCCGACACCGGCCGGGCGGCTCGGATGGGTCTCGCGGCGCGCGAGCGCGTCGAGGAGCACTTCGCCTGGCAGGCGATCGCCGAGCAGACCGTGCGGGTCTACCGGTCCGTCCTGGAGGGCTGAGGGCCCGGGCCGTCAGCCCGGCACCACCAGGGTGGCCGCGCACATCGCCCGACGCGCGGCGTGGTCCACGTGCCGCAGCGCCGCGCTGCGCTGGTCCGCCTGCCAGAGGTTGACGGCGCCGCCGTCGTCATCGCTGGCCAGCTCCACGATCACCCGCAGGCGCGCCGCGAGGGCGAGGACGCGGGCGCGCCGGGGCTCCAGCCCGGGCGGCAGGGCGCGCACGTCGGGCTCGGCGCGCAGCGACGCGAGCGCGGCGACGGCGTCCTCCCGCCACCGCGCGACGTCCAGCCGGTCGAGCGCCTCCGTGGCCGTGCGCAGCGCCTCGCGCAGCTCGCGCTCGGCGTCGGCCAGCGAACCGATGGCGGCCATCACCCCGAGCGTCCACGCCGGCACCGGCAGCACCCGCCACGTGACGAGGTGGCCGGGCTCCGCGGGGCTGCCGAACGACCGGACGTCCGGCACCGCCGCGAACGCGCCCGTGGGCGTCTCGACCAGGACGCACTCGCCCGCCTCCACGGCGGCGGCGCTGACCTGCGCGGGCACCCCGACGACGTCGCCGGGCACGGGCAGGACGGCCGCGACGGCGACGCCGGGCATGCCCCAGGCGAGGAGCAGGTCGGTGAGCGTGCTGCCGGGCGTCCACCCGCCGTCGTGCGCGACCACGGCGTGCGGCTCGTCGTCGTCGGTCACGCCGGCGACCGCCCGCTCGGCCAGCGCGGTCCCGCCGCGCACGTGCGGCAGCCACGCGGCCAGTGTCACCGACCGCGGCAGGTCCAGGACCGACGCACCCACCGGGCCAACCTAGCCGCTCCGGCGAGCGGTGCCGCGCGCACGTTAGGGTCGGGGCCATGGTGCTCGACCTGCAGGACGTGACGCTGCGGCGCGGCACGACGACGATCCTCGACGCCCTCTCCTGGCACGTCGCCGAGGGGGAGCGCTGGGTGGTGCTCGGGCCGAACGGCGCCGGCAAGACGACCCTGCTGCAGATCGCCTCGGCGCGCATGCACCCCACCAGCGGGACCGCTGCGGTCCTCGGCTCCCGCCTCGGGACCGTCGACCTCTTCGAGCTGCGGCCGCGCATCGGCGTGGCGTCGGCGGCCCTGGCGGACAGGATCCTGCCGTCGGAGCGCGTGCTCGACGTCGTGCTCACGGCCGCGTACGGGATGACCGGGCGGTGGCGGGAGCGCTACGAGGCCCTCGACCACGAGCGCGCGCGGGTCCTGCTGGACGTGTTCGGCGTCGGCGGACTGGCCGAGCGCACGTTCGGCACGCTCAGCGAGGGCGAACGCAAGCGCGCCCAGATCGCGCGGGCGCTCATGACGGACCCGGAGCTGCTCCTGCTCGACGAGCCGGCCGCGGGCCTCGACCTCGGCGGGCGTGAGGAGCTGCTCGGTGCGCTCACCGAGCTCGCCCGCGACCCGCGCTCCCCGGTGATGGTCCTGGTCACGCACCACGTCGAGGAGATCCCGGCCGGCTTCACGCACGCCCTGCTGCTGCGCGGCGGTCGCGTGGCGGCGGCCGGCCCGCTGGCGGAGGTGCTCACCGCGGAGCAGCTGTCGGCGACCTTCGGGCTGGACCTTGAGGTGGTCCGGCACGGCGAGCGGTGGAGCGCTCGCGCCCGCAGCTGAGGGACCTGGTGAGCACGCCCACGGCCGAGGTCGCCCGGGTCAGCGCGCGTCGCGCAGCCGCGCGGCGAGCTCGGCCGCCTCGCGCGTGAAGGTGCGCCAGGCCTCCGGCGTGGCCGCCACCCGCGTGGCCGCCCGGACCTCGTCGGCGGCCTCCTGGTGCCAGCGGTCGAGCCGCCCGTCGCGGACCTCGAACGAGACCAGCACGCCGCCGGCGTAGCCGTGCAGGTGCACGACGCGCGGGCCCGTGGCGAGCGGACCGGGCGCGGGACCCGTGCGGCTCAGGGTGCGCGGCGCGGTCGTCGTGCCGGGAGCGTGCGGCGCCGTCACGCGCTGTTCCGCCGTGACCCACGCGACGGCCTCCAGCTCCGCCTGGATCCTCGCCGCGACCTCGAACGCGCAGGCCCCGGCGGCCTCCTGGCGCCGGCGGGTCAACGCGTCGAGCGCCGCGGCGACGGCGGCGGGCTCGCGGGACAGCACGGCGCCCGCGCGCTCGACGCGTGCGGGCAGGTCGCCGTCGGCGACGCCGCGCAGGCGCGCCATGTCCTGGTCGAAGCCGCCGCGCCGCGCCCCTGCGTAGGACAGGGCGAGCACGCGGTCGAGGCCGGCCACCGCGAGTCGGCTCTGACCACCGCCCAGGTAGGGGCCGAACACGGCGGCCCCGGGCGCGTCGTCGGGGGAGTGCAGCACCCGGAGCTCCGCCGTCCCGGCGCCCTCCACGAGCGCGATCCACGTCGGCACCTCCAGGCCGCCCCGGACGCGGTTCCACCGGGGCTTGCTGCGCTCGAGGAGGTTCCGCTCGAGCCAGGTGGCCTCGTGGACGGAGGCGCAGGTGAGGGCCTCGACGTCGACGACCTGCGGGACCATCCGGCGCAGGTGCGGCCGGTCGCGCAGGTCGCCCCAGTAGGAGCCGACCCGGCTGCGCAGGTCGGTGGCGCGGCCCAGGTAGACCACCCGCCCCGCCGCGTCCCGGAAGCGGTAGACGCCCGGGGCCGCGGGGAGCGCGGCGACGGCGGCGGGGCGGTCGGGCACGTCGCCGAGTATGCCGCGGCGCCCTGTCGCGAGTGCGGCACGGCAGCCGCGCGAGCCTCGGCAACACGAATGAGTGAGTGCTCACTCACTTGTGCTAGCGTTGCGCCCCGTGACTCCGAGACCCCCCGTGGAACCCGCTGCCCCGGGCGACCGTGGCCGGCGCGCCGCTCCGATGTCACCGGAGGACCGGCGCGACGCCATCGTCGGTGCGGCCATCCCGCTCCTGCGGTCGCGCGGCGCCGCCGTGACCACCCGCGAGCTCGCCGACGCCGCGTGCGTCGCCGAGGGCACGCTCTTCCGCGTGTTCCCGGACAAGGCGGCGCTGGTGCGGGCCGCCATCGAGCGCGCCTTGGACCCGACCCCCGCGCTGGAGCAGCTGGCCGGGGTCGAGCGTGAGCTGCCGGTGCGGATCGCGATCGCGAAGACGGTGGCGATCCTGCAGGAGCACGCCGTGGGGGTCGCCTCGCTCGTCGCGGTCAGCCACGAGATGTTCGCCTCGCTGGGTCAGCCGACGGCCACGCCCCACGGGCACGGCCACCCTGGGCACGCGCACAAGCCGGGCTGGGCCGACCACCCGGTCGAAATCGTGGTGCGCGCAGTGGCGAACGTGCTGGATCCTCATGCGGCGGAGCTGCGCCTCGAGCCTGCGCTCTGCGCGCGGATGCTCGTCGGCTTCGTGCTCACCATCAACCGACCACTCGGCCCCGGGCCCCGGCCCGTCCTCGGCCCCCACGACCTCGCGACGCTGTTCTGCGACGGCGCCGTCCGCCATCCGATCTCGGAGGACCACACATGTTGATCCGGCTGCTCTCCCGCCGGCTTCGCGCATACGGCGGCCTGGTGAGCGTGGTGGTCGTCCTGCAGCTGGCGCAGGCGGTCGCCAACCTCTACCTGCCCAGCCTGAACGCCGACATCATCGACGACGGCGTCGCGCAGGGCGACACGGGCCTGATCATGCGGCTCGGCGGCCTGATGCTCGCCATCACCGTGGTGCAGATCGGGGCCTCCATCGGCGCCGTGTACGCCGGGGCGAGGGTCGCGATGTCCATCGGCCGCGACCTGCGTGCGGGCGTCTTCGACCACGTCCAGACGTTCTCGGCCCGCGAGCTCGGCCGCTTCGGCGCACCGTCGCTCATCACGCGGACCACGAACGACGTCATGCAGGTCCAGACGGTCGTGTACATGACCCTGACCATCATGATCGCCGCCCCGGTGATGCTCGTCGGCGGCGTGATCATGGCGCTCCGCGAGAGCGTCGAGCTGTCGTGGCTGCTGGTGGTCATCGTGCCGATGCTCGGCGCGCTGCTCGGGTTCGCCGTCGTGCGGCTGCGGCCGCTCTTCCAGTCGATGCAGAAGCGGATCGACGCGATCAACCGCGTGCTGCGCGAGCAGATCGGCGGCGTCCGGGTAATCCGCGCGTTCGTCCGCGACGACCACGAGAAGGTGCGGTTCGCGGGTGCGAACGCGGACCTCATGGACGTGGGCCTGCGCGTCGGCCGGTTCATGTCGTTCATGTTCCCGACCGTGTTCCTGATCATGAACCTGTCGAGCGCCGCGGTCCTCTGGTTCGGCGCCTACGAGATCCAGGACGGCCTCGGCGTCGGGTCGCTGACGGCCTTCCTGAGCTACCTCATGCAGATCCTCATCTCGGTGATGATGGCCGTGATGATGTTCATGCTGGTCCCGCGCGCGGAGGTCTCCGCGGGCCGGATCAGCGAGGTGCTCGACGCGCGGACCAGCGTCGTCCCCCCGCAGGTGCCCGTCACCGAGCTTGCGCGCCGAGGACACCTCGAGCTGCGCGGGGTCGGGTTCGCCTACCCCGGCGCCACCGACCCCGTCCTCCGCGACGTCTCGTTCGTCGCCGCCCCGGGCGAGACGACGGCGATCATCGGCTCGACCGGCTCGGGCAAGACGACGCTGCTCGGCACGGTCCCACGGCTCTACGACGCCACCGAGGGCGCGGTGCTGGTCGACGGCGTCGACGTGCGCGACCTGGCCCTGGACACGCTGTGGGGCACGATCGGGCTCGTCCCGCAGAAGCCGTACCTGTTCAGCGGGACCGTCGCCAGCAACGTGCGGTACGGCAAGGAGGACGCCACCGACGAGGAGGTCTGGCACGCGCTCGAGGTGGCGCAGGCCGCGGACTTCGTCCGGGAGATGGGCGGGCTCGACGCCGAGATCACGCAGGGCGGCACGAATGTCTCCGGCGGGCAGCGCCAGCGCCTGGCCATCGCCCGGGCGCTCGTGCGCCGGCCGGAGATCTACCTGTTCGACGACTCGTTCTCGGCGCTGGACTTCGCGACCGACGCCGCGCTGCGCGCCGCGCTCGCGCCCGAGACGAAGGACGCGACGGTGGTCGTCGTCGCGCAGCGTGTGAGCACCATCCGGCACGCCGACCGGATCGTCGTCCTGGACGACGGCGCGGTGGTGGGCATCGGGACGCACGACGAGCTCATGTCCGACAACGAGACGTACCGGGAGATCGTGCTCTCCCAGGTCACCGAGGAGGAGGCGGCATGAGCGCGCGCACCGGTAGCACCGAGCACGCCCCGGCGACCGCGGCCGAGGGCGCGGCGGCTGCGGAGGCCCCCGCGGCCGGTACCGGACGGGCGGGGCGCCAGCACGCGCCCGCGCGTCGCCCGGGTGGTGGCCCCATGGGGCACATGGGCATGGGCATGCCCACGGCCAAGCCGCTCGACTTCAAGGGCTCGCTCAGGCGGCTCCTGGGCGAGCTGCGCCCCGAGCGGGGCCGGCTCACCCTCGTGGTGCTGCTGACGCTGGGCAGCGTCGCCGGCACGGTCTTCGGCCCGAAGGTGCTCGGCTGGGCGACGGACGTCGTCTTCCGCGGGTTCCTCGGCATCCAGCTCGGCCGGCAGGCTCCCGCGGGCGCGACGACGGACCAGATCGTCGAGGGGCTGCGGGCTCAGGGTCAGACGGAGCTGGCCGACGTCATCAGCGCGACGGACGGCGTCGTGCCGGGCGTCGGCATCGACTTCGACGACCTGCGCCGGGTGCTGATGATCGCGCTCGCGCTCTACCTCGGCGCCTGGCTGCTGGGCTACCTCCAGGGCCTGGTGACGACCGGCATCGTGCAGCGGACCGTGTTCCGCCTGCGCGAGCGGGTGCAGGCCAAGCTCGGGCGGGTCCCGCTGTCCTACATCGACTCCCACCCGCGCGGCGAGCTGCTCTCGCGCGTGACGAACGACATCGACAACATCGCCCAGACGATGCAGCAGACGCTGAGCCAGCTCATCAGCTCGGTGCTGACCATCCTCGGCGTGCTGGCCATGATGTTCTGGATCTCGCCGCTGCTCGCGGTGATCTCGCTCGTCGTCATCCCGGTCTCGGGCGTGGTCACGGCCATGATCGCCAAGCGCTCGCAGCCGCAGTTCACGGCCCAGTGGCAGCGCACCGGCACGCTCAACGCGCACGTGGAGGAGATGTACACCGGGCACGCGCTGGTGAAGGTCTTCGGCAGGCAGAAGGCGGCGTCCGACACGTTCCACACCGAGAACGAGGCCCTCTACGAGGCGACGTTCAAGGCGCACTTCATCTCGGGCCTCATCCACCCGGCGATGATGTTCATCGGCATCCTCAACTACGTGGTCATCGCGGTGGTGGGTGCGCTGCGGGTGGCGTCGGGGTCGATGACCATCGGCGACGTCCAGGCGTTCATCCAGTACTCGCGCCAGTTCACGCAGCCGATCATGCAGGTCGCGTCGATGATGAACCTGCTCCAGTCGGGCCTCGCGTCGGCCGAGCGGGTCTTCGAGCTGCTCGACGCGGAGGAGCAGTCGCCGGAGCCGGCCGCCGGGCCGCGCCCGGACGTCGTGCGCGGGCGCGTGGCCTTCGAGAACGTCGCGTTCAGCTACTCGCCGGACGCGCCGCTCATCGAGGACCTGTCGCTCGTGGCGGAGCCCGGCCAGACGGTCGCCATCGTCGGCCCGACCGGTGCCGGCAAGACGACGCTGGTCAACCTGCTCATGCGGTTCTACGAGCTGAACGGCGGCCGGATCACGCTCGACGGCGTGGACGTGGCGCAGATGGACCGCGAGGAGCTGCGGCAGAACATCGGCATGGTGCTGCAGGACACGTGGCTGTTCGGCGGCACCATCCGCGACAACGTCGCCTACGGGAAGCTCGGGGCGACGGAGGACGAGGTCGTCGAGGCGGCGCGCATCACGCACGTCGACAGGTTCGTCCGCACCCTGCCGGACGGGTACGACACGGTCATCGACGAGGAGGCGAGCAACGTCAGCGCCGGCGAGAAGCAGCTGCTGACCATCGCCCGCGCGTTCCTCGCCGACCCGCCGATCCTCGTCCTCGACGAGGCGACCAGCTCGGTCGACACCCGCACCGAGGTGCTCGTCCAGCACGCCATGGCGGCGCTGCGGCAGGGCCGGACCTCGTTCGTCATCGCGCACCGGCTGTCCACGATCCGCGACGCGGACGTCATCCTGGTGATGGAGAACGGCGCGATCGTCGAGCAGGGCTCGCACGCCGAGCTCATCGAGGCGGGCGGAGCCTACGCGCGCCTGTACGCGAGCCAGTTCGCGGCCGCCGCAGCCGAGGTCGACTGAGCGCTCGGACGCATCAGCGCCGTCCCCCGCGGGCCCCACCGGTGATCCGGTCGGGGCCCGCGGGCGTGTGGGCCGGGCGCCGGAGGACGGTCCGCCACAGGTGGCGCAGCATCGCGACGAGCAGGGCCGACCACAGGGCGAACGCCACCCAGAGCCAGGCGGCACCGACGGTGCCGACGATGGGCAGGCCGTCCGCGCGGCCCAGGTAGATGCCCGCGACGGCGTACATGCCGAACGGGAACGCGATGCTCCACAACGACGACTCGTACCGCAGGGGCACGCGGTGCGTGACGTGGCGCCACCAGCCTGCCGCGACCAGAGCGGGGATCAGCCAGGTCGCGAACGCCCAGAAGCCGACGGACAGGCCGGCCACGAGCCCGCGCGTGACGTCGACCATGGGTGCGTCGGCCATCTCGACGATGCGTGCGCCCGCGAGCACGGTGATCGCCAGCGCCCCCATGGTGACCCAGTAGGGCGGCGTCAGGTCCTCGGGCAGCAGCGGGTAGAGCATCAGGCGCAGCGCGACGATGACGCCCGCGGCCGCGTAGAGGAACGCGCCGACGGACCACGACACGACGGCGAGCACCGCGAGCTCGCGCCGGCCCGTGGTGACGACGGGCTCCAGCGAGGCGGCGGCGACGGCGACCGACTGGCTCGCGACGACCCAGATGAACCATGTGCCGTTGGCGGTCGCGACGACCGGCCGCTCGCTGCGCCCGAGGACCGCGGTCCACGGCACCACGTACCCCAGGACGAGCCAGCCGACACCGGCGACGGCGAGGAGTGCGGCCGTGGCCGTGTGCGCACCCTCCATGCCGAGCCGCACGCCGAGCACGTTCGTCCCGGCCACGAACGTGAAGAAGCCGAACCCGCGGCGGGGGTCGCGAAACTCGTCGGCCACGAGCTCCCGGAATCGGGCGATCCGGAGCGCGGTCAGGGTGCCGAGCGTGGCGTACGCGAGCGCGCACACGACCAGGAGGGCCCACGAGAGGGTGTGGTGGCCGCGAAGCTCCATGCCGACGGACAGGATGCCGCTGGCCATGACGAGGGCGAAGTAGCCGGGGGCGAGCGTCGAGACGCTGCTGGCGACGCGCGCGCCGAGACCGCCCATGGAGGGAGCGTAGGTGCGGCGACCGCCCGCTGACCCCGTCCGGGCCGGGAGAATTCGTGGGTACGTCGCGCAGGCGCGACGCGCGGCAGAATCCTCGCGTGCCGATCATCCGTCTGACCGACCTCGACGACGAGCGCCTCGCCGACTACACGCGGCTGACGGACGTCGCGCTGCGCCGCCGGCTCGAGCCGGAGCGCGGGCTGTACATGGCGGAGTCGACGAAGGTCATCCTCCGGGCCCTCGAGGCCGGGCACCGGCCGCGGTCGTTCCTCATGACCGAGCGCTGGCTGCCCGAGCTCGCGGACCTGCTCGCCGACGTCGAGGCCCGGTTCGGCGACGTGCCGGTGTACGTGGGCCCGGCCGAGATCGTGGAGACCCTCACGGGCTTCCACCTGCACCGCGGTGCGCTGGCGGCGATGCAGCGCCCGGAGCTGCCCGCCGTGGCGGACCTGCTGTCCGCGGCCCGTGGGGGAGCGGGCGCACGTCGGGTGGCGGTGCTCGAGGGCATCGTCGACCACACGAACGTCGGCACCGGCTTCGGGTTTGCTGCGCCACCTCGACGCATCGCGATCTTCGAAGATGTTGTCGATCACTCGAATCTTGGAGCGGGATTCAGGAGTGCAGCAGCGCTCGGCGTCGATGCAGTGCTCGTCACACCGCGATGCGCCGACCCGCTGTACCGGCGGAGCATCCGCGTCTCGATGGGCACTGTGTTCCAGGTGCCGTGGACGCGAATCGACCCCTGGCCTGACGGCTTGGAGGAGCTACGTCTGCATGGGTTCACAGTGGCGGCGCTCGCGCTTAGCGACAGTGCCGTGCCGCTCGACGACTTCAGCGCGGCGCTTCCGGACCGTCTGGCGCTCGTCCTCGGTACCGAGGGTGACGGCCTCTCACGTCACGCCATTGACGCAGCCGATGTCGTCGTTCGTATACCCATGGCCGCCAGTGTTGACTCTCTCAATGTTGCTGCTGCGGCGGCGGTAGCGTTCTGGGAGACGCGACCGAAGTAGGCCCAGGCCCGTGGCGCGCCGGACTATAGTCCGCCTCATGTCGAGCGACGACGCCAGCGAAGCTCCAACTGAGAACGGCGAGAACGGCGACGGTGCCGTTGAGAAGAAGGCCAGGAGACGGCGAGAGCGCTCGTTTCCCGGGACATCCTTCGCGGAGGCTCTCTTCATCGCCGACGCGATCCAGAAGCACGGCGCGGGCCAACAGATCCGCAGGCTCACCCTCCTGGAGGCCGTCGAGCGGTCACCGGACAGCAGCCTCACGCGGAAACTCATCACGGCGAGCGCGCAGTATGGGATCACCACGGGAAGCTACAAGGCCGAGTTCCTGGACCTGACCGACAAGGGTCGCCTCGCCACTGACGCGCTTGTCCCGGCAGCCTCCCGACTCAAGGCGCGCATCCAGCTCGCAATCATGGAGGTCCCTCCATTCAAGGCGGTGTTCGAGAAGTACAAGAGCAGTCGCTTGCCCAGCGTGCAAGTCCTAAGGGACGCAATGGCGGATGCAGGCGTCGACGAGGCAGAAGTTGCCGAGGCGGTGGAGACGTTCCTTGCGAACGCCCGGGATCTGGGTCTGATCCGAACCATTGGGGGGTCGGAGCACCTCGTCTCGGCAGAAGATGTCTTGGACCGCCTGCCTGACGCGAGCGAGGAAGACGCCATCGTGACTGGTCGCGCGAGCGGCGGTGACACAACGCCTGAGCGTGCGGCGGCGGTCACTGCCTCACCCGAGCCTCAGCCAGCGGTGACTGCTAGGACTGACCTTCAAGGCACCTGCTTCGTTGTGTCTCCGATCGGGGCCGAGGACTCTGAGCAACGGTTGCATGCCGACCTGGTCCTCTCGTCGCTCATCGAACCGGCGCTGCGCGAGTTGGGTCTTGAGCCTGTGCGGGCCGACCAGATCAGCAAGCCTGGCATGATTACCGGCCAAGTAATCGATCACCTTGCGCGCGCAAAGATGGTAATCGCCGACCTGAGCTTCGGTAATCCCAACGTCTACTACGAGCTTGCCCTCAGGCACGCAACTCGGAAGCCGGTCGTCCAGATCATCCGGTCAGCGGATACCCTTCCCTTCGACGTTGGGCAGTTCAGAACCGTCGTCATTGACATGTCGAGCATCTATACGCTCGTCCCGAAACTAGACCTTCATCGCCAGGAGATCGCCCGCCAGTGCCGAGCGGCGATGGAGGACGGTGAAGCGGCCGAGAGTCCTCTCTCTCGCTTCTACCCGAGTTTCTGGGAGTATGTCCCTAGCTCGAAGAGGAGCGGCGCGAAGTAGGTCGCGCACCAAAGTCGAACAACGTCGGCGCCGTCTTCCGGTCGGCGGCGGCGCTCGGCGTCGACGCGGTCCTCGTCTCGCCGGACTGCGCGGACCCGCTCTACCGCCGCAGCGTCCGGGTGTCGATGGGCACCGTCTTCCAGGTGCCGTGGACGCGACTGGAGCCGTGGCCGGACGGGCTGGGTGACCTGCGCGCGGCGGGCTTCACGGTCGCGGCGCTCGCGCTCGCGGACGACGCCGTCACGCTCGACGAGCTGGTCGCCTCGCCACCCGAGCGGCTGGCTCTGCTGCTGGGCACGGAGGGCGACGGCCTGAGCCGGCGCGCGGTGGCGGCGTCCGACGTCGTCGTGCGGATCCCGATGGCCGGCGGAGTGGACTCGCTCAACGTCGCGGCGGCATCCGCCGTGGCGTTCTGGGCGACGCGCGCCTGACCCGTCCAGGGCGGTCGTCGATCTCCCGGCGATAACCCCTGGACTTCGAGCGCGCTCGAATTCCTACGGTCGTGATCATGACGCACATGACCGACCCGACCGGGCCCGTCGTTGGCCGCTCAGCGGTCGGCGACGCGGCTCGCCCGGCGCTTCTCTGTGAGCCGCCGGGCCTTGGCGGTGTTCCCGCAGTCGGCCATGCTGCACCAGCGTCGGCTGTTGTTCTTCGACGTGTCGACGAAGAGGTAGTTGCAGCCGTCCTCGGAGGCGCACACCTTCACGCGGCCCAGCGGCCCGCCCGTGACCAGCTCGATCGCGGAGCGGGCCACGAGCCAGCGGGGCAGGCGCAGATCGGGCTCCCACGTCCAGTCGAAGCCGCGCTCGGAGTGCTGGAGCCGCCCGTGCGCGAGGGCCTCGGCGTGCACCGCCTGGATCGCCGCCAGCGGCGCGTCGTCGGTGCGTCCGGCGGTCGCGAGCCCGTGGAACACGGTGAACTCGGCGCGCAGCAGTTCGACCATGCGGCGCACCTCGTCGGCGGCGTCCTCGGGGGCGCCGGCGGCCGCCGACGCGAGCTCCGCGGCGACGGCGGGGGAGAGCCCGCCCGCGTCGCGGACCCAGTCGAGCACCTGCGCGTACGTGTACGCGGCCTCCTCGCGCGTGTCCACGAGGTTGACCACGTCGAGGCAGAACCACTCGCGGCCCTCGCCGGTCGTGGCGCGGGCGGGTGCGGCCGTGCTCTCCAACGGTCCTCCCGGGGCTCGTGATGGCGCGTGACGCAGAACTGCTACCAATAAAACGTAGATCGCTGGTAGCACAACCGCTACGATTCCAGCATAGCGGTGATGAGTGGTAGCAGGAGGATGAGATGAACGAAGGACTGGCCCTCGTGGCCGTCGAGGCTTCATGGGCCCTGTCGCACTCGGCCCTGCCGGGAGCCCCCGTGGTCCCGGACGAGCGGCGTGGGCGGCGCCGCAGCATCGCCGCCCGGGCGCGTCTCGCCCGGGTGCTGTACCGGGCGGCCGAGGCGCTCGAGCGACCGTCCCTGCAGGCGTCGACGTGCTAGTGCTCCAGACGGGCGCAGGCCCCGCGCGTCGGGCGTGACGTGCGGGGCCTGCGTCCCTCCGGGGGATGCCGCTTCGGCAGGTGGCGGCGTCAGGCCTGCGGGATCGGACGGTTGGAGCGGACGACGCCGTCGGGGTCGACGGCGGCCTTGACCGCCCGCAGCCGGGCCAGGAGCGGCCCGTCGTAGCAGCGGGCCATCGACTCCCCGCGGTCCAGGAACGTCAGGACCGAGCGGCCCGTGGACCACGGGCCGAGCGCCGCGACGACGGCGTCGAGCTGGGCGTCCACGACGCCGGCGAGCTCGGGTACCGGGACGATGCCCATCGCCGCGAACGAGTACGGCTCGGCGATCGGCCCGGCGACGGCGCTCGACCGGCGCTCGGCGAGCGCGCCGCCCAGGTGCCGGATGCTGCCGCCCGCGAGGACGGTGCCGGTACCGACGCCGATCTGCGCCAGCAGGGCGTCGACGGCGGCGTCGTCGAGGGTGTGCAGCAAGGTCCCGGCCATGACGGCGGGCGTGGGGTCGACGGGCTCCTCGGCGATCATGCCGAGCTGGCCGGGGGTGATCGCGCGGACCTCGTCGCGCAGCACGGGGCCCGCCTCGCGCAGGGGCGCGACGAGCGCGTCGAGCGCGTCGGCGTCGCCCAGGAAGCAGGCGGTGACCATCGCGAACGACTGCCCGCGCATCGGCTCGGGGACGAACGGGGCGTCCGGCAGGTGCATGAGGTTCGCCCACAGGGTGAGCTCGCGGGGCGCCGTGCGGGTCACGGCGGCGAACGCGCGGAGCACCGACGCCGCGGCGTCGCCGGGGAACGCGAGGGTCGCGGCCGCGAGCTCCGGGACGGGGAAGAGGTCCAGCTCCACGGCCGTGACGACGGCGAGGTCGCCGCCCCCACCGCGCAGAGCCCACATCAGGTCGGGGTCGCTGGCGTCGGTGACCCAGCGGTGCTGGCCCTCGGCGTCGACGACCTCGAACGAGCGGACGGCGTCCGACCCGCGACCGAACGCGCGGCCGAGCCAGCCGATGCCGCCGCCCAGGCAGAGCCCGACGACCGTCACGTCCGGGTTCGAGCCGACGAGGCCGCTGAGGCCCGTGCCGTCCAGGGCGGCCTGGAGGGCGCCCCACTTCACGCCCGCGCCCACGCGGGCGACCCGCGCGTCGGCGTCGATCCAGATGTCGTCCAGGGCGCCCGTGCGCAGGAGGATCGTGCCGTCGGACGCGCGCGACGCGCCGTGCCCGCCGGGCTGCGCGGCCACGGCGAGGCCGTGCGCGGCGGCATACCGGACGGTCGTGACGACGTCGTCGGCGCCGGCGGCCACGACGATGGCGGCCGGCTGCTGGTCCACGACGACGTTCCAGGGCATGCGGTGCGCGTCCCAGTCGGCGTCGGCCGACGTGACGAGACGGCCGGTCAGCCCTCCCGCGAGGTCGGTGAGGTCCCCTGGTGCGGGGTCGGCCGCGTGGCGGCCCTGGGAGCCGGTGGGCTCGGAGATGAGAGTCATGGTCGCCGATCCTGCGTCGCCGCCGTCGCGCGCGACCATCCCATCGCCGTGGGGAGCGTGCCCCCCAGGAACCTGGGGGGACAGGCGACTCATGATCGGCGGGGATTGGTTTTAACCGGGCACAAGCGCACAATTGCCGACGTGGTGACCTTGCGGACTGAGCCGGTCCGCCGTGGGCTCGAGGCGCTCGCCCGCTCCGGACTGGAGTGGACGGCGTTCTCCCGTGGCGCCCTCGAGCTGCTCGCCGCGGCGGTCCCGTTCGAGGCCGGCTGCATGGGACCGGCCGACCCGGCGACCGGCCTGCTCACGGGGTCGGCGAAGGTGCACCTGCCCGACACCCGGGACCTCGAGTTCTTCCAGCACGAGTACCTGCTCGACGAGGTCAACCTCTTCACCGACCTCGCGCGCCGCCCCTCGCACGTCGGCGTGCTCGCGGACGACGCCGGCGGGGACCCCGCGCGCAGCTCGCGCCACCGCGACTACTTCGTCCCGTACTACGGGCTGCGCCACGAGATGCGGGCCGCCGCGGTCGCCGACGGCCGGATGTGGGGCCACCTGGCCCTCTACCGCACCGACCGGCCGAGCGGGTTCAGCCCCGCGGAGGCCGACTTCCTCGCCCGGGTGGTTCCGTCGCTCGCGCACGGCCTGCGTGCCGGGCTCGTGGCGGACGTGGCGAGGGCGGCCGGCACCCCCGCCGGTGCGGTGGCGGACGGTCCCGCCGTGCTCGTGGTCGACCCGTCGGACGGGGTCGCGCAGGTCACGGCGTCGGCGGAGGCGCGGATCGAGGAGCTGGGCGGGTCGGCGTGGGGCGTGCTGCCGACGCCGGTGGGGGCGATCGTCGCCGCCGCGCGTCGGGCCGGGCGGGACGACGGCGGCGGGCTGCCCCGCCTGCGCGTGCGGGCGCCGTCGGGCAGGTGGTTGGTGGTGCACGCCTCGCCGCTCGCCGCACGTGACGGGGTGGGCCGCCAGGTGGTGGTGACGATCGAGGACGCGCGGCCGGCCGAGGTGGTGCCTCTGGTGCTCGCGGCGCTCGGTCTGACCGCACGCGAGCGGTCGGTGGTCGCGGCGGTGCTCGCCGGGGCCGGGACGCGCGAGATCGCGGCGCGGCTGCACCTGTCGCCGTGGACGGTGCAGGACCACCTGAAGTCGGTGTTCGAGAAGGCGGGCGTCGGCAGTCGGCGCGAGCTCGTCGCGCGCGTGTTCTTCGACCGGCACGCCGCGCCTCCGGCCGCGGACGCGGAGTCCGCCGTGGACGCACACTCGGCGGCGTGGCCCGCCTGAGCCTGCGCGACGAGGGCGGCGGCGGGACCTACGACCGTCGAGACCGTGGAAATCCGGGCGGACGATCGGTGGATGGCCGACCTCCTGCCCAGGCCGGCCCGCCGGGGGAGCGCCCAGGCGGGCCGCCGACCCCTCGACGCGCGGGCGGCGCCCACCTCCGTGGCGCCCTTGCGCGTGCGCGTGCTGGTCGCTCGCCCGCGGGACCACGTGGTCGACGTGTTCGCCCGTCGGCTCGGCACGTGGTGGCCCGTCGAGGGTCAGTGCGCGGCCCCCGAGCGGGTGGTCGACGTCCGCCTGGACCCCTGGGCCGGTGGACAGGTCGCCGAGGTCTGGGACGACGGCACGGAGCACCCGTTCGCGACGGTGCTGCGCTGGCGGCCGCCGTGCGAGATCGGCCTCGCCTGGCGCGTGCGGCCCGGTGCCGAGCTCACCGACGTCCGCGTGGGCTTCGCGGAGGCGAGCTGGGTCACGACGTGGGTCACCGTCGAGCAGACCGGCTGGGCAGGGCTCGGTGCCGACGGTCCCGGGCTGCGCGCCGAGTACCGCGAGCGGTGGGCGGACGTCCTCGGTGCGCTGCTCTGGGTGGTCTGATCCCGGACGAGCGGCTCAGTGCTGGAAGAGCGGCGTCAGGGTCGCGCGCGCCAGCGTGTGGAACACCGTCTGGAAGGCGACGCCCGTCGGGGTCGCGTCCGCGTCGACGTCCAGGCGCTCGGCGTCCAACGCGTGCACGACGAAGTAGTAGCGGTGCGCGCGGTCGCCCCGGGGTGGCGCAGCGCCGACGTAGCCGGGGAACCCGGCGTCGTTGCGGGTCTGGACCGCGCCCGCAGGCAGGTGCGAGCCGTCGCCCGCGCCGCGGGGCAGCGACGTGACGCTCGCCGGGAGGTTCGCCAGGGTCCAGTGCCAGAAGCCGGCGGGGGTGGGCGCGTCCGGGTCGTAGCAGGTGACGACGAAGCCCAGCGTGCCCTCGGGGAAACCGGACCATGCGAGCTGCGGGGAGGTGTTGCCGCCCGCAGCGGTGAACGGGGCGGGCATCATCTCGCCGTCGGTGACGTCGTCGCTGGTCAGGACGAACGACGGGACGGGGGGGAGCATCGTGTAGGGGTCCGGGGGGACCGGTCGCTCGAGGTTCATCCGTGCTCCTTCGGACGGTCGTCGTGGCGGCTCGACCCCGGCTCGACTCCGGGCTCGTCGCCCTGCCGAGGTTACCTCGCGACGCGCGTCGGGGCCCGGGATGGACGGGGTGCCGACCGGTCGGATGAGGCCGGATTGACACTCGCCGCGTGTCGGCGTTCACTGAGATACTCGAACAGGTGTTCGAGACGATCTCGGAGGGGCGATGAGTGCGATGACCGTCGGGTCGGCCGACGCGCGCACCTCGGCCACCACCTCGGAGCAGCGTGCCGCGCTCGCCCGGGCCGTGCTCGCCCGTGCCGAGCAACGGACGGGGACGGCCACGTGGGTGCGCCGACCGCCCGCCGGCGCCCGTGACGGTCTCGCTGACCGCAGCGAGGTCCTCGAGCCCACGTCCGCCGCCGACGCGCGGAGCGCGCCCCTCGAGGTCTCGGCGGCGCGGCTGCTGCCGGTGCACGCCACGCTGACCGGGCTGCTGCCCGCCGCGGGGCTCGAACGGGGCGGCACCCTGGTGGTCGGCGGCTCCACCTCGCTCGTCCTCGCGCTGCTGGCCGAGGCGTCGCGGGCCGGGAGCTGGGCGGCGTTCGTCGGGCTGCCGCGCGTCGGGGTGCTGGCCGCGCACGAGCTCGGCCTCGACCTCGCGCGCCTGGTCCTCGTCCCCGCTCCGGGGCCGGACGGTCCGACGGTCGTCGCGGCGCTGCTGGACGGCGTGGACGTGGTGGTGGTCGGCGACGTCGCGCTCACGGACGCCGACCGGCGGCGGCTGTCGGCACGGGCCCGCGAGCGGGACGCGGTGCTCGTCTCGACGACGCCGTGGCCGGGTGCCCACGTGACGCTGACCTCGCAGGTCGCGCGGTGGGAGGGTCTCGGCCGCGGTGAGGGCAGGCTGCGGGCCAGGCGGCTCACGGTGCGTGGCGGTGGGCGCGGCGCGGCGGCGCGCGGGTGGACCGCCGAGGTGGTCGTGCCGCCGCCTGCCGGTGCGACGGCCGGGACGCCCGCACGGCCGGAGCTCGGCGACGTCGTGCCCGGACCCTGGGCGGGCAGGCGGGCGGGATGACCCTCGTCGACGACGCGACGGCGGCGGTTCGCGCGGGCGGGCCCCGCGGCGGGCGAGCGGACGGGGCGCCACCCCGGACGGCCGCGCTCTGGGTGCCCGACTGGCCGGTGCTCGCCGCCATGACGGCTGCCGAGGTCCCCGCGCACGTGCCGGCCGCCGTGCACGACGGTCGTCGCGTGGTCGCGGTGTCCGCGCTGGCCCGGGCGGCCGGGGTGCGCCGGGGCATGCGCCGTCGGCACGCGCAGGAGGCCTTCCCCGGGCTCGTCCTGCTCGACGCCGACCCGGGGCGTGACGTCAGCGCGTTCGAGCCGGTGGCGGTCGCCGCGGAGACGGTGGTCTCGGGGATCGAGGTGGTCCGCCCGGGCCTCGTGCTGCTGCCGGCGCGGGGCGCGGGCCGCTACCACGGCTCGGAGGAGACGCTCGCGGGGGAGCTCGTCGACGCCGTCGCGCGACTGGCGGGCTACGAGGCGCGGGTGGGCATGGCGGACGGCGTGGGTGCCGCCGTCCTGGCCGCGCGTGCCGACCTGATCGTCCCTCCGGGCGGGACGGCGGCGTTCCTGGCCCCGCTCGGCATCGGTGAGCTGGTGCACGTCGCCGCCGGCGAACCGGGCGCCGTCGCCGAGCTCGTGGACCTGCTGGGCCGGCTCGGGCTGCGCACGCTCGGCGACCTGGCCCGGCTGCCGCGCGCCGACGTCGAGACCCGGTTCGGGGTCCTCGGTCGCTGGGCGCACCGCGTGGCCGCCGGCGACGACGACCGTCCGGCGGCGCTGCGCCGGCTCGAGCCCGACGTGGCCGTCGAGCGCGACCTGGACCCGCCGGTGGACCGGATCGAGGCCACCGCGTTCGCCGCGCGGCTGCTCGCCGAGGCGCTCCACTCCCGGATGGTCGAGCGTGGGGTCTCGTGCGGCCGGCTGCGGATCACCGCCCGGACGGAGGACGGCCAGGAGCTGATCCGGGCCTGGCGGACCGACGCGGCGCTGGGCGGCCTCGGTGTCGGGCGGATGACCGACCGGGTGCGCTGGCAGCTCGAGGGCTGGCTGACCGGCCACGCGCTCGCGCGCCCGGGTGCGGGCGGCGACCCGGCCCCGGCGCCGATCGTCAGGCTCGCGCTGTGTGCCGAGGAGGTGGCACCCGCGGGCGCCGAGCAGGGCCGGCTGTGGGGCGAGGCCAGCGGCGGTGACCTGCGTGCGCACCGGGCCGTGCACCGGATCCAGGGCCTGCTGGGGACCGACGCGGTGCTCGGCGCGGCGGTCCAGGGTGGGCGCGAGATCCGGGACCGCGTCCGCCTGACTCCGTGGGGCGAGGACCCGCCGGCCGCGCGCCCGACAGCGGCGCCCTGGCCCGGGCACCTGCCGCCTCCCGCGCCCGCGACCATCCTGGCGACGCCGCAGCTCGTCCAGGTCTGCGACGCCGACGGCCGCCGGGTCGAGGTCGACGCGCGTGGTGAGGTGAGCGGCGAGCCGGCCGTCGTGTGGTGGCCGCCCGCCGACGGCGTCGAACGCGAGGCGGCGGTGACCGGCTGGGCGGGGCCGTGGCCGATCGTGCAGCGGTGGTGGACGCCCGAGGGCAACCGCCGGGCGTACGTGCAGGCGACCCTCGACGACGGGCAGGCGGTGCTGCTCGCGCTGCGCGACGGCGTCTGGACCATCGAGGCGCTCTATGACTGAGCGCCACCCGACCGCGTACGCCGAGCTGCACGCGCACTCGGCCTTCAGCTTCCTCGACGGGGCGAGCCAGCCCGAGGACCTCGCCTACGAGGCGGCCCGGCTCGGGCTGACCGCGCTCGCGCTGACCGACCACGACGGCCTGTACGGCGTCGTGCGCTTCGCGTCGGCGGCGCGCGAGGTCGGGCTGCCGACGATCTTCGGCGCGGAGCTGCACCTGCCGGACCCCGACGGGGTGCTCGACCCGCCGACGGGCACACCCGACCCGCGGGCGACGCACCTGCTCGTGCTCGCGCGCGGGCCGGACGGGTACCGCGCGCTGTCGACGGCGATCGCGGACGCGCACCTGGCGACGGGGACCAAGGGGGCGGCGCGGTACCGCATCGAGGAGCTCGCCGCCGCGGCGGACGGCCAGTGGCTCGTGCTCACCGGATGTCGCAAGGGCGCGGTGCGGCAGGCGCTGGAGCGCGGGGTGCGACGCGACCCGCACGCGCTCGGCCGGTCCCTGGACCTGCCCGCCGCGCGTCGGGAGCTGGACCGGCTGGTCGCGCTCTTCGGCACCGGCAACGTCGCGGTCGAGGTCACCGACAGCGGCGACCCGTGGGACGGGGACCGCAACGACGCCCTGGCCACCCTCGCCGCCGACGCGCGGCTGCCGCTCGTCGCGACCGGCAACGTGCACTACGCCACCCCGCGCGATGCCGACCTCGCCGCGGCCCTCGCGGCAGTCAGGGCGCGCTCGAGCCTGGACGACGTCGACGGGTGGCTGCCCGGGGGGCCGGGGAACCACCTGCGGTCCGCGCGCGAGATGCTCGCGCGGCACCGGCGGCGGCCGCAGGCGGTGCAGGCGGCGGCCGCGCTCGCCGCCGAGTGCGCGTTCGACCTCGCGCTCGTCGCGCCGAACCTGCCGCCCTACCCGGTGCCGCCGGGGCACGACGAGGCGTCGTGGCTGCGCGAGCTCGTCCGGCGCGGCGCGCACGAGCGCTACGGCCCGCCCGGGGCCGAGCGGGTGCCGGGCGCGTACGCCCAGCTCGAGCACGAGCTGGGCATCATCGAGACGCTCGGCTTCCCGGGCTACTTCCTCGTGGTGCACGACCTCGTCTCGTTCTGCCGCGACAACGGCATCCTGTGCCAGGGCCGCGGCTCGGCCGCGAACTCGGCCGTCTGCTACGCGCTCGGGGTGACCGCCGTCGACGCCGTCCGGCATGGGCTGCTCTTCGAGCGGTTCCTCGCGCCTGAGCGCGACGGCCCGCCGGACATCGACGTGGACATCGAGGCCGGGCGCCGCGAGGAGGTCATCCAGCACGTCTACGAACGGTTCGGGCGGCGGCACGCGGCGCAGGTCGCCAACGTCATCTCCTACCGGCCGAAGTCCGCGGTGCGTGACGCCGCGCGGGCGCTCGGGTACGACGTCGGGCAGCAGGACGCCTGGAGCAAGAGCATCGAGCGATGGGGCTCGCTCAAGGGACCCGAGCCCGCGAGCGAGTGGTGGACGGTGCACCGGTCGGCACCGGTCGGCCCGACGGCGGTCGCGGAGCTGCCGAGCTGGTACGGACCGCACGGGGTGTTCGGCAAGCCCGTGGCGCCGCCGCGGGTCGTCGACCCGGTGGCTGCCGAACCGCCCGAGCGGCCGCACGGCGGGCGCCGACCTCGACCGCACGTCGACCACCCGGTCGGCGCTCCGGTCGGGCGATCGGAGGCGACGTGGACGCCGTCGCTCGCCGCGCCGGGCCGCGCGCGGGGGGAGAAGGCCCTGGTGCTCAGCGAGGACGGGCGCGACGTCGTCCCCGAGCACCGGCCGCCCGCGGCGAGCGACCTGGGGGAGATCCCCGAGGCGGTGATCGACCTGGCGGACCGGTTCCTACGACTGCCGCGGCACCTGGGCATCCACTCGGGGGGCATGGTCATGTGCGACCGGCCGGTGATCGAGGTGTGCCCGGTGGAGTGGGCGCGGATGCCGGGCCGCACGGTGCTCCAGTGGGACAAGGACGACTGCGCGGACGCCGGCCTGGTGAAGTTCGACCTGCTGGGGCTGGGCATGCTCACGGCGCTGCAGGTGGCGTTCCGGCTGGTGGAGCAGGTCGAGGGGACCCGCCTGGAGATGCACTCGCTGCCGCAGGAGGACCCGGCGGTCTACGACCTCCTGTGCGCGGCGGACACCGTGGGCGTGTTCCAGGTCGAGTCGCGCGCGCAGATGGCGACCCTGCCGCGGCTGCAGCCGCGGTGCTTCTACGACATCGTCATCGAGGTCGCGCTGATCCGGCCGGGCCCGATCCAGGGCGGGTCGGTGCACCCGTACATCAACCGGGTGCGCGGCCGGGAGCCCGTGACCTACCTGCACCCGCTGCTGGAGAAGTCGCTCGCCAAGACCAAGGGCGTGCCGCTGTTCCAGGAGCAGCTCATGCAGATGGCGATCGACGTCGCCGGGTTCAGCGGCGCGGAGGCCGACCAGCTCCGGCGCGCGATGGGCTCCAAGCGCTCGATCGAGAAGATGGAGCGGCTGCGGGCGCGGCTGATGGCGGGGATGGCTGCCAACGGCGTCACGCCCGACGTGTCCGAGCAGATCTACGACAAGCTCAAGGCGTTCGCGGACTTCGGGTTCCCCGAGTCGCACGCGTACTCGTTCGCCTACCTCGTCTACGCCAGCGCCTGGCTCAAGGTGCACCACCCGGCCGCCTTCTACGCGGGTCTGCTGGCGGCGCAGCCGATGGGCTTCTACTCCCCGCAGTCGCTCGCGGCCGACGCGCGGCGGCACGGGGTGGCGGTGCTGCGCCCAGACGTGCAGCTCTCGGGGGCGAAGGCCGTCGTCGAGCGGACCGGTGACGACGGCACGGGCAGCGCGCCCGAGCGGCCGGGCGACACCGTCCCGCACCTGGCGGCGCTCGTGCGCGCAGACCCGGCGCTGGCGGTGCGGATGGGGCTGGACTCGGTGCGGGGGATCGGGGCGGACGTGGCGGCGGCCATGGTGGCCGAGCGGGACTCGGGCGGCCCGTTCGCGGACCTGCGCGACCTCGTCCGACGGGTGCGGCTCACGACGCGGCAGATCGAGGCCCTGGCGACGGCGGGTGCGCTCGGCTGCTTCGGCATCGAGCGCCGCGCGGGCCTGTGGGCGGCCGGCGCGCTCGCGCAGGAGGGCCCCGACACGCTGCCGGGGGTCGCCGTCGGCGTGGACGCGCCGACGCTGCCGGGGATGAGCGAGGTGGAGGCGGCCATGGCGGACGTCTGGGCGACGGGCGTCTCGCCCGACTCCTACCCCACCCAGTACGTGCGCGACGGGCTGGTGCGCGGCGGCGTCATCACGGTGGAGGAGGCGATGGTCGGCCGCGAGGGATCCCGGGTGGCGGTGGCCGGCGTCGTCACGCACCGGCAGCGTCCGGGGACCGCCCAGGGCGTGACCTTCCTGTCGCTGGAGGACGAGACGGGCCTGCTCAACGTCATCTGCTCGGCGGGCCTCTGGAAGCGGTTCCGGACGGTCGCGCGCACGGCGGCGGCGATGGTGGTGCGCGGCCGCCTGGAGCGGGCCGACGGCGCCACGAACCTCATGGCCGAGCACCTGGCGCCGCTGTCGCTGCAGATCCCGACGGCGTCGCGCGACTACCGCTGAGTGCCGTCCGCGATCTCCTCGACGGCTTCCTCGACACCGTCCTTGTCGAGCTCGGAGAAGTCCGTCGGCGGGTCGACGGTGCGCAGGAGCGAGAACACCGACCACGCCACCGCCACGAGCGGCACCGCGATGACCGCGCCGAGGATGCCGGCGATGAGGGTGCCGGCGGTCACCACGAGCGCCACGACCACCGGGTGCAGGGAGACCTGCTTGCCCATCACGAGCGGCTCGAGCACGTGGCCCTCGAACTGGCCGATGAGCGCGATCGCGATGCCCACGAACACCGCGTTCCAGATGCCGTTCGCGGCCAGCGCCACGACCATCGCGATGACCATCGCCAGCGGCGCGCCGATGAGCGGGATGAACGCGCCGATGAACACGAGCACGGCGAGCGGCGCGGCCAGGGGCACCCCGAGGACGAGCAGGATGATCACGGCGAGGACGCCGTCGGCGCCGGCCACCAGGAACGTGCCGCGGGTGTAGCCGGAGAACGTGTACCAGGCGGCCCCGCCGCCCAGGTACCAGGACTCGCGGTGCCGCGCGGGGATCTGGTTCAGGAACCACTCCCACATCTCCTTGCCTCGCAGCAGGAAGAAGACCGTGAGGAAGGTGGCCAGCGCGAGGACGGCGAAGACCTGGCCGACCGACCCGACGCTCGCCCACGCCTGCGAGGCGATGGTGCCGCTGTTCTCGGAGACCCACTTCTGGCCGTTGGCGATCCAGTCCTGCACGTCCTCGTTCGTGACGGTGATGTGCAGGGGCGACTGCTCGAGGGTGTTGAGGATCTCGCCGATGCCGTCGTTGAACTGGTTGCCCAGGTCCTCCCACTGGCCGGCCACGGAGAACCCGACGTAGGTGAGCAGGCCCGCGAACACGGCGACGGCGAAGATCATCGAGAACGGTGTGGCGACGCCGCGAGGCACCCACCGTGACAGGAGGTTCACCAGCGGTCGCAGGACGGCCGTGAAGACGAGCGCCAGGAACACGGAGATGAAGACGATGAGCACGCGGTTCGTCGCGAAGGCCACCATGCCGACGGCGATGACGACGACGATGAGCCGCCACGACCAGCCGGCGGCCGTGCGCAGCCAGTGCGGCGTGTCCTCGTCGTAGCCGACGACGCTCGGGTTCCGCCGGGCGCCCGCGACCTTCTTGGCCGCGGGGGTCGCCCCGACGAGGTGCCGGGTCGATGCGCGGGGGCGCTCCGGCTCGAGCGGACTGGCGTCGTCACGGTCGGCCATGCGCACCTCCTGTGGGGTTCGACACACCGGAGGGCCGGATGCGTGGTCCGGGCCCTCGAGCGCCAGTCTGCCCCACGGGCCGTGGTCCATGAGGGCCGCCGCACCGTGCTATGTTGTCTGCCGCGCTGAGAGCCCCGACGGGGGTTCGAAGCGACCACCTGTCCGGGTGGCGGAATGGTAGACGCGCTAGCTTGAGGTGCTAGTGCCCTTATGGGCGTGGGGGTTCAAGTCCCCCTCCGGACACTCGTTGAGACAGCGACCTGAAGGCCCCTGACCTGCGGAGACGCGGGGCAGGGGTCTTCGTGGTTCTGGGCCGCCGCGGCCTACGCGTCGGTGCGCGAGAGGTCGAGGACCGCGTGGTTGGCCTCGATGTTGTTGCCGTCCGGGTCGCGCACGAACGCGGCGTAGTACGAGACGACCGGCCCGCCCACGTACTCTGGCCAGTCCCGCGCGTCGTGCAGCACCTCGGCGCCCACATCGCGTGCGGCGGCCAGGAACGCGTCCACCGCCGCGCGCGACGGGGCGGCGAAAGCCACGTGCGACTCGCGGAAGCCCTCGCCGAACCGGTGGGTGCCGATCCAGAACTCCGGACCGTGGTCGCCCCAGCCGATGGCGTGGGGGGACTTGTCCTCCTGGCGGACGGCGCCCAGGGCGCCGAGCACCGCGTCGTAGAAGCGGGCGGAGGCCTCGAAGTCGGAGACCTGGATCTCCACGTGGTCGATCACGGGGTGATCTTGGCCCGCGCCACCGTCGGCGACAAGCAAGGCCCGGGCCACGGGCTACAGATACCGACCCACCACGGGTAGCCGGGTGAGCAGCCCGCCGATGGCGAACGAGCCCGCCACCCCGGCGACGCTCACCAGCGCCCACTCGACCTCGGGCGGCCAGACGACCTCGTGGCTCGCGAGCACGAGGCCGACGAGCACGAGCTGGTGCACGACGAACGCGGCGAAGGCCGCCCGGCTCGCCCGGCGCGCCACCGTGCCCTGGTGGTCGAACCGGCGCCGGAAGAGATCGACCAGCCACAGCGGCATCGAGACCACCAGGGCGCCCTCGATCGCGGCGAGCGCGAGCGACTGCCACGTGCCGAAGCCCGCGAACGCGTCCAGGTCCGCCCCGGCAGCCGCCGCGGCCCCGATCAGCACGGCCGTCGCGACGAGGGCGCCGATCCCGACGCGCCGGGCCCATGCGGCGACGGCCGGGGGCACCGGGTCCAGCCACCCGCGCTCCGCGCCCACGACGCCCATCGCGAACCCTGCCACCCACGTGGGCGCCTGCCCGACCGCGAGTCGGGCCACCTCGTCACCCACGGGGACCTCGATGCGCACCAGCCAGCTGACGGCGGCGATCGCGCACGCCACCGTGACGAGGTGGCGCCGTCGCAGCGGGCGCGGGCCGCGGGCCGGAACGATCGCCCGCACCACCGCGTAGACCAGGGAGAAGAGCAGCAGCACGGCGAGGAACCACGTCGGTCCCCACGAGGGCGGCGTCGGCCAGGACCACCAGACCACCTCGAGCGTGTAGGCCACGAAGCCGCGCTCCCAGCCGGCCCGGTCCGGGTCCACCCACTCCACGACCGGCGCGACCAGCAGCACGAAGCCCAGCAGGGGCAGTCCGAGCCGCGCCAGGCGGTCCACCGCGAAGCGCCGCGTGCCCTTCCGGGCGAGCGAGCCGGGCGTGTACATCCCGGCGAGCAGGAAGAACACCGCGAGCCCGAACAGCGCCCCGCTCGAGGCCAGCACCAGCACGCTGAACAGCGGCTCGCGCACCGGGTCCTCCGTGAACACCCAGCTGCCGACGCCGGTCCAGGCGATCGTCACGTGCGCGACGATCACGCCGACGACGAGGACCACCTTCAGGTTGTCCGCCCAGGCGTCGCGCGACTGCCCGGCCCGGGGCACCGGGTCCGCCTGGAGGGCCGGGTCGACGGGAGCCACGGCGGCCACCTCCACGCCCAGTGTGACGCGTCCGCACCGCCGGGGGCAGCGGTCAGGTCAGGCCGACGGCGCTGTCGTCTGCGCCCACAGCCGCTCGGCCTCCGCGGCCATGCCGCGCTGCATCCCGCCGAACACCACGCCGTGGAACGGCGCCACCGACCACCAGTACAGCTGCCCGGCCAGGCCGTGCGGGTGGAAGGTCGCCACCTGGCGCAGCGTCGAGCCGCCGCCGGGCTCGGGGCGCACGGCGAGCTCGAGCCAGGCCAGGCCCGGCAGGCGCATCTCGGCGCGCAGGCGCAGCATCCGCCCGGGCACCACCTCTTCGACGCGCCAGAAGTCGACGACGTCGTCCACGGACAGCTGCACCGGGTCGCGGCGCCCGCGGCGCAGGCCGGGGCCGCCGGAGAGCCGGTCGAGCAGCCCCCGCACGCGCCACGCGAGCGGCCAGGAGTACCAGCCGCGCTCGCCGCCGACGGACTGCAGCACCCGCCAGACGGCGTCGGCCGGCGCGGCGACCCGGGTGCGGCGCTCGTCGCGGTACAGCGAGCCGCCCGCCCAGTCCGGGTCGCTCGGCAGGGGGTCGCTCGGGGCGCCTGGTACCGAGGCGTTCGACCAGCGCGTCGCGACGTCGGCCTCCTGAATCCGGGCCAGGGCGAGCCGGACGGCGTCGTCGAACCCCAGGAGGCCGGTCGGCGGGTCCGGCGCGTAGGCGGCGATGTCGTGCTCCTTGCAGACCACCTCATGCACGAGCGACTCGACGAGCGGCCGCGCGAGCGGGCCGGGCACGGGCGTCACCAGCGAGACCCACAGGCTCGACAGGCGCGGGGTCAGGACGCCGACGCGCACGATGACGCGGCGGCGCAGCCCGGCGACCGCGGCGTAGCGGTGCATCATCTGCCGGTAGGTCAGCACCTCAGGTCCGCCGATGTCGAAGGCGCGGTTGACCTCGGGCGGCATGTCCGCGCTGGCCACGAGGTAGCGCAGCACGTCGCGGATCGCGATCGGCTGGATCCGGTTGTCGACCCAGCGCGGGGTCGTCATCGCCGGCAGGCGCTCGGTGAGGTAGCGCATCATCTCGAACGACGCCGAGCCCGAGCCGAGGATGACGGCGGCGCGCAGCACCGTCGTCGGGACGCCCGAGGCGAGGAGGATCTCGCCGACCTCCTTGCGTGACTCGAGGTGCGGCGACAGGTCGGGCACGTCCGGGTGGAGGCCGCCGAGGTAGACGATGCGACCGACGCCCGCCTCCCGGGCGGCACGCGCGAACGTCAGCGCGGTGCGACGGTCGCGCGACTCGAAGCGCCGTCCGGAGCCCAGGGAGTGGATGAGGTAGTAGGCCACGTCGACCCCGGTCAGCGCGGTGCGCGCCTGCTCCAGGTCGGCGGCGTCC
This sequence comes from Actinotalea fermentans, assembly GCF_007991475.1. Lineage (NCBI taxonomy): Bacteria > Bacillati > Actinomycetota > Actinomycetes > Micrococcales > Cellulomonadaceae > Actinotalea > Actinotalea fermentans. Next base: position 927,533 of record NZ_BJYK01000001.1, on the reverse strand, counting down.
GCGGTGACGAGCTCGACGCGGCCGGCCCAGTCGCGGCCGGCCAGCCGCCCGGGGTTGCGTGCGACGGCCCGCACGCGATGCCCCGCGGCGAGCAGCTCCGGCACCAGCCGCCCGCCGACGTATCCCGTCACCCCGGTCACGGCCACGACTGCCATGCCTCAGCGTAGGAGCGTCATCTCGCGAAGGCGACGGCGGTCTCCTCGCCCGGGACGAGCACGCGCAGGCGGTGCGACAGGCCGGCCGCCGCGAACGCGCCCACGACGGCGTCCACCGGCTCCGTGAAGTGCGCCCACCCGTCCGCGTGCACGGGGATCACCACGGCCCGCGGCCACAGGCCCGCGACGGCGACGGCCCGCTCGGCGTCGAGCGTCAGCGGTTCGGGGAAGCGCCCCGTGTTCGCCGCGCCCGCGTGCAGGACCGCCACGTCCACGTCGGGGACCTCGCGCGCGATGCCGGCCGCGACGTCGACCGACGCGTTGTCCCCGGAGACGTACACGGTGGGCGCGCCGGGTGCGCGCAGCAGGAACCCGACCACTGGGCCGGTCAGCGCCTCGGCCCCGGGCGGCCCGTGCAGGGCGGGCACGGCCGTGACGGTCGCGCCGTCGTCGCCGAGGGGGAGTGCCTGCCAGGGCTCGAGCCCGACGACGCCCGGCAGGCGGGCCGCGGCCGTGGTGGTGGAGACGACAGTGGGCACCGAGCCGAGGAGCGCCCGGCCCGCGACGTCGAGGTTGTCGGCGTGCTGGTCGTGCGAGACGAGCGCGAGGTCGAGCGGGCCGAGGTCCGCGGGGGAGACGGCCGGGCCGGTGAGCTTGCGCAGCGTGACACCGCCCGGGTACTCACCGGGCTCGTCGAAGGTCGGGTCGCAGATCACGGCGCGGCCGGCCCAACGCAGGAACAGGGTCGGTCCGCCGACGTGGAGCGCGGTGAGGGTGGTCATGGCTCGAGCCTGGTCGCCTCGCACCGAGCGCGCGAGTGGCCCGCGAGACGCGGACCGCTAGATTCAGGCCATGGTCGTCAACGCCCAGCGGGAGCACCGGGTCGCCGTCCTCGCCTTCCCCGGCATCAGCCCGTTCCACCTGGCCGCGCCGTACGCGGTGCTGCAGGGGACCGCCCGACGGCCGCTGCCGCTGCCCTACCGCCTCGTGACCTGCGCGGAGGATCCCGGTCCCGTACCCACCAGCGCCGGCTGGCCCGTGCTGGTCGAGCACGGGCTGGAGGCGCTCGCCGGCGCGGACACCGTCGTCCTGCCGAGCTGGGACACGACGGCGGACCCGAGCCCGGCCCTCCTGGCCGCCGTCGTGGCCGCCCACCGTCGCGGCGCGCGCGTCGTCGGGCTCTGCCTGGGCGCGTTCGTCGTGGCACGGGCGGGGATCGCCGACGGTCGCGAGGTCGCGACCCACTGGGCCGCCGCGGCCGAGCTCGCCGCGGCCGCCCCTCGCGTGCGCGTGCGTGCCGACGTCCTGTGGCGCGACGAAGGCGACGTCGTGACGTCCGCGGGTGTGGCCGCCGGGCTGGACTGCCTGATCCACCTCGTGCGCGAGGACCTCGGCGCGGCGGCCGCCTCGGCTGTCGCTCGCTCCCTCGTGCTCGCACCGCACCGCGACGGCAGCCAGGCCCAGTTCATCCCGGCGCCCCTGCGCCCGGCGCCCGGCAGCGACCTGTTCGACGACGCCCTGACCTGGGCGCTCGAGCACCTGGCCGACCGCGTCGGACTGGACGCATGGGCCTCGCGCGCCGCCATGTCGCGCCGCACCTTCACGCGGCGCTTCCGCGAACGCACCGGCGCGAGCCCCGGCGCCTGGCTGCTCGACCAGCGGCTCCTGCGCGCCCGCGAGCTCCTCGAGACCACCGACCGCCCCGTGGACGCGATCGCGGCGGACGTCGGCTTCGCCACGGGTGCCTCGCTGCGCGCGCACTTCGGCGAGCGGTTCGGCACGACGCCCGGGCGGCACCGCCGCGCGTTCGCCGCCTGACGGTCGAGTGTCCCGCCCCCGCGTCACTCCATCTCGACGCGCGCGTTCTCCCCGCCCTCGTACCGCTGGCCCGTCACCCGGGCCTTCGCATAGGACACCAGCGTGGCGAGCCGCCCGGGGGTGTCCCAGTACTCGGCGGAGTCGGCGACGACCTTGATCAGCACGAGCCCGTCGTCGTCAGGCCCGTCCGGGTACCAGGCCTTCACGGCCTCGTTCCACAGCTCGCGCTTGCGCTCCGGGTTGTCCACGACGACGGCCGTCCCGGTCAGCGAGACCCACGTCGTGGCCGAGCCCACCGTGACGTTGACCTGCGCGTTCGCGGCGACGTTCGCGACCTTGCGGGAGCTGCGCTCGGCGAAGAACCACAGGTCCCCGTCGAACTCGATCTCCTGTAGCGCCATCGGCCGCGACACGAGCGTGCCGTCCGCCGCGATGCTCGTGAGCATCGCGATGCGGTGGCCCTTGACGAGGTCGGCGACCTTCCGGGTGCCCTCGTCGGCGGACAGGTGGTCAGGGGTGGCGGACACGGTGACTCCGTTCGTCGGGTCCGGCCATCCTGCGTCCGCCGCACCCACCGCGCGACCGGTCAGGCGCCGAACCACTGCCCGCGGGCGGCCAGGACGTCACGCAGGACGTCGGCCCGGTCGCTGACGATCCCGTCCACGCCGAGGTCGAGCAGGCGCACCATGTCGGCGGCCTCGTTCACCGTCCACACGTGCACGAACCGGCCCGCCGCGTGCGCGGCGGCCACCGTCGCCGCCGTGACCACGGGGACGCGCTGGTGCCGTTCGGGCACCTGCAGCCCGTCGACGGCGCCGAGCGCCCGCGCGACCGCGCGACCCCGGCCCGTCGCGACCGCCACGCGGAACCGCGCCGCGGTCCCCGTGCCGGCCGACGTCGTCACCGGTCGGGAGAGAGCCCGCTCGACGGCCCGGCGTCGTGCGTCGGAGAACGAGGCCACGCACACCCGGTCGTGCGCGCGGGTGCGCTCGATCGCCTCGACGAGCGGCCCGATGGCGTGCGCGGACTTCACGTCGATGTTCACCCGCAACTGCGGCCAGGTGCCGAGGAGGTCGTCCAGGCGGGGGACCGGCTCGGTCCCGGCGATCCTCGCCCGCGCGACCGTCGACCACGGCAGGTCGGCGATCCGTCCGGTGCCGTCGCTGACCCGGTCGAGCGTGTCGTCGTGGAAGGCGACAGCGACGCCGTCGCGCGTCGCGTGCACGTCGGTCTCCACGTACCGGAAGCCGAGCGCGACGGCGGCCGCGAACGCCGCCATCGAGTTCTCCGGCTCGGCCGCCGAGAAGCCGCGGTGCGCCAGCGGCAGCGGACCCGGGTGGTCGAGGTAGGCCGTGCGCACGCACCGACGCTACGACACCACCCGTCCGGCACACGAAGCCTCCGGGGCGTGACAGGCTGGGTGGATGCCCGCCGATCCTGCCCGCGTCAAGGTCGTCGCCCACCGCGGTGCCAGCGCGCAGTGGCCGGAGCACACGCGCGCCGCGATGCTGCAGGCCATCGCCGACGGCGCGGACGGGATCGAGTGCGACGTGCGCCTGACCGCCGACGACCGCCTCGTCTGCTGGCACGACCCGACGGTGGACCGCACGTCGGACGGCCGCGGCTCGGTCCGGGCCCGGACCCTCGCGCAGCTGCGCGAGCTCGACGTCGTCTCCTGGCACGGTGGGCCCGTCGTTCCGGCGGCCCTGGGCGGCCCGCGGGACCAGGTCCTCACGCTCGAGGACCTGCTCGACATCGTGGCGGCGGCCGGCCGGCCCATCGACCTGGCGATCGAGCTCAAGCACCCGGCGGCCTACCGGTTCGCTGCGGAGGACGCGGTGCTCGAGGTGCTCGCCGGCCGCGGCTGGGACCCGGCGACGGGGGAGCTGGGCGGCGGTGGCCGCGTCTCGCTCATGAGCTTCCACCCGGGTGCCGTCCGCCACCTGCGCCGCACGGTCGGTGCCCCGGTGGCGATGTGCCTCCTGGACACGCCCGCCGCGGCCGTGGCCTACGACGGCGGCGCCCCGGCCACCCGGGCCGTCAAGGCGGCGTACGTGCGCAGGGTCACGAAGCAGTCGGCCGACCTCGTCACGAGCGGCGAGGTGGGCGGCGCGGGCCCCGGCGTGGACTACGTCGTGGCGTTCCCGGACCGGGTGCGCGGCTGGGTCGAGGCCGGGCGGCTGGTGCGGGTGTGGACGGTCGACACCGCCGAGGACCTGGCGGCCGTGCTCGCCGTCCGGGCGCACGAGGTCACGACGAACGTCCCCGCGAAGGTCGTCGCGATGCTGGCGGGCGCGACGCCGTCGGACGAGTCACCGGCGAGCTGAGGCGCGTGCGTCGAGCCAGTCGAGCACCGCGCTGAGGTACCGGTCGCGCGGCCCGTCGGCCGAGAGGCTGAGGTCGTGCACGCCGTCCTCGATGCGCACGACGGTGACGTCGGTGCCCAGGCGCGGCGCGAGCCGCCACGTGTGCGCCGGGTCGAGCACGGTGTCCTGCCGCCCGAGGTCGGGGTTGTCGTCACGGTTCGGGCCGCCCGACGCCGACGTGCACACGAGCACGGGGACCTCGAGCCGCAGCCCCCGCGCGACCGTCCGCTGACCGGCGACGACGGCGCGGAGCCACCCTGCGCGCACCGGGAACCCGCCCGGTGGCTTCAGTCCCAGGTCGTAGGTCCACCGCCCGCCGTTCGCCACGTGCAGCTGCCGCTGGTAGGCGGACCCGCCGCCGCGCTCCACGACGCGCAGCGGTGCGAGCCGGCCGACCACCCCCACGACGGCGGCCTGCCACGCACGCCGCGCGCGCCCGCCGTTCAGGCGCAGCCACGGGCTGTTCAGCACGAGCGCGTCCGGACCCCCGGCGTCCCGCCGCGCGGCCGCCCACAGGGCGCCGGTCAGCCCACCCGTCGAGTGGCCCGCGACGGCCACCCACGGGTGGCCCGCACCGCGCACGACGTCGAGCGCTGCGTCGAGGTCCGCCCGGTACTCGGCCAGGTCCGTGGTGAAGTGGGGGACCTGACCGGGGCGCGTCGAGCGCCCGCACCGGCGCAGGTCCACGCCGTAGCAGGCGTAGCCGCGGGCTCCCAGCGCGTCGGCGACGTGCGCCTGGAAGACGTAGTCGTTGTACCCGTGCAGCAGCAGCACGGCCGGTCTGGCGTCGGTCCCGGAGGTCCCCGCCACGGCTGCCGGTGCGGCCCGGACGACGGTGACCACGTCGTCGCCCGCTCCCACGGGCACGGTCAGCCGCTCCCAGCCCGGGACGTCGTCGGGTGACCAGCCCACGGCGGGCTCAAGGCGCCGGGACGACGGGCGTGGGGGCCTCCCCGGCCTCCGTCGCCTCGGCGAGCGGCGCGCGCACCTGCGCGACGCGCAGCGGCAGGAGCAGCGCGAGCCCGACCGCGAGCACCAGCACGATGCCGACGACGCCCCAGTGCTGGCTGCCGCTCACCGTGATGAACGTGGAGAAGGCCAGCGGGGCGAGGAAGCTGGCCGCGCGACCGGTCGTCGCGTAGAGGCCGAACACCTCGCTCTCGCGGCCCGGCGGGATCACGCGGGCCAGCAGCGAGCGGCTCGCCGACTGCGCCGGACCGACGAACACGCACAGGAGCAGCCCGAAGACCCAGAACGCGGTGGCCCCCGCGTCGTGCAGGACGAACACCGCCGAGCCCGAGATCACCAGCCCGACGAGCGAGGTGGTGATCACCGCCTTCGGCCCGACCCGGTCGTCCGCCCAGCCGCCCAGCAGCGTCGCCACGCCGGCCACCAGGTTCGCCGCGATCGCGAACACGACCACCTCGCTGGCGGAGAAGCCGAAGGTGCCCGAGGCGATCACCGCCCCGAACGTGAAGACGCCCGCGAGCCCGTCGCGGTAGACCGCGCTCGCCAGGAGGAAGTACAGCGTGTGCCGCGCGTTGCGCCACAGCGCGGCGATGTCGCGCCCGAGCTGCCGGTAGGAGGCGAGGACGCTCGGGGCCTGCCGCCGCGTGTCCTGCGGCACCTCCGGGACGGCGACGAGTACTGGGATGGCGAACACCGCGAACCACACCGCCGACACCAGGACCGACACCCGGATGTCCATGCCGTCGCCGTCGGTGATGCCGAACCAGCCGACCTCGGGGTTGATGAACCCGACGAACAGCAGCAGGAGCAGCACGATGCCGCCGATGTAACCGGCCCCCCAGCCGATGCCGCTGACCTTGCCGAGGGCGCCCGGGGCGGCGATCTGCGCCAGCATCGCATTGTAGTTGACCGACGCGAGCTCGAAGGCGATGTTGCCGAGCGCGAGCAGGGTGATGCCGAGCACGACGTTGTAGCTCAGCGCGTCCGGGTCGGGCCGCACGAGCACCATGGCGGCGCTGAGCAGCACCGTCACGGCCGTCTGGATGCCCAGCCACCACGTGCGGCGTCCGGCGCTGTCCGCGCGGGCACCGAGCACGGGAGCCGCCAGCGCGATGCATGCGCCGGCCGCCGTCAGACCCCAGCCGAGCCAGGCCGAGTGCTGGGCGAGGATCGCGTCGAGCGCGTCGGTGGCCGGTCCGCCGGCCGCCCCCTCGGCCTCGGCGGCCGCGACGGCGGCGGGATCGGCGAACGCGTCGCTCGTGATCCACCTGGTGAAGACGAACGTCGTGATGACGGCGTTGAACGCCGCCGACCCCCAGTCCCACAGCGCCCACGCGGCGACCCGGCCGCGGTGCGTCGTGACGGTCGGGCGGGTCACGGGCACGGCGGTCACCGTCGGGGCGTCATCGCTCACGGGTGCATGGTAGGAGGCGTCAGGGACCGACGACAGGCGCCCACTCGCGGACGGACACGACCCGCACGCCGTGTGTGGAGCGGTAGTAGGGATCGCCGGCGAGCACCTCCTCGGCCGTCGCCAGGTCGCCGTCGACGAGCACGAGGGCGCCGGAGTCGTCCGCGAACGGACCGGCGGCGTGCACCACGCCGCGCGCGTGCAGCTCGGCGACGATCGCGCGGTGGGCGGGCCGGGCGGCCAGGCGCTCGGGCGTCGGGGACAGGGCGAGCTCGATGGCGATCACGCGGCCGACCGTACGGCAGCCGCAGATCACCCGCGATCCGCTGTCCGCCGGGCGGGCACGGGGAGCAGGCTGGAGTCATGACCGGCAGCCACGGCCCGGCATCGGGCGACCCCGTCTCCCTCGGTTTCCTCGGCGGCGCGGCGAGCGTCACCGGGTCCCGGTTCCTCCTCACGCACGCCGGTCGGCGGCTGCTCGTCGACTGCGGGCTCTACCAGGGCGAGCGTGAGCTCCGACGGCGCAACTGGGAGCCCTTCCCTGTCCCGCCGGCGGCGATCGACGACGTCGTGCTCACCCACTGCCACCTCGACCACTGCGGCTACCTGCCGGCCCTCGTGCGGGACGGCTTCACCGGCCCGGTGTGGGCGACCGAGGGCACGGCGGCGCTGGCCGAGATCGTGCTCAAGGACTCCGGCTACCTGAACGAGCGCGACGCCGAGCAGGCGCGGGAGGGCGGCTGGTCCCGCCACGAGGTGCCGCTGCCCCTCTACACGGCCGACGACGCCGTCCGCGCCGCCCGCGCGTTCCGTGCCGTCGCGTTCGACCACCCCGTCGACCTGGGCGGCGGGACGCGAGTGACGGCCTCGCGCGCCGGGCACGTGCTGGGCTCGGCGAGCGTGCTCGTGGAGATCGGCGGCACGAGCGTGCTGTTCTCGGGCGACCTCGGCCGCACCGCGCACCCGGTGCTGCGGCCGCGGGCCGACCCGCCGGCGGCCAGGACCGTGGTGGTCGAGTCCACGTACGGGGACCGGGAGCACCCGGAGCCGATCGGGCTGCCGCACGAGGTCTTCGCGGCCGCCATCCGCCGGACCGTCAAGCGCGGCGGCTCGGTGCTCGTCCCGGCCTTCGCCGTGGACCGGACGGAGCTGGTGCTGCAGGCCCTGTCGGAGATGGTCGCGGCCGGGCGCATCCCGCACGTGCCCGTGTACGTGGACAGCCCGATGGCGCTGGCGGCCCTCGAGATCTACCGGCGCGAGTCGCAGCGCGACGAGCTGCGCACCGACATCGACCCGCAGCTGGCCCGCCTGCCGCTGCTGCGAGCGGCGCGGACCCCCGACGAGTCCAAGGCGCTGAACAACCCGGCGATGCCGTGCATCATCATCTCCGCGTCGGGGATGGGCACGGGCGGGCGGGTCGTGCACCACCTGCGGCACATGCTGCCGGACCCGCGCAACACCGTCGTGCTCACCGGCTACCAGGCGGTCGGCACCCGCGGCCGGGCGCTCGCCGACGGCGCAGCGGAGGTGAAGATCCACGGCCGCTACGTGCCCGTCGAGGCCGAGATCGTGCGCGACGAGGAGTTCTCCGTGCACGCCGACGCGAGCGAGATCCTGGACTGGCTCCGGGCCCTGCCCGAGCGACCCGAGGTGGTCTATGTGGTGCACGGCGAGGAGGCGGCCTCGCGGGCGCTCGCGGCCCGCATCCGCGCCGAGCTCGGCTACACGGCGGTGGTGCCCACGCTGGACGAGCGCGTGCGGCTGGGCTGACCGACGCCGCCGACCCCAGCGGGCCCGGCCGGCCGCAGCGCCGGCCGGGCCCGCGTGTGATAGACCCTGGCCATGACGACGGAGCACCCGGCCAGCGACCCCACGACCCGCGCGGCCGGTGCCGACGACGTCCCGACCGGTCCGGGCGCGTTCGAGGCTGCGGTGGCCCGCGTCCGCGCGGGCGCCGACCCGTTCGAGCAGGCCAGAGCCCTGTACGGGGCGCTCGACGACGCCGAGCGGCTCGGTCTGCTCGACGGCGACATCCCGTTCTGGCCCGGCATGCGGGACCTGCTCGCCGAGGGGTACAACGTCCGCCCGTACCCGATGGGCGCGGCCCCGCGCCTGGGCGTGCCGGGCCTGCAGTTCGTGGACGGCCCGCGCGGGTGCGTGGCCGGCCAGGGCACGGCGTTCCCGGTCTCGATGGCCCGTGGCGCGACCTGGGACGTCGCGCTCGAGGAGCGCGTGGGCGCCGCCATCGGGACCGAGGTGCGCGCCCAGGGCGGCACGTTCTTCGGGGGCGTGTGCCTCAACCTCCCGCGCCACCCCGCCTGGGGGCGCGCGCAGGAGACCTACGGCGAGGAGCCGGCGCTGCTGGGGGAGTTCGGGGCCGCCCTCGTGCGCGGCGTCGCCCCGCACGCGATCGCCTGCGTGAAGCACTACGCGCTCAACTCGATGGAGAACGCGCGGTTCAGCGTGGACGTGCGCATCGACGACGCGACGCTGCACGAGCTCTTCCTCCCGCACTTCCGGCGCGCGATCGACGCCGGTGCCCTGGCCGTGATGAGCTCCTACAACTCCGTGAACGGCCAGTGGGCCGGCCAGAACCCCGAGCTGCTCACGCGCGTCCTCCGCGAGGACTGGGGCTTCACGGGCACCGTGATCACGGACTTCATCTGGGGCATGCGCGACGGCACCGCGGCCTTGCGGGCGGGTCTCGACGTCGAGGCACCGTTCGCGCAGCAGCGGGTCGCGCACCTCGCCGCCGACCTGGCGGCCGGGCGCGCCGACTGGGCCGACGTCGAGCGGGCGGCGGTGCGCACCCTGGCCACCCAGCTGCGCCTGCACGCCGGCCGCACGGGCGCCGAGCCCGGGCCGGAGGTGATGGCGTGCGCGGCGCACCGGGCCCTGGCCCGGGAGGTCGCCGGACGCGCCATGGTGCTGCTGCGCAACGAGCCGGTCGACGGCGCCCCGCTGCTGCCGCTCGACGCCGCGCGGCTGCGGCGCGTCGCCGTCCTCGGCCGGCTCGCCGACCTGCCCAACACCGGCGACCACGGGTCGTCGGACGTGCGGGCCCCCGAGGTCGTGACCGCGCTCGCCGGCCTGCGCGCCGCGCTGCCGGCCGCCGACGTCGTGCACCTCACCGATGCCGACCCGCTGGCCGCGGCCGCGCGCGCGGCGGATGCCGACGTCGCCGTCGTCGTCGTGGGGTACACCGCGCAGGACGAGGGCGAGTTCGTCGACGGCGGCGTCTTCACGCGGCCCGAGCTCGCGGCGCTGTACCCGGAGCCCGCGGACGACGAGGAGCGCCGGGTCCGCGACGCGCTGTTCGGGGCGACGGCGACCGGCACCTCGCTCGCGGGGGGCGACACCGCCGGCGGCGATCGCGCCGACCTGCACCTGTCGGCCGACGACGTCGCCCTCGTGCGCGCGGTCGCCGCAGTGAACCCGCGCACCGTGGTGGCGGTCGTCGCGGCCGGGACGGTGCTCATGGAGGAGTGGCGGCACGACGTCCCCGCGCTGGTCATGATGTGGTACGCGGGCATGGAGGGCGGGCACGCCCTCGCGGACGTGCTGCTGGGGCGCGTCGACGCGAGCGGACGCCTGCCCTTCGTCGTCCCGACGGCCGCGGAGCACCTGCCCGAGTTCGACCGCGAGGCGACCGAGGTCGTCTACGACAGGTGGTTCGGCCAGCGCAGGCTCGACCACCTCGGGGTGCGCCCGGCGTACCCGCTCGGGTTCGGGCTCTCCTACACGACGGTCGGCATGGCGCTCGTCGACGCGCGACGGGAGGCGGACGAGGCCGTCGTCGTGGCTCGCCTGACCAACACGGGGGAGCGCGACGGGCGCCACGTCGCGCAGGTCTACGGCGTGACGGACGCCGGCGAGCGGCACCTGCTCGGGTTCGCCGCCGCAGGCGTCGCGGCCGGGGCCAGCATGGACGTCGTCGTGCGTGCGGACCTGCAGCTGCTCGGTGCGTGGGACCCCGCGACGAGGCGCGTGGTCGCCCCGGCCGGCCCGGTCCGGCTCGAGCTCGCCGCGCACGCGGGGGACCCCGCGGCGGCCTCCGTGGTGCTCGGGGGCTGAGAACGGGGGTCGGCAAGGCCGGGTCGGTCCCCGCGCCGAAGGCCGACCGGAGGGGCCGACGGCACATTCGAGACGACACGCCACAGTGTGAGACATCTCTCGCACCGAAGTCCCTGTGCGGCGGTCCCATGCTCTGAGAACCTTGTCTTTCACTACGAGACGGTAACGATCGGGCGAACGGCACATCCGCGTAACACGGGAGTGCTACTCATACGCCACTGACCGTGCGGGACGACGGGTGACCGCGTCCCACGAGGAAGAGGTGAATCGGATGGCAGCGGTGTTCTCCAACCGCCGGCGTGCGCTCGCCATGACCGCCGGCACCGCCGCGGTCGTGGTCGCACTCGCCGGCTGCGGTGGCGCGGACGACGGCGGCTCGGGTGACGGCGGTGGCGCCGGCGGCGAGCTCGTTATCGGCACGACCGACAAGATCACGACGATCGACCCCGCGGGCTCCTACGACAACGGGTCGTTCGCCGTCATGAACCAGGTGTTCCCGTTCCTGCTCAACACCCCGCTCGGCAGCCCCGACGTCGAGCCCGACATCGCGGAGTCCGCGGAGTTCACCTCGCCCACCGAGTACACGGTGGTGCTCAAGGAGGGCCTGACGTTCGCGAACGGGAACGAGCTCACGTCCTCCGACGTGAAGTTCACGTTCGACCGGATGCAGGCCATCTTCGAGTCGGGTGCGGACGGCGGCAACGGCCCCGGCTCGCTCCTGTACAACCTCGAGAGCACGGAGGCGACCGACGAGCTCACGGTCGTCTTCCACCTGAAGTCCGAGAACGACCAGGTGTTCCCGCAGATCCTGTCGAGCCCTGCGGGCCCGATCGTGGACGAGGACGTCTTCGCCGCCGACGCACTGACCCCCGACGCCGACATCGTCGCGGGCAACGCCTTCGCGGGTCCGTACGTCATCACGAGCTACGACCTGAACAACCTCATCTCCTACGAGGCGAACCCCGACTACCAGGGCCTGCTCGGCGCGCCGCGCAACTCCGCGGTCAACGTCAAGTACTACGCCGAGGCGTCGAACCTCAAGCTCGACGTCCAGGAGGGCAACGTCGACGTCGCGTACCGGAGCCTGTCGGCCACGGACATCGAGGACCTGCGCGGCGACGAGAACGTCGAGGTCGTCGACGGTCCCGGCGGCGAGATCCGCTACATCGTCTTCAACTTCGACACCCAGCCGTACGGCGCCACGACGGCCGAGGCCGACGAGGCCAAGGCGCTCGCCGTCCGCCAGGCGGTGGCGCACCTCATCGACCGTGCCGAGCTCGCGGAGCAGGTCTACAAGGGCACGTACACGCCCCTGTACTCGTTCGTCCCGGACGGCCTGACCGGCGCCACCGAGGCCCTCAAGGACCTCTACGGCGACGGCGACGGGGGGCCCGACGCCGACGCGGCCGCGGCCGTGCTCGAGGAGGCCGGCGTCACGACGCCGGTGCAGCTGTCGCTGCAGTACTCCAACGACCACTACGGTCCGTCGTCCGGCGACGAGTACGCGCTGATCAAGGACCAGCTCGAGTCGAGCGGCCTGTTCACCGTCGACCTGCAGACCACCGAGTGGGTGCAGTACGCGCAGGACCGCACGTCGGACGTCTACCCGGCCTACCAGCTCGGTTGGTTCCCGGACTACTCCGACGCTGACAACTACCTGACGCCGTTCTTCCTGGTGGAGAACTTCCTGGGCAACCACTACGTGAACCAGGAGGTCAACGACATGATCCTCGAGCAGGCGGTGACCACCGACGCCGATGCGCGGACGGCGCTCATCGAGGACATCCAGGCCGCCGTGGCCCAGGACCTGTCGACCGTGCCGTACCTGCAGGGTGCGCAGGTCGCCGTGGTCCGGACGGGCGTGACCGGCGCGGGCGACACGCTCGACGCGTCGTTCAAGTTCCGGTACGGGGCCCTGGCCAAGGACTGACGGCACGCCGGGGGCCCGCCGGCGACGTGCCGGCGGGCCTCCGGCCCGCACGTGCCCGGGCGACCGGGCCGAGGACGAGGTTGACGATGACCACGACGACGCAGCTCCCGGCGGCGGCACCGGACGAGGAGACGGCCCCACCCGCGGGCCGTGCCAAGGGCGGTGGTGGGACGTTCGGGCGCTACCTGCTCGTGCGCTTCGCGCTGATCTTCCCGACGATCTTCATCCTCGTCACCGCGGTGTTCTTCATCATGCGGGCGACCGGCGACCCGATCACCGCCGCCCAGGGCGGTCGCCTGCCCGCGGACCAGCTCGCGGAGCGGATCCACCAGGCCGGGTACGACCGCCCGCTGCTGACGCAGTACTGGGAGTACCTCGGCGGGATCCTCCGTGGCGACTTCGGCACCACCCTGAGCGACAACCGGCCCGTGACCGAGGTGATCACGACCTTCGGGTCGGCGACGCTCGAGCTGGCGTTCTACGCGCTGATCATCGCGTTCCTCGTGGGCGTGCCCCTGGGCAGGCTGGCCGCCTACCACCGCGACAAGACGCCCGACGCCGTCCTGCGGGTCTTCGGCATCCTCGCCTACGCGACGCCCGTCTTCTTCGCGGGCCTCCTGCTCAAGCTCGTGTTCTCGCGGTGGCTCGGCTGGCTGCCCGTCGCCGGGCGTGCCTCCACGGGGACCGAGATCGACCTGGCCGGTCTGGACGGCGCGACGGGGATCTACCTCATCGATGTCATCCGGCTCGGCGACGGTGCCGCGATCGCGGACGTGCTCGAGCACGCCGTCCTGCCCGCCGTCGCTCTGGGCCTGCTCACCGCCGGCGTGTTCCTCCGGCTGGTCCGGACGAACGTGATCGGCACCTTCGGGGCGGGCTACATCGAGGCCGCGCGATCCCGCGGCGTCCCCGAGCGGCGCCTCCTGCGCACGCACGCCTACCGACCGGCGCTCATCCCCATCATCACCGTCATGGGCATGCAGATCGCGCTGCTGCTCGGCGGCGCCGTCCTCACCGAGACCACCTTCGAGTGGAAGGGCCTGGGCTTCCAGCTGGCCGAATACCTCCAGGCTCGCGACTTCGTCGCGGTCCAGGGGATCGTCGCCGTGCTGGCCGTCATCGTGGCCGTCTCGAACTTCGTCGTCGACGTCCTCGCGGCGCTCATCGACCCGAGGGTGAGGTACTGACATGGCCGAGATCCCCACTCCCACGACGCCCGGCCCGGACGCGCCGGCGCGGCGACCGTCCCGGTGGCGGCGCCTGCCGGTGGTCCGCCAGCTCCAGCAGAGCGTCGGCCTCCAGCGCGGCATGCTCGTGGCCGGCCTGGTGATCAGCGCCGTCTTCCTGCTCGCCGCGCTCCTGGCCCCGCTCCTCGCGCCCTACGGCTTCAGCCAGCTCCGCAGCGGCGACCGACCGTTCGGGGCGCAACAGCCGCCGTCGGCGGAGCACCTGCTCGGCACGACCGTCGGCGGTTACGACGTCCTGTCTCGGGTGGTCTGGGGATCGCGGACGGCGCTGCTCGTCATCATCGTGGCCGTCGCCGCGTCGATCGTCCTCGGCGTGGTGATCGGTCTGCTCTCCGGGTACTTCGGCGGATGGCTGGACCGTGTGCTCGTCGTCGTCGCGGACGCCGTCTACGCGTTCCCGTCGCTGCTCCTCGCCATCGTGATGGCCATCGTCATCAGCGGCGGTCAGTCGGACATGTGGGGCGGCATCCTGGCCGCTGCCCTGTCGATCACGGTGATCTTCATCCCGCAGTACTTCCGGGTGGTCCGCGCCGAGACCCTACGCATCAAGGCGGAGCCGTTCGTGGAGTCCGCGCGCGTGATCGGCGCGAGCCACCGCCGGATCATGGGTCGGCACGTGCTGCGCAACGCGACCCGGTCGCTCCCGCTCATCGTGACGCTCAACGCCTCGGAGGCGATCCTGACGCTGGCGGGCCTGGGCTTCCTGGGCTTCGGCATCGAACCGACGGAGGCCGCCGAGTGGGGGTACGACCTCAACAAGGCCCTCTCCGACGTGACGAGCGGGATCTGGTGGACCTCGGTCTTCCCGGGCGTCGCCATCGTGCTCGTCGTCCTCGGCCTGACCCTCGTCGGCGAGAGCCTGAACGACCTGGCCGACCCGCGGCTGCGCACCCGGCGTGCGGCGGCCGGGATGCCGGAGCCGATGGCCGGCGCACCCGTCGTCCCCGGTGGGGCGCTCGACGCCGGACCGGCCGGCCTGTCCGGTCTCGAGCCCACGGAAGGGGACCCGCGATGAGCACGACCGTCAGCGGGACGGCGCCAGCCGCCCGGCCCGTCGTCCAGTGCGAGGACCTCGCGGTCACCTTCGCCACCGACGCCGGACCCGTCACCGCCGTGCACGGCGTCAGCCTGCAGGTCGCGCCGGGGGAGGTCCTCGCCGTCGTCGGCGAGAGCGGCTCCGGCAAGACCGTCACGGCCAAGTCGATCCTGCGCCTGCTGCCGGAGACGGCGACCGCCCGCGGCACGATCCTGGTCTCCGGCAAGGACGGCACGCCCGGCGAGAACGTCACGACGCTGTCGGCCGCGGCCGTCCGGCAGCTGCGCGGCCGCGACGCCGCGATGGTGTTCCAGGAGCCGTCGACCGCGCTGAACCCGGTCTTCCCGGTGGGCTGGCAGATCGCCGAGGGCCTCCTGGCGCACGGCATGACCTCGCGCCGCGAGGCGCGTGCCAAGGCGATCGAGATCATGCGCGAGGTCGGCATCCCGGAGCCCGAGGTGCGCGTGGACCACTACCCGCACCAGTTCTCGGGCGGGCAGAAGCAGCGCATCGTCATCGCCCAGGCCCTCGTGCTCGACCCTGGCGTGATCATCGCCGACGAGCCGACGACGGCGCTCGACGTGACCGTGCAGGCCGAGATCCTGGACCTCCTGCGGCGCTGCCGGGACGAGTTCGGCACCGCGATCATCCTCATCACCCACAACATGGGCGTGGTCGCGGACCTCGCGGACCGGGTGGCCGTGATGTACGAGGGTCGCATCGTGGAGCAGGCGGACGCCCGGACGCTCTTCGCGAGCCCCACGCAGGCATACACCCGTCAGCTGCTCGACTCGGTGCCGCGCCTCGGCGAGGGCCTGGCCCGGGCGCAGGAGCGCGCCGCACGGCGGCCCGAGGGCTGGGCCGAGCAGGAGCCCGTCGTCGAGGCACGTGACCTCTCGGTCGTCTACCCCGGGCGGTTCCGCGAGCCGGACTTCGTCGCCGTCGACGGCGTGAGCTTCGCCATCCGGCCGGGCGAGGTGCTCGGGCTCGTGGGGGAGAGCGGCAGCGGCAAGACGACCATCGGCCGCGCCATCGCCGGGCTCACCCGGGTGGGCGGGGGCTCGCTGCGGGTGCTGGGCGTCGAGCTCAACGGGGTGCGCGAGCGGCAGTTCCGTCCGGTGCGCTCGCGCATCGGGTTCGTCTTCCAGGACCCCGCGACGAGCTTCAACCCGCTGCTCACGATCGCCGAGTGCGTCGCCGAGCCGCTCGTCGTGCACGGCCGGGCGCGCGACGCGCACGAGGCGCGGCAACGGGTGGACGAGCTCCTCGAGGCCGTGCAGCTGCCGCGGACGTACGGCGACCGGTACCCGCACGAGCTGTCGGGCGGCCAGCGCCAGCGGGCGAGCCTGGCCCGCGCCCTCGCGCTCGAGCCGGAGCTGCTCATCGCCGACGAGCCGACGTCGGCCCTGGACGTGTCGGTCCAGGCGCGCGTGCTCGACCTCTTCGACGAGCTGCAGCGCGAGCTCGGATTCGCGGCGCTCTTCATCAGCCACGACCTCGCGGTGGTCGACATGCTGGCCGACCGGATCGGGGTCCTGTACCAGGGGCGTCTGGTCGAGGAGGGCACCGGGGCCGAGGTGCTCGGCGCACCGAAGGACCCGTATACGCAGCGCCTCCTGGCGTCGCTGCCGGTGCCGGACCCGGTCGAGCAGGCCGCGCGCCGGGCCGAGTGGGAGCGGGTGCGCGCGGCGGGGGCGTAGCCGTCGTCCCACCCGGATGGGTGTGACGCTCCTCACGGCAGGGGCGCTTGTCCCTGCGTCGCGCACGCGGTCGCCGGGGAAAAAGCGAGGCAGCGCGTCGTCGCGGGGTCGTACGGTGTCGGGGTCACGACGTCGGGCACCGCGGCCTCGGCGTACCCCGGGGCAGGACCGGCGTCCCCAGGTCGGTGGGTCACCCCATCCACCGGCACGACTCACGGAGGACTGACCCTGATGAGGCTTTCCGCTCGCACCGGCGCCGCCGCCGCTGCCGCCGCCCTTGCCGCGACGCTCCTGGTGGCAGGGTGCTCGGCCGACGCCGACAGCGACGACGCCGCGCCCGAGGCGACCCCCACGGCCGAGGAGACGGCCGACCCCGAGGAGACCGAGGAGGCGGGCCCCGTCGACGTCCCCGACGTCACGAACCTCATCCTCGAGACGGCGCAGGGCAACCTCCTGCGCGCCGGCCTCGAGGCCGAGGTCGTCGACGAGTCGGGCGCGCCCGTCACGGTCGACGACGCGACCACGTTCACCGTCACCGCCCAGGACCCGTCGGAGGGCACCCTGGAGCCGGGCGAGACCATCACCCTCACGGTCGCCCCGCGCGGCTGACCGTCCGGGGCGCCGGGCAGCACGCCCGGCGCCCCCGCCCAGCCCCGATGCGCGGGGCGTCAGACCCCGAGTCGCGCGAGCAGCCGTTCGAGGTCGCGGCCGTAGCCGCCGCCGAAGAGGACGGCGTGCATCCCCAGCGGGTAGAGCTGATGCAGGGCGACGAGCTCGTCGTAGGCGGCGGGCAACGGGTGCACCTCGCCGTAGCCGGCGCGGATGGTCCCCAGGAACGGTGCCCCGAACAGCTCGAGCATCGCCAGGTCCGTCATCCGGTGGCCGCCGTGCGCAGCCGGGTCGATGAGCACCGCGCCGTCGCGGCTCCACAGGACGTTCCCGGACCACAGGTCGCCGTGCAGGCGCGCGGGGGCCTCGTCGTCGTCCCAGCGGCCCGCCCGGAGCGCGGCCGTCACGGCGTCCAGGCCGGCCGCCGCCGTCGGCGTGAGCCGGCCCCTGCCTGCGAGGTCCGCGCGCAGCGGCTCCAGCCGTGCATCGGCGTAGAAGCGGCCCCACCTGTCGTCGTGCGCGGCCCGCAGGGGGAGCGGCTGGTCCAGGGGACCGAAGAAGCCGTCACCCGCCCAGCCGTCGGGCGGTGCCCCGAACGCGTCCGCGCCCGCGTCGTGCAGGCGGGCCAGCGCCCGGCCGAAGGCCCGCGCGGCGTCCGGCGTGGGCCGGACCTCCTCGAGCCGCTCGAGGTCCAGGTGGTCCTCACCGACGCCCACCACGCGCACGACGCGCGGGCCGCCGGGCACGGTCAGCCACGCCAGACCCGCCGCCTCGCAGGCGAAGAAGCCGCGTGGTGCTCCCGCGCGCCGCTTGCGGTGCACGCCGGTCGGGGGTCCGGACGAGGTCATGCCCGAAGTTCAGCACGTGCGATGCCCGCCGTCGTGCGATTCTGCCCCTGGGCGACGCGGCCCGACCGGCGGAGCGCGCCCACCGGCGAGCGCGGCCGACAGGCCGCCGGGAGGAGGGCGCGGTGCGGATCGGCATCCCGACGGAGGTCAAGGAGTACGAGTACCGGGTGGCGCTGACGCCCGCCGGCGCGCACGCGCTGGTCGAGGCGGGGCACACGGTGCTGGTCCAGTCGGGCGCCGGGCTGGGCGCGGGATGGCCCGACGCCGACTACGTCGCCTCAGGCGCACGGATCGTGCCCGACGCGGAGGGCGCCTGGGCGGCGGACCTCGTCTGCAAGATCAAGGAGCCGCTCCCGCAGGAGTACCCCTACCTGCGCCGTGACCTCGTCCTGTTCACGTACCTGCACCTGGCCGCGAGCCGGTCCTGCACCGACGCCCTCCTGGCGGCCGGGACGACCGCGATCGCCTACGAGACGGTGGAGCACGCCGACGGCGCGCTGCCGCTCCTCGCGCCGATGAGCGAGGTCGCGGGCCGCCTGGCCACCCAGGAGGGTGCGCACCACCTGCTCAAGCCGCACGGCGGGCGCGGCGTCCTGCTCGGTGGCGTCCCCGGTGCGCCACCCGGCAAGGTCGTGGTCATCGGCGCCGGGACCGCCGGCCGGCACGCCGTCGACATCGCCGTCGGGCTGCGGGCCGACGTGACGGTGCTCGACCTCAGCGTCCCGCGCCTGCGCGAGCTCGACGCGCGGTACGGCGGACGGGTGCACACGGTCGCCTCGACGCCGGTGGCGGTGCAGGACGCCGTCCTGCGGGCCGACCTGGTCATCGGGGCGGTGCTCGTGCCGGGGGCCCGCGCACCGCGCCTCGTCGACGACGCGACGGTGGCCCGCATGCGGCCGGGCGCCGTCCTCGTGGACATCGCGATCGACCAGGGCGGCTGCTTCGAGGGCTCGCGCCCGACGACGTATCGGGACCCCACGTTCCGGGTGCACGACGCGCTCTTCTTCTGCGTCGCGAACATGCCCGGTGCCGTGCCCGTGACCTCGACGCTCGCGCTGACCGCGGCGACGTTCCCCTACCTCGGCGTGCTCGCGAGCCGCGGCTGGGCGGCCGCGTGCCGGGCGGACCGCGCACTCGCGCGTGGCCTCAACACCCACGACGGCGCCGTCGTGCACGCCGGCGTCGGTGCCGCGCACGGCGTGCCCGTCACGGCGCTGGACGACGTGCTGCGCTGAGCGAGTCACCGCCGGGGCTCGCGGCGCGCGACACGGTCAGGGCCGCAGTCGCGCCGCCAGGGCGGCCGCCCGGTCGGGGTCGGCGCGCGTCAGGCGGGCCTTGCCGAGGTTCTGCCGCACCACCCATCGGACGTCGTCGTCGTGGGCGGCCGCGACGAGCGCTTCGAACGCGGGGAAGCCCGCAGCCGGGTCGGCGGCCACGGCAACCGACCAGCAGTACCCGAGGGCCTGGCGCAGCGTGCGCACGTCCGCGTCCCGGCGGCGTGCCGGAGGAAGGGCTGCCAGTCCGTGCGTGATCCGCTCGAGCATGGCGACCGCGGCTGCCGCGTCGGGCGCGCTGCGCAGCAGCCGCGGCTCGCAGACGCCAGCGGCGGCGGCCCGCTGCTCGAGCGCGGACCCGGTCGCCCACGCGTCGGCGACGGCCCACAGGCGGGCCCGCTCCGCGTCGCCGACGCGTTGCAGCGCCATCGCGACGGCCTCACGGACCCGCCACCGCGCGTCGTTCGCGCGCTCGCGCAGCTCGTCGAGCGCGGCCGCGTCCCCTTCGGCGACGAGACGTCCCAGGCCGGCCGTCCCGACGGCGGCGCGGTACTCGTCGTCGTCGGCAGCCCAGGCGCGCAGCAGTCCGGCGGGAGCGAGGTCGCCCGCGGCGGCGAGCAGCTCGAGGTTCCCACGCGGACCGGGCAGGCCGCTGTGCGCGTCGAGGTAGGAGCCCCACGCCTCGTGGGGGAGCGCTGCCAAGGCCGCGCGGTGCGCGTCGGCGACGGTGGGGGCCACGGACTCGATCATGCCGCGCCGCGGGCGCTCCGGGTGCCGCGGCGCCGCCCCGGTCCGGATAGTGCAGCGACAGCCGTCGGTGGCGTCACTAGGGTGAGCCGGTGCCCCATCCCGTGCTGACGGACGGCGTCGTGCTCCTGGAGCCCCCGACGGAGTCCGACGTCGATGCGATCACGCGCGCCTGCCAGGACCCCGAGATCGCCCGGTGGGTCCCCGTCCCGCAGCCGTACGCCGAGGAGCACGCCCGCGGTTTCCTCGTCAACGTCGTGCGACCCGGCTGGGAGTCGGGCGGCGAGCTGACCTGGGGCGTGCGCGAGCCCGACGGGACGCTGCTGGGCATGATCGGCCTGCACCGGATCGAGCACCGCACGGCGGAGATCGGCTTCTGGCTCGCGCCCTGGGCGCGGCACCGCGGCGTGATGTCCCGCGCCGTGGCGCTGGTGCTCGGCGAAGCGCTCGACGAGGGCGGCCTGGACCTGGCCCGCGTGACGTGGCGGGCCGTCGTCGGCAACTGGCCGTCGAGGCGCGTGGCCTGGCGCGCGGGCTTCCGCGTCGAGGGAACGCTGCGCGCCGAGCTCGTGCTCCGCGACGGCGTCCGGCGCGACGCCTGGGTGGGCACCCTCCTGCGGGGCGACCCGCGGAGCCCGAACGAGCCCTGGCCGCACGAGGCGCCGGGCTCCTGACCAGCCCTTCCCGACCATCCCGAACCCCTGCGCCCGACCACCGCCGAGCCCGTGACCCGGGCCGACCGCAACCGAGAGGACACCCGCGTGAGCGACCGACCGGACCTGACCGCGCACCTGGACGAGGCCACCCCCTTCGCGGCGGCGTCGACCCTGCCCTACGCCCTGCCGGACTTCGCCGCCGTGCGGCCCGAGCACTACCTGCCCGCGTTTGAGGCGGGGATGGCCGAGCACCGCGCGCAGGTCGCGGCGATCACCGCCGACCCGGAGCCGGCGACCGAGGAGAACACGCTGGTGGCGCTCGAGCGCGCGGGGCGGCTCCTCACCCGCGTCGCCCTGGAGTTCTTCAACCGCACGAGCGCGCACACCAGCCCCGAGCTGGACGCCGTCGAGGCGGAGGTGGCGCCGAGGCTCGCCGCCCACCGCGACGCGATCTACCTCGACCCGGCGCTCGCGGCGCGGCTCGACGCGCTCGACGCGCGGGTCAGCGCGGGCGAGGTGGTCCTCGGGCCCGACGCGGCGTGGCTCCTGCACACGCTGCGCAAGGACGTGCGGCGCGCCGGCGTCGCGCTCCCCGAGGAGGCCAAGGCGGAGCTGCGCGAGCTGAACGGGCGCATCACGACCCTCGAGACCAGCTTCGGGCAGGCCCTGCTCGCCGAGACGAACGACGCCGCCCTGCTCGTCACCGACGAGGCCGAGCTCGAGGGCCTGGCGCCCGAGTCGGTCGCGGCGGCCCGCGCGGCGGCGGCAGGCCGCGGGCACGAGACCGGGTGGCTGCTCGAGCTCCAGCTCTACAGCCAGCAGCCGGCCCTGGCCGCGCTGCGCCGCCGGGACGTGCGCGAGCGGCTGCACCTCGCGTCGGTCACCCGCGGCCTGCGCGGCGGCGAGCACGACACGCGCGCGCTCCTCCTCGAGCTGGCCCGCCTGCGGGCCCGCCGGGCACGGCTGCTCGGCTACGCGCACCACGCCGCCTACGTCGCCGTGGACGGCACGGCGCGCACCACCGAGGCCGTGAACGCCATGCTGGGCCGGCTGGCCCCCGCTGCGGTCGCGAACGCGCGCAAGGAGGCCGCAGCGCTCGAGCAGGCGCTGCGGGCCGAGGAGCCGGGCGCCACGCTCGAGGCCTGGGACTGGTCGCTGTACGCCGAGCGCGTGCGACAGGAGCGCTTCGCGCTCGACGACGCGCTGCTCCGCCCGTACCTCGAGCTCGAGCGCGTGCTGCGCGACGGCGTCTTCTTCGCCGCCGAGCGGCTCTACGGGCTGACGTTCGCGCGCCGCGAGGACCTGCACGGGTACCACCCGGACGTGCGGGTCTACGAGGTGTTCGACGCGGACAGCAGCGGGCTGGGGCTCTTCCTCGTCGACTTCTACCAGCGCGAGTCCAAGCACCGCGGCGCCTGGATGAACGAGATCGTGGCGCAGAACAGGCTGCTCGGCGAGCGCCCGGTGATCATGAACAACCACAACATCCCCAAGCCGCCGGCCGGCGAGCCGACGCTGCTGACGTGGGACGAGGTCGAGACCCTCTTCCACGAGTTCGGGCACGCGCTGCACGGCCTGCTGTCGGACGTGCGCTTCCCCTCGCAGTCGGGCACCGAGGTCCCGCGCGACTTCGTCGAGTTCCCGTCCCAGGTCAACGAGATCTGGGCGCTCGACCCGGAGGTGCTCGGCCGGTACGCCGTGCACCACGAGACGGGCGAGCCGATGCCGGCGGAGTGGGTCGAGAAGCTCGTCGTGTCGCAGCTGTGGGGCGAGGGCTTCAAGACGACCGAGTACCTCGCCGCAGCGATCCTCGACCAGGCGTGGCACCAGCGCACGGAGGACGAGCTTCCGAGGGACGTGGCCGAGGTCGAGGCGTTCGAGCAGCGGGCGCTGGAGGAGGCCGGGATCGCGTTCGCACCCGTGCCGCCCCGGTACCGCAGCACGTACTTCCAGCACATCTTCGCCGGCGGCTACTCGGCCGGGTACTACGGCTACATCTGGTCGGAGGTGCTCGACGCCGACACGGTCGAGTGGTTCCGGGAGAACGGTGGCCTGCGGCGTGAGAACGGCGACGCCTTCCGCCGGCTGCTCCTGTCGCGGGGCGGCTCGATGGACGTGATGGACGCGTTCCGCGAGCTCCGGGGCCGCGACCCGGAGATCGGGCCGCTGCTGACCCGGCGTGGCCTGGACGCCCCCGCGGACTGAGGCGTACCGGCCGGTACGGTGGCGGTCATGACCGCAGCCGCCAGCCCGCACGTCACCGCCGAGGACGAGGTCGTCCGCATCTGCACGGATCTGCTGCGGATCGACAGCTCGAACTACGGGGACGGCTCGGGCCCGGGGGAGCGGGAGACGGCGGAGTACGTGGCTGCCTCCCTCGCCGAGGTGGGCCTGGCGCCCGAGGTGTTCGAGTCGGCGCCCAGGCGCACCAACGTCGTCGTCCGGCTGCCCGGGGCCGACCCGTCGCTGCCCGCGCTCGTCGTGCACGGGCACACGGACGTCGTCCCCGCGGAGGCGAGCGACTGGGCGGTGCACCCGTTCTCGGGCGAGGAGCGCGACGGCGTCCTGTGGGGCCGTGGCGCCGTCGACATGAAGGACATGGACGCGATGATCCTGTCCGTCGTCCGGCAGCTCGTCCGCGAGGGGCGCCAGCCGCAGCGGGACCTGGTCGTCGCCTTCTTCGCCGACGAGGAGGCCGGTGGCGTGTACGGCGCCCGCTACGCCGTCGACACGCGGCCGGAGCTGTTCGAGGGAGCCACCGAGGCGATCAGCGAGGTCGGGGGCTACTCGGTCGAGGTCGGCGGACGCCGCGCCTACCTCCTCCAGACGGCGGAGAAGGGCATCGGCTGGCTCCGGCTCGTGGCCGAGGGGCGCGCGGGCCACGGCTCGGCGGTGAACACCGAGAACGCCGTCACCGAGCTCGCCGCCGCGGTGGCGCGGATCGGCGCCCACCCGTGGCCCATGCACCTCACGCCGACCGTGCAGCAGCTGCTCCGGGGCGTCGCCGACCTCACCGGGCTCCCGTACGAGCCGGAGGACGAGGACGCCGTGCAGCGGCTCGTCGAGGCCCTCGGCACGGCGCAGCGGTTCGTCGCAGCGACCCTGCGCAACACGGTCAACCCGAGCCGCCTGGACGCCGGGTACAAGACCAACGTGGTCCCCGGCCGCGCCACGGCGGAGCTCGACACGCGCTTCCTGCCGGGGCAGGAGGCCGAGGTCCGCGACACCATCGCGCGGCTCGCCGGACCGCGCGTCCGCGTCGAGACGATCCACGCCGACGTCGCCCTCGAGGTGCCGTTCGAGGGTGCCCTCGTCGACGCCATGGCGGGCGCCCTGGTCGCCGAGGACCCCGGCGCGGTCGTCCTGCCCTACGCCCTCTCCGCGGGGACGGACAACAAGTCGCTCTCGCGGCTGGGCATCACGGGGTACGGCTTCGCACCGGTGCGTCTGCCGGCCGATCTGGACTTCCCGGCCCTGTTCCACGGGGTCGACGAGCGGGTCCCCGTCGACGCGCTCCGGTTCGGTGCGCGCGTGCTCGGGCGGCTGCTCACGACCTACTGACTGCTGCCCGGCCTCGCGTTCGCCGGCGGGAGGCGAGGCGGTCCGTCGCCTACAGCGTGCTCGTGACGCGGATGATCTTGCGTCGCAGCCACACCTTGCGTCGGCCTCCGGGGTACAGCAGGGCGCGGGCGAGCTCCCAGCGCCCGTACTCCGCCTCGTCCGTGAGCAACCGGCGGGCGTCGCCGCGCCCGATCGGCGGCTCGAGGGTGATCACGCGGTACTCGTAGTGCCCGCCCTGTGCTGCCCAACCATCACGCATCGGACGGTTCACCGCGTTCTGCACCAAGCCCTGCCTCCCCGGGAGCCCTTGCCGGACGGTCGACTGCCATTGTGCACGTCGCGGCGCTACCTTCGACCCATGACCGTGGATCCGCGCGCCGCCCTCGACCGCCTCGTCGCCGCCCTGGAGGCGCACTTCCACGCGGTGAGCACGCGGCGCACGGACGACGACCCCGCGGTCGACGACGCCTACGACGTCCTGGCCGACGCCTTCGAGGTGTACGAGGACGCGCTCGCGCACGTGCACTCCGAGACCATGCCGTTCGGGCTCCTCGACGACGACGACGAGGACGACGAGGACGACGACGAGGACGACATCGACGTCGACGTCGACGATGACGATGACGATGACGACGAGCACGAGGACGACGACGAGGACGACGACGAGGACGACGACGACGAGGACGACGACGACGACGACGTCGACGAGGACGACCTCGACGACATCGACGAGGACGAGGACGTCGTCGACGACCCCGACGAGGTCTGACCGGAGGCGTCCTGACCGCCGTCAGCGGCGCTCGGGGTAGCCGATCTCGGGAGCGCTGACCTCGTCGAGCGCGGCGACGATGGCGTCCGGCAGGTCGAGCGCAGCGGTCAGGGCTGTCGCGAGCTGCGCCGGGGTGCGCGGACCGACCACGGCCCCCGAGACCTGGGGCCGGCTGAGCACCCAGGCCAGGGCCACCTCGAGCGGGGAACGCTCGAGCCCGTCCGCCGCGGTGACGAGGGCCTCGACGACGGCGGCGGCGTCCGCGCCGAGGTAGGGCGCGACGAAGCCTGCGAGGTGTGCCGACGCCGCCCGCGAGTCGGCGGGGACGGTGCGGCGGTACTTCGCGGTCAGGACCCCCCGCCCGAGCGGCGACCAGGCGAGCAGCCCGACGCCGAGCGCCGCCGCCGCGGGCACGACCTCGCGCTCGACACCCCGCTCGAGCAGCGAGTACTCCACCTCCACGGCCGCCAGCGCGTGCTCCGGCTCCAGCAGCGTCGCCGCGCGCGCAGTCTGCCAGCCGGCGTGGTTGGACAGCCCGACGTAGCGGGCTCGCCCGGACTCGACCGCGAAACGCAACGCGCCGACGGTCTCCTCCAGCGGCGTCTGCGGGTCGGGTGACTGGACGAGCCAGAGGTCCACGTGGTCGGTCCCGAGCCGGCGCAGGGACTGGTCCAGGCCGGTCAGGAGCGCCCGGCGGGACGCGTCGACCACCCCGCCGTCCGCGGTCCGCCGGATGCCGGCCTTCGTGCAGAGCACGATGTCGTCGCGGTCGACGACCGGGCCGATGAGCTCGCCGAGCAGCTCCTCGGCGGCGCCCTGGCCGTAGGACGCGGCCGTGTCGACGAGCGTGCCCCCGGCGTCGACGAAGTCGCGCAGGAGCGTGGCGGCGTCGTCGCCGTCGGTGTCCCGCCCCCAGGTCAGCGTGCCGAGCCCGAGCGTGGAGACGCGCAGGCCTGTCGTTCCGAGGGGGCGCTCGAGCATGTCGGCAGGCTACCGGGCCGGGCCCTCGCGCCCGCCGCTGTCGGCGCCGGTTCCGGTCCGGACCGTGCGGACGACGCCCGCTCGCGGTCGTGGCCTCGGGAGCGGACCTGCGGACGGATCTGTAGGGTGTCGGATCGTGACGTGGTGGGAAGCAGTGGTCCTCGGTCTGGTCCAGGGGCTGACGGAGTTCCTGCCCATCTCCTCCAGCGCGCACCTGCGCGTCGTCGGCGAGCTCCTGCCGTACGGGCGGGACGCGGGTGCCGCGTTCACCGCCATCAGCCAGATCGGCACCGAGAGCGCGGTCGTGCTCTACTTCCGGCGCGACATCGCGCGGATCGTCGCCGGCTGGTGGCGCGCCCTGACCGGCGCGAACGGGACGACGTGGCGGGCGCGTCTCGGGGAGGGCGACCCCGATGCGCGGATGGCGTGGTGGATCGCGCTCGGCACCGTCCCGATCGTCGTGCTCGGTGTCACCTTCGAGGACGCGATCAAGGGCCCGTTCCGCGACCTGCGCCTCGTCGCGCTCTCGCTCGTGGTCTTCGCGATCGTGCTCGGCGTGGCGGACCGGATCGGCGCCAAGCGGCGCACCCTCGACGAGCTCACCGCCGGCCACGCCGTCGCGTTCGGCTTCGCCCAGGCGATGGCGCTGGTCCCGGGGGTCTCCCGGTCGGGCGGCACCATCAGCATGGGCCTGCTCCTGGGCTACACCCGCGAGGCGGCCGCCCGCTACTCGTTCCTCCTGGCGATGCCGGCCGTGTTCGGTTCCGGCTTCCAGCAGCTCTTCACCAGCCTCGACGACTTCGGCGACCCGGGCACGCCCTCGCTCGGCGTGACGATCCTGGCGACCGCTGTGGCGTTCGTCGTCGGGTACGTCGTCATCATCGGCTTCCTCCGGCTGGTGTCGACGCGCACCTTCCTGCCGTTCGTCGTCTACCGGATCGTGTTCGCCGCGTTCATCGTGCTGCTCGTCGCGCTCGGCACGTTGCAGGCGGTCGGCGCCGGCGCCTGACGTCGGCACGACGCGGCGGGCGGCTCAGAGCCAGCCGGACCGCCGGAACAGCAGGTTGACCGTCGTCCCGACGGCGGCCATGAAGCCGAGGGCCAGCGGGTACCCCACGCTCCAGTGCAGCTCCGGCATGTGCACGAAGTTCATGCCGTAGATCGTGCCGACGAGCGTCGGCACGGCCAGGGTCGCCGCCCACGCGGAGATGGTCCGCATCTGCTCGTTCTGGGCGACCGAGACGAGCGCGAGGTGCGCCGAGAGCATGTCGGCGAGCAGCTCGTCGTGGTCCTCCAGGCGACGGTCGAGCCGGTCGACGGCCGCGATCACGCGGCGCACCCACGCGTCCGCCGGGGCCGCGCCGGAGGGGTCGACGAGCAGGTCCGGCAGCTCGGCTCCGAGCGGCTCCAGCGCGCGCCGCGCCTCGGCGATCTCGCGCTTGACCTCGTACAGGCGCTCGACGGGGGCGTCCTCGCGCGGGGAGAAGACGACGTCCTCGAGCGAGACGACGGCGTCCGCGATCATGTCCTCGACGTCGGAGGCGCTCTGGACCAGGGCGAGCAGCAGGGCCGAGAGGAGCCCACCCGTGAGCCGGTCCGGGGACGACTGCGGCTGGGCGAGGCGCTCCTGCACCCGGTCCAGGACGCCCGCCTGGCCGGTCTCGGCGGTGAGCACCACGTCGCCGACCACCAGGCACGAGATCTCACCGGTCACGACGTCCGTCGGGTCGTTGAAGCTGAGGGTGGGCGCGACCAGGTGGATCCCGCCGCCGTCGAGCAGCTCGACGTGGGGCTTGGTCCGGGCGGGCCGCGCGCTCCGCGGCGCCACGTGGGCGAGGAGCTGCTCGGGCAGCCCGTGCTCCTTGCCGACCTCCGCGAAGTCGGCGGGGCTGTCCACCCGCACCCACGTCACGTCGGCGGCGGACGCGAGGCCGTCCGGGTGCCAGTGGGGGCCGGTGCGCGTCCAGACGAGAGCGATCGCCACGCGACCAGTGTGGCCCCCATGGGCGGCGTCGGGTGGGACCCCGGTCCACGACTAGGCTTCCGCCGTGCGTACCTGGCCTGCTCCCCACGTCCCTCGCGTGCCCGGGCGGGGAGGGGAGGTCCGCCTCACCGACAGCGCGTCCGGGCGCCTCGTGCCCTCGGCTCCGGGGTCGCGCGCCACGATGTACGTGTGCGGGATCACCCCGTACGACGCCACGCACCTGGGCCACGCGGCCACCTACATCGCGTTCGACCTGCTCCACCGTGCGTGGCTCGACGCCGGCCACGAGGTCCACTACGCCTCGAACGTCACGGACGTCGACGACCCGCTGCTCGAGCGCGCCGCGGCGACGGGCGTGGACTGGGAGCAGCTCGCGGCCGACCAGACGGCGCTGTTCGCGGAGGACATGACGGCGTTGGCTGTCCTCCCGCCGCACACGTACCTGGGGGCGGTCGAGACGATCCCGATGACCGCGGAGGCGGTCGCCCGGCTGCTCGACCTCGGCCTCGCCTACCGCGTCCCCCTCGAGGACGGTGCCGGCGGGGACCGCCCGGACCTGGGTGACGTGTACGCGGACATCTCGGCGGACCCGCACTTCGGCGCGGTCGCCGGCCTGACGCACGACGAGACGGTGGCGTTGTTCGCCGAGCGCGGTGGCGACCCGGAGCGGCCCGGCAAGCGGGACCGCCTCGACCCCGCGCTGTGGCGCCGGGAGCGGCCCGGGGAGCCCGCGTGGGACGCCGGGATCCTCGGCCGCGGCCGGCCCGGCTGGCACATCGAGTGCACCGTCATCGCGGGCCACGCCCTCGGTGCGGCGTTCGACGTGCAGGGCGGCGGCCGGGATCTCTGCTTCCCGCACCACGAGATGTCCACGGCCCACGCCCGCGCCCTCGGCGGCGCGGGCGGCAGGCTCCAGGTGCACACCGGGATGGTGGCGTTCCAGGGCGAGAAGATGAGCAAGTCCCTGGGCAACCTGGTGCTCGTCTCGGCCCTGCGCGCGCGCGGCGTCGACCCGATGGCCGTCCGCCTGGCCGTCCTCGCGCACCACTACCGGGCGGACTGGGAGTGGACGGACGCCGCCCTCGCGGACGCCCAGGCCCGGCTCGCCCGGTGGCGCGCCGCGCTGTCCGGCGTCGGCGGCCCCGACGCCGAGAGCACGGTGTCCGCCGTCCGCGCGGCGATCGCCGACGACCTGGACGCGCCGCGCGCGCTGGCCGTCGTCGACGCCTGGGCCGATGCGGCCCTGACGCTCGGCGGGGACGTCGAGGGGGCGCCCGGGCTCGTGGCACGCGCGATCGACGCCATCCTGGGCGTGCGGGTCTAGGTGTACTCGGCCGAGACGTTGGTGACGTCGTGGGTCGTTGACGAGAAGAGAACCTCCGGTTGGGCTGTGGCTTGTCGAAGGCCCACACCCACCCGGAGGTTCTCGTGCCTCACGCTAACGCCCGCCTCAACTCCTATGGCCGCCGGCTGCTGATCGACCGCGTCGTGCACCAGGGCCGACCGGTCGCCCATGTCGCCCATGAGCTGGGGATCTCCCGCCAGACCGGCTACCGGTGGGTGCGCCGCTGGCGCGCCGAAGGCCCCGCTAGTCTGCGCGATCGCTCGTCGCGGCCACTGTCGAGCCCGACCCGGGTCCCGGCGGCGGTCGAGGACGCGATCTGCGCGGCGCGCGCCCGTGACCGGTCTGGCCCGGACGTGCTCGCAGCCGAGCTCGGCGTCCCTGCCCGAACAGTGACTCGAGTGCTGCGCCGGCGCGGCATGCCGCTGCTACGCGACCTGGACCCGCTGACCGGGCAAGTCATCCGGGCCTCGAAAGCCACCACGGTCCGCTACGAACGCGACCGGCCCGGCGAACTGGTCCACATGGACGTCAAGAAGCTCGGACGCATCCCCGACGGCGGCGGATGGCGCGCATCTGGAGGGACGCTGGCCAGCCACCAGTCGCGGGTCGACAAGACCCCGATCGGGTTCGACTACGTGCACTCCATGGTCGACGACTACTCCCGGCTGGCCTACTCCGAGATCCTGCCCGACGAGAAGGGCCCCACCTGCGCGGGGTTCCTGGTCCGCGCCGCGGCCTACTTCGCCGCACACGGCATCACCCGGATCGAACGGATCATGACCGACAACGCCTTCGCCTACCGCTACTCCCTGCGCGCGGTCGCCGCGGACCTGGGCGCCAAGCAGGTGTTCATCAAGCCGCACTGCCCCTGGCAGAACGGGAAGGTCGAGCGTCTGAACCGCACGCTGCAGACCGAGTGGGCCTACCGGCAGGTCTTCATCACCAACGCCGAACGAGCAGACGCCCTTGCCCCCTGGCTCGAGCACTACAACACTCGCAGACGCCACAGCGCCCTCGGAGGACTCCCGCCGATCAGCCGCCTGTCAGCAACGTGATGGCCGAGTACACCTAGTCGGGGTCCAGGCCGGGGACTGCTCGGGCGGTTAGGTGGTCCCGCCCGTTCCGCCCGTGCCGGGGTCGCGGCGGCGCAGGTAGCGCTCGAACTCCCGGGCGATCGCCTCGCCGGTGGCCTCGGGCAGCTCGGCCGTGTCCTTGGCCTCCTCGAGCTGCGCCACGTACTCGGCGATCTCCGAGTCCTCCGCGGCGAGCTCGTCGACGCCGCGCTGCCACGCCTCGGCGTCCTCGGGCAGGTCGCCCAGGGCGATCGACACGCCGAGGAGCTCTTCGATGCGCAGCAGGAGCGCCACGGTGGCCTTGGGCGAGGGCGGGTGCGCGACGTAGTGCGGGACGGCTGCCCAGATCGACATGCCGTGCAGGCCGCGCCGGGTCGCCTCCGCCTGGAGCACGCCGGTGATCCCGGTCGGCCCCTCGTAGGTGCTGGCGTCGAGGCTCAGCGAGCGCTGAAGGGCGGGGTCGTCGGAGGTCGCGGTCACCGGGATGGGTCGGCTGTGCGGGACGTCGGCGAGCAGCGCGCCGAGGGTCACGACGGTGGTCACCCCGAGGCGCTCCGCGATGTCGAGGAGCTCGGCGCAGTACTGGCGCCAGCGCATGGACGGCTCGATGCCGTGCACCAGCGCGACGAGCTGACCCGTCCCCGGCCGCTCCGTCGCGACGACCGAGGTGGTCGGCCAGGAGATGACCCGGTTCCCGTCCTCGTCGAAGCCGACCGTCGGGCGGTTCACCTGGAAGTCGTGGTAGTCCTCCGGGTCGAGCTCGTCGACGAGCTCCCCGCCCCACACCTCCTGCAGGTGCACGAGGGCCTGGGTCGCCGCGCTGCCGGCGTCGTTCCACCCCTCGAAGGCGGCGAGCATGACCGGCCCGCGTACGGAGCCGAGGGAAGCATCGGTCATGACGCCAGCCTAGGCGTTGCCCCTCGCCCGGGTTCGATCAGCACCTCCGGCCGCACCGTAGGCTCTTCCGGTGCCCCCGAACCCTCTGCGTCGTTCCACCCTGCCCGCCGCCGTCCTGTGGGACATGGACGGCACTCTCGTCGACACCGAACCGGCCTGGATGCAGGCTGAGGCGGACCTCGTCGCCGAGCACGGGCTGACCTGGACGGCGCAGGACGCCGCCCAGATGATCGGCCTGCCGCTCCTTGCAGCGGCGGACGTGCTCATCGCGCACGGCGTCGACCTGCCCGCCGAGCAGATCGTCGACCGGTTGCTGGGCCAGGTGGTCGCGCACGTGCGCGACGACGTCCCGTGGCAGCCCGGTGCCCTGGAGCTGCTGTCGGCGCTGCGGGCCGAGGGCGTCCCGTGCGCCCTCGTCA
This sequence comes from Actinotalea fermentans, assembly GCF_007991475.1. NCBI lineage: Bacteria > Bacillati > Actinomycetota > Actinomycetes > Micrococcales > Cellulomonadaceae > Actinotalea > Actinotalea fermentans. The sequence continues at coordinate 895,664 of NZ_BJYK01000001.1, read as the reverse complement.
CGATGTCCTACCGCGCGCTGACCGACGCCGTGCTCGCCGGCGCGCCCGACGGCTCGTTCGCCGTCGTCGTGCCCGGCGACGAGGTGACCCACGGCAAGCCGCACCCCGAGCCCTTCCTCACGGCCGCAGACCGGCTCGGTGTGGACGTCCGGCAGTGCGTGGCGCTGGAGGACTCCCCGCCCGGCATCGGGTCGGCGCTCGCCTCGGGGGCGAGGACGATCGGCGTCCGCCACATCGTCGACGTGCCGCCGCGACCCGGCCTGAGCCGGGTGGACTCCCTCGAGCAGGTCGACCTGGGCGTCCTCGCCCGGGTGCTCGGTGGCGAGACCGTCGACCTGCTGGCCGCGCCCGTCCGCTGAGCCGGGGGTCAGGCGAGCGCGGGCGCCGGGCGCACGCCCACGGCGTGCTCGACCGCGTCCGCGGACGGCTCCGGCGGGGTACCGCCGAACAGCGGGCAGAGGGCCTGGTGGGCGCAGTACCCGCACAGGGCGCTCGCGCGCGGCTCCCAGCGACCGGTCTCGGCGGCCGTCCGGATGCCCGACCACACCGCCCGGATGCGCTGCTCGACCGCGGTGAGCTCGCCCTCGGTCGGCTGATGGCGCAGCACGGTGCCGTCGCCCAGGTAGACGAGCTGGAGCATCGCGGGCATGCGCCCGCGCAGGCGCGCCAGGACGAGCGCGTAGAAGCGCATCTGGAACAGCGCGGAGCTCTCGAAGCCGGGGGCGGGGGAGCGCCCGGTCTTGTAGTCGACGACCCGCATGGCGCCGTCGGGCGCGACGTCGAGCCGATCGACGACGCCGCGGAGCTCGAGCCCGTCGTCGAGCTCGGTGCGCACGACGAGCTCGCGCTCGGCGGGCTGGAGCCGGTTGGGGTCCTCCAGCGTGAAGTAGCGCGCGAGGAGGGACTCCGCGTCGGCGAACCACTGGTCGTCGCCGCTCTCGGCGACGAGCCCGGCGCAGTCGGGACGCTCCGCCAGGATCGCCTCCCAGGCGTCCGGCAGGAGCGCGCGCGCCGCCTCGAGCGTCCGGGCGCCGGCCGGGGCGTCGAACAGCCGCTCGAGCACCGCGTGCACGAGCGTGCCGCGCACCGCCGCCGCGCTCGGCGGCTCGGGCAGCTTGTCGACGACGCGGAAGCGGAAGAGCAGCGGGCACTGCATGAAGTCGTTCGCCCGCGACGGTGACAGGCCCGGCCGGCGGGGCGGGTCGTCCTGCGTCGCCGTCGCCTCCACCGCGGCCGTCTCGGCCGTCAGCTCGGCCAGCTCGCTCGTCCCGGTGCCCGTCTCGCTCACGCCTGCAGGGTACGTGCCGGGACCGACAGGCCACCGGCGGCGCGACCGTAGGCTGTGGACGTGCCCTCCCGCCGCGCAGCACCGCGCGCGTCCCGCCCCGCGCGGACGCGCGGGTGGGTGATCGGGCGGGCCGCCGGTGTCCCGATCGTCCTCGGGCCGGGATGGCTGTTCGCGTCCCTGCTCCTCGTCGCGGTGTTCGGGCCGACGGCCTCGGCCGCGATCCCCGGGATCGGGCGCCTGGCCGGGTTCCTCGTGGCGGCGGGCTGGGCCGTGCTGCTGTACGGCTCGATCCTCTTGCACGAGCTCGCGCACGCCTACGCGGGCCGCGCACGCGGCGTGCCGGTGCGCCAGGTGACCCTCACGCTCATCGGCGGGCACACCGAGATGGACGACGCCGGCTCGCCCGGCACCAGTGCGTTCGTGGCGGCCGCCGGACCGCTGACCAACCTCGTCGTCGCGGGCGTCGCCGGGGCGGCCGCCGCCGTCGTCCCACCGTGGGGCGCGGCCGCGTGGCTGCTGGTCTCGCTCGCGGGCGCGAACGTGGTCGTGACGGTCTTCAACCTCCTTCCGGGCCTGCCGATGGACGGCGGCTGGATCCTCGAGGCGCTCGTGTGGCGGCTCACCGGGCGGCGCGCCTCGGGCACGGTCGCGGCGGCGTGGATCGGCCGCGTGGTCGGGGTCGGCCTCGTCGCGGCGACGCTCGTCGTGCCCGTCCTGCGCGGCGAGGCCCCCGCGGTCCTGCAGGTGGCGTGGGCCGCGTTCGTCGGCGCGATGCTGTGGACGAGCGCCGGGGCGTTCCTGCGTCGTGCCGCCGGCCTGCGTGCGCTCGGGGGGCTCGACGTCGCACGGCTGGCGCGGCCCGCCGCGGTGGTGCCCACCCGCGGGACGCTCGCGGACGCCCTGGCCGCGCGCGCCCTCGTGGACGGCGCGGACGACGTCATCGCCGTCGGACCGGACGGGCGCCCGCTGGGCTACGCCGACCTGGACGCCGTGGCGACGGTGCCGGTCGCGCTGCACGCGTCGACCCCGTTGCCGGCGGTCCTGGTCCCGATGCACCCGGACGCCGTCGTCGACGCGGGCCCGGTGGGCGAGGCGGCCGCGGGGGCCATCGCGCGCGCCTCACGGCTGTCCCCGGTGATGGCGGTCCGCGGGACCGACGGGAGCCTGTGCGGCCTGCTGCGGCACGCGGACGTCGTCACGGCGCTGCGGGCACGTAACTAGCCGCGCCGCGGCGCTCCCGCTCCCGGGCACGCGCGATCCCCGCGCACTCCTAGACTCGGGCACCGTGACGACGCCCGAGGTTCCCGAGCACGGCCCCACCGGAGCGAGCCAGCGGCGTGGGCCGTTCCGGGTCGGTGACCGCGTCCAGCTCACCGACCCCCGGGGCCGCCTGCACACGATCACGCTGAGCCCCGGTGCGACCTTCCACACGCACCGCGGGTACTTCCGCCACGACGACCTCATCGGGGCGCCGGAGGGCTCGGTCGTCGTGAGCACCGGCGACGTCGCCTACCTCGCCCTGCGGCCGCTGCTGGCGGACTACGTGCTCTCGATGCCGCGCGGCGCCGCCGTCGTGTACCCGAAGGACGCAGGTCAGATCGTCGCGATGGCCGACATCTACCCGGGCGCCCGGGTCGTCGAGGCGGGCGTGGGTTCCGGCGCGCTGACGATGTCCCTGCTGCGCGCCGTCGGGGACGGCGGCTCCCTGCTGTCGATCGAGCGTCGCGAGGACTTCGCCGACATCGCCCAGGGCAACGTCGAGGGGTTCTTCGGCGGCCCGCACCCGGCCTGGGAGCTGCGCATCGGCGACCTCGCCGACGTCCTGCCGACGGCGGCCCCGCGCGGCAGCGTCGACCGCGTCGTGCTCGACATGCTCGCGCCGTGGGAGAACCTCGACGTCGTGGCCGACGCCCTGGCCCCGGGGGGCGTCCTCATCGCGTACGTCGCCACGGCGACGCAGCTCTCGCGGCTGGCCGAGGACGTGCGCGACGACGGCCGGTTCACCGAGCCGTCCGCCTGGGAGTCCATGGTGCGCGGGTGGCACCTCGAGGGGCTGGCGGTCCGCCCCGAGCACCGCATGATCGGCCACACCGGCTTCCTCCTGACGACCCGGCGGATGGCTGACGGCGTCCCGGTTCCGTTGCGCCGTCGTCGGCCCGCCAAGGGGGCGTACGGCGAGGACTGGACGGAGGAGGACCTGGGGGAGCGGACCGTCTCCGACAAGAAGCTGCGGCGGGTGCGGCGCGAGCTCGGCCGGGCGCGTCCCGCCGGGGCGGCCGCCGGCCGGCCCGAGGCGGACGCGGACGACGAGGTGCCGTCGGCGGAGGCCGAGGACTGAGACGTCGGCCGTCGGGAACAGCGCGGCGGCCTTTTCGGCTTGACGCTTCTGCATAGGGTCGTGGTCAGTCCTGGTCCCACGAGAGCGGAGGCGGTCATGAGCCAGCACCCCGAGACGGACCCGGCACGCGGGGTCGAGGCGCGCACGGACGCGGCCCGGCAGGCGGCCGTGCTCGCGGCGAAGAACGAGCGCCTCGCCGACGCCCTGCGCCAGGCGCGGGACCAGATCGTCGAGCTCCAGCGCAGGCTCGAGGACCTGGGGCGACCGCCCGCGACGTTCGCGACGTTCCTGGCCGCGCGCGCCGACGGCAGCGCGGAGATCATCTCCCAAGGGCGCAAGATGCACGTCCAGGTCGCGCCCACCGTCGAGCTCGAGGCCCTGCGACCGGGCCAGGAGGTCAAGCTCAACGAGGCGCTGGCGCTCGTCGAGGCGGGCAGGTACGAGTCCGTCGGGGAGATCGTCACCGTCAAGGAGCTCATCGGGGACGACCGCGCCCTCGTCATCGGCCGCGCCGACGAGGAGCGTGTCGTGCGGCTCGCCGGACCGCTGCGGGAGGAGCCGCTCCGCGTCGGGGACGCCCTCACGGTCGAGACGCGCAGCGGGTTCGTCTTCGAACGCGTGCCGCGCTCGGAGGTCGAGGAGCTCATCCTCGAGGAGGTGCCCGACATCGGGTACTCCGACATCGGCGGGCTGGGGCCGCAGATCGAGCAGATCCGCGACGCGGTCGAGCTGCCGTTCGCGCACCCGGAGCTGTTCCGCGAGCACGGGCTGCGCCCGCCCAAGGGCGTCCTGCTGTACGGGCCGCCGGGCTGCGGCAAGACCCTCATCGCCAAGGCCGTCGCGAACTCGCTCGCGGAGATGCGCGGGACCGGGACCGACGGGCGGCCGGCCAAGAGCTTCTTCCTCAACGTGAAGGGTCCGGAGCTCCTCAACAAGTACGTCGGCGAGACCGAGCGGCACATCCGGCTGATCTTCGCCCGTGCGCGCGAGAAGGCGGCCGCCGGCCACCCGGTCGTCGTGTTCTTCGACGAGATGGAGTCCCTGTTCCGCACGCGCGGCACGGGCATCTCGAGCGACGTCGAGACGACGATCGTGCCGCAGCTGCTCAGCGAGATCGACGGCGTCGAGCGCCTGGACAACGTCATCGTCATCGGCGCCTCGAACCGCGAGGACATGATCGACCCGGCGATCCTGCGGCCCGGCCGGCTCGACGTGAAGATCAAGATCGAGCGGCCCGACGCCGAGGCGGCGCGGGAGATCTTCGCCAAGTACCTGACGCCCGACCTGCCGCTGCACGGCGACGACCTCGACGAGCACGGGGGCGACGCCGTCGCGACGGTCGAGGCGATGATCGCGCGTGCCGTCGAGCGAATGTACGCCGAGACCGACGAGAACGAGTTCCTCGAGGTCACCTACGCCTCGGGCGACAAGGAGGTCCTGTACTTCAAGGACTTCTCGTCCGGCGCGATGATCCAGAACGTCGTCGACCGCGCGAAGAAGACCGCCATCAAGGAGCTGCTGGCGACCGGCCACAAGGGGATCCGGGTCGACCACCTCCTCGCCGCCTGCGTGGACGAGTTCAAGGAGAACGAGGACCTGCCCAACACCACCAACCCCGACGACTGGGCCCGCATCTCCGGCAAGAAGGGCGAGCGCATCGTCTTCATCCGGACGATCGTCCAGGGCAAGGGCGGCAAGGAGAGCGGGCGGACGATCGAGACGGTGACGCCGACCGGCCAGTACCTGTGACGTCGCCCCACCCGGGTGGGACCACGCACCAGACCAGCCCGGAAGGGAGCGCTCGTCGAGCGGGACGTCCCGCTCACGTGCGCTGGTTAGGCTGACCGGCGTGACCGTGCGCCGCGTGATGGGGATCGAGACCGAGTACGGCGTCCTCGCCGCCGGCCGCGCGGGCGGCAACCCGATGCTGCTGTCGAGCCACGTCGTGGCCGCGTACACCGCGCTGACGTCGGCGGCCGCCGGCCACGCGCGGTGGGACTACGCGGACGAGGACCCGCTCGCCGACGCGCGGGGCTTCCGCCTCGACCGCGGCGCGGCCCACCCGTCGCTGCTCACGGACGACCCCGCGCACGCCGCGCCACCGGGCCCGGACGAGGGCGTGACGCCGGCCGACGGCCGGTCCTGGGGGACCGCTTCGCTGGACCGGCCGGACGTCGAGGAGTACGAGGACCCGGGGGCGGCGACGACGGTGCTCACGAACGGCGCGCGGCTCTACGTGGACCACGCGCACCCGGAGTACTCCTCGCCGGAGGTGACCAACCCCCGCGACGCCGTGCTGTGGGACAAGGCGGGGGAGCGGGTGATGCTCGCGTCGGTGCGCACGCTCGCGGCCAACCCGGCCATGCCCGACGTCGTGCTCTACAAGAACAACGTGGACGGCAAGGGCGCGTCCTACGGGACGCACGAGAACTACCTCGTCGAGCGCTCCGTCCCCTTCGAGGACCTCGTCGACGCCCTGACGCCGTTCCTCGTCACCCGCCAGGTGTTCGCGGGTGCCGGGCGCGTCGGCATCGGGCCCACGGGCGAGGTGCCCGGCTTCCAGCTCTCCCAGCGCGCGGACTACATCGAGGCCGAGGTCGGCCTGGAGACGACGCTGCGCCGCCCCATCGTCAACACCCGCGACGAGCCGCACGCCGACCGCAAGCGCTGGCGCCGCCTGCACCTCATCCTGGGGGACGCGACGCTCCTCGAGGTCGCCACGTACCTGCGGCTGGGCACGACGTCGCTCGTGCTGTGGCTCGTCGAGCAGGCCCAGGAGCGTCCCGCGCTGCTGGACTTCGTCCCGGGGGTGCGGCTCGCCGACCCCGTCGACGCGGTGCGACGGGTGAGCCGCGACCTGACCCTGAGCGAGCCGCTGGAGCTCGCGAGCGGGCGCACGGCGACCGCGCTCGACATCCAGCGGACGTACCTGACCGCGGTGCGGACCGCGGTGGGGCGCGCCGACGCCGACACGGCCGAGGTGCTCGCCCGGTGGGACTCGGTGCTCGAGCGCCTGGCGGACGACCCGACGTCGTGCGCCAGGGAGGTCGAGTGGGTGGCGAAGCTGCGCCTCCTCGAGGCGATGCGCAGCCGGGACCACATCGGCTGGGACAACCCGCGGCTGGCGGCGATGGACATCCAGTGGTCCGACGTGCGACCCGAGCGGGGCCTGTACCACCGGCTCCTCGCCGCAGGCGCGGTCGAGCGGCTCGTCGACGACGAGCAGGCCGCGCGCGCGGTGCACGAGCCCCCGGACGACACCCGGGCCTACTTCCGCGGCACGGTCGTGCGTCGCTTCCCCGGCCAGGTCCGCGCGGCGAGCTGGGACTCGGTGGTGCTCGACGTGCCGAGCCACGCCTCCCTGCGCCGCGTGCCGCTGCGCGACCCGTGGCGCGGGACGCGCGCCCACGTGGGCGCGCTGCTCGAGGCCTGCCCGGACGCCGACACGCTCGTCCAGCGGCTCGCCGGCGGGTGACCCCGAGCGCGGTCGCCGGAACCCCCGCGCGGGTCGTCGGCACCGCCGCCTAGGATCGACGTGTCATCACCCGCCGCACGGGCGGCGCCGGAGGACAGGGGAACGATCATGGCCGGTCAGGAACACCGCGAGCACCACCGTGACGCCGAGGAGCCCGAGGGCGCGCCGGAGCCCGTCCCCGCCGCCGCGCCGCAGGCGCGCGACACCGAGGTCGACAAGCTCCTGGAGGAGATCGACGACGTCCTGGAGTCGAACGCCGAGTCGTTCGTGCGCGGGTTCGTGCAGAAGGGCGGCGAGTGAGGCGCGATGACGCCTGACACCCACGGCCGTCTGCCGGCCTCGTTCACGGTGCCCGGGACGTCCTCGTTCTGGGAGTTCCTCGCTGCGCACGACCCGTCCCTGCTGCCGGGGCGCACGCTGCCGCCCGGCGAGGTGACCGGCGCGCTGCACGGCACCACCATCGTCGCGCTCGCCTTCGACGGCGGGATCGTCATGGCGGGCGACCGGCGGGCGACCGCGGGCCCGACCATCGCCTCGCACCACATCGAGAAGGTGTTCCCGGCCGACGAGTACTCGGCCGTCGGCATCGCCGGGACCGCCGGGCTCGCCATCGAGCTCGTGCGGCTCTTCCAGCTCGAGCTGGAGCACTACGAGAAGATCGAGGGCACGCTGCTGTCCCTCGACGGCAAGGCGAACCGCCTCGCGACGATGATCCGCGGGAGTCTCGGGCTCGCGATGCAGGGCCTGGCCGTCGTACCGGTGTTCGGCGGCTACGACCTGGACCGCAAGGCCGGCCGGATCTTCAGCTACGACGTGACCGGCGGCCGCTACGAGGAGACGGACTTCCACGCCGTCGGATCGGGCTCGGCCTTCGCGCGCGGCTCGCTGAAGAAGCTCTGGTGGCCCGGCATGTCGGCCGAGGACGCCGTGAAGGCCGCGGTGCACGCGCTCGTCGACGCGGCCGACGACGACTCCGCCACCGGCGGCCCCGACACGACGCGGCGGATCTGGCCCGTCGTGGCCACCGTCACCGGCGCGGGCTACCTGCGGGTGCCCGATGCGCGACTGGCCGGCACCGTCGCCGAGATCGAGGCGATGCGGCGCGTCACCGAGCCCGGTGGAGGTGACCCGCGATGACGATGCCGTTCTACGTCTCGCCCGAGCAGCTGATGAAGGACCGGGCGGACTACGCGCGCAAGGGCATCGCCCGCGGCCGCTCCGTCGTCGTGCTCGCCTACGACGACGGGATCGCGTTCGCCACGGAGAACCCGTCGCGGGCGCTGCACAAGATCTCCGAGATCTACGACCGGATCGCGTTCGCCGCCGTCGGCAAGTACAACGAGTTCGAGAACCTGCGCGTCGCCGGCGTACGCTACGCCGACCTGCGCGGGTACTCCTACGACCGGACCGACGTGTCGGCCCGGGCCCTGGCGAACGCGTACGCCCAGACGCTCGGCACGGTGTTCACCACCGAGTCCAAGCCGCTCGAGGTCGAGCTCGTCGTCGCCGAGGTCGGGCGCACCGCCGACGAGGACCAGATCTACCGGCTGTCCTACGACGGCTCCGTCGCGGACGAGCGGGGGACCGTCGTCATGGGCGGTCAGGCGGAGGCGCTCTCGGAGCGGGTGGCCGCCGACTGGCGGCCGGGCATGCCGCTGGCCGAGGCCGTGCAGCTGGCCGTGCGGGTGCTCGGGACCCAGCCGGGTGGCGAGGACCGCGTCCTCGAGCCTGCTCAGCTCGAGGTGGCCGTGCTCGACCGCACGCGGCCGCGTCGTGCGTTCCGGCGCCTCGCGGCGCCGCAGCTCGTCGACCTGCTCGGCGTGGCGACCGAGCAGCCGGCCGACCCGCCGTCGGCGAGCTGAGCGGGGCGAGCGGGTGGATCGACGGATCTTCGGGCTGGAGACGGAGTACGGCGTCACGTGCGCCGTGACGACGGGGCGCGGCCTCTCGGCGGACGAGGTGGCGCGCTACCTGTTCCGCAAGGTGGTGGCCTGGGGACGGTCGTCGAACGTGTTCCTGCGCAACGGTTCGCGCCTGTACCTCGACGTCGGGTCGCACCCCGAGTACGCGACGGCCGAGTGCGACGACGTCCCGCAGCTCGTCGCGCACGACCGCGGCGGCGAACGGATCCTCGAGGGCCTCGTCGTGGACGCCCAGCAGCGGCTGGAGCACGAGGGGGTCCCCGGCACCATCCACCTGTTCAAGAACAACACCGACTCGGCGGGCAACTCCTACGGCTGCCACGAGAACTACCTCGTCCGTCGCCAGGGCGACTTCGGCCGGCTCGCCGACGTGCTCGTGCCGTTCCTCATCACTCGCCAGGTGCTCACGGGCGCAGGCAAGGTGCTGCCCACGCCGAAGGGCGCCGTGTACTGCCTCTCGCAGCGGGCGGACCACATCTGGGAGTCGGTCTCCAGCGCGACCACCCGCTCCCGGCCGATCATCAACACGCGGGACGAGCCGCACGCCGACGCGGAGCGGTACCGGCGGCTGCACGTCATCGTGGGGGACTCCTCGATGGCGGAGCCCACGACGCTGCTCAAGGTCGGCGCGACGGACCTCGTCCTGCGCCTGATCGAGGCCGGGATCCCGTTGCGGGACCTGACGCTCGAGAACCCGATGCGAGCGATCCGGGAGATCAGTCACGACCTCACGGGCACGGCGCCCGTCGCCCTCGCGAACGGTCGGACGGTCTCGGCGCTGGACATCCAGGAGGAGTACCTCGGCTGGGTGCAGGCCCACGTCGTCGACGCTGTCGAGCTCACCCCCGTCGTGAAGCAGGTGCTCGACCTGTGGGAGCGCGGGCTGCGGGCCGTGCGCACGGGACGGCTGGACCTCGTCGACCGCGAGCTGGACTGGGTGATCAAGCTGCGGCTCATCGAGCGGTACCGCGCCAAGCACGGTCTCTCGCTGGACGACGCCCGGGTCGCCCGCCTCGACCTCGCCTACCACGACATCTCCCGGACCGAGGGGCTGTACAACCTGCTGGCGGCACGCGGGCTGGTCGAGCGCGTCGTCAGCGAGCTCGAGGTGTTCGAGGCGACCGCCACGCCGCCCCAGACCACGCGCGCCAAGCTGCGTGGCGACTTCGTCCGGCGGGCCCAGGAGGCCCGGCGCGACTACACGGTCGACTGGGTGCACCTCAAGCTCAACGACCAGGCGCAGCGCACCGTGCTGTGCAAGGACCCGTTCCGCGCCACCGACGAGCGTGTGGACCGACTGATGGAGTCGATGTGAGGTTGCGCTCGCGCCGTCCGCTCGCGGCGGTCGTCGCCGTCGTGCTGCTCGCCGTCCTGGCGGGCTGCTCCGAGGAGCCCGAGGTCGTGCCGGGGGAGGTGACCGTCGCGGGCGAGTTCGGCGTCGCCCCGGAGGTGACGTTCGAGCAGCCCCTGGTGGTGACCGAGCCGTCGGTGCAGGTGATCCGCGAGGGCACCGGGCCCAAGGTGGAGGAGGGCCAGCCGATCCTGCTCGACTTCTACGCCGTGTCGGGTGCGGACGGCTCCGTGATCAACGAGACGTACTCGGGCGAGCCGCGCCCCTACCTCCTGAGCGCCGAGGCGCTCGGCGTCGACATCTACCAGGCGCTGGACGGGCAGCGCGTCGGGTCGCGCATCCTGCACCTGGTGCCGCCCGACGGCAGCTCGGGTGCGCCGACGGTCGCCGTGTTCGACATCCTGCCAACCCGCGCCTCGGGCGAGGAGCAGCCGCCTCGCGACGGGCTGCCCGTGGTCGACCTCGACGAGCGCGGGAAGCCGAGCGTCACGATGCCGGAGGGCGCCGCACCGCCCACCGACCTCGTCGTGCAGCCGCTGATCCGTGGCACGGGCCCCCAGGTCGCCGCGGGCCAGGTGATCACGGTCCAGTACGTCGGCGTCAAGTGGACGGACGGCGCCGTGTTCGACTCCACCTGGGAGGAGGGCAAGCTGCCGGCCTCCTTCCCGATCGGCGTCGGATCGGTCATGCAGGGCTGGGACGCCGGGCTCGTCGAGCAGACGATCGGCTCGCAGGTGCTCCTGGTGGTGCCACCCGACCTGGCGTGGCGCGGGACGGACAACGAGCTCGCGGAGGAGACACTCGTGTTCGTGGTCGACATCCTCGCCGCCTCCGGCGACCCCGCCTCGGTGAGTGACGGCGCATGACCGCGATCCGCGTGATCCCCTGCCTGGACGTCGACGCCGGTCGCGTCGTCAAGGGCGTCCACTTCCGCGGTCTGCGCGACGCCGGTGACCCGGTCGAGCTCGCCCGCCGGTACGACGCCGAGGGTGCCGACGAGATCACGTTCCTCGACGTGACCGCCTCGTCCGGGGACCGGGCCACGATGCTCGGTGTCGTCGAGCGCACGGCCTCGGAGGTCTTCGTCCCGCTCACGGTGGGCGGTGGCGTGCGCGCGGTCGAGGACGTCGACCGGCTGCTGCGCGCCGGTGCCGACAAGGTCGGGGTCAACACCGCCGCGATCGCGCGACCGGAGCTGGTCTCCGAGATCGCCGAGCGCTTCGGGAGCCAGGTGCTGGTGCTGTCCGTGGACGCCCGGCGAGTGACCGACGGCCCGCCGACCGCCTCGGGGTACGAGGTCACGACGCACGGGGGACGGCGCGGGACCGGCCTGGACGCCGTGGAGTGGGCGCGGCGCGCCGTCGAGCTCGGTGCGGGCGAGATCCTTCTGAACTCGATGGACGCGGACGGGACGACGGCGGGCTTCGACCTCGAGATGATCGCCGACGTGCGACGTGAGGTGGCGGTCCCGCTCGTGGCCAGCGGGGGAGCGGGCAGGCCCGACCACTTCCTCGAGGCCGTGCGGGCGGGCGCCGACGCCGTGCTGGCCGCCAGCGTGTTCCACTTCGGCGCGCTCACCGTGGGGCAGGTGAAGGCGCACCTGCGGGCCGCCGGCGTCGAGGTGCGCTGAGCCTTCGGCCGTCGGCAGAATCGGTTCGAGCGGCCCGCTGGGCCCGTGAGATGCTGGATCACTCCCCGACGGCCTGACGGAAGGACTGCTGTGCGCGTGCGCCCGGGCGCCGGACCAGTCGGCGCTGAGGCGGTCCGCCCCGCTGTCCTGACCGGCGGTGTCGTCCGCCGTTCGTGGCTCGTCATCTGGCGGGGGATGCGGGCGCACCCGGGCACCTACGTGCTCGCCGTCGGTCTGTCGGGCGTGTTCGGTGCGGCGACCGTCGCCGTCAGCCGCGTCCTCGGCGAGGTCACGGACCGGGTCGTCGTCCCGGCGCTGGCGGGCGACGCCGACGCGCGCGGCAACCTCGGTCTGGCGGGCCTCGTGCTGGTCGCGGTGGCGGTCACGCTCGCCGTCGGGGTCGCCGGGCGACGGATCTTCGCCGGGATCGGCTACTCGGACATCGGTGCGGACCACCGGCGTGCGGTGACCCGGCAGTACCTGCGACTGCCGATGTCGTGGCACCGGCGGCACCCCACGGGTCAGCTCCTCGCCAACGCGAGCTCGGACGTCGAGGCGGCGACCGGCGTCTTCAACCCGCTGCCGTTCGCGCTGGGCGTGGTCGTGATGATCGTGGTGGCAGCCGTGGCCCTGGTCGCCGTCGACGTCTGGATCGCCGTCACGGCGCTGGCCGTCCTCCCGATCGCCGTGCTGGCCAATGTGGTCTTCCAGCGCTACATGACCCCGGCGGCGACCCGCGCGCAGCAGCTGCGCGCCGCCGTCTCCGACGTCGCCCACGAGAGCTTCGAGGCGGCGCTGCTGGTGAAGTCCCTCGGGACCGCCGACCGCGAGGAGGCCCGGTTCGCCGCCAAGGCGGACGAGCTCCGCGCGGCGAACGTGCGGGTCGGCCAGGTTCGCGCGCTGTTTGACCCGGTGATCGAGCTGCTGCCGAGCCTGGGGACGCTCGCCGTCCTGCTCGTCGGCGCCCACCGCGCGGCCGCGGGCGCCGTCGGTGCGGGCGACATCGTCTCGGCGGGCTACCTGCTCACGCTCATGGCCGTCCCCGTCCGGGCCTTCGGCTGGGTGCTGGGTGAGCTCCCGCGGGCCCTCGTGGGCTACGACCGCATCGCCCGGGTCCTCGACGCGCGTAACGACATGCCGACCGGCACCCACGAGCTGGGCGCGGCCGGCGGGGGTCTGCGGGTGACGGTCCGTGACGTGACGCTCACCGTCCCGGGCGCAGACGGGTCCGTCGACCTGCTGTCGCGCGTGGACCTCGAGCTGGCACCCGGACGCACCGTCGCCCTCGTGGGCCCGACCGGGGCGGGCAAGAGCACCCTGGCGGGGTTGCTGGCCCGGCTGCGGGACCCCAGCGCCGGGCAGGTCCTCCTCGACGGCGTCGACCTGCGCGACCTCGCCGACGTCGCCGGGCACGTCGCCCTGGTCGCCCAGCAGACCTTCGTGTTCGAGGACACCGTGCGCGCGAACGTCACGCTCGCCGACGGCGACGACCCTGCCGCGCCGAGCGACGACGAGGTGTGGGCGGCCCTGGCGACCGCGCGGATCGACCACGTGGTCCGGGGCCTGCCGGGTGGGCTCGACGCGGCGCTGGGCGAGCGCGGGGCGAACCTCTCCGGCGGTCAACGCCAGCGGCTCGCGATCGCGCGGGCTCTCGTGCGCCGCCCGCGCCTGCTGGTGCTCGACGACGCCACGTCGGCGGTCGACCCGCGCGTCGAGCAGCAGATCCTGCGCGGTCTGGGGTCGGCCTGGGGCCCCGGCGGCGGCCCGACCGTGCTGCTCGTGGCGTACCGGATGTCGTCGGTGCTGCTCGCGGACGAGGTCGTGCACCTGGCCGCCGGGCGCGTGGTGGACCACGGCACGCACGACGAGCTGCTCGCGCGCGACCCGGGCTACGCCGAGCTCGCGACGGCGTACCTGCGCGACTCGGAGCGGCGCGCCCAGGACGCGGGCGACGAGGAGGTGAGCGCATGAGCGGGGACGCGCGCGGTGTCCGGCTCGAGACCACGAGCACGCTCGGCTCGCTCGCCACCCTGCGGCGGGGCCTGGAGGTGTCGCCGCAGATCGCCCAGGGCTTCGGGGTGACCCTCCTGCTCGCCGCTCTCGCCGCGGGCGGGCGGGTCGTCGTCCCCATCGCGGTCCAGCAGACGATCGACACCGGCGTCCTCGCCGACGGCGGCCCGCAGGTCTCCCGGGTCACGCTCCTCGTCTCGCTCGCGGCGGTCGCGCTCGTGGTCGCGGGCGTGTGCTCCGCCGCCGTGAACGTGCGGCTGTTCCGGCGCAGCGAGGCAGGCCTGGCCGGCCTGCGCGTCGCGGCGTTCCGGCGGGTGCACGACCTCTCGGTGCTCACCCAAGGCACCGAGCGCCGGGGGAGCCTCGTCTCCCGGGTCACCGGTGACGTCGACACGATCTCGCTGTTCGTGCAGTGGGGCGGCATCATGCTGCTCGTCTCGGTGCTGCAGATCATCGTGGCGACCGCGCTCATGCTCGTGTACTCGTGGCCGCTCGCGATCGTCGTCTGGCTGGCGTTCCTGCCGCTCGTCCTGGTCCTGCGGCCGGCGCAGAAGCGCGTGAGCGCTGCCTACGCCACGGTGCGGGTGCGCACCGGCGCGATGCTCGGGGCGATCTCCGAGGCGGTCGTCGGGGCGGAGACGATCCGCGCGTACGGCGTCGGCGCCCGCACCGAGCGCCGCATCGACAGGGCCGTGCGCGCGACGCGTGACGCGCAGGTGGGCGCGCAGACCCGCGTCTCGTTGGTCTTCTCGTCCGGGGTCCTCGTCGCGAACCTGGTGCTCGCCGCCGTCGTCGTCGTCGGGACGCTGCTCGGGGTCGACGGGCAGATCACGGCAGGCCGTCTCCTCGCGTTCCTCTTCCTCGTGCAGCTCTTCACGGGACCCGTGCAGATGGCGACGGAGATCCTCAACGAGCTCCAGAACGCGCTCGCGGGTTGGCGGCGGGTGCTCGGCGTCATCGACACGGAGGCGGAGATCGCCGACCCACCTGGCGGGGGCCGCGCCACGCCGCGAGGCGCCGGGCGCGTGGAGCTGCGCGGTGTCGGGTTCGCCTACCCGGACGGCCCGCCGGTGCTGCGGGACGTCGACCTCGTGGTGCCCGCGCACGTGCGGGCCGCCGTCGTGGGAGCGACCGGCTCCGGCAAGACGACGCTCGCCCGCCTCGTCACCCGGCTGGTCGACCCGTCACAGGGGCAGGTGCTCCTCGACGGGACGGACCTGCGCGAGCTGGCGCTGGCGGACCTGCGCGCGCGGGTCGTGGTCGTCCCGCAGGAGGGCTTCCTCTTCGACGGGACCATCGCCGAGAACGTCGCGTACGGCCTGCGGGGACCGGCCGCCGGAGCCGGTCCGACGACCGAGGACGCCGTCGCGGTCGCGCAGCGCGCCTTCGCGGAGCTGGACCTGGCCGACTGGCTCGCGGACCTGCCCGACGGGGTGCTCACCGACGTCGGGCAGCGCGGGGAGCGCCTGTCAGCCGGAGAGCGCCAGCTCGTCGCGCTCGCGCGGGCCCACGTGGCAGCGGCCGACGTCCTCGTGCTCGACGAGGCGACCAGCGCGGTCGACCCGGCCACGGAGGTGCGCATCGCGCGCGCCCAGGACCAGCTCAGCCACGGCCGGACGACGATCACGATCGCGCACCGGTTGTCGACGGCGGAGGCCGCCGACCTCGTCGTCGTGGTCGAGGAGGGGCGGGTCGTGCAGGTCGGCCCCCACGCGGTGCTCGTCGCGCAGGAGGGCCCGTACGCCGCGATGTTCGCGGCCTGGCTCGCTCAGACCCGCTGATCCGCCGTCCCGTGCGGCGCGTGGGACGCGGAGCTGGTCCGGGACGCTGACGCACGGCGCAGCACGACCCACGCGAGCGCCGCGCCCACGAGGGCGCCGAGGGTGTTCGAGAGCCAGTCGTTCGTGTCGCACGATCGGCCGATGGCCGGCGCGAGCGCCTGGACCGCCTCGAGCAGGACCGAGGCGCCCGAGCCGGCCAGCAGCGCCAGGCCAGGGCGGCGCGTCGCGACGCCCACGAGCAGCGCGGGTGCCACGAACAGCACCACGTTCGCCATGAGCTCGACGCGGCCGGGGGTGGGCAGGGCCCACTGCACCGTGCAGGTCGCGAAGAGCTCTCGGTCGACCGGCACGAGCGTGAGGGCGAGGACGGGGAGCAGGGAGGCCCCCACGAGCACCCACGTCAGGCGACGTCGCGGGACGAGCAGGTGGCCGGCGAGCAGCGCAGCGGCGACGAGGCCGGCCAGGGCTGCCGGGGTGAGCCACGGGTGCTCGACGAGGACGGTGCTGATCATGCGGCGACGAGGCATCGGGCGTGCGGCATCGGGCCAGCGTAGAGGCGGAATCGAGCGGCGCCCTCGCGCGCGGGCGTGGCAGGATCGCCGGGTGACACCCTCCCTTGACCCCGCCATCGCCGCGCGTCTGAAGCGCGACGCCACCGGACTGGTCTGCGCCGTCGTGCAGGACCACACGTCGCGCGAGGTGCTCATGGTCGGCTGGATGGACGACGAGGCCCTCCGCCGGACCCTGACCACCGGCCGCGTGACGTTCTGGAGCCGTTCCCGGTCCGAGTACTGGCGCAAGGGCGACACGTCGGGCCACGTCCAGTGGGTCAAGGCCGTGCACCTGGACTGCGACGGTGACGCGCTCCTCGTCGAGGTCGAGCAGGTGGGCGCCGCCTGCCACACGGGGACCCGCACGTGCTTCGAGGCGGGTGGCGCGCTTCCGGCCGTCGTCGGGGTGCCGGCATGACCGTCTCCCCGCCCGCCGTCGGCAACGACCGCCCTGCCGACCCGCCGGCTCCCGTGCCCGCCGACCTGCCGACGGACCTGGCCTGGGGCGCGACGTGGCCGTCGCTGGCGACGTTCCGCACCCTGGCGCTCGACCGGCGGGTCATCCCCGTGGTGCGGCGGCTGCTCGCCGACGACGTCACGCCCGTGGGCCTGTACCGCACCCTCGCGGGCGGTCGGCCCGGAACGTTCGTCCTGGAGTCGGCCGAGGTCGACGGGACGTGGTCCCGCTACTCGTTCGTCGGCGTGAACTCGCGGGCGACCCTGACGGTGCAGGACGGTCGCGCCGTCTGGCTCGGCGACGTGCCGGTCGGGGTGCCGACCGGGGGCGACGTGCTGGACGTCCTCGGCGCCACCCTCGAGGCGTTGCGCACGCCCGCCGTGGCCGGCCTGCCGCCGCTGACGGGTGGCCTCGTCGGCGCGCTCGGCTGGGACGTGGTCCGGCACTGGGAGCCGACCCTGCCGGCCAAGGCCCCGGAGGAGCTGGGCGTCCCGGAGGTGACCCTGAGCCTGGCGACGGACCTGGCGGTCGTCGACCACGTCGACGGCACGGTCTGGCTCGTGGCGAACGCGATCAACTTCGACGCGACCGACGAGCGCGTGGACGAGGCGCACGCCGACGCCGTGGCACGGCTGGACGCGATGCAGCGCGCGCTGGCGAGCCCCGTGGCGACGCCGCCGGCCGTCCTCGCGGACGGGCCCGAGCCCGAGCTGGAGTTCCGCACCGCGCGGGACGACTTCGAGCAGGCGGTGCGCGCCGGCAAGGAGGCGATCCGCGACGGCGAGGTCTTCCAGGTCGTCATCAGCCAGCGGCTGGACCTCGACTGCCCGGCGGACCCCCTGGACGTCTACCGGGTGCTGCGGACGATCAACCCGAGCCCGTACATGTACTACATGTGCCTCCAGGACGCCGACGGCGCCCCGTTCTCGGTGGTCGGGTCGAGCCCTGAGACCCTGGTCAAGGTCACCGACGGCCACGTCACGACGTTCCCCATCGCCGGCTCGCGACCACGCGGCGCCACCCCGGAGGCGGACGCGGCGCTCGTCACGGAGCTGCTCGCCGACCCGAAGGAGCGCGCCGAGCACGTGATGCTGGTGGACCTCTCGCGCAACGACCTCGTCAAGGTCTGCGTCCCGACGAGCGTCGAGGTCGTCGACTTCATGGCGGTGCGGCGGTTCAGCCACATCATGCACATCTGCTCGACGGTCGTCGGCACGCTGCGAGCGGGCGCCACGGCGCTCGAGACCCTCAAGGCGACGTTCCCCGCCGGAACGCTGTCCGGCGCCCCGAAGCCTCGCGCGATCGCCCTGATCGACGAGCTCGAGCCGGCCCGGCGGGGGATCTACGGCGGGACCGTGGGGTACTTCGACTTCGCGGGGAACATGGACATGGCGATCGCCATCCGCACCGCGCTCATCCGTGACGGACGGGCGAGCGTGCAGGCGGGCGGGGGCATCGTGGCCGACTCCGTCGAGTCGCTCGAGTACGAGGAGTCGCGCAACAAGGCGGCCGCGGCGGTGCGCGCCGTGCAGGTGGCCGCCCGGCTACGGCCGGGTCCGGCGTGACGCGTCGGACGGCCGTGCTGGCCACCATGGTCGCGGGTGCGGCCATGGGCGCCGCGGCGGCGGGCACGTGGGTGACCGGGCGCGCCTGGACGCCGCTGGCCGAGCAGGCCATCGAGGTCCGGGGCCTGGACGCCGCACCGGTGCTCGGGGCCACCGCGCTCCTCCTGCTCGCCGCCGGCCTCGCGCTGGGCCTGGCCGGCCGACGCGCGGGCCGGATCACGGGCGTGGCCGTGGCAGCCGCGGGCGCTCTCGCCGCCGTGTCGACGCTGACCGTGCTGCGCGACCCCGCCGGTCCCGCACGCGCGGCAGCCCAGGAGACGCTCGGCGTCGCCCAGGTGGAGGACGCCGCTGTCGCGGCCCTGCCGTGGGCGGGGCTCGCGGTCGCGATCGCGGTGGTGCTCCTCGGCGGCTGGGTGACCGTGGCCGCCGGGAGGTGGGGCGCGACGGCGTCGCGCGGCGGCTCGCGCTACCGACGTGCCACGCAGGCGGCTGATCCGGCGTCCGGGGGGCAGTCGTCACCTGCGGCTGGCCCCGACGACGTCACGGCGTGGGACGCCCTGACGCGCGGGGAGGACCCGACCTGACCTGCGCCTGTGGAGGGCGCCGGTTCGCTAGTGTTCCGCCTACCCGACGAAAGGCATCCGCATGGCTGAGACGTCGCCCCTCGGCGCCGCACCCGAGGGACGGGAGAAGGCGTACCTGCCTCCCGTCGCCCCGCCCCGCAACCACGGTCACACCGTCGCGGCCTGGGTCGCGATGGCGTCCGTGATGGTCGGTGCGACCGTCGCGGCCGTCGGCTTCCTGGTGCCCGCTGCCTGGCTCGTCTGGACCGGCGCCGGCATCGCCGTCGGTGGACTGCTCGTCGGCGGTGTCCTCCGCAAGGCCGGCCTCGGCCAGCCGGAGCCCGCCTCGGCGCCTCGCAACGGTGCGGTGGCGTCTGACAACGATCGCTCGAAGGAGTAGGCATGACCACCCCCACCGGCCCCCAGGACCCCTTCGGGTCGAGCGACAACCCGTACGGCCAGCAGCCGCCCGCGCCCGGCCAGCAGCCGCCGTCGCCCGGCCAGCAGCCGCCCGCCTACGGCCAGCAGCCGCCGGCCTACGGGCAGCAGCCCCCCGCCTACGGCCAGGGCGGCTACCCGAGCTACCCGCAGCCCGGGGGCTACGGCGGCGGGTACGGCGCCGGCGGCTACGGTGGCGGCGGCTACAACGCGGCCCCGCCTCCGCAGAACTACCTGGTCTGGGCGATCCTCAGCACCGTGCTGTGCTGCCTCCCGCTCGGCATCGTCTCGATCGTGTTCGCCACCCAGGTGAACTCCAAGTGGGCGGCCGGCGACGTGGCCGGCGCGCAGGAGTCGGCCCGCAAGGCCAAGAACTTCGCCATCTGGGGTGCCGTCGTCGGTCTCGTGGTGTCGATCGTCTACCTGGTGGGCGTCTTCGCGCTGGGCTGGACCACCACCACGACGTCGTTCAGCACGTCGTACTGAGCGCGGTGACGCCGTCCCGTCCCGAGGCGTCGACCGTCCCCGTCCTGCGCGCGATCGCCGCTCCGGCCGCCACGGCGGTCGGAGCGGCGGCCGTGCTCACGGTGCTGCACCTCGTCTCGCCGTACGAGGGTGGCACCTACCCCACGTGCCCGAGCCTGGTGCTCACCGGCTACTACTGCCCGGGCTGCGGCTCGTTGCGGGCGCTGCACTCGCTGACGTCGCTGGACGTCGCCGGGGCCTGGGACATGAACCCGTTGGCCGTGGTGATGATCCCGGTGCTCGTCGGCTACTGGTTCGGCTGGGCGCGGCGTGCCGTGACCGGGCGGCCCCGGACCTGGCTCGCGCCGCCCTGGGTGATCTGGGGGCTGCTCGTCCTGATCCTCGCCTACTGGGTGGCGCGCAACGTGCCGGCACTCGCGCCCTGGCTCGCGCCCTGACACGTGCGCGGTGCGGCCGAGCAGGCAGCTGGGCGGGCACGTGCGCGGGTCCCGGACCCGTCTGCGGCGGATGGGCCGGTCCCACGAAGTGGGCACGGCGGGGCGCACCGCACGGGCCCCCTATCCTGGGTTCGGCTCCGCTGGGGCGGCGGGGCGGACAGGGAGGAGACGCCTGATGACGGTCCTCGAGGACATCGTGGCCGGGGTGCGCGAGGACCTGGCCGAGCGTGAGGCGGCCGTCCCGCTCGCTGCGCTCAAGGAGCGCGCGGCACGGATGCCGGGCGCGCGCGAGTGCCTTCTGCACAACGACGAGGCGGTCGGGGTCATCGCCGAGGTGAAGCGCTCGAGCCCGAGCAAGGGCTCGCTCGCGCCGATCGAGGACCCCGCGGGCCTCGCGGGGGAGTACGAGGCCGGCGGTGCGTGCGCGATCTCGGTGCTCACCGAGCGGCGGCGCTTCAACGGCAGCCTGGCCGACCTCGATGCGGTGCGGTCGACGGTCGACCTGCCCGTGCTGCGCAAGGACTTCGTGGTCACGCCGTACCAGGTGTGGGAGGCCCGCGCGCACGGCGCCGACCTGGTGCTGCTCATCGTGGCTGCACTGGAGCAGACGGTCCTGACCTCGCTCGTGGAACGGGTGCACTCGCTCGGCATGACGGCGCTCGTCGAGACGCACGACGCCGACGAGGTGGCCCGGGCGCTCGACGCGGGTGCCCGGTGCATCGGGATCAACAACCGGAACCTCAAGACCCTCGAGGTCGACCGCACCACGTTCGCCAGGCTCGCGCCGCTCATCCCGAACGGCATCTCGCGGGTCGCCGAGTCGGGCGTCCGCGGGCCGCACGACGTCATGGACTTCGCGCGTTCAGGTGCGGACGCGGTGCTCGTCGGGGAGAGCCTCGTCACGGGCGGCAACCCGCGCTCCGCCGTGGCCGACCTCGTGGCGGCGGGGGCCCACCCGTCGCTGCGCGCGGTGCGTCAGTGACGGCGCCCGGGCCTGGCGGCTTCGAGACGGCGGCGGGCAGCGGTCCGTACTTCGGCGAGTTCGGCGGCCGGTTCGTCCCCGAGGCGCTCATCGCCGCGCTCGACGAGCTCGAGACGGCCTACGAGAAGGCACGCAGCGACCCTGAGTTCACCGGCGAGCTCGCGCGGCTGCACCGCACCTACACGGGTCGGCCGAGCATCATCACCGAGGTCCCGCGCTTCGCACGGCACTGCGGGGACGCACGGGTGATCCTCAAGCGCGAGGACCTGAACCACACGGGCTCGCACAAGATCAACAACGTTCTCGGTCAGGCCCTGCTGACCAAGCGCATCGGCAAGACGCGCGTCATCGCGGAGACCGGGGCCGGCCAGCACGGCGTGGCGACGGCGACCGCGGCCGCGCTGTTCGACCTCGAGTGCGTCATCTACATGGGCGAGGAGGACACCCGTCGGCAGGCGCTCAACGTCGCCCGGATGCGCCTGCTCGGTGCCGAGGTGGTGCCCGTCCGCACGGGTTCGCACACGCTCAAGGACGCGATCAACGAGGCCTTGCGCGACTGGGTCACCAACGTCGAGACGACCAACTACGTCTTCGGGACCGTCGGCGGGCCGCACCCGTTCCCCGCCATGGTCCGCGACTTCCAGCGGATCATCGGCGAGGAGGCGCGGGCCCAGGTGCTCGAGCTGACCGGGGCGCTGCCCGACGTCGTGGCCGCCTGCGTGGGCGGCGGCTCGAACGCCATCGGGATCTTCCACGCCTTCCTCGACGACCCGGTGCGGCTCGTGGGGTTCGAGGCCGGGGGCGAGGGCGTCGAGACCGGTCGCCACGCGGCGACGATCACGGGAGGCGCCCCCGGGGTGCTGCACGGGGCGCGCTCGTTCCTGCTGCAGGACGAGGACGGGCAGACGATCGAGAGCCACTCGATCTCCGCGGGACTGGACTACCCGGGCGTCGGACCCGAGCACGCATGGCTGTCGTCGGTGGGGCGCGCCGAGTACCGGCCGATCACCGACGCCGCGGCGATGGAGGCGTTCCTGCTGCTCAGCCGGACCGAGGGCATCATCCCCGCGATCGAGTCGGCCCACGCGCTGGCCGGTGCGATCCAGCTCGGGCGTGAGGCGGCCGAGGCGGGGCGCCGGGACACGATCCTGGTGAACCTGTCCGGGCGCGGGGACAAGGACGTCGAGACCGCAGGCCGCTGGTTCGGTCTCCTCGACGAGCAGGCCCTGCGGGAGGAACGAGCGTGATGTCGACCAGCACCAGCCTCACCGCCGCGCGGCTCGACGCCGTCCGGGCCGAGGGGCGTGCCGCCCTCGTGGGCTACCTCCCGGTCGGGTTTCCCGACCCGGCGTCCTGCGTGACAGCGGTGCGGACCATGATCGACGCCGGCGTGGACGTGGTCGAGCTCGGCGTGCCGTACTCGGACCCGGTCATGGACGGTGTGGTGATCCAGGCCGCCGTCGAGCGCGCGCTGGCCGGCGGCGTCCGCGTGGCCGACACCTTGCGCACGGTCGAGGCGGTGGCGGGCACGGGAGTGCCCATCCTCGTGATGACGTACTGGAACCCGGTGGTCCGCTACGGCGTCGACGCGTTCGCGCGCGACCTCGCCGCGGCCGGGGGAGCGGGCCTCATCACGCCGGACCTCATCCCCGACGAGGCGGACGACTGGCTGACGGCGTCGGACGCCCACGGCCTGGATCGCGTCTTCCTGGTCGCCCCCAGCTCCACCACGGAGCGGCTCGCCCTCACGGCCCGCGCCAGCCGAGGCTTCGTCTACGCGGCCTCGACGATGGGCGTCACGGGCACCCGGGCGAGCGTCGGCACGCAGGCGCGCCGGCTCGTCGAGGACACCCGCCGTGCGGGGGCCGAGCGCGTGTGCGTCGGGCTCGGCGTGAGCACGCCGGCGCAGGCGGCCGAGGTCGCCGAGTACGCGGACGGGGTCATCGTCGGGAGCGCGTTCGTCCGGCCGCTGCTCGATGCCGCGTCGGTGCGCGACGGCGTCGCCGAGCTCGGCCGCGTGGTCGCGGGCCTGGCCGACGGCGTCCGCGGCGGCGGCCGGTGACCGCCGGCCTCGCGGCCGTGTGGCCGACCGTCGCCGTCTCCATCCCGAGCCCGCCGGAGAGCGTCTGGAACCTCGGTCCGCTGCCGCTGCGGGCGTACGCGCTGGCGATCATGGCCGGCATCGTCGTCGCGGTCTGGATGACCACACGGCGGTGGGTCGAGCGCGGCGGCGACGCCGACACGGTGCTCGACATCTCGTTCTGGGCCGTGCCGTTCGGGATCGCCGGCGGGCGGATCTACCACGTCATCAGCAGCCCTGACCAGTACTGGGGCCCCGGGGGCGACCCCGTGAGCGCGCTGTACGTCTGGGAGGGCGGGCTCGGCATCTGGGGTGCCATCGCCCTCGGCGCGGTCGGCGCGTGGATCGGCGCCCGCCGGGCCGGCGTCCGGCTCACCGTCTTCGCCGACGCCGCGGCCCCTGGCATCCTCGTGGCGCAGGCGATCGGTCGCCTCGGCAACTGGTTCAACCAGGAGCTCTACGGCGGCCCGACGACGCTGCCCTGGGGCCTGGAGATCGCACCGCAGTACCAGCCGATCGGTGACGCGGTCGGCACGCTGTACCACCCGACGTTCCTCTACGAGCTCCTGTGGAACCTCGCCGGGGCCGCCGCCATCATCTGGCTCGACCGCCGGTACCGCCTCGGGCACGGGCGCGTGTTCTGGCTGTACGTCGCCATCTACACCGCCGGCCGCCTGTGGATCGAGCTCCTCCGGATCGACCCGGCGGAGACGGTCCTCGGGCTGCGGCTCAACGTCTGGACGTCCCTCCTGGTGGGTCTGGGCGCGCTGGTAGCATTCGTGCTGGTAGGACGACGACACCCCGGCCGAGAACCCGGCCCTCAGCTCCACGGAACCGACGACCAGCCGGCCCATGACCAGGGCTCGGAGGACGCGGCCGACACTCCGGCGTGACTCACCAGCGCCGAGGGTGGGAGGGGGGCCTCACGGCCCTGTATCGTCGCCCCGCACGGGCCGATGGCGTCCCCACAATCCCCACCTTGAGCCCACCCGGGTCTGCCGACCCGGGGCAGTGAGGACGGTGTCCATGACCTCGCCGCAGCATCCCCCCGTCACGGGTCTCTACGACCCCACGGCGGAGCATGACGCCTGCGGCGTGGCCTTCGTCGCCACCTTGCGCGGCACCCCCGGCCGGGACGTCGTCGACGCCGCCCTGACGGCGCTGGCGAACCTCGACCACCGCGGCGCCGTCGGCGCGGAGGCGGACACCGGTGACGGCGCCGGCATCCTCACCCAGATCCCGGACGCGTTCCTGCGCGACGTCGTGGACGCCGACCTGCCCGCGCCCGGCCGCTACGCGGTCGGCCTGGTGTTCCTGCCGACCGAGCCGGACGCCCTGCACGACGCCGTCGTGGGCGTGGAGAAGATCGTGCGGGACGAGGGCCTCGACGTCCTCGCCTGGCGGGACGTGCCCGTGGCGGCGGACATCGTCGGCCGCACGGCCCGCTCGACCATGCCGGTCTTCCGTCAGCTCGTCGTGGCGGACCCGTCGCACACGCTGTCCGGCATCGACCTCGACCGCCGGACGTTCCGCGTCCGCAAGCGGATCGAGCACGAGGTGGGCGTCTACCTGGCCTCGCTGTCGGCGCGGACCCTGACCTACAAGGGCATGCTGACGACGTCGCAGCTCGAGCCGTTCTTCCCGGACCTGTCCGACGCGCGGTACGCGACCGAGCTGGCCCTGGTCCACTCCCGCTTCTCCACGAACACGTTCCCGTCGTGGCCGCTCGCACAGCCCTTCCGGCTGGTCGCCCACAACGGCGAGATCAACACGGTGCGGGGCAACCGCAACTGGATGGCGGCGCGCCAGAGCACGCTCTCCAGCGAGCTCCTCGGCGAGCTCTCGCCGCTCATGCCCGTGTGCACCCCGGCCGTGAGCGACTCCGGCAGCTTCGACGAGGTGCTGGAGCTGCTGCACCTGGCCGGCCGGAGCCTGCCGCACGCCGTCCTGATGATGATCCCGGAGGCGTGGGAGAACAACGCGTCCCTGGACCCGGACGTCCGGGCCTTCTACCAGTACCACTCGACGCTCATCGAGCCGTGGGACGGCCCGGCGGCGCTCGCCTTCACCGACGGCACCGTCATCGGCGCGGTGCTCGACCGCAACGGCCTGCGCCCGGGCCGCTACTGGGTCACGGACGACGGGCTCGTCGTGCTCGCGAGCGAGACGGGCGTGCTGCCGATCGCACCGGACCGCGTGGTGCGCAAGGGCCGGCTCGAGCCGGGCCGGATGTTCCTCGTCGACACCGGGAGCGGCCGGATCATCGAGGACCACGAGATCAAGGCGCAGCTCGCGGCGCAGCGGCCCTACGCCCAGTGGGTGGCCGAGCACACCATCTCGCTCGACCAGCTGCCCGAGCGCGAGCACGTCCAGCACACGCCCGCCTCGGTGCGGCGTCGGCAGCGTGCCTTCGGGTACACGGAGGAGGAGCTCACCATGCTCCTCACCCCGATGGCGAAGACGGGTGCGGAGCCCCTCGGCGCCATGGGCACCGACACCCCGGTGGCGGTGCTCTCAGCCCGCCCGAGGCTGCTCTTCGACTACTTCACGCAGATGTTCGCGCAGGTCACCAACCCGCCGCTGGACGCGATCCGTGAGGAGCTCGTCACGTCGATCGGGGGCGCCATCGGCCCCGAGCCGAACCTGCTCGCCGACGACCCGACGCACGCCCGCAAGCTCGTGGTGCCCTTCCCGGTGCTGGACAACGACCAGCTCGCGAAGATCATGCGCATCCACCGCGACCCGGACCTGGCGGGCGTGTTCCGGTGCGAGACGGTCCGCGGCCTGTACCGCGTGGACGGCGGCGAGGAGGCCCTCGCCCGGCGGATGAAGGAGATCTTCGTCCACGTCGACCGGCTCATCGACGCCGGCGTCAACTTCATCGTGCTCTCGGACCGCGACTCCGACGGCGACCTCGCGCCGATCCCGTCGCTCCTGCTGCTGTCCGGCGTGCACCAGCACCTCGTGCGGCGCAACACCCGGACGCGCGTCAGCCTCCTGGTGGAGGCCGGCGACGTGCGCGAGGTTCACCACGTCGCGCTGCTGATCGGCTACGGCGCCGCGGCCGTGAACCCGTACCTCGCGATGGAGACCGTCGAGGGCCTCGCGCGCGACGGGTCGCTCGGCGACGTCTCGCCGGAGAAGGCCGTCGCGAACCTCATCAAGGCCCTCGGCAAGGGCGTGCTGAAGGTCATGAGCAAGATGGGCATCTCGACCGTGGCGTCGTACCGCGGGGCCCAGACCTTCGAGGCGGTCGGGCTCGCGCAGGGCGTCGTCGACGAGTACTTCACCGGCACCACCAGCCGGCTCGGCGGTATCGGGCTGGACGTCATCGCCGCCGAGTCGGCGGCGCGGCACGCCGACGCGTACCCCGCGAGCGGCAACCCGCAGGCCCACCGCCGGCTCAACGTCGGCGGCGAGTACAAGTGGCGGCGCGACGGCGAGGAGCACCTCTTCGACCCGGAGACGGTCTTCCGCCTGCAGCACTCCACCCGCACCCGCCAGTTCGACGTCTTCCGGCAGTACACGCGCCGCATCGACGACCAGGCCTCGCGCCTGATGACGCTGCGCGGTCTGCTCACGTTCGCCGAGGGCGTCCGGCCGCCGGTGCCGCTCGACGAGGTCGAGCCCGTCTCGGAGATCGTCAAGCGGTTCAGCACGGGCGCGATGTCGTACGGCTCCATCTCCATGGAGGCGCACGAGACCCTCGCGATCGCGATGAACCGGCTCGGCGCCCGGTCGAACACCGGCGAGGGCGGCGAGGACCCGGAGCGCCTGCGCGACCCGGAGCGGCGCAGCGCGATCAAGCAGGTGGCCTCGGGTCGCTTCGGCGTGACGAGCGAGTACCTCGTGAACGCGACGGACCTGCAGATCAAGATGGCGCAGGGCGCCAAGCCCGGCGAGGGCGGCCAGCTCCCGGGCACCAAGGTCTACCCGTGGATCGCCCGGACACGGCACTCGACGCCCGGCGTCGGTCTCATCTCGCCGCCGCCGCACCACGACATCTACTCGATCGAGGACATCGCCCAGCTCATCCACGACCTGAAGAACGCGAACCCGGTCGCCCGGGTGCACGTGAAGCTGGTCAGCGAGTTCGGGGTCGGCACGGTGGCGACGGGCGTGGCCAAGGCGCACGCCGACGTCGTGCTCGTCTCCGGTCACGACGGCGGCACGGGCGCGAGCCCGCTGACCTCGCTCAAGCACGCGGGCACGCCGTGGGAGATCGGGCTCGCCGAGACGCAGCAGACGCTCGTCCTGAACAACCTGCGCGACCGCATCGTGGTGCAGGTCGACGGCCAGCTGAAGACGGGCCGCGACGTCGTGGTGGCGGCGCTGCTGGGTGCGGAGGAGTTCGGCTTCGCGACGGCGCCCCTGGTCGTCAGCGGCTGCGTGATGATGCGTGCCTGCCACCTGGACACGTGCCCGGTCGGCGTGGCCACGCAGAACCCCGAGCTGCGGGCGCGGTTCTCCGGCAAGCCCGAGTTCGTCATGACGTTCTTCGAGTACCTCGCCACCGAGGTGCGCGAGTACCTGGCGGCGCTCGGCTACCGGTCGATCGCCGAGGCGGTCGGGCACGTGGAGTCGCTCGACACCCGCGCGGTCATCGACCACTGGAAGGCCGCGGGCCTGGACCTCTCGCCCGTCCTCGCGCGGCCCGAGCCGGAGCCCGGGGCCGCGCTGCGCCAGACGCGCACGCAGGACCACGGCCTGGACAAGGCGCTGGACAACCAGCTCATCACCCTGGCCCGGGAGGCGCTCGAGTCGCGTGAGCCGGTCCGGATCGCCGTGCCAGTGCGCAACGTGAACCGCACGGTCGGGACGATGCTCGGCTACGAGGTCACGAGCCGGTTCGGTGCCGACGGCCTGCCGGACGACACGATCGACATCAGCCTGACGGGGTCCGCGGGCCAGTCGCTCGGCGCGTTCCTGCCGCGCGGCATCACGCTCCGGCTCTACGGCGACGCCAACGACTACGTCGGCAAGGGCCTGTCGGGCGGCCGGATCGTCGTCCGGCCGGACCGCACCGCGCTGCTCTCGGGCGCCCGGGACGTCATCGCGGGGAACGTCGTCGGCTACGGCGCGACGTCCGGCGAGGTCTTCCTCCGCGGCGTCGTCGGCGAACGCTTCGGCGTGCGCAACTCCGGTGCGACGCTCGTGGTCGAGGGCGTGGGCGACCACGCCTGCGAGTACATGACGGGTGGCACGGTGCTCATCCTCGGTGGCACGGGCCGGAACGTGGCGGCCGGCATGTCGGGTGGGCACGCGTACGTCCTGGACCTGCGCCCGGAGCGGGTGAACCAGGCAGCCCTCGGCAGCGGTGAGCTCCAGCTCCGGACGCTCGACGAGGCCGGCGCGGCCGAGGTGGAGCGTCTCCTGCGGCTGCACCACGACGAGACGGGCTCACCGCGGGCCGGCGAGCTCCTGGCCGACCTGCCGGCCGCGCTCGCCCGGTTCACCGCGGTGGTGCCCACGGAGTACGACCGGATGGTCGCGGCCCTGGCGTCCGCGGCGGAGGCCGGGCTCGACCCCACGACGCCCGGCGCGTGGGACGCGATCCTTGCGGAGGTGAACCGTGGCTGATCCCCGAGGCTTCCTCAAGGTCCGCCAGCGTGAGGTCGTGCCGAGCCGGCCCGTGCCGGTGCGGCTCATGGACTGGAAGGAGGTGCACGAGCACCTCGAGCAGGACGACTCCGCGGCGCTCCTGCACCGCCAGGCCGGGCGCTGCATGGACTGCGGCGTCCCGTTCTGCCACTCCGGCTGCCCGCTCGGCAACCTGATCCCCGAGTGGAACGACCTGGTCTGGAAGGGGCAGTGGGCCGAGGCGTCGGACCGGCTCCATGCCACCAACAACTTCCCCGAGGTCACCGGGCGGATCTGCCCGGCGCCCTGCGAGTCGTCCTGCGTGCTCGGCATCAACCAGCCGCCGGTGACGATCAAGCAGGTCGAGCACGCGATCGCGGACGAGTCCTTCGCCCGTGACCTGGTCACGCCGCAGCTGCCGTACTTCCTCACCGGCTACACGGTCGCCGTCGTCGGCTCCGGTCCTGCCGGTCTCGCGGCGGCGCAGCAGCTCACGCGGGCCGGGCACACGGTCGCCGTCTTCGAGCGGGACGACCGCATCGGCGGCCTGCTGCGGTACGGCGTGCCCGACTTCAAGCTCGAGAAGCACCTCCTCGACCGCCGCATCGCGCAGATGGAGGCCGAGGGCACGCGCTTCCGTCCAGGCGTCGAGATCGGCAAGGACATCACCTACCGCGAGCTCACGGCGCGCTACGACGCCGTCGTGCTGGCGACCGGCTCGCGCATCCCGCGTGGCCTGGACATCCCGGGCAGCGACCTGTCGGGGATCCACTTCGCCATGCCGTACCTGACACAGGCCAACCGCGTGGTGGCCGGCGACGAGGTGCCCGACCAGATCCTCGCGACCGGCAAGCACGTCGTCGTCATCGGTGGCGGCGACACGGGGTCGGACTGCGTGGGTACCGCACTGCGCCAGGGCGCCGCGTCCGTGACGAGCCTCGACATCGGGGCGCAGCCGCCGACCGAGCGACCGCTCAACGAGCCGTGGCCCGTGGACGCGCGCCTCTTCAAGATCTCCTCCTCGCACGAGGAGGGTGGCAGCCGGACGTACCTCGCCACGACGCAGGAGTTCCTCGGCGCCGACGGGCGCGTGACCGGGCTGCGCGTCGCGACGACCGAGTACACGAGCGACGGCGCGCGGGTGCCGGGGGAGACCATCCAGGACATCCCGGCCGACCTCGTGATCCTGGCGATGGGCTTCACCGGACCGGAGACCGACGTGCTGGCCGAGCAGACCGGTGCGGACGTCACCGGCCGGGGTCTGGTCGCCCGCGGCGACGACTACTCGACGTCGGTGCCCGGGGTGTTCGTGGCCGGCGACGCGGGCCGCGGCCAGTCCCTCGTCGTCTGGGCGATCTCGGAGGGCCGGGCCGTGGCTGCGGCCGTGGACGCCTACCTCCGGTCCAGCGGTGACCCGACGATGGCCCAGGCCGGCGTCGCGCCGCGCCGGGGCTCGGAGCTCCCCGCGCCGGTCACGCCGACGACACGGCCGATGCGGCCCTAGCAGATGTGGCGCGCCGCGGATCCCGGTGGCGGCGGCGCGCCTGAACGTGTCCCACCGGGAACGTGAAGATATGCCCGGCGATCGGCTGGTCGCGGGGTCGAGCAATAGGCTGGAGTCATGCGCAAAGCGAAGATCGTCTGCACCACGGGTCCCGCGACGGACACCCCGGAGCAGATCCAGGCACTCGTCGACGCCGGTATGGACGTCGCCCGGATCAACCGGAGCCACGGAGCCCCAGAGGAGCACGAGGCGATCATCGGGCACGTCCGTGCCGCCGCCAAGGCCTCCGGCCGCGCGGTGGCCGTGCTCGTCGACCTCCAGGGTCCGAAGATCCGGCTCGGCCGGTTCAAGGACAACGCGAAGGTGGAGCTCGCCGAGGGCGACGTCTTCACCATCACCACCGACGACGTCGTCGGCACCAAGGAGCTCGCCTCCACCACCTACAAGGGCCTGCCGGGCGACGCCCGCGTCGGCGACCGCATCCTCATCGACGACGGTCGCGTCGCCGTGCGGATCACCGCGGTCGAGGGCAACAACGTCGTCACCCGCGTCGAGGTGGGCGGCCCGGTCTCGAACAACAAGGGCCTGAACCTGCCTGGCGTCGCGGTGAGCGTCCCCGCCATGTCCGAGAAGGACGAGGAGGACCTGCGCTGGGCGCTGCGTCTGAACGCGGACTTCATCGCCCTGTCGTTCGTGCGGAACGCCTCCGACTACGAGGACGTCGCGCAGATCATGGCGGAGGAGGGCAAGAAGGTCCCCGTCATCGCGAAGATCGAGAAGCCGCAGGCCGTCGACAACCTCGCTGAGATCATCGAGGCGTTCGACGGCATCATGGTCGCCCGCGGCGACCTGGGCGTGGAGCTCCCGCTCGAGATGGTCCCGATCGTCCAGAAGCGGGCCATCGAGCTGGCGCGGCGCTCGGCGAAGCCGGTCATCGTCGCCACGCAGGTGCTCGAGTCGATGATCTCGGCCCCGCGTCCGACGCGCGCCGAGGCGTCCGACTGCGCCAACGCCGTCCTGGACGGCGCGGACGCGGTCATGCTCTCGGGCGAGACGAGCGTCGGCGAGTACCCGATCGAGGCCGTCCGGACGATGGCTCGGATCATCGAGAACACCGAGCAGCACGGCCGCGACCGGATCGCGCCGCTCGGCTGGAGCCCGCAGACGCGCGGTGGCGCCGTCACGCACGCGGCCTCCGAGGTCGGCGAGACGCTCGGTGCGAAGTACCTCGTGACCTTCACCCAGAGCGGCGACTCCGCCCGTCGGATGTCGCGGCTGCGCTCGCCCATCCCGCTGCTCGCCTTCACGCCGGTGCCCGAGGTGCGCAACCACCTCGCGCTCAGCTGGGGCGTGCAGACCTACCAGGTGCCGCACGTCGCGCACACCGACGCGATGGTGCTCCAGGTCGACCAGACGCTCCTGGTGAACGGCCTGGCCGAGGACGGCGACCTCGTCGTCATCGTGTTCGGTGCGCCCGTCGGCGTGCCGGGCACGACGAACTCGCTCGTCGTGCACCGCATCGGCGGCGACGCCCCGCGTCGCTGACACGCTGCTGAGGTGCGGCCCTGAGCCGCCCTCGCGCGAAGGCCCCGGTGGTCCGCCACCGGGGCCTTCGCGCGTCGGGGGTGGTCAGCGCTCGGTGTCGCCGAGAAGCCCCAGCGGCACCAGGAAGGCGAGCCCGCTGAGCAGGAGGCCGGCAGCGAAGACGACGCCGTTGCCGAGCGCGAACGAGGCGCCCATGAGGGCGAAGCCGCCGAGCAGCGCCGCCATGAGGACGAGCCACAGGACGACCGCGCCGGGCTGCTTGCCGGCGGTGTTCTGGGTGCGGTGCCAGTCGTCGACGGAGCGGTCGGCCTCGTCGGTGCCGGGTCGGGCGTGGGGTACGTCCATGGGGGCTCCTCTGCTCGCGATCGGGCGCCTGGTCGTGGTCGGGCGCCGCGCGCCGGCCCGCCGCTCGGTGTCCTGGTCCGATGCTCGCCCCACGGGGCGTCGCCCGCCAGCGCAGGGACGGTCAGGCGGCCGGCGCGGGCAGGACCTCGATCGTTCCGCTGTACATGCCCATCGCGCACGTGTAGGAGATCGTGCCGACCTCGGTGGGCGTGAAGGTGAAGACGTTCTCCCCGAGGTCGAGCAGCTGGGAGATCCCGAGCGCCGGCGCGCTGATCGAGGTGGCACAGCTCAGCGCCTGGGAGTCGATGACCCAGCGCACCTCGCGGTCGACGTAGACGGCCGCCGAGGCGGGCTCGTAACCGGTCGCGACCTGGGTGGTGCGTAGCACCTGGACGTCGCCGTCGAGCGTGACGTTGGCCGACAGCGTCGTCGGCGTCGCCGAGCCCCACGTGCCGATGCCAGGCGCCAGCACCGTGAGCGCCCCGTGCACGTTCACGGCCGCGAAGGCCAGGACGACCACGCCGGCCACGCGCAGGAAGCGCTCCGCCGCCGCGCCGCGCACGACGGCCGTCACCCCGCCCAGTCCGAGGAGCCCGGGGGTCGTCCCGAGCGCGAAGAGCGCCATCACGAGGCCCGCCCGTCCCGGGGAGCCCGTGGAGAGCGCGTAGACCTGGACGGCCTGGGTGAAGCCGCACGGCAGGAAGAAGGACCCGGCTCCCAGGAGCACGGCCGTCCGGTCGCGGTAGGTGTCGCCCGGCCGGTCGAGCCGGAGCGCGCGAGCGATGCCGGCGGGCAGTGCGAGACCACCGGTGGACAGCCGGGGGGAGACCGCTGTCAGGCGCAGGCCGAGCGCGCCCATGACGACGGACACCACGACCATGAGGACCGCGACGGCCCGGGGGTCGAGCGTGAGCGTCCCGCCCAGCAGCCCGGTGACGGCTCCCAGGACGGCGAAGCCGCCGACGCGCCCGGCGTTGAAGGCGAGGTGGGGGCGCAGGCGGCGACGCGCGTCGAGGTCGGGGTGCTGCTCGGCGAACCGGGCCGAGACGGCCAGGACGAGCCCACCCACGAGCGCCATGCACGTGGAGAAGCCCGCGGCGAGCCCGAGCACCACGACGACGGCGAGGCCGCCGGACTGCACGAGGCCACCGGCGCCGGCGGCGGCGTCGATCAGGCCGCCCGCGGAGGCGAGGAGCGCGAGGACGGTGACCACGGCGGTCGCGAGCGCGACGTCGCGCCAGACGCGGCGGTCGCGCGTCAGCCAGGCGCGTTCGGCGGCGCCGAGCTCGTAGCCCGCGGAACGGACGGCCCGCGCGAGCCGGGCGCGGTCGACCGGGCCGGACGTCTGGAGCACGGCGTGTCCCCGCCGGGCCGAGACGCGCGCGCCGACGACGCCCGGTACGCCGCCGAGCGCCTTCCCGACCCGCACCTCGCACGCGCGGCAGGTCATGCCCGCGATCTCGAGCTCGATGGTGGGCACGCGTCCTCGGCTTTCTGACGGGCAGAAGTTCTGCCAGGCGCAGGCCGTGGAAAATCGGCCCTTCGCACGGTAGCCGGGGGAGCGGCGGAACGGGAGGGGCCGTTGGTCCCGGCGAGCGCCGTCGAACGGCCGCGGCACCCACCGAACGGGCTCTGGACAGCGGTCGGCGCCCGGGCGCATCGTTCCGTCATGGGAGACGTGATCGCACTGCCGCTTCCGGGCGCGCTGTCGCTCCCGGACGTCCGCGGGGAGCACCGGGCCCTGCAGGTCACCTGGCACGAGCGGACGGGGGTGTTCGTCGTCAGCGTCTGGCGTGGGGGTGCCTGCGTCGCGAGCGCGCACCTGGCACCCGCAGCGGCAGCCGAGCTCATCGGCAGCCTCGCCGACGGCCTCGCCCAGCGGGCCGCCCGGGCCTGAGCAGTCCGCGCGGGTCACTAGGCTGCCCGCGGAGGTGGCGATGGCCCGCGCACGTGTGATCTGCGACAACGACTACGCCGGCGACCCCGACGGGCTGATCCAGCTCGCGCACCACCTGCTCTCGCCGTCCGTCGAGGTGCGGGCTGTCATCGCCTCGCACCTGGCGCCCGGCGACGTCTTCGACCCCTCCGGTCGCAGCGCGGAGCACGGCGCCGCCGCCGCCCGGACCGTGGCGGAGCTGGCGGGTCGCGACGTGCCGGTCGTGGCCGGGTCCGAGGTCGGCATCGACGGCACGCGCGAACGCACGGGGGACGTCTCGCCGGCGGCCCGGGCCATCGTCGAGGAGGCCCTGCGCGACGACCCGCGGCCCCTGTACCTGGCGTGCGGCGGCGGTCTCACCGAGGTGGCGGCCGCCTGGCTCGCCGAGCCGGCCATCGCGGGCAGGATCGCGGCCGTGATCTGGATCGGCGGCGCCGAGCACGACCTCGCGGCGGTCGGTGGGCGCAGCGTGCCCGCCCCGCCGGGCTGGGACGGGCTCGAGTACAACACCGCGATCGACCTCCGGGCGGCCCAGGTCGTCTTCGCCTCCGACCTGCCCCTGTGGCAGGTCCCGCGGGACGCGTACCGGCAGCTCCTCGCGTCGTCGGCGGAGCTGGACGCGCGGCTGCGGTCCGCCGGCGCGCTCGGCGCGCACCTCGCGTCGGCGCTCGACGACGCGAGGACCCTGATGGCGGCCCTCGGCCAGGACCTCGGTGAGACGTACGACCTCGGCGACACGCCGTTGGTGCTGCTCACGGCGCTGCAGTCGGCCTTCCAGCCCGACGCCAGCTCGAGCCGGTACGTCACCGTGCCCGCGCCGGCCGTGGCCGACGACGGCGGCTACCTCCCGCGGCCGGGCGGTCGTCCGATGCGGGTCTACACGACGCTGGACACCCGCCTGGCCCTGGCGGACCTCTTCGCCAAGCTCGAGGCGGCCGGCCGCCGGGGGAGCGAGCGGGCCTGAGCCCTCCGCGTGCGGGGCTCTCCGCTTGCGGGGTTCCGCCCGGTGATTACCTTCGGGTGATGGTCACGGTCACGCGTCGCATGCAGTGCTCGGTCGACGCCGTCCTGGACGTGGTCGCCGACGGCTGGTCCTATGCGACCTGGGTGGTCGGCACCTCGCGCATCCGCGGCGTGGACGCCGCCTGGCCGAGCCCCGGGTCCCGGATCGCGCACTCGGCCGGCATCTGGCCGGCCGTGGTCGACGACGTCACCGTCGCCCTGGCGTGGGACCGTCCGCGCGGTCGCCTCGAGCTGCAGGCGCGCGGCTGGCCCGTCGGGGAGGCGCGCGTGCTGCTCAGGGTCCGGCCGGACGGGGACGGGTGCCTGGTCCGGCTGGACGAGGACGCGGTGCGCGGGCCAGGGCTGCTCGCCCCGCGGCCGCTGCGGGCTGCGGTCCTGCTGCCGCGCAACCGCGAGACGCTGCACCGGCTCGCGATGCTCGCCGAACGTCGCGTCGCATCGTCGACGACCGCGATCTGACGTGGCGACGACGCCGCGCGCCGGCGCGGTGCTCGGCGGGCCGCCCCGGCCGCGTCAGGTCAGGCGCGCCCACGCGGTGCGGGCGAGCCGCCGGCGGACGGCGCCCGTGGGCCCGTCGTCGGCGAGGGCGGCGCGCGCGGCGTTCCACCCGCACGCGCCGTGGACACCCCCGCCGGGGTGCGCCGACGCGCTGGCCAGGTAGAGCCCGGCGACCGGCGTCTCCGGTCGGCCCAGTCCGGGCGTCGGACGGAAGACGAGCTGCTGGTGCAGAGCGGCGGTGCCGCCGTTGACAGCGCCGCCGACGAGGTTCGCGTCCGCGGCCTCGAGGTCCGCCGGGGTCTGCACGTGGCGGGCGATCACGCGCGCCGCGAAGCCGGGGGCCGCGCGCTCGAGCGCCTCCTCGACGCGTCCGACGTGCTCGCGGAGCTCCGCCGCCGCGAGCCGGCGGTGCGGCAGGTGCGTGTAGGCCCATGCCGACTGGGTGCCGTGCGGGGAGCGCGCCGGGTCCGCCGTCGTCATCTGGCCGAACAGGAGGAACGGCTGCCGCGGGAGGGTGCCGACGGCGAGGTCGGCGGCGACGCGCACGAACCCGTCCAGGTCGACGCCCAGGTGCACCGTGCCGGCGCGACCCGCTCCGGGGGCCCTCCACGGCACCGGGCCGTCGAGCGCCCAGTTCACCTTGAGCGTGGGGTGGTCCCAGGCGAAGGCCTCCAGGTCCGCCAGGACGCGGGCCGGGACGTGTCGCGGCCCGAGCAGCTCCCGGTAGAGGGTCGGTGCCACGACGTCGGCGAGCACCGCGCGCCGGGCGCGCACGCGGGTGCCGTCGGCGGTGACGACACCCACCGCACGGTTCCCCGCGACGGCGACGGCGGTGACACGGGTGCGCAGGGCGATCTCGCCGCCCGCGGCGGTGAAGCGGTCCGCGAGTGCCCGCGCGAGCATCCCGGCGCCGCCGCGCGGCACCGGGAACCCGATGTCCTGGCCGAGCATGGCCAGGAGCCATCCGAACAGCCCGCTGCCGGCGGCGTCCGGCGGCAGGTCGGCGTGGAGGGCGTTGCCGGTGAGCAGCAGCGGGCCGCCGGACCCCCGGAACCGCTCCGCGCCGAGCCGACGCACGGGGAGCACCGCGAGCCGCGCGAGGTCGAGCGCGCCCCGGGTTCCCGCGTGGCGCAGGAGCCGCACCAGCGCCCCGGTGGGTGGGAACGGCGTGAAGAGGGCGTCGAGCACGTCGTCGCGCACCTGCTGCCAGCCGGCCACCAGGTCCAGCCACGCCCCGCCGTCGCCGGGCGCGCGCGCGTCGAGCCCGGCGGCGGTGGCCTGCGCGTCGGACTCGAGCACGACGCCGGTCCCGTCGTCCTGCACGTGCGCCAGGACCGCGGGTGCACGCGACCAGGCGAGCCCGTGGCGGTGCAGGTCCAGCCCGGCGATGACCGGCGACGCCGCCGCGAGGGGGTAGAACGCGCTGAACAGGTCGGTCTGGAACCCGGGGGCGGTCACCTCGGCCGACCGGACGGCGCCGCCCACCTCGTCGGCCGCCTCGACGAGCAGCACGTCCCAGCCCGCGTCGGCGAGTGCGTTCGCCGCGACGAGCCCGTTCGGTCCCGCGCCGATGACGACGGCGTCGGCGGTGCGTGTGATCACTCGTGCCCCGGGCGTGCGCCGGGCCTCCGCCGTTCACGCTGGCACCCGTCCGGAAGGAGGGCAACCTCAGGTGGGCGCGAGGTGCGCCGTCGGGCGCCATCGCCCCCGCGATGGTGCAGTGAGCGACGGCACGAGCGGTGCCCCGAGGGGGATTCGAACCCCCACTGGATCGGGTTTGAGCCGAACGCCTCTGCCAGTTGGGCTATCGGGGCGCCGGACGCCGGTGCGACGCCGCAGGTGGACGCCGGTACCGGCCGATCCGGAGCGCCCACTAGGCTAGCGCGCGTGACCGAGAAGGAGCCCGTGCCGCCCATGAGCATCGCCGACGCCGTCAAGGACGTGGGCGCGGCCGAGGAGACCGCGCCCGCCGTGGACCCCGGCGCGCCGACACCCCGTCGCGCCGTCGTGGCCGAGGACGAGGCCCTCATCCGGATGGACGTGGTCGAGACCCTGCGCGAGGCCGGGTTCGACGTCGTCGGCGAGGCGGGCGACGGCGAGACCGCGGTCCGCCTGGCGACCGAGCTGCGGCCGGACGTCGTCGTGATGGACGTGAAGATGCCCGTCATGGACGGCATCTCCGCGGCGGAGCGGATCGGCAAGGAGCACGCGGCCCCCGTCGTGCTGCTGACCGCCTTCTCGCAGACCGAGCTGGTCGAGCGGGCGCGCGACGCCGGCGCGATGGCCTACGTCGTCAAGCCGTTCACCCCGGCGGACCTGCTTCCGGCCATCGAGATCGCCATCTCGCGCTACAGCCAGATCACGGCTCTCGAGGCCGAGGTCGCAGACATGGCCGAGCGCTTCGAGACCCGCAAGCGCGTGGACCGCGCCAAGGGCCTGCTCATGACGAAGATGGGTCTGTCCGAGCCGGACGCCTTCCGCTGGATCCAGAAGACGTCGATGGACCGTCGCCTGACGATGCGCGAGGTCGCCGACGCCGTCATCGAGCAGGTCGGCGGCGCTTCCTGAGGTTGCGGCCCCGCCGCTGAGGCGCCCGGCCTGCGTCGCGCGTCAGCCCCGTTCACGGGCTGCGGCGGGTACCGCGGGCCGCCGAAGGCGGTTATGGTTCAGACACACCGGCCGCCCCCTCTGGCACCCCCACGCCCGGCCGGTTCCCGTGGGAGGAGGTCCGCCGGCGTGCGTGCGGCGATCGAGGTCAGTGCTGTCCGACCGGACGACCGGGACGGCGTCGTCGACCTGTGCCTGCGTGCGCGGGGCGAGACCTGGACGGCCTCGCAGGTCTGCAGCGGGGACGGTCCCACCGTGGCGCGGCACCTCGGCGCGCTCCTGTCCACCCCGGGCGCCGTGGTCCTCGTGGCGCGGGGCGAGGACGGTCTCGTGGGGCTCCTGCTGGGGCGTCTGCTCGGGCCGAACGTCTTCACCGACGAGGTGAACCTCTCGGTCGAGGTCGTGTACGTCGACGCCGCGCACCGGCGGCGGGGCGTCGGGCACGCGCTCATGCTCGCGGCCGTCGAGTTCGCCCTGTCGCACGGGGCGGAGAACGTCTACGCCGCGCCGATCCCCGGGGCCCGCGGAGTGCAGCGGTTCTTCGTGCGGCTGGGTTTCACGCCCGCGGCCTCGCACCGGGTGAGCCCGGTGGCCGCGCTGCACCGGCGGCTGACGAGCGACGTCGCGCGGCGTGCCGGGTCGCGGCGACGCGACGACGTCATCGCACGTCGGCGTCAGTCCCGCGGGTCGGCCACGGACGCGGGCTCGGTGGCGAGCAGGTCCGACGTGTCGGTGCTCTGGGACTCGCCCCGCGCGGCGATCAGCAGGCAGGTCAGTCTCGCGGTGCAGACGCGCCGTGCGGTCTCGTCCTCGACGACGATCTCGTAGCTCGCCGTCGTCCGCCCGAGGTGCAGCGCCGTCGCGCGCCCGGTCACGACGCCGTCGCGGACGCCCCGGTGGTGCGTGGCGCTGACCTCGAGACCCACCGCCTGGCGCCCCGGACCGGCGTGCAGCGCCGCCGCGTAGGAGCCGAGGGTCTCCGCGAGAGCGACCGACGCCCCGCCGTGCAGCAGACCGTACGGCTGCGTGTTCCCGGCCACCGGCATCGTGCCGACGACGCGGTCGGCACGTGCCTCCAGGAGCTGGATGCCCAGGCGCTCGGCGAGGGTGCCCCGCGTGACCCGCTGCAGCTCGGCGAGCACGGCGCCCGTGGCGGGCGACGCCCCGTCCGCAGGCGTGGCGGTCCTGGCAGTGGCGGCGGGCCGGGACGGTGCCGCGTCGTCGGCGTCGGTCGCGGCGCGATCGGTGTCACTCATGGCGGCTAGGTTGGCACCCGTGACCGACGCGGCGCGAACCCGACCCCTGCTCCTGCTCGTGGACGGCCACTCGATGGCCTACCGGGCGTTCTTCGCGCTGCCCGTGGAGAACTTCTCGACCACGACCGGAACTCCGACGAACGCCGTGTACGGCTTCACGTCGATGCTCGCGAACCTGCTGCGCGACGAGCGCCCGACCCACGTCGGTGTCGCGTTCGACGTCGGCCGGACCACCTTCCGCACGCAGGCCTACCCGGCGTACAAGGCGACGCGCGAGACGACGCCGACCGAGTTCGTCGGCCAGGTGCCCTTGATCAAGGAGATCCTCGGCACGCTGCGCATCCCCACGGTCGAGAAGCCCGACTACGAGGCGGACGACGTCATCGCGACCCTGGCTCGCCGCGCCGTCGCGAGCGGGATGGACGTGCTCGTCTGCACGGGCGACAGGGACGCGTTCCAGCTCGTGAGCGACGCCGTGACCGTGCTGTACCCCCGCAAGGGCGTGTCCGACCTCGTGCGCTTCACGCCCGAGGCGGTGACGGAGAAGTACGGCGTGACGCCCGAGTGCTACCCCGACCTGGCGGCCCTCGTGGGCGAGACCAGCGACAACCTGCCCGGCGTGCCTGGCGTGGGCCCGAAGACGGCCGCGAAGTGGATCACCGCGTACGGCGGGCTCGAGGGCGTGCTCGCCGCGGCGTCGACCGTGCCCGGCAAGGCGGGCGAGAACCTCCGGGCGCACCTGGACCAGGTCCGGATGAACCGAGGCCTCAACCGCGCCGTGGACGACCTCGAGCTCCCGGTGACGGTCGACGAGCTCGCGGCCCAGCCGTGGGACCGGGAAGCGATGCACCGGGTCTTCGACGCGCTCGAGTTCCGGGTCCTGCGGGAGCGGCTGCTCGCCATGGTCCCGGAGGAGGCCGGCGAGGCCGACGGGTTCGACCTCGACGTCTCGACGCCCGCCTCCGGCACTCTCGGCGCGTGGCTCGACGCGCGGCGAGGCCGGGTGCTCGCCCTGGAGGTCACCGGCCGGTCGACCCCCGCGCGCGGGGACGCGTGGGGCCTCGCCATCGCCGACGGGCCGGGCGAGGCGATCAGCCTGGACCTGACCGACCTGTCACCGGCGGACGAGGGCGCGTTGGCGGCCTGGCTCGCGGACCCGGCCGTGCCGAAGGCCGTGCACGGAGCCAAGGACGCCTGGCACGCCCTGCGCGGCCGGGGCCTCACCCTCGCCGGCATCGAGTTCGACACCCTCCTGGCGGCCTACCTGTGCCACCCGGACCAGCGCAGCTTCGACCTCGCGGACCTGGCGGTGCGCCACCTGCGCCGTGAGCTGCGCACCCAGGCCTCCGACGACGGCGACCAGGGCGCCTTCGAGCTGGACCTGGGCGGCAGCTCGGGCGCCGGCCACCAGGCCGCCGTGCGCGCGGCCGCCGTCGGCGAGCTGACCCAGGTGCTCGAGGACGAGCTCGCCGACCGGGGCGCCGACCAGCTCATGCGTGACCTCGAGCTGCCCCTGGTCGGTGTGCTGGCCGACATGGAGACGCTGGGCATCGCCGTGGACGTCGAGCACCTGACCTCGCTGGAGCGTGGCTTCGCTGCGGCGGTCGCGGACGCGGCGGCCGAGGCGTTCGCGGTCATCGGCCGCGAGGTGAACCTCGGTTCGCCGAAGCAGCTGCAGGAGGTGCTGTTCGACGACCTCCAGATGCCGAAGACCAAGCGCATCAAGACGGGCTACACGACGGACGCGGCCGCGCTGCAGGACCTGTACGAGCGCACCCAGCACCCGTTCCTGGCGCACCTGCTGGCGCACCGCGACGCCTCCCGGCTGCGCCAGACCGTCGAGGGCCTGCTCCGCTCGGTGGCGGACGACGGCAGGATCCACACGACCTACCTGCAGACGATCGCGGCGACGGGGCGGATCTCGTCCACGGACCCGAACCTGCAGAACATCCCCATCCGCACCGAGGAGGGGCGCCGCATCCGGCGCGCGTTCGTCGTGGGCGCGGGCTACGAGTCGCTGCTCACGGCCGACTACAGCCAGATCGAGATGCGGATCATGGCCCATCTCTCGGGGGACGAGGGCCTCATCGAGGCGTTCCGCTCGGGGGAGGACCTGCACCGGTACGTGGGTTCCCGGGTGTT
This sequence comes from Actinotalea fermentans, assembly GCF_007991475.1. NCBI lineage: Bacteria > Bacillati > Actinomycetota > Actinomycetes > Micrococcales > Cellulomonadaceae > Actinotalea > Actinotalea fermentans. The sequence continues at coordinate 853,874 of NZ_BJYK01000001.1, read as the reverse complement.
CGGTGTGCCGACCGACGAGGTCACCTCCGCGATGCGCTCGAAGATCAAGGCGATGTCCTACGGGCTCGCCTACGGGCTGTCGTCGTTCGGCCTGTCGAAGCAGCTGACCATCTCGGTCGGCGAGGCGAGCGCGCTCATGGACGACTACTTCGCGCGCTTCGGCGGGGTCCGCGACTACCTGGCCGGCGTGGTGGACGAGGCCCGACGGACCGGGTACACCGCGACCATCCTGGGCCGGCGCCGGTACCTGCCGGACCTGACGAGCGACAACCGGCAGCGCCGCGAGATGGCGGAGCGGATGGCGCTCAACGCCCCGATCCAGGGCAGCGCGGCGGACCTCATCAAGGTCGCGATGCTCGGCGTTCACCGTGGCCTGCGCGAGGAGGGCCTGGCGTCGCGGCTGCTGCTCCAGGTGCACGACGAGCTCGTGCTCGAGGTGGCCCCGGGGGAGCGGGAGGTGGTCGAGGCGCTGGTCCGCCGCGAGATGGCGGGTGCGGGGGACCTCGCGGTCCCGCTCGACGTGTCGGTGGGCACCGGCAGCAGCTGGCACGACGCCGGGCACTGACGGACGGCAGCCAGCGGTGGGCACTCGGGACAGAACCGGCGAGCCTCGGTAAAAGTCGCGGGAGTGCGTGATCTCGGTCACACTGCCTCGTCCGGTGGCGACGAGGCCACCACCGACGATGCTGGGGGCAGCATGTCCGAAGCACTGCACACGGCGGAGACCGAGACCGACTACCAGCGTGTCCAACGCTCGCAGGAGTTCCAGGAGCTGCGGTCGAGGTTCCGTCGGTTCGTCTTCCCGATGACGGCGTTCTTCCTGACCTGGTACTTCCTGTACGCACTGCTGGCCGCCTACGCCCACGACTTCATGAGCATCCGGGTGACGGGCACCATCACCGTCGGCCTGCTCTTCGGGCTCGGCCAGTTCGTCACGACCTTCGCCATCACGATGATCTACGCCCGGTGGGCGAACCGGCGGCAGGACGCCGTGGCGGAGCGCCTGCGCGAGCACATCGAGAAGGGCGAGGTCCGATGACGGCGGCCGCTGTCGCAGCGGGTCTGCCGCTGGCGACTGCCGCGACGAGCGAGCAGGTCGGCAGCCCGGCCGTGAACATCGGCATCTTCGTGGCCTTCGTGCTGGTCACCCTGGTGATCGTGTTCCGGGCGTCGAGGAACAACAAGACGGCGGCCGACTACTACGCCGCCGGCCGCTCCTTCACCGGGCCGCAGAACGGGACCGCCATCGCAGGCGACTACCTCTCCGCGGCGAGCTTCCTCGGCATCGCCGGGGCGATCGCCCTGAACGGGTACGACGGCTTCCTGTACTCGATCGGCTTCCTCGTCGCGTGGCTCGTCGCACTCCTCCTGGTCGCCGAGCTCCTGCGCAACACCGGCCGGTTCACGATGGCGGACGTGCTCTCGTTCCGGCTGCGTCAGCGGCCGGTGCGCATGGCTGCGGCGATCTCGACGCTCGCCGTCGTGTTCTTCTACCTGCTCGCGCAGATGGCCGGGGCGGGCGGGCTCGTGGCCCTGCTCCTCGGCGTGACGAGCACGGCTGGACAGGGACTCGTGATCGCCGTGGTCGGCGCCCTGATGATCCTGTACGTGCTCGTCGGGGGCATGAAGGGCACCACGTGGGTGCAGATCATCAAGGCGATCCTGCTCATCGCAGGGTCCGCCGTGATGGCGCTGTGGGTCCTGGCCCAGTTCGGGTTCAACCTCTCGGACCTGCTCGCGGGCGCGGTCGCGGCGGGCGGCGAGGGCGGCGAGGCGCTCATCGAGCCCGGCAAGCAGTACGGGGTGTCGGCGCTCACGCAGCTCGACTTCATCTCGCTCGCGCTGGCGCTGGTGCTCGGGACGGCGGGCCTGCCGCACGTGCTGATGCGCTTCTACACGGTGCCCACGGGCCAGGAGGCGCGTCGGTCCGTCGTCTGGGCGATCTGGCTGATCGGCATCTTCTACCTGATCACGCTGGTGCTCGGATACGGCGCAGGTGCCCTGGTGGGGCCGGAGACGATCCGCTCGGCGCCGGGCGGCGCGAACAGCGCCGCGCCGCTCCTCGCGTACGAGCTGGGCGGGGTCGTGCTCCTCGGGTTCATCTCGGCGGTCGCGTTCGCGACGATCCTCGCGGTGGTCGCCGGCCTGACGATCACCGCCGCGGCGTCGTTCGCGCACGACATCTACGCCAACGTCATCAAGCACGGCCACGTGAACCCCGACGGCGAGGTGCGCGTCGCGCGCATCACGGTGGTCGGCATCGGCCTACTCGCCATCGCGGGCGGCATCTTCGCGAACGGCCAGAACATCGCGTTCCTGGTGGCGTTGGCGTTCGCCGTCGCTGCCAGCGCGAACCTGCCGACGATCATCTACTCGCTCTTCTGGCGCCGCTTCAACACCTCGGGCGCGCTGTGGAGCATGTACGGCGGTCTGGTCTCCGCGATCGTGCTGATCGTCTTCTCGCCCGTGGTGTCGGGTAAGGTCGACCCGGTGACGGGGGACAGCCTGTCCATGATCCGCGACACCGCCGTCGACTTCGCCGTCTTCCCGTTGTCGAACCCGGGCATCGTGTCCATCCCGCTGGGCTTCCTGCTCGGCGCTCTCGGCACGGTCCTCAGCCGGGAGACGCCCGACCTCGAGCGGTTCGCCCAGATGGAGGTCCGCTCGCTCACGGGGGCAGGCTCCGAGAAGGCCACGGTCCACTGACGGACCCACCGGCGGTGCGACGGGCGGTCGTGTCCCGCTCGTCGCGCCGCCGGGGTCAGAGGGTGCAGACGAAGATCGCCGTACCGGGCAGGACGGCGCCCCGCACCGGACCCCAGCCGCCCCAGACGCGGTCGTGCCCGGGCGGCCACGTGGGTTCGAGGAGCCGTTCGAGGCGGAACCCGGCCGCGACGAGCTCACCGACGTGGTCACCGAGCGTGCGGTGGTGCTCGGCGTAGGTGACGATGCCGGCGTCGTCGGTCTCGACGTACGGGCGCCTGTCGAAGTACGGCCTGATCGCGGTCAGCCCGCGCGTCGTCGGGTCGTCGGGGAACGCCCAGCGCACCGGGTGCGTCACGGAGAAGACCCAGCGCCCGCCCGGGCGCAGCACCCGGGCCGCCTCGCGGTGCACCTGGTCGGCGTCGGCGACGAACGGGATCGCGCCGAACGCCGTGAAGGCGACGTCGAAGCTGTCGTCCGCGAACGGCAGTGCCCGCGCATCGGCCTGCACGACGGGCGTCGTCGTGCCGAGGTGAGCGTCGAGGACGAGGCTCTGCGCGAGCATCCCGCCGGACACGTCCGTCGCCACGGAGCGGGCGCCCTGCGCGACGAGCCAGCGCGAGCACTGGGCGGCGCCGGCGCCGATCTCCAGGACGCGGCGCCCGGCGACGTCGCCCAGCAGGCGAGCCTCGGACTCGCGGAGGCCTTCCGGGCACCAGCAGAAGTCGTCGGCCCCGAGGAACGAGCCGTGCTCCGCGACGTAGTCCGCGGCGTTCTGGTCCCACCAGAGGCGGCCCGCGCGTCGGGTGTCGACCCCCTCCTCGGCGAAGCCCGCGAAGGCGGCCGACGGCGTCGGGGCGGGCGTCTGGTCCGGCCCGGGCCCGCCCGGGGATCGTTGCGTCATGGTCCCTCCCTCGGTGGTCATCCTGGCAGGACGCAGGGCCGGGAGCGTGCGCGCCGGCGCTGGCTAGGGTGGGGCGCTGGACGGCGACCGGGCACGGCCCGACGCGCGGAGGACCACGAGGAGGCGCACGTGCGGATCGGACTGCTCACGGGTGGCGGGGACGTCCCGGGGCTCAACGCGGTGATCCGCGCGGTCGTCAAGCACGCCATGGGCACCTACGGGCACACGATCGTGGGGTTCCGAGGCGGGTGGCGGGGCGTGGTCGACGGCAACGTGGTCCAGCTCGGTCGACAGGACATCCGCAACGTCCTGCCCGTGGGCGGGACCCTGCTCGGCACCGACCGCTACCATCCGCACCGCAACGAGGGCGGCCTCGAGGCGGTCGTCGCGACGCTCGAGGCCGAGCGCATCGACGCCGTCATCTGCGTGGGCGGCGACGGCACCCTGCACGCGGCGAGCAAGGTGGCCGAGACAGGCGTGAAGGTCGTCGGCATCCCCAAGACGATCGACAACGACGTCGAGGGCACCGACCTGTCCGTGGGCTTCCACACGGCCGTGAACGTCGCGACCGAGGCGATCGACCGTCTGCACACCACGGCTGAGAGCCACAACCGGGTGATGGTCGTCGAGGTGATGGGTCGCCACGCGGGCTGGATCGCGGTGAACGCCGGGATCGCGGGCGGCGCGGAGATCGTCCTGGCCCCGGAGGAGCCGTTCGACATCGAGCAGGTGGTCAAGACGATCGCGCACCGGCACCGTGCGCACGCGTCGTTCTCGATCGTCGTGGTCGCGGAGGGCGCCGTGGGGCGCGAGGGGACCGCGCTGGGCGCGGCCGCAGAGCTCGGGCCGCAGGGGCAGATCGTCGCGGGCTCCGCGAGCGAACGGGTGGCTGCTGAGATCGCGTCCCGGACCGGGTTCGACACCCGCGTGACGATCCTGGGGCACGTGCAGCGCGGCGGGTCGCCCACGCCGACCGACCGCATCCTCGGGAGCCGCTTCGGTGTGGCGGCCGTGGACGCCCTGCAGGAGGGCCGCACGGACGTGATGACCGCGCTGCACGGCGAGCGGGTGGTCCTGGTGCCGCTCGAGGAGATCGCGGGCAAGGTGAAGACGGTCCCGGCGGACCTGCTGCGCGCGGCGAAGGTGCTGGCCTGACGAGGTCTTGCTGGTGCGGGCGCTTTGACCCGCCCTTGCGCAGGCACCTAGGATTGTCCGCGGTGTCGCACGTCCTGATTCGGGCCACCCCGTTCTCGGGGCGCGTGCCGGTCGGGTCCGTCCTGGGTCCATGCCTCACGACGCTGCACCAAGCCGCACGACAACCCTGTCCGCACTACTTCCTGTCCGCATCGGAGCCCAAGACTCAATGACCATCTCCACCACCCGGCCGGCCCCGCCGCAGGTCGCGATCAACGACATCGGCACGAGCGAGGACCTCCTCGCCGCCATCGACGCGACCATCAAGTACTTCAACGACGGCGACATCGTCGAGGGCACCGTCGTCAAGGTCGACCGCGACGAGGTCCTGCTCGACATCGGCTACAAGACCGAGGGCGTCATCCCCTCGCGCGAGCTCTCGATCAAGCACGACATCGACCCCGACGACGTCGTCAAGGTCGGTGACGCGGTCGAGGCTCTGGTCCTCCAGAAGGAGGACAAGGAGGGCCGGCTGATCCTGTCCAAGAAGCGCGCCCAGTACGAGCGCGCCTGGGGCACGATCGAGCGGATCAAGGAGGAGGACGGCGTCGTCACCGGCACCGTCATCGAGGTCGTCAAGGGTGGCCTCATCCTGGACATCGGTCTGCGCGGCTTCCTGCCCGCGTCCCTCGTCGAGATGCGTCGCGTCCGCGACCTCCAGCCGTACGTCGGCAAGGAGATCGAGGCGAAGATCATCGAGCTCGACAAGAACCGCAACAACGTCGTGCTGTCGCGCCGCGCCTGGCTCGAGCAGACGCAGTCCGAGGTGCGCTCGACCTTCCTGCAGACGCTGCAGAAGGGCCAGGTCCGCCCGGGTGTCGTCTCCTCGATCGTCAACTTCGGTGCGTTCGTGGACCTCGGCGGCGTCGACGGTCTCGTGCACGTCTCCGAGCTGTCCTGGAAGCACATCGACCACCCGTCCGAGGTCGTCGAGGTGGGCCAGGAGGTCACCGTCGAGGTGCTCGACGTCGACTTCGACCGCGAGCGGGTCTCGCTGTCGCTGAAGGCGACGCAGGAGGACCCGTGGCAGGCGTTCGCCCGGACGCACGCCATCGGCCAGGTCGTGCCCGGCAAGGTCACCAAGCTCGTCCCGTTCGGCGCGTTCGTGCGCGTCGAGGACGGCATCGAGGGCCTCGTGCACATCTCCGAGCTGGCCCAGCGTCACGTCGAGCTGCCCGAGCAGGTCGTCAACGTCGGCGACGAGACCTTCGTCAAGGTCATCGACATCGACCTCGAGCGTCGTCGCATCTCGCTGTCGCTGAAGCAGGCGAACGAGGGCGTGGACCCGGGCAGCGAGGACTTCGACCCGGCTCTCTACGGCATGGCCGCCGAGTACGACGAGAAGGGCAACTACAAGTACCCCGAGGGCTTCGACCCGGAGACGAACGAGTGGCTGCCCGGCTACGAGGCCCAGCGCGAGGCGTGGGAGGCCCAGTACGCGGCCGCCCACGAGCGCTGGGAGGCCCACAAGAAGCAGGTCGCCGAGGCGCAGCGCGCCGACGCGGAGGCCGTCTCGGGTGCTGCTGACGACGCCGCTCCGGCGAGCTACTCCTCCTCGGGCGAGACCGAGGCCACGGGGACGCTCGCGTCGGACGAGGCGCTCGCCGCGCTCCGCGAGAAGCTCACCGGCAACTGACGCGAGCGGCGCACCGCGCCGAGGCGTCGAGAGCCAACAGGAAGGGCCGGTCCCGTCGGGACCGGCCCTTCCTGCATGCGCGGCCGCCGCCTCCCGTGCCCTCCCGGTGGGGGAGCGGCGGGGATACGCTCGTGACGTGCCAGTGCACGAGGACGGCCCGACGCTCGGGCCTGGAGTGCTCCGGATCGGCCTGACCGGCGGGATCGCCGCCGGCAAGTCGGTCGTGGCACGGCGCCTCGGCCAGCTGGGCGCGGCCGTCGTCGACCACGACGTGCTCGCGAGGTCGGTGGTCGACGTCGGGACGCCGGGCCTGGCCGCTGTGGTCGAGGCCTTCGGGGACGTCCTGACACCCCTCGGTCAGCTCGACCGGCAGGCCCTGGGGGCGCGGGTGTTCGGCGACGCGGCCGCCCTGGCGCAGCTCAACGGCATCGTCCACCCGCTGGTCCGGGCGGCTGCGCGCGAGGCCGAGGCCGCGGCCGTCGCCTCGGGGCACCGCGTCGTCGTGCACGACATCCCGCTCCTGGTGGAGACCGGTCAGGCCGGCCACTTCGACGTCCTGGTCGTGGTGGACGCACCGGCCGAGCTCCGGGTGCAGCGGCTCGTCGCGGGACGCGGGCTGACGCCGTCGGACGCCTGGTCCCGCCTTGCCGCACAGGCCGACGACGAGGCGCGCCTCGAGGCGGCCGACGTGGTTCTCGACGGCTCGGGCGCGGTCGCCGAGCTGGAGGTCCAGGTGGACGCGATGTGGGAGCGGTGGACTCGTGCCGGGGCTCCGGCCCCCGCCCCGGGCCCGGCCACGTGAGCCTCCTCGTCACGGGCTTCGAGCCGTTCGACGGCCAGCCGGTGAACGCGTCCTGGCTCGCGGTGCAGGCGCTGGCGCGGGACTGGCGCGGTGGCGGTCTCGAGACGCTCTGCCTGCCGGTCTCCTACGCCCGGGCTCCGGTGACGCTGCTGGCCGCCGTCGAGCGCCTACGTCCCGAGGTCGTGCTGTGCACGGGGGAGGCCGGCGGGCGCGCTGCCCTGAGTGTCGAGCGCGTGGCGCTCAACGTCGCCGACGCACGGATCCCGGACAACGACGGGGCGCAACCCGTCGACGAGACCCTCGTCCCGGGCGAATCGCTCGCGCTGCCCACCGGCCTCCCGCTGAGGGCCTGCGTCGACGCCGTCGCGCGTGCCGGGGTCGACGTCGAGGTGTCGAGCTCGGCCGGCACGTTCGTGTGCAACGCCGTCTTCTACGCCCTGGCGCGCGCACTGGTCGGCACGGGTCTGCCGCACGGGTTCGTGCACGTGCCACGCACGCCGGCACAGGTGCCGGCTCCCGGTGGTGGCATGCCCGCGGACGTCGCCGCCACCGGGCTCGCCGCGATCCTGAGCACGTGCGCGGCAACGTGAGCACGCACCGGGTTCGCGCCCTCGACGTCACTCGTCCGTGGGTGACGTGGTCGCAGGCACCGTCTCGTCACCGGGTGCCGCCTCGGGATGCTCGCGACGCGAGCGGAGCTCGCGCGCGACGCTGCGGCCCTCGGTGACGATCACGACGCACCCGATCGCAGCCACGCCGAGGAAGAGCCAGCGCCGCGTGTCGGGCGAGGCGAGCAGGGCGCCGATCCTCGGCACGTGGGCGACGTAGCGGGCGCGCACGAGGTCGGCGCCGACGCTCCACGGGTCCTCGTTCGCGTTCCCGTCGCCCTTCGTCCGGAAGGAGAGATCCGGCCCGGAGCCACGCACGGCGACGACGCGGTGCGTGATCAGCATGGCCTCGGTCGCCTCGAAGACGCCGTCCGCGCCGGCGGACACCGTGGCGCCGGACGGCGAGCGGAAGACGATGACGTCGCCGACCTCGATGTCCCCGGGATCCACGGGGCGGGAGACGATCACGCTCCCGGTGGGGACGGTCGGCTCCATCGAGCCGGTGGCGACCGTCTGGACGAGCCACCCGTCGTGCCGCACCAGCCAGAAGAGGCATGCGAGGCCGGCGAGCGCGGTCACCAGCAGGACCGTGACGACGGTCGCGCCGGCCCGGCGGACGAAGCGCACCATGCACCTGCTCCTCACGGGATGGCGGGTCGCCCGGATGCCGGAGCACCCGGGCGACCCGGTCGTGCGATCGAACGTCCCACTGAGACGTACGGCGTCAGATCACGCGGCGTCCGCCACGAGGGCGAACTTGAGGTTGATCGTCGCGCCGTCGCCCTGTGCCTTGTTCTGCGGGTCGATGGTGTAGACGTCGTCGCCGACCAGCGGCGTGTTCTCGAAGGTCACGCGGACGGTGTAGTGCTGGATGGCGTGCGCGGCCATCGGGGCCACGAGGAAGTCATCCGGACCGGCGTTCGCGAGGTCGATCGGGTCGCCGCCAGGGACGAGCAGCTCGATCGTCAGGTACTCCATCAGGTCACCGGGGCTCCAGAGGTTGTCGCAGTCGTCGCCCGTGGCTCGCTCGACGCGGGCCGGGTCGAAGATCTGGAAGCCGTCCAGGTCACGCACGTCGCAGCCGTCCTCGGTCCCGACGAGCGAGTCGACCTTGCCGTACAGGTGGCCGGGGAGCGTGCCCTCGTTCTCGAGCACGACCGGGATGTCGACGACGTCGCCCGGGGCCATGTTGGACACGGTGACGGGGAACGGCATCTGGGTGCCCCACTGGTCGAGCTCGATGGTGCCCGCGGCCACCCTCGGTCCGGCAACATCCTCGTAGTCGTTGAACGCCGCGAAGGTCATGCTGCCGACCAGGGCGGCCGCGCCGGCGACGGAGACCGCCGACAGGAGAAGCGTCTTCTTCACAGTGATTCCCCCTTGTGGGAAGGTGGAACCCTCACCCGTCCGAGGTGGGGTCCGGGCTGGCGGACGTGGCACCGTCATTGGTGCCCGCCCCTTCCGTGCCCGTGGCGGAGGGTGCTTCCTCCGCTGGGCTGGCGGTGGTGTCCGAGCTGGGCACCGCCGCCGGCTCGGAGCCCGGGCTCGCCGTTTCCTGGTCCGTCGCCGGATCAGGAGGCGTGCTCTGCCCCGAGCCGTCCTGCTGGCCGTCCGGCACCGCATCCGGTGCCGATCCGGGATCGGCCCCTTCGTCCGTCGGAGGACCGGCAGCGGCCGGTGGCTCCAGCGGCGAGAAGGGGTCCTGTGCGGGCTCCGCCGTCTGCGGCCCCGTGGTGGTGTCGGCAGGGGCGGGTCGCCACGCGACCACACCGATCTGGAACGTCTCGACGTCGTTCAGCGCCCCGAGCGTGGGCTCCGGCGTGACCGTGGCGACTGTGGCCGCGACCGTCGCCAGTGCCCCGATCGCAAGGGCGTCGCGCGTCTTCATGTGCACCCCCCCTGGTTGCACAGACCAGGCTGGCCCGGCACCTGCGCGGGGGCATCGTCAGAATTGACGATCTGGTCAGTGCCCGGCGGCGCTCCGGCCACGCCCTGCCCTCGTGGTCGGGCGAGGGCTCTGCGGGTACTGGTCGCCTGCCTGCCGCCGCAGGTCGTGCGCGCGAGCCACGGCCTGCAGCTGGCTACGTACGCCGAGCTTGACGAGCACGGACCGGATCTGCGCCCGCACCGTCGTCAGCGACACCCCGGCGTCCTGGGCGATCTCCTGGGCACTCAGGCCCTGGCAGAGGTGGTCGAGGACGTCCTGCTCGCGGCTCGAGAGCCTGCCGAGCAGCGCGGTCGCCGAGGCCTGCTCGGCCCTGCGTCGGGCGGCTGCGGCCAGGATCGCCGCGCGTCGCTCGTCCTGCACGGGCCCCTCGCCGGACCGGATCGTGACGATGGCGCTGACCAGGTCGGTGAACGGCTGGTGCTTGTCGACGATCGCCAGCGCACCTGACTCGAGGGCATGGGCGAGAGGGACGGGGTCGGTGGTCCCGGTCACGACCACGACCCGTGCGCCGCGCTGCGTGAGCGGAGCGACGGCGCGCGTCCCGTCCCGTCCGTGACCGAGCCGGAGGTCCAGGAGCACCAGCGTGCCTCGTTCGACGGTCGGGATGACCTCGTCGAGCTCAGCCGGGTCGACCAGCCGGGGCTGGAGACCCTCGTCGACGAGTGCGGCCGCGACGGCTTGGGCGAGGAGCTGGTGGTCCTCGACGATCAGGACGCTGTCGCCGACCACAGCTCACCACGCCCATCGGTCAGCCGCGTGGCCCGCGGCAGGTCGATCATGATGGCGGCGCCCGCTGAGCCCTGGGGCCGCAGGATCGTGAGGTCCCCGCCGTCGGCGCGGATCAGGCGGGCCGCGACGGGGAGACCGAGGCCGCGGAGCGGTCTGGCGCCGTCGCTCGTGTGGGGCGGATCCGTGAGGATCGCTGGGTCGAGCCCCGGGCCGTCGTCGGTCACGATCACCCGAACCGTCGCGTCGACATGGGCCCCGATGGTCACGCGCGAACCGGGCGCGTGGTCGGCTGCGTTCGTCAGGAGGTTGCCGACCGCCTCGGCGAGGGCTTGTGGCCGTCCAGCCGCCTGGACGTCGGCGGAGACGTCGAGGTCGATCAACTGCCCGCACGCGCGGTGGGCGAGCACGACGGGAAGCAACGCGGCTCGGACGCCGAAACCCTGGTGGGTCGCCAGCGGCAGCTGTGCGACGAGGGAACGCAGTCGGGCGAGCTCGGAGCCGAGCGCGGCTGCCAGGGCGGCGTCGTCGGGCTCTCCACGGTGCGCGACGTGGCGCCGCAGGACCTCGCTCGCGCCCTCGAGGGCGAGCAGCGCCGACCTCAGCTCGTGGCTCCGTTCGGCCTGTTCCCGCGTGAGGCCGTCGAGCGACTCGACGGCGTCGCGCCAGCGCTCCCGGAGGGACGAGTTGGCGCGGCCGACGGCGCGGAGGGCCAGGCGCGAGTCGGCGATCGTGACGGGGAGGATCAGCGCGAGTGCCCCGGCCTGGACGGCCGCCGTGAGGAGGTGGGCGGCCGGTGGCGTGGGGCCTGTGGAGGCGACGGCCGGTGCGACGACGAGGAACGTGAGGGCGGACGCGGTGCAGGTCAGGCTCCGGCGCTTGAGGCGCAGGCCCGACGCGGCTGCCACGCCGGCTCCGACGACGACGGTGAGCGCTCCCGCGACCTCGAGCCATGACTGACCGGCGACCGTCCACACGGTCAGGGCCGACGCGACCCCGGGATGGGCTCCGACGAGGACCGCCGCCGCTGCCGCGCAGACCCCGACGGCGGCCGCCGGGACCCCCAGGCGGGACCGGCTGACGACGTCGGGACAGCGCAGGATGCTGACGAGGGCGGCGGTCGCGCCGATCGTGCCGATGAGCTGACCGAGCGCCCCGCCTACTCCGTCGACAGGGGTGGCGGCGAGCGGGACGACGACCGTCCCGTACACCGTGAAGGCCACGCACAGCCGCGCCGCAACGGCGTCCCCGACGAGGCGCCACCGGACGAACGACTGCTCGGCGATCACCGCGCACGAGGCGATGGCCAGGCTGGCGAGCAGGAGGGTGAGGGCGCCCGTCGCGGCTGGCACGGTCGCATGCAGCGCGATCGCGACAGCGCACGCGGACCCGGTCACAGCCGTCATGGCGGCCGCGTCGCGGAAGGCATCCGTCGCGCTGGCGGGCGTTGACCTGCACGGCGTGGCGCGTCTGTCGCGCCCGCGGTAGGGGGGGTCGGCCGAGCGGCCGGCGGACGACCTGGCCACAGCCGCACGATACGCCCGAGGCCCGCGCAGGATGGGTCAAACGGGACGCCGACGTAGGCTGACGATCCTCAGGGGCGGCGGTCAGCCTGCGTAGGTTGGCACCGCCATGAACGCCCTGGCCGGCAGCGCCTTCGGCGGCCGGGGGAGTGACGTGGGTGCGGCAGGGTCGCCGGGATCACCGGGGTCACCGGGGTCACCAGGGTCGCCGGGGTCACCAGGATCACCGGGGTCACCAGGACCGCGTGGGTCGAGCGGGTCACCCGGCTCCAGGGGATCGCAGGGCTCCAGCTCGACGAACCGGTAGACGCCCATCGAGAACCGGGAGTCGTCCTGGGGGCTCCGCAGGACGCCCGTCGCGACGAGTGCATGGACGCGGTCACGCATCTCCTGCGTCCCGTACTTGTACAGGTCCACCTGGACGGCGCCGTCACCGCACGGGGGTACGCCGTCGGGCAGGTATGTCTGCGGGAAGGTGGCCCACCCCTGGAACGTCCCGGGCATGAGCCAGGCGACCTCGATCGTCTGGGACATCTCGGCCGCGTCGTCCTCCGGGGCGGCGAGGGCCGTGGGAGCACTCGCCAGGACGACCGCCGCGGCAAGCCCTGCCGACGTGGCAAATGTCCGTCTCATGAGGGATTCACCTTTCGCCCGAAGTGAGACGTAGTTAAACATTCTGAAACGTTGGTCACCATCAACACGGGGCGGACCGGACAGAACTTCACCCGCTCGGAGCATCAAGCCCGGCGGGTGGCGTGCCGGACGGCGGCGCGAGTGCTCGAGTGCCGGCCATGTCGGAGGGGCGGCGTACCGTGAACGAGTGCGTCCCGTGACCGATCTGCAGCGCCGGATGACCCCGTTGGAGGTCGTCTCCGACTACCGCCCGTCGGGCGACCAGCCCCAGGCGATCGACGAGCTGGCTCGCCGGATCCAGGCGGGGGAGAAGGACGTCGTCCTGCTGGGTGCGACGGGCACCGGGAAGTCCGCGACCACGGCATGGCTCATCGAGCGGCTGCAGCGGCCGACGCTGGTCATGGCGCCGAACAAGACCCTTGCCGCGCAGCTCGCCACCGAGTTCCGCGAGCTGCTGCCGAACAACGCCGTCGAGTACTTCGTCTCGTACTACGACTACTACCAGCCCGAGGCGTACATCGCGCAGACGGACACCTACATCGAGAAGGACTCCTCGATCAACGAGGAGGTGGAGCGCCTGCGGCACTCGGCGACGAACTCGCTGCTGACCAGGCGCGACGTCGTGGTGGTCGCCTCGGTGTCGTGCATCTACGGTCTTGGCACGCCGCAGGAGTACGTCGACCGCATGGTCCCGATCGCGGTCGGTGACCAGATCGAGCGCGACCAGCTGCTCCGTCGGTTCGTCGCGATGCAGTACTCGCGCAACGACATGGCGTTCACGCGCGGCACGTTCCGGGTGCGGGGTGACACCGTCGAGATCATTCCCGTGTACGAGGAGCTGGCCGTCCGCATCGAGTTCTTCGGGGACGAGGTCGAGGCGATCCAGACCCTCCACCCCGTCACGGGCGACGTCCTGCGTTCGGAGCAGCAGACGTTCCTCTTCCCGGCCTCGCACTACGTCGCGGGACCCGAGCGGATGGAGCGGGCAGTGGCGGGGATCGAGGCCGAGCTGGAGGAGCGGCTCGCGGAGCTCGAGGCCCAGAACAAGCTGCTCGAGGCGCAGCGCCTGCGGATGCGCACGACCTACGACCTGGAGATGATGCGCCAGGTCGGCTCCTGCTCCGGGATCGAGAACTACTCGCGCCACATCGACGGGCGCGCGGCGGGCACGCCGCCGAACACGCTGCTCGACTACTTCCCCGAGGACTTCCTGCTCGTCATCGACGAGTCGCACGTGACCGTGCCGCAGATCGGCGCGATGTACGAGGGGGACATGTCCCGCAAGCGGTCTCTCGTCGAGCACGGCTTCCGGCTGCCGTCGGCCATGGACAACCGCCCGCTGCGCTGGGAGGAGTTCGTCGAGCGGATCGGCCAGACGGTCTACCTCTCTGCGACGCCGGGCGCCTACGAGCTCGCCCAGTCCGACGGGGTCGTGGAGCAGATCATCCGGCCGACCGGCCTCGTGGACCCCGAGGTCGTGGTGAAGCCGACGCGCGGCCAGATCGACGACCTCCTCGACGAGATCCGGACGCGGACCGAGAAGAGCGAGCGCGTCCTGGTGACGACCTTGACCAAGAAGATGGCCGAGGACCTGACGGACTACCTGCTCGAGAAGGGCGTGAAGGTCCAGTACCTGCACTCCGAGGTCGACACGCTCCGCCGCGTCGAGCTCCTCCGGGAGCTGCGGCTCGGCACGGTCGACGTCCTGGTCGGCATCAACCTGCTGCGCGAGGGTCTCGACCTCCCGGAGGTCTCGCTGGTCAGCATCCTCGACGCCGACAAGGAGGGCTTCCTGCGCTCCGACACGTCGCTGATCCAGACCATCGGCCGCGCGGCACGCAACGTGTCGGGTCAGGTCCACATGTACGCCGACGTGATCACGCCCTCGATGGCGCGGGCGATCGACGAGACGAACCGACGGCGCGAGAAGCAGCTCGACTACAACCGGCGCAACGGCATCGACCCCACGCCGCTGCGCAAGCGCATCGCAGACGTGACGGACATGCTGGCGCGCGAGGACCTCGACACGGCCGAGCTCCTCAAGGGTGGCTACCGGCAGCCGGGGCGCGGCGCCCGCGGTGCGCAGGCACCCGTGCCGGCCGGCGGTGGCGCGGCCCGGCGGGCGGACGTCCCGGCGGGCGACCTCGCCGAGCTCGTCCACGAGCTGACCGAGCAGATGCATGCGGCCGCCGCAGAGCTCCAGTTCGAGCTCGCCGCAAGGCTGCGGGACGAGATCGCGGACCTCAAGCGAGAGCTGCGGAAGGTGCGCGCAGCCACGGCCTGAGAGGCGTGGCGCAGGGTGTCCGCCTCTGACGGAGGAAAGGCCGGTGCGCACCCTGCGGCGGCCCATCGGTGGAGCGCTCGGGCGAACGTCGTCGCAGGTAGGCGAATTCTCGATCTTGATCGCGCAAGAATCCACAGCGACACGCCCGATCGGGTGAGGGTCTGGCGAAAACGGGACGAAATCGGGCATAGTTCACCTCGGGACGAACTCGTCCATATCCCCCAGCCCGAGGACTCTCGAACATGCGTACCGCGCGCCGTCGCTCGACCCTTGTGGCCCTCTCTGCGGGCCTGATCATCGCTCTCCTCCCAGCTGCCGCCGACGCGTGCGACAGGCCGCCCCGCCCGGGGCACGGCGACCGCGACCGCGCCACCGAGCTCACGCTGGTCTACGTGTACAAGAAGGTCGACGCGAACGCGCCCGCCTCGTGGAACAACTCGGGTGAGCAGAGGCTGATCCAGGTGCGCGACGGCCTGTCCTTCGCGACGTCGATCGACGCGTCGCTCCTGCCCGCCGACGTGTGCGGTCCTGGCTGGGCCGTTCAGGAGGACAAGACGCGCGGCCTGGAGCGCAACGCGGTGCCGACCGTCGTCGACCGCCGCACCAACACCGGCGTCCTCAAGTGGCCCCCGATCGTCGAGGCGCGTCACCGCGAGCTGTCGCAGTACGTCGCCGTCCCTGAGTGCGCGCCGGTCGTGCCCGTCACGCCGCCGCCCACGACCCCGCCGCCGACCATCCCGCCGGTGGTGACGCCGCCGCCCACGACCCCGCCGGTCGTCACGCCGCCGCCCACGACCCCGCCGGTCGTGACCCCGCCCCCGACGACGCCGCCGACCACCCAGCCGGTGACGCCGCCGACGACGGCTCCGGTCGTCGTCGCTCCGGCCGCCTCCGCAGCCGTTCCCGTCGTGGCCGCACCGGCGTTCGCGGGCTGAGTCCGAGACTCGTCCCCGACGGCCCCCGGGGCCGTGAGGGGCCTGGCGCCGACACGCGTGCGCGTGCCGGCGCCGGGTGCTGTCCCGGCCTGGTCGGGGGTGCGTGGGCGCGGTCGGTCGAGCCGAGGCCGTACCCTTACCTCGGAGGGGAGTACTCCCGACGCAGGTGCGCCGTCATCACGATCGCCGTCGAGGGCGGTCCGGTGCCCTGGCCCGGAACCCGGGTGGAGGAGACCTCCGGTGCACCCACCGACGTACCGGAGGTTGTCGCGTGTCCGTTCCTGTCTGGGTCTGGGGCCTCACGGTCCTCGGCGTCCTGGGCCTCATGGTCTTCGACTTCTACGCACACGTGCGGACGCCTCACGAGCCGACCTTCCGAGAGTCGGCGTTCTGGTCGGTGTTCTACATCGCGCTGGCGCTGGTGTTCGGCGTCGGGCTGCTGCTCGTCTGGGGGCCGTCGCACGGCGGTGAGTACTTCGCCGGGTACGTGACGGAGAAGAGCCTGTCGGTCGACAACCTCTTCGTCTTCCTCATCATCATGACGAGGTTCGCCGTCCCGCGGATCTACCAGCAGAAGGTGCTGCTGGTGGGCGTCGCGATCGCGCTGTTCCTCCGCGGGCTGTTCATCTGGGCGGGCGCCGCGGCGATCGAGCAGTTCTCGTGGGTCTTCTACCTCTTCGGCGCATTCCTCATCTACACGGCGGTGAAGCTCGCGCGCGAGGACCACGACAGCGAGGCCCCCTC
This sequence comes from Actinotalea fermentans, assembly GCF_007991475.1. NCBI lineage: Bacteria > Bacillati > Actinomycetota > Actinomycetes > Micrococcales > Cellulomonadaceae > Actinotalea > Actinotalea fermentans. The sequence continues at coordinate 837,234 of NZ_BJYK01000001.1, read as the reverse complement.
CGAGTACCACGAGAACCGGCTGCTCCGGCTCGTGCGCCGCGTCCTGCCGTCGAGCCCGGAGTACCACGGGGACAGGCTGACGGTCGTCGAGGGGGGCAAGCGGCTCGTGACGCCCATGCTCATCGTGATGGTCGCGATCGGGTCGACGGACGTCCTGTTCGCGCTCGACTCGATCCCCGCGATCTACGGCCTGACGAAGGAGCCGTACATCGTGTTCACGACGAACGCGTTCGCCCTGCTGGGCCTGCGCCAGCTGTACTTTCTCCTCGGCGGGCTCCTGCAGCGTCTCGTCTACCTGTCCGAGGGTCTCTCCTTCATCCTCGCGTTCATCGGCGTCAAGCTCGTGCTCGAGGCGCTGCACACCAACGAGCTGCCGTTCGTCAACGGCGGGGAGCCGGTCGGCTGGGCGCCGGAGATCCCGATCTGGCTCTCGCTGACGGTGATCCTCGGCACGCTGACGATCGCCACGGTGGCGAGCCTGGTCTCGACCCGCAGGGCCGAGCGCGCGTCCGACGCGGCCGCCTCCGCGCCCGTCGCCACCGGGGACGAGACGGGCGACTGATCCCGACGTGCGGGTCGCGTCCCCGCGACCTACCGTCGACAGGTCCGCCGTCGTCGCTCGAGGAGGCCCTGTGTCCGCGTCCGCGGTCGTCCCGGGGGTCCTTCTCGACTCCCGGTACCGGCTCGGCGAGGTGATCGGTGCCGGCGGGATGGCGACCGTGCACCGTGCTCGGGACGAGGTCCTGGCCCGGGACGTCGCCGTCAAGCTGTTCCCTGCGACGGGCGCACCGGAGGACCTCGAGCGGCAGCAGGCCGAGATCGCCGTGCTGGCGCGTCTGAACCACCCCGGGCTGGTCCGGCTGCTCGACGCGGGTGTGGCGGGGGATCGGGGCGCCGGGCGCCTGGCGCACCTCGAGCGCTCGTTCCTCGTGATGGAGCTCGTGCCCGGACCGACCCTCGCCGAGGTCCTGGACGGCGGGCCGCTGCCCCCGGCCACCGTCGCCGCCGTCGGGGCACAGCTCGCCGGCGCCCTCGCCGCGGTCCACGAGGCGGGAATCGTCCACCGGGACGTGAAACCGGCGAACATCCTGCTCGCCGAGGCCGGGTGGGGCCACGGGGCGGCCACGGTGCCGACGGTCAAGGTGGCGGACTTCGGCATCGCGCGCCTGGTCGACGCGGCGCGGCTGACGGTCACGGGCATGACCCTGGGCACCGCGAGCTACCTGAGCCCGGAGCAGGCGGTGGGCGGCGCCGTCGGCCCGGCGACCGACGTGTACGCCCTGGGCCTGGTGCTGCTCGAGTGCCTGACAGGACGCAAGGCGTTCGCCGGGACCGTGGCGGAGGTGGCCGCCGCCCGGGTGACGACGGACCCCGTCGTCCCGGCGGAGCTCGGGTCGACGTGGGTCGCCCTGCTGACCGAGATGACGCGGCGGGACGACGACGCCCGGCCGACGATGGCGGCGGCCGCCGGTCGCCTCGCGGAGCTGGTGGCGCGCGAGGAACCCACGATGGAGCTGACGGCCCGCCTCCCGGCGATCCCGGTCGCGGAGGCTGAGGCCCCCGCCCTGCGGCCGCGTCGCGCGGCCGGCCGTGGACCGCTCGGGCTCGACCGGCGCGGGACGCGGGTGCTGGCGGCCGGCCTCGTCCTGGCGGCCGGCGCGGTGGGTGGTGTCGCCCTCTGGCCGTCGCCCCCGACGCCGACGGCGGACGGCGGGGACGTCCGGGTGGCCCGCCGTTCCGACCGGGCAGCTCCTGCCAGCGCTCCGGCGGTCGCGCCGGAACCGGCCGCAGGTGAGCGGCAGGGGGGTGACGAGCCGCGTGGGCGCGCGGGTGGCCCGGGCGGCGGGAAGCCCGACACCGGCCCGGGGCGCGACGGACCCGGCGGCGGCCCTCGCGGTGACGACGGCCCTCGCGAGCGTCCGGGCAACGGGCGCGGCCGGGGGGCAGAGGGCTGACGGGTGGGTCGCCGTGCTTCGAACGTCTGTATGATGTCGGTGTGCATGCCTACCATGGCGCCGTGAACGACCGTCTGCGCATCCAGGGAGCGCGTGAGCACAACCTGCGGAACGTGGACCTCGATCTTCCGCGCGACAGCCTCATCGTCTTCACCGGCCTGTCGGGCTCGGGCAAGTCGTCACTGGCGTTCGACACCATCTTCGCCGAGGGCCAGCGACGCTACGTCGAGAGCCTGTCGTCGTACGCGCGGCAGTTCCTGGGCCAGATGGACAAGCCCGACGTCGACTTCATCGAGGGCCTGTCGCCTGCCGTGTCCATCGACCAGAAGTCGACGAACCGGAACCCGCGGTCGACGGTGGGGACCATCACGGAGGTCTACGACTACCTCCGGTTGCTCTACGCGCGCGCAGGGACGCAGTTCTGCCCGGTGTGCGGCGAGCAGGTCAGCCGTCAGACGCCGCAGCAGATCGTCGACCGGCTGCTCGAGCTGCCCGACGGGACGCGCTTCCAGGTGCTGGCGCCGGTGGTCCGCGGACGCAAGGGCGAGTACTCGGACCTGTTCCGGGAGCTGCAGGGGAAGGGCTTCGCCCGCGCGCGGGTCGACGGCGAGGTGGTCGCGCTCACCGAGGCACCGACGCTGGAGAAGAAGCTCAAGCACTCCATCGAGGTGGTCGTCGACCGACTCGTGGCGCGCGACGGCGTCCAGCGGCGTCTGACCGACTCCGTGGAGACTGCCCTGCAGCTCGCGGGGGGTCGCGTCGTGGTGGAGCTCGTCGACGCCGATGCCGACGACCCCGGCCGCGAGCGGCGGTTCTCGGAGTTCCGGGCGTGCCCGAACGACCATGAGCTCGCGCTCGACGAGATCGAGCCGCGCACCTTCTCGTTCAACGCCCCGTACGGTGCCTGCCCGGAGTGCACCGGGATCGGGAGCCGTCTCGAGGTGGACCCGGAGCTCGTCATCCCCGACGAGGACGCGACGCTCGCCGACGGCGCCGTCGCACCGTGGGCGGGGACGTCGTCGGAGTACTTCGTGCGCGTGCTGTCGGCGCTGGCCGAGGAGCTCAGCTTCTCGATGGACGTGCCCTGGCGTGCGCTGCCGGAACGCGCTCGGCAGGCCGTCCTGTACGGCCAGAACCACAAGGTGCACGTCAAGTACCGGAACCGGTGGGGCCGCGAGCGGCAGTACTCCACGGGGTTCGAGGGCGTGATCTCGTTCATCGAGCGGCGCCACGCAGAGACCGAGTCGGACTGGTCGAAGGACCGGTACGAGGCGTACATGCGTGAGGTGCCCTGCCCGTTGTGCGACGGGCAGCGACTCAAGCCCGAGGTGCTGGCTGTGCGGGTCGGCGGCCTGTCGATCGCCGAGCTCTGCCGCCTGCCGCTGCGCGAGGCGCGCGACTTCCTCGACCGCCTCGAGCTCGGCGAGCGCGAGCGCGTGATCGCCGTCCAGGTGCTCAAGGAGATCCAGGCGAGGCTCGGGTTCCTCCTCGACGTCGGGCTCGACTACCTCTCGCTCGAACGCGCGGCGGGGACGCTGTCCGGCGGTGAGGCGCAGCGCATCCGGCTGGCCACGCAGATCGGTTCCGGTCTCGTGGGCGTGCTGTACGTGCTCGACGAGCCGAGCATCGGGCTGCACCAGCGGGACAACCGGCGCCTGATCGACACGCTGACGCGGCTCCGGGACCTGGGGAACACGCTGATCGTCGTCGAGCACGACGAGGACACCATCCGGACCGCTGACTGGATCGTCGACATCGGTCCGGGTGCGGGGGAGCACGGCGGGCGGGTGGTGCACTCCGGTGACCTCGAGGGCCTGCTGCGCTCGCCCGAGTCCGTCACGGGTGCCTATCTGTCGGGTCGCCGCGAGATCCCGACGCCGGCCGTGCGTCGGCCGCTGGACCCCTCGCGTGTGCTGACGGTCGTCGGTGCGCGCGAGCACAACCTGCGCGGGATCGATGTGGAGTTCCCCGTCGGGAACCTCGTGGCGGTCACGGGTGTCTCCGGCTCCGGCAAGTCCTCGCTCGTCAACGGGATCCTGTACCCCGTCCTGGCGAACGAGCTCAACCGCGCCCGCCAGGTGCCCGGTCACCACACCCGCGTCACAGGTCTCGAGCACCTGGACAAGGTCGTGCACGTCGACCAGGGGCCGATCGGCCGCACCCCGCGGTCGAACCCGGCGACCTACACCGGCGTCTGGGACCACGTCCGCAAGCTCTTCGCGCAGACGACGGAGGCGAAGGTGCGGGGCTACACCCCGGGCCGGTTCTCGTTCAACGTCAAGGGCGGTCGCTGCGAGGCGTGCTCCGGTGACGGGACCATCAAGATCGAGATGAACTTCCTCCCCGACGTCTACGTGCCGTGCGAGGTGTGCCACGGCGCGCGGTACAACCGCGAGACGCTCGAGGTGCACTTCAAGGGCCGTACGGTGGCCGAGGTCCTCGACATGCCGATCGAGGAGGCGGCCGAGTTCTTCAGCGCCGTCCCGGCCATTGCGCGGCACCTGAAGACGCTGGTCGACGTCGGCCTCGGCTACGTGCGGCTGGGGCAGCCGGCGCCGACCCTGTCCGGCGGCGAGGCACAGCGCGTGAAGCTCGCCAGCGAGCTGCAGAAGCGCTCGACGGGCCGCACTGCCTACGTCCTGGACGAGCCCACGACGGGCCTGCACTTCGAGGACATCCGCCGGCTGCTCGGCGTCCTGCAGTCGCTCGTCGACAAGGGCAACACGGTCATCGTGATCGAGCACAACCTCGACGTCATCAAGAACGCCGACTGGATCATCGACCTGGGACCCGAGGGCGGCACGGGCGGCGGGACCGTCGTCGCGGAGGGCACGCCCGAGGAGGTGGCCCAGGTGGAGGCCAGCCACACCGGGCGCTTCCTGCGGGAGGTCCTCGACCTCGAGGAGCAGCCCCGGAGAGTCAGCGCCTGAGGCCCGTCAGCGGTCGAGGCCGTTCAGACGGTCCAGGCAGGTCAGGCGGTCGACGGCCGCTTCACTCGTCGGCAGCCGCCCCGAGGACGCGCAGCGGTGCCGGATCGTGGCGCACGGGGAAGTTGACGGACCGAGCGATGAAGCAGTGCTCGCGGGCGGCCGCGTGCAGCGCGGCCAGGTCCTGGTCGGTGACGGCGCTCCCGTCTGCGCGCTCGGCAGCGGCCAGGGTCACCGACGGTCGGAGCACCACGTCGATGAACTGGCCATGGCCGGCCGCCTCGACCCGCATCCGGCCCTGCGCGGAGTCCGTGTACCCGACCACGACCACGCCGGCGGTCGAGGCGAGGTGCAGGAACCAGAGCATGTGGCACTGGGCGAGGGCGGCGACGAGGAGCTCCTCGGGCGTGTAGCGCGACGGGTCGCCGCGGAACGCGGGGTCCGCGGATCCGGCCAGCGGGGGCTTGCCGTCGAAGGTGACCTCGTGGTCGCGGCTGTACGCCGCGTAGCCCGTCGTCCCGGTGCCCTGTGCGCCGGTCCACCTCAGTGCCGCCTCGTACGTGTGCAGGATGCCCATGCCTCACGGTAGCCGGGCCACCCGGGACGGTCGTGGCGGGACGCGGCCGCGCCGCAGGGCGACCGCCAGGCGGCCTCGGCCGGTGGTCGGTGGCGTCATCTAGCCTGGTCCGGTGGCGGATCCAGCGACCTATCGGCCGGCGCCGGGGCAGATCCCGGACACCCCCGGCGTGTACCGCTTCCGCGACGAGCACGGGCGGGTCATCTACGTGGGCAAGGCGAAGAGCCTGCGCTCGCGGCTGAGCTCGTACTTCCAGGACGTCGCTGCGCTGCACCCGCGCACCCAGATGATGGTGACGACCGCGGCGTCGGTCGAGTGGACGGTGGTGGGCACGGAGGTCGAGGCGTTGGCCCTCGAGTACTCCTGGATCAAGGAGTTCGACCCCCGCTTCAACGTGAAGTACCGCGACGACAAGTCGTACCCGTACCTCGCCGTCACCATGGGTGACGAGGTGCCCCGGGTCCAGGTGATGCGCGGCGCGAAGCGCCCCGGCACCCGCTACTTCGGTCCGTACGGCCACGCCTGGGCGATCCGGGAGACCGTCGACCTGCTCCTGCGCGTCTTCCCGGTGCGGACGTGCTCGTCGGGGGTCTTCAAGCGGGCGGCGCAGACGGGGCGGCCCTGCCTGCTGGGCTACATCGACAAGTGCTCGGCACCGTGCGTCGGGCGGGTGTCGGTCGAGGAGCACCGGGCGCTCGCCGAGGACTTCTGCGACTTCATGGCGGGGGAGACCGGCCGGTACGTGCGGCGCCTCGAGGCGTCGATGCGTGAGGCGGCGGCGAACCTGGAGTACGAGCGCGCGGCGAAGCTCCGCGACGACATCGGGGCGCTGCAGCGGGCGACGGAGAAGAACGCGGTCGTGCTGGCGGACGGCACGGACGCGGACGTGTTCGCGCTGGCGGGTGACGACCTCGAGGCCGCCGTCCAGGTCTTCCACGTCCGCGGTGGCCGGATCCGTGGCCAGCGCGGCTGGGTGGTGGAGAAGGTCGAGGACCTCACCGACGCCGAGCTCGTGGAGCAGCTCCTGCTGCAGGTCTACGGCGAGGGCGCCGGCGCGCTGCCCACGCCGCAGGACCGCGCGTCGGGCGGCGCGCGCCGCCCCGAGCGGGCGGCCGAACGTCATCGGGCGGTGCCACGGGAGGTCCTCGTCCCGGTCCTGCCGGCCGACCTCGCCCAGGTCGAGGACTGGCTGAGCGAGCTGCGCGGGGCGCGGGTGCACGTTCGGGTTCCCCAACGGGGCGACAAGAAGGCGCTCGCGGACACGCTGCGCACGAACGCGGTGCAGGCGCTGGCGCTGCACCGCACGCGCCGGGCCGGTGACCTCACCACGCGGAGCCAGGCGTTGCGCGAGCTGCAGGAGGCGCTCGGGCTGGCCGAGGCGCCACTGCGGATCGAGTGCTACGACATCTCGACGACCCAGGGCACGCACCAGGTGGGCTCGATGGTCGTGTTCGAGGACGGCCTGCCCCGGACGTCGGAGTACCGGACCTTCGGGGTCCGCGGCGCCGACGGGAGCGGGGCCCGGGACGACACCGAGGCGATCCACGAGGTGCTGACGCGCCGGTTCCGGCGCTACCAGGCGGACCTGGAGGCGAACGCTGCGCAGGCCTCCGGCGAGATCGCGGCGGCCGCGGCGGACCCGGCGGACGAGGGTCCGGCGGAGTCCGAGTCCCGGCGGCGGTTCGCCTACCCGCCCAACCTCGTCGTCGTCGACGGCGGGCCGCCGCAGGTCGCGGCCGCGGCCCGGGCGCTGGCGGAGCTCGGCGTCGTCGACGTGGCCCTCTGCGGGCTGGCCAAGCGCCTCGAGGAGGTCTGGCTCCCGGGGGAGGAGTACCCGCTCATCCTGCCGCGCGGTTCCGAGGGCCTGTACCTCATGCAGCGCGTGCGCGACGAGGCGCACCGCTTCGCCATCAAGCACCACCGTGCCCGCCGGAGCAAGGGCATGACGGTGTCGGTCCTCGACGACGTCCCGGGCCTCGGTCCGGCCCGACGCGCGGCGCTGCTGGCGCACTTCGGCACGGTGGGGCGGCTCCGGGCCGCCTCCGTGGAGGAGATCGCGGCGGTCCGGGGGATGGGTCAGCGCACGGCCCAGGCGGTGCACGACGCGCTGATCGGGGCCGGTCCTGCCGTGACCGGCTGAGACGTTTGGCATGCTGGAGCCATGACGGGCCAGCACGGGAACGAACCGCCGGCCACGACTGTGCCGACAGGCATCTCGTCGCTCGAGGTCTCCGGCCGGGTCCGGCGGCGCGAGCAGCCCGAGCTCCTCGTGATCACCGGCATGTCCGGGGCCGGACGCACCAAGGCCGCCGCCGTGCTCGAAGACCTCGACTGGTACGTCGTCGACAACCTGCCCGCCCAGCTCCTCACCCAGCTCGCCGGCATGCTCTCGACCGGCCCGGGCGGTGTCCACCGGCTGGCCGCCGTGGTGGACGTCCGTGGCCGGGAGTTCTTCGCCGACCTGGTCAACGTCATCGACTCCCTCCAGGAGGCGGGCATCGCGCACCGCATCCTGTTCCTCGAGGCGAGCGACGCCGTCCTGGTCCAGCGCTTCGAGGCCGTGCGGCGCCCGCACCCGCTCCAGGGCGACGGGCGCATCCTCGACGGCATCGCCGAGGAGCGCGCCCTCCTCGCGGAGGTCAAGTCGCGCGCCGACGTCGTCCTCGACACCTCTGACCTGACGGTGCACGACCTCGCGCGCGAGGTGCGCGCCGCCGTGAGCGGCGACGAGGACGGCCTGCGCGTGCACGTCGTGTCGTTCGGGTTCAAGTACGGGCTGCCGCTCGACGCCGACCACGTGGTCGACGTCCGCTTCCTCGCGAACCCGTACTGGATCAGCGAGCTGCGCCACCTGACCGGGCGTGACGAGCCGGTCCGCGACTACGTGCTGGGGCTGCCGCGGGCCACCGAGTTCGTGGCGCGCTACGCCGACGCGCTGGACCCGGTGCTCGACGGCTACCTGCAGGAGGACAAGCGCTACGTGACCATCGCCATCGGCTGCACCGGCGGGAAGCACCGCTCCGTGGCGCTGGCGGAGGCGCTGGCCGGCGAGCTGCGCGGGCGCGGGCATCGGGTCGCCGTCACGCACCGCGACCTCGGTCGGGAGTGAGGGATGGAACGTTCGAGCGGTAGCGGTCCTGCGGTCGTCGCCTTCGGGGGCGGGCACGGCCTGTCGGCCAGCCTGTCCGCGCTGCGCCTGATGTCGGACCGGCTCACCGCCGTCGTCACGGTGGCGGACGACGGCGGATCCTCCGGGCGGCTGCGCGAGGAGATGGACGTCCTGCCGCCGGGGGACCTGCGGATGGCGCTGTCGGCCCTGTGCGACGACTCGGAGTGGGGTCGTCTGTGGCGGGACGTGATGCAGCACCGGTTCCACTCCGAGGGCTCCATGAACCAGCACGCGGTGGGGAACCTCCTCATCGTCGCGCTGTGGGAGCTCCTCGGGGACCCGGTGTCCGGGCTGGACTGGATCGGACGGCTCCTCGGCGCACGCGGCCGGGTCCTCCCGATGGCGTCGGTCCCGGTCGCGATCGAGGCGGACATCCGTAGTCCCGGGGACGACGCCGTGCACGTCGTCCGGGGCCAGAGCGCGGTCGCGGCGGCGCCCGGCGAGGTGTGCCACGTGCGCCTGACGCCCGCGGACCCGCCCGTGCCGGCCGACGTGCTCGCCGCTCTCGATGCCGCCGACTGGGTGGTTCTGGGGCCGGGTTCCTGGTTCACCTCGGTGCTGCCGCACCTGCTCGTGCCCTCGATCGTCGACGCGCTCCGGCGCTCGTCGGCGCGCCGCTGCCTCACGCTCAACCTGTTCCCGGACAGCGGCCCTGGCGCCGGGATGACGTGCCACCAGCATCTCGACGCCCTCGCCGAGCACGCCCCTGACCTGCGGTTCGACGTCGTCGTCGCCGATCCGTCGGCGGTGGAGGACCTGGACCGGATGCACGCGCAGGTGGAGGCGCTCGGGGGGCAGCTGCTGCTTCGCCAGGTGCGGGTGGGGGACGGCACCGCGCGGCACGACGCGCTCCGTCTCGCGGCCGCCTTCCGGGACGCCTTCGAGGGAACGCTGGGAGATGTCGGTCCGCGGTGATGGCAGGATGAGCGCCATGGCGCTGACGGCACAGGTGAAGGACGAGCTCGCCGCCCTCCCCGTGGAACGGACGTCGTGGCGCAAGGCAGAGGTGGCAGCGATGCTGCGCTTCGCCGGCGGGCTGCACATCATCTCGGGCCGGATCGTGATCGAGGCCGAGCTCGACACGGGGGCCGCCGCGCGCCGCCTGCGCCAGTTCATCTCGCAGGTCTACGGGCACACGAGCGACGTCGTCGTGGTGAGCGGTGGCGGCATCCGCCGCGGCACGCGGTACGTCGTGCGCGTCGTCAAGGACGGCGAGTCGCTCGCCCGTCAGACGGGGCTGCTCGACGGGCGCGGGCGTCCGGTGCGCGGCCTGCCCTCGCAGGTGGTCTCCGGCGGGGTCGGGGAGGCCGAGGCGGCCTGGCGCGGGGCCTTCCTGGCCCACGGCTCGCTGACGGAGCCCGGGCGTTCGGCGGCCCTGGAGGTCACGTGCCCCGGACCGGAGGCGGCCCTCGCACTGGTCGGCGCCGCCCGCCGCCTCGGGATCCCGGCGAAGGCACGCGAGGTCCGCGGGGTGGACCGGGTCGTCATCCGCGACGGCGACGGCATCGGTGCGATGCTCACGCGGCTCGGTGCGCACGACGCGGTGCTGGTCTGGGAGGAGCGGCGCATGCGCCGCGAGGTCCGTGGCACGGCCAACCGCCTGGCGAACTTCGACGACGCGAACCTGCGCCGGTCGGCACGCGCCGCGGTCGCGGCCGGAGCGCGCGTCGAGCGGGCCTTCGAGATCCTCGGCGAGGACGTCCCCGAGCACCTGCGCGAGGCGGGCCGGCTGCGTCTGGAGCACAAGCAGGCCTCGCTCGAGGAGCTCGGGCAGCTGGCCGACCCGCCCCTGACGAAGGACGCCGTCGCCGGCCGTATCCGGCGGCTCCTGGCCACCGCGGACAAGCGTGCCGAGGAGCTCGGCATCGCGGACACCGAGGCGAGCCTGACGCCGGACATGCTCGACGTCTGACCGCTCCCCGCGGCAGGATCGAGGCGTGCACGACGGCGCGCGGGCGGCTTTGTACCAGTCACTGAAACGGCTCTGTGCTGGCCAAACGTCCTGCAGAACCGGCAGCTGGCCTTGTGTAGCCTGGGGGCATCTGGGGACCGAGAATCGCGGTCCTGCCAGGCGCGCGTACAGCGGTGTACGCATCCGTTAGTGATCACATCACGCGTGCCGGCGACACCGGCGCGCCCGAGGAGGGCATTGTGACCATCCGCGTCGGAATCAACGGCTTCGGCCGCATCGGACGTTCCTTCTACCGCGCCGCCCTCGAGCAGGGCGCGGACTTCGAGGTCGTCGCGGTCAACGACCTGACCGACAACAAGACGCTGGCCCACCTGCTCAAGTACGACTCCGTCTTCGGCCGGATCGCGGGCGAGGTCTCCTACGACGAGGAGTCGATCACCGTCGGCGGCAAGCGCATGCGTGCCCTCGCCGAGACCGACCCGACCAAGCTCCCCTGGGGCGAGCTCGGCGTCGACATCGTCATCGAGTCCACGGGCCGGTTCACGGACGCCACCAAGGCCGCCGCGCACATCCAGGCCGGTGCCAAGAAGGTCATCATCTCCGCCCCGGCGAAGAACGAGGACGCGACCTTCGTCGTCGGCGTGAACCACACCGACTACGACCCGGCCACGCACAACATCATCTCGAACGCCTCGTGCACCACGAACTGCCTCGCCCCGATGGCGAAGGTGCTCGACGAGTCGTTCGGCATCGTCCGCGGCCTCATGACCACCATCCACGCGTACACGCAGGACCAGAACCTGCAGGACGGCCCCCACAAGGACCTCCGCCGTGCGCGCGCCGCCGCCCTCAACATGGTCCCGACCTCGACCGGTGCGGCCAAGGCCGTCTCGCTCGTCCTGCCGGGCCTCAAGGGCAAGCTCGACGGCTACGCCATGCGCGTGCCGACGCCCACCGGCTCCGCGACCGACCTCACCTTCACCGCTGCCCGCGAGGTCACGGTCGAGGAGGTCAACGCCGCGATCAAGGCTGCGGCCGAGGGCCCGCTCAAGGGCGTCCTGAAGTACGTGGACGAGCCGATCGTCTCGACCGACATCGTCGGCGACCCGGCCGCGAGCATCTTCGACGCCGGCCTCACCAAGGTCATCGGCGACCAGGTCAAGGTCGTCTCGTGGTACGACAACGAGTACGGCTACTCCTGCGCGCTCGTGAAGCTCACCTCGTACGTGGCCGAGCGGCTCTGACCGTCAGCTAGCTGACCGACATGCGTCCGCGTGCGCGCCCCGCGAGGGACGGGCACGCGGACGCAGTCGTGTCGGGCGCCTGGTGCGCCCGGTGCGCCCCCACGCGCACCCCACCGACCCGCAGCACCCCCCCGACCTCCATGGAGGAAGCATGAAGACGATCGCCGACCTCGGCGACCTGCGCGGCAAGCACGTGCTCGTCCGCTCCGACTTCAACGTGCCGCTCGACGGCACGACGATCACGGACGACGGCCGCATCCGCGCCGCCCTGCCGACGCTCAAGGCCCTGCTCGACGGCGGTGCCCGCGTCATCGTGACCGCGCACCTCGGCCGCCCGAAGGGCGAGCCGGACGCGAAGTACTCGCTCGCGCCGGTCGCGGCCCGCCTCGGCGAGCTCCTCGGCCAGCCCGTCGCCCTCGCCGAGGACGTCGTCGGCGACTCGGCCAAGGCCACCGTCGCCGCGCTCGAGGACGGCCAGATCGCGCTGCTCGAGAACATCCGCTTCGACGCTCGCGAGACCTCGAAGGACGACGCGGTGCGTGGCGAGCTCGCCGACGAGCTCGTGGCGTTCGCCGACGCCTTCGTCTCGGACGGCTTCGGCGTGGTCCACCGCAAGCAGGCGTCCGTGTACGACGTCGCGCTGAAGCTGCCGCACGCGGCCGGCTACCTGGTCCAGCTCGAGGTCGAGTCGCTGCGCAAGGCGACCGAGAACCCCGAGCGTCCCTACGTCGTCGTGCTCGGCGGCTCCAAGGTCTCCGACAAGCTCGGCGTGATCGCGAACCTCATCGAGAAGGCCGACAAGCTGCTCATCGGCGGCGGCATGGTCTTCACGTTCCTTGCCGCCAAGGGCTACGAGGTCGGCACCTCGCTGCTCGAGGCCGACCAGGTCGACACGGTGAAGGGCTACCTCGAGACCGCTGCGGCCAAGGGCGTGGAGATCCTCCTGCCGGTCGACATCGTCGCCGCCGACGCGTTCGCCGCCGACGCCGCCCACGAGGTCGTCGCCGCCGACGCGATCCCCGCCGACAAGATGGGCCTCGACATCGGCCCGAAGTCGGGCGAGCTCTTCCGCGAGGCGATCCTGTCCGCGAAGACGATCGCCTGGAACGGCCCGATGGGCGTCTTCGAGTTCCCGGCCTTCGCCGAGGGCACCCGCGCCGTGGCGCAGGCCCTGGTGGACTCCGAGGGCTTCTCGATCGTGGGCGGTGGCGACTCCGCCGCGGCCGTGCGCAAGCTCGGCTTCGACGAGGCGGGCTTCGGCCACATCTCGACCGGTGGCGGGGCGAGCCTCGAGCTCCTCGAGGGCAAGACCCTCCCCGGCATCGCGGTTCTGGAGGACTGACCCCGTGGCAGCTGCACGCACGCCCCTGATGGCGGGCAACTGGAAGATGAACCTGGACCACCACCAGGCCACCCATCTCGTCCAGAAGCTCGCCTGGACCCTCAAGGACGCCAAGCACGACTACGCGGCCGTCGAGGTCGCCGTGATGGTGCCCTTCACGGACCTGCGCTCGGTGCAGACGCTCGTCGACGCCGACAAGCTCGAGCTCGGCTACGGCGCGCAGGACGTCTCGGCGCACACCGACGGCGCGTACACCGGTGAGATCTCGCCGGTGATGCTCGCCAAGCTCGGCTGCCGCTACGTCGTCGTCGGCCACTCCGAGCGGCGTCAGTACCACGGCGAGGACGACGCGCTCGTCGCCGCCAAGGCGCGGTCCGCGTTCGGTCAGGGCATCGTCCCGATCGTGTGCGTCGGCGAGGGCCTGGACATCCGCAAGGAGGGCCGTCAGGTCGAGTACACGCTCGCCCAGGTCGAGGGCTCGCTCGCCGGCCTGACCGCCGAGCAGGCGGCCCAGGTCGTCGTCGCCTACGAGCCGGTGTGGGCCATCGGCACGGGTGAGGTCGCCACGCCGGAGGACGCGCAGGAGGTCTGCGAGGCCATCCGGGGCAAGCTCCGCGAGATGTTCACCCCGGAGATCGCCGACGCCGTCCGCGTGCTCTATGGCGGCTCGGTGAAGTCCGGCAACATCGCGGCGATCATGGCGAAGCCTGACGTCGACGGCGCGCTCGTCGGCGGGGCCAGCCTCGACGCCGAGGAGTTCGCGAAGATCGTGCGGTACCAGTCGCACAACGTCGGCTGACGTCCTCGCCCGACGTCGCACGTCGAGCCGAAGTCCCCACGCCCGGTCATCCGTTCGGCCGGCCGGGCGTGGGACTTCGGGATCGGCGTCGCGTCGCCTATCCTTGACCAGCCGCCACACCGGCGCCCTCGGCGCCCTCACCCACTGACGAAGGAACTCTTCGTGGACGCACTGCGCATTGTCCTGCAAGTCCTGCTGGTGATCACCAGCGTCCTCGTGGTGCTGCTCGTGCTGCTCCACAAGGGGCGCGGCGGCGGCCTCTCGGACATGTTCGGCGGCGGCATCTCGAGCACGGCAGGCAGCTCCGGCGTCGCCGAGCGCAACCTGAACCGGCTCACCGTGGGCCTGGCCCTCGTGTGGACCCTGATGATCATCCTGCTGGGCCTGCTCCAGCGGGTCAGCTGAGGACGGCGCAGCATGGCGAGTGGTAGTGCGATCCGGGGCTCGCGCGTCGGCGCGGGCCCGATGGGCGAGGCCGAGCGGGGTGACTCGGCGCCGCGGTTCTGGGTGTCCTACTGGTGCGCCAACGGGCACGAGACGCGCCCGAGCTTCTCGGAGGAGGCCGGCGTCGAGGTGCCCGAGAACTGGGACTGCCCGCGATGCGGCTTCCCGGCCGGGCGCGACAAGGACGCGCCGCCGGAGCCCGTGCGCAACGAGCCCTACAAGACGCACCTCGCGTACGTGAAGGAGCGCCGCAGCGACGAGGACGGCGCGGCCATCCTCGACGAGGCGCTCGCCGCCTTGCGCGCGCGGCGCGGCGGCTGACCCGGCGCGGCAGCTGAGACGACCCTGAAGGGCCGGCACCGACGAGGTGCCGGCCCTTCGGCGTCCGGCGCCGCGCGCACCACGGTGCGCCGCGGTGACGCCGAGGCGTCAGACGTCCAGGCGGGCGACAAGCATTCCGTCGTAGCCCTTGGAGCCGACCGTCTGCACGACGGTCGCGGTGAGCCGGTCGTGCGCGGCGACCGCCTCGATGACCGCGCGGGAGCCGCGAGCGGCGGCGTCGGCACCCGGGTCGAGGACGGTGCCCCCGCGCACCACGTTGTCCACGACGACCAGGCCGCCGGGCCGCAGGAGCGCCAGCGCGGCGTGCAGGTAGGCGGTGTTGCCGGGCTTGTCCGCGTCGATGAAGGCGAGGTCGTACGGCTCGGGCCGCTCGGCGGCCAGGCGCGCCAGTCCCTCGAGAGCGGGCCCGACGCGCACCTCCACCACGTCCGTCAGGCCCGCGGCGGCGAGGTTCTCACGCGCGACGGCCGCGTGGTGCTCTGAGAGCTCGAACGTGGTCAGCACGGGGTCGGGACCGCGCAGGGCGCGGGCCAGCCACACCGCGCTCACACCGGCCAGCGTGCCGACCTCCAGAGCCCGTCGGGCACCGATGCTGGCGGCGAGGAGCGCGAGGAGCCTGCCCTGCTGCGTCGAGACGGCGATCGGAGGCAGCCCGGCGCCGTCGGCCGTGCGCTGGGCTGCGACGACGGCGTCGGGGGCGGGCAGCACGCCATCGAGCCACCGGTCGACGAGCACCCAGGGAGGCGGGTCGGTGACGCCGTCCGACGTCACGACGCGGCCGCGACGTCGAGAAGCCAGAGGGTCCTGGTACGGCCGCGCACCGCGGCAGCGGGGATCTCGGCTGGGTCGGCGCCGGCGAGCGCCCGTCGCACCGCCTCGGCCTTGTCCGCGCCGGCGACCACCAGCCACACCTCCTGGGCGGCCTCGATGGCCGGCAGCGTGAGGCTCACGCGTTCCGGCGGCGGCTTGGGGGAGTCGGTGACGCCAACCGTGGTGCGGTCGACGACGCCGAGCGTGGCCTGTCCGGGGAACAGCGAGGCCACGTGCCCGTCGGGGCCGACGCCGAGCAGCAGCACGTCGAAGACGGGCACCGGCGGTCCGGCGTCGTCGCCGTCCGCGGCGTAGCGCGCGAGCTCGGCGGCGTAGGCGACGGCGGCGTCGTGCGGTGAGGTGAGGTGAGGGCCGAGCGGGGGCGCGGCGTGCACGTTCTCCGGCGGCAACGCCAGCCCGTCCAGCAGGGCCGCGCGGGCCTGCGTCTCGTTGCGCTCCGGGTCTCCGGCGGGCAGGAACCGCTCGTCCCCCCACCACACGTGCACCCCGGTCCAGTCGACGGCGTCGCGCAGCGGCGAGGCCGCGACCGCGGCGAGCACGCGGGCGCCCATGCCGCCGCCCGTGAGGCCGACATGGACGGGCCGGTGCAGGGACTGGGCGTCCATCAGGCGCAGGAGCAGGCGGGCGGCGGTGCCGACGGCGAGCGTCTCGGCGTCCGGGTGGACGACCACCAGGGGCGCCGTCACGGGAGCACCCGGGCCAGGCCGGAGCCCAGGACCTCGCCGTAGACCTCGTCGGCGTCCATGCGGCGCAGGTCCTCCGAGAGGCACTCGCGCAGCTCCCGCAGCGGCATGGCCAGGTGCCGCTCCGGTTGTCCGGGGTGCACGAGCGTGGCGCGCCGGCCGTCTGGACGGTCGATCCGGACCGGGCCCGACGCCCGCTCGAGCACCACGTGGGTGATGCCGGCGGCGCCCTCCACGGCCACCACCTCGACGGGGCAGTCCAGCGCCTCGGCCAGCCAGGCACCGAGGAGCCACATCGACGGGTGCCGCTCGTCGCCCGCGACGACCGCGGAGGTGACCGGCTCGTCGGGTGGCAGGTCGAGGGCCGCGGCGAGGAGCCCGCGCCAGACCGTCAGGCGGGTCCACGCGAGGTCGGTGTCGCCCGCGGTGTAGCCGTTGCGCAGGCGCCGCAGCGTGCCGATCGGGTCGGCGCAGGCGACCGAGTCGGTGATCCGGCGCTGGGCCATCTGACCGATGGGGTGCATGGCAGGACGCTCGGGGATCTCCCGGGGCCACCACGCGACGATCGGCGCGTCGGGCAGCAGAAGCGGCATGACGAGCGTGTCGCTGTGCTCGAGCATCTCCCCGGACGCGGTGAGCAGCACGACCTCGCTCGCCCCCGCGTCGCCGCCGACGCGAATCTGGGCGTCGAGCCGCGCGGCGGCGGCGCCGCTGTGCCGCGCCAGCACGATGACCCGCATCGGGTGCTCGCGGCTGACGTCGTTGGTGACGGCGACGGCGTCCTCGACGTCCGTGGCGTGGGCGTCGATGACGAGCGTCAGGACCCGTCCCAGCGCGACGGCGCCGCCCTCCTCGCGCAGGTGGACGAGTCGGCGCGCGACCTCGGCGGTCGTGGTGTCGGGCAGGTCGACGATCATCGGGCACCTCCGAGGGTCCGGGTGCGGGTGCTCACGGCCGCCGCCACGCGCGACCGTCGCGGGCCAGCATGAGGTCGGCGGAGGCGGGTCCCCAGGTGCCCGACCGGTAGGACTCCGGCTGGCCCTGGGTCGCCCAGAACTCCGTGATGGGGTCGAGGATCATCCAGGACAGCTCGACCTCCCGGTGGCGGGGGAAGAGCGGCGGGTCGCCGAGCAGCACGTCGAGGATGAGCCGCTCGTACGCCTCCGGGGAGGACTCGGTGAAGGCGTGGCCGTAGCCGAAGTCCATGGTGACGTCGCGGACCTCCATCGAGGTCCCCGGCACCTTCTCCCCGAACCGGATGGTCACGCCCTCGTCCGGCTGCACCCGGATCACCAGGGCGTTGTTGCCGAGCTCGGTGGTCGCGGTGGACTCGAACGGCAGGTGCGGGGCCTTCTTGAAGACCACGGCGACCTCGGTGACCCGACGCCCCAGCCGCTTGCCGGTCCGCAGGTAGAACGGCACGCCGGCCCACCGGCGGGTGTCGATGTCGAGCCGGATGGCGGCGTAGGTCTCCGTGATCGAGTCCGGGGCGATGCCCTGCTCCTCGAGGTACCCGACCACCTCCTCGCCGCCCTGCCAGCCGGCCGCGTACTGACCACGGGCGGTGTGCGCCGCGAGGTCCTTGGGCAGCCGGACGGCCGAGAGCACCTTCTCCTTCTCGGCCCGGAGGTCGTCCGCACCGAACGAGACCGGCTCCTCCATGGCGGTGATCGCCAGCAGCTGCAGGAGGTGGTTCTGGATGACGTCGCGCGCGGCCCCGATGCCGTCGTAGTAGCCCGCGCGCCCGCCGATGCCGATGTCCTCGGCCATCGTGATCTGCACGTGGTCGACGTAGTTGGCGTTCCAGATCGGCTCGAACAGCTGGTTGGCGAACCGCAGCGCCAGCATGTTCTGCACCGTCTCCTTCCCCAGGTAGTGGTCGATGCGGAACACCGACTCCGGGGTGAAGACCGTGGACACGACGTCGTTCAGCTCCCGCGCGCTGGCCAGGTCGTGGCCGAACGGCTTCTCGACGACGACGCGGCGCCACGCGCCGTCGGGCTGCTCGGAGAGCCCGGACCGGGCGAGCTGGCGGCAGACCAGCGGGAAGGCACGGGGCGGGACCGAGAGGTAGAACGCGTGGTTGCCGCCCGTCCCGCGCTCGGCGTCGAGGTCAGCCACGGTCCTGCTCAGGCGGTCGAACGCCTCGTCGTCGTCGAACTCGCCCTGGACGAACCGGATGCCCTCGGCGAGCTGCTGCCAGACCGCCTCCCGGAACGGCGTCCGGGCGTTCTCCTTGACGGCGTCGTGCACGACCTGGGCGAAGTCCTGGTCCTCCCAGTCCCGTCGGGCGAAGCCGGTGAGGGCGAAGCCCGGCGGGAGCAGACCGCGGTTCGCGAGGTCGTAGACGGCCGGCATGAGCTTGCGGCGCGCCAGGTCGCCCGTGACGCCGAAGATGACCAGACCGCACGGGCCGGCGATGCGCGGCAGGCGCCGGTCCCGGGCGTCGCGCAGCGGGTTGGGGCGGCCGCCGCTGCTGGGGGTCACGCCGTCGCCCCGCGCAGGCCGTCGCGGACCGAGCCGATGAGCTCGGACCAGCTCGCCTCGAACTTCTCGACGCCCTGCTGTTCGAGCTCGTCCGTGACCTCGTCGAGGTCCACGCCGAGGGCGGCGAGGCGCGCGAGGGCCTCCCGCGCGTCGTCGTAGGCGGCCGTCACGGTGTCCCCCGTGACGTGACCGTGGTCGGCGACCGCCTCGAGCGTGCTCCCGGGCATCGTGTTCACGACACCCGGCGCGACGAGCTCGTCCACGTACCGCGTGTCCGCGTACGCCTTGTCCTTGACGCCGGTGGAGGCCCACAAAGGTCGTTGGACGCGGGCTCCGGCGGCGGCCAGTGCCTGCCAGCGCTCGCCCGCCGTGTACTCCTCGAAGAGTGCGTAGGCGAGGCGCGCGTTGGCGATGGCGGCGCGTCCCCGCAGGTCCGCGGCCTCGGGCGAGCCGATCGCGTCGAGCCGCGCGTCGACCGCGGTGTCCACCCGCGACACGAAGAACGACGCGACCGAGTCGATCGTCGTCAGGTCGCGGCCGGCGGCCAGCGCGCGCTCGAGGCCGTCGGTGTAGGCGTCGAGCACACCCCGGTACCGGGCGAGCGAGAAGATCAGCGTCACGTTGACGTTGATGCCCTGGGCCGTCGCCTCCGCGATGGCCGGCAGCCCCTCGACGGTGGCCGGGATCTTGATGTACAGGTTGGGGCGGTCGACGGTCGTCCAGAGCTGCCGCGCCATCGCCACGGTGCCCGCCGTGTCGCGCGCGAGGTCCGGCGCCACCTCGAGCGAGACGCGGCCGTCGAGCCGGTCGCTCGCGCGGTGCAGCCCGGCGAACAGGTCACAGGCCTCGCGGACGTCGTCGGTCATGAGCCTGAGTGCGGCGTCGTCGACCCCGGCCCCCGCAGCCGCCAGCTCGGCGAGCTGGGACCGGTAGGCGTCGCCCTTGGCGAGGGCCGAGGCGAAGATCGTCGGGTTGCTGGTCACCCCGACGACGCCGCGCTCGGTCGCCAGCCGGGCGAGCCCGCCGGAGCGGAGCAGCTCGCGGGACAGGTCGTCGAGCCAGATGGCGACGCCGGCCTCGCGGAGCGCACGCAGCGGCGCGGGGAGCGCACCGCCCTCTGACTCGGGGGCGGTGCGGTCGTCGAACTCGGTCATGCGCGTCCTCCTCGCTGTCGGGGCCCGGCCGCCGTCGGGTGACGGCCGGGCGTCGTCAGTGGGGGTGTCACATGTCGCCGGTGCCACCCTCGGTGCTGCGGGCCGGACCGCCGGGGGTGACGGTGCCGGCGGCGATGTCGGCCAGCGACGCCTGAGCAGCGGCCACGACCGCCTCCGACGTGATGCCGAACTCGGTGTAGAGCCGCTCGTAGTCGGCCGACGCGCCGAAGTGCTCGAGCGAGATGCAGCGGCCGGCGTCGCCGACCAGGTCCCGCCAGCCCTGTGCCACGGCAGCCTCGACGGAGACGCGCGCGCGGACGGAGGACGGGAGCACCGACTCACGGTAAGCCGCGTCCTGCTCGTCGAACCACTCGCGGCACGGGACCGAGACCACGCGGGCGCCCACACCGGCCGCCGCGAGCTGCTCGCGCGCCGCGAGGGCGATCTGCACCTCGGAGCCGGTCGCCAGCAGGATCACGTCGGGGGAGCCGGAGGCGGCCTCGGCCAGGACGTAGGCGCCGCGCGCGACGCCGTCCGCGGCGGCGAGCGTGTCGCCCGTCGCGGGGCCGTCGCCGCGCTCGACCGTCGGCACGTTCTGGCGGGTGAGGATGAGGCCGGCCGGGTGGTCGGTGCGCTCGAGGATCGTGCGCCACGCCCAGGCGGTCTCGTTCGCGTCGGCCGGGCGGACGACGTCGAGGCCCGGGATGGCGCGCAGGGCCGCCAGGTGCTCGATCGGCTGGTGCGTCGGGCCGTCCTCCCCGAGGCCGATCGAGTCGTGCGTCCAGACGAAGGTCACCGGCAGCTGCATCAGCGCCGCGAGCCGCACGGCCGGGCGCATGTAGTCGCTGAAGACCAGGAACGTGCCGCCGTAGGGCCGGGTGCCGCCGTGCAGCGCGATGCCGTTGAGGATCGAGCCCATCGCGTGCTCACGGATGCCGAAGTGCAGCGTCCGTCCGTACGGCGTGCCCTGGAACGACCGCGTGCTGCGGTGGGCGGGGAGGAACGAGGGCTCGCCGTCCATCGTCGTGTTGTTGGAGCCGGCGAGGTCCGCGGAGCCGCCCCACAGCTCGGGCAGCACGGGCGCGAGCGCGGAGAGCACCTTGCCCGACGCGGAGCGCGTCGCCACGCCCTTGCCGGCCGGGAACACGGGCAGCGCCTGCGTCCAGCCGTTCGGCAGCCGACGCGCCGCCAGCCGGTCGAAGAGCTCGGCGCGCTCCGGCTGCGCGGTGCGCCACTGCGCGAACGCGTGGTCCCACTCGGCGTGCGCCTCGGTGCCGCGCGCCGACACGCGCCGCGCGTGCGCGAGGACCTCGTCGTCGACGTGGAACGTCTCGTCGGGGTCGAAGCCCACGGTCTCCTTGAGCGCCCGCACCTCGGCGTCGCCGAGCGCGGAGCCGTGGATGCCGCCGGTGCCCTGCTTGGTCGGCGACGGCCAGCCGATGATGGTGCGCAGGGAGATGATCGACGGGCGACCGGTCTCCGCGCGGGCGGCCTCGAGCGCCGCGCCGAGCGCGTGCACGTCCTCGGTGTAGCCGGTGCCGCCGTTGGTCCAGTCGACGCGCTGGGTGTGCCAGCCGTACGCGGCGTAGCGGGCGAGCACGTCCTCGCTGAACGCGACGTCGGTGTCGTCCTCGATCGAGATGTGGTTGTCGTCGTAGATCACGACGAGGTTGCCGAGCTCCTGGTGACCGGCGATCGACGAGGCCTCGGAGGTCACGCCCTCCTGGAGGTCGCCGTCACCGGCGATCACCCAGATGGTGTGGTCGAACGGGCTGGTGCCCGGCGCGGCGTCGGGGTCGAAGAGACCCCGCTCGCGACGCGCGGCCATCGCCATGCCGACGGCGGAGGCCAGGCCCTGGCCCAGCGGCCCGGTGGTGATCTCGACGCCCTCGGTGTGCTTGTACTCCGGGTGACCCGGCGTCTTCGACCCCCACGTGCGCAGCGCCTTGAGGTCGTCGAGCGACAGCGGGTAGCCGGACGCGAACAGCTGCAGGTACAGGGTGAGCGACGAGTGCCCGGCGGAGAGCACGAACCGGTCCCGACCCGCCCAGTTCGGGTCCGTGGGGTCGTGGCGCAGGTAGCGCTGGAAGAGCAGGTACGCCGCGGGGGCGAGGCTCATCGCGGTGCCGGGGTGGCCGTTGCCGACCTTCTGCACGGCGTCGGCCGCGAGCACGCGCAGGGTGTCGACCGCGCGGCGGTCGAGGTCGGTCCAGTCGAGGCCGGTCGTGGGCGTCGAGTTCACAGCTCCTCATTCCTGCCCGGACGCTGGTCCGGGTCGTGGGGTGGGGCGCGGCACGTCGGTCCCGTGGACCCGTGCCGATGCCGTCGGGCCGGCCGGCGGTCTGGGCGCTCGAACCGGACCGTCGGCCTGCTGCAGCGAGCCTAGCGGCGTAGCCCTGGGACCGGCGCGCGCGCCGCGTGGTGGACGGGTGCGTCGCGCCGCCGGGCCGGTGGGCATAGGACGTAGGGCCTGGGGCCTTACCATGGTCGAGGAACCCAGCAGAACGGAGCCCGCCGTCGTGCGCACTGCCAGCCCGGCGCAGGCCGACGTGAGCGCGCCCGCAGGCCGCGGCCACGCGTCGGCCGGTACCTCGGCGACGGTGCGTCGGCTCGCGGCGTACGTCGCGCTCACGAAGCCGCGGATCATCGAGCTGCTCCTCGTGACGACGCTGCCCACCATGCTCCTCGCGCAGCAGCGCGTGGGCGGCGGCTTCCCGTCGCTGTGGCTGATCCTCGGCACGCTGCTCGGCGGCACCGTCGCGGCCGGCTCGGCGAACACGCTGAACATGTACCTCGACCGCGACATCGACGCGGTCATGAACCGGACGCGGCGGCGCCCGCTGGTCACGGGCGAGGTGACGCCGCGCGCGGCGCTCGTGTTCGGCATCGTGCTCGGCGTCGTCTCCGTCGCGTACTTCTGGGTGTTCGTCAACGTGGCGTCGGCGCTGCTCACGGCCGCGGCGATCCTGCTGTACGTCGTCGGCTACACGATGCTGCTCAAGCGGCGGACCCCGCAGAACATCGTGTGGGGCGGGATCGCCGGCTGCATGCCCGTCTTCATCGGCTGGGCGGCGGTCACGGGCACGCTCGACTGGGCACCGGTGGCGCTCTTCCTCGTCATCTTCTTCTGGACGCCCCCGCACTACTGGCCGCTGTCCATGAAGTTCCGGCGCGACTACGCCGCGGCGGGCGTCCCGATGCTGCCGGTCGTGGCCAGCGACCTGCGCGTCTCGGTCGAGATGGTCGCCTACTCCGTGGCGATGGTCGCGGCCTCGCTCGCTCTGGTGCCGCTGGCCCCGATGTCGTGGGTCTACACCGTCGTGGCCGGGGCCGCCGGTGCGTGGTTCTGCTGGTCGGTCGTCGCGCTGCTGCGGCGGGCGCGGCGCCCGGTCGCGGGCCGCAAGCTCGGCGAGATGGGCGTGTTCCACGGGTCGATCACGTACCTGACGGTCGTGTTCGCCGCTGTCGCGGTGGACCCCTTCCTGCCGCTCTGATGCCACCCGGCAGCGGCCCGACGCGCGACGGCGCGGCCACGGCCGCGACCGGTGACGCCGGGTCGGTGTCGCCCGCCCTGGCGCTGGCCGTGCAGCGCTACCTGGACCACCTCGCCGTGGAGCGGGGTCTGGCGCGCAACACGCTGGCCGCCTACCGCCGGGACCTGGACCGGTACGCCGCGTTCCTGACCGCCCGCGGCCACGAGAGCGCGTCGAGCGTGGGGGAGGGCGACGTGCGGGCGTTCGTGACGGCGCTGCGCAGTGGCTCGGACGGGCGGCCCCTCGCGGCGTCGTCGACCGCCCGCGTCGTGGCTGCCGTGCACGGCTGGCACCGGTTCGTCGCGGTCGAGGGGCTGGCCGCCGACGACCCGTCCGCGGGCGTGAAGCCGCCCACGCAGCCCCGGCGGCTGCCGAGGGCGATGAGCGTCGAGGACGTCGCCGCCCTGCTCGAGGCCGCCGGCCAGGGGGAGGGGCCCGTGCCGCTGCGCGACCGCGCCCTCCTGGAGCTCTGCTACTCGACCGGGGCCCGGATCAGCGAGGTCGTCGGGCTCGACGTGGACGACCTGGACCTGGACCCGGACCGCGCGTCGGCCCGACTGCTCGGCAAGGGGAGCAAGGAGCGGGTCGTCCCCGTGGGTTCGTTCGCGTGCGCCGCCGTCGACGCCTACCTGGTCCGCGCCCGGCCCGTGCTCGCAGCCGCCGGCCGGGGCAACCCGGCCGTCTTCCTCAACACCCGCGGGGCTCGGCTGAGCCGGCAGAGCGCGTGGGCGGTCCTGCGGCAGGCGGCGCGCCGCTCGGGCATCGCGGGCGCCGACGAGGTGTCGCCCCACACCCTGCGGCACTCGTTCGCCACGCACCTGCTCCAGGGCGGCGCCGACGTCCGCGTGGTCCAGGAACTGCTCGGCCACGCCTCCGTGACGACGACGCAGATCTACACCCACGTGACGCCGGACTCCCTCCGCGAGGTCTACGCGCTGGCGCACCCGCGCGCGCTCGGCTGAGCCCCTCGGGGAGGCGGTGTTGCGCCCGGAGCGGCGGGGGCGCCTGCGGTAACCTCTCGGGCGTGAGCAGCCCGGACGACGTCGCGACGACCATCGATCCCGTCGGGCGCCCGCTCCCGGTCTTCCCGGACCCGGAGCCCCTGGCGAGCCACGGTCCGGCCCGGATCATCGCGCTGTGCAACCAGAAGGGCGGCGTCGGCAAGACGACGACCACCATCAACCTCGGCGCGGCCCTGGCGGAGTACGGCCGGCGCGTGCTCATCGTGGACTTCGACCCGCAGGGGGCGGCGTCCGTGGGACTCGGCGTGAACCCGCACGAGCTCGACAAGACGGTCTACACGCTCCTGATGGAGCGCGGTGCCCAGGTGGCCGACGTCGTCCGCCCGAGCTCCGTGCCGGGGCTCGACGTGATCCCCGCCAACATCGACCTGTCGGCAGCCGAGGTGCAGCTCGTCGGGGAGGTGGCGCGCGAGTCAGTGCTGGCGCGCGCGCTCCGTGCGGCCGAGGCGGAGTACGACGTCATCCTCATCGACTGCCAGCCGTCGCTGGGCCTGCTGACCGTGAACGCGCTGACGGCGGCGCACGGCGTCCTCATCCCGCTCGAGTGCGAGTTCTTCGCGCTGCGGGGCGTCGCGCTGCTCATCGAGACGGTGGAGAAGGTGCGCGACCGGCTCAACCCCCGGCTGCGCATCGACGGGATCGTCGGCACGATGCACGACCCGCGGACGCTGCACTCCAAGGAGGTGCTCGCGCGGGTCCTCGAGGCGTTCGGGGACCAGCTGCTGCACACGGTGATCGGCCGGACGGTGAAGTTCCCCGACTCGTCGGTCGCCGCCGAGCCGATCACCTCCTACGCCCCCACCCACGCCGGCGCCTCCGCCTACCGGCAGCTGGCCCGTGAGCTGGTGGCCCGCGGCGATGCAGCCTGAGGCTGACCCGGTCGACCCCGCCTTGGTGCCCGCGGCCGATGCGCGGCGGTCGCGCGCGTTCGAGGTGCACCTGGAGAACTTCTCCGGCCCGTTCGACCTCCTGCTCTCGCTCATCTCGCGGCACCGCCTCGACATCACCGAGGTCGCGCTCGCCCAGGTGACCGACGAGTTCATCGCAGCGGTGCGCGACGCCGAGGCCCGGTCGGAGCCGTGGGAGCTCGGGCGGCTGTCGGAGTTCCTGGTCGTCGCGGCCACCCTGCTGGACCTGAAGGCCGCCCGGCTGCTGCCGTCCACGGAGGACGACGCGGAGGACCTCGAGCTGCTCGAGGCGCGTGACCTGCTGTTCGCGCGGCTGCTGCAGTACCGGGCGTTCAAGGAGGCGGCCGGGGCGATCGGAACCCGCCTGGCCGAGCAGGGGCGGCGGACCCCGCGGTCCGTGCCGCTCGAGCCGCAGCTCGCGACGCTCCTGCCGGAGCTGGTCCTGGAGATCGGCCCGTCGGAGCTCGCGATCTTCGCCGCCCACGCGCTGCGGCCGAAGCCCGCGCCCGAGGTGGACACGAGCCACCTGTACGCGCCGACGGTCAGCGTGCGGGAGCAGGCGACGGTCGTGGCCGACAAGCTGCGGCGCATCGGTTCCGGCACGTTCCGCGCACTGGTCCAGGACGCCGAGTCCTCGACGGTGCTGGTGGCGCGGTTCCTCGCGCTCCTGGAGCTGTACCGCGAGGGGGTCGTCGCCTTCGACCAGGTGACCCCGCTCGGAGAGCTGACGATCCGCTGGACGGGCGGCGACGCCGAGGTCACCGTGGTTGACGACTACGACGACGCGCCCGGGGACCAGGCAGCACCGGCCGCACCGGCCGTTCCGGACGACGAGGGAGAGCGCGATGACAGCGCCTGACGAGAGCACGGACGCGACGGCACGCACGGCGGACGCCGCGACGGCCGACGGGGACGCCGCTGCCGAGCGGGACGCCGCGTCCGAACCGGTGGCGCTCGGCGGCCTGCCGACCGTCGACGAGCTGGCCTTCGACGTCGCCGACCTCCCCGGGGGCGCGCACGCGGCGGTGGAGGCGGTGCTCATGGTCGCCGACGAGCCGGTGTCGGCCGTGCAGCTGGCAACCGTGCTCGGCCTGCCGACGCGCGAGGTCGAGGAGGTCCTCGCGGAGCTCGCCGCGGAGTACCGCGGCGAGCTGGGCGGTCGGCCCCGCGGCTTCGAGCTGCGTGAGGCAGGCGGCGGCTGGCGGGTCTACTCGGCGGCGGCCCACGCCGACGTCGTCGGGCGGTTCGTCGTGGACGGGCAGTCCGCACGCCTGACCCAGGCTGCGCTGGAGACGCTCGCGGTGATCGCCTACCGGCAGCCCGTGACGCGCGGCCAGGTGTCCGCGGTGCGCGGCGTGAACGTCGAGTCCGTCGTGCGCACCCTGGTGAGCCGGGGCCTGGCCGCGGAGGTCGGCACGGAGCCCTCGGGTGCCGTGCTCTACGGCACGACGTCGTACTTCCTGGAGCGGATGGGGATGAGCAGCCTGGACGAGCTGCCGCCGCTCGCGCCGTACCTGCCCGACCTCGAGTCGCTGGGCGGGGTGGACGAGGTCGAGGGTGGGACGCGATGAGCGGGCAGGAACGGGACGTGCACACGCCGGAGGGCGTGCGCCTGCAGAAGGTGCTGGCCGGCGCGGGGCTCGGCTCCCGGCGGGCCTGTGAGGAGCTGATCACGGCCGGCCGGGTGAGCGTGGACGGCGTCGTGGTGCGCGAGCTGGGGGTGCGCGTGGACCCGCGCACCGCCGTCCTGCACGTGGACGGGCGGCGCATCCAGCTCGACGCCTCGATGGTGACGCTGGTCCTGAACAAGCCGGCCGGCGTCGTCTCCACGATGAGCGACGAGCGAGGGCGCCCGTCGCTGGCGCAGTTCGTCGCCGACCGGCCCGAGCGGCTGTTCCACGTGGGTCGCCTCGACGCCGAGACCGAGGGTCTGCTGCTGCTGACCAACGACGGCGAGCTCGCCAACCGACTGGCGCACCCGTCGCACGGGGTCCCGAAGACCTATCTGGCGACCGTGGCTGGGCGGGTGCGGCCCGCCGTCGGGGTCCAGCTGCGGGCGGGGATCGAGCTCGAGGACGGTCCCGTCGTGGTGGACAGCTTCCGCGTCGTCGACCACACGGCGTCGCGGACCCTCGTCGAGGTCGTGCTGCACGAGGGCCGCAACCGCATCGTGCGGCGGCTCATGGAAGCCGTGGGGCACCCGGTCGAGCGCCTGGTCAGGACCCAGATCGGGCCGGTGCGGCTCGGCAACCTGAAGCCCGGACGCGTGCGCGAGCTGACGGCCAAGGAGCTCGGCGAGCTGATGAGCGAGGTCGGGCTGTGACCGTCCGCGGCGCCATGACCGGTAACCTTCCGCGCGGACGCGTGACGGTCGTCGGCCGGGCACCGGGGCGCGCGACCTGGGAGGAACGGCGATGACGGTGCGGGCCATCCGCGGAGCGACCCAGCTCGACCGCGACGAGCGCGAGCACCTGTTCGAGCGCACGGCCGAGCTCGTGCAGGCGGTGCTCGACGCCAACGGGATCGACTCGGACGCGCTGATCTCCGTGATCTTCACGTGCACGCCGGACCTCACCAGCGACTTCCCGGCCACCGCGGCCCGAGAGATGGGCATGGGGGACGTCCCGCTGATGTGCGCGGTGGAGATCGACGTCCCGCACGCCCTCCCGCGCGTCGTGCGCCTGATGGCCCACGCGGAGCTGGAGGTGCCGCGCGCGCAGGTGCAGCACGTGTACCTGCACGGCGCCACCGTGCTCCGCCGGGACCTGGCGCAGTGACCGCGCCGTCGGGTCCGGAGGCGGGCCGGGCGCACGGACCGTCCGGCCTGCAGACCCCCGCCGGCACGGTGGGCCCCGTCCGCGTCGTGGGAACCGGCCTGCTCGGTGCCAGCGTGGGGCTCGCGCTGCGCGCCCTGGGCGTCGACGTCGTCCTGCACGACCCTTCCCGCGTCACGGTGCTGCTGGCCCGCGACCTCGGCGCCGGGCGGCTGCCGGAACCGTCGGACCCGCCGCCCGCGCTCGTCGTGGTGGCCGCCCCGCCGGACGTCACCGGGGACGTCGTCGCGGCCGAGCTCGCGGCGTACCCGGACGCGGTCGTCACCGACGTCGCCAGCGTCAAGGGCGCGGTCCTCGCCGCGCTGACGGCGGCCGGGGCGGACCTCACGCGGTACGTGGGCTCGCACCCGATGGCCGGCTCGGAACGCTCGGGCCCGACGGCGGCGCGCCCGGACCTCTTCGTCGGCCGACCGTGGGTGGTGGTGGGGACCGAGGCGTCCTCGCCGGAGGCGGTGCTCGCGGTGCGCACCCTGGTCACGGACCTGGGCGCGACCCCGGTGATGCTGGACGCGCGGGTGCACGACGAGGCGGTCGCCGTCGTCTCCCACCTGCCGCAGGTCGCGTCGTCGCTCGTGGCTGCCCGGCTGCGCGACGCCGACCCGGCGGCCCTCGACCTCGCGGGGCAGGGCCTGCGCGACGTGACCCGGATCGCCGCGGGGGACCCCGCGCTCTGGACGTCGATCCTCGCGGCCAACGCCCGCGCCGTGCTGCCCGCGCTGCGGGCGACGCGCGACGACCTGGACGGCCTGGTCCAGGCGCTCGAGCAGGTCGTCGAGGCGACGGGTCCGCACGCGGTGCCCGGCGGTGCGCTCGGCACCCTCGCCGCTGCCGTCGCGGCCGGCAACGCGGGCGTGGCCCGCATCCCGGGCAAGCACGGTGGCGCGCGACGTGCCTACGACGTCGTCACCGTGCTCGTCCCGGACCAGCCGGGCGAGCTGGCCCGGCTGCTCGGTGACGTCGGCGCGGCGGGGATCAACCTGGAGGAGCTGTCGCTGGAGCACGCCCCACGGCAGCCGGTCGGCCTCGCGTCGATCGCGGTGCTGCCGGGACTCGGCACGACGCTCGAGGCAGAGCTGACGGGACGCGGCTGGACGGTGGCGGGATGAGTGCGCTCGGGACGAGTGTGCGCGGCGTGGTCGTGGCCGTGGACGGGCCCTCGGGCTCGGGGAAGTCGAGCGTGTGCCGGCAGGTCGCCGCACGGCTCGGGCTCGCCTACCTCGACACCGGTGCGATGTACCGCGCCGCGACCTGGTGGTGCCTGGACCAAGGGTTGGACCTCGGGGACCAGCTCGCGGTGACCGCCGCGGTCCGCGCGATGGACCTCCGCATGGGCATGGACCCCGCGGCCCCGCACGTGCGCGTGGGGGAGACGGACGTGTCGGCTGCGATCCGTGAGCCGGCGATCTCGGGCGCCGTCAGCCTGCTGTCGACGAACCTCGACGTCCGCGCCGAGCTCAACGCGCGCCAGCGCGCGCTGATCGACGCCGAGCGCACGGACGGGAGCTCGGGCGGGACCGGCGTCGTCGCGGAGGGCCGCGACATCACGACGGTCGTCGCCCCGGATGCGGACGTGCGCGTGCTGCTCACGGCGAGCGAGGAGGCGCGGCTGGCGCGCCGCGCCCTCGAGGTGCACGGCACCGCCGACGCGGCGGCTGTGGCGGCGACTCGCGCGCACGTCGTCGGCCGGGACGCCAAGGACTCGACGGTCGTGGAGTTCCAGACGGCCGCGGACGGCGTCCTGCTCCTGGACTCGAGCGCGCTCTCGTTCGAGGAGACGGTGTCGGCGCTGCTCGCCCTCGTCCTCGACGTCGCACCCGGACTGGCGACGCGATGAGCCGCGAGAAGGCGTCGCGGACGCCGAAGGTGCCGCGCGCCATCGGCCCGGGCTGGGGCCGGTGGCTGGGGCGGTTCTTCGCGCGGGTGATCTGGAACACGCGGATCGTCGGCAAGGAGCGCGTGCCGCGCGCCGGTGCGGTGATCGTCGCGGCGAACCACTCCGGGTGGGCCGACGGCCCGCTCATGATCGGGTGCACGCCCCGCGGGACGCACATCCTCATCAAGATCGAGATGTTCCGCTCGGCGATCGGCTGGATCTTCCGGCTGTCCGGGCAGATCCCCGTGGACCGGGGCAACGGCCGCCCGGCGCTGGCCACGGCTCTGAAGGTGCTCGAGGACGGGCGCGTCGTGGGGATCTTCCCGGAGGGCTCCCGCGGGCGCGGGGACGGCTCGAACGCACGCGCCGGAGTCGCGTGGCTCGCCGTGCACTCGGGCGCGCCGGTGGTGCCGGTGGCGATGCTCGGCACGCGGCGCACGGGCGAGAGCACCGGGAAGATCCCGGGGCTGCGGCGGCGCCTGCACGTCGAGTTCGGTGCGCCGGTGGTGGTGACCGGGATCGAGGGCATGCCCAAGCGCGAGGCCGTGGCGGCCGCTCAGGCCCAGCTGCAGCGGGCCCTGGCGGACCACGTGCACGCGGTCGAGGAGCGCACCGGTCTGTGGCTGCCGACGGACCACCCGGCGGAGCGCGGGACGCCGTCGGCGGCCGGTGCCGCGGACGCGCAGGACTGAGTCCGTCACCGGCACTTCCCGGGCGGAGTTCGTCGCAGGGGGCCAGGCACGGGAGGATAGGGGCATGACCTTCGACCCCGCCTCCGACGCGGACGCCCCGATCGACGACGCCTCCCACCCCACGGCGCACGCCGACCTCGACGACGACGCGCTCGAGGAGGGGGCCGAGGGGGCCGTCGACGACGAGTTCGACGACGAGTACGACGACGACGAGGACATCGTGGTCCCCGGGCTCGGCGAGCCCGAGACCGAGGAGGAGCGCGCGCGCGAGCACGCGTTGCGCGAGGGCCTGGCGGACTACGACCTCGAGGACGAGGACCTGGCGCTCCTCGACGGGGGCCTTGGCGCGGGCGGGGAGGCGGGCCCGGCGGGACCGGTGCCGGTCGTCGCGGTCGTCGGCCGACCGAACGTCGGCAAGTCGACCCTCGTGAACCGGGTCCTCGGCCGCCGTGAGGCAGTCGTGCTCGACACCCCCGGCGTCACCCGCGACCGCGTGACCTACCCGGCGGAGTGGGCGGGACGCTCGTTCACGCTCGTCGACACGGGCGGCTGGGAGGTGGACGTCGCGGGCCTCGACGCGCGTGTCGCCGAGCAGGCCGAGGTCGCGATCGACCTCGCCGACGTCGTCGTGTTCGTCGTGGACGCGACCGTCGGGGCCACGGCCACCGACGAGCGCGTCGTGCGGCTGCTGCGCCGCTCGGGCAAGCCGGTCGTGCTGGCCGCCAACAAGGTGGACGGGCCGCAGCTCGAGGCGGACGCCGCCGCGCTGTGGAACCTGGGGCTGGGGGAGCCGCACCCGATCTCCGCGCTGCACGGGCGGGGCACCGGTGACCTGCTGGACGCGGTCCTCGAGGTGATGCCCGAGGTCTCGGCCTACGGCCGGGCCGGGACGGGCGAGGGCGGCCCGCGGCGCGTGGCGCTCGTCGGACGGCCCAACGTCGGCAAGTCGAGCCTGCTCAACGCGCTCGTCGGGAGCCAGCGCGTCGTGGTCGACCCGGTCGCCGGTACCACGCGTGACCCGGTCGACGAGCTGGTCGCGATCGGCGACCGCGAGTGGTGGTTCGTCGACACCGCGGGAATCAGGCGCCGCGTGCACCAGACGTCCGGCGCGGACTTCTACGCCTCCCTGCGCACCCAGGCGGCCATCGAGAAGGCCGAGGTCGCCGTCGTCCTCATCGACTCCAGCGACGTGCTGACCGAGCAGGACACGCGCGTGGTGACGCAGGTCGTGGACTCCGGCCGAGCCCTGGTCATCGCCTACAACAAGTGGGACCTCATGGACGAGGACCGGCGCCGCTACCTCGAGCGGGAGATCGAGCGCGACCTGGTCCAGGTGCAGTGGGCCCCGCGCATCAACATCGCCGCGAAGACCGGCTGGCACACGAACCGCCTGGTGGGCGCCCTGGAGACGGCGCTCGAGTCGTGGGACACCCGCGTGCCGACAGGCCGGCTGAACGCGTTCCTGGGTGAGCTCGTCGCCGCCCACCCGCACCCGCTGCGCGGCGGCAAGCAGCCGCGCATCCTGTTCGCCACGCAGGCGGACACCCGGCCGCCGCGCTTCGTGATCTTCGCGACGGGCTTCCTCGAGGCGGGCTACCGGCGGTTCATCGAGCGGCGCCTGCGCGAGACCTTCGGGTTCGAGGGCTCGCCCATCCACATCTCGGTGCGCGTGCGGGAGAAGCGCAAGCGGTGAACCGGCTGCTGCGGCTCGGCCTGCCGCGGGACCCGTCGGCGACGACGCACCTGGCGGGCTTCGTCGTGTCCGCCGTGGTGACGGTGCTGCTGACGCGCGCCTTCCTCGCGGCCGCCGGGTACCCGACCGTCGGATCCGGTGGTCTGCACGTGGCGCACGTCCTGTGGGGCGGGCTGCTGATGGCCGCGGCCTTCGTCGTGCTGCTCTCGTTCGCGGGGCCGGTGGCACGGCCGGTCGGCGCCCTGCTGGGCGGGGTCGGCTTCGGGCTCTTCGTCGACGAGATCGGCAAGTTCGTCACCGCGGACAACGACTACTTCTACGGCCCGACGGCGTCGCTCATCTACGCGGTCGTCGTCCTGCTGGTGGTGGTCTCCGAGGCACTCCACGGACGCCTGCCGCACGACTCACGGGAGTACCTCGCGGGCGCGGTGGACCAGGCGGTCGCGGGGGTGGCGGGCGGGTTCACGCCGCGGGCGCGGGCGGATGCGCGCGGGCTCGTGGCCCGCGCGGGCGACGTGCCCGGGGCCCGCGAGGCCCGGGCGCTCCTGGACGCCATCGACGACGACCCGCACGAGCTGCCCAACCCGATCAACGCCGTCGGCGCCGCCGTCGTCCGCGTCACGCACCGGCTCGTCGCTGCGCGGTGGGTCCCGTGGATCACGGTCGCCGTGCTCGTGGCCAGCCTGGTCGGCAGCGTCGCCATGGGCCTCGCGGCCTGGTGGGGTGGTGCCGACCAGCCGGGGTGGGTCGTCGTCGGGCTGCTGGTCAGCGCCGCCGGCGCGACCGCGCTGGCCGGGTGGGGGCTGCTCGTCGTCCGGCAGGACCGCCGCGAGGGCTACCTGCGCTTCCGCTGGGCGGTGCTCGTCAGCCTGCTGGTGGTGCAGGTGTTCGTGTTCCGTCTTCGAGAGTGGTCGGCGGTCGCTGGTCTGGTCGTCGAGCTCGCGGTGGCCGGGCTCGTCGCGGCCGAGCTGCAGCAGGTCGAGCAGGAGGACCGACGGCGTCGTCGCGCGCCGGCGCCCGGGCCAGAAGGGCGGCGGGGCAGAAGCGGGTGAACATCCGCTAGACTCATCGACGGCTCGCAGAGCCGACCGGGATGTGGCGCAGCTTGGTAGCGCACTTGACTGGGGGTCAAGGGGTCGTGGGTTCGAATCCCGCCATCCCGACGGTGTTTTAGCAGGTCAGAGGCCCGCCCCGCTTCGGCGGGGCGGGCCTCTTGGCGTCCGGTCGGCCTATCGGTAGGCCTAAGTACGCCCTGGACGAACATGGACGGCCTTGGCTGAGGCCGAACGTCGCGCGCGGAGAGGCGGTGCCCAGGCGACCCTGCGTGTCGGAGCGGCCTGGCAGCATGATCGCGTGGTTGAGGACGACAGCAACGTCGCTAGGAAGTTCGAGGCGGCCTGGAGTGTGTTCGCGCAGACCTGTGGGCAGTACCTAGCTCCCGAGGCCACGTACCAGGCGTGGTTCGCCCACTACCTGATCTCCCAGTTCGGGATCGATCGCGTTGCGCGGGAGCCGATCATCAAGAAGGAGCACTTCGCCGAGTCCCCGTGGAAGGCTCGCGTGCTCGGCAATCACGTGCGGCTGGATGCTGTCGTGACGCGTCAGCCCGGTGTGATGCTTCCGCACTACGCCAACCGGCTCGTCCGCGCGGAGGATGGGAGCGGCTTGCAGATCCTGAGGGACCTTGTGGTGATCAGTGAGCTGAAGGTGGCCGCTACGCAGGGCGGTGGCATGGACCACACCGAGGTCGCGCGGGATGTCTACAAGCTGTCCATGCTCTTGGCCGAGTTCGAGGCAGCGCACCCGGGGTCGCCGTTGCCACTGGCGTACGTCTGCGTCCTCGACAATCATCCGCGGCGCGCATACGACTGGGCCCACCTTCGGCGGCGGCTCGAGGACGTTCCGGCAGACCCCCGGGTCCGCATCCTCGGGGAGCAGTTCGCCGGCGTAACCCTGCGCCCTGCGCTTCCCAGTCGCACCTAGCTCATCTGCGCGCGCGAAGGAGGAACAACCATGCCGAACACGCTGGTACCGGGACAGGTCAGGGTGGGACACCTGTTCCTCGAGGGCCGACACGTTGAGGGTCCGGTGTGTGCAGCAGCCCTCACCTTCGATGACCACCGCGGGGCACAGCTGCTCGTCCCGTACCTGAGGACCGCTGACCGGCACGCGCAGCCCCAGGCGTGGTTCGAGCAGTCGACGCCGCCCGAGGCCCTCGCGTTTGCCGACAACGAGGGGTGGGTGATCCTCCTCGGGGTTCGATGGGGCGGACAATCAGGAAGCGGCTTCGTTACCGGGCGTCTGACCGCCCAGACAGCCATCTTCGGCGAGCCTCGGACGCTCCGCTCGACCTACCGGGTCCGGACGATGCGATCGAGCATTGATGGGCTCGACGGGTTCACGCACTTTCGTCCGGTGAAGTACGCCTTCCCTGCGCGCGGTGAGCCCGCCGTCATCACCCTCGATGACAGTGAGTCGGTCTCCTGGCGCTCACAGGGCTACACCTATGAGTTCAGGGCTGGTGCGGTCTGGTCGGGAGCGGAGGGGCGCCGCTTCGAAGCAGAGAGCCTGCCCTTCCTGGCGACGACGTGCCACAAAGGCAGGACTCCTCAGGAGCATCTGCGTGCGCAGTGGGCAGTCCGGGACCTCCTCCTCCTGGCACACGGAGAGAAGTTGGCGTGGCGCACGCACCACGTCGCCGACGAGGAGTTCCCCCTGTGGACGATGGACGGCAAGGCTCACGGTCCTGAACCCGCGGAAACGCACTTCGCAGGCACGGTGCGCGAGCACGCCCAGGCGCAGCCGTCGTCGATCGACCTGGCCTTCCCGGCACTCAACCTTCGGGCCCTCGGTAGCCGTGGCCTCAAGCGGTGGACGGACATGTATGCCGACGACATGTTCCGACGCGCGGTTCAGCCGGTCGCAGAGGTGATCAACGGCGCAGCCCGCTTCCTCGAGCCGCAGCTCATGATGCTCGCCAGCGCCCTCGACTACTTCGGCTACTACCGCTTCGGCGACTCCTGTCGACGCGAGCTGCAGGAGAGCATCCGGAGATGCCTGGACGGCGCTGACCTCGACTTCCCGCAGATCGGTTCGCGCGAGGGGATCGCGCGAGCGATCGGACGACTGAACAACGACCTGAAGCACCCCGACCGTGAGCGCCGACCGGAAGGTGACGAGCTGGCCTGCATCGTAAACTTGGCGAAGATCATCGCCCGCGCCCAACCCTTCGATCTCGTGGGTGCCGCGCCCAGTGCGAAGAAGGCGTTTCTCGAGTCCCGCGACGTTCGCTGGGCAACCGAGTTGTTCGAGCGGTGCGGGCTGCGCGTCGCCGACGACGGGTCAATCACCCGGCGAGCCGAGACGGACGCCGACGAGTCCGCTTCCATGCGCGAGTAGCGTGACTCCACCGCGTGCCTGCCAAGGCCGCCGCGCGGGTCCCGCCGCAGCGCCTTCGGTCCCGACTTCCGCCTTCCCCGCTGGAGCCCGCCATCGACAACGACCTCCAGCTGATCGCCGACGGCGACGGCGTCGCGATTCTGGGCTCCTCGTCGGCTGTCGAGCGGTTCCTCTCCTCCGGAGGGGGTGCTGCAGTCACGGCGTCGCGTTGCCAGTGACTCGGTCTGCCCTCGGTTCGGCTTCCGGGGCCCAGCTCGGGTCCGAAGTCGCCGCGAACTTCCCGCCGACGCCGGCGAGCAAGGCGGGTTCTTCAGAGCCTGGACAGAGGCGGGGACGTGAAGGCCAAGGTGTTCGAGACAGGTGAGGGCGGCGTCGACGCCGCGCGAAGGTTGGGCAATGAAGCGTTCGTTCAGGCAACGGCGATGTCGGACCAAGTCGCCAAGGAGGTCTGCAGCGCGCCCGGCGGCAACGCGGTGATCGAGAATCGCCCGAGAACTAGACCACCGATATCGACTCGACCGACGTCCTGACGACCGGATGGCTGGCGGCCTGCGGCGTCGGGCTGCTGATCGGGTGCGCCGCGACATGGGTGTACATCGCGGCTACCACCCGCAACGCCTCGGCGGGCGCCGGCACCGTCCGGCCGTTGAGCCGAGCCGCCGCGACGTCGGGGTAGTCGGTGACGACGTCGCGGGGAAGTGCGCGCGCGGGGATGTGGAGCAGGCCCGCACGTGAGAGCCGGTCGAACGCGGCGCCCTCGTGGACGGCAATGTCGGCCATGACCTGGACGGCGCCGTTGAGCACCGCACCGACGTGGCGATCCGCGGCCGCGACGGGGACATGACCCCGCGGGGCGTCGAGTGGCGCGAGCTCGCTGAGCAGCCGAGCGGCCGCGACGGCGTCGTCACGGATGGACGTGCTGGGAGGCGCCAGGACCGCGAACCGTGAGAGTGCCTGATGCAGGCGCTGCCATGCGCGCCCATGCGCGACCAGGGCGCCAGGCCCGGTCGTTCCGCCTGGGTCTGGTGCGGTGAGGTCGGCGCCATGGAACACGGCGGCGTGTGCGTGGACGGCAACGCCGAGGCCGGCAGTGAGCCGCAGGGACGGCAGCACGTCGGAGCGGTCGGCGATGAGTGTCCAGACGGCCTGGCGGAGCCGCACCATGCGATCGCTCAGCTCCGTCGCCGGGTCGTCGGTGCGGACGCGGATCCGTGTCTGCCCGAGATCGTCGAGGAGCAAGTGGGGGCGGCCAGGGCCCTTGGCGGCGAGCTCGCGTGCGGCGTGGGCGAGGGTTTCGAGCCCTGGGAGCTGCCTGGCGACGGTGCTGCGGGGCACGCCTGCCTGGATGGCCCTGAGGGCGAGGGGATCCTCGTGTGCGAGGGCGGCCACCGCGACATGGCCGAGGTCGACGAGGCCGGCGTCGAACGTCGCGGTCGTGACCTCAGCTGCGTCCGGGCTTCGGGGTCGTCCGTCGGTCGAGAAGTGCGTTCCGACGAGGTCGGCGGCAGCGCGCAGGGCGAGAGCCGATCGGGCCCACGGTGTCGTCCCACGGGACAGTTGCGACGGGTGGGGCCGGGCTTCCCCTGTCACGGCCTCGAGCCGCGTGATGAGGTCGATCGACACCCGCTCTACTGGCGGGAGGCCGTCACGGTGTCGGGTCAGGCCGAGCCGGCCGAGTTGGGCAGGCCGCAGGAGGCGGCGCCCGTGGGAGGCGATGGCGTCGAGGAGCCCGTGGAAGTCCCCGATGGCGTCGAGCGCCTCGTCCGGCGTCCAGAACCGGTCTCCTCGGAGGGCGGTAGAGCCCTCGCGCAGGTGGGCGGTCGCCTGCGCGAGGAGCTCGGCGTAGGTGGTCATGCCCACCGCCCGCTGACCTTCGCGCGACCAGTGATGAGTCGGGCCATCACGCGGGACAGGGCGGCCTGGGCGCCCAGGTCCGTCTCGACCTCCGCGAGGCCTGCCGCACGGTTCAGGGCGGACGCGGCGAGCCGGTCGAGGACCTCACGCGCCTCCGGCACGTCGTCGGGCCCGAGCGCTCCGAACGGCACCGACGCGCCTGCGCCCCGGATGTCCGGCCTCGCCCACTCGAGCTCGTCCTGAGCCTCGCGGAAGTCCATCGCGGCGTAGGAGATCGACACGCCCACGCCCAGGGGCACCGTCATCGCCATGTTGAGGGCGCCCATCGCCGCGGCGTGGGTGAGCGCCCAGATGCCGGACCAGCTCTGGTCCGCCTCGCTCAGCAGCGTCTCCGCGGAGCGGGTCCACGTCGCCGTCATCGCTTCCTCCTCAGTGGCCCAGCGACGTCGCCGTCGCTCCTGCCAAGAGGTGTGCCCGCGAAGGTGCCAACCTCGGGTCGGAGGTCACACAGAGCGCGAGCCGAAGCGCGGGCAGTGGACGTCTGTCGTAGCCGTAACCGCTCGCCTACTCTGTGCTGCCATGGGCGACGTCGTGCACCTAGGCCGCAATCAGCGGCCGCCCGTCACGACGATCGGAGAACCCATGCTCACCGAGCACAACGCTCGCCTCGAGTTCGACCGCACGGACATCGAGGACTTCGGTGATGAGCTCATCGAGGCGCTGCAGGCGTACCACCCGGCGGTGTCGCTGTCGCCGCTCGGGCGCGCGCAGGCCGACGTGACCTTCCTCGCCCACGACATCCCGCACGCCGCGGATATGGCAGTCGCCATCGCGTCCGAGGTCGCCGGCGCATCCTTGGTCGCGCTGGAAGTCATGAGCACCGAGGACTTCGACCGGCTCTGACTGCGCGGCCGACGTCGGTACCACGCCCGGCCCCACCGGCGGTGATCGACGAGCGGTAGGGCCCATGACTCGTCTGGCACTTTGGGTGGCGCCGGTCCTCAGGTTGGTATCCCTGCGGGCACACATCTTGGCGTGGAGACGACGCGACAGTGGGTCCGTGCGGGCCCGCCTTCTCGGACGCCGGGAGCAGCCGTGGTTGGCGGTGCATCGCCGTGGTGATGACGATGCACCGCCTGACCGCGGGCAGCGGCTACCAGTACCTGATGCGCAGCACCGCGTCGGGCGACTGCGACCGTCCCGCGGCGTCGGACCTGACGACGTACTACACAGCGTCTGGCAACCCACCTGGCCGCTGGTACGGACGTGGGCTCCCAGGGCTCGCCGACGGCGGCCCGGGCGAGGGCGCCCACGTCACCGAGGAGCAGATGGCGAACCTGTACGGCGAGGGCAAGGACCCGCAGACCGGCGCCTCGCTGGGCCGCCCCTACCCAAGGCACACCCCCGCGGCGGAGCGGATCGCCAAGCAGGTCGCCGCCCTTCCGGCCGACCTCACCGGGGAAGCCCGCGACGCCGCGGTAGCGACCATCACCCGCGTCGAGCTCGCAAAGCGCACGGCCACTGCGGTCGCGGGTTTCGACCTGACCTTCACCGCGACGAAGTCCGTCTCCACCCTCTGGGCGGTGGCCGACGACGGGACGCGTGCTGCGCTCCTCGCGGCGCACCGGGCCGCGGTCGGCCAGGCGCTCGCCTTCCTGGAGGACACGGCCGCGTTCACGCGCACGGGCACCGCCGGTTGCCGCCAGCACCAGGTGTCCGGGCTCATCGCAGCGGGCTTCGACCATTGGGACTCCCGCGCGGGGGACCCGAACCTGCACACCCACCTCGTCGTCGCGAACAAGGTCCAGGGCCCCGGCGGTGCCTGGTTGTCGGTGGACTCCCGGGCACTGCATCACGCCGTCGTGATGGTCTCCGAGCTGTATGACGACCTGCTGGCCGACGAGGTCGCCCGTCGCCTGCCGGTCCGGTTCGGATGGCGTCATCGCGGCCCGCGCCGGTCGCCGGCGTTCGAGCTCGACGGCGTCGATGACGCGCTGATGACGGAGTTCTCCAGTCGTGCAACGCAGATAGACGAGGCGATGACGGGCGTGCTCGCCGAGTTCTACGCCACGCACGGGCGCGGCCCGAACCGCATCGAGATCGTCCGGCTGCGCCAGCAGGTGACCCGCTCGGTCCGGCCGAAGAAGCACGTCACGCCCCTCGCTGACCTGATGACGCTGTGGCGCGCCCGGGCCGCGGAACGCTCCGGCAAGACGCCCGCCGAGCTCACCGCCGCGGTGCTCCGGGCGTCCCAGGCCGCGCCGCTCGGGTCTGATCGCGTCCCAGAGCCCGTCATCGACCGGCTTGCCGAGCACACGCTCGAGCAGGTGATGACGCGGCGCTCGACGTGGACCCGGTGGAACGTCATGGCCGAGGCGGCCCGCGCAACCCGGGCGATCCGCATGATGGGCCCCACGGACCGCGTCACGCTGCTCGAACGCGTCACCGACGCGGCACTCCGCTCGTGCACGAGCCTTCAGGCGCCCGACCCGCTCGTCGTGCCCGCCCGCTACACCCGGCCCGACGGCACTTCGCAGTTCACCAGGGTCGACGAAGGGCGCTACACCCACCACCGGGTGCTCGACGCCGAAGGCCGTCTCGTCCACGCCGCCACAGTCGACGCCGACGCGCCCACCACGGCCGCCTGGCTGGCCAAGGCTGTCACCTCCCGGCCGATCCACCGCACCGACGGTCGCGCCGTCACCCTCGCACCGGACCAGGCGACCGCCGTCGAGCACATCGTTAGCTCGACCCGACTCCTCAACGTCCTCGTCGGCCCCGCCGGCGCCGGCAAGACCACAACCCTCGCGGCCCTCAAGGCCGCGTGGGAGCAGGGCCACGGACGCGGCAGCGTCGTCGGACTCGCCCCATCGGCAACCGCCGCCGCCGAGCTCGGCCACGCCCTTGGGATCGCGTGCGAGAACACGGCCAAGTGGCTCTACGAGTCCACAGGCCCGGGCGCGGAGCGCCGCACCGAACTCCTCGCCCGCCTCCACACCGAACGCGCCGGCGCCACGGGCTTGGACAAGCGGTCACGGCTACGGACCATCGACGCCGCGATCACCACCCTGACCGCTCAGGGTGACCGGTTCCGGCTCCTCACGGGCCAGCTCCTGATCGTCGACGAGGCATCCCTCGCCGGCACCTTCGCGCTCGACGCCCTCACCGCACAGGCCGGCGAAGTCGGCGCGAAGGTGCTCCTCGTCGGAGACCACAAGCAGCTCTCAGCCGTCGACGCCGGCGGCGCCTTCCACCTCCTCTCCGAGCGCGGGCGACCGGCCACGCTGACCTCGCTGTGGCGCTTCAGCCACCCGTGGGAGGCCGCAGCGACGCTGCGCCTGCGCACCGGCGACGCCCGCGTCGTCGACGACTACGCCGACCACGACCGCATCAGCGCTGGCCCGGCCGAGGCCATGTGTGAGGACGCCTACACCGCCTGGCAGACCGACACCGAACGCGGGGCCAGCGCCATCCTCATCGCCTCCGACTCCCGGACCGTCGACGTCCTCAACACCCGGGCTCACAACGACCGGGTCACCGACGGCCTCGTTACGGCCACCGGCGTCACCACCAGCGCCGGCGCGGAGATCGGCGTCGGGGACCACGTCATCACGCGGGCGAACGACCGGCGCCTGCACGCACCCAACGGGCACGTCCGCAACGGCGACCTGTGGCGGGTCACGGCTGTCGCACGCGATGGCGCCCTGACGGTCGTGCCGCTCTCCCGCCGGGACCGCGCAGCGAGCGCGCGGGCGGACGAGGTCGTCCTTCCTGCTGCCTACGCCTCCCAGCACGTCGAGCTCGGCTACGCGACCACGACCCACCGCGCGCAAGGGGTCACGGTGGACCGTGCCCACGTGCTCGCTGGCCCCGGCATGGTCCGCGAGAACCTCTACGTCGCCATGACCCGCGGCCGCCACGACAACCACGTCTACCTCGCCCTGGACACCATCGACGCCGCCTGCGACGACCCGCCCGAGCACCAGATCTCCCAAGGCGGCCGCGACGCGCTCGAAGCCATCCTCACGACGCCGGGCGCTGAGCTCTCCGCGACCGAGACGATCGCAGCCTCGCAGGACGAAGTGGCCTCAACCAAGCGCCTGCTGCCCATCCGGCACACGCTCCTAGCCGACGCCGCAGCCGAGCGGTGGGGCGCTGTGTTCCGGACCGTCGGGCTGACCGCGGAGCAGTGCGACCAGATCGCGACGTCGCCCGCCCGCGGTCCATTCCTCACCGCGCTCGAGCGGGGGCGCGCGCTCGGCCACCCGATGCACGAGGTCCTTGCGGGTCTCATCGCCGCCCGGCCCCTCGACGGACCACACCCGGCGGCCGAAACCGCAGCGGTGCTCCACCACCGCGTGCACGAGTGGCTACGGGCGCACACGGAGGACCCGGCCGCGGTGCCCGTCGCCGCCGACGCCGATGGCATCCCAACGGACATCGGCGCACTGGTCGACCAGGTGGACGAGCTCCTTGCCGAGCGTGTCGAGGCTCTTGGTTCGGTGTCTCTCGGCAGCCGCGCCGACGTCGACCCGGCGCGGGAGGGCTACGTCCCTGCCTACCGGCCGACGACGGCTGATGCGGCGCATGGAGCGCGAAGCGAGAGGAGCGTGACCTTGTGACCAGCACGAGCGGTGGAACCGACCGAGGCGTCCTTCCCAAGGTGGTGAACAGTCAGCCGATCGGTCCGCCCCAACCGATCATGTGGTCCGCGTACACCTGCGAAGAGCAACGCCACCTCCTGGAGAGCCTCGACGCATGGGTCAGGTGGCTCGTCGACCACTACCGCCTCGACCGCCGCTACGTCCCCGAGTGCTGGACTAAGCACTGGGAGCTCATCGAGGAGCTCTCGGCCCTTCAGCTCGCATGGGAGGCTGCCTATGCAACGACCTCCCACGGCGACGCACCTCTGGCCTGGCACGAGCGCTTCGCACTCGCGCGGACGAGACTCGCCGAGTGGGTGGCCCGCACAGGCTGTCGCGCTGGGGAGCATCGTCGCGCTGGGAGCGGCTGAGGCGTACCGCGGGCCTGCGCTACGGGTGGCCCAACTGTGTGGGCACTCGCTCAGTAGCCGCCTAGTTCTGCATTCGTGGTGTCACGCCGGGGCGCAATACTGCGGTCCGATTGGGAGGTGTCTGCATGACGCCCCGTCGTGGAGGCTGTTCCCGGAGCAAGCTACTCGCTCTCCGTCGCTGCTGATGACGCGCTCCCGGAATCGTGCTTCAAGTGAATCTTCCGGCTCAGTTTGAGCACCGGAACGAATCCGACCTCCTCGCACTGGCGCGCCCATGCCTCGACTTTCTGTTTCAGAATGATGGAACCGGACTCGGCAAGGCTCGCCGGTCGCTTCTTCGCGCGGTATCCAAACCAAAGGCAATAGCGGCGAAAAGGCGGAAGCGCGTGGGTCTGAGCGCCGTTGTGGATTAGTTCCACAACGCTGCTTGCCTGGTCCACCACGTAGTTGAGCTTCTGTGGCGTGCCGAACTTCACGGCGTATACCGTGTCGCCCTTCTGAAGGTCCCAAGCCTCCGACGGTGCGCGTCCCGCTGTCTTGAGGATGTCAAAGTCCTTGTCCGCCACCACGTAGCCGTAGTCCTTGAGACTCTTGTTGAACTCGCCCTCGGGCAGCGCGGTTTCGATCAAGCCCTCCTCGGTCTCCTCGACTGCAATCCGACGGATCGCGTCGTCGAGCGCCTCAAGGTAGTCTTCGTTGAACTTGAGCCATTTGCCCCCGCGAAGGACGACGTGGTCCTCGTCGCAGATGTAGTCCACAGCTTCGCGGATTGGTTGCGTGTAGTCGGGCTCACCCTCGCGCCGATGCGTAATCTTGAGTGCCAGGACCTTGTCGCGCGGTACCTTGCGGTCCGCAAGGTACTCCTTCACTTCCTTCATGGTCAGGCGCTCGAGGTCCAGGGGTCTGTAGTGGCCGCATCGAAGCGTGAACGATCCCGAACTGCCGAACACGAAGTCGACGCCAAAGAGATCAAATGTGTCGGTTGAAATGTCGGACGTGCCCACGGGCGACAGAAGTTCATCGACCAACTTCTCGTCGTATCTGGCGACCTCTTCCTCGTCCGATAGAACTAGAGTCCGTGGTAGCTTGAAGCGCGCGGGCTTGGCCAGTTCTTCGTCGATCGCGGATAGGAGCGCCCCCACCTCGGGCGGCTCAATAGTCGGCGCGAGAAGGCATGATGTGCCAAACTTCCCGTCGGACCCGAACGTGTCGACCTTCTCCGGAATAATGCGCCCCTGAAGATAGTCGATTGAGTTCCCTGGCGGCACGCTCAGGCGCGCCTGGCCCAAAAAGCTGCGGATGTCTTTTCGCTGCTTGCCTTGAAATCGTCGAGCAGAGGTCTGATTCACGTCGTCCGCGTTGGCTACTCGCTTGGCCATCTCGATGCCAAAGTCGTAGTCGCAGTACGGTCGTACATAGAAGTGCGCTTTGCCGAAGGCGATCGCATAACAGGACGTCTCGCGTTGCAGGAGCATCACGGCGAAGTACGAACGGTTGTAGTACCCGGTCCCGCCGATGTACTCCGCGAACGTGTTCACCCACGGAATGGTTCCGGGATTCGGGTCTGTAGAGAACAGGAAGTCGCCCTTCCAGCCGTCCTGCTGGAGTGCGCGCGTTGAGGTGAGCCCTTTATCGTTGAGGTGTCGCTTCAGCGAGTTGACCTGATCGCTGGGAATCCGGAAGATGTTCAGCCTCATTGAGTGATCCCTCCGCCGCTGCCCGATGGTAGCCCGGGGGCGGGGTGCGCGTGGCCTTCTTCGGCGGCTACTCGAGTCTTCTCGTCGCTCGACTAGTCTCTGCAGGGCGGAGGCCGTGCACTTCGGTTCCGCTTCCGCGCAGCGACGGGCCCGGTGCGGCTC
Organism: Actinotalea fermentans; assembly: GCF_007991475.1. Classification (NCBI taxonomy): domain Bacteria; kingdom Bacillati; phylum Actinomycetota; class Actinomycetes; order Micrococcales; family Cellulomonadaceae; genus Actinotalea; species Actinotalea fermentans. The sequence continues at coordinate 792,687 of NZ_BJYK01000001.1, read as the reverse complement.
GGTGACCATGTGGTTCCAGGTGTCGGTGGGGTCTTCGATATGCAGCCTCTGGGTCCGCCACGCGGGTCACCACCTGCGCGAAGCGGGACCTGGGCTCGTGATCGCGTGCGCTGCTAATGGCCCGACGGTGCAGGGTGGACGGTTCCGTCGGGGAGCCGCGCGCCCTTGCACACGGGGTTGGACCAGCCGAGGTAGCCGGTACCGCTGACGTAGCCGGCGTTGAGCTGGGCGGAGGAGAGCAGGTACACCCCGCCGTGGTTGCCTGTGGCGGAGTCGAACACGCCGTTGGAGGTCACCATGACCTTCTTCGGGTCGCAGCCGGGGTCGGCTTGGACGACGACGGAGACGTGGCCGGCGGGTCTGCCGGTGCGCCAGAAGACGAAGGACCCCAACGGAGGGCAGGCGTCGCCGGGGTGGGCGTTGCCGGTGGCGACCATCTGCCGCCAGTGCTCGGCGGCGGTGGGGTAGCCGGAGCCGACGTAGCCGTAGGCGCGGCAGGCGAGGCGGTCGCAGAGCTGGTGCCAGCCGGAGGTGACGCCGACGTAGGACATGGCGGTGCGGACGGCGGTGGCGACGTCGTGCGGGGTGCCGGGCGGGACCACGACGTCGCCGGTGCCGAGGCCGGGTAGGCACCCGACGCCCGAGGTGTCCAGGGGGCCAGACGGCTCGGGCGTCGGGGCGCTCGTGGGGCCGGTCGCGGCGTCGTCGGGGAGGTCGCTGCGGATCCCGGCGTCGGTTACGGTAGTCCACTCGCTGACGCGCCGGTCGACGTTGTCGATGAACCGTGCGGTGACCGTCGGGATGTCGGGGTAGGTGCGCAGGCGGGACTCGCCGGCGTTGTGGGCGATGATCAGCGCGTCGAGCAGCGGCAGTTGCGAGGATGCCCACCCGGGGTGATCGGCACGGATCTGGCGGACGCCGGCGAGGCGGTTGCACAGGTACTGGCCGCCGTAGCGGGCGTGGGTCAGGGGGTCGGCGATGTCGCGGACGCCGTTGGCGTCCCGGTCGGCGTCGAATCCGTGGCCGTAGACGCCGGTCCAGATGGCCTCGTTGATCTGGAAGAGGCCCCAGGTGCCGCCGTTGGAGTCGTCGGCGTAGGCGTCGGGGCGGAAGCCGGACTCCTGTGCCATGACCGCCGCGATCCACGCCTCAGGCAGGTCCGGACAGGCGGCCTTGGCCTCCCTGATCCAGGCCCTCGCTTCGAGGGGCACGGGAGCCTCGGCCGCCAGCACCCCGCCGGCGGAGGTCTCGATGCAGGCGCTGGCGCCCGCGCCGATGCCGATGGCGGCGAGCACCGCGACAGCGGGTACGACGGCGCACCCCGCCCCGCCGAGCAGCAGCAGCTTTTTGATCACGGTGTTCCCCTTCCGGTCTCGTCGCGTGCGGCGGCTTCGACCGCCTTCTGGTCCGCCCGCAGGGCGGCAGCGTCACGGCGCGCCGTCCATGGGGCGAGGTCGATGACGACGGGTCGTGTGTGGCGCAGCAGGAGGACGCCGGTGCCGAAGGGCAGGGTCCGCAGCACGGACGGCGGCATGACGGGCACCATGCGTACGGAGGTCGACGTGGAGTGTTCGCCCGCGCGGCCCACGGAGCGGGTCGAGGTGAGCTCGTCGATCTCGCCGAGGAGGCGGGAGACGTCGTCGAGGTCGCGGTACTTGGCGAGACCGCCGAGGACGAGCTTGACGGTCGCGGCGTCCCAGATCGCGTCGGCCGCGTGCTCGCCCCAACGGTTCCGGGCCTGGGCCAACGACTGCAGAACGGCCAGGGTGGTGATGCCGGATCCACCGCCTTCGGCCATCAGCTGAGGCAGCGACGGCAGCGGGGTGAGGTTGGCGATCTCGTCCAGCGCCAGGAGCAGGGGCGGGTCCAGGCGCGCACCGGGGGAGCGAGCCGCGATGCTGCGCGCCGTCTCGGTGATGTCCTCGACGAACGCCGCCACCAGTGGGGCGCAGGAGCCGGAGCTGACGGCGGAGGCGAGCAGGTAGAGGGTGCCGGACTCCCGCAGGAACGTCGCGGGGTTGAACTCCTCGCCGGGTGCGGGGTCGACGGCGGCCAGGACGTCGGGATCGGCGAGCGCGGCCAGGGACTGTCGGACGCCGAGCCAGACGGAGTCGCGGGTGCGGGGGTCGGCGTGGATCGCCGCCTCCAGTGCGTCGGCCCAGCCGGACGCCGCCGACGGGTGGCGGTTCAGGGTGGTGACGGCGTCTTCGGCGAGCACCGGGTTCAGCGACCAGCGGTAGAGGTCGACCGCGCGTCGGCCGTCGAGCGCGGCGGCGTGGAGCAGGCACCGCAGCGCGGTCTCGGTCTGTCCTGCCCAGAAGTCGGAGTCGGAGACGGTGCGGCCGAAGCCGGCGCCGGCGGCGAGGCCGCGGGCACGGACCAGGGCGGTTCGCGGGGTCTCGCAGCCGCGCACCGGGGACCAACGAAGCCCGCCGGGGAGCCCGGCGAGTCGTTGCGGGTCGAAGATCGCGACAGGGCCGCGTCGGGCGCGGGCGCGCATCGTGACTGCGAGGCTGTCGGGCCTGGTGGAGGTGGCGAGGACCGGCCCGGGCGCCTCGAGCACCCACGGGATCACGACGTGTAGACCCTTGCCCATGCGGGGTGGGCCGACGAGGAGCGCCGAGTCCTCGACGGAGCACCAGAGCTCGCGGCCGCGGACGCGACCGACCCGCAGTCCGACCTGCTCGGGGCTGGGGCGCGGGCCCGTCGATGGGCGGACGACGGCGCCTTTACGCACCAGGGCGCGTCGACCCGCGGCAGCTGAGGCCTCGGCCGCTGTGGCGAGCCCGGGAAGGCTGCGCAGCGACCGCTCGCGGTCGGCTCCGGCCGAGCCGGCCACCAGCCGCCACGCCACAACGACGGCGCCGGCCACCAGCGCGACGACGACGGCTGTGATCGTCCAATAGAGCCAGGGGGCGGGGAGTGCCTCCGGCGCGGGCCAAGCACTGGCGGGCTCAGCGGGCGAGCCGAGCGCGCGCAGGGCGTCGAGCGGGCCGCCGGCGGGCGCGGGTCGACCGGTGAGGAGGCAGGCCAGCGCGGCTCCGCACCACAGAACCGCGCCGAGCCCGAGAGCAGCCGCACCGGCCCAGAGCACCCACGAGGTCACGTCCAGGCCGCCGCCCATCCGCGGATGGCGACTGATCGGGCGTCGTGCAGGCGGACGGCGCGTCATCCCGCCACCGGACCCTCGCGCTCGGCCACCGGAGTCGCGGCTGCACCGACGAGCCGCAGTGGCGACGTCCCGGGCTCGCGGTGGTCGTCGAGCATCCCTGCGCCGTCCCGGAGGGCGGTGGTGATGAGGTGGCCGGTGTCGACGAGGTCCTCGACGCGCAGGCCCGGGTTCGCCGCGCCGGACATCAGCTGCTCGGCGCCATGGTCGGCGATGCGCCGGAGCTGGTCGATCCAGACGGTCCGCTCGACCTCACGCACTGGGGCATGTCGGCCCGCCTCCACGGCTTCCCGCAGCTCCGTCAGAGTGGGTGCGGGTTGGCCGTGGTGGCACAGGCGAGCCGTCGCGGCCGCCACGGTCACGACGTCGACCGGCTGCCGGAGTTCGGCGAGTTCGAGCATCACGCCGTAGGCGGTCCGCCAGGACGGCGATGAGATCCGTTGAGGTGGCAGGTGGGCGCCGACCGCTGTGACCTCGGGCGGGTGGGTGATGAGGGCTCCGACGAGCAGCGCCTCATGCGCCTGCTCGATCGCGGTGTCTCGGTCGGGATGGTTCTGCAGGAGCTTGTCCGCGCCCAGGCGCAGGCCCGGATTCCGGAGCGCAGGTCGGAGCTGTATCGGCGTCCGATCCTGTGCGGACTCAGGGAAGCCCATGGCGGCCGCCCAACGCCAGGCCACGGAGTCGAGGGCGGCGTCGACCAGCGCGCACGTGGACGACATGGGCACGGACTCGCGGGAGAGCGCCGACTGAAGTGCACCAGCCCGTAGGAGGATGCCGACGCCGGCGACCTCCCGGCGCAGGCTGGCCTCCACGACGATGCGCCCGTAGGTACCCGCGTTCGGGGCAGCAGGCACCGCTTGCAGCAGGTCGTGGACGACGACGCCCGGTGAGGCGCTGGGAAGTCGTCCGGCGAGGTCTCCGGCGACGGCCATGGGATCGATCGGATCACCGGCCGTGTCGCATTCACGCAGCAGCGAGAAGACGGTGCCGTGGCGCGGGTCGGAGAAGTCGCCCGGGCGGAGCCAGCGGCGTACAGAGGCCAGCGACTGGGGGTCGAGTATGAGCGACCCGAGCAGCGCCTGCTCGGCGAGGCGGGTCGCTTCGTCCGGCCGGATCATGGCGTGCCCCGCATCGCTGCGTCGGTGTCGAAGAGCGCCAGCTCGGCTGCGCTCAGGTGGTGGTGCACCACGTGGGTCCGGCGAGGCATCTTCCAGAGGCCTGTCCCGCGGGGGAGTGCGGTGAGCACGTCACGCTCCGCGGTGGACAGGCCCAAGGCCGTTCTCGTGAGATCGAGCTGGTCGCTCTCCTGTCGGTAGACGATGCGTGTCGAACAGTCGGCGAGGAGTCCTTCGGCGAGCGCGCGTGCCTCGCTGCCGGCGCGCCCGACGGCGTCCAGGTCGGACAGTCGGTGGAGCACGAGGAGGTTGGCGATGCCGTAGGCGCGTGAGAGCTTCCACTGGGCCTGCATCCGCCGGACCAGGGGGACAGAGCGCATGAGTCGCCACGCCTCGTCGTAGATGACCCACCGCTTGGCGGTGCCGGTCGCGATGGCGTGCTCCAACCACGACGAGGCGCAGGCGGTCGCGACCGCCAGGGCGTCGTCGTCCGAACCGAGGCCCGAGAGGTCCAGCACGGTCATCGGCGCGGCATGGTCCAAGACCTGCGTCGAGGGGCCGTCGAACATGCCGGCGAGGTCGCCCCGGACGAGCCGACGCAGGGCGAAGTAGAGGTCTCGTCCGTCGTCGGCGGTGCCCGGCGCGAGGGCCTCGACGGCGTCGCTGAGCGTGGGATCGGGACGGATCTCCACGCTCGTGATGGCGGCCTCGAGGCCTTCGCGCTCGGCGGGTCGGAGTTCCCGTCGGAGCGTCAGCTCGGCGAGCGCTGCGAGGAGGCGGAGGCGCGGGCCGTGCGCCATGTCGCGCGCCGCGCCGTGCGCGTCGAGGGGGTTCAGCCGCGTTGGGAGGCCCGGTCCGAGGCGGACGACGACGCCGTCGACCGTCTCGGCCACGGGGCTCCACTCGCCCTTCGGATCGCCCGGGACGTAGACCCGGCGGCCGCTGGCGATGGCACGCACCGCCAGCGACTTGGCGAGGGCTGACTTCCCCTGGCCGATGACGCCGGCGAGGACGGCGTTGGGGTTGGTGAGCTCACCGGCGGCGTACAGCGCCCAGGGGTCGAAGCAGAACGGGCCACCGGTCATCGCGTCGACGCCGACGAGGGCGCCGGTCGTGCAGGGGGAGCCGGCGAGGAACGGGTAGGCGCCCGCGAGTGTGGCCGAGGACGCGCGGTGCGCCGGAATGCGCAGCGATCCGGCCGGGCGGAGTCGGCCACGCGAAGGGCTCGGTGCGGGGGCGGCAGCGCGGTTCACACCACACCTCGCGCGAGGGGCACCGTGGCCGCCAGGTGCGCCGAAGCCTGCTGGCCGACCAGCCGGCGGAGTTCGCACAGCGCCTGCGCTGCCGCCGCCTCCGTCGCGGCGCAGGCTGCGTCGAGCTCCTCGGCGGAGCGAGCCGTGACGGTGACGAGCCCGGTGAAGCGCAGGTCGCCGTGGCCCGCGACGAGCTCCTGTTCTCGGCGGAGCAGGTCGTCGAGCTCGGCGCGGATGGACTCGTCCTCGACCTGTCCGATCCGTGCGCGCTGTGCGGAGTCGGCGGCGTGCTCGGCCTTGGCCCGCCGGATCTCGCGGAGGGAGGAGGCGATGGGAAGTGGTTCGGCGATCAGGGTGACGGTGCGCACGGCGTCGGGGGTCAGTACGAGGGGCTGCAGGAAGCCGGGGTGGACGTCGGACCGGGGCCACTCGGCGATCCAGTACGTCGAGTGGACGCCACCGTCGGTGGTCACGTGCGTCCACGACTCTGCGATGCCCATGGCGGGAGGTGCCGCGGCGCTCGGGACGTGCTCGGGGGCGGGGCGTGTCGTGGGGTCGTAGGCGGTGCGCAGCACCGAGTGGACCTCGGCCGCGCTCACCCAGCCTGTGATGTCGATGTCGGCGCCCGCGAGGGCATCGGTGACGGCGCCGAGCTCTTGCTCGAGCGTGCGCACGTCGGGTTCGCTCAGCTGTCGGAGGCCGCCGCGGGGCGGGCGCAGGGCGACCGCAAGCAGCGTTTCGGCACGGCGACCGACGTAGGCGGCGTCGTCCATCAGCTCCGCCAGGACGGTTCCCGCCCACGAACCCGTGGCGATCGCGTTCTCTCGCCACCAACGGTGCGCAGCGGTGTCTCCCGCCGGAGTGGTCCGCAGGACCAGCTGGACTCGCCGGACCGTCCGGCGTCGGCCGATGGTGGCCAGCGCGCGGCCCCAGCCGTCGACCTTCCGACCCTGGGTGCCGGGGTCGTCCAGGACGAAGCCCCGGCCGGAGACGCGCGCCACCGCGGTCACGGCCCCACCTCGGCGGTCGACGAGGAGCGCCGCACCCAAGGCCGGTGTCGCGACGACCGGGATCGTGCCAACGCCCGGCAGCTCAAGGCTGCGGCGCAGCACGGGTAGCGCGACCTCGCGAGCGCCGGTGAGGCGGCGGATGCCCCAAGCGGCGGACAGGGGTACCCACTCGACGAGCGGTCGTCCGCCGACGGACCCCAGCGCCAAGACCAACAGTGGCACCCAGATCGCGGCAGAGGCGGCAAGCCCCGCCCCGCCGCCGGTGTAGACACCGGTGATCGCCACGAACGTCGCAACGCCGAGGACGACGAGCTGGGCGGCGCCGAGCCCGAGCAGGATGCCGCGACGCTCGCGTCGGCCGAATCGGACGAAGGGGCCCTCGGGAACGGTCGTCGCGGCGGTCATGCCCCGGCCGCCTTCCCGCTGGCGCCTCTCGCGGCGGGTGCCGCAGCCCTGGGAGCGGCCGCCGCCATCGGCTTGGCTGCTGCGACGGCCCGACTGCCACGCGCAGCGGTCGCGGCCGACCCGGCACCGCTGGTGAGCATCGTGAGCGCGGCGTGCTGTGCCGCCACGCGGGTCGTGCGCCCAGCCGCCTGGCCCGCACGCGAGATCGGGTTCGCTGCGACGTTCTGGTGCATGAGGCTCGCGGCCTCCATGCCTGACCAGTGCACGAACCGCCACGTCAGCCACGGCGCGAACAGAGCGATGACCATGAGGAGCAGCCCGACGAGGAGGTCCGAGAACGACCGTGCGTCGGGAGTGGCCTCGGCGGTGCCCGCGAGGTCAGGGCCGGTGCCGCTGAAGGCGGAGGCGCCGACGACGAAGACCACGACGATGACGAGCTTGGAGAACACGAGCGCGGCGACGATCTCGAGCCATCGACGCGTCCACACGCGCGTCTGGTCCCACGCCGACCCAGCGAATGCCACGGGCGCGAACACGGCGATGAGGATGAGCGCGGCCTTGCGGAACAGCAGCACCCCCCACAGAAGGAGGAAGGCGAGGCACAGCAGGAACGCGATGAGCAGCTGCAGACCGGGGGACTGGGAGGTGGCCAGCGCAGAGAAGTTGAAGAACTGCGATGCCGCCGCACCCACCGTGGTGCCCGCGGCGCCGGCGATCGCCTTGCACATCTCGTCGACGGCCGTCAGCGCGAGCTGCGTCGCGCCGAGCGCGAGAGCGCCGCCGAGCAGCGCCTTGCCGACTCCCACGACGGCGCGTGCCAGGCCGGCGCCCTCCCGGCGGAGTACGGAGCCGATTACCTGGGCGGCGAACAGTCCGACGACGAGGGGCAGCGTGACCGCGGCGACGACGCCGACGTTGGCCCGGAGCCAGTCGGCGGAGAGATCCACGGCGGTCGACGAGTTGAGGAGGCGGAGCGCCAACTCGCCGAGGTGTGCGGCCGCGTTGGTGAAGGCACTCGCGATGCCGCCGAGGACGTAGTCCGAGGCCGCGGCCTGGGCCGATCCCGCGGCGTTCGAGACCAGGTCGCAGACGAAGACGATGGGCCCGACGCACGGGTCGAGCTCGGTGGCTGCCACGTCAGACACCTGACCCGAGTCCGGCGAAGAACCCGACGATCGCGTTCGCGGCTCCGATGAGCAGAGCCCCGCCGGCCGAGACCACCACGCCCGACTTCCCACCCGACGCGTACTGGTAGTTGCCCTGCTGGTGGGCCAGCGCCCACACGATCACCGAGACCACGAGGCCGGCGACGCAAGCCACCAGGCCCCACGTCAGCAGGGCGCCGACGATCGACCGGACCACGGGCAGACCGGGCAGCCCGTCCTCGTTCGGGCTGATCCCCGGGTCGGCCGCTGCGAGCGACCATCGTGCGAGTCCGGACGCGACCATGGCTGACCTCCCGTCGTCGTGCACGCCGGATGGCGCGCTCACGTAGAGGTGTGCCGCGAGGACGACCAACCTGGGCAGTGGTCGGTGGGCAGGATGACCGCGCGCCGTGACGCCGATGTCCGACGGGAGCGCGAAAGCTAGGCCGTGCCGCCCTATGCGGTGGGCGCCGCCTCGGTGGGCCCCTCGTCGGACACGGCGGCGACCATCTCAGGCGTGAGCCCATAGGCACGGGAAATCACGGCCTGCACCTGCGCCTGAAGGGCCAGAGCCCGCGCCTTGAGTGAGGTGACGATCGCCGAGTCGGTCTCGCTGCGCAGTCGCACCGCACTCTTCTGCAGTTCGTCGACGCGCTCATCGATGTAGGCCCGGTCATCGTCGGAGAGCTCGGGCACGGGGACGCCAATGAGGAACTGCTTGCGGTGGACGGCGTAGGCGCCTCGATACTGCCGTCCGTTCACGGTGACGAACGTGTCGACGACAGGGTGCGAGAGGAGAGCCTGGATCGTCTTGATCGAGTAGGGGCAGCCGGCCCTCGGTCGTAGGAGGTAGTACGGCCCGCCGTCACCGCCCCCGGTGACGAGTAGCCCTTCGGTGTCCTCGGCGTATCGAGGGGTAAGTGACAAGACGCGCACGATGAGCTTCGGCTCATCGAGCTTCGCGAGCGACTGTGAACGGCCGTACGCCCAGAAGCTCTCGCCGGGATCGGGCGTGACGCTTCGAGCCTCGAGTTCCACTCGATGCGCCTCGAGGTACCGAAGAGCGAGCGGGTAGTCGGCTTCCATCGCTTGGCGCGACAGGATTCTGGCGCGGGTGCGCACAGCGGAGCTTTCAAGCTGTGCGACGGTGTAGGGGAAGATTGCCCAACGGTTAGCCTCGGGCTGCCCATCGAACATGGCAATACGTTGATCCAGGATCGCCGGTCTCAGGATGTCTCGTTCGATGGGCCACAGGCGACCGTGCTTGTCGATGACCTCGACAGTCTCGGCGCCCGCCGAGAACGGTCTCGCGGTGAGCAGAAAGATGTCGTCCGCAGACGTTTGTACCCCTACGAAGACCTCCACCCAGTCTTGGTCGCCAAGGTGACCGATCGCCGCGGCTTCCATTTGCTCGAAGGCGGCACGCTGTCCGGGCGTCGGGAGCGGCCATGGTGCCGACGACAGGTCGGCCCGCGACAGGTTCACCAGACGGCCAGACTGCCCACCGCGCCATGCGGGAAGGTTCGTCACCATCTCAATCGTCGCTGGCTCTGCCGTCGCGGGTCCTGCGATCACGAGCGCCGTGTAGGTCGTCCGGCCAGGGAATACCTGCTCGACTCCGAAGTGGACGAGTCGCTCGAGGCGTCGGCCGAGCTTGCGTCGCAGCCCAGTGGCCGAGAGGCGGTTTGTGAAGCGGTGCGGTGCGACATAGGCCATCCGGCCCGATGGTGCCAGGAGTTCGAGCGCCCGCTCCATGAAGACGAGGCTCAGGTCGAGGTTGTTCGACTCACCGGCCGTGTAGCGGGCTTCTGGGTGCTGGAAGTACGCGAGCTGGTCGGGCATGAACTGCGTCAGCGTCTGGATCCTTACGTAGGGCGGGTTACCGACGATGGCGTCAAAGCCGTGCCGCGGGTAGCGGATCCCGAACTGCTCTCTCAGGTCCGTGGGTGCGACGGCGGCGCGGCGCTCGACGTCTCTCGCGGCGCCAGGGAGGAGATCGTCGAAGTCGCCTCGTACGACGCTGTTGCCGACCACGATGTTGTGGCTCAGGTCAGGCAGAACTTGCCGGGTCGTCGTCGGATCCACGACTGAGTCGCCGAGCACCGCCAGAAGCAGGCTTAGCCTCGTCACCTCGACCGCCGTCGCATCGATGTCGACGCCGAACAGGTGGGCAGTTGCGAGCGCGGCACGCCCGGGCAAGTCGACGACTGCTCCGGCCTGTTCGGCGGCGGCGATGAGCTTGCGGAAGGCATCGAGCAGGAAGGGCCCTGAGCCGTGGGAGAGGTCGAGAATCGTCAGCGTCGCGGGGACGCCGCTACTCAGGAAGGGAGCGAGCGCTTCGCGGTTGAGGCGGTCGACGATGTAGTCAGGTGTAGGAACGACACCGCCCGCGTGCGTGAGCTCTGGCTTCGGTTCGAGACGCGCGGTCCGGTCGGCGTCGACTGCGACGCGCTCAGCGAGGTACTGCTCGTAGACCCCAGCGAGCACGTCGGGCCCAAGGACGCCGAATGCGAACTGCGTACGCGGCCAGTACATCTCTCCGACCACCGCCAGCAGTGCATCGTCGCCGACGGCGATGTCCTCAAGCGCCGTGAACATGCCGGCGTTGAAGACTCTGTCCGCCTGCCGGAAGGCTTCACCTATGGCCCGGGCGTTGGCTGAGCTGAGCAGGTCACGGTACTGCCCGATGTTCCGGTCTTCGCAGACGCGAAGGAAGAGGAGGGCGTTCAACACGCGTTGTGTGCGCCGGCCAACTTCGGCGGCGCCGAGCGATGGGTTCCTCGCTGCGATGTCGCTGGCGAGTACCTTGCGCCACTTGCGGAACTCATCGAGAAAGCGCCGGTCGAACGGAGACTCGCCACGAGGAGGCTCGGTGTACTCGTACACGGCGTAGAACTCGTCACTTGTGACCACTTCGTTCGACAGCCGGCGCCACAGCTCGTCGAACCGATCGACGTAGTCGTCGACGGTGAAGCGGCAGCCAGGAATTACGGCCACGTCTGCGCCGTCGCCCTCCGCAGGCGTGATCGTCGTGTCGAAGATCACCGTCTCAGCGAAGTTGGTCAACACCGCTGCTGGCCGGTTCATCGACCACCCGTAGCGACGGGCCTGAAGCGCTGGCCCGGGATCAGAGCTCAGTCTGACCGACGGCCTCTTCGCTTCGACGGGCAACCGGTCCTGTCCCGCGCTGCGGAGCCGGTAGTCGGGGCGTCCCCACGACTCGCCGTCCTCGTCGGCTCCGGTGCGCTCCATCACCACGTCGGTGAGGACCTGGGGCCTGCCGGCCTCATTGCTGACATCCCAACCCAGTGCGGCAAGCAGCTTGTCGACAAACTGGATCCGGACCTCGGTCTCGGTGTACGCCGATCCCGCGGACTCCCAGTCGACCGCTTGCGCCTTGTACTGACCAACGAGTTGGGCGACCCGGTCGCGCGCTTCGTCCTTCGACAGCGGGTGGAACGCCACGGCGCCACCGTACGGGTGCCGCCGCCGTCAGCGGGGGTGGCTCGCCGACGGCCGCGTGCGTCTCGATGTGGGTAGGGCAAGGGATGATGGCGGCATGCCCAGCTTCCCGACCAAAGCTTCGCCCAGCGTCGACAAGCTCCGAGGCGGCTACTACACCCCCGACCTCATCGCTCAGTTCGTCGCGGGGTGGGTCGGCGAGGCAGGCGCCAAGGTGCTCGAGCCCGCGTGCGGTGACGGAGCGATCCTTCGCTGGCTGGCCTCCGATGGGCGCGAGGCGCTGGGTGTCGAGCTCGTCGACGTCGAGGCTGCCAAGGCTTCGCTGATCAAGGGCGCGGAAGTCGTCCAGGGCGACTTCTTCGCGTGGTTCACCAGCACGCAGCACGGCAGGTGGGACGGGGTGGCAGGCAACCCGCCGTACATCCGCTTCGGATCCTGGGCGGAGGGCTCGCGGGAGCTCGCCTTCCGTCTCATGCGTGCTGAGGGCCTGGCGCCGAGCCGCCTGACGAACGCCTGGGTTCCGTTCGTCGTCGCTGCGGTCGTTGCCGCGAAGCAGGGTGGGCGCATCGGGCTTGTTGTGCCTGCGGAGCTCCTACAGGTCGGTTACGCGGCCCTCCTGCGCTCGTACCTCGTCGACCGCTGTTCGGAGATCACCATCGTCTCGTTCCGCGGGCTCGTGTTCCCAGGCATCCTCCAGGAGGTCGTCCTCCTGCTCGCGACGAAGGGCGACGGACCGGCCCGTGTCCGCACCGTAGAAGCAGATGACGCCGACGGTCTCGCCGCGCTCGACATGACGGGCACCGCGGCCCGTGCGCGTCTGCACGAGTCCGAGAAGTGGACCAAGTACTACCTCGGTCCAGATGCCATCGAGCTCATGCGCGAAGCGCGCGTTGGGAAGCGGCTGGCCCCACTCGGTACATACGCCGACGTGAATGTCGGGGTCGTCACGGGCCGAAACTCGTTCTTCACGCTCTCGGAGAAAGAAGCGTCGGACCGGCGCATACTTCGGTACACCGTGCCACTCCTCTCCCGAAGCGCACAGATCCGAGGGATCACATTCGGAGCGGACGACCTGGCGGCAGACGCGCAGAAGTCGCTCAGGACTCGCCTCCTCGCGGTGCCAGCAGACCTTGACCTCGCCAGGCACCCGGACCTGGCCGCCTACATCGTGCTCGGCGAGGAGCACAATGTCCCCGACGGCTACAAGTGCAGCATCCGTACGCCCTGGTGGTCGGTGCCCTCCGTGAAGGCCCCGGACGGCTTCATGCTTCGCCAGGTCTCTAGCCACGTGCAGCTGACTGCGAACGATGTGGGGGCCACAAGCACGGATACCGTGCACCGGGTATACCTGCGGGCCGGCGTCACGATGGCCAAGGTCGCGACGGCCGCGCTGAACTCGGCGACGCTCGCCCTCTCGGAAGTTCTGGGTCGGAGCTACGGCGGCGGACTGCTTGAGCTGGAGCCGTCTGAGTGCCGAGCCCTGCCTATACCAGACCCCGGGCTCGTGCCGGATGGCCTGCCCGAGAAGGTAGACGAACTTCAACGAGGCGGCAGGATGGCAGACGCCCTCGAACTGGTAGATGAGCTAGTCCTCATCGACGGTGCAGGGTTCACTGCGCAAGACGTGTCCGACCTTCGTTCCGCGTGGACGCAGATGCGAGAGCGTCGCGGGGCACGCGGGCGGGCCTCCAGGACCCCGATGGTCAACTGAGTCGCGATCGACACCGGGCCTGATCATCTGGCTGATCGCGCCGAGCGGCCCCTAGTGCTTCGAGGACCTCGGGGGGACCATCTCCGAGTCCTCGAGATACCTCCTCCGAAGGCGATCCGCGGCTGTCGCATCGTCGGCAGCGATCGCGGCTTCGAGCGCATCGTCAAGCAAGAGCTCGGACCACGCATCGACGATCAGCCCCTTCGTTGCCGCCTCAAGACCGTCCCGTGCACGGCCGGACTCGAGCAGCAGGCGGCTGAGGACGTGGGCAACGTCGGCGATTGTGCTGATCATGTGCTGAACGTCGTGCTCGGCCCACGTGTAGTCGGCGTCCCGCACTCCGAGGAGGGGTCGGTCGCGTACGAGGTTCATCGCGGACCGCAGGTCGTCGATCCCGTCGAGTCCGGCCGCGAGTCCCCGGCGAGCGTGTCTCTGGAAGTCGGACCAGTCGGTCGTGGCCGCGCCCCCGAGTCGGTAGATGCCGTCCGCGCCGACGACGGGGAGGACGTCCGCGCCGACGCGTTGCCGCGTCCGGTAGACGAGGCTGTTGCGGGTCTGGCTGTCGATGCGCTCGCCGTACCAGAGGGCCTCGTCGAGCTCGGGTCCCGTCGCTCGCCCGCGGAGGGCGAGGTACACCAGGAGCTCGGTCGATCGCCGACTCAGGTGACCGGCCTGGTGGGGGAGCCCCGTGATCAGCACCGGTCCGAGGAGTTCGACCCGGACGGTGGGCCGCGGAGCCTCGGAGGTCTCGTCCGCTTCCTCGGTCGGTGGCAGTGCCGCCGCCGCGTCGAGGATCTCCACGGTCAACGGGGTGGGGCGCTGCAGCTGGGCGTTGTCGACCGGTGGGGCGAGTGCCAATAGCTCGACCAGCCGGCGCAGCCCTTCTGCGTTCAGGCGCTGAGGGTGGACGTGGAGACCGAGCGGCTCGATGCGGGCGCCGGCCTCATCGGCCGTCACCGTCCATCCTGTCTCGGACGTGGCGTGCACTGTCACGACGACGGTGCCCATCCAGGGCCTCGGGTGCGTCTTCGGGGCGTCGGGGGAGTCGAAGACAACGGGCAGCCAGACGTCCCCTATGAGCCGGTCCGATCGGGCCTGCAGCGTGTCGTCCAGACCGGCTGCCCCCAGAGCGTTGCGCACATCGCTGAGCCGACGATCGGCGGCGCGGGCTATCGCTGCTGCCGGCGCAGTTTGTAGTCGGGCCGGGTCGCACGCTCGGGCAAGTGATTCGAAGTCCTCACCGGCCACGAGTCCGATGCGGCCGGTGAGGTCGTTGGTGACGAGCTCGGCGACGAGCGCCCGGCGGATGTCGGCTGCAACCGCCGGGTCGCCGCCGATGGTCAGCGTCCCAGCCGCCTCGAGGTTCAGGAGCACGGTCCCGTCGGCGGAGTGGCCGAGTGTCACGAGTGTCGGGAACGGCTCCGGGCGGCCCGGGTCGTCCGCACTCGGCATCGAGGTCAGTGCCCGGTGCGGCGCTGACCATGTCCTGGCGCCCGTCGCGGTGAACGGGGGGACGGGCGCGTCGTCGTCGTCGCTCAGGTGCAGCGTGACCTCCTCCGGTGTCACGACGACGGCGGCCACGCGTGGGAGGTCGCGCTCAGACTCGTAGCAGCGTGTGGCGAAGTGCGAGAACGCCAGCTTGAGTGCGCCGACCGTCAGGGGAGGTTCCGCGGTCCGCAGAGTGCGCTCGGCCCGGTGAGTAGGCGAGCCCACTTCCGGGAGTGCGATCCGCTCCCCGACCCGACGTGCCCGTTGCTGGAGGCGGCGGCGCCTCGCAAGCTCACCGATCACTCCGGCCGCAGCCAGGGACGTGAGCCCGAGGAGGAACCTCGGCGCGAGGTCGGCGTCATCGTCGTGGGCATCGACAACCTCGGTCGGGTTGTCGTCCTCGGCCGGCACCTGGTCCTCGGGGGGTTCGGCGACGTGGCGACCGCCCGTGGCGTCATCGGCTGCCCGCGTTCCGTCATCGTCGTGCTGCACTCCGTCATCGGGGTTCGCGGCGGTGTCACCGCTGGCAGCCTCCGGTGGAGCAGTCCCGAGCTCCGCGTCATTGTGGACTGGCGGCGCGTCATCCAGGCCGGCTTGCGCGTCATCGTGTGTCCCGAGCGGCAGGCCTGAACTGCTCACGAGGTCCTCCGGGAGCCGGAGCGTCCAGCCGGGGCGGATGAGGTCGGGGTCCTCCAGCGTGCCTCCGTCCGGCTGCGGTCGGCCGCGGTTGAGGTCGACGATCTCGGGGTAGCGCTGCGGATCGCCCAGCTGTTCGGCAGAGATGCCCCAGAGCGTGTCGCCAGGCACGACCGTGTAGTCGGCGGCGGCGCGCTCAGCCGCCTCGCTGGGTGCCGGAGTCAGCACCGGCTGCGCGGCGGCGTCGACTGCGTCCGCGGGAAGGAGGAGGTGCCATCCCGGGTAGATCCAGTGAGCATCGGTGAGTGCGCGACCGTCGGGCTGAGGGCGCCCGAGGTTGAGGTCCCGGATCTCGGTGTACCGGTGCCCGGAGCCGAGGTGACGCTCGGCCAGGTCCCAGAGGGTGTCGCCCCGCACAACGGTGACGGAGGGGGTTGTCGTCGCGGTCACCGAGGCTGGCCGAGCCGGGTTCGCCCCATCCGCGTCGGGCGAGGAGTTCTCCGGCGCCTGGGCGCGGTCAGGTGTCTGGACGTGCACGCGCGGCATCGCCGAGACGACCGGCGGGTCACCCGCAGCGGCGGCGGATGCCGTCGCTACGGGGGCGGTCATCAGGAGGCCCGCTGTGGCGACGAGCCCGGCCGCGAGTCGCTGCGCGGGGCCGAGCAGCGGTAGGCGCGGAGTCGGTACACCCCGGAGCGCCGCGATCAGTTCGATGACGAGGGGCACGGCGAAGGCGGCCCAGGCGAGCCATGCGATGACGGTGAGTGTGTCGATCAGCAGATTCCCGTCATCGGGCCGGCTCAGTGCGTCGATGACGCCTTCGAATGACGGGGCCGATGACGGAACGCGGATCGGGGCCACCGCGGCGAGGGCGATGGGCACGCCGATGACGAAGCCGGCGATGCCCGCGGCGGCCACGAGGCCCCGGGCGACCTCGGTGCCCTTTGGGTGTGCCGCACGGTGAACCCGGTTCTCGACCGTCTGCTTCATGTCCCACCTCCGGTGACGCCGTGCACGAGGACCGCCCGGCCGTGGCCTGTGACGCTGAACGACTCGATGCCGACGAGCCCGAGGAACACGCTCGGCGCGGTGACCACGACGTCGACCTCGATGGCGGTGCCGTCGGGCGAGAGCCCCACGGTGCCGGTGACGCCTGCCGCCGCGAGGTACCCCTGGGCGGACTCGACGGCTGCGGCGCGGTCCACCGTGACGTCGCCAGCCACCAGGGCGGCGGGGTCCACCGCCTGTCCGGCGGCGCGGGCAGCTTCGGCCGCGATGCGGTCGGCCCGTTGTGTGGCGCGCAGCTTGGCGCCGCCGTCGACCACGAGGCCGCAGAGCACCAGG
This sequence comes from Actinotalea fermentans, assembly GCF_007991475.1. Lineage (NCBI taxonomy): Bacteria > Bacillati > Actinomycetota > Actinomycetes > Micrococcales > Cellulomonadaceae > Actinotalea > Actinotalea fermentans. Next base: position 775,949 of record NZ_BJYK01000001.1, on the reverse strand, counting down.
AGGCCGAGCATCGTGACGGCGACGAACACGGTGACGGAGCCCACGTCCGGCTCCTCGTGGCGCATCCGGTGCCGTAGCCAGATGAGCGCGTTCATCGCGTACGGAACCTGTCGACGGCGGAGGTCGCCTCCGCGGTGATGGTGCGGCCGCCGGGGAGCCCGGGGACCGCGAGGTCCGCCATCGTGACCGTGCAGCTCGCGCGCACGGTCACGTTCGCGGACGTGCCCAGGGGCGCCGTCAGACCGGACGCGTCGACCTCGACCATCGTCGTCACGCACCGGATGTCGCGCGCAGCCGTCTCCCGGTCCACGGCTGACTCCGCAGCGATCTGCGCCGCCGCGACGCTCCGCTCCAGGGAGGCCGCGCGCGCCGCGGCGGCCGCCGCCTGCTCGACCGCAGACGCTGCCACCTCGACCCGTCCGCCGAGGACGAGCAGGCCGAGCACAAGGATCAGGACCGGGGCGAGGATCGCGAGCTCGAGCGTCACGCTGCCGCGCTCGGGGTCCTGCGTTCGCGCTCTCATGGCGCACCTGCGACGGTGAAGCGCTCGACGGGCGCCGCAGCGGACTGCGCGACCACCGGCCCGGGCATGCCCGGAACCAGGGAGACCGACCGTCCTGAGACCTCGACCACGACAGTCCCGGCGCCCTGTGCAGTCTGGGTGGCCGACGCGTCCAGCAACGTCTGGGAACCGTGGGCCGCCACGAACGCCGTGGCGCTGTCAACGCCCGCTCCCGCCGGCGCCTGGTAGGCCGCTGCTGCGACTGCGCCCTGTTGCGCCGCAGCGAGCGCGACCGACCGTGCGTGGAACCAGAGGCCGTACTGGACGAGCAGCGTGACGAGCAGCAGCAGTGCCGGGAACAGGATCGACAGCTCAACGGTGACCGACCCGTCGTCGCGCGGGCGCGTCGACGCGGCCGGCGTCGTTCGGCTGCGCGGGAGCGTGTGACGGTCGGAGCCCGACACGGTGACCTCAGGTGATCTGGTCGACGCGGCGCTGCACGGCGGCGGTGATGGCGACGACGAGCAGCGTCGCGACCGCGATGAGTCCGAGGACGATGATGACGAGCTCGAGCGTCGAGGCGCCGACGTCGTCGTCGCCGAGGCGCCGGCGGACAGCCCGTCGCGCGGACGTGATGTAGCCCTGCAGGACGGCGAGGGCGGCCAGGGTGTGCAGCATGTCGGGCTCCTTCGGGGCGGGTCGGGTCATCCGGTGAAGATGCGGGCGAAGGCCGGGAATGCGATGAGGGCCATGAACGCGACGCCCAGCAGGGCGACGGGGATGGTCATGTGTTCCGATGCGGCGTTGGCGTCGGCGGCCGCGCCGGCGAGCAGCTGGGTGCGCAGCGACGTGGCCCGGGCGCGCAAGGTGCCGTAGACGGCGGCGCCGTCGGTGCCGGAGAGCCGCACGATGTCGGCCAGGTCGGAGAGCTCGAGGACTCCGGTCTGCTCGGCGAGTCGGTACAGGCCGTCCCAGGCCGGGCGGCCCGTCACCTGCGCGGTGAGTAGGGCCTCGCGGATCCGCTGGAACTCGCGTGACCGGCCGACCGTGGCGGCGCGTTCGAGGGCCTCGGTGGCGCCGGCGTCGGCCGCCCGTTCCAGCGCGACGAGCTCGAGGTACACGCAGGCGGCCCGACGCATGGCGGCTCGCGCCTTCCCGGCCCGACGACGCATCTCGGCGTCTGGGACGAGCGAGAGGGCGCCAGCGGCCACGACGCCGATACCCAGCGGAAGGATGGGCATCGCCGTCACGCCGACGAGGGCGAGCAGCGCGGCCATCACGAGGGGGAAGGCGAGACCGAGGACGGCGTAGCCGAGCTTGCGTGCTGCCAACGACTCGACCGTCTGCTCGGTCACCGCCAGCTCCGCCGCGAAGCGTCGCAGCCCGAGAGCCTCGATGACCCTCGGCAGCGCGCGGCCGCGCATCCGTGCGATCGCACCGGCCTCTCGGCCCGCGGGTTCCTGGGCCGCCGAGCGATCGAGGCGGGCGAGGACGGCGGCAAGGTCCGGCTGGGTGGGCACCAGTCCCGCGGCAATGACGGTGACGCCGGCCCCGACGAGCGCACCCGCGAGCAGGACCTCCCAGCCGGTCATCGGGACCACCTCGCCGTGAGGGGTTCGCCCGCGGGACCGGTGAGGAACCGGGGTTCCCGCGGCGACAGCGTGAGGCGGTGGATCCACACAAGACAGGCGACGAAGCCTGCGGCGACCGCCGCGAGGACCAGCTGACCGAGGCCGCTCCGGTACGGGGCGACGTAGGTCGTGTTGAGTGCCCCCAACGCGACGACGCCGACAGTGATGAGGGTGACCGCCCTGGCGGTCGCGCGTGGCTTGGCGCGCTCCGCCTCCACCCGGCGCCGCGCGGCGACCTCGTCGGCGACGGAGTCGGCAACGGACACCAGCACCCGGGACAGGCCCGGGCCGCGGCGGCGGGTCGCCAGGACCAGGGCGCTCACGACGAGATCGGACGAGGCGTCGTCGAGGTCGTCGGCGAACCCGCGCAGCGCTTGCTCCGGCGACCAGCGCGCGGCCAGGCGCGCGCCGAGCGCCGCGACCTCCGTCCGGATCGCCTCCGGGGCCGTCGCCACCGAAGCGGCCACGGCCTGCTCGAGCCCGGCGCCTGCGACGAGGACGTCGGACAGCCGCCGGGTCCATTCCTCGATCGCCTCGAGCCGGTCGATCCGACGTTGCTCCACGGTGCCCGCACCCAGGAGGACGGGCATGCCGATGACGGTCCCTGCGGCCAGCACACCGGCGATCGGCCACGCGAACACCGCCCAGACGACCAGCCCGACGGCGAGCGCGCTCACCAGTCGGATGCGCCGCGATGCGACGTAGCCGCGCAGCGACGCGGCGCCCCTACGGGGCCTCGAGCGACGCGGCGTCACGCTCCGGCGGACACCGGCGATCGTCATGACGAATCCGGCGGGCAGCAGCACACCGGCGAGCAGGGCCAGCACCATGGACGTCATCGGGCACCGCCGTTGTCGAGCCATCCGCCGCCGTCGAGCAGGCGCGCATCGAAGCCGGCCCGGACGAGATCGGGAAGGAAGGTTGGCCGGTGGAGCGGGACCGCCCGACCGTCGAGACCCGGACCGAAGACCGCTGTGGTCGCGGGACGGGAGGACTCGCCGAGGCCCTCGATGGCGACGACGTCGCTCACGAACCTGCGCTTCGGCCCGCCGGTCGCGGACTCGTCCTCGAGCGTGAGGTGGACGACGAGGTCGACCGAGCCGGCAAGAAGGCGGTAGGCGAAGGACTCCGTCATGGAGACGCCGGCCGAGAGGCAGAGCGTCACGATCCGGTCGATGCCATGCTGTGCGGTCCTGGCGTGGAGCGTGCACATGGAACCGTCGCCGGTGGACATCGCCTCGAGCATGGGCAGCACCTCGGCGCCGCGGACCTCGCCGACGATGATGCGGCGGAGGTTCATCCGGAGCGCGTCGGTGACCAGGTCGGTGAGCGTCACCTCCCCGGCGCGCCGTCCGTGCGCGTCGCGCTCCGTCGACCCCTCACGCGCCTCCATCGCGACGACACGCGGATGCCGCTCGGGAAGGTCGTGCAGATGGAGCTCGTACTCCTTCTCGATGGTGGCGAAGCGCTCGAGGGGCGGGAACTCGTTGGCGAGAGCCCGCACCAAGGTCGTCTTGCCCGCGTTCTGCAGACCGGTCACGACCACGTTCTTCCCTGCGCGCACCGTCGCCCGAAGGAAGGCGGCGACCGTGTGGTCGAAGGTGCCGAGGCGGACGAGGTCGTCGAGGTCGACATCCTTGACCCGGTGCCGCCGGATGACGACGTGCGGCCTCGGCGTCGTCCACGCCATCGCCGCCAAGCGTGACCCGTCCTCGAGGCGCAGGTGCAGGGACGGGTGGGCGGAGGTGAACGTGCGCTCGTCGGCGCCGGTTCGGGCCGCAAGGAGCTGCAGCAGCTCGATGAGTTCGGCGTCGGACTCAGCGACAGGGTCGCCCTTCCGGTCGTGACCGTCCGCGTACGAGATCCAGACGGAGTCGCACCCGTCGACCTCGATGTTCTCGACCAGCGGGTCGTCGACGAGCGGCTGCAGCCGACCGAGCCCGAAGAGCGCCGCCATGACGGCCGAGGCGACTGCCATCTCGGTCTCGACCGGCCATGGATCGAGTCCTGACGCGACGCGCGCGCGTGCTCGCGCACTGAGCTCGGCCGCCAGCAAGGAACGGGCCAGCTCGCGACGGGCCGCCGGATCGGGAACCGCATCCGCCTGTAGGCGGGCGGCGAGCACCTCCGCGACTGCCCGCCGGACATCCCGCACCGTGCCGGGGTCGACCGGTCGCGCCGATACCCGCTCCCCGCCGAGTAGGGCGGGCAGCGCGGCGGGGGACAGGTGGCCGTTCCGCCGTGGCGTGCGCAGGTCCTCGGTCATCGCACGCCCACCTCTCCGGCCCGGGTCGTGGTGGCGGCTCCGGCCAGGCCGGCGGCGGTCTGACGAGCGGCACGGAGGAGGCCGGACCGACCCAACCGTCCGCTCGGTGGTTCGGCCAGCAGGAGGGCGTGCGCGCCGGCGGCATCATCCGGGATCTCCGGGAGCGCGTCGCCGTCCAGTGCGCGGGCGACCTCCCGCGACGAGTACGGGGCCGGTCGGCCGACGACGAGGAGCCGCACCGGCGCGCCGGCGGGGCGGCGCCTGGCGAGCTCGGCGAGGCCAGGCCGCGCGAGGGCCACCGAGGACAGGCTCGTCCGGGTCACCAGGACGGCGATGTCCGCCGCATCGATGAGCGGTTGCGGCTCCCAGCCGTGCCCGAGCCGCCCTGCGTCGACCAGGACGTCGATCCCGAGGCCGTCGAACTCGTGGGCAGCCTCGACGAGCGTCGTCCAGACGGCGCCGAGCGGACGCGCCTGCGCAGGTTCCGTGACACCCGTGAGCACGAGGCACGCGGCATCGTCATCCAGGGCCACGCTCCGACGGAGGATGTCGTCGGCAGACGATGCTCGCTCGGCCGCCACGGCCAGGACGCCACCGCCCGTGGGGATCCCGGCTCCGGCGAACGCGGGGATGAGTGCCGAGCCGACGGGGTCGGCGTCGACAAGCAGCGCGCTGCGCCCGGTGGCGAGGTGCCACACGCGGGCGAGCGCGAAGGCACTGGTCGTCACACCGGGCGCACCGGAGGCGGAGCAGAGCGTTAGGACGGCCATCACGGCTCCTCGTGCGAGAGGAGGACCAAGGCGAATCGCCCCGTCGCGGCACGCGCGGCGAGCGCCGGGCCGTCATCGGCGGCCGCGACGACGTCGATGACGCTGACACCGTTCAGGTTAGGCGCGCCCACCCGGGCTACCACGACATCGAACGTCTCGGGCCGCTCCGTGGGTGGGTCGGCCGCCTGCGTCGGGGTGTCGACGACGAGCAGGCGATCACCCGGCCGTAGCCCGGTCGCCGGTAGGCGCTCTGCGGTCGCGGGAAGGGGGACGAGCGCCTCGCCCGGGCCGGGTGGTCCAGCTGGCGCGACGTCGCTCGGGGCGAGCAGCGTGCCGGCGGCGAGATCGGCGGTGGCGACCTGGCCGACGAGGCTGGAAGCTCCCTCGGCGCCCACGGTCGCAACGGACGCGTCGACGGCGACGGCTGTCGTCGTCAGGTCGTCGGCCGTGAGGGTGGTGCCATACGCGACGTCGCGCGCGAGCATCACCACGTCGGTCCGGTCACCGGCCGACGAGACGAGCCACACGGCCACGAGAGCGCCGAGGGCGGACAGCGCGACACCGGCGGTGATGAGTCCGGGACGGCGGCGACCGCGCGGCGGGACCACCGGCGCCAGGCGCTGTGGACCCGTCGGCGCAAGGGCCGCGGCTTCGCGGCGGGTGTCTGTACTCGTGGCCATGGTCGGCTCCGATCCGCAGGTGGTTCAGCTCGTCGTGAGCACCTGCAGCTCTCCGATGCGGACGGACGCGGTGGAGGTCCGGGTGACCTGGAGGTTCCCGGAGGTGCCACCGCCGGACCACGTGACGTCCCACGTGGTCGTGCCGGTGACGATGTAGGCGTCGTCGGGACGCCCGGCGGATGAAGCGGCGTACACGTGGTCGCACGTTGGGGACTCGACCCGACCGGGGATGAAGGGCGTCCCGGGACCGTCGCATCGCATCCGCGTGCCGTCGCCGAGGTCCCAGTCGATCCACCGGGCGCGTGCGGTGGCCGTGACGGCGAGACCAGGGACCGACGCCGTTGCGGTGTTCGGCCCCCAGGTCGTGGCCGTCTGGTCGGTCCAGAGCCAGAGCGGGATGCCGACGGTGCCGAACTCGCCCTCAGCGAGTGGGGTGCGTATCGCCGGTCCTTCGAGCGCCATCTGGTCGATGGCGCGGCGGGCGAGCTGCGCAGGGTCACCGCCGTAGCCGGGCGGGGGCGAGGGCAGCCATGTCCAACCGCCGTTGGTGCCGGGCGCCCTGAGCGGCTCGGCACAGGTGACGTCGTAGATCGCGCCGTCAGGGTAGTGGCCCTCCCAGACGGCATCGGTACCCGGCGGCGGTGGCTCGGTGAGCCGGTAGTAGCAGGAGTCTGAGGCGTTGAACCAGCCCCAGAGGTCGTCCCAGCAGGGCACGACGTTCCCGCGGAACGTGACGCACTGACCCGCGCCTACGTCGACCACGGGCGGGTCGGCGGGTGGCTGGGCGGGGTTGCCGGGGTCTTCGACCTCGACCTCGCAGATGATCAGTGGCGGGGGACAGGTGACGCCGCCGGCTGCCACGGCGCGCTGGGCGGGCGCCCCGCTCGCGAGCAGCAGGGTGAGAGCGACGAGGACCGTCACGCGCCTCAGCACGGCCGGTCCCTGTGGACTTCGACCTCCCTGATGACCCAGCGGTCGTCGAAGACGGTCGCCCAGGCCTCGACCTCGACGACGGCGTTCTGCCCTTCGGAGGCAGCGGGGTCGCCGGTGTCGCGGAAGGTGGGGATCCAGTTGGTGGAGTCGACGCAGTCGATGACGTGGGCTTCGGGCTGCTCGCCCAGCGTCACGGAGTCGACCTCCGGGTCGATGACGGGCTCGCCCGTCATCACGAGACCCTGCTGGTCGAGCCGGATGACCGACTCGGCGAGCGACGCGCGGGCCTTGTCGACGATCAGGCGATCGAAGTCCGCCGGCAGGCCCGCGCTCGGATCGGCGAGCGCGGCGACCGAGACGGACCAGTAGGTGCGGTAAGCGTCGAGGATGGCCGCGGTGGCCTCCTCGACGGCTGGGTCCACCGTGGGTGTGGGGCTCGACGTCGGGCTCGGCGACGCGGACGCCGTCGTCGTGGCGGACGGCGTCGCCTCGGGATCGGTCGAGGTGCAGGAGGCGAGCAGTAGCGCCCCGCAGATCAGTAGCACGAGGCGGTGCAGAAGCGGTCGGCTCACCATCGGGCCACCACCGTCCCCCCTGAAACGGTGCCCAGAATGCCCTGACCTGCCCTGATCAGGGCGCAGGTCACCCATTGGACACCCGTTGCGGCGGGATGTGAACCCTCGCACCCGTCTTGCGGACGATCCGAATCGTGTCGCCATGCCATTACGTGTGCCCCGGCAGCGACCAACATGGCGTCCCCGGAGGCGGCGACTGTGCATTGGTGGTGGTGTCGCTCTGTTGTGGATGCCCGTCATGACGCCGCTCGCTCGGCGACCGCGTCGTCCCGGCGACCGGCCGTTGCGCGGGAGAGGGGAGGCGTCGGGCAGGGAAGGCACCGGACACGGGTGCTCCTCAGAGCAGCTTGCGTCCCGGGGGTTTCCACCGCGGACGCTCCCTCGAGAGTGATCCGCGCGAGGAGACCCGGCGACTCGGGCGACCCGCGGAGAATCCAGACCAGGCGTCGTGCCTGCCACGGGGCGACCCCGACCTTCTTCGCGAGAGTGCGCCAGCCGACGATGGTGCTCGTCGCGCGTGCGCGTGCTGGGGCTTCGAACCGCGCTACCTCTCGCGTGATCGAGACGGCGGTGTCCTCCGGCCAGCCGACGGATCGGAGTGCGCTCGCCGTAAGGGCGAGAACCCGAGTCAGTGGGCCGTCGTCGGCGCCCGCAGCAGCCTCGTCGTGTGCGGGCTGCCAGCCGCCAGCGAGGAGGGGCTCGAGGGCGATGGGCCTCCGCACGCGGCCGGCGCGCTCCGCGGCGTCCAGCTTCCATGCCCTTCTCGGGGGAGCGCCCCAGCGTTGGGCGAGGATCTCGCCGAGGACCGCGCGCCGAGCCGTCTGCCAGAGGACTCCCCACGGGGAGCGGGCGGCCCGCAGAGATGGCTCCTGCAGCTTCAGCCAGAGCACCTCCCACGCCGTGGCTTCCGCCTCGGATGCGGCTCCGCCGCGAAGCCCGACGTCGACCACAAGAGGACGGACGATGTGGCTCCGTACGAAGCGGAGCAGGTCCGTCGCCGCCGGTCCGTCCCAGCCCTCGACCGCGATGGCGTCCAGGTGGTCGAAGAGGTCGTCGCGGCGCTTGGTGATCTCGGTGATGTCGTCGTACGAGTAGCCCCGCGACGACCTGGGGTAGTCCTTGTCCATCTCGTCACCTCCGTTGCTAGGCGGTGACGACGTTGCTCAGGGGCTATGCACAGAGCGATGACGCAAGCGGCTGGCGGTGGAGCGTCATCGATGACGCGGAGGCTGTGGATCGTGCGTCATCGAGTCACCGGCTCCGAACGCCCACGTGACCAACGGAGCGGCACTAGGGAGCTGCGTCGGCGGGTGCCGCAAGGAGGCGCAGGTTCACCTGGCCTCAGTCACGTGGTCCGCCATGCATGCGGTGCCGTGGCAGTCAGAACGGCGGTTCGTCAGACCACGTCGCCGTGGCCGTTGGCGTTGCTGCATCCGGGAGCGGCACGTTGTTCACGATGTACTGGTCGAGGATGTCGTCCCGATCCATGAACAGGATCTGGCTGCGGCGGGCTGCGTCCAGCGCGTTGCCGAGCCAGTTCCGTGCCTGCTTCGTGATCACGCCACCCGCCACGATGAAGGCATGGTCCACCAGCACCCGGCGGCTGAACTCCGGGTCGAACACCTCGTGGGCGAGCATCATCAGGGCCTGGTTGTGGATCTCGGCGACGTTCGCACTCCCGCGCCCCGTCGTGCCGGACGCGTCGAGCTTGCCTCGCTTGGCTTGGATCCCGAAGTAGAGGACGTGTTGCGTCGGCAGCGTGTAGCGCATCCAGACGTCCTTGCCGTACTCGAGCGCCTTGTCGCGGTGGCCAGCAGCGGTGATGCGGTGGAACCCAAGCTGGCGGAACAGCGGGAGCAGTACCTCCTCGATGAGCTCGTCCTCGCTGCACCTGTCCAAGTACGCCGCCAGCTGCGCGCGCCGCTTCACCTCTGTCGGCGTCAATGGGCGATGTGGATTTGCAGCCAGCACGGCAATCTGCCCCGAACCAACGTGCCGTAGGTAGCAGTGCCGGTCTTCGCCGTAGAAGGCTTCGAAGCCTTCTCTGCTCAGGACGTCGTTCAGCAGTGCCAGAGCGTGCGGCCGATCGGGACCCTCGTTCGTCGCCTCCGAGCGCTCCATCAGCCGATCGATGACCCGGCAGAAGATCTCAGGAGGGCGCGTAGCGCTGTCATGCGGCTCCGCGAGCATTTGCTCCAGGACGTCAGCAACCCATCGATGCCGCGTCGAGCCATCGTGAGCCCACTCGGTATCGAGGTCCTGGAAGAACTCTGTGAGGTACGAGCTCGAGCGGTACGGGAAGTACTTGGGGTGCTCGGAACCTGGCTCGTCCGAACCGGGGTTCCCGCAGACGAGGTCACCAAGTTTCTCCAGGGTCCGCCGACGGAACCTCAACCCAGCCCCCTAGCGATTCGCGACACATCGACCGGACCTCATTCAACCGCTCGCGGTCGAGAGCACGCTGCAACACACCGACAGTCACCTCTGCGCCGAGGTGCCTGCCCCGTCCGCGTCGCTAGCAGCGACTCTCTTCGGCGGGCCCACCGCCTGAAGCCGACGTACGCCAGTGCGATGCGTCACTCTGCCTCGCCGGGCACTCCCAAGATGCAGGCCGAGATTCGGCGGTCGATCGGCTCAACGTACTCCAGTTGGCTCAGCGCGCCTTCTATCGCGGCGATCGGTAGTGATGTGGCGCGCAACGCGTCGTCGAGGTCGGACAACGTCACGTATCGCCGACGGCGGTGCTTCCGGCGGTAGTCGTCGCGGAGTGGTCGAACGAGGTGCAGCCATGCCTCGGCCACCTGGTACAGGTCGACGGCCTCGCCGCGATCTTCGTGCGGATCCACGACGGCGAGCTGGGCCAGTCTGTCCCAGCGGTCCGCCAGCTCGAACTCGCCGCGGTGCCGCGCGTCGTTCCGCCAGTGTCGGCAAGACATCGCCATCTGAGTCAGCGCACGCTGGGTGCGGCGGGGGAGCAGTGCCACTTCCGCGATGCGGGCACGTTCGAGGAAGCGGATCAGGAGGTGCTCGGACTCCTCGTCGAACTTCCGGTCAGGCGGATCCTCAGCGAGAAGCTCCCGGAGCCGTGTCGAGACGACGTCGACGCCCACGCTGGGATCAGGGCTGTCGGCTTCCAGCAGCATCCAGCGTGGAGCACCATGCTTCGTGCCCGCGACCGCGAGGAATGCCCATGCCGTCCTCGTGCGGACTGGACTGATTCGGGCAAGCACGCGATGGGTAGTCCCGCGATGTAGCTCGTACTCGGCCGGCGTGAGCAGCGCGTCAGGTCCATCGACGAGGCGGCGGACGGGTTCAAGGGCGTCGTGAATCCCGTCCCAGGTCGCGGTCCGCTCGTCTTGATCGGCCCGGATGAAGTCCTCCGCCCGAACGACCGCCTCGGTCGAGGCGACGAAGTCGGGGACCGGGAGGTTGGATCCAAGCAGGGCCGACGACTCGGCGTTGCGGGCGACAAGCAACTCATTGGCGTGTGTCGCGAACGCCGGCCCGTCGTCCGGCCACCACACCTCGATCCGGGCGTGGACGCTGTCCATCCGATCGACCCGCCCGACTCGTTGCTCGGCCACGCGCAACGTGGTCGGCATGTCGAGCTGGACCACGGCGCTGGCCCCTTGGAGGTTGATCCCTTCGTTCATCGCGTCGGAGCACAGGCCGATGCCGCCTGTAGTCGAGTCTCGAGCGAAGCGCTCCAACATCTCGCGCCGGCCCCTGGTGTCGCCACCGGTGGCGACCGTCACCGGCACCGCGGAGCCTTCTAGGTGCGACGCGATGACCGCGAGCGTGATCGGGTGGTGGTCGAAGGCGAGGACACGAGCGTGCTTGCGAGAGGTCAGCCGCCGGATCTTGTCCGCCTTCGCAAACTCGCGCAGGGTGCTCAGTGCACGCGCTGCCTCCAGGATCTCCCGGTACACGTGCTCTTCCTGGCGGCAGGCGTCGAGCCACGCCGCGTCGTCAGCGAGCCACACCGGGAGGTCGCACGACAGCCCGCTCGTGGGCTTGCCCCGCTTCAGGATCGCGGCGACGCGCGCAAGCTGGTCTCCCGACGGCTGAGGCTTGCTCAGCGCCGCCAAGCTGAGCTCGGCGATCGCCGCCTTGGTACCGATGAGGTGCTCGAGCAGTGCGGCCTTCGACGAACGCATGGAAGAGAGGACGTTGTGGGCCGCGAGGCCCCGAGCAGCACCGAGGCGAAGCTCGAGCCAGCGCTCGTCGGTGTAGTCGCGTCGTAGGGCCGGAGGTAACGCCAGGTTGTCGCCGAGCAGGGTGACCCCGCGCAGCCTCGTCACGAGCACCCGGATCTCCTCGGCGCACCTCTCATCCGAGGCTGACTCTCCCGTGGGGTACGTCTTCATGACGTGCTCTGGGTAGCGGCAGGGGCGCCCGGTCACCGGGTGCTTGTACAGGGCTGGCTCGCGGTCGACGAGCGCGTTGAGACGGGCCTTCGTGCGCCGGACGGTGAACCGCTGGATCTCCTCGCGGACCCGCGAGCGGTCGTCGTCGGAGAGCGGCGCCTCGTTGCCCCGCTTGGCCAGGCCATCGAGTATGCGCAGCGTCTCGTCGGAGAAGTTGTCGGCCCCGAGGAGGTCGACCAGGGCCAGCAAGTCCTGCGTCCCCCGATTGATCGGTGTCGCCGTGAACATCAGGACGTGATCGGCGCCCGACTCGCGGACCTTCGCGGTTCGGTTCGAGGCCGTGCTCAGGAAGTTGTGCGCCTCGTCGATAGCAAGGACTTGCGCGCGAGCGACCTGAGCGTCTTCGACACGAGCACCACTGGCTGCCGCGCGGCTCAGTAGCCCCTGTGACACGGTCAGAAGGCTGAGCCCGCAGAACGTCGCCTCGCGGGCCCACTGCGCCTCAACGGCCGGCGGGCAGACGAGGACTGTCAGGTCGCGCCGGACGCGCCCAGTGCTCCAGAGCCGGTCGCGGACGGCCCTGGTCAGGTGAGCTCCCATTCGGGTCTTGCCGGAGCCTGTGGCGTCGGCTACGAGGACGCTTCCGACGCTCTCGACGATCCACATCGCCTCGGCGATGCCGGCAACCTGTGATGGCCAAAGCTCGGTCGCCGGGCCGTCAGAGGGGAGGTACCGGGCTGCCCACTGACCCTCGAGCAGGTCCGCACACGCCCGTGCCAGCGCCTCGCGCCAAGGGACAAAGCGCAGGAGTCCATGGAGGAGCGCCCGAAACTCCTCGTCCCACGGCTCGCCGACTTCCCAGTAGTTGGTGGCTGCGCCGGCGACTTCGGCGAATCGATCCCCGTCCTCGCCGGGACGGAAGCGCACGTTCGCCTCGAGCTGGTGATGCATGCCGGTAAGGGTGAAGTTGCTGGACCCGACTGTCGCGGCGGAGTCGCCGAGGTAGATCTTGGCGTGCATCCGTGTGGCGCCAGGTACGAAGCGCACCTGCATCCGGCCCGCTTGACTGGCCTCGATGGTCTGGACGACCTTCGCCGACAGGGCGAGGGAGATCCCTTGTTCCTCGGTCCAGTAGTGCCGCACTTCGTCGGTGAATGTGGCTGTCGCGGAGCCGAATCGTGGCCGGTCTCGGACGAACGGCTCGCTCCCGAGCAGGATGCGCAGGGGCGGTCGCTCGGCCACCGAGTCCTCCCGCGCGGCCACCAGAGCGACGATGTTCTCCAGCGACGCGTAGCCGGCGACAACGAGCGGAGCCCGCGCAGTGAGCAGGTCCCGCCAGACGACGGAGTGGACGTCGGAGTTCGCGTGGTTCACCGGAAGGCGACCAGGCGAAGGCCAGTCCTGTCGGGCGAGACGGAAGCGCAGTCCGAGGTTCGAGGGTCCCCCCGTGAAGAGATCCGGTTGATCCGGGTCTGGTACCACGCGGCGCGTGCGTGCCACTCTTCCCCCGATCCCAGCTGGGCGGGCGGTGCGCCCGGACGCTGCAGCTCCTCGCTAGCTGCATCGTCCTCGATGAGATCGAAGTTGAGCTCGGCCGGCGCTACGGCGCTCGCTCGCTCATGCGCCCGGCCGAGGGGGCGTCGACGGCCGTGTCGCAAGGAACTCGTCGATCGCGTCGACGGGCACCTTGCAGAGACGTCCGATGTGGATCGTGCGGAGCTCGCCGGCGGCGATGAACTCGTACAGCTTGCTCCGGCCGATCCCAAGGACCGCCGCCGCTTCGGTGACGCTGAAGACTCGACGCTCGTCAGCCTGAAGCGTGATGTTGATCACCGGCTGCTCCACCTCGCGGACGTGGCGGCGACGCGGCTCTGTGCTTGTTGAGATCAGGCGAAGCGGACTCGTGCTGGCCAACAGGACCACCTCCTAGTCGAGGCCTCGACCCTCCTCATGAGCGATAGCCAGCACGATGACGCGACGCCCGCTGTCGGTGCGTCATCGACGGCGTCATCGCGACGACTGGCGTGGAAGGTGCCCACGCTCAGTAACGACGACAGGATCCATGTCGTCGTGCCCTCGTCGGCATCGCGAGCGTTCCGAGCAGGCGAGGACGACTCGTCGACCCGCCCGCCGCTGCCGACTAGCGCGTCCCCGCCGCCAGTCCGGCAGCCAGCGACCACCACCCGAACCCCGTCAGGGCCTCCTCCACCGGACGCCCCTGGTGCTGCCGGCGACGGGTGCGCCAGAACGCGATTCTCACCGCACGGGGGGGCCGACGAGGGCGTTGTCCAGCGGGCACCGGAAGCAATCGACGTCGAAGGATGCAGCGACATCGTGCTCGACGCACCACCTCGGTTCAGTAGCCCGAGGGTGCATCGGACGATGCCGATCGCGGTCTGGTGCCGCCTCATCTTGTGCTTTCGGGGGGTTCACGTTGCGCTCCGTTCTGTCGGTGGACTGAGTTCTCTTCCACCTTCGAGCGCGTGTTCATCGTCCAACATACGGTTGATGTCACACGATGTCGTCCGCCCGGGGCTCTCCATGCCAGTACGCCTGCTGCGAGGCCCACCGCATCGCTCCCTCCAGAGCGCGGGTCCGCATCTGATGGATCGTGCGGACCAGCCACCGAAGCTGGTCATCCGTGGCGGTCGACGTCAGCGTTTGGGCTATCGACTCCACCCGCCATACGCAGCCGGCGCGGAACGGCCCACCCGAGACGCCCTGCTGTCGCGCTAGCCGGGCGAACCGTGGCGGATCGTCAACGAGCGCCTCGAGCGCTTCCGGCAACCAGTCCGAGTGATGCCAGTGATCCACGGCTGCGTGAGCAGCTCGCCTGCGGTTCGCCGCGGCTTGAGCCTCGAGTCGCTCGCGGTCGGCCGGCGACATGAGTCCCCAAGGAACCGCAAGATCTGACGGCACCCAGGGCCAACCTGTGACCTCGGTAGAGATGAGCACGAGCTCTGCGAAGCTCGGAGCGGACTGTTTCGGGGCTGCCGTCAGCGCTACGTCGAACCGTGGGATCGGGTCTCCGTGGACGTTGTACGGCCAGAGCGATGACCGGGAGCCAGACTGGACCAGCACAACGCGACGCATGTCGAGGTCTTCCTGCTGACGGTCGGAGAGGCGCTGGCCGAACGCGAGGGGCAGAGCGATCCACTCCGAGGGGTGCTCGAGGGGCCACCCTGGACAGGCGACCTCGACCCGGTCCCAGTGCCGGTCGGCAGTCAGGACGGCCGACAACTCCTCGATTGCCAGTTTGCGCTCGGCCCTCCAGACGGCCGCTCCTCCTCGGCCCTCGTGGTCATAACGCGGGCGCGCGACGCAGTCATGCATCAATCTCGAGTCGGGCCACTCGGTTCGGGCGAGCTCGAATCGCACGGCCTCGAAGGGGTCGCCTTGCTGCTGAAGCATCCGCAGGTTCGCTGAGCGATCGGGCGATGCCAGGAGCTTCCGAGCGAGGTGTAGGGCCACTTCGAAGCGCCACGGCGAGTGCCACGAGACGTCCTCATCGTTGAGAACCGCGGCGAGTTCGGAGTCCGGGCGCGCAAGGAGGACGCGCTTCTCCGCTCGCGTGAGCGTTGCGGCGACAGTTAGGCGCCAGAGCCCGACCGCCACCGCGTGGGTGACCACGGATGGGAGTCCTTCAAGACCATCGTCGGTGTAGGGCCTAGCCAAGGCGATCGCTACGGCAAGGGCATCGGTCAGGGGCCGAGGGGAGTAGTCGCGCGGACCTCGCGCGACGGGCTGGCCGGGCAGGCGGAGGGCGAGCGTCGAGGCTCGTTCGGCAACCCCAGCGTCGAGACGCATCGCGACACGCACACGGTTGTCGCGTTCGGCTCTGGAGAGCGGCGGCGGTGGAAAGCGAAGCACAGTCGAGATGTGTGTGAGCCGCGTGTCCTCGCTCCGAGCGTCTTGGACGTCGATGTACTCGTTCAGCAGGGTGCGGACAGTCGCATCGCGGCTAAGGGAGCGGGCGGCGGACACCTGCTCTAGTGCCGTGACAGCGTTGGGCGAGAGCCGCACGCTCGTCTGGCTGCGCGGTCGGATCATCGGATACCACCCCCAGCGCTCCCGTCAGAGTAGAGCCGTCAGGAGTAGAAGTTGCGGGGTTGCGCCGGCAGTCTCCGGTCGCGTGGTGGCACTGGCGAGGTAACGGGCGCCGACAGCCGGTCGTTGGCGCGGCGTCAGCCCTCCGGCTTGGGACGGCCCCTAGGAACCAGCATGTCCATCGCTGCCATGTGGCCGGAGCGGACAGGCGCTATCGGGTGGCGATACACCTCAGCTGTGATCGCGACCGAGCGATGACCGAGCGTGTCGGAGATGTCCTCGATCGGCACGCCTGCCGCCGACAAGAGGCTGGCGGCCGCGTGCCGGAGCATGTGGGGGTGCAGGTGTTCGAGTCCGGCCGCGCTCGCGAGGCGTGCATAGGTTCGCCTGACGTTCGACGGGTCGAGCGGCGTGCCAACCTCCGTCGTGAAGACCAGGTCCAGCGAGTTCTGCCAACCCCGTGCCGCGGCGGCCCGGTCGGTCTTCTGCTGGGTGCGCTGAGACCTGAGCGCCGCGACGACAGGCGGAGGGATCTCCAACGTGCGTCGACTCGTCCGTGTCTTCGGGGGCACGAGGACGAGGGCACCCATCGGGGTGCGCCGGAGACTCGCAGCCACGGTGATCGTCGGGCGCTTGCCCTTGAGCTTGACGTGGTCCCACGTCAGGCCGGCGGCCTCCCCGGGACGAAGGCCGAGGAGCAGCGAAACTGTAACGAGGTTGCCCAGCCGGTCCTCGGCGGCGACCTTGAGGAGGCGACGGGCCTGCTTCACGGTCAATCCGTAGCGCTCCGCCGTCGGACCGGCCGGCGCTCGAACCTTCGCGGCGACGTTGCGGTCGACGACGTCGCGCCGCACCGCGTAATCCAACACCCGCTCCGTGAGATTCCGCGCGAGCCGCATATAGCGGGCCGATCGACCTAGTTCCTGGAACTCCAGGAGCATCTTCTCGACATCCGCGGCGCGCAGCTGCGTGACCGGGATCCCGCCGATGGCCCGTGAGATCCGACCGTGCAGCAAGGACGTGTAGTTGGAGAGCGACTCCTCGGAGACGTGCCCCGCGATGTCTCGGGAGAGCCAGAGGTCAGCCACGTCGTCGAAGGTCACGTGACGAGACCGGACGTCGATGCCCTTGTCCCGAGCCTCTCGGAGCTCGGCAAGCCGCGAACGCGCCTCGTCGCGCGTGCGCGCGACGACGAGCGGGCGGATCCGTGCACCGTTGGCGTCCGTGCCGGCATCCAGCTGGCCGACCCAACGGTGGCGGCTCTTCGAGTAGTAGACGGCGCCTTCGCCTCGCTCGCGTCTCTGTCGTGGCATCGCCCGTCGCCCCTCCAGCCGGCTCAGCAGTCCGCCTATCGGTAAGCCTAAGTAGGCCCAACGGGCGTGGGCAAAGATGGACGGCGCTGGACGGTTATGGACGCTGACCTGCGCGGACACTGTTCGACGCGGACCTGCCCCACGGGCTGGGAGAGCCTGGGGGTCAAGGGGTCGTGGGTTCAAATCCCGCCATCCCGACAGAGATGTCGCAGGTCAGAGGGCCGCACCGCTTCGGCGGGGCGGCCCTTCTGCGTGCGGGGTACCCAGGGTGCCGCCCCGCCCGCTTCCTCGTACGGGGTCAGCACAGCGACGGCCCCCGAGCTGAGGCCTGCGGCGAGGCAATCACGCACGCGCTGCATGTCGTCCGAGGTCGCCGCCGGCTTCAGGGCGAACGTGAGACGAGGGAAGGGGGACTCGACCAGCGAGATGGTCGGCTGGTCGACCGCACCGTCCTGGGCGCACGCCTGTCCGCCTTCTGCCGGCACCGGTAGCGCGACGTCGAACGCGTAGACCGATCCCTCGCTGTAGTAGTCCAGCCTGAGCGGCGCGGGTGACTCAGCAGCGGTTTCGAGACCCCTGGTGTCCCAGTAGTGCGTGGACACGAGGACCGTCACGACCTCGCTCGCGCCCGTCGCCTCCACGGCCGACGCGGTGATCGCATCGAGGTCGCCGTCGACCGAGACCTCAGAAGACCCGCGTGGGATGCGCGGCGCGCGCCAGGTGTCTGCCCTGAACGGCGTGGTCGACACCCGGAATTCGGCTCCGCCGACATGGCCCCCACCCCTCACGACCATGTCGCCACGCACGCTCGGATACGCCATCACGAGATCCACGGCGAGGGGGTAGGCGTACTCGATGTCCATGGCCGCGAGCTCGGCGTCGACCGCGCCGACCACCTCTTCGCGGGTGTGAGCGCTCGGGATGACGAACGCGACCATCCACCCCGTCACGCAGTAGTACCCCGTCGCCTGCGCGAAGAAGGTCCCGTCGGTGTGGGTCCCGCAGCCGTCAGCAGTGCCTTCGCCCAAGACGGTGACCTGGTCCGAGAAGTCGATCCGCCCAGCAGCGTCACTGACTGTCGCAACAGCAGCAGCCCGAGCCTCGGGGATCCCCGTCATGTACGGGCTGTACGACGGACCCGACGGGATACAACCTGACACCAGAACGCCCACGGCGACGACCGCCGTCAACACCCGAAGAGAGCCCTCACGCCAGAGGCCGACGGCCGAACCGGACCCACGCAGGTTCGCCACCTCGCGATCGTAAGCGCGTCGACGATCGAGGAGCGGCGATACGCAGCCGGCGTCTGGCGGGGCGTCGGCGCTACCCGATGATCGGCGCGCTCTCCGGGTACCGGAAGAACCGCTGTCGCTCGCGGAGAGCGAGCGCCGTGGCGAAGGTGATCGGCCCGAGCCGACCGAGGAACATCAGCACGACCAGGATCAGCTGGTGCACCGGACCCAGCTCCGCCGTGATACCCGTCGACAGCCCGACGGTCGCCGAAGCCGAGATCACCTCGAACAGCACGTCGCTGATGCCGAAGGGCGACGTCAGGGAGATGGCGACCGTCGGGACGATGACGACGGCCACGCCGACGAGAGCGACCGAGACCGCCTGCCGCTGCGCGCTCGCGGCGATCCGCCGGTCGAACATGCTGACGTCCGGGTCCCCGCGAACCTCCGACCAGATCACCACGAGCAGCACGGCGAATGTCGTGAGCTTGATGCCTCCAGCGGTCGACGCCGAGCCGCCGCCGATGAACATCAGGATGTCGGTGCCGAGGAGCGTCCCTTCGTGCAGCTGGCCGGTGTCGATCGAGTTGAACCCCGCGGTCCGCGGCATGACGGACTGCGTCCACCCGGCCAGGAGGCGACCACCGGGACTCAGGCCGGCCAGCGTGTTGCTCCACTCCGCTACCAGGAAGAAGAGCGTCCCGAGCAGCAGGAGCGCGCCGGTCGTCAGCACCGTGATCTTCGAGTGGAGGCTCCACCTGGACGGTCGGCGGTGCTGGCGCCAGATCTCCAGGATCACCGGGAAGCCGAGGCCACCGACGATGACGGCTGCCGTGAGGGGCACGCAGATCCAGGGATCCGAGGCGAACCCGATCAGGCTGTCGGAGAAGAGTGCGAATCCTGCGTTGTTGAAGGCCGAGACCGCGTGGAAGACCCCGAACCACAGGGCGCGCCCGATCGGCTCGCCGTAGCCCAGCGCCCAGCGCGCGGTGAGCACGAGCGCGGTGAGGCCCTCGACGACCAGCGTCGTGCGTGCGACGCCCAAGAGCACGCCCCTGACGTCGCCCAGGCCTACGGTTCTGGCCGACGTCGCGGCGGCGAGGCGCGTCTGCAGACCAAGACGGCGTGAGAGCAGCAGCCCGAGGAGCGAAGCCATCGTCATGATCCCGAAGCCGCCGACCTGGATGAGCAGGAGGATCACGACCTGACCGAACGGCGACCACGCCGTCGGCGTGTCGACGACGACGAGACCGGTCACGCACACGGCCGACGTCGCGGTGAACAGGGCCGTGAGCGGCGACGCGGCCGGTCCCGAGCTCGCCGCCGGGGAGAGGAGGAGCAGGGTCCCGACGCCGACCGCCAGGGCGAAGCCGGCCGCGACGAGCTGGAACGGGCGCCGACGCAGGTTCGAGATGCTGGACGTCTCGCGACCGCCGGTCGTCGGCCCGTCGAAGCTTCCCCGCATGGTCCTCCGCTGCTCGGGCGTGCGTCCGGGCCCAGGGCGGCCCCGGAAACCGTACGGGCGCAGGTGCGGGATCAGGTGGACCGGCGGCGTTAAGGAACCGTCAAGATTCCTGGGGGGCCATCACGGCTCGAAGCGGTAGCCGAGCCCTGGTTCCGTGATGAGGTGCGTGGGCCGCGCGGGGTCGAGCTCGAGCTTGCGCCGCAGCTGTGCGAGGTAGACCCGTAGGTAGTTCGACTGCGCGACGTACGCCGGCCCCCACACGTCCCGGAGGAGCTCGGCGTGCGTGACCAGCTTCCCGGGACTGCGGACGAGCACCTCGAGAAGGTGCCACTCGGTCGGGGTCAGGCGGACCGGGGCGCCGTCGCGCACGACCCGTCGCGCGGCGAGATCCACGGTGAAGGCGTCGGTCGTCACGACGGGCGCTGACGGTGTGGGCATCGCACGCCGCAGCGACGCTCGCATCCGCGCCAGCAGCTCGTCCATGCCGAACGGCTTGGTGACGTAGTCGTCGGCCCCGGCATCGAGCGCGTCGACCTTGGCCCACTGCGTGTCACGGGCCGAGAGCACGATGATCGGCACGTCGGTCCACCCACGGAGCCCGGCGACGACCTCGAGGCCGTCCAGGTCCGGCAGGCCGAGATCGAGGATGACGAGGTCCGGAGGGTGTGAGGCGGCGCGCCGCAGGGCGGTTCCGCCGTCGGAAGCCGTCTCGACCTCGAAGTGCCGCGCACGGAGGTTGACGACGAGCGCGCGGACGAGCGTCGGGTCGTCATCGACGACGAGCACCCGGGTCACGACGGGGCCAACGGAAGCTCGAGCGCCATGGTGAAGCCGCCCCCCGGTGTCTCCTCAGGGCGGACGTCGACGCCCATCGCGTCGCAGAACCCCTGGACGATCGCCAGTCCGAGACCCGAGCCGGAGCCGGGCGTGCGCTCGTCGAGGCGCTGGAACGGAGCGAACATCGCCGGCCAGAGGGACGGCGGGACGCCGGGGCCGTGGTCGACGACGCGCAGCTCCACGACGGGTACTGCTGACAGGCCCGCGGTGTGCAGGCGCGCGACGACGTCGACCGTGCGTCCGGGCGGTGTGTGCCGTGCTGCGTTGTCGACGAGGTTGGCGATGACGCGCTCCAGCAGACCGGCGTCGGCCAGCACGAGCGGAAGGTCGTCGGGGATCGCCATGGACACGGGGGAGCGGAGGCCGAGCAACGCCCGGGCGGCCACCTCGTCGACGCCCACCGGCGCGACCCGCGCCCCCACGGAACCCACCTCGATCCGGGTGAGGTCGAGGATGTTCGCGATGATCGCGGTGAGGCGGTCGGTCGACTCCTCGATGGCGGCGAGCAGCTCGTCCCGCTCATCGGCCGTCCACTCGACATCCTGCTGGCGCAGGCTGCTCACCGAGGCCTTGAGCCCGCTGAGCGGCGTCCGCAGATCGTGCCCGACGGCGGCCAGCAGAGCCGAGCGCACCCGGTCCGCCTCACGGAGCCGGTCCGCGTTCGCGGCCAGGTGCTGGCCCTCCCAGGCGCGCGCCGCGGCGGCCGCGAGCCGCTCGAGTGCAGCCCGGTCCTCGGCGAAGAGGGAGGGGCCGTGGGCCAGCAGGGCCAGCTCCGCGCTGGCCTCGACGCGGATGCTCGAGGGCTCGTCGGGGACGTCACCGACAGCGGCGACCACGGCCGAGGTGCCGTCAGGGCCTGTTCGCACGAGCGCGGCGGACGCCATGCCGAACGTCGCCCGGACCTGCTCGAGCACCTCCGCGAGGCTCAGCTGACCTGCCGGGCGGCCCGCGACGCTCGACAGGAGGCTGACCTCGGCCCGGCTCCGCTCGGCGCCGGCCCTGTCCCGCGCGGCGAGCTCGACGACCATGCTCACGATGAGCGACACCACGCCGAAGACGACCAGCTCGACGACGGCGTCGCGCCCCTCGACCACGAGCGTGCGGTAGGGCGGGGTGAAGTACCAGTTCGCCACCAGCACGCTCGCGAGCGCGGCCAGGACGCCCGGCCCGAGGCCTCCGACCGCCGCGATCACCACCACTGTGAGCAGGTAGGTCAGGAGCCGGCTGCCCAACGCGAGGTCGTCGGCCACCTGCAGGAGTGCCACCGTGAGGGCCGGCAGCGCGACGGCGGCGATGAGGAAGCCGGCCGCCCGACGGCGGGCGGACAGACCGCCCCCGAGCCGCGGCCGACGCCGGAGCGCGTGCGTCGACGTTCCCTGGTCCAGCACGCGCTCAGCGTGGCACGGGCAGTGGTGTCGCGGCGACGACGTCGCCCGTGGGCCCCGGCGAGGGCGCGGCATCGGGCGTGGTCACCGGTGGCGCGGACAGCTGGTCCCGGCCGTCGGCCCCGAGTCGCCAGGGCACGCTGGTCGCCATCACACCCGGCAGGAAGAGCAGCCGCGCCTTGAGCCGCAGCGCCGTCTGGTTGTGGAGCAGGTGCTCCCACCAGCGGTCGAGCACGAACTCGGGGACGTACACAGCCACCACGTCGCGCGGCCCCTGGCGCCGGAGGTCGGAGACGAAGTCGACCGCCGGCCGGATGACGTCGCGATAGGGGGACGCCACGACCGTGAGCGGCACCGGCACGCCTCGGCGTTCCCACTCGTCAGCGAGGCGCTCGGTGTCGTCGCGGTCGGTGCTCACCGTGAGTGCGACGAGCGTCGACGGCCGGGTGGCGCGCGCGTACGCGAGGGCCCGGAGGGTCGGCGCGTTGAGGCGGGACACCAGCACGACGGCGTGGACCCGGCTCGGCAACGTGACCCCGCCGATGCTCGGCGCCAGCGAGTCGTCCACCCGCGCGTAGTGCCGGTGGACGCCGAGCATCGCCACGAAGAGCAAGGGCATCGCGATGACGACGATCCAGGCGCCGTGCGCGAACTTCGAGACGAGGACCACGACGAGGACGACCGACGTCAGGCAGGCGCCGACGGTGTTGATGATCCGGGCCCGGTGGATGCGGTGGCGTGCCGAGGGCTCAGCCCGCCGGAGCTCTGCGGTCCAGTGCTTGACCATCCCGGCCTGGCTCAGCGTGAACGAGACGAACACACCGACGATGTACAGCTGGATCAGCCGGGTCGGGTTCGCCTGGAACGCCACCAGGAGCAGGCCTGCGGCAAGGGCGAGGACGAGGATCCCGTTGCTGAAGACGAGACGGTCCCCGCGGCGCGCGAGCTGCCGGGGAAGGAACTCGTCGTGCCCGAGGATCGAGGCGAGGATCGGGAACCCGTTGAACGCGGTGTTGGCCGCGAGCACGAGCACGGCGGTGGTGAACGTCTGGACGAGGTAGAAGCCGATGCTGCCGGCACCGAAGACCGCGCCGGCGATCTGGGCGATGACCGTCCGCTGGTGGTAGCCGTCCGGGGCACCGACCAGGTGCTCGAGGTCCCCGGCCACGTGGACGCCTGAGGCGAGCGCGAGCACCGTGAGACCGGCGAACATCGTGACGGTCAGCAGGCCCATGACGGCCAGCGTCGTCGCGGCGTTCCGGCTCTTCGGCGAGCGGAAGCTCGGGACACCGTTGCTGACTGCCTCCACCCCGGTGAGCGCCGTGCAGCCCGAGGCGAACGCTCGCAGGATCACGGCGACGAGGGCCAGTCCGCCGAGTGCCTGCCCTGCCGCCGGCTCCACCGCGAGGGCTGCGGACTCGGCCGTAGGCGTGTCACCCACGAGAACGCGCGCGAGGCCCACCGCGATCATGAGGAAGACGACGAGCACGAACCCGTACGTCGGCACGGCGAACGCCCGGCCGGACTCCCGCACGCCGCGCAGGTTCGCCAGGGTCAGGAGGGTCACCATGCCGAGCGACAGTGGCACCGCGGCAGGTGCGAGCGACGGCAGTGCCGAGACGAGGTTCGAGACGCCGGCGGCCACGGAGACCGCGACGGTGAGGACGTAGTCGACGAGCAGCGCCGATGCGGCGACGAGTGCGGCGTTCTGCCCGAGGTTCGCACGGCTCACGGCGTACGCCCCGCCGCCCCCGGGGTACGCGTGGCACGTCTGCCGGTACGAGGCCACGACGACGACCAGCAGCACGATCACCGCGCCCGCGATCCAGGGCGTGAGGTGCAGGAGCGCGAGGCCTCCGACGGACAGGACGAGAAGGATCTCCTCGGTGGCATACGCGTTCGACGAGAGAGGGTCCGAGCAGAACACGGGGAGCCCCAGGCGCTTCGGCAGCAGTGTCTCGCCCATCCGCGACGAGCTCAGCGGCCGCCCGACGAGCAGCCGCTTGGGAAGGTTCGATGTGGACACGAGACGAGCGCACACCGTGCGGATGGCTCGGGCCTCGGGTCTTGACGCGATCCTGACGCGCCGTGCCGCCCTCTTGACGCGGTTCCCCCGGCCGCGCTCGCAGGATCCTCCCGCATCGCACACACGATTCACCCACCCGTCCCGGCTGGTCGCCCGAACCGGATGTCACACTCGAAGAGTCCCCTCCGCCCAGAGTCAGGCCGCATCCGCGTGACCCTTGCCGACGTGCGGGCCTCCGCGCTCGTGCTCCCCACCGCTGCCTCCACTGCCACCGCGGCGTCGGAGGACCTCTCTGACGTCGCTCCTGGTGCGCGGTCGAGCGCCCGGGACAACCGCGTGCCGGAGTGGGTGGCGACCGGCGTCGTGATCGCCACCCTGGTGGCCGTGAACGTGGTGCAGCACCTGGTCTGGCAGGCCTGGTGGCTGGGGCCTGTGGTCGCCGGTGCCCTCCTCGCCTTCGCGCGGTGGAACGGGCTGACCTGGCACGAGCTGGGCCTGCACCGGCGTCGGCACCGGTCCGGGATGCGGTGGGGTCTCGGCGTGATCGGGGTGGTGGCGGTCGTCTACCTGATCGGCGTGCTGCTGCCGGTGAGCCGGACCGCGTTCCTCGACGCCCGCTATCACCTCGGCGTCGGGAGCGCGCTCTTCGCCGCGTTCGTGACCATCCCGGTGACGACCATCCTGGTCGAGGAGGTCGCGTTCCGCTCCGTGCTCTGGGCGGTCCTCTCCCGGCACGCCACCACGTGGCGGGTGCTCCTGGCGTCGTCCGCCCTGTTCGGGCTCTGGCACATCCTTCCGTCACGGAACATCACGACCGCCAACCACGGGATCGGCGACGTCGTGAGCGGCCTCGGCCTGGCCGGCGCAGGAGCGACCGTGCTGGTCATCGGGGCGATCGTGCTGTTCACCGCGATCGGCGGGGCGGTGGCCGGCGAGCTGCGCCGCCGCAGCGGCAGCGTCCTGGCCAGCGCCGGCATGCACTGGGCCACCAACAGCCTCGGCGTGCTGTTCGGGATCCTCGCCTGGCGGATCGTGGCCTGAGCCGCTCACTGCTGGAACCACTCACCGCACGTGGCGGGGTCTTCGGTGAGGACCATCCCGTACTCGGCCCACGGAGTCCCCGGGGCGAGCTCCGCGGCGGTCCTGTCGTACGTCGCGCCCTCGAGATTCGCCGTGGCGAGGCCGATCGTCCCGGAGAGGTTCGCTCCCTCGAAGTGTGCGCCGTGGAGGTCGGCGCCTGTGACGTCCGCGCCGCTGAGCTCAGCCTGGCGGAAGTCGGAGCCGGCGAGGTGGGCGTGACGCAGGCTCGCACCGACGAAGGTCGCTGCGCAGAAGGACGTGAAGGTGCCGGATCCGCCACGGGCGTCGGCGAAGGAGAGGTCGGAGCGGTCGAACTTGGCTGAGTCGAAGGTGCCCTGGGCGATCTCCGCGCCCCTCAGGTCGACGTCCATGAGCCGGGCGCGCTGGGTGATCCGGTACGAGGTGATCGCCGAGATCGCGCCCAGGGCGTGCTGCACGTCGGCACGGTCGTGTCGAAGCGACGGTGTGGAGGTCGAGGGCGTCCACGTCCCGTCGAGCGGCGCCTGGCTCGCGATGTGATCGGTGAGCATGACGATCGCTGCGCGGCTCGTCAGCGGGTAGTTGCTGAGGTCTTCGCCGTTCAGCTGGGCTCTCGCTCCCTGCTCTCCCATGCGCTGGACAGCGACGACGCCTGCCGAGCGTTCGTTCACCGTGGCGCCCGCCAGGAGGGTGACCGCCGTGTTGTACGCCTGTGCGTTGAGCTGCTGCCCGGCGATCCAGAGCTGCCGTTCCGTCGCGCGTTGCTGCTGCTCGGTCGCGCGTTGCTGCTGTTCGGTCGCCCTCTGCTGCTCCAGTGAGTCGGCACGGGTACCCGCGAGCTGGTTCCAGGCCAGGACTGCGGCGAGGAGCGCCGTGGCGATCGTCGTCCCACTCACCAGGCTGGTGCGGGCGTCGTTCTGGAGCTTCGCGCGCTCGAGCGCGGTCGCTCCTGCCACACGTGGCACGAGCGCCTTCGGCCACACCACGAGCGCACCCAGGACGAGCCCGATGAGCCCGAGGACCATCAGCGACCACGATGCCCACGCGGGCCACTGGAAGGCCCCGACGAGCGAGAGCACGGCGGGCACGACGAGGATCACGACAAGGACGACCAGGGCGCCGGCTACCAGCCGGGGTGGCGCGGCGGCTCTCGGCGTGGGGTGCGGGGGAGAGAGCTCAGGGAGGCCCGTCGGGCCGTGACGTGCGGCCGCTCGCGGGATGTGGACCCTCGGGTTCGACGGGCGGTCCAGGTGGTTGAGCCGGTGCGCAGTCGTGCTCATGCGGGCCCCCTAGGAGGCACTCGACCCGGCAGCTGTCGGACGCTTCGAGGCCTCTCCCACTCACCGGCCTAGTCATGTGGCCGAGCGCCCGCAAGGGACCAACGGCCCAGGACCGTGGCGCGGCCTGCCAGCCGGCGCACCGGCGCCGATATCCTCGCGGGGATGAGCAGCCGGCAGCCCGGGGTCCACCACCTCGACGGGGGAGACCTCGGGTGCGCGCGCCTGCTCGTCATGCTGCGGGACCTGGTCGCGACGCTTCCCGACGGCGACGTCGTGCACCTGTCGACGACGGACCCGGTCGCCCCGATCGACCTACCCGTGTGGTGCCGCATGACGGGCCACGCCTACCTCGGTCCGGTGCCCGGTCGTCCCGCGCCGACGTACGCCGTCCGCGTCACCTCGGCGCCCGTCCCGACGGACCCGGAGCACCCCTGGAAGGTCGCCTGACGGCGGCTACCGTTGCGATGTCCGGCCGCGCTGACGCGCCGCCTCGTACAGCCCGATGCCGGCGGCGACGGCGGCGTTGAGCGAGCTGGCGACGCCGCCGATCGGGATGCGCGCCACGACGTCGCACGCCTCGCGCCAGCCCGCGCTCATCCCTCGGGTCTCGTTCCCGATCACGAGCAGGGTCGGGCCCGTCAGGTCGACGTCGGCGAGGTCCACGTCGCCGTCCTCGTCGGTGCCGACGACCGCGACGGACGGGCCCGCCGTGCTGACGGCTCGGACCCAGGCCGTCACCTCGTGGTGTGACGGGGCCCGGACCACGGGCAGGGCGAACAGCGAGCCCGTCGACGCGCGGACCGACGCCGGGTCGTACGGGTCGGCCCCGTGCCCGGTGACGAGCAGACCCGACCCACCGAACGCGTCCAGCGACCGCATGATCGTGCCGATGTTCCCGGGCGTGGACGGCCGGTCGAAGGCGACCCCCAAGAACGACGGCGCGACGTCGACGCGGGCCAGGTCGTCGTCGGGGAGTGCCGCGACCGCGACGAGCTCGGGCGGGCCCTGCTCCTTCTCGCCCAGCGTCCGCATGAGGTCCGGTGCGACAGCCACGCGCTGGCCGCCGGCTCGCTCGAGCATGTCGGCCGCCCACCGGGAGAGCGATCGTTCGGCGTCGTAGAGAACGGCCCGGATCGGCCAGCCGACCTCCACGGCAACGGTGATCGGCCGGACGCCCTGCACCAGGAACTCACCCGTGCGCCGGCGCTTGGCCGGGTTCCGCAGCAGCGCCTCCCACTGCTGGAACTGGGCGTTGCTGCGGGAGATGCGCACGTCGCTGCTCCTGCCCGTGTCCGCCGCCTGAACCAGCAGCCCAGTGTGCGGCATCGCACAGCAGGGCGCCCGACGAACAGTGCCAGGAGACGTCGGGTGCGCGGGTGACATCGGCCCGACCAGCCGCCCGGCGTGCGTGTCGTGGCTAGCCTCGGAGGCATGGGCACCCTGCGCCGCCATCAGGACCTGCTCGTCCTCGCCCTCGCCGTCGTCCTCCTCGGCGCCGGCGGTCTCGCGTGGGCACGTGGGGCCTCGTCGGTCGCGGACGGGTCGTGGTCGGCGGGTGCCGTCCTCGGACTGGTGTTCGCGCTGGCCGCGATGGGAGCCGCACTGCGCGAGCGGAGGCCCACCGTCGACGTGATCGCGGTGCTCGCCCTCGCCGGGGCGCTGTGGGTGGGGGAGCCGCTCGCAGGCGCGATCATCACGGCGATGCTCGCCACGGGACAGGTGCTCGAGGAGCGCGCCGCGGCGCGCGCCCGGCGCGAGCTGAGCCTGCTCACCGCGCGGGCTCCGCGGCGTGCCCGCCGGATCACCGCCGACGGCGTGCTCGAGGTTCCCGTCGAGGAGATCGGCCTCAACGAGCACCTGCTCGTGGCCACCGGGGAGGTCGTCCCGGTCGACGGTCGCCTGACCGGTCCCGCGACGTTCGACGAGTCGGCGCTCACCGGCGAACCGGCCCCCGTGGAGCGGCCCGGCGGTGACGACGTGCGCTCCGGCGTCGTGAACGTCGGCCCGCCCGTGGAGCTGGTGACGACGACGACGGCCGAGACGTCGACCTACGCCGCGCTCGTCCGCCTCGTCGCAGAGGCGCAGGCGACCTCCGCGCCCTTCGTGCGGGTCGCCGACCGCTGGGCCGTGGCCTTCGTGCCGCTCACCCTCGTGCTCGCCGGTGTCGCCTGGTGGCTCGCGGGCGATCCCGTGCGTGCGGTCGCGGTCCTGGTCGTCGCGACGCCGTGCCCGCTGCTCCTGGCCGCGCCGATCGCCATCGTCTCGGGCCTCTCGCGGTCGGCGCGGCTCGGCGTCGTGGTCAAGGGTGGCGCGGCGCTCGAGCGGCTGGCCGCCGGTCAGGTCGTGGTGTTCGACAAGACCGGCACGCTCACGCGCGGCCGGCCGGCCGTGACCGACGTCCTCGGTCGGGATGGCGCGGACACCGACGAGGCGCTGCGCCTGGCCGCGAGCGTGGACCAGGTGTCCGCGCACGTCCTCGCCGGGCCCATCGTGGAGGCGGCGCTGTCGCGCGGCCTGCGCCTCGACCTGCCCTCCGACGTCGAGGAGTCACCGGGCAGGGGTGTGCGGGGGAGCGCGGGCGGCGCGACCGTGCGCGTGGGGCGGCCCGAGTGGATCACGGGGTCCCGCGCCGACCGGTGGGCGCGGCAGGTCCGGCGACGCGCGGACCTCGACGGGTCGATGAGCGTGCTGGTCGAGGTCGACGGCGTGATCGTCGCCGCGATCCTGCTCCACGACCCGATCCGTCCGGACGCTCCACGCATGGTTCGTGCGCTGCGCTCCGCGGGCATCCGGCGCGTGGTCCTGGCGACGGGCGACCGCGCGGACGTCGCCGACACGGTGGGCAGGATCGTCGGCGTCGACACCGTGCTCGCCGACTGCGACCCGTCGGACAAGCTCGCCGCCCTGGGGCGGGAGTCCCGGCACGGGCCGACGATCATGGTCGGGGACGGTATCAACGACGCGCCCGCCCTGGCGGCGGCGGACGTCGGGGTGGCGCTGGCGGCCCGCGGCGCGACGGCGTCGTCGGAGGCCGCGGACGTCGTGCTGACCGTGGACCGTGTCGACGCGCTGGCGGACGCGATCCTCGTGGCGCGCCGGTCACGGGGCATCGCGCTCCAGTCGGTGACCGTGGGCATGGGCCTGTCGATGCTGGCCATGGCGGCTGCGGCTGCGGGCTGGCTGACGCCGGCCGTGGGCGCCGCGCTCCAGGAGGTGATCGACCTGCTCGCGATCGCCATCGCGCTGCGCGCGGTGCTCCCGACGCGACTGCACACGATCGACCTGCCGGAGGAGGACCGCCGTACGCTCGCCCTGCTGCGGACCGAGCACGACGGGCTGGCCCCGCTCGTCGAGCGGGTCGCCGCCGTCGCCGACCAGCTGTCCACGCAGGACCCGAGCCTCGCCGCGGCGCGCGAGCTCCTCGACGCGCTCGAGCGTGACCTGCTTCCCCACGAGCGCGCCGACGAGGAGCTGCTCGTCCCGCTCGTCGCCCGTGCGCTCCACAGCCACGAGGCCGTCGCCGCACTGAGCCGGACGCACGCCGAGATCGAGCACCAGGTGCACCGCCTGCGGCGCCTGCTCGACTCCGTCTCGGCCGACCCTGGCGAGCCGATCACCGCCGACGACGTCGTCGACGTGCGGCGCCTGCTCTACGGCCTGTACGCGGTCCTGAAGTTCCACAACGCCCAGGAGGACGAGGGCGCGTTCAGCCTGGCGCCCGTGCACGCGGCCTGAGGCTGCCGGGACTCGTCAGGAGACCCCCGGCGGGCCCCGATACACTCACCTCGGAGCGCCGGGAAGCCTGGTCGGCATCACGTTGCCGACCCCGAAGGGTGCCCCGTGGCCGACGCCACCCAGAACCTGATTCCCCGCCGCTCCTGGGCGGAGACCCGCCGCATCTCCGAGATCCTGCGCAAGGAGACAGTCGGCGGTGCGCTTCTGCTCGTCGCCACGGTCCTGGCGCTGGCCTGGGCCAACTCGCCGTGGGCCGAGGGCTACGCCGACCTGCGCGACCTGAAGGTCGGTCCTGCATCGATCCACCTGGACCTGTCGCTCGGCACCTGGGCCGCCGACGGCCTGCTGGCGGTCTTCTTCTTCGTCGTGGGGCTGGAACTCAAGCGGGAGTTCGTGGCGGGCGACCTGCGCGACCCTCGCCGCGCCGCCTTGCCCATCCTGGCGGCGGTCGGTGGCATGGTGGTGCCCGCCCTCGTGTACCTGGTCGTGGCGTCGCGCGCCGGGTCGGACGCGCTCACCGGGTGGGCGATCCCCACCGCCACGGACATCGCCTTCGCCCTCGCCGTGCTGGCCGTGCTCGGCACCCACCTTCCCGCAGCCCTGCGGACGTTCCTGCTGACCCTCGCGGTCGTGGACGACCTGCTTGCGGTCACGGTCATCGCGCTCTTCTACACCGACGACGTCCGCGTCCTCCCGCTGGTGGGCTCGCTCGCCGTCGTCGGCCTCTTCGCCGTCGCCGTCCAGCGCCGCGTCCGTGCCTGGTGGGTGCTGCTCCCGCTCGCCGTCGTCGCCTGGGCGCTCATGCACGAGTCCGGGGTGCACGCGACGGTGGCCGGCGTTCTGCTCGGCTTCACCGTGCCGGTCCTGCGCAGCGCACGCGGGGGTGGTCCCGAGGCGGGCCCAGGGCTCGCGGAGCACTTCGAGCACCGGTTCCGTCCGCTCTCGGCCGGCGTCGCGGTCCCGGTGTTCGCGTTCTTCGCGGCAGGGGTGACGGTGGGCGGGCTCGACGGGCTGCGGTCGTCGCTGGGCGACCCTGTGGCGCTCGGGATCGTCGCCGGTCTCGTCCTCGGGAAGGTCGTCGGCATCTTCGGGACCACCTGGCTCGTCGCGCGGCTGACCCGGGCGAGGCTCGACGCCAGCCTGGCGTGGCTGGACGTCCTGGCGGTCGCCGCCCTCGGCGGGATCGGGTTCACCGTCTCGCTGCTCATCGGCGAGCTGGCCTTCGCGTCCGACGTCCGTGCCGAGCACGTGAAGGTCGGCGTGCTCACGGGCTCGCTGCTCGCAGCCACGGTCGCCGGCGCCCTGCTGAGGTCGAGGAACCGCGCCTACGTGCGGCTCGAGGTGGCGGAGTCGGTCGACTCCGACGCCGACGGCGTGCCCGACGCGTTCGAGCCGGGGCAGGCCGGGTGACCAGTCGGGCCGCGGATCGCGCACTGCCTGCCTGACCGGGCCCGAGGGCTCTGGCTGGTTGGATGGTCCCCGTGAGTCGGCCGGCGTACCTGCGCCCGGGCCTCGTCGCCCTGGTCGCCCTCGGAGGCGCCGTGGGGACGACAGCCCGGTACCTGCTCGCCTCCGCGGTGCCGGGGGCCGGGTGGCCCGTGGCGACGTTCGGCGCGAACGTCGTCGGCGCGTTCCTGCTGGGCGTGCTCCTCGAGGCGCTCGTGCGTCGCGGGCCGGAGACGCCCCGCGGACGTGCCGTGCGGCTGACGCTCGGCACGGGGCTCCTCGGCGGGTTCACGACGTTCAGCAGTCTCGCCATCGAGGTCGAGCGATTCTGGGCGCGCGGGGACGTGGGCCCCGGCGCGGCGTACGGGCTCGGGAGCGTGGCACTCGGCTTCGTGGCGGCGCTGGCGGGGGTCGTCGTGGCCGGACGACGCGCGGCGCGACGCACGGACGGTGCCTCATGAGCGGCGTGACCGTGCCGCTCGTCCTGGCCGTCGCCCTCGCCGGTGGCCTCGGCGCGGCCGCCCGCTTCGTCGTCGACGGGGCCGTGCGGGCGCGGACGGCTCAGGCGCTGCCCGTGGCGACGATGCTCGTCAACGTCACCGGCTCGCTGGTGATCGGCCTGCTCAACGGTGCCGCGCAGTGGCACGGGCTCGGTCCTACCTGGCTGGTCGTCGCGGCCACGGGCTTCTGCGGCGGGTACACGACGTTCTCCACCGCGATGATCGAGACGGTGCGGCTCGCGCAGTCCGACGAGTGGCGCTGGGCCGTCGCGAACGCCCTCGGCACGCTGGCGCTGTGCGTGGCGGCCGCCGCGGCCGGTGTCGGGATGATGTGGGCGGTGCGGTGAGGACGCCGCCGGCGGGCGCGGACTAGCCTCGAACCGGAGGTGACGCGCCGTGCCCGAACGCCGCTCGACCCACACCGTCCCCCAACCCGCCGTCGACCGGATGGTGCCGCTGGCCGGCCACCCCGTCGTCGTGGGCGTGACGCCGTCCCAGCCGGAGCTGGTGGTCCGGACGGCGGTCCTCTGGGCGACCGCCTGCGGGACCTCCGCGCTCTACTGCGCGTACGCGGACCCCTCCCGCTTCGCGCGCGAGGAGCGCCCCGACGGCACCGTGGTGCACGACGCCGTCGATCCCGACGGCGCTGACGACGCCTGGCAGGAGCGCGAGCACCTCCTGCGCGAGCACCTTGCGGCGGTGCTCGACCCGGCCGGGGTCTCGTGGCACTTCCGGTACCTGGCCGGGCGGGCCGACCGAGCGCTCACCCACCTCGCGCGCGCCGTCGACGCAGCCGGCTTCGTCGTCGGGACGCGCGTGCCGGGGACCGGGGCGAGGGTGCGCGAGGTGCTCGAGGGCTCGGTGGCGGTGCGTCTGAGCCACCACCAGCACCGTCCGGTCCTCGTGGTGCCTCTTCAGGTCGTGGACTGGAGCGCCGCGCGGCTCGACCGGGCCGGCTGAGGGCCTCCCGGCGTCCGGCGCCGGTCGGTCAGGATTCGAGAAGCCACCCGCGCGCGTCCTTTCCTAGCCTGGTGAAGCCCCGCCGCGGGGCACCGCCGACGCCGGAGGGCGTGGCGGCGACGACGGGAGGACCTGATGGCGAGGACGACGACGGACCCGGCCGCTGGGGAGCGCGGCGGCGACACGTTCACCGAGGAGGAGCGCGCCGCGATGAAGGAGCGAGCGCGTGAGCTCAAGAAGGCCCGGAGCGGCAACAAGGTGGACGCCGAGCAGGAGGTGCTCGCGAAGATCGCCGAGCTGCCGGAGGCCGATCGCGTGGTCGCCGAGCGGATCCACGCGATCATCCGCGAGGCTGCCCCCGAGCTGGAGCCGCGCACCTGGTACGGCATGCCCGCGTACGGCAAGGCGGGCAAGGCGACGGTCTTCTTCCAGCCGGCGGCCAAGTTCAAGGCGCGCTACTCGACGCTCGGCTTCAACGACGACGCACCGCTCGACGACGGTGCGATGTGGCCCACGGCCTTCGCCCTCACGACGCTCGGACCGGCCGAGGAGGCCAGGATCGTCGAGCTCGTCAGGCGCGCGGCGGGCTGAGAGCGGTGGCCCGGCGGGGCCCCTGCACCCCGCCGGACCACCGGGTCGGTGTCAGTCGAGGTCGAGGACCAGGCTCGGGACGTCGACCGGCTCCGCGATCATCTGGTTCGCGAGCATGAAGTCCTGGGTCGCCTCCATCGCCGCGAGGTCGGCGTCGGTCACCGCCCAGTCGAAGTCGTACATCGGGTACATCTCGCGGACCGCCTCGAGGGGGAGCCCGGTCTCGGCGGCGGTCATCTCGAGGACCTCGTCGGGGTTCTCGTCCATGTAGGCCAGCACGGCGCGGTGCGCCTCGACGAACGTCCGGACGACGTCCGGGTGCTCGTCGGCGAACGTCCGGCTGGTCGCGACGACGATCGTCGCGCCGACGAGCCCGGTGCCGTCGGTCACCGTGCGGTAGCCGTCCGCGAGCATGGTGGCGGCGGCCGGCCCCGCGAGGAGCGCGACGTCGACGCTGCCGCCGGCGAGCGCGGCCTGCGCGTCCGGGATCTTCATGTCGACGAGGTTCACGTCATCGGCCGTCAGCCCGCCGCTCGCGAGGTAGGCGAGCAGCAGCTCGTGCAGGATCGTGCCCTTGGGGCCGGCGATGGTGCGCCCCGCGAGCTCGGCCGGCGTCGTCGGGCCGTCGGGGCCGCTCACCAGCATGAAGGCCTCGGGAGAGCGGCTGTAGGTGTCGACGATCGCGATGTCCGCGCCGTTCGCCGCCGCCATGATCACCGAGGTCGCGCCCACGGCGAAGAGGAACTGGATGTCGCCGGAGGCCAGGGCCGCCGTCTGCTCCGGCCCGGTCGTCAGCTCGGAGTAGGTCACCTCGACACCGTCGCCGAACGCGTCGGAGAAGGCCCCGATCTGCCGCTCGACGATCGACGGGACGTTCAGCGGCGAGGTGACGTAGGTGACGGCGACCTCGTCGACGCTGGGCTCCGCCGGGGCGGCGACGGTGGTCGACGGATCGGGGGTGGCCGCCCCC
Source organism: Actinotalea fermentans (assembly GCF_007991475.1). Lineage (NCBI taxonomy): Bacteria > Bacillati > Actinomycetota > Actinomycetes > Micrococcales > Cellulomonadaceae > Actinotalea > Actinotalea fermentans. Next base: position 741,379 of record NZ_BJYK01000001.1, on the reverse strand, counting down.
TCGGCGTCGGCGGTGCAGCCGGTCAGGGCGGCGGCGGCGAGCGCGAGGACGGCGACGAGCGCCGGGGTCCTTCTGGTCATGGTTCTTCCCTCTGGGTCGTCGTGCGGATGACTCGGGCGAGCGCGTCGTCGGGCTCGCGGGTGCGCCGGCCGGACGACCGGGTCACGGTGTGGTCGGCGGCGATCCGGCCGCCGCGCAGGACGACGATGCGGTCGCCCAGGTAGAGGGCCTCGTCGAGGCTGTGCGTCACGAAGAGGACGTTCATGCCGGTGGTCCGCTGCACCTCGAGCAGGTGGTCCTGCATCCCCTCGCGGGTCTGCTCGTCGAGCGCGGCGAAGGGCTCGTCCATGAGGATCAGGGACGGTCCGTTGGCCAGCGCGCGCGCCAGCGCCACGCGGTGCTGCATCCCGCCGGAGAGCTGGTGGGGGAGGGCGTCCTCGAAGCCGGCGAGCCCGGTGAGGGCGAGCAGGGCGGTCGTGTCGCACCGACCCCGGCGCTGACCGAGGGCCACGTTCTGCGCGGCCGTGAGCCAGGGCATGAGCCGCGGCTCCTGGAAGACCATCCCGATGCGCCCGGTCCCGCGGACGCGGACGACGCCGGCATCGGCCCGCTCCATGCCCGCGACCAGGCGCAGCAGGGTCGTCTTGCCGCAGCCGCTCGGCCCGACGACGACGGTGATGCCGTCGCGCTGGACGAGGTCGAGCCCGACGAGGACGGGAACGGTCCGGTCGTTCAGCCGGTAGCTCTTGTGCAGCCCGGAGATCTCAGCGCCAGCTGTCATCGATCCCCCAGCGCAGGTACCTGCGGACGAGGCGGGCGAAGAGCCGGTCGGTGGCCAGCCCGACGGCCCCGATCGCGATGACGCCGACGATGACCTTGTCGGACCGCGCCATGTTGCCCGCGTCGACGATGAGCGCACCGAGTCCGGCCGCCGCCGCGAACATCTCGGCACCCACGAGGGCGCGCCAGGCGTAGCCGAGGCTGACGCGCATGCCCACGAGGACGTCGGGGAGCGCGTGCGGCAGTCGGATGAGCACGAACGTGCGCGCCGGCGACAGGTGCAGCGACGTGCCGACGTCGAGCAGGTCCTGGCCGCAGGACCGCAGCCCCTTCGTGATGCCCATGGACATCGGGAAGACGGCCGTCAGGACGATGACCACGAGCTTCGGGGTCTCGCCGATGCCGAACCAGAGGATCAGCAGCGGGATGAGCGCCAGGGGTGGGACGTTCTTGAGGAAGTCCAGAGCCGGACTGAGGTAGGCGTGCACGCGGGGGGCGACCACCGCGAGCACGCCCACGCCGAAGGCGAGCGCGAACGCGAGCGCGAACCCGGCGCCCACCCGGCCGAGGCTGGTCACCACGTGGCGCGCCAGCTCGCCCGACGTCGTCATGGCGACGGCGGCCTCCCAGACCCGGTCCGGCGGCGGCAGCACGTAGGCGCTCTTGAGGCGCAGCGCGCACACGAGCCACCACGCCCCGACGACGACGCCGGTCACCACCAGGCCGTGGCGGTTGCGGCGCACGACGCCCCTGACGGTCCGAGCCAGCCGCCGGCTCACCCGCAGGCCGCGGCCGGGGCGGCGCGCGGATCCCGCGACCCCCGGCGTCCCGACATCGGACGCAGGCCCGCGCGGGGCGTCCGGCGACGGGCGCGTCCCGGTGCTCGGCTGCTCGGCGACCTGGGTCATCGCGGTGCGAGCGTGATCTGGTCGAGGATCCCCGACAGGTGGGCGATGGTGATGCCGTAGTTCGAGATCGGGACGCCGTGCGCGCGGGCCTCGTCGATGCGGGAGAGCACGTGGCGGCGGTTGAACATGCAGCCGCCGCAGTGGATCACGAGGTCGTAGCTGTCCAGGTCCTCCAGGAGACCGGGGCCGCTGAGCATGTCGACCTGCAGCGTCTCGCCGAACCGCCGGCGCAGGAGGGCCGGGATCTTGACCCGGCCGATGTCCTCCTCGAGCGGCGCGTGGGTGCAGGACTCGGCGATGAGCACCCGCGACGTCGCGGTGAGCGCGTCGATGCCACGGGCCCCCGCCACGAAGGCGTCGATGTCGCCCTTGTAGCTGGCGAAGAGGACGGAGAAGGAGGTGAGCAGGCTCTCCGGGGGCTTGGCGGCGTGCACCACGGGGAACACCTGGGAGTCGGTGATGATGAGCTTCGGCGGTCGGGAGAGCGCCGCCAGGGTCTCGGCGAGCCTGTCGGTCGTGCAGCTCATCACCAGGCACTTCTTGTCGAGCAGGTCGCGCAGGGTCTGGACCTGCGGCAGGATCAGGCGGCCCTTGGGTGCCTGGATGTCCTGGGGCATGACGAGCAGCACGAGGTCACCCGGCTCCGCGAGGGCGCCGGTGATGCTGACGGGCTCGTCGTCGGGCAGCTCGGCGAGGATCGCGTCGCGGATCGCGGCGACGTTCTGCCCCGTCCGGGCGCTCACGACGACGGCGTCCAGGCGCAGGCGCGCCTTCACCGCGGCCCGGACGGCCTCGGCGTCGGCGAGCTCGTCCGCCTTGTTCACGACGGCGACGACGGGGACGCCGCGACGGCCGAGGTCGGCGACCCACTCGGCCTCGACGTCGGGCTCACCGGTGAACACGACCAGGGCGACGTCCGTCTTCTGCGCGGCCTCGCGCGTCTTGTCGACGCGCAAGCGGCCGAGGTGGCCGACGTCGTCGAGCCCGGCGGTGTCGATGAAGACGACGGGACCCACGGGGTGGAGCTCCATCGCCTTGTACACCGGGTCGGTCGTCGTGCCGGGGACGTCGGAGACGACCGCGATGGACTGGCCGGTGATGGCGTTCACCAGGGAGGACTTGCCGACGTTGCGCTTGCCGTAGACGCCGATGTGCAGGCGGTTGGCGCGCGGGGTGTCCATGAGGCTCACCGGGCCACCTCCGGGTGGTCGCCGCGGTCGACGACGATCTCGTAGCCGAGGGCGCCGAGCGACGCGCGCGCCGCCTGGGTCATCTCGGCGATGTCCCCGCTCACGGGCTTGTTGTCGTACAGCAGGTACTTCGGGCGCAGGTCGGTGGGGCTCAGGTTGAGCATGATCACGTTCGCGCCGGCCAGGATGCCCGCCTCGCGGCCCCCGCTCCGTGCGGTGCCGAGCGCCGTCGTCGAGGGCAGGAGGACCGTGGGGAGCATCAGGCGGACGAGGCTGAGCAGGAAGAGCGTCAGGTCGACGTCCCCGGCCTGCTCGTCCCGGAACGGGGTGCTGTGCTGCGGCAGGAACGGCCCCATGCCGACCATGTGTGGCCGGAGCTCGGCGAGGAACGCGAGGTCGCGGGCCAGGTCGCCGACCGTCTGGAACGGTGAGCCGACCATGAAGCCTGCCCCGGTCTGGAACCCGATGTCCTTGAGGGTGCGCAGGCACTCCATCCGCGTCGCGAGGGTCTGACCGGCGGGGTGCAGCCGCGCGTAGTGGTCCGCCGTGGCCGTCTCGTGCCGGAGCAGGAACCGGTTGGCCCCGGCGTCGAAGAAGGCCTGGTAGGCGCTGCGTCCCCGTTCGCCGACCGAGAGCGTGATCGCGCAGTCGGGGTACGTGGCGCGGATCCGACCGATGATGTCGACGAGGACCTCGGTCGTGTAGCGGGAGTCCTCGCCGCTCTGCAGGACGAACGTGCGGTACCCCAGGGCGTGCCCGGCGGCGCAGCAGGCGAGGATCTGCTCCGCGTCGAGCCGGTAGCGCTCGGTCTCGCGGTTGCTCTTGCGGATGCCGCAGTAGAAGCAGTCCTGGCGGCAGTGGTTCGAGAACTCGATGAGGCCGCGCACGAAGACCCGGTTGCCGAAGTTCTCGTGCGCGACGGCGACGGCGGCCTCGCGTGCGTACGCGCGGTCGGCGTCGGTCGCGGTCCGGATGAGCGTCTCGAGGTCGTCGACGGGCAGGCGGCCCTCGGCCGAGAGGCGATCGATCAGCGCGCGGGCCGCGCCGGTGCGGCGTCGGTCAGTCGTCAGGGGGAGTGGCAAGAGGGGCTCCTGGCGCGGTCCGGGACATGAGAGACCGCACCTGAACCCCGGGGAGCTTGCCCAGCTTGCCCGTGAGCGCGGAGACGCGCTCGACGGAGGTGTCGACGACGACGGTGATGACGTTCACACCCCGTGCGGGGTGGGGGAGTCCGAGGCGCCCGATGATCTCGTCGCCGAACTGCGTGAGCAGGTCATTGACGTCATCGACGGGGGCGACCGACCGCTCCACGATGATCGACACCACACCAAGTCTCTTCTCCACCGGACACTCCCGTGAATCAGATGTGGTCTGGATTGACGTGTCCGATGCTCCCAGCGCGATCCGGGCCGTTCCCCGGACATTTGTCCCCGGTAGCGGGGCGACTTGTGATCACGCTAGTTGCGTGTATAGCCTGCTGGTCATGCGTATAGCCGCGTCGAGCGAGCGCTCGATGGCCGACCTCACCGCCCGTGCGCGCATCCGCGACGCCGCGATCGCCTGCTTCGCCGAGGCCGGGTTCGACACGCCGTTCCGGACCATCGCGGCGCGGGCCGACGTCTCGCCGGGCCTGATCACGCATCACTTCGGCTCGAAGGCTGCGCTGCGCGCCGAGTGCGACGCCGAGGTCTTCCGGCGGTACCACGCGCTGAAGTCCGACACGCTCGACGACCCGAGCGCCAACCTGCTCGAGCGGCTCGCGCGGCCCGGTGACGCCGCCCTGGTGACCGTCTACATGCTGCGAGCCCTCCACGCCGGCGGGACCGCCGCCCGCGACTTCTTCGAGAGCCTCGTCGAGCACGTGCGCCAGGTCACGGCGGAGAGCGTCGCGGCCGGACTGGTGCGTCCCTCGCGGGACGAGGACGCGCGAGCCCGCTACCTGACGGCGCACTCCATGGGCGCGATGCTCGTGCAGTACCTGCTCGATCCAGGGCGGTCGCCGGACGACTTCGTCGCCTCGGTCCTGACGCAGGAGCGGGGACAGGCCCTGCCGATCCTCGAGCTGTACACGGAGGGCCTCTTCACCAACCGACGGATGCTCGACGAGTACCTGATGTACGTGGGGGACCCGCCGGTCGGGGCAGTGGTGCCGGCCGACGCCGGCGCCACTGCCCCGACCGCCTGAGCACCCGCTCCGCGCGGTCCGCGACCCACACCCGTGCTCGATCCCACCACCTTCAAAGGAACCGCCATGCCTGCATCCGAGATGGCCGTCGAGGTCTCCGGCCTGACCAAGAGCTTCGGCACCGTCCACGCCCTGCGGGGCCTCGACCTCACGGTCCCCACCGGCGAGGTCACGGGCTTCCTCGGCCCGAACGGCTCCGGGAAGTCCACGACCATCCGCATCCTGCTGGGACTCCTGCGTGCCGACGGCGGCCGGGCGACCGTCCTCGGCGGCGACCCGTGGGTCGACGCCGTACGCCTGCACCGGTCGATCGCGTACGTCCCCGGCGACGTGACGCTGTGGCCCAACCTCACCGGCGGCGAGGCGATCGACATCCTCGCCCGCCTGTCGGGGCCGCTGGACCCGGCCCGCAAGGCGGCGATGCTCGAACGCTTCGAGCTCGACCCGACCAAGAAGGCCCGCACCTACTCCAAGGGCAACCGGCAGAAGGTCGCGCTGGTCGCCGCCCTGGCCTCCGACGCCGAGCTGCTCCTGCTCGACGAGCCGACGTCCGGCCTGGACCCGCTCATGGAGGCCGCCTTCACCGAGTCGATCCGCGAGGTCAAGGCCGCCGGACGCTCGGTCCTGCTGTCGAGCCACATCTTCGCCGAGGTGGAGAAGCTGGCCGACCGGGTCACGATCATCCGGGAGGGGGTGACCGTCGAGTCGGGCACCATCACCGAGCTTCGGCACCTCACCCGCTCGCAGCTGACGGTCGTGCTGCCGCGGGGAGCGGACGGTCTGGCCCGCGTGCCAGGCGTCCACGACCTCCAGTCGGCCGACGGCCACGTCACCTTCGCCGTGGACGACGCCGCCCTGCCGGGCGTCCTGGCCGAGGTCGCCCGTCTCGAGCCGATCTCGATCGTGGCCAACCCGCCGTCGCTCGAGGAGCTCTTCCTGCGTCACTACGGCGACGAGCTCGCCGCCCTCACGAACGGGGGCCAGAAGTGACCGCCACCCTGACCGCACCCACGGCCGCCCCGGTGCGCGCGGGCGCACCCGCGGACGCGCTGGCCGGCATCGGGACGATGGTGCGCCTCGTGGTCCGACGCAACCGCGTCCGCCTCGGCGTGTGGGTGGTCGTCCTGGTCGGCATGCTCGCCTACGTCGCGTCCTACTACCAGGAGATCTTCCCGACCCAGGCGTCGCTGGACGACTTCGCGGCGCTCTCGGACACCCCGGGCATCCGGGCGCTGACGGGCCTGTCCCCGGCTGCCGACACGCTCGGCGGGGCGGTGTGGACGAAGTCCTGGATGACGATCGCGCTGTCCCTCGCCATCGGCGTCGCGTTCCTCGTGGTCCGCAACGGACGGGCGGACGAGGAGGCCGGTCGCACGGAGCTGCTGCGTTCCCGGATGCTCGGGGTGCACGCGTACGGCGTCGCGTCGTGGCTGGTCAACGGCGCGCTGTGCGTCGTCGTGGGGCTCGGGGTCGCCTTCGTGTCGGCGTCCGGCGGGCTCGACCCCGACGGGGCGGGCGTGGCCGGGTCGCTCGTGCTGGGCGCGTCGGTGACCGGCGTGGGGCTGGTGGGTCTCGGCATCGGCGCCGTCGCGGGGCAGGTGACGACGACCTCGCGTGGGGCGAACGCGCTGGCGTCCGGCGTCATCGTCGGCTGCTACGTGCTGCGCATGATCGGCGACCTCGGTGACGGGACGCTGACGTGGGCCTCACCCATCGGCTGGGGCCAGGAGATGCAGCCGTTCGGGGCCAACCGGGTCTGGCCGCTCGCCCTCCTCGTGCTGCTGGCCGCCGGGCTGCTGGGCGTCGCCGCGGCGCTCGAGGCGCGCCGCGACCTCGGTGCCGGACTCGTGCCCGAGCGCGCAGGCAGGCCCGGCGCGCCGGAGCGGTACACCGCACCGCTGGGCCTCGGCCTGCGGCTGCAGCGCGGTCCCGTCATCGGCTGGTCGGTGACCGTCGTCCTGTGCGGGCTGCTCTTCGGCTCGATCATCGAGGCGATGAACGAGCTCATCGCGGACGCGGAGGCCGGCCCCGCGCAGGACTTCCTGCGCGGTTCGGGCGTCGACGCCCTCCTGGCGATGCTCGCCTCGATGATCGGGCTCGTCACGGCCGTGTTCGCCACGCAGTCGGCCGTGTCGCTGCGAGCCGACGAGGCGAGCGGGATCATCGAGCCGCAGCTCGCCGGGGCGCTCTCGCGGCGGCGCTGGGCCTGGCAGCGGCTGGCGATCCCGATCGTCGGCTCGGCCGCGCTGCTCGCGCTGGGGGGCACGATCCTCGGCGCCGTGCACGGTTCGCTCACGGACGACGCGTCGGCCGTCGGCACCCTCGCCGGTGCAGCGTTGGCGTACTGGCCGGCGGTGATGGTGCTGGTCGGCGTGGCGGTGGCGCTGTTCGGTTGGCTGCCGCGCCTGGCCATCCCGCTGACCTGGGGATTCATGGCGGCGATGTGGTTCGCCACGATGCTCGGGGAGGTCTTCGGGCTGCCCCAGTGGCTGCTGGACGGCCTCCCGTTCTCCGCGGTGCCGTACGTGCCCGCCGAGCCGATGGCGTGGACGCCTCTGCTGCTGCTGACGCTCGTCGCGGCCGGTCTCGCCTGGTCGGGCGTCGAGCGGTTCGCCCGCCGGGACGTCCAGCCGGGCTGAGCGCGACGCCGGACTGAAGGCGAGGCAGCGGCCGTCGACCCGGGTCGGCGGCCGCTGCCTCGCGTGGGCCGGTCAGTCGCGGTCGCCCCGGGCCTGGCGGTGCGGATGGGCGCCGGGCTCGGCGACGTGGGCGGAGGCCTCGACGTCGCCGGCCCTCCCGCGGGTGGCGACGAGGCTCGTGGCGGTCACCACGCCGAGGATCACGACGATGACGACCAGCGACCAGAGCGTCGGCACGGTCGGGACGCCGTCCCACACGCCGTGCGCCCAGTGCAGCACGAGCTTCACGCCGATGAAGCCGAGGATCGCGGCGAGGCCGTAGCCGAGGTGCACGAGCTTGCTCAGTGCTCCCTGGAGCACGAAATACAGCGCCCGGAGCCCGAGCAGCGCGAACGCGTTGGTCGCGAAGACGAGGTACGGGTCACCGGTGATGCCGTAGACCGCCGGCACGGAGTCCACTGCGAAGACGACGTCGGTGGCGAAGACCGCCACGACGACGACGGCCAGCGGCGTGAGCATCCGCCGCCCGCCCTCGTGCACGCTGAGCCGCGGGCCGCGGTAATCCTCGGTGACGGGCATGAACCGCCGGATCAGGCGCACCGAGCGCATCTGCGACACGTCGACGTCGTGGCCGGCGTCCGACAGCTGGTCCCGCAGGATCTTGACGGCGGTCGCCAGCAGGATCGCGCCGAAGAGCAGGAACGCCCAGGAGAAGGTCGCGAGCACCGCGGCGCCGAGCGCGATGAACACCCCGCGCAGGACGAGCGCCCCGGCGATGCCGAAGAGCAGGACGCGCTGCTGGAGCGCGGCGGGCACCGCGAACGCGGACAGCAGCAGCATGAAGACGAAGAGGTTGTCCACGGACAGCGACTTCTCGACGAGGTACCCGGTGAGGTACTCGACCCCCGTCTGCGACCCCCACCTGGACCAGATCCAGGCCCCGAAGGCGAGGGGGAGCGCGATGTAGAAGGCGCTCCACCCGACGGCCTCGCGCATCGAGACCTCGTGCGGCTTGCGGGTCACGAGGAAGTCGAGCGCGAGGAGCGCGAGCACCCCGGCGATGGTGACCGCCCAGAGCGCAGGGTCGGCGATGCTCGACAGGGCGGTGTCGGACGCGACGTCGGTCGCGGTGGGCAGGGCGGCAAGGGCCACGGAGTCTCCAGTCGTCGAAGGCGGCTCCGAGGTCTCCTTCACCCGCGGACGCGTGCTGCGGGCCACCGCCCGAGGCGCGGCGCGCCGTACTGACCGGGACGATGCGGGGAAGTACTCCCCTCGTGGGCAGCAGGTTAATTCATCGCGCCCCGTGTGACGACGCGCGTCCGCCCAGGGCGAAAGGCAGGGGGCGCGAGGCAGGGGGCTCGCGGCAGGCGCAGGCGAGGGTGGAGGGTTCAGGCCGTGCGCTCGGCGAGCCAGGCCCGTACCGCGCTCACGACGCCCGGGACGTCCTTCTTCAGCCCGTGGTCGCCCGGCACGACGACGACCCGACGTCCGGGGCCCTCCGGCGGCACGCCGTAGGGGTCGGTGGCGCCCTGGACGACGAGCACCGGCACCGTGACCTGGTCGAGCTCGGGAAGCCGGCTGGGCAGGTCCGGCCGACCAGGTGGCGCGGTGGGGAACGCCAGCGCGAGCACGCCGGCCGCGCCGGTCGCCTCGGCGGTGCGGCAGGCGACCCGGGCGCCGGCCGAGCGCCCGCCCGTGACCAGCGGGACGCCGTCGGGCACGGCGCCGACGTCCCGTGCCCGCAGGGCAGCCAGGACGTCGCACCAGGCCTCGTCGAGCACGCGGGGGCGCGGCGGGACCTTCTTCCCCGCGACACGGTACGGCTGCTCGACCAGGACGACGGACCAGCCGTCGCCCCGGGCGGCGGCCGAGACGGCGAGCAGGTCCGGCGCCTGGACGCCACCGCCGGCGCCGTGGCCCAGGACCAGCACCCCCAGCGGTCGATCGGTCGCGCGCACGTAGGCCCGCGCCAGGCCGTGCCGCGTCGCGATCTCGACGGGGCGAGCGGGCTCCTCGGGGAGGGCCGGGGCGTCATCGGGCATGGTGGCCACGCTAGCGCCGTGGTGCGGGGCCCCGACCACCACCCGGCGAGCCCCCGTGCAAAACCGGCACGGCCCGTGTTAATCGGATCCCGCGCGATGACAGGAGCGACACGCCGGGATCCGCCGGGAGAACGGGCCGCGGGAGCGGGGGTGGGGGACCCGGCCGGGTCCTCGGTCCCAGATCGTCCCATGACGGCGACCTACGCTGAAACGGTCCCCAGTGGACTGTGAGGAACCGCAATGACGCAGCACCTGAACCACAGGTCAGCGGGGTGTTCCGGCGACCAGGTCGGCACCCCGGGGGCGATCCAGCCCACGTCGTCACGGGCCTCGCACACCCTGCGCTCCCTACGAAGGCACGGACGGGCATCGTGACGACACAGCAACCCCAGTACCCCGGCATCCCCGACGTCATCAACGGCAACGGGGCTGTCGCCCACGTGATGCGTCACGTCTGCGGCGGCGTGATCGGCTACCCGATCACTCCCTCGACGGAGATCGCGGAGCTCTTCGAGGCCTCGCGGGCGGAGGGTGGTGCGAACGTCTGGGGCACGCACCCCTTCTTCTTCGAGACCGAGGGTGAGCACTCGGCCCAGTCCGGCGCGCTCGGCGCCGCGCTCACCGGCGGCCAGTACGTCTCCAACGCCTCGTCCAGCCAGGGCATCCTCTACGCCCTCGAGTCCCACTACGTCACGGTGGGCAAGAAGATCGGCGGCTTCGTGCTGCAGGTCGCGGCGCGCGTGGTCTCCAAGCACTCCCTGAACGTCATGGCCGGGCACGACGACGTCTACGCCCTCCTGCCGACCGGCTACACCATCCTCTTCGGGTCCAACCCGCAGGAGGCGGCCGACCTCGCCGCGATCTCCTACCGCGCGTCGGCCCTGTCGCTCATCCCCGTCGCCAACGTGATGGACGGCTTCGCCACCAGCCACGTGATGTGCGAGGCGCAGCTGCCCGAGCCCGCCCTGCTGCGCGAGTACCTCGGCGACCCGTCCGGCCGCATCCCGTGCCCGACGGTCGCGCAGGAGATGCTCTTCGGCGCCAAGGGTCGGGTCTTCCAGCTCGGCGCCTACCTCGACCGGCACGCCGCGGACATCCAGCCCGCCGACCTCGCCGCGCTGCGCGCCCACCTCGAGGCCAACGCCGACACGATCGAGAAGGACAACGCCGGCGACCTCGTCGCCGAGACCCTGGTCTGGATCCCCGAGGACCTCGCGGCCCAGTGGCGCCGGCAGTGGATCGGCGCCTGGGAGAAGGGCACCCGCCAGCTGGTGCCCGCACTCGTCGACCCGCACAACCCCGGCGTCACCGGCCCGGTGCAGAACCAGCCCGACTTCCAGGCCGGCGCCGTCGACCACCGCACGCACTTCGTCAGCGCCGTCCCGGCCCTCGTCCAGCAGTCGATGACGGAGTACGCCGCCCTCACCGGCCGCGAGTACTCGCCGGTCATGTCCTACGACTGCGAGGACGCCGACTACATCATGGTCGGCCTCGGCTCCATCACCGACGACGTCCGCGCCGTGATCCCGTACCTGCGGGCCCAGGGCCTCAAGGTCGGCGTCGTCTCCGTCAAGCAGCTGCAGCCGTTCCCCGAGGCCGAGCTCGTCGCTGCCGTCGCAGGCGCGAAGGCCGTCGCCGTGCTCGAGCGCAGCGACGACACGGCTCTGACCCGCCTCGTCACCCAGGCGCTCTTCAAGGCGCGCGCCAACGCGGACGCCCCGCAGTTCGAGGGGATCCCGGCGCTGGCCACGCAGCCGCGCCTGAGCACGGCGATCTTCGGCCTCGGCGGCCACGACGTGCAGGCCCGGCACCTGGTGGCGGCCTTCCGCCGGCTCGCGGACGACAAGCAGGCCGGCTCGCTCTTCTACATCGGCTCGCAGTTCTTCAGCACCGACCCGACGCCGGAGATCGCCGAGCGCGAGGCCCGCCTGCGCGAGGCCTACCCGGAGACCGCGGGCATGGCGCTCGTCACCGAGCCGAACCCGAACCTGCTCCCGGCCGGTGCGATGCGGATCCGCTTCCACTCGGTCGGCGGCTACGGCACCGTCGCGACGGGCAAGCTGCTCACCGACATCCTCGCGGGCGTCCTGGGCATGCACTCCAAGTCCGCGCCCAAGTACGGCTCGGAGAAGTCCGGCGCCGCGACGAACTACTACATCACCCTCAGCCCCGAGCCGGTCCTGCAGACCAACGCCGAGCTCGAGGACGTCGAGGTCGTCGTCTCGCCCGACCACAAGGCGTTCATCCACACCAACCCGCTCAAGGGCCTGGTCACGGGCGGCACCTTCATCCTCCAGACCGACCTGTCGGCCGAGGAGGCCTGGCGCCAGCTCCCGTCCTACGCGCGCCGGACCATCCGCGACCGGAAGATCAAGTTCCTCGTCCTGGACGCGTTCGCCGTCGCCAAGAAGCACGCGCCGACGCCGCAGCTCGAGACCCGCATGATGGGCATCGCCTTCATCGGCGCGGTCGCCGGCCACGTCGACCTCGTCACGAGCGGCGCGTCGCGCGAGGCGCTGCAGGAGAAGGTCCGCGCCCAGATCAGCAAGAAGTTCGGCTCGAAGGGCGAGGCCGTCGTCGAGGCCAACATGGCCGTCATCCGCGACGGCATCGAGGCGACGCACGCGGTCGACTACGACGCGCCTGAGTTCCTCGCGATCGACGCCGAGCCGAACGGGAAGGTCGCCCGGAGCGCGGCCATCTCGGCCTCGATGTGCAACGTCGACACGACCGCCACCAGCGGGCTGTTCGACCCGGCGTACTACGAGGACCTCATCGCGCGGCCGTTCCGCGAGGGCACGATCGCCGAGTCCCCGGTCTACCCCGGCACCGGCCTGTTCATGCCGGTCGGCACGGGCGCCGCCAAGGACAAGGGCATCTTCCGTCGGCAGGTCCCGGTCTTCGACCCGACCGCCTGCACCGGCTGCCTCGAGTGCGGCATCGTCTGCCCGGACGTCGCCATCCCGAACACGGTGCACGAGATCCACGACCTGCTGCTCACCGGCATCGCGGAGATCGACGCCACCGACGCCCAGCGCGACGCACTGCGGGCCCAGGTCTACCCGTGGGCGGAGCGGATCCGCGCGATCTACCGCAACGACAAGTCCGACCGCGCGTTCGCGGACGTCGTCGCCGAGGCGGCCACGGTCCTCGACCCCGACCAGCGGACGCTGGCGCGCAACGTCGAGAAGGTCGTCACGGCGCTGGCGGCCTTCCCGGTCGCCCGCACCCGGCCGTACTTCGACGCGATGGAGAACGAGACGCCCGGCACGGGTGGCCTGTTCTCGGCGACGGTCGACCCGTGGAAGTGCACGGGCTGCCTCCAGTGCGTCGACGTCTGCGGCCCGGGCGCCCTCTCGGCTGCCGAGCAGGACGGCGATCTGCTGGCGATGCTCGAGGACCGCTTCGAGATCATGACGAAGCTCCCCAACACCCCGCGTCGCTTCGTCGAGGACGCGACCACGGGTGGCGACGTCAAGCGGCTCATGCTCGACCACGCGAACTACTACGCCACCACCGGTGGCCACGGCGCCTGCCGCGGCTGCGGTGAGGTCACCGCGATCCGCCTGGTCACCTCGACGAGCCGCGCGCTGGCCGCCGAGCGGCGCCGCGACCACATGCGCGAGCTCGACGACATGCTCGCGAAGCTCGCGGCGAAGCTCGAGACGGTCGACGACGCCGAGCGCCGGGCGCGCATCCAGTCGGCGGTCGCCGACCTGGAGCAGGCGCTCTACCTGTACGAGGGCGGCCCGACCGGCAACGGCCCCGCGCCGACGGTCATCGCGAACTCGACCGGCTGCTCGAGCGTCTACGCCTCGACGGTCCCGTTCACGCCGTACCTCGACCCGTGGGTCAACAGCCTGTTCCAGGACGCGCAGCCGCTCGCCAAGGGCCTCTTCGAGGGCATCTCGGCGAAGATCGCCCGCGAGGTCCGCGCGATGCGCACCGCCGAGCTCGAGCTCGCCGACGCGTACGACGCCGCCACGCACGACAAGGCGCTGCGGATGCTCGACTGGCGCGGGTTCTCGCAGGAGGAGCTCTCGCTCCTGCCGGCGTTCCTCACGATCGGTGGCGACGGCGCGAGCTACGACATCGGCTTCGGTGCGATGTCGCGCATCCTCGCCAGCGGCACCCCGGTGAAGATGCTCGTGCTCAACACGGGCGCCTACTCCAACACGGGTGGCCAGGCGTCGACCGCGAGCTTCGTCGGCCAGGACGCCGACCTCGCCCGCTACGGCCGTGCGCACGACGGCAAGCAGGAGGCCCGCAAGGAGCTCGGCCTGCTCGCCGCCTTCCACCCGGGCGTGTACGCGTGCGTCACGGCGACGGCGCTGCACGGGCACTTCCTCAAGAACACGGTCGAGATGCTCGGCTACACCGGCGGCGCGGCGCTCATGGACGTGTACACGCCGTGCGGCACCGAGAACGGCATCCCTGAGGACCTGTCCAACAAGCGCTCGCGCCTCGCGGTGGAGAGCCGGGTCAGCCCGCTCTTCGTGCACGACCCGCGTCAGGGCCGCACGCTCGCCGAGCGGTTCTCGCTCGACGGCAACCCCGACGTCGACAAGCCGTGGACGACGAGCACGCTGGAGTACCTGGACGAGAACGGCCAGGTGCAGCTGCTCACCACGCCGCTGACGCCGGCCGAGTTCGCGATGGGGGAGACGCGCTTCAAGAAGCAGTTCAAGAAGCTCGCCCCGGAGGCGGACGCCGTCCCGATCGCCGAGTACGTCGAGCTCGACGCCGCGGCCCGGGCGGGCAAGGTGCCGTTCGTCTACGCCACGAACGACGCCCGTCGCCTGATCAAGCTGGCGTGCTCGGCGTCGGTGGTGGCCCTGGTCGAGGAGCGTGCCGCCTACTGGCGGATGCTGCAGGCCCTCGCGGGCGTCGACCACGCGAAGCTGTCCGCGGCCCACAAGGCCGAGGTGGCTGAGCTCAAGGCGCGCTACGAGGAGGCCGCTGCGGCCAGGGAGACGTCGCTCGACGACATCGCCCGCGCCATGGCGGACCTCGCGGCCTCCAGCAAGGCCCCCGCTGCGGCGGGCGGCTTCGGCGGTCTCGGTGGGTTCGGCGGGGCGGCTCCGGCCGCCGCGGCGGCCCCGGCCCCGGCGGCGACGGCGGTCCTCGACCTGCCGATCTCGCTGGACCCGGCCGACGAGCCGCTCTGCAACGACTGCGGTACCTGCTACCAGGACCTGCCGCAGTTCTTCGAGAAGACCACGATCGTCGTCGACGGTCAGGCTCGCGTGGTGGCCCACCAGCTTCCGGGCTCCTTCGACGGCGTGGAGATCACGCCCGAGCTGGCCAAGCGCATCGAGCGGGTCAAGGCCACCTGCGACGCGGAGATCCTCAAGTGAGCACCATCACCCCGCCCCGGACCGAGGGCAGCGCCGGCAACGACGACGTACGCCGCTACGTGGACGCGCAGAGCGCCCTCGACGCGACGATGACCGAGGTTGCCGAGCTCGAGTCCTCCGAGAGCGTGGAGGCCTTCCACACGCAGCTCGACCTGCTCAAGCGGCGGCTCATCGCCGACCCCCGTGCCTTCCGCGAGGTCTTCATCGCGGACGGCATGGCGGCGGTGGCGTGGGAGTTCGCGCAGCCGGACCTGAGCAAGGAGTTCACCGAGCGGCTGTGGGAGCTCATGCTCCGCAACGACGACGTCAGCAAGGCGCTCATGCGGTTCGTCTGGAACCTGCCGCTGGGCAAGAAGCGGACGTTCATCCGCGCGATCGACAAGCACCTGTCCCACCGGTACCCGATGTTCGACGGGTACGCGACGGACTGGCCCGCGCAGAGCTCCATCCCGCCGTACATCCGCGAGCCCGAGGACCGCGCCGCGGACTTCGCGCTCGTCAACCAGGGGTACCTGGGCTACATGAACCTCGGGTTCACGGCGCGGGACATCGACATGTTCGTCTGGCTCGAGGCGCTGCGGGACAAGCAGTGCGCCGAGAAGCCCTGCGAGCTCGGTGAGTTCCTCGCCCACGCGAAGGGACCAAAGGGCGGCTGCCCGGTCAAGATCCACATCCCGCAGGTCTTCGAGCTGGTCGGCCAGGGCCGGTTCGAGGAGGCCCTGGAGCTGCTCGAGTCGTGCAACCCGCTGCCGGACGTCACCGGCCGCGTGTGCCCGCAGGAGCTGCAGTGCCAGGGCGTCTGCCTGCACAAGCACCCGATGTCGATCGGGCAGGTGGAGTGGTTCCTGCCCCAGCGCGAGATGCTCGTGCACCCGGGCAGCAACGCGACCCGCTTCGGCGGCCGCACCGACCCGTGGCAGACGGCTGCCAAGCCGCCGGTCGCCATCGTCGGTTCCGGCCCGTCGGGCCTGATCAACGCGTACCTGCTGGCGGCCGAGGGCTTCCCGGTCACGGTGTTCGAGGCGTTCCACGCCCTCGGCGGCGTGCTCCGCTACGGCATCCCGGAGTTCCGCCTGCCGAACTCGCTGATCGACGACGTCGTGGAGAAGATCGAGCTGCTCGGCGGCAAGTTCGTCCGCAACTTCGTGGTCGGCAAGACGGCGACGCTGCAGGACCTGCGGGACGCGGGCTTCTGGAAGATCTTCGTCGGCACCGGCGCGGGCCTGCCCAGGTTCATGAACGTGCCGGGCGAGCACCTGCTCAACGTCATGTCGGCGAACGAGTTCCTCACGCGCGTCAACCTCATGCAGGGTCTGAGGGAGGACTACGAGACGCCGCTGCCCGAGGTGCGCGGGAAGAACATCATCGTCATCGGCGGTGGCAACACGGCCATGGACGCCTGCCGTACGGCCAAGCGCCTCGGCGGCAACGTGACGATCGTGTACCGGCGCACCCAGAGCGAGATGCCGGCGCGCGTCGAGGAGCTCGAGCACGCGCTCGAGGAGGGCATCGCCCTGAAGGTCCTCGCGTCCCCGTCGGAGTTCCTCGGTGACGACAACGGGTTCGTCAAGGCGGCGACGCTCGACATCATGGAGCTGGGCGAGCCGGACGACTCCGGCCGTCGTCGCCCCGTGAAGACGGGCCGCACCGAGACGATCTACGCCGACCTGGTGATCATGGCGCTCGGCAACGACGCCAACCCGATCATCAAGGACTCCGAGCCCCGGCTCGAGGTCTCCAAGTGGGGCACGATCAACCTCGACCACCAGGGCTCGCAGGAGACCACGCTGCCGGGCATCTACACCGGTGGCGACGCCGCCCGCGGTGGCTCCACGGCGATCATGGCGGCCGGCGACGGCCAGTCCGCGGCGCGGGAGATCCTCGGTTCGATCGACGTGCCCGGCGACGTCATCCCGGCGATGGTGGCCAGCGCCAAGGCCTACACGGAGCTGGGCGCGGCCGAGCCGACGATCGTCGCCAAGGCCCACCTGTCGGACGGCATCGAGGAGATCACCGTCTACTCGCCGGTGATCGCCCGGTCGGCCCAGGCGGGCCAGTTCGTCCGGGTGCTGCCGAGGCCCGACGGCGAGCTCATCCCGCTCACGCTGGCCGACTGGGACGAGAAGGCGGGCACCATCACGCTCGTCATCCAGGGCGTCGGCGTGAGCAGCAACGAGATGAACGCCATGCAGGTGGGCGACGCCTTCACGGGCATCGCCGGCCCGCTCGGCCAGCCGAGCAGGCTCCACCGGTACGAGCCGGGCACCACGGTCGTCTTCACCGCGGGTGGCCTCGGTCTCCCGCCGGTGCACCCGATCATGCGCGAGCACCTGCGGCTCGGGAACCACGTCACGCTCATCTCCGGGTTCCGGAGCGCCAACCTGATGTTCTGGGACGGCGAGGACGAGCGGGTGGGCAAGCTCCAGGCCGAGTTCGGCGACCAGCTCGACGTCGTCTACGCGACCAACGACGGCTCCTTCGGCGTCAAGGGCTTCGTGACGGCGCCGCTGCAGGAGATGCTCGAGGCGAACAAGGCGGGCCAGGGCCGCACGGTGGCCGAGGTCATCGCCATCGGCCCGCCGATGATGATGCGGGCGGTCAGCGACCTGACGCAGCCGTACGGCGTACCGACGGTCGCGAGCCTGAACTCGATCATGGTGGATGCGACGGGCATGTGCGGCGCCTGCATGGTCCCGGTGACCGTGGACGGCAAGCTCGTGCGCAAGCACGCCTGCATCGACGGCCCGGAGATCGACGCCCACGCCATCGACTGGGACAAGTTCCTGCCGCGGTTCAACCTCTTCCGCAAGCAGGAGCTGGAGGCCCGGGCCAAGCACGGCATGGCCTGATCCCACCGATGTCCTGACGGACGCACGACGGCGGCCGGTGTCCCCTCGGGGGCGCCGGCCGCCGTCGCTCCCACGACGAAGGGTCGCCGATGACCGTCGCGCTGCCTGTTCCGTGTCGCGGCTGCTAGCGTGGCGGCCGACACACCGATGGGTTGAGCGCACCCGTCCTCGAGCTCGATCGTGGAGGATCCGTGCCGCTCTTCGCCCACCGGGTGCGCGCATCCGTCGTCGTCGCCTACGTGGCGTTCGTCCTCACCGGGGTGAGCGCGAGCGTCGCCGCCGTGGTCCTTCCCGCGCAGATCGTCGACTACGGCGTCGACCGCCGCACGCTCGGCATCACCTTCTTCACGTTCTCCGCGGGGTTCTTCCTGGCGGGGGCCACCACGGGCTGGCTGATGGAGCGACTCGGCACCCGCCTGGCTCTGGTGGTCGGCAGCCTCGCCTACGTGGCCGGAGCGCTGGTGATGGCGACGCGGCCGTCGTTCGTCGCGCTGGTCGTCGTGCAGCTCCTCGCCGGCTACGGGACAGGCATCGTCGAGTCGGTCCTGCAGGCCTACCTCGCGGGCCTGCCGTCGCAGACGGCGCGGCTGAACCTGCTGCACGGGTTCTTCGGCGTCGGGGCACTCATCGGCCCGCTCGCGGCGACCTGGGTGCTCGACCGCACCGAGTGGACCGTCGTGTGGCTCCTGCTCGGGCTGCTGGCGATCCCGGTCGGGGTGGCCTACGCGGCGACCTTCCCGAACCGCGCGGAGGCGCTGCGCGCGGACACCCCGCCCGACGGCGCGGGCCGGCTCGTCGACGTGCCGGAGACGCCCATGTCGGGCACCAGGCTCATCGCTGCGACGGCCCGCGAGACCGGTGTCGTCCTCGCGGCCGTCTTCCTCACCGTGTACGTGGGGATCGAGATGAGCCTCGGCAACTGGGGAGTGGACTACCTCGTCGGGCACCACGACCTGAGCACGACGCTGGCGGGTGGCTCCGTCAGCGGGTACTGGCTCGGACTCACCCTCGGGCGGTTCATCATCAGCCCGACCGCGGCCCGGCTGCGCTGGACCGTGGCGCGCATGACCGCTGTGTGCCTCCTCGGCGTCGTCGTGTGCGGCGCCCTGGTCTCGGTGACACCCGTCGGAGCCGGCGCGACCGTCGGGTTCGCCCTCCTCGGCTTCTTCCTCGGGCCGCTCTTCCCGACGGCGATCGCGGTCGTGCCGGAGCTCACCTCCCCGCGGCTCGTCCCCTCGGCGGTCGGGCTGATGAACGCCGTCTCGGTCATCGGTGGATCGGCCCTGCCGTGGCTCGCGGGCACGATCGGCGACACCGTCGGCATCTGGACCCTGCTGCCCTTCGCGACGGCCCTCGCGCTCGTCCAGCTGGTGCTGTGGCACGCCGTGGTGCGGCGCATGCGTCATCCGGAACTGCTCGCACACGTGGACTGACGCGTACGTGCCCGGCCCGCACCCTTCGGTAGCCGATCAGCCGCTCTGCCGTTCCTGACGCTCGGCGTCCGCCTCCTCGCGGTACTCGAACTCGGCCGGGTCGATGCCCTGCTCCACGAGCAGGCGGTCGATCTTGGCCTCGAGGCGCTCGTCACCTTCCTTGGACTGCGACGAGCCCCAGAAGAAGAACATCGCGAGCCCGGCGGCCTGCCACACGAGCTGGAGGAACTCCGACTGCCAGTTCTCGAAGGTCGACGAGAAGAAGGCGGGCCAGAACTGGGCGAGGTCGAACTGCTCGCCGTGGGTAGCGGCGTCGTTGCGCATCTCGATCATCTGGAAGACGAGCTGCCCGACCCAGGAGAGCAGGAAGAGCCCACCCGTGACGATGCCGAAGGAGTACGCGGTGAAGAACTTCGGACGGTGTGGTCGGTCGGCCACGGCTACCTCCTTGGTCCGGACGGTCGCGTGACGCCGTCGACGGCTCGATCCGTGGGCCCCGGCTCAGAGGCCGAGGCCCGCCCGGGCTCAGAGGCCGAGGCCCGCCCGGTCCACCTTGCGGTGGAAGCGGACCCCGACGAGCCCGCCGAGAACCGACCCGACCAGCGCGAGGGCGGCGGCGCCGAACGCCGCGACGACGCCGACGGTCGTGAGGTCGCCCTCGTCGACCGGGATCCGCGGGAAGAGGTTCACCTGTGCGAAGACGTTGTACTCGGCGCCGACCAGTGCGGTGAGGACGGCCACCACGACGGCGACGACGAGGGCCCAGAGCCACACCGCGAACCCCTGCTTGGCGCCGTCGAACCGAGCCATGCGACCCGCCACGTACCCGCCGCAGTAGTAGGCCACCAGGACGAGCAGCCCGACGACCACCGCGCCCCACAGCCCGATGGTCGCGACGTCGCCCGACTCCAGGTCGGCATCGACGTCGGTACCCACGCCGACGGCCGTGCCGGCAGCGACTGCCACGGCCGTCAGGAGCACGGCCATGCCGGCCGCGGCCAGGAACCCGAAGAACGCGGCGCCCAGTCGCATGCCGCCGAAAGCCTCGCGTTGTCGTGCGACCGACTCGCGGGCCAGCTCCACCCGTTCGGTCGCCCCGGCGGTGTCGGGCGTCTCCGCATGCCGGTGCTGCCCGCGCGTGTCGGTCGGCTGCGCAGGCTCGACGACCGTCGGCGCGGTCGCCTCGCTGCGGTGCTCGCGTGCCTCCATGGTTGCCTCCTTCGGTCTCGGCCTCACGACGCGCGCCGGGTCCGGCGCCCGTTCTCCTTCTGGATCGCGGCGACGAGCTGCTGCTTCGTCATGCGCGAGCGGCCGCTGACGTCGAGGCGCTTCGCCAGCTCGTACAGGTGCGACTTCGAGGCGTTCGCGTCGACACCGCCAGCCGTGTCGGCCGGAGTCGATCGTCTGCCTGCGGCCCTGGCGTCGGACGGCCCGGGACGCGCCTTGGGCTCCCAGTGGTCCCCGACCTTCTCGTGCGTGTGCTTGAGCGCCGCGTACGCCACCCGGTGGGCCCGCTCGCCCTCTCCGTACTCCTCGGCCGCTGCGTCGTGCGCCTTCGCGAACGTCCGTTGCGCCTTCGCGTCCGAGCGCTTCAGCGTCGCGGGGAGCTCGGACTTCTTCGCCGCGCCGGATCGCGTGGTCTTCGGCATCGCTCTCTCCTCCCAGACGTCGCTGCGGCCGTCGACCGGCCGGACCTTCATGGTCGGTCCGGTGCCGCGGCGGCGCGACCGGAGCGGCCCTCGTGCGCGAGCGAGCGGGTCGCGGCCACGGCAGGCGCCCGCGGGAAGGGATCGTCCGGCACGGGTACCGGACAGCACTGAGCGCGCCGGTGATCCGGCGCGCTCAGGTGTCAGACGGGCGCCCGTCAGCCGCTGTAGAGCACCGGATCGACCCAGCGACGCACGCGGGCGGCGCCGTAGCGGTGCTGCTCGAGGATGCGACCGTCGTGGTCGTGCACGACGTGGACCGCGTGGAGGTCGATGGCGATGGCCCTACCCGCCGAGACGGCGGACGCGCGATCTGCGAAGCCGGCGCCCTGGGCGAGGCCGTTGACCTTGTTGCGCCAGCTCTGGCCGTCGAGGACCGTGTGCACCTGGTACATGGTGAGGCCTCCTCCCCGCGGAGCGGCACTGCTCCTGGTCGCCATCGTGACCCCGGCCGGTGAGCGACGCCAGAGGACGAACGTGGACCGACCGGGCGCGCCCCGCCGTCGAATCGGTTGATCACCGAGGGCGGAGGCGCGCTCTAGGTCGAAGGTCCCGGCTCTGAGGCTCAGCTCAGAGGTCGCCGAACTCCCAGTGCCACGGCTCGAGCGGTCCTGAGCCGCCTGGACCCATCGCGGCCGGGTGGATCCAGCCGTACTGCGGTGCGTTCGCCACCATCCACAGGTAGTCGGGGTCGTCGAACTGCCCCACGGAACCGAAGTCGGAGAAGTCGACGGCCAGGCCGCGGCCATGGTTCGACGTCCCCGGCAGGGCGGCGAGGTCGCCCTTGGTGGACCGAGCCTGCTGCTGCTCGGCGAAGGTGCGGTAGCCCCCGGAGACCGCGAGGTCGCGCCCGAACGCGGCGCGATAGGCGGCGTTGAGCTGGTCCAGGGCCTGCGCCGCGTCGCAGCGCAGCAGCACGGACGTGAAGCGCGGCCGGCAGAGCAGCTCGACGGGGATCTCGCCGTTGGGCGCCGCGTCCGTCGCGGCGATCCGGGTCGACATCCGCGCGAGTGCGGCCTGCAGGGCAGCCTGCTCGGCCTGGAGGCGCTTCGCCTCCTGCTCCGCCCGGCGAGCCGCTGCCGCCTCCTCGGCGTCGGCGAGCTCCGCGGCGACGTCGTCGCTCAGGGCGGCGACCTGCGTCGAGAGGGCCGCCACGCGCTGGGCTGCCGCCAGGAGGTCGGCGCTCACGGCGAGGTCGAGGACGTCGTCGGGGACACCGACGAGCGCGAGCGCGTCAGCCTCGGCACGGGATGCTGCTGCTGCGCCGACGGTGTCGGCAGGTGGGGCCTCGAGCTCGGGCCCGGCCGGTGGGGTCGTCGACGGAGCGGCGGCAGTGGTATCCGCGTCGGTGCTGGTCGTGTCCGTGTTGGCCGCCTCGGTGCTGGCCGCCTCGGTGTCCGCGACGGCCGTCACTGACGCAGCGTCGGGCAGGGCGGGCAGCGCGTCCGGCGCGTGGATCTCGACGAGCGCGACGAGCTGCGTCACCGCGTCGTCGAGGGGGGACACGGTGGCGTCGCCGACGAGGGCCGGGGCCGCAGTCAGAACGGCCTGTGCGTCGGCGAGCGCGGCCTGCGCCGCGGCGAGCGCCTCGTCCTGGCGGGCCGTGGCGTAGCGCGCGGCGGCGGCGGTCAGGCGCACCGTGGCTGCACGGTCGCTGCGCTCCTGGCGGGCCTGGGCGAGGGCGCTGGCGGCGGCCTCCTGGCGGTCTGCGGTGTCAAGACTCACGCCTGCGACGGCACCGCCCAGGAACGCCACGGCCGTGGCGGCAGCGACGGCCTCGAACGACAGCCGCTGGGTCATGAGCCGCACCCGGGGGAGACGCGGGTCGCGGACACCGACAGCGCGTGCCGGACGACCCTTCGGAGCGTGAGCACGGTGCAGCTCCCGCCGCGTGAGCGGCTGCTCTGCCTGCACCATGTCGATGAGTTCCTCGCCGGCGGCCGGGACCAACGAGCGCCCGGTGGGACGCCCCCTTGTCCCATAGGTCTCGGCGTCCCTGGTGGCAGACCTGAGCCCGGTTGCGGGTGATCTGTGCCGCACGGCCGCGAATCGGGGCACGGGTGGCGCACATACGATCCGCCACGACCGGACGCGTGCGTCCGAGAACGCGCCGACGTCCGGTCAGTCCGGCGATGCCCGGACACGCCGCGCACGCCCGATTGCGGTGGGCCTGTCCCCAGGCTGGGCGGAGACGACGGTGGCCCGGCCCTCATGCCGAGGGCCGGGCCACCGATCAGGCCGTCGTCAGCTGCAGCCGCTGGTCGAGCCGCAGCCCTCGCAGACGTAGCAGGAGCCCGACGGCCGCATCTTGATCCCGCACGAGAGGCACAGGGGGGCGTCGGCGGTGCGACCGAGCTTCAGCTCGATCAGCTCCGCGGACGAGTGCGCGTTGCCGGTACCGCTCGTCGTCGTCGGAGCCGGGGCGGTCGTAGCGGCAGGAGCCGGCGCCGCAGCTTCCGCCACGGTCGGCACCCCGCCCTGGTCGGGCGCCGTCTCGTCGTCCACCGGGGCGTACGAGCCGGTCTTGAGCTGCCG
The DNA here is from genome assembly GCF_007991475.1 of Actinotalea fermentans. Classification (NCBI taxonomy): domain Bacteria; kingdom Bacillati; phylum Actinomycetota; class Actinomycetes; order Micrococcales; family Cellulomonadaceae; genus Actinotalea; species Actinotalea fermentans. Next base: position 717,755 of record NZ_BJYK01000001.1, on the reverse strand, counting down.
GGCACGCTCGGCCGCCGTGAAGATCCCGAGCGCGGACCGCGTCTCGAACGGCAGGTAGTCCAGGGCCAGCCGACGGAAGATGTAGTCCATCATCGACTGCGCCATCCGGATGTCCGGGTCGTCGGTCATGCCCGCCGGCTCGAACCGCATGTTCGTGAACTTCTCCACGTACGTCTCGAGCGGCACGCCGTACTGGAGCGCCACGGAGATCGCGATCGAGAAGGCGTCCATCACGCCGGCCAGGGTCGAGCCCTGCTTGCCGAGCTTGAGGAAGACCTCGCCGAGGCCGTCGCCGGGGTAGGAACCCGCGGTGATGTAGCCGTCGGCACCGCCCACGGTGAACGACGTCGTCTTGGACTCGCGCTGCCGGGGCAGGCGCTTGCGCGTGGCCCGGACGGGCGCCGTCTCGGCGGCAGGGGCGGGCGCCGCCTCGGCCGCGGGCTTCGCCTTGGCGTCCGAGAGCGGCTGACCGACCTTGCAGTTGTCGCGGTAGATCGCCAGCGCCTTGATGCCCATCTTCCAGGCCTTGAAGTAGATCTCCTCGATCTCCTCCACGGTGGCGGACTCGGGCATGTTGACGGTCTTGGAGATCGCACCGGAGATGAACGGCTGGACGGCCGCCATCATCCGCACGTGCCCGAGCGGGGAGATCGCCCGCTCGCCGACGGCGCAGTCGAAGACCTCGTAGTGCTCCGGCCGCAGGCCGGGGGCGTCGACGACATGGCCGTGCTCGGCGATGTACTCGACGATCGCCTCGATGGTCTCCTCGGCGTAGCCCATCCGGCGCAGGGCCCGCGGGATCGTCTGGTTGACGATCTGCATCGAGCCGCCACCGACGAGCTTCTTGAACTTGACCAGCGAGAAGTCGGGCTCGATGCCCGTCGTGTCGCAGTCCATCATGAAGCCGATGGTCCCGGTCGGGGCCAGCACCGACGCCTGGGCGTTGCGCCAGCCGGACTTCTCGCCGATGCGGTTGCCGTCGGCCCACACGCGGGTCGCGGCGGCGTGCACCTCGGCGTCCATCGCACCGAGGGTGCGGATGTCGTCGTTGGCCGCCGCGTGCTTGCGCATGACCCGCTTGTGCGCCGCCGAGTTCCGCGCGTAGCCCTCGTACGTGCCGACGACGCCGGCGAGCTCGGCGGAGCGCTTGTAGGCGGTGCCGGTCATGAGGGACGTGATCGCCGCGGCCAGGGCGCGGCCGCCGTCGGAGTCGTAGCCGTGGCCGGTGGCCATCAGCAGCGCGCCGAGGTTGGCGTACCCGATGCCGAGCTGGCGGTAGGCGCGCGTCGTGACGCCGATCGCCTCGGTGGGGAAGTCGGCGAAGCAGATCGAGATGTCCATCGCCGTGATGATCAGCTCGACGGCCCGCTCGAACCGCTCGACGTCGAACGTGTCGTCGTCGCGCAGGAACTTCATGAGGTTGAGCGAGGCGAGGTTGCAGGACGAGTTGTCCAGGTGCATGTACTCGCTGCACGGATTGGACGCGGTGATCCGGCCGGCCTCGGGGCTGGTGTGCCAGTCGTTGATCGTCGAGTCGTACTGCAGGCCCGGGTCGGCGCACTCCCATGCGGCCTGCGCGATGGAACGGAACAGCTCCTGGGCGTCGACCGTGTCGATGACCTCACCGGTCGCGCGGGCGCGCAGGCCGAAGCTGCGGCCGTCCTCGACCGCCTGCATGAACTCGTCGGTGACGCGGACGGAGTTGTTCGCGTTCTGGTACTGCACCGAGACGATGTCGCGACCGCCGAGGTCCATGTCGAACCCGGCCTCGCGGAGCGCGCGGATCTTGTCCTCCTCGCGCGCCTTCGTCTCGACGAACTCGCGGATGTCGGGGTGGTCGACGTCGAGGACGACCATCTTCGCCGCGCGGCGCGTGGCACCGCCGGACTTGATGGTGCCCGCCGAGGCGTCGGCGCCACGCATGAACGAGATCGGGCCCGAGGCCGTGCCGCCGGAGGAGAGGAGCTCCTTGCTGGAGCGGATCCGGGAGAGGTTCAGGCCGGCGCCCGAGCCGCCCTTGAAGATCATCCCCTCCTCGCGGTACCAGTTCAGGATCGAGTCCATCGTGTCGTCGACGGAGAGGATGAAGCAGGCGGAGACCTGCTGCGGCGACGGGGTGCCGACGTTGAACCAGACGGGGGAGTTGAAGCTGAAGACCTGGTTGAGCAGCATCCAGGTCAGCTCGTGCTCGAAGACCGTGGCGTCGTCGTCGGTGGCGAAGTAGCCGAAGTCGCGCCCGGCCTTCACGTACGTCAGCACGACGCGGTCGATGAGCTGCTTGAGGCTCCACTCGCGGGCCGACGTGCCCACCGCGCCGCGGAAGTACTTGGTGGTGACGATCGTGGTCGCGTTCATCGACCAGGTCGACGGGAACTCGACGCCCTTCTGCTCGAAGATCGTCTCGCCCGTCTTCCAGTTCGTCTGGGCGACGTCCCGGCGTTCCCAGGTCACCTCGTCATAGGGGTGCACCCCCGCCGTCGTGAACACACGCTGGATGGTCAGGCCGGCCGCGCGGGCCTTGGACGCACCAGCGCCCCGCGCGCTCCGGCCGGTACCGGCCGAGGTCTCCGTCATCGTGATCCCTTTCCCAGGAGTTCCATGGCCGCACCGGGCCCCTCTTGTCATGCACCTGCGTCGTCTGTTCGCCCTCGTGGGTGCGCACGTCGTGTGCGTCCGCGACCCGATGCCGAGCATCGGACCGCCCCCCGACCTCGTCGGCGTGACCGACCGAGGCAACCCAACTTACAAGCGTGTGACCACTATATGTAGTGCCCCCGACATGATTCTTTGGAAGATGTGGTGGCACGAGCGCGCGATTTCACCCGTCCGCCGCGAAACCGCAGGTGAGCGGCCTGCCTGGCCGTTCGAGCCCGGGACGTGACGTGCGCGACGTCAGCCGGGGGACCGGCGTGTCGCCTCGGACAGCTCCGGCGTGTCGCCCGGCAGCGCCCCCGACGCGTCCGGTGCGACGGACCCGCGGGCGGTCCCGACGGCCGTCCCGGCGGCGCTCCGCGTCGGCGCCGGACCGGCGGACGGCGCGAACCGGGCCCGGGCCGCTGTCCGCCGCAGGGCGCGCAGGGCGGGCCCGCCGAGCAGGAGGAGCCCGATCGCCGTCGTGGCCGCGCGTCCGACGTCCCACCCGAGGGACGTGGCGAGCCAGTAGAGCCAGAAGCGGTGCAGGTTGGCCCCGACGGCGTCGCCCGCCACGAAGGAGAGTCCGGTGCCCGCGCCGAGCTGGAAGGGCCAGAAGGAGAGGTTCATGGCCACGCCGAAGGCAGCCGCGGCGCCCGCACCGTACGCCGCCACCGCGACCACCTCGGCGCGACCGCCCAGCCGGCGGGGGAGCAGGCCGGCTCCCATGCCCACCCAGGAGGCGCCGAGCATCTGGAAGGGCAGCCAGGGCCCGACCCCGCCGGTCAGGAGGGCCGAGGCCGCGAGGGTCGTCGAGCCGAGCGCGAACCCGAACGCCGGACCGAGCACGCGACCACCGAGCACGATGGTGAGGAACACCAGCTCGACGCCCGCGGTGCCCGCCGAGACGGGCCGCAGCACGCTCCCGACGGCGGCGAGGAGCCCGAGCACGGCCACCGCCTTCGCGTCCATGCGGCCGTCATCGAGCGCCACGGTGACGACACCCAGGACGACCACGAGGACGGCCGCCAGCGCCGCGGGTGCGGTGTCGGCCTGGGCGAGCGCAGCGCCGGGTGCCGCCACGAGCGGCCAGGCGAAGGCGACCAGACCGACGAGCGAGGCGAGGGTCAGCGCGACGCCCGTCCGTGCGCCCGCCCGCAGACTCGTCCGCGAGGGCGTCCCGGAGCCCGGCGCGCTCACGACGCGGCCCCGACGGCGTCCTGCAGCGCCTGCACGGTGAGGAGCGGGACCGGGTGGAGCACCCGCGCGACCTGCGGCGCGAACGTCGGCGACGCCGTGAGCACCTGCGTCGCCGACCCCTCCGCCACCGCCTCGCCCCCGGCGAGCACGAGCACGCGCGAGGCCGTCTCCGCCACGAACTCCACGTCGTGGCTCGAGAGGACGACGGCCCCGCCGTCTGCCGCGTGCCGCCTCAGGAGCGCCGTCAGCCGACGCTTGGCCGGGTAGTCCAGGCCGCGCGTCGGTTCGTCGAGGAGCAGGACGCGGGGCTGTGCGGCCAGCTGGACCGCCAGCGCGAGGGCGAGGCGACCCCCCTCGGAGAGGTCCCGGGGATGAGCCTCGGGCAGCACGCTCGGCGCGAGGGCCGCCAGCACCGCTGCGGCACTGCCCACGCCGCCCGGGGCATCGGCGTCGGCTGCGGCGAGCTCGGCCGCGACGGTGTCCCGGAAGAGCAGCGCTGACGGGTCGTGGGGGACCAGGGCGACGAGCTGGCGCGCCCGGGCGGCGGGCAGGGCCGACGGGTCCAGCGTGAGCGGCGCCTCGTCCGCGGACGCCGTCGTGACCTCGACGTCGCCCGCCGACCGCGGACCCGCGCCCGACAGCGCCCACAGGAGGGAGGACTTCCCGGCGCCGTTGCGCCCCATGACGGCGAGGACCTCGCCGGCGCGGGCGTCCAGGTCGACCCCGCGCAACGCGTGGACCTCGGTGCGCAGGCCGGCGCCCCCGCTGCGCCGCAGCCCCCGGACGACCGCGCCGCGACCGTGGTGCACGTGCAGCGCCCGCGCGCGCAGCAACGTCGGTCCTGGCTCACGTCCGTCAGGGCTCGCCGGCGGGACGACGTCGGCCAGGCTCGTGCGCAGCCCGGCGGCCCGCCGGCGGGCGTCGCGGACCGACAGGGGCAGCGGGCGCCACCCGGCCCAGCGGCCCAGCTCGACGATCGGGGGCGCGGCCGCGACGACCGCGAGCATCTCCTCGGGCGGCCCGTCCGCCACGGTCCCGTCCGCGCCGACGGCGACGACCCGATCGGCGTACTGCACGACCCGCTCCAGGCGGTGCTCGGCGACGACCACCGTGAGGCCGAGGTCGTGCACCAGCCTGGTCAGCGCTGCGAGGACCTCCTCCGCGGCGCCGGGGTCCAGGGCCGACGTCGGCTCGTCGAGCAGCAGGAGCCGTGGGCCGGGCGTGAGGACCGAGCCGATCGCCACCCGCTGCTGCTCGCCGCCGGAGAGGTCACCCAGGGCCCGCTCCCGGAGCGGGGTCAGGCCGAGCAGGTCGAGCACCTCCTCGACGCGCGTGCGCATGGTGGCCGGCGCGACGCCGAGCTGCTCCATCGCGTAGGCGAGCTCGTCCTCCACGGTGCCCGTCACGAAGCCCGCGGCCGGGTCCTGGCCGACGACGCCGACGACGTCGGCCAGGTCGCGCGGCAGGTGCTCCCGCGTGTCCCGGCCCGCCACGAGGACGCGGCCGGCCTGGGTCCCGCCCGTGAAGTGGGGGACGAGCCCGCAGGCCGCCCGCAGCAAGGTGGACTTGCCCGAACCGGTCGGTCCCACGACGAGGCACAGCTCGCCCTCCGGGACGGTCAGCGTGACGTCGCGGAGCACCGGGGTGGTCGAGCGCGGATAGGTGATGCTCACGCGGTCGAAGCTCAGGGCCGTCACCGGACGACCTCCTGAAGGACGGGCGTCACAGGGGCGTGGCTCCGACGCCCCGCGAGCACGGGGGCGACGGCGAGGAGGAAGGCGACCACGGCGACGGCGGCGGTCCCTGGTCCTGACGTGCCCGCCGCGGGCGCGAACCGCGGCGCGAGCAGCACGACGACGGCGGTGAGTGCGCCGGCGAGGGCGACGCCGGTCTCCGCCGGTCCCCACCGCTCGGGGCGGTACCGGGTGTGCTGCACCCGCCGACCGGCGACCACGACGCCGGCGAACCCGGCCGCGGCGCCGACCCCGACGAGCAGTGCACCGCGCCAGCCGGAGTCGTCCGCGAGGAGGCCGTAGCCTCCGAGGCCCAGCGCGACGAGCGCGAACGCGAGGAGTGGACCCGTCCGCCGGTCGGGGCCGTCCGGGCCGGACCGCGCGAACCCGCGGGTGTCCATCGACGCGGCGAGAGCCAGCGACCTGTCGAGCGCGTCGGTGAAGACGGGCAGGCCGGTCGCGCGAAGAGCGCGCCAGCCTCGCTCGGGGGTGCCGCGCAGGCGCTGCGCCCGGCGGACGGTCGCGGCGGCCGTGACGAGCTGCGGCGTGACGCTCACCGCGATGACGACGGCGGTGCCCATGTGGTGCATGGCACCCGGCAGCGACCGCAGGGCACGGCGCGGGTCGGCGAGGGCGGAGGCAGCACCGAAGCACACGACGAGCGTGGCGAGCTGCAGGCCGGCCGCCGCCGCGGTGGCGAGCCCTTGCGTCGTCACGGGGCCGAGGAGGTGGACGCCGACGGCCCAGTCGGGTGCCCGCACCGTCGGCAGGTCCAGGACCACCGTCCCGGGCGGCTTGATGCCGACGACCACGTGGAAGGCGATCCGGACGAGGACGATGCCCACCCCGAGCGCCAGGTAGCCGGGGAAGAGACGGGCCGTCGGTGCCTGGCCCGCTCGGACGCTCACCACGACGACGACGGCGGCGAGGACGGCGGTGACGGCCCCGACCCCGGGCGCGCGCGCAGCGGCGACGGCCAGGGCCATCGCCCACGCCCACCACGCGAGGGGGTGCAGGGCCGTCACGTCGCCTCAGTCCTTCGCGGAGCCCTGCGACTGCCGACGCAGGCGCACGATCAGGCCGACGAGGGCTCCGACGATGGCGACGCCCACGGCGACGCCGACGGCGAGCGACACCCCGTCACCGCCGTCCTGGGGCGCGACGGCCGTGACGGCGTCGTCGGCCGCCTGGTCCGCCGCGGGTGCGTCGGCGTCGGTGGTCGGCTCGGCCTCGACGGTGGCGACGCCCGGGCGCACGTCCGCGGGCGCGACCGCCGGCGGCTGCGTGCCGTCGCCGTACCGCCATCCCTCGACGCTCCCGGCGGCCGGGACGGCCGTGTCGGACCCCTCCGCGTACGCGGTCCACTCGCCGCCCGGTGCGGCCGTCCAGTAGCTCCAGTAGCTCCCGGTGAACTCCGTCGGGCAGGGGTCGGGCAGACCGCCGACGGCGCAGATGTAGCCGGAGGGGTCACGCGTCTCGGCGATCCCTGCCTGGGCGAGCGCCTCGGTCCCGGTCGCCGGGTCGGACGCGCAGCCGACCGTGACGTCGCCCTCGAGCTCGGTGGCGTCGACGACGACGGTCACGCCGGACTCGTCGGCGCAGGCGCCGCTCACGTCGACAGCGGCAGGCCAGGACGACGCGACCGCGGCCGACGCCGGGAGCGCTACGGCGCCGGCGAGCACGAGGACCGTGGCCAGCGCACGGGGCCCGCGCCGGCTGGTCACGGGCGTGGATGTGACGGGCGTGGATGTGACGAGCATGGTGCCTCTTTCTGAGGGTCCGCGACAGGACCCGGCACCGTCGCTGCCGCCCGAGGGACGGGTCCGACGACCCGGGCTCCGCCCCGCATTCCTCGACGGTAGGAGCCTCGATGCCCTCAGCAGGTGCTCCGGCTCGTCGAGGAGACCTCGACCTACGGTTGCGGGTCAGCGCCGGACTTCGACCGGCTTCCCCTGGCTGCGGGCCATGACTGCCACCCGAGGGTGGCGGCGCCCACCGTACTCCCTCTGCCCGACGCGCGGCTCCCGGGCCGGCGCGGGTTGCGACATCGCCTCCTCCTGGGTCAGGGTGCGCACGGCGGCCAGGACGGTCCGGCGTCGGCCACGCCGCCGCCGTCGCCATGGCGGCGCCCGCCCGCACGAAGAGAGGACCGGCGATGAAGGTGTACACGCGGGCCGGGGACGACGGCACCACGGGGCTGTTCCTCGGTGGCCGGGTCTCGAAGGCCGACCGGCTGATGGACGCGTGCGGCGACATGGACGAGGCCGTTGCGGCGCTCGGCGTGGCGCGCGCCGCGCTCGAGCGCGAGCCGGGAGCGCACGAGGACCTCGCGCCGGCGATCCTGCGGCGCCAGCGGGAGCTCTTCGTCGTCGCGGCGGACCTGGCGACCAACCCGGCCCACCGTGACCGCCTGGTCCCGGGCGTGTCGCTCGTGACGGAGGACATGGCGGCCGATGTGGAGCGCGAGATCGACGAGCGGGTCGCCGCGCGACCGCTGCGACCGGTGTTCGTGGTGCCGGGCACGACCCCGGCGTCGGCCGCGCTGGACCTCGCTCGCGCCGTGCTGCGTCGCGCGGAGCGCAGCGTCGTCGCGCTGGGCGATGCCGGGCACCCGGTGAGCCCCGCGGTCCGCGGCTACGTGAACCGCCTCTCGGACCTGCTCTTCGTGCTCGGCCGTGTGGCAGCGGGTGAGAACGAGCCCGCGAGCCATGACTGAGGGCACTGCCTGCCGATGGTGAGTTGTAGGGTCCTGCCGACTCGACGTGGGAGCGCGTCGGCGAGGTCGAGCCGCGGCACGCCGCGGTCGGTGACGACGGGAGTGGCGCCGTGGGGTTCGAGCTCGATCCGTGCTGGGTGCACGGTGAGGGTGGCGAGCTGATCGCGGCCGGGCACGTCCGCACGCACGAGGACGACCGCCTGGTGGTCGAGGCGCCGAAGTACTCGGGCGGGTCGCTGTGGCCGGGCGACCCCGTGGTGCTCGTCGTCGCGAGCCAGCTCCGGGGCTCCTGCACGATCGACGCCGTCGTCCAGGCGAGCGCGCGGACGCGGCTCGAGCTGGCCGACCTGCGCATCCGCGTCGTGGAGCAGAAGCGCACGGCGGTCCGCGTGCCCGTGTCGGAGCACGTCACGTTCGCGCACGTGGCGGAGGGAGACCAGCAGGTCCCGCTCGAGGAGCCCGTGGCGGCGCAGGTGCTCGACCTGTCCGCGTACGGGATGCGGTTCCGCTCCGAGACGCAGGTCCCCACGGGGACGCGACTCGTGGGCACCTACCCGACGCCGCAACGCCCGGTCCCGATCGTGGTCGAGGTGCTCCGGCACGAGGAGCTGCGCGGCGCCGTCGGGCACGGCGGACGGTTCGTCGGCATGAGCGAGCGCGACACCGAGACGCTGTTCCGCGCCGTCCTGGACCGCCAGCGGCGCCTCATCGCGGAGCGACGGGACGCCATCTGACCGTTTAGTTGACCGTTCACGTACCATGGTCAGGACCAAGGTCCTAGAACGGCCGGCTGTGACGGCCAGGGGAGGAGTCCCGATGGGCGTCTCGGCACGGCAGGAGCGGCGCGAGCAGCTGGCGGCACTGCAGGAGGCCCAGCGCAGGGCTGAGCGGCGCCGCACGCGTCTGATCGTCGCTGCGGCCGTCGGAGTCGCGATCGCCCTGGTGGTCCCGACGGCGATCGTCGTGTGGAACGCGGAGCGCGACGCGCAGGAGGCCCAGGCGGCCGCCGAGGCACCGATCGAGGGGGCCGAGGAGTTCACGGAGCTCGCCGCCACCCACACCACCGAGGACGTCGACTACGAGCAGAGCCCGCCGGTGGGTGGCGACCACCACCCGACGTGGCAGAACTGCGGCTTCTACGACGCCCCGGTGACGGAGGAGCACGCCGTGCACTCGCTGGAGCACGGCGCCGTGTGGATCACCTACGACCCCGACCTGGCCGACGCGGACGTGGCGGAGCTGCGGCGCCTGTCCGACCAGCACCCGTACCTGCTCGTCAGCCCGTTCGACGGCGTCGACGGGCTGGTGGCGTCGGCGTGGGGCGTGCAGGTCCAGCTCGACGGCGTCGACGACGACCGGCTCCAGCCCTTCCTCATCAAGTACCTGCAGGGCCCGCAGACGCCCGAGCCCGGCGCCGCCTGCTCCGGCGGCATCGGGGCGTGAGCGCCCGGCTCACGGGCCGGGCGGCCACGGTGGCCGCGGTCGTCGTGGCGACGGCGGCCGGGCTCGCCGTCGGGCTGCTCGTCGCGGGCGGCGTGCTGCGTGCCGACGTGCCCGTCGAGGGCTCGGCCGAGGTCGGATTCGCCCGGGACATGCAGGCCCACCACGCGCAGGCCGTCGAGATGGCCATGCTCGTCCGCGACCGCAGCGACGACGCCGAGCTGCGGCAGGTCGCGCTCGACATCGTGCTCACCCAGCAGCAGCAGCAGGGCCAGATGTACGGCTGGCTGTCCGTGTGGGGTCTGCCCCAGGCGACGACGGCCGCACCCATGGCCTGGGCGCAGGGCCACGGCCACGGCGGTGCGGAGGCGGGCGGTGCCGAGGCGGGCGGCACCGTCGGGATGCCCGGCATGGCGACGGCCGAGCAGCTCGCCGCACTGCGCGACGCCCGTGGCAGCGACGCCGAGCGACTGTTCCTCGAGCTGATGATCGCCCACCACGAGGGGGGCGTGGCGATGGCGCGGTCCGCCCTCGACCTCGCCGAGCACCCCGCGGTGCGGCGGCTGGCCCAGGCGGTCGTGGACTCCCAGACCGCCGAGATCGCCGTGCTCGAGGGCCTCCTGGCACGCGTCGACGACTGAGCCGGCCCCGGGCCGCGCGGGCGGGCCGGGAGGTCCGTCACCGGTGAGAAGATGCGCGGGTGACTGCGACCCAGCCCGCCACCGAGCCCACCACGTTCGCCGGCCCTCCTGCCCTCCACGACCCGACGCGGCGCGACTTCGGCTCAGACAACTACGCCGGTGCGCACCCGGAGGTGCTCGCTGCCGTGGCCGCGGCCAACGGCGGCCACCAGACGAGCTACGGCGCCGACGTGTACACGGCGCGCCTGCAGGACGTCCTCGCTGCGCACTTCGGCCGCGTCGTCGAGGCGTTCCCGGTCTTCAACGGGACCGGCGCGAACGTCGTCGCGCTGCAGGCGATGGTGCCTCGCTGGGGCGCGGCGGTGTGCACCGAGTGGGCGCACATCAACACCGACGAGAACGCCGCCCCGGAGCGGGTCGCCGGGCTCAAGCTGCTCCCGGTGCCGACCACCGACGGCAAGCTCACGCCGCAGGGGCTGGAGGCACGCGCGGGCGGTCGCGGCGACGAGCACCGGGCCCAGCCCGCCGTCGTGTCGATCACGCAGTCCACCGAGGTCGGCACGGTCTACACGCCCGACGAGATCGGTGCGCTGGCCGACACCGCGCACGCCCTGGGCCTGCGCGTCCACCTCGACGGCGCCCGGATCGCCAACGCCGCGGCCGCGCTGGGCCTGCCGCTGCGCGCGTTCACCAGTGACGTCGGGGTCGACGTCGTGAGCCTGGGTGGCACGAAGAACGGCGCCCTGGGCGCCGAGGCGATCGTCGTCCTCGAGCCCTCGGCCGTGGACGGGCTGCGCTACCTGCGAAAGATGGACATGCAGCTCGCGTCGAAGATGCGCTTCGTCTCCGCGCAGCTGCTCGCGCTGTACGACGGCGACCTGTGGCTGCGCTCGGCCGCGCACGCCAACGCCATGGCGGCCCGCCTGGCGGGTGCTCTCGCCGCCGTGCCCGGCGTCGAGATCGCGCTGCCGGTCCAGGCCAACGCCGTCTTCGCGATCCTGCCGCCAGGTGTGGCCGACCGTGTGCGGGAGCGCTACTGGTTCTACGACTGGGACGGCCGGCCCGGGATGGTCCGGCTGATGTGCTCGTTCGACACGACCCAGACGGATGTGGACGAGCTCACGGCCTCGGTCGTCGCCGCGGTGCGCGACCTGGCCTGACGACGGCACGGGGGTCGGCGCGCCGACCGGCGGTCACCCCGCGGGCAGCAGTCCGCGGTCGATGAGCGCGAGCGCGAGCGCGTTCCCGTCGCCACCCGTCACGGTCACGGTCGCGCCGACCTGCGGTGCCCCGTGGGCCGCGGCGGCGGACGGCACGGCTGCCTCCGGGGACGGCTCGCCGTCGCGGGTCGGGACGGGGGAGCCGTGCGCGAGCACCTGCTCGGCCGGCGACAGCTGGCGGATCGCGACGACACGCACGCGGCCAGGGTGCTCGGCCGCGATCTCGGCGTAGATCTGCGGGTCGTGCTGGCCGTCGTCGCCCACCAGCACCCAGGTGGTCTCCGGGAACTCGGCCAGCAGCCGCTGCAGCGACCGCAGCTTGTGCTCCCGGCCGCTGCGGAACCAGCCCGTGTTCGTCGGGCCCCAGTCGGTCAGCAGGAGCGGGCCAGCCGGGTAGCCGTGCCGCTCGAGGAACCGCCGCAGCGCGGGGGCGACGTTCCAGGCGCCCGTCGAGAGGTAGAACGTGGGTGCGCCCGGGTTCGCGGCCAGCCACCGGCGGTACAGGCCTGCCATGCCGGGCACGGGGCGCCGCGCGTGCTCGTGGAGCACGAAGCTGTTCCACGCGGCAAGGAGCGGCCGGGGAAGGGCGGTCACCATCGCGGTGTCGTCCACGTCGCTCACCAGCGCGGTGCCCGGACCTGGCGGCACCACGAGGACGGGCGCCACCGACGTCGAGCCGCCCAGGCTCAGGCGCGCCTGCCGCCAGCCCGGCTCGAGCGCCGCCCCGAGCATGGCGTCGACGTACCCTCCCCGGTCGGCGCGGACCTCGTGCACCTGGCCGCCGACCTCCACGCCGACCACGGCGTGCGGGACGGCGGCGGTCAGGAAGGATCGCCAGCCGCGGACCGCACGGCCCGCGGACCCGGCGTCCTTCTCCGCGACCTCCGCCGGGCGCGTCCCCGGCGGCGCGAGCACCGTGCGCGCCATGATCCGGGCCCACCCGTCGCCCGCGTAGCCCGTGTACGCCTCGACGCGCGGCTCCCACCCGCGCCGGGCGAGCCACCTGCCCACGACCGCGTACGCGCGGTCCTCGAGGCGAGCCGCCACGTGGGGGCGCTGGCTGCTGGTGGAGACGCTCACGCGGTGGAGTCTGTCATCGACGAGCGTGCACCGCCCATCCGTCCCCAGGCCGGCGCGACGCCGTCCCGGGAGCGCGCACGGCGTCAGAGCTTGGCCACCGTCAGCAGCACCACGCTGTCCTCGAGGGCCCGGATGGCCGACCGGTCTCGGGGCACCACCACCAGGTCGCCCGGGCTGCCCTCCCACGACGCCCGGTCGCAGACCACCTGCACCCGGCCGCTGAGGACCTGCACGGTCGCCTCGCCGGGGCTCTCCCACTGGTCGGTCGAGCGCCCCGCGCACAGCGCGATGACGGTCTGCCGCAGCACCTTCTCGTGACCCCCGTGCACCGTCTTCGCGCTGCGGCCGGCCGGCGCGCGCCGGGCCGTCTCGATCTCGTGCCGTGCCAGCGCCACCAACGACAGCTTGTCCATCCCGACCCCCTCCGTGCCGCCGGCTGCAGGGGCGACTGCGGCCAGTATCGCCAGGGCGGCGCGGTCCGTCGACGGCTCGCTCTCGACGCGCGACCTGCGCGGAGCCCAGGTAGACAGGTCCGGGTGACCATCATCGGCTTCCACGCCTCGCACGAGCAGGTGCACCCGTCAGCGCTGCTGAGCGCCGTCCAGGCGGCCGAGCAGGCGGGGTTCGACGCCGCGATGTGCTCGGACCACCTCGCGCCGTGGAGCGAACGCCAGGGCCACTCGGGGTTCGCCTGGGCGTGGCTCGGCGCCGCGCTGGCCACGACGTCGCTGCCCTTCGGCGTCGTGAACGCCCCTGGCCAGCGGTACCACCCCGCGATCGTCGCGCAGGCGGCCGCGACCCTCGCGGCGATGTTCCCGGGCCGCTTCTGGGTGGCCCTGGGCTCGGGGGAGAACGCCAACGAGCACGTGACCGGCGATCCCTGGCCCACGAAGGACGTCCGGGACGCGCGCCTGCTCGAGTCCGTCGACGTCATCCGGCGACTGCTCGCCGGGCAGGAGGTGACCCACCGCGGGCTCGTCCAGGTCGACCGGGCGCGGGTGTGGACCCTGCCCACGGAGCCACCTGCGCTCATCGGCCCGGCCGTCACGCCGGCGACGGCGGCGCGGGCGGCCACCTGGGCGGACGGCCTCATCACGATCAACCAGCCGATCGCGACGCTGCGGGAGATCGTCGCCGCGTACCGCGACCACGGTGGCCGTGGCCCCCTCGCGATCCAGGTGCACCTGGCCTGGCACGAGGACCAGGCCGAGGCCGAGCGGATCGCGTTCGACCAGTGGCGCAGCAACGTGTTCCCGCCACCGGTGTGCTGGGACCTGGCGACCCCCGAGCACTTCGACGTCGCCTCCCGGCACACCCGCCCCGAGGACGTCGCGGAGTCGGTGCTCATCTCCGCCGACACCGGCCGGCACGTCGAGTACCTCGCCGGTCTGGTCGAGCTCGGCTTCGAGCACCTCTACCTGCACCACGTCGGCCAGGAGCAGCGGCCGTTCATCGACCGCTTCGGGGCGGACGTCCTGCCGGCCCTTCGGGGTGCCGCGTGAAGGTCACCGACACGGGGGACCTGTGGTGGAAGAACGCGGTCGTCTACTGCGCCGACGTGGAGACGTTCGTCGACTCCGACGGGGACGGCGTCGGCGACCTCGCCGGCATGGCGCAGCGCGTCGACCACCTCGCCCAGCTCGGGGTGACCTGCCTGTGGCTCATGCCGTTCTACCCGACCGCGCAGCGCGACGACGGCTACGACATCACCGACCACTACGGCGTGGACCCCCGGCTCGGTTCCCACGGCGACCTCGTCGAGCTGATCCGGACGGCGCGCGACCGGGGCATCAGGGTCATCGCGGACCTCGTCGTCAATCACACCTCCGACCGTCATCCCTGGTTCCGGGCGGCGCTGCGGGACCCCACCGGGCCCTACCGCGACTTCTACGTCTGGCGGTCCGACCCGCCGCCCGACACCTCCGCGGACGTGGTGTTCCCGGGGGAGCAGGACGGCATCTGGGAGCTTGACGAGGCGAGCGGGGAGTACTACCTGCACCGCTTCTACAAGCACCAGCCCGACCTGAACGTGGCGAACCCGCGGGTGCGGGACGAGATCGCCAAGGTGATCGGGTTCTGGCTGGAGCTCGGGCTCTCCGGCTTCCGGGTCGACGCCGTGCCGTTCTTCATCGAGACCCTCGGGCTCACCGAGGAGGCCGCCGCCGGCGACCCGCACGACTACCTGCGCGCCCTGCGCAGCTTCGTCGGCCGCCGCGTGGGGGACGCCATCCTCCTGGGTGAGATCAACCTGCCCTACGCGGACCAGCGGGCCTACTTCGGGGACGGCAACGGCGACGAGGTCACCATGGTGTTCGACTTCGTCGCGATGCAGAAGACGTACCTGGCGATGGCGCGGCACGACGCCCGCCCCCTCGCGCAGGCGCTGCTCGAGCGGCCACCGATCCCGCCGGACTGCCAGTGGGCGACGTTCGTGCGCAACCACGACGAGCTCACGCTCGACAAGCTCACCGAGGACGAGCGGGCGGAGGTGTTCGCGGCGTTCGGCCCGGAGGAGGAGATGCAGCTCTACGGGCGCGGCCTGCGCCGTCGCCTGCCGCCGATGCTCGACGGCGACCCCCGCCGGGTCCGCCTGGCGTACTCCCTCCTGTTCGCGCTGCCGGGGACCCCCACGCTCTTCTACGGCGAGGAGATCGGCATGGGGGAGAACCTCGACGTCCCGGGCCGGCTCGCCGTGCGGACGCCGATGCAGTGGGAGCCGGGCCCGACGGGCGGGTTCTCCGACGCGCAGCCCCGGCGTCTGGTGCGCCGCCCGCCGTCGGGCGGGTTCGCGCCCGAGCACGTGAACGTGGCCGCCCAGCGCCGTGATCCCGACTCCCTCCTGGCGTTCGTGAGCCTGCTCGTGCAGCGCTACCGGGAGTGCCCCGAGCTCGGCTGGTCGGGCGTGCACGTGCTGGACCAGCCGCACGACGGCGTGCTCGCGCTCCTCAGCTCCGTCGACGACGCGGCGATCGTCACGCTGCACAACCTCGCACCGGAGCCGGTGCGCGTCCCGCTCCGGATACCCGTGGCGGACGCGTCGCGGCTGGTGGACGTCCTGGCCGACGGCGAGACGCCCGTCGACGACGACGGCCGCGCGCAGGTCGACCTCGACGGCTACGGGTACCGCTGGCTGCGGGTCGTGACACCCCGCACCAGGCGGCTGGTCTGACCGTAGGGTGACGCCGTGCCCACCCCCCGACGTCGCCTGCAGGCGGACGGCGCCCTGCGCCGCGCCTTCGCCGCGATCCGCGCCGAGCACGAGCTGCCCGCCGAGTTCACCGCCGCCCAGCGGTCGGCGGCCGCGGCCGCGGCGCGGGCACCTCGCGTGCGCGACCACGCCGACCTCACCGACGTGCCCTTCGTCACGGTCGACCCGCCAGGGGCGATGGACCTCGACCAGGCCATGCACCTGGCCCGTACCCCGAGCGGCTACCGCGTCCGGTACGCCATCGCCGACGTCGCGGCGTTCGTCGCGCCCGGCGGAGAGCTCGACCGCGCGGCCCACGAACGCGTCCTCACGGTGTACTGCCCCGATCTTCGGGTGCCGCTGCACCCGCCGGAGCTGAGCGAGGGCGCCGCGTCCCTCCTGCCCGGCGAGGTCCGCCCGGCGCTCGTGTGGGATCTCTTGCTCGACCACGACGGCGAGGTGACCCGGACCGACGTCGTGCGTGCCCTGGTGCGCAGCCGTGCCCGGCTCGCGTACCCGGACCTGCAGCGGGCGGTCGACGTGGGGGAGGACACCCCGCTCGCGGCTCTCCTGCCGGAGATCGGCGCGCTGCGCGCGACCCTCGAACGGGCGCGGGGCGGCGTGTCCCTGGCGCGGCCGGAGCAGGAGGTCCGGGAGGTGCCCGGCGGCGGCTTCGAGCTCGAGTTCCGCGGCGCGCTGCCGGTCGAGGACCACAACGCCCAGATCTCGCTCATGACCGGCATGGCCGCGGCCCGGCTGATGCTCGACGCCGGCGTCGGCGTCCTGCGCACGCTGCCCGTGGCGACCACCGACGACGTCACGCGGCTGCGCCGACAGGCGCTCGCGCTCGGTGTGGCCTGGCCCCGGGGGTGGTCGTACGGCCAGGTGCTGGCCGGCGTGGACGCCTCCCGGCCGGCGGACGCCGCGTTCCTGGCGGCCGCCACGTCGCTCTTCCGCGGCGCTGCGTGGGCGCCCTTCGAGGGCGCCCCGCCCCAGAACCCGGTGCACGGCGCCATCGCGGCGCCCTACGCGCACGTCACCGCACCGCTGCGACGCCTGGTCGACCGGTACGGCCTCGAGATCGCCGTGGCCGCCGCAGCGGGCCGGGAGCCGCCGGCCTGGGTGCTCGAGCGCCTCGACGGGCTCGGGGAGGTGATGGCCGCGGGTGCACGCCGGGCGAACGCGGTCGACCGGGCGTGCACGGACGCGGTCGAGGCCGCAGTCCTCGCGGGCCACGTGGGCGAGGTGTTCGCGGGAGTCGCGCTCGACGCCCGCACCGTCCAGATCACCGACCCCGCGGTCGTCGCCCGCACCGTCGACGACGACCTGCCGGCGGGGCGGGCGGTCCGGGTGCGCCTGGAGGCCGCCGACCTGGCCGCGCGGACGGTGACGCTGCGACGTGTCCGCCACGGGCGGCGGGCGCCGTCCGGCGCCGCCGACGGCGCGTCCTAGGATCGCCACCAGGAATCGGCTGGGGAGGGGACAGTGATCGAGACGGGCTCGGCGGCAGCGCGCACCCGCCCTGACTGGGCGACCGTGCCCAACCTCGTCAGCGTCCTCCGGCTGCTCCTCGTGCCCGTGTTCGCCGTGCTCGCGCTCCGGGGGCACGACGCCTGGGCCCTGCTCGTGCTCGTCGTCGCGGGCGCCAGCGACTGGGTGGACGGCCGGCTCGCGCGCGCCCTGAACCAGCAGTCCCGGCTGGGCGAGCTCCTCGACCCTTCCGCCGACCGGCTCTTCATCCTGGTCACCTTGCTGGTGCTGGCCAGCCGCGACGTCGTCCCGTGGTGGCTGGTCGTCGTCATCGTGGGCCGTGACCTCCTGCTGACGCTGGTGCTCGCTGTGCTGATGGCCCGCAGGATCGGACCGCTGCCCGTGCACTTCGTGGGCAAGGCAGGCACGTTCGCGCTGCTGTACGCCCTGCCGATGCTGCTCCTGGCGCGCTGGCCGGGCTGGCTCGGCACCACGGCGGACGTCGTCGGCTGGGCGATGGCCGTCTGGGGCATCGCGCTCTACTGGCTCGCGGGCGCGGTGTACGTCCGGCAGGCCGTGAGCGAGCTGCGCCGGGGGAGCCGCGGGCGATGACGGGCCGGCGTGTGGGGCGCCCGCTCGACGCCTCGATGGGCCTCCTGAACGACATCGCGAACCGCGCGCTCGAGCCCGACTACGCCCTCGCGGCCGCCCGGACCCGCGCGCACCCGGCGAGCACGCGCCGGCGAGCCGGTCGTACCGCGACGGCCATGCTGGTCGCCGTCCTCCTCGGGGCCACGATCATGGTCGCCGTGCTCCAGCTGCGCCAGCCCACGGGCACGGGCGAGTCGCCCCGTGAGCTGCTGGCGCGCGAGATCGCCGAGCGCACGGGGGAGGCGACCGAGCTCGCCGCCACGCGGGACCGGCTGACCGCGGAGATCAGTGCGATCCAGGAGGAGGCGCTGTCGACGGACCAGAGCTTCCTGGCGCGCCTCGCGGAGACCGAGATCTGGTCGGGCGCGAGCCCGGTCAGCGGCCCCGGGCTCGTGCTCGTGCTCGAGGACGGGCCGGATGCCGTCGAGGACGACGACCCTGAGGCGCGGGTGCAGGACGTGGACCTCCAGGTCGTCACCAACGCGCTCTGGGCGGCCGGCGCCGAGGCGATCGCCGTCAACGGCCACCGCCTCACGTCGCTCAGCGCGATCCGCAGCGCGAGCCAGGCGGTCCTGGTCGACCTGGCGCCCGTCCTGCCTCCGTACCGCGTCGAGGCCATCGGGGACGTGCGCGCGATGCAGACGTCCTTCGCGCGCTCCTCCGCGGCCAACCACCTGACGTTCCTCACGGGGACCTACGGGATCACGGTCAGCACGTCGTCGGAGACCGAGCTCCGCCTGCCCGGCGCCCCGAGCGCGGCCCTGCAGTACGCGGGACCCGTCACGGGTGTGGCATCGTCGGACGCGTCCGAGGAGAAGGGTTCGTCATGATCGCGCTGATCGGCCTCGTCGTGGGTGCCGTGATCGGCCTGTACCTCGACCCGACGGTCCCCGTCGGGTTGGCGCCCTACCTGCCGATCGCCGTCGTCGCCGCCCTCGACGCCCTCTTCGGCGGGCTGCGGGCCCTCCTCGACGGGATCTTCGACGACCGCGTGTTCGTGGTCTCGTTCCTGTCGAACGTCGTGGTCGCCGCGCTGATCGTGTTCCTGGGGGACCAGCTCGGTGTCGGGACGCAGCTCTCGACGGCCGTCGTCGTCGTCCTCGGGATCCGCATCTTCTCCAACGCCGCGGCCATCCGCCGCCACCTGTTGAAGGCCTGACCCGTGCCGCCCGACCACCGCCTGGCGAACGAGGAGCCGGCGCCGAACCCCTGGCGGGTCCTTGCGCGCGCGGCCATGCCCAGGGCGACCCGTGGGCAGCTGCTCACCGGGGTGCTCTGCGCCGTCCTCGGCTTCGCCGTCGTGGTGCAGGTGCAGGCGAACCGAGCGGATCCGCTGTCCACGCTGCGCCAGGACGAGCTCGTGCGACTCCTCGACGACGTCACGCGCAACGGCGAGCAGCTCGCCGACCAGGTCGCCGAGCTGCGCGGACAGCGCAACGACCTGGTGACCGCGTCGGACGGTGACCGGGCCGCGCGGGACGCGGCCCGGGAGCGCGCCGAGGTGCAGGGCATCCTGGCGGGCCGCCTGCCCGCGGAGGGCCCGGGGATCGAGCTGGTGATCGCTGACCCCGGCGACGAGGTGGCGGCGACGACGCTGTACACGGTCCTGGAGGAGCTGCGGAACGCGGGCGCCGAGGCGGTGCAGCTGGCGGACCTGCGGATCACCGCCTCGAGCTACATCGTCGACGCCCCGGGGGGTGTGGAGGTCGACGGCGTCCTGGTGGAGTCCCCCTACCGGTGGCTCGCGATCGGCGACCCGGACACGATGACGACGGCGCTCGGCATCCCCGGTGGGGCCCTCGCCGTCGTCCGCAACGCCGGTGGGACGACCAGCGTGACCCCGAGCGACCTGGTGCAGATCACCGCCGTGCGCGCTGTCGACGCGCCCCGCTACGCGACGCCGGTCCCCGCCGACGAGGTGGGCTGACCGCCCGCTGCCGCCCAGGGCTGCCGGGACCCCCCGCGGGCGCCTAGGCTGTGCTGCACGAACCCCGGCCGACGCCGACCTCGAGGAGGACCGATGACACAGCGCGATCCGTCCGAGGGCCGCTGGACCGCCGCCGAGACCACGATCAGCTTCGGCGAGGGGGTCGTCGGCCCGGTGGAGCACGACGCTCCCGCCGGCCTGACGCCCGAGGAGCAGGCTGCGGTCACCGCCCTGCCGCCGACGTCGGCGCTGCTCATCGTGCAGCGCGGTCCGAGCGCGGGAGCGCGCTTCCTGCTCGACGCGGACCGGACCGTCGCAGGCCGCAGCCCGGACGCGGACATCTTCCTCGACGACGTCACCGTGTCCCGCAAGCACGTGGAGTTCGTGCGCGACGGCGACGGCTTCGTCGTCCGGGACGTCGGCTCGCTCAACGGCACGTACGTCAATCGCGACCGGATCGAGCGAGCGACCCTGCGGGCCAACGACGAGGTCCAGATCGGCAAGTTCCGGATGACCTTCCACCCGAGTCCGGTGCGCGCGGGCGGCGCCGCGGACCAGGGAGCGGGCACCGCGTCGTGAGCCCCGTCGTCCGACCCGAGCCGGACGGTGCGTCGGAGCCCGCCGTCGACGTGGCTGCGCGGCCGCGGCTCGTCGAGCCCTGGCCGCCGGGCGTCTCGCGCGAGCCGACGATGCGCATCTCGGACGTCCTGGCAGACCTCGGCGGCGACTTCCCGGCCCTCACGCCGTCCAAGCTGCGCTTTCTCGAGGAGCAGGGCCTCGTGGAGCCTCGGCGGACCGCGGGGGGATACCGGCAGTACAGCCGGGCCGACCTCGAGCGGCTCCGGTTCGTGCTCACCCAGCAGCGCGACAGGTACCTTCCGCTGCGCGTGATCCGCGAGCAGCTCGACGCCCTCGACGCGGGGGAGACCGGGCAGGCTCCCGCACCCCGGCTCGCCGCGGCCGACGGTGAACGCGCGACGAGCCCGGGGCCGACGGGGGGCCGGTGGACCGTCGCGGGTCTGGCCGAGCACGTGGGGACCGGCGAAGAGGTCGTCACCGCGCTCCTCGAGGCCGGCATCCTCCGCCGGGACGCCGCCGGGCACCTGGAACCGTGGTCCCGGGAGGCGCTCGAGGTGGCGGTGGCGCTCGCCGAGCACGGTGTGGAGCCGCGCCACCTGCGCCCGCTGCGCAGTGCCGTGGACAAGCAGGTCGACATGGTCGGTCAGATCGTGGCGCCCCTGCGGGGCCAGCGCGCCGTCGCCGCGCAGGCGCACGCTGCGTCCGTGGCGGACGAGCTCGCGGAGCTCTTCAGCCGGCTGCACACCGTCCTGGTCCGTGGCGGGGTCTCGGACCTGCCGCTGTGAGCCGGGCGACGGCCGCGGACGGTCGACGCCGACACCGCCTCCCTGGACACGGCTAGGCCGGGCGGAAGGGGTGCTCTCGTCGCGCCGGAGTCGTAGCGTGAGCGGTATGCACGAGGACCTCGTCGAGCTGCAGGTGCTGGGAGTGCGGCGCCAGGTGCCGCTCGACCAGGTCGTGGTGCTGCTCCTCGACATGGCCGGCGGGCGGGTGCTCCCGATCGTCGTCGGGCTGACGGAGGGCCAGGCGATCGCGGCCGGCCAGGCGGGCGTCGTCCCGCCTCGCCCGATGACGCACGACCTGCTGGCCTCCGTCCTGCAGTCGCTCGGCGCGGTGCTGGAGCGCGTCGAGATCGTCGCCCTCATCGACGGCGTCTTCCACGCCGAGCTCGTGCTCGGCGACGGACGGCGCATCGACTCGCGGGCGTCCGACGCGATCGCCCTGGCGGTGCGCACGTCCAGTCCGGTGCTCTGCGAGCGTTCGGTGCTGGAGGACTCGGCGCTCGACGTGCAGGACGCGGCGAGCGACGAGGACGAGGAGGTGGAGGAGTTCCGCGCGTTCCTCGACACGGTGAACGCGGACGACTTCGTCGGCACGGACGAGGGCGACAAGGGCCCCAGCTCCTGACGCCGCGACCTGACGCCGAAACGGGCGAATTCGGCCCACATCGGACACAACCATCAGGTTCAACCGAAGATTGAGACTTGGACCGCGAAACACGCCGTCGCGCGCCCGCGTGGCGTCGTTGACGGCCCCAGGGGCCGGCCATAGCGTGATCGGTGAGATCATCGACCTACGGCGCTGGCCGGGGCGGACGAGGGGAGCGGCGCGTGAGCACCGGAGAGACGATGCCGGAGACTGCCGGCATCCCGCAGCGCGCCCAGGGTCTTCTCTTCGGTGACGACCTGCCGGACCTGGACACGACCACCGGCTACCGCGGGCCCACGGCCTGCCGCGCCGCGGGGATCACCTACCGCCAGCTCGACTACTGGGCCCGCACGGGCCTGGTCGAGCCGTCGATCCGGCCCGCCAGCGGGTCCGGCACGCAGCGGCTCTACTCGTTCCGCGACATCCTCGTCCTGAAGGTGGTCAAGCGCCTCCTGGACACCGGCGTCTCCCTCCAGCAGATCCGCACCGCCGTCGGGCACCTGCGCGAGCGTGGTGTGGAGGACCTGGCCCAGATCACGCTCATGAGCGACGGCGCCTCGGTGTACGAGTGCACCTCCGCCGACGAGGTCATCGACCTCGTCCAGGGCGGCCAGGGTGTCTTCGGCATCGCGGTGGGCCGGGTGTGGCGCGAGGTCGAGGGAACGCTCGCCTCGCTGCCCACGGAGCGCGCGGACGACGGCGAGGCCCTCGTGGACGGCGACGACGAGCTCTCGGTCCGCCGTCGGGCCCGGCACGCGGGCTGAGCCGGTCCCGGCAGCACGTACTCTTCTCCCATGCGCACGTCGCTTGACGTGTTCATGGCGTGCGCTTGAGGTCCGTGGGGCGGACGCTCCGTCGCGACCGCGCACGAGCAGTTAGCGTTCTGCCACCCGACCCGCCGACCACGAGGTGAGCCGCGTGTTCTCTAAGGTGCTCGTCGCCAACCGTGCCGAGATCGCGGTCCGGGGTTTCCGTGCCGCATACGAGCTCGGAGCCCGGACCGTCGCTGTCTTCCCCTACGAGGACCGCAACTCCGAGCACCGACTGAAGGCCGACGAGGCCTACTCGATCGGCGAGCCGGGCCACCCCGTCCGCGCGTACCTCGACGTCGCGGAGATCATCCGGGTCGCCCGCGAGTCGGGTGCCGATGCCGTCTACCCGGGCTACGGCTTCCTGTCGGAGAACCCGGAGCTCGCGCGGGCCTGCGCCGAGGCCGGGATCACGTTCGTCGGCCCGCCCGCCGACGTGCTCGAGCTCGCCGGCAACAAGGTCCAGGCGCTCCAGGCCGCTCGCGCTGCGGGCATCCCGGTCCTGCCCTCGTCGGCGCCCTCGTCCGACGTCGACGAGCTCGTGGCCGCAGCCGAGGAGGTCGGCTTCCCGCTGTTCGTCAAGGCGGTCGCCGGCGGCGGGGGACGGGGCATGCGCCGGGTCGACGACGCGGCACGGCTGCCCCAGGCGCTCGCCGCGGCGATGCGCGAGGCCAAGGGCGCCTTCGGTGACCCGACCGTGTTCCTCGAGCGCGCCGTCCTGCGCCCCCGGCACATCGAGGTGCAGATCCTCGCCGACGCGAGCGGGGACGTGGTGCACCTGTTCGAGCGCGACTGCTCGGTCCAGCGGCGCCACCAGAAGGTGATCGAGATCGCTCCGGCGCCCGACCTGGACCCCGCGCTGCGGGACGCCCTGTGCCGGGACGCCGTGACCTTCGCGCGCAGCATCGGCTACGTCAACGCGGGCACGGTCGAGTTCCTCGTGGACACGGTGGGCGATCGCGCCGGTCAGCACGTGTTCATCGAGATGAACCCCCGGATCCAGGTCGAGCACACGGTGACCGAGGAGGTCACCGACATCGACCTCGTCCAGTCCCAGATGCGGATCGCGTCGGGGGAGACCCTCGCGGAGATGGGCATCGCCCAGGAGAGCGTCCGTGTGAACGGCGCCGCCCTGCAGTGCCGCATCACCACGGAGGACCCGGCGAACGCCTTCCGGCCCGACACCGGGCGGATCGTCGGCTACCGCTCGCCGGGCGGCGCGGGCGTCCGGCTGGACGGCGCCACGGCCAGCGCCGGCGCCGAGGTGACCGGCCACTTCGACTCGATGCTCGTCAAGCTCACCTGCCGTGGCCGGGACTTCCCGACGGCCGTCCGGCGCGCCCGGCGCGCACTCGCGGAGTTCCGCATCCGCGGCATCCGCACGAACATCCCGTTCCTGCAGGCCGTGCTCGCCGACGACGAGTTCGTCGCCGGGCACCTGTCCACCTCGTTCATCGAGGAGCGCCCGCAGCTGCTGGCCGCCCGCGTCAGCGCTGACCGCGGGACGCGGCTGCTCACCTACCTCGGCGACGTCACGGTCAACCGGCCCTACGGGCCGCCCGCGGACCTGCCGGACGCGGTGCGCAAGCTGCCCGCCGTGGACCTGTCCGCCCCCGCACCGGCGGGCAGCCGGCAACGGCTCCTCGAGCTCGGGCCGGAGGGCTTCGCGCGTGCGCTGCGCGAGCAGACGGGCGTGGCGGTCACGGAGACCACGTTCCGCGACGCCCACCAGTCGCTCCTCGCCACGCGCGTGCGCACGCACGACCTCGTGAAGGTCGCGCCCTACGTCGCGCGGCTCACGCCCGGCCTGCTCAGCATGGAGACGTGGGGCGGCGCCACGTACGACGTCGCACTGCGGTTCCTCGGGGAGGACCCCTGGGAGCGGCTCGCCGCGGTGCGCGAGGCGCTGCCGAACGTCGCGCTGCAGATGCTGCTGCGCGGCCGCAACACCGTGGGCTACACGCCGTACCCGGAGGAGGTGACGCGGGCCTTCGTGCGCGAGGCGTCGGCGACCGGGATCGACATCTTCCGGATCTTCGACTCGCTGAACGACGTCGCCCAGATGCGTCCCGCCATCGACGCCGTGCGGGAGCAGGGCGTGTCGATCGCCGAGGTGGCGCTCTGCTACACCGGCAACCTCACCGACCCGGCCGAGGACCTGTACACGCTCGACTACTACCTGCACCTCGCCGAGCAGATCGTCGAGGCCGGCGCCCACGTGCTGGCCATCAAGGACATGGCCGGCCTGCTCCGGCCGCCCGCGGCACGCCTGCTCGTGTCGGCCCTGCGCGAGCGGTTCGACCTCCCCGTGCACCTGCACACGCACGACACGCCTGGCGGCCAGCTCGCGACGCTCGTCGCGGCCATCGACGCCGGCGTCGACGCCGTCGACGCGGCCAGCGCCGCCATGGCCGGGACGACGAGCCAGCCGGCCCTCTCCGCGCTCGTCGCCGCGGTCGAGCACACCGAACGTGACAGCGGGCTGAGCCTGCGCGCGGTGTGCGACCTGGAGCCGTACTGGGAGGCGATCCGCCGCGTCTACCGCCCGTTCGAGTCGGGCCTGCCCGGACCGACGGGCCGGGTCTACGACCACGAGATCCCGGGCGGACAGCTGTCGAACCTGCGTCAGCAGGCGATCGCGCTCGGGCTCGGGCACCGCTTCGAGGAGATCGAGGCGATGTACGCGGCCGCCGACCGGATCCTCGGCCGCCTGGTCAAGGTCACGCCGTCGAGCAAGGTCGTGGGTGACCTCGCGCTGCACCTCGTGGCGCGGGGGGCGGACCCGGCGCACTTCGCGGAGCACCCCGAGGAGTACGACGTGCCGGACTCGGTCGTCGGCTTCCTCGAGGGCGAGCTGGGGGACCCGCCCGGCGGCTGGCCGGAGCCGTTCCGCACGCGCGCTCTGCAGGGCCGTGCGCCGCGGCGGCGTCAGGTGCCGCTGAGCGACCAGGACCGCGCGGACCTGGACGGCGACTCGGCGACCCGGCGTGAGCGGCTGAACCACCTGCTCTTCCCGGGGCCCACCAAGGAGTTCCGCCAGTTCCGGGCGAGCTTCGGTGACCTCAGCGTCCTGGACACCGAGCGCTACCTGTACGGCATGACGCCCACGTCCGAGGTCGAGGTCCAGCTGGACCGCGGCGTGCACCTGCTGGTGGGCCTCGAGGCCGTCGGCGAGCCGGACGAGCGGGGCATGCGCACCGTCATGTTCACCCTGAACGGCCAGCTGCGCCCCATCCAGGTCAGGGACCGCACGGTCGAGGTCGACCAGGCGATGGCCGAGAAGGCGGACCCGGGGCACCCGGGCCAGATCGCCGCCCCCTTCGCCGGCGCGGTCACCCCGACCGTCCTCGAGGGGCAGAAGGTCCAGGCGGGTCAGACCGTGGCGACCATCGAGGCGATGAAGATGGAGGCTGCAATCACGACGCCGGTCGCGGGCACCGTCCGCCGCGTCGCGATCGCGAACGTCCAGCAGCTCGAGGGCGGCGACCTGGTGATGGTCATCGCCTAGGACGATGCGCGTCCGTCGTCGGGCTCAGTCGTCGCGGAGGGCTCAGTCGTCGCTGGTGCGGCGCGGCCTGTCGCGCCAGATCCACCTGAGGCCGGCCACGACCGCGACGGCGCCGAGGCCGACGACCGCCCACGTCGCGGCGATCGCATCGCCCTTGGCGATGACGTCCCACTGCCAGCCGATGACGACGACACCGACGAGGGTGAGCGCGCCGCCCGTCCACCACCAGCGCTCGGTCAGGGGCGTCGGGCCGACCTTCTCCTCGGGTGCGTCGTCGTCGGGGGAGCGGTCGGGGGAGCGGTCGGCCATGGGCCACAGCCTGCCATGATTCCCCCATGACAGCCGCGATGGCCGCGCACGGTCGCATCACGACGGGCTCCCGAGGCGTCGACACCGTCATCGACGGGCTGCGGCTGGGCGACAACGTCGTGTGGCAGGTCGACGCCGTCGACGACTACCGGGCCGCCGTGGACGCCTTCGTCGAGGCCACCCTGACGGGCGGGCGCCGGCTGGTCTACGTGCGGTTCGGCGACCACGAGCCGCTCGTCGACGACCCCCGGGCCGTGCGGGTCGACGTCGACGCGTCCCAGGGCTTCGAGCGCTTCGCGACGGACGTGCACGAGCTCGTCGCGGGGGAGGGGCCCGGCGTCTTCTACGTGTTCGACGCGCTGACCGACCTCCTGCGGTACTGGCACTCCGACCTCATGATCGGCAACTTCTTCAAGGTGACGTGCCCGTTCCTGTACGAGCTCGACACGATCGCCTACTTCGCGCTGCGCCGCGACGAGCACACGTTCGGCACCGTGGCGAGCATCCGGGAGACGACCCAGCTCCTGCTCGACCTCTACCGCATCGACGGCCGCACGTACGTCCACCCGCTCAAGGTCTGGCAGCGGTACTCGCCGACGATGTTCTTCCCGAACCTCATCACCGGCGACGACGCGGTCTGCATCACCGCGTCCGCCGAGGCGGCCGAGCTGTTCTCGCGGCTGCGCCGCTCCGGCGCCCGGCGCGACCCGTGGGCGATCGCGTTCGACCGCGCACGGGACGCGCTCGAGCTGCCGGAGCACGCCCAGCACGCGGCCGCGCTCTCGCTCATGCGCATGGTCATCGGTGGCTCGTCCCGGATGTCCGAGCTGGCCGGTCGCTACTTCACGCTCGAGGACCTGCTGTCGATCGCGTCCCGGGAGGTGGGCACCGGCCTGATCGGCGGCAAGAGCGTCGGCATGCTCCTGGCGCGCCGCATCCTCGAGCATGACGGCGGGTCGCGGCTCGCGCGGTACCTCGAGCCCCACGACTCGTACTACCTGGGTTCTGACGTCTTCTACACGTACATCGTGCAGAACGGCTGGTGGCCCATCCGCGCACGTCAGCGCACCCGCGAGGGCTTCCACGCGCACGCGCCCGAGCTGCGCGAGAAGCTTCTGCACGGGGTGTTCCCGACGAACATCCGCGAGCAGTTCATGGAGATGCTGGAGTACTTCGGCCAGTCGCCGATCATCGTCCGCTCCAGCTCGCTCCTCGAGGACGACTTCGGCAACGCGTTCGCGGGGAAGTACGACAGCGTGTGGTGCGTCAACCAGGGGACGCCCGAGGAACGCTACAAGGCCTTCGAGAACGCGGTCCGGCAGGTCTACGCGAGCGCGATGAGCGAGGAGGCGCTGGACTACCGCGCCGCGCGAGGCCTCGTCGACCGCGACGAGCAGATGGCCATCCTGGTCCAGCGCGTCTCGGGCGACCAGCACGGCGACGACTACTACCCGCACCTCGCGGGGGTCGGGAACTCCCAGAACCTGTACATCTGGGACCCGTCGGTCGACGCCGAGGCGGGCATGGTCCGACTCGTCCTCGGCCTGGGCACCCGGGCGGTGGACCGCACCGTCGGCGACTACGCCAAGATCGTGTGCCTGGACGACCCGCTCCGGCTGCCGCCGATGAGCTACGGCGACGAGAAGAAGTACTCCCAGCGCGGGGTCGACGTGCTCTCGCTGCGGGAGAACACCTGGCGCAGCCGCGGTCTCGAGGAGGTGCTCGCGGGGGAGCTCAAGGCCGATCCCGGGCTCTTCGCGCGCGTCGACGAGGCCGCGGCCTCCCGGGCGCGCGAGCGGGGCAGGGGGGAGAGCGCGCGGTCGCACCTGCTCGACTTCCGACGCGTGCTGGAGGAGACGGAGCTGCCGGCGGTCCTCCGGGACGTGCTCGCCATCCTGTCCGCGGCGTACGAGCACCCAGTCGACGTGGAGTTCACCGTCAACTTCCGCGCCGACGGGTCGTTCAGCGTCAACGTCCTGCAGTGCCGTCCGCTGCAGACGCGCGGGGTCGGAGCGCCGGTGGCGATGCCGGAGACCATCGACCCGGGCTCGTGCGTCTTCCTGAGCGAAGGTCGCTTCATGGGGGGCAACGTGCGCATCCCGCTGGACAAGGTGATCGCGGTGCGCCCCGCCGAGTACCTGGACCTCGACCAGCGCGACAGGTACGAGGTCGCGCGGCACATCGGGCGACTCAACTCCGCCCTGCGCGGTGAGTCCGTGATGCTGCTCGGCCCGGGCCGGTGGGGCACGACGACGCCCGCCCTGGGCGTGCCGGTCCGCTTCGCGGAGATCTCGACGATGGCCGTGCTGGCGGAGTTCTCGGCGCCGGGTGCCGGGTTCATGCCCGAGCTCTCCTACGGCAGCCACTTCTTCCAGGACCTGGTCGAGGCCGGCATCTTCTACGTCGCGCTGTTCGACGGGGAGTCCGGGGTCACGTTCCGTCCGGAGCTCCTGTGGGACCGCCCGAACGAGCTGGCGGTGATCTCGCCCGAGAGCGCCCGGCTGTCGCACGTGCTGCACGTCGTGTCGACGCCTGGCCTGCAGGTCTCCTCCGACGTCGCGACGCAGCGCGTGGTGTGCCGCTGACCGTCCCCGCGGGCCCCAGACGCCCCGGGACAAGGGGCAGCGGCGGGCGGGACCTCCCGCCGCGCGTCGGGCGCTGCGATGATGGGCCCATGCGCGTGAAGCGCCTCGGCGAGGACGACTGGCGGCAGCTGCGGGACATCCGGCTGCGGTCGCTGACGGAGGACCACCCGGTCCTGGCGTCGCTCGAGCGCGAGCAGGGCTTCAAGGAGAGCCACTGGCGGATGCGGCTGCGGGGGAGCCCCTGGTTCGTGGCGACGCACAACCGCCGCACGGTGGGCCTGATGTCCGTGATCCAGGAGCCCGGGACGCCGGCCGACGAACGACACGTCGTCGGGCTCTGGGTAGCGCCGGAGATGCGGGGGAAGGGCGTGGGGGAGTCTCTCCTGGGCGCCGCCGCCGACGAGGCGCTATCGGACGGTGCTGTCCGGTTGACGTCGTGGCTCCTCGACGGCGACCACCCCGCCCAGGACGTCCTCGAGGCCGCCGGCTTCACGCCGTCCGGCGTCCGGATGCCGGTGCCGCGCGACCGGTCGCTGACGGAGGAGCGGTGGACCCGGGAGCTGGGCGCCTGATCCGCCACGCCGGGCGAGACATTGACACTCGTCAATACTGAGCGATGCTTGTGTCATGACGACGACCACCCGTGCCGGGGGAGGCGCCCAGGCCGACGCCCAGCCCGCGCGCCCTGAGCTGCCGTTGACCGATCTCACGGTGTGCTGCGCACCCGAGTCCGGTTCGGCCCTGAGCAGCGAGGAGGCCGAGCAGCTCGCGGCCGTGCTCAAGGCAGTGGCGGAACCCACGAGGCTGCGCCTGCTGTCGATGGTCGCCGCCAGCGCGGGACAGGAGGCGTGCGTCTGCGACCTGACCGAGCCGGTCGGCCTGTCGCAGCCCACCATCTCGCACCACATGAAGGTGCTCGTCGACGCCGGCCTGCTCGAGCGCGAGAAGCGCGGCGTCTGGGCGTACTACCGGCTGGTGCCGGAGCGCCTCGGTGCCGTCGCGGCCGCCCTGTCGCCGCCAGCCTGACGGACCGGAAGCGCCTGGGCCGCCCAGGGGAGCTCAACCCGGCGGGTCCCGGCGGCGCAATGTCATAACGTACATTATCGGCTTTGGCCGAGAGGCCCTCCCGCGGGCAGCGACGGGCCGCTCGACGGCGCAGACGGGCCGTGCGGGTCAGGCGCCCACGTACTCGGCGAGATGCCGGCCCGTGAGCGTCGACCGCGCCTCGACGAGCTCGGCCGGCGTGCCCTCGAACACGACGCGCCCGCCGTCGTGCCCGGCGCCCGGCCCCAGGTCGACGATCCAGTCCGCATGGGCCATGACCGCCTGGTGGTGCTCGATGACGACGACCGTCTTGCCTGCGTCGACCAGGCGGTCCAGCAGTCCGAGCAGCTGCGCGACGTCCGCCAGGTGCAGTCCGTTCGTCGGCTCGTCCAGGACGTACACGCCGCCCTGCTCGCCCATCCGGGTGGCGAGCTTGAGGCGCTGCCGCTCGCCCCCGGACAGCGTCGTCAGGGGCTGGCCGAGCGTGACATAACTGAGGCCCACGTCCGCCAGCCGCCCCAGGACGGCGGACGCCGCCGGCAGGCGCGCCGCACCGGACTCGAAGAACGAGTGCGCCTCGCTGACCGGCATCGACATCACCTCGGAGATGTCCTTGCCGCCGAGCCGGTACTCCAGGACCGACGCGTCGAAGCCCTTGCCCTCGCAGACCTCGCACGGGCTCTCGAACGTCGCCATGAACCCCAGCTCGGTGAAGACCACCCCCGCACCGTTGCAGACCGGGCACGCGCCCTCGGAGTTCGCGCTGAACAGCGACGGCTTGACGCCGTTCGCCTTGGCGAAGGCCTTGCGGACCGGCTCGAGCAGGCCCGTGTACGTCGCGGGGTTGCTGCGCCGGGAGCCGCGGATCGCGCTCTGGTCGATCGCCACGACGCCGTCGCGTCCCGCGACCGACCCGTGCACCAGCGAGCTCTTGCCGGAGCCGGCCACGCCCGTGACCACCACGAGCACCCCGAGCGGGATGTCGACGTCGACGTCCTGGAGGTTGTGCGTGCTGGCCCCACGGATCTCGAGGCGGCCCGTCGGTGTGCGCACGGCGGGCTTGAGGGCCGCGCGGTCGTCCAGGTGGCGCCCGGTCAGCGTGCCACTCCCCCGCAGCCTCTCCACGGAGCCCTCGAAGACCACCTCGCCGCCGCCGGAGCCGGCGCCGGGCCCCAGGTCGACCACGTGGTCGGCGATGGCGATCGCCTCGGGCTTGTGCTCGACCACCAGGACCGTGTTGCCCTTGTCCCGCAGCCGCAGCAGCAGCGTGTTCATCCGCGCGATGTCGTGCGGGTGCAGGCCGATCGTCGGCTCGTCGAAGACGTACGTGACGTCCGTCAGTGACGACCCCAGGTGCCGGATCATCTTGGTGCGCTGCGCCTCGCCGCCGGACAGCGTCCCGGAGGGCCGGTCCAGCGACAGGTAGCCCAGCCCGATCTCGACGAAGGAGTCGAGCAGGTGCCCGAGGCCGCCGAGCAAGGGGGCGACGGTGGGCTCGTCGAGGCCGCGGACCCAGTCGGCGAGGTCCGTGATCTGCATCGCGCAGGCGTCGGCGATGCTGATGCCACGGATCTTGCTGGCGCGGGCAGGTGCCGCCAGCCGGGTCCCCTCGCACTCCGGGCACGGGGCGAAGGTCACCGCGCGCTCGACGAACGCACGCACGTGGGGCTGCATGGCGTCGACGTCCTTGGAGAGCATCGACCTGGTGACCTTCGGGACCAGGCCCTCGACGGTCATCGACATGTTCTCGATCTTGACCTTGCGCGGCTCCGCGTGCAGCAACGCGTGCCGTTGGTCCTCGGTGAGGTCCCGGACCGGCACGTCGAGCGGGACGACGGCGCCGTAGACCTTCACGTACCAGCCGTCCGCGGTGTACCCGGGCACGCGGATCGCCCCGTCGCGCAGGGAGAGCGACTCGTCCAGGAGCTCGGCCAGGTCGATGTCCGAGACCGTCCCCATCCCCTCGCAACGCGGGCACATTCCGCCCGTCATCGAGTAGCTGCGGGCCTCCGCCTTCGCGTCCGCGCTCCGGGCGACCGTCACCCGGCCCGTCCCGGTCACCGACGGCACGTTGAACGAGTACGCCTGCGGCGGCCCGACGTGCGGGTCGCCGAGCCGGCTGAACAGGATGCGCAGCAGCGCGTTCGCGTCCGTGGCCGTGCCGACGGTGGAGCGCACGTTCGCGCCCATCCGCTCCTGGTCGACGATGATCGCCGTCGTCAGCCCCTCGAGGACGTCCACCTCGGGCCGGGCCAACGACGGCATGAAGCCCTGGACGAACGCGCTGTAGGTCTCGTTGATGAGCCGCTGGGACTCGGCGGCGATGGTGTCGAAGACGAGCGAGCTCTTGCCCGAGCCGGAGACGCCGGTGAACACCGTCAGCCGCCGCTTCGGGATCTCGACGCTGACGTGCTTGAGGTTGTTCACCCGCGCGCCGAGCACGCGGATGAGGTCGTGCGCGTCGGCCTCGTGCGCCGCACCTGCCGCGGGCTCACCGGTCTCGGACGTCATCGGCTCCCCCTCGGGCGCAGGTTCTCAGAGCTGCTGCTGGATGCGGACCATGTTCCCGGCCGGGTCACGGAACGCGCAGTCCCGCACACCGTAGGGCTGGTCGGCGGGCTCCTGCGCCACCTCGGCGCCGGTCGCCTCGACGGCCGCGAACGCACGGTCCACGTCGTCGGCCGCCAGGACGATGCTCGCGTAGCTGCCCTTGGCCATGAGCTCGGCGATGGTGCGCCGCTCGTCGTCGGTCAGCCCCGGGTCGGCGGACGGCGGGTTCAGCACGATCGCGGTGCCCGGTTGCCCGGGCGGGCCCACGGTGAGCCATCGCATGTCGCCGTAGCCGACGTCCTGGCGGAGCTCGAAGCCGAGGGCGTCGCGGTAGAAGGCGAGCGACGCCTCCGGGTCGGTGTGCGGGAGGAAGGTGTACTGGATGCTCAGGTTCATGCCGCTCACGCTAGGTTCAGCTCCTTCGCGGGTGCTTCTCGATTCCTGACCGGTCGCACCGCCGCTCTGACCAGGCACGACGGCGGCTCGCCCGCCCCGGCGGCCGCCGCTCGCTCCGCCTCGCGGCGCCGGTACTCGCTCGGCGGGACACCCACCAGCTCGGTGAAGCGGGTGCTGAAGGTGCCCAGTGACGAGCAGCCGACGGCGAAGCAGATCTCGGTGACGCTCAGGTCGCCGCGCCGCAGGAGCGCCATCGCGCGCTCGATGCGCCGCGTCATCAGGTACGCGTAGGGCGACTCGCCGAAGGCAGCTCGGAACTGCCGGCTCAGGTGCCCGGCCGACATGTGGGCACCCCGGGCCAGCGCGTCGACGTCGAGCGGCTGAGCGAAGTCCCGGTCGATCCTGTCCCGGACGCGCCGCAGCCGGGCCAGGTCGGCCAGCCGCTGCTCCATCGTGCCCACGCCCTGGATCGTCCCACGCACCGGCCTCTTTGACACGGGTGCCAGCGGGTCTTTCGTCGACGGGCGCGCGAGACCAGGCCCGCTGAGCACGCCGGAACCCCTGGGCCTGCGTCCCCTCCCCCATCGGTCACGTCGGCCGTCCGCGCGGGCATGGATCGATTCGAACGCGCTGTCGCGTGCGGAAGGATGTGCCCGTGGCACGCCTCCTGCTCGACCTCACGCCGCTTCGGGTGAGCGTGCCGTACCGCCGGATGTGGCTGGGCACCTCGGCCGCCGGGGTGGGCGGCGCGCTCACCGCGGTGGTCGTCGGGCTCCAGGTCTACGAGCTCACGGGCTCGACCGCCAGCGTCGGGCTCGTGGGCCTGGCGGCGCTCGGGCCGCTGGTCCTCATGGGCCTGTACGGCGGCGCCCTGGTCGACGCGCACGACCGTCGGCGCGTCATCCTCCTCACGGCGCTCGGGCAGCTCGCCTGCGCCGTCGGCCTGTCCGCGCAGGCGTTCGCGCACCTCGACGACGTCCGGGTCCTGTACGCGCTGGTCGCGGTCCAGGCGGGCCTCATGGGCGTCAACTCCCCCGCGCGGATGGCGATCGTGCCGCACCTGGTCGGCACCCGGCTCCTGCCCGCGGCGAACGCCCTGTCGAGCCTCTCGATGGGCATCGCGAGCACGGCGGGACCGCTGCTCGCCGGCGTGCTCGTCGCGGGTCCCGGGTACGGCGCGACCTACGCCGTCGAGGCCGTGCTCCTCCTCGGCGCGCTGGCCGGTCTCGCGTCGCTCCCGCCGATGCCGCCCCGGGGCGAGGTGGGGCGGCCCGGCCTCGCGAGCGTCCTGGAGGGCGTGCGGTTCCTGCGCACGCGACCCAACGTGCGCGCCACGTTCGTGGTCGACCTCGCGGCCATGGTGCTCGCGATGCCCCGGGTCCTGTTCCCCGCGATCGGCGCCACGCTCATCGGCGGCGGGGCGACGACGGTGGGTGTCCTCACCGCGGGGATCGCGGCGGGCGCCATCCTCGGCGGGCTCTTCTCCGGGCCACTCGGCCGGGTGCGGCTCCAGGGGCGGGCCGTGGTCGTCGCCGTCGTCGGCTGGGGGCTGTCCGTGGCCCTCTTCGGAGCCGTGGTGCTCGCCGCCCCGGACCGTCCGCCGTCGGACGGTGCCCACTGGACGCTCTGGCTCGCGGCGGCCTGCATGGTGGTCGCGGGCTCCGCGGACACCGTCAGCGCCATCTTCCGGTCCACGATCCTGCAGGCTGCGACGCCGGACGCGCTGCGCGGGCGACTGCAGGGGATCTTCATCGTCGTCGTGGCCGGCGGGCCCAGGCTGGGCGACGTCGTCCTGGGGGGTGCGGCGGAGGGCGTGGGTGAGGCGTGGGCTGCCGTGGCCGGAGGCCTGGCGTGCGCGACCGTCGTGGCGGCGTTCGCGTTCTGGCAACCGCGCTTCCTCGCGTACGACGCGGACCATCCCCGCGCCTGAGGAGCGCCCGTTCCGGTTGCGGTCGCCCGCACACCACGGGAACGTTGTGCCGACGAGCGGCAGGATTTTTCACCCCCGATGTTCACCGGACCTTCACGCGCTCCCGGAACACCGCCCGAGGGCGGCGCGTTGTGCAGGTACGACGAGCGAGGGACAGGTGCTCGTCCTGACGAGGGGAGGACGCGATGGCGGACCGATCGCTACGCGGGACCCGCATCGGCGCGCACAGCATGGAGTCCGAGGAGGGCGTCGAGTTCGCCGAGCGGTTCGAGGCGTACTACGACTGCCCGAACGGGCACACCATCGTGCTGCCCTTCGCCGCGCAGGCCGACGTCCCCGTGGTGTGGGAGTGCCGCTGCGGCGCCGAGGCGCTGCTGCGCGACGCGAGCAAGCCCGAGCCCAAGGCCACCAAGCCGCCGCGCACCCACTGGGACATGCTGCTCGAGCGCCGCACCGTCGGCGAGCTCGAGGAGCTCCTCACCGAACGCCTCGAGCTGCTCCGCGCCGGCAAGCTGCGCCGCTCTGCCTGACGCGCGTCCCTGTCGCACGACCGCCTGAGGGCGGTGCTCAGCTCCCCTGTTGTGGCCGCCGCACGGCGGCCACAACTCTGCGCAGACCGGAACGGACCTGGGACGCACGACGCGCCACGCCCCACGCCGTGACCCGCACGAGAGCCTCCGCCACGATCCGGTTGCTCATCTTCGACCGGCCCTGCGCGCGCTCGACGAACTCGATCGGCACCTCGCGGATGACCCCACCGGCCAGGTGCACCCGCCAGGCCATGTCCACCTGGAAGCAGTACCCCTGCGACTCGACCTCGTCCAGGCGCAGCGAGGCGAGGACGGGCGCCCGATAGGCGCGGAATCCCGCCGTCGCGTCGTGGACGGGCAGCCCCATGGCGATCCGGGTGAAGGTGTTCGCCCCGCGGGACAGCACCTCCCGTTGCCACGGCCAGTTGACCACGCTGCCGCCCGGCACCCACCGCGAGCCGATCACCAGGTCTGCCCGCGGCTGCGCACCGTCGACGCCCGCCATGACGGCGAGCAGCTGCGGGAGCTCCTCGGGCTGGTGGGACCCGTCCGCGTCCATCTCCACGACGACGTCGTAGCCACGCTCGAGCGCCCAGGCGAACCCCGCGACGTACGCCTTCCCGAGGCCCTGCTTGCCCGACCGGTGCAGCACGTGCACAGCCGGGTCGACGGTGGCCGCCCGCTCGGCGAGCTCCCCCGTGCCGTCGGGGCTGCCGTCGTCGACCACGAGGACGTCGGCCTCGGGCACAGCGGCCCGCAGCCGCGCCAGGGTGCCCGGGAGCGTCTCCGCCTCGTCGTACGTGGGCACCACGACGATCACCCGCATCATGCGTCCACCAGTGCCCGGTCGCTGCGGCGCACGCGGGCCGCGCCGGCCATCCCGGCGAGGACCACGGCGACGCCGAGTCCGCGGAACGCCCAGACGACGGCGTCACCGAAGCGCGTGGCCGGCGTGAGGGAGCTGCGCAACGGCAGAGCGGCGGACATCTGCTCGGCCGACCAGTGCTCCGTGCGCTCGAGGATGACGCCCGCCGGGTCGATGAGCGCGCTCACGCCGACGGTCGAGATCTGGACCGTCGCCCGGCCGTGCTCCATCGCCCGGATGCGCGACATCGCCAGCTGCTGCACGGACAGGTCCGTGCGCCCGAACGTCGCGTTGTTCGTCGGGATCACGATCAGCTCGGCGCCGTCCTGGACGGTGTTGCGGATGATGTCGTCGTAGGCGACCTCGAAGCAGATGCCCACGCCCAGGGTCACCGTGCGGTCCAGGCGGGGCACCTCGACGTCGAGCGCGCCGACGGCGCTGCCCGGGATCATGTCCGTGCGGACCCGGTCCACGGCGTCGGACACCGCGCGCGCGATCGACCGCAGCGGGATGTACTCGGCGAACGGCGTGGGGTGGAGCTTGTCGTAGCTCACGCCGGGACCCGTCTGCGGATCCCACAGCAGCGCGCTGTTGAGGCGCCCCCCGCTCTCCGGGTAGTGGTCAGTGCCCACGAGGATCGGTGCGCCCACGGCCTGCGCGGCTCGGGTCACCAGGTCGGCCGCCTCGGCGTCGGCCCGCGGGTCGATGTCCGTGCTGTTCTCCGGCCAGAGCACGACGTCGAGAGGCCGCTCGACGCGCTGCGCCAGCTGCTCGGTGCCGGTCACGTGGTTGCGGAGCACCTCGCGGGCCTGTGAGAACGAGTCGAGCCCGCGGTCCGGCACGTTGCCCTGGACGGCGCCGACCTCGAGCCGCCCGTCGGTGGGTGCGCTGCTCAGGGGAAGGAACACACCGGAGACCACGATCAGGGCGACGCCCAGCAGCGCCCCGCTCGCCCTGCCGAGGTTCGCGCGCCGCAGCGCCACGAGCCCGAGAGCCAGGACCGCCCCCGCCGCAGCCACGAGGAACGAGACCAGGGGGACGCCGCCGGCCCAGGCCCATCGACCCAGCGGGGAGTCCGCCTGCGCGAACGCGAGACGGCCCCACGGGAAGCCACCGAACGGCCAGACGGAGCGGAGCTCCTCGACTGCCACCCACAACGCTGCGAACACGGGGATCTGCAGGCGCGCGGCGCCCCAGATCACCTCGCCGCGGCGAGCCCACGCCCACGCTGCCGCGAACAGCGCGACCAGTCCCGCCTCGGCCGTCGCCAACGCCAGCCACGGCACGAGGCCGACGGCCGCCTCCACGAAGGTGACGTGCGGGACGAACAGCGCCAGGCCGAACACCAGGCCGACGAGGGCGTTCCAGCGCGCGCTGTCCCGGGCGAGCGCCACGAAGAGCAGGGCGAGTCCGAGGACCGTCAGCGGCCACCACCCGAGGCCGGGGAAGCCCGCCTCCGTGAGCACCCCTCCCCCGACGGCGAGAAGCAAGGTCGCGCGTCGGCGCGGAGTGGGCAGGAGCACCGCACGATCGTACGGCCAGACCAGCGGGCCGAGTGCCGGCTGCCGGCTGACACCGACCGACTGGCCCGCGCGTCCTTCGGACCGGTCGGGATGATCCATCCACGACCGTTGTCTACTGAACGCACGGGCCCAGCCGGTGTCCCCCGCGGGCACATCCGGCGCACCGGTCGGGCGCAGCCTGGGCGCGGCATCCGCGGGGAGGAACGATGGGAAAACTACCCGTTCCAGCGCCAGCGTCAAGGCGACGTCGTCGCAGGTCAGAGCCATATTCGCAGGTCACGCGGCCGTTGGTCCGTTCGGGTGATGACGGCCCTGTCGGCGTGTCGACGGCGTGTCGGACGGCGTGTCGCTCACGCCGTCTCGGCGTACAGGACGACGCCGTCCCGCACCGCGTGCACGCAGCGGGGCCGCTCCGCCGGGTCCGACAGGTCCGGCAGCCAGAGGCCCTCGCCGGGATGCTCGGCGGTGGCCCCGGCGCGCCCGCCGGCCGGCACGAGCGCACCGACCCGCCAGGCGGCGAACGACGCCGGGCCGCCGACGCGGAGCGTGCCCGGGTGCGCGCTCCGCGCGGCGCGGTGGCCGGCCCGCGTGGCGGCAGCGAACGCGGCCGCCAGGGAGAGCCGCTGACTGGGCTCGTGGTGGTGGACCGCCGCGCGCACGGCACCCCACGGGTCGACGCCCGCCGCCGGGCTGCCCGACCCGAAGACCAGCGGCACGCCTGCACCGGCCAGGTCCGCGAAGGCGTGGAGGTTGGCGGCCCGCACGGGACCCAACCGCCGGGCGAAGAGGCCGTCGGGCCCGCCCCACGCCGCGTCGGCCGTCGGCTGACCGCTGACGGTCAGTCCGAGGACGAGGATGCGGGCGAGGGCCGGCGTGTCCACCATCGCGGCGTGCTCGAGCCGGTGCCCGGCCGCGCGGATGGTCTCCACTCCCTCGACGTCGGCGGCAGCCTGGAAGCCCAGGAGCACCTCAGCCATGGCCCGGTCGCCGGTGACGGCCAGGACGGCCTGCAGGCGGGCGCGCGTGGCGGCACCGACGTGGTTGGCCACCTGCTCGGCCGTGAGGAGCAGGTCGCCGTGCCCGTGGCCGTCGTCCGCGTACGGCGCGCGCAGCGCGGCCCGGCCGTCGGCGATCGTCCCGTCCACGACCGCGCCGACGCCCGCCAGCCCGGGGATCTCCTCGGCCAGCCGACGCGCCTGGTCCGCGTCCTCGCAGACCTCCGCCCGGTACCCGACGACGGCGGGCAGCCCCGACGAGCGCTCGGCCGTCAGGCCGAGGAGCTGCGCGAGCCCGCTGCGGCTGTCCAGGTCCGGCGTGCTGATCTCGTGCACCCAGACCACGCCCTGCCGTGCGAACTCCGCGAGGCCGGCGCGCAGCAGAGCCTCCCGGCGACCGGCGTCGCCCACGAGAGCCTCCCGTGCGCGGGCGAGCGCCGGGCCGTGAACGGTCCCGTCCGACCCACCGTCCTCCGCATCCCCGCTCCCGGCCGCGTCGGCGAGTGCGCCCGTCACGACCGCTCGGCGCAGGTCGGCGCCGAGGACGTACGCGGCCCCGTGCCCGACGGCGCGGGCGACCTCCTCGCCCGTCGGCGGGCGGCCCTCCGGCCAGGTCGACTCGTCCCAGCCGTGCGCCACGACCACGCCGGAGCTCGCCGCGCCGGCCAGCCGGTCGAGCGCCTCCTGGAGCGATCGGGCCTGCCCCAGGTCGACCGAGGCGGCCGCGAGGCCCGTCTCGAGCACGTGCGCGTGCGCGTCCACGAAGCCCGGGGTCACGAGTGCACCGCCCAGGTCCACCACCGCGTCCACGGCCGAGGGTGCGTCGGCGTCCGCGCCGATCCAGGCGATCTCGGCGTCCTCGACGACGAGCGCCGTCGGCGTCCCGACCCCTGCCGCGTGGACGACGCCGTTCCGGTACACGGTGCGCACGTGGCGAAACTAGCGCAGCCTGCTCGAGCCGTCGTGGTGGTCGCCGTCACGATCCGGTGTCGGCGTCGTAGCACGCGAAGCGTCGCGCCACACCGGGCGACCGGTCACACCGGGCGACGCGTCACACCGAGCTCTGGGCGACGACGCCGCGTCGCAGGCGTTCGACGGCGGTCCGGGCGGCCGATCGCGTCGCGGCGGCGGGCGCCGCCCCGGCCAGCTGGTCCAGGAGGTCGATGACCTGCTTGCACCAGCGGACGAAGTCACCGGCAGCCAGCTCGGTGCCGGCGAGCACCGCTCCCAGGTTGCGCCCGCTCGCCCAGCGGTGCACGGCCTCCACGAGGCCGGTGTCGGGGGCCCGCGTCGGCTGGATGCGACGTGCGACCTCGAGGTCCTCCAGACGTGACCAGACCCGCTGGGTCGCGTCCAGCGCGCGTCCGATGCGCCCCTCGGGCCCACCGGGGACGTGGGGCGTCACCGGCTGCTCCTCGCTCCCGCCGCGCGACTCGTAGACGACCGCCGAGACGACCGCAGCGAGAGCCGCGGCGTCCAGGCCGTCCCACGCGCCTGCCCTCAGGCACTCCGCGACCAGCAGGTCGCTCTCCGCGTACAGCCGGCGCAGGGCCTGGCCGGCGCCGGTGACCCGGAGCCGACCGTCCACCGTCTCCAGGTGCCCCGTGACGGTGAGCACGTCGCAGACCTTGTCGAAGTCGCGGGCGATGGAGCTGGTCCGCCCCTGGATGCGGCGCACCAGGGCGTCGTGCTCCTTGCGCAGGCGCTCGTGCCGCTCGGCCCAGCGCGCGTGGTCCTCGCGCTCCGAGCAGCCGTGGCACGGGTGGGCCCGGAGGCGGCGCCGCAGGTCGGTGACCGTGGCGTCGTCGGCTGCCGAGCGCGCGGGCGCGTCGGCCGGCTCCGGCGCCGGGAGCGGTCGGGCGAGCGCGCTGCGCATGGCCGAGGCGAGATCGCGCTTCGCAGCCGCGTTCCGGGCCGAGAAGGTCCGCGGCACCCGGACCGTGGTGACCGCCCGGACCTGGCGCGTGAGCTCCTGAGCGCCGACGGTGCGCACCTGGCGGTCGCCGGTCAGCACCGTGACGCGCGGCCCGTCGAGCCCGTCCTTCGCGGCCTCCAGCACGACGGCGAACCCGGCCCGGCGCCCGCTCGGCACCTCGACGACGTCCCCGACGCGCAGGCGCCGCAGGCTGTCCGCCGCCGCGGCACGCCGCACGCGCGCGGCCTCGCGGGACGCACCCTTCTCCACGTCGGTGAGCCTGCGGCGCAGCCCCCAGTACTCCTCGAAGTCCCCGAGGTGGCACTGCATCGCGGCGCGGTAGCCCTCCAGCGCCTCCGCGTGCGACTGCGCCTGCCGGGCGAGCCCGACGACCGCCCGGTCCGCCTGGAACTGCGCGAAGCTCGTCTCCAGCACCTCGCGCGCGCGGTCGCGGCCGACCTGGGCGACGAGGTTGACGGCCATGTTGTAGGTCGGCCGGAAGCTCGAGCGCAGCGGGTAGGTCCGTCTCGAGGCCAGCCCCGCCAGCGCGACGGGGTCGAGCGCACCGTGGTCCACGACGACGGCGTGCCCCTCCACGTCGATGCCCCGGCGCCCCGCCCGCCCGGTGAGCTGGGTGTACTCCCCCGGCGTGATCTCGGCGTGCGCCGAGCCATCCCACTTCGTCAGCTTGTCCAGGACGACGGACCTGGCCGGCATGTTGATGCCGAGGGCGAGCGTCTCGGTGGCGAACACCACCTTGACCAGGCCGCGCGAGAACAGGTCCTCCACCGTCTCCTTGAACAGGGGCAGGAGCCCGGCATGGTGCGCCGCGACGCCCCGCTCGAGGCCCTGGAGCCAGTCCCAGTAGCCGAGCACCGCCAGGTCCTGCGGCGGGACGGCGGCGCAGCGCTCCTCGACCGTCGCCCGGATCAGCGAGGCCTGCTCCGGCGTCGTCAGCCGGAGCCCGGCCGTCAGGCACTGCTGCACCGCGGCGTCGCAGCCGGCCCGCGAGAACACGAAGAAGATCGCTGGCAGCAGCCCGTCGCGGTCGAGCACCTCGACGACGGCGAACCGCGGCGGAGGCCGGCGTCCACCGCCCGGGCCGGGCCGGTGACCGCCCCGACCGCGGTAGCCGCGGTCGCCGGCTCGCCCGGGTCCCGCCGCCCTCTCCTGGCGGCGCAGATCCACGACGAGGTCGGGGTTGATGGGCGGGTCCGTGCCGGGTGCGGTCGGGTCG
The DNA here is from genome assembly GCF_007991475.1 of Actinotalea fermentans. Classification (NCBI taxonomy): domain Bacteria; kingdom Bacillati; phylum Actinomycetota; class Actinomycetes; order Micrococcales; family Cellulomonadaceae; genus Actinotalea; species Actinotalea fermentans. Next base: position 675,656 of record NZ_BJYK01000001.1, on the reverse strand, counting down.
ACGTGGCCCGCGTAGAGGTCGAAGATCCCGTCGCGGGTCATCACGTGCTGCCACAGCGGGACCGGGCGCCGCTCGCTGACGACGACCGCCGTGTCGCCCCGGACCATCGTCAGCCAGTCGCCGAACTCCTCAGCGTTCGACACCGTCGCCGAGAGCGAGGCGAGCTGCACGTCCGCGGGCAGGTGGATGATCACCTCTTCCCAGACCGGGCCGCGGAACCGGTCCGCGAGGTAGTGCACCTCGTCCATCACGACGAACGCGAGGCCGTCGAGCGTCGGGGATCCCGCGTACAGCATGTTGCGGAGGACCTCGGTGGTCATGACGACCACGGGCGCCTCGCCGTTGAGCGTCGTGTCGCCGGTCAGGAGCCCGACGGAGCTCGCGCCGTACCGACGCGCGAGGTCCGTGTACTTCTGGTTCGACAGCGCCTTGATCGGCGTCGTGTAGAAGGCCTTACGCCCCTGCTGGAGGGCGAGGTGGACGGCGAACTCGCCGACGACGGTCTTGCCGGCCCCCGTGGGCGCGGCGACCAGGACCCCGCGACCGCCCTCGAGCGCCATGCAGGCCTCGACCTGGAACGGGTCGAGCTCGAAGTCCAGCCCGGCGGCGAACTCGCCGAGCGACGTCTTCGCCACAGCCGCCCGCTGGCGCGCCGCTGCGTAGCGCTCGGCGGGGGTGGACATGCGTCCAGCCTAGGCGAGCAGGCGCACCGCGCCGGGCTGGACCTCGACCCGCAGGGGCAGCGGGCCGATGCGCTCCCCGTCGGCGAAGGCCGCCGGCGGCAGGGGCCCCACGGGGCTGTGCTCGATGAGCACGCTCGTGCTCCGCAGGATCGTGCAGGCCGGGTGCCGCACGTGGGTTCCCCGGTAGACCTTGGGGAAGATGCCCAGGAGCTCGTTGCGGCTCAGGGGCCCGGCGATCACGACGTCGAGCAGGCCGTCGTCCATGCGCGAGTCCGGGGCGATCCGCATCCCACCACCGAACAGGCCCCCGTTGGCCACCGCGACGAGCGTTCCCGTGGACTCCCAGGTCTCGTCGTCGAGCGTCAGGCGGAACCCGTACGGGCGGAACCTGCGCAGCTCGGTGACCAGCCCGCGCACGTACCGGCCGCCCCCGCGGGGCCACGTGAGGGCGTTCGCCCGCGCGTTCACCGCGGCGTCGACCCCGCAGGACAGCACGCCGATGAACCACTCGTGCGCGCTGTAGTCCGGCGGGCCGACGCGCACGGCGTCGACCGGCCGGCCACCCCGCTCGAGGCCGGCCTCGATGACCCGGACGGCCGCCGCGACGTCGTGCCGGGGCAGGTCCATCGCGCGCGCGATGTCGTTGCCGCTGCCGGCGGCCACGATCCCGAGCGGCAGGTCGGTGCCGGCGACGATGTTGACCCCGAGGTGCACCATGCCGTCGCCCCCGGCGACGACCAGCGCGTCGAGGCCGCGGACCACGGCCTGCCGCGCGTGCTGCTCGGCACCCAGCAGGTCGGCGGCCGAGAGGTCGTGCACGTCGTGCCCGCGGGCGCGCGCGGCCTCCAGCAGGTGCTGGCCGCGTCGCTCCCCGCGCCCGTGGCCCGCGGTGGGGTTCACCACGATGCCGATCCGCAGCCCGGTCATCGTGCCTCCCGTGCCTCGCGACGGCGGTCGGCGACGGCGCACACGCCGATCGCACCGAAGTACAGGCCGCAGATGGGCACCCCCAGGGCCAGCATCGACACCACGTCCGAGGTCGGGGTGGCCACCGCGGCGAACACGAACGCCAGGAGCACCGCCCAGCGCCAGCCCGCCAGCATTCCGCGCGCCGTCGCGATCCCGATGGCGTCCAGGCCGACCATGAGCACCGGCACGAGGAACGCGACACCGAAGGCCAGCACCATGCGCATCACGAACCCGAGGTAGGTCTGCGCGTCGATGACGTTGACCGCCTCGTCCGGGGTGAACCCGACGAGCAGGCCGACGGCCTTCGGCAGCACCCACCAGGCCAGGGCGGCACCCGCCAGGAACAGCGGCACGGACGCGCCCGCGAACGCCACGGTCGTCCGTCGCTCGCGGCGGGTGAGGCCGGGCGTCACGAAGGCCCACAGCTGGTAGATCCACCACGGGCTCGTGACGATGGTGCCGCCGAACAGGGCCAGGGTGATCTGCAGGTCGAGCGGGGTCGCCACACCTGCGAAGTTCAGGGCGATCAGCGCGTCACGCTCGTCCGCGAGGTCGACGAGCGGCTCGGCGAGCACGTCGAAGAGCCACGGGTACGCGAACCACGCGCCGACGGCACCCAGCAGGATGCCGAGGGCAGCCAGGAACAGCCGGTTCCGCAGCTCGCGGACGTGCTCGCGCAGGGGCATCCGGCCCTCGGGGCTGCGACGCCCACGGATCGGCCGGGGGCGCTCAGGCGCGCGGGCCACCGTCGTCGCCGGACGGGCGGGACGAGGTGTCGTCGTCCGGTCCGTCGCGGCCGTCCCTCACCTCGGAGCGGAAGACGCGCAGCGAACGGCCGACGCTGCGGGCGAGGTCAGGCAGGCGCCTGGCACCGAACAGCAGGAGCACGATCACCAGGATGACGAGCCACTCCCAGCCCTGCGGACCCCTCATCGCACTCCTCCCACGTCGGTGCGCACATGCTATCCGCCCCGGCGGCCGCCGCCGGTCACGCCGGCACGGGCGCCCTCAGCGGACGAACGACCACCAGCGCCGGTACGCGGCCTCGTGCCGTTCGGCCCGGCGCGTCAGCCGCGCGGCGCGGGCCGCCTGCGCCAGCGCCATCCGCGCACGGGCGGGGCCGGCGTCCTCCAGCTCGACCGGCACCGGGACGGTACCGATGGTGCCCGCCAGGGCCGTGACCTGACGGTCGAGCCGGTCGAGCACGTCCGAGAGCTCCTCGAGCGCCAGGAGGAGCGCCTTGCCCGACCGGTACACGTGCCGCAGCAGGAAGAAGCCGCCGACGCACGAGCCGACGACGAGCACGGACCAGACGACGAACCAGAGCACGGGCCCAGGGTAGGCGACCGCTCAGCCCTCGGCGGCGTCGTACGCGGCCAGTGCCGCACGGGCGGCGGCTCCCGCCTCCTGGGCGACCGCGACCGGCTCGACCGCGCGGACGTACGGTGCCACGCGCAGCAGGAGGTGACGCAGCCATGCGCTCGAGGCCACCCGCAGCGCCACGCGCATCCCGCCGTCGGGCCGGTCCGTCGTCTCGTCGACCGGCAGCTGGTCGACCACCCAGCGGGCCCGCTGGTCGAGCTCGAGCACGACGCGCTCGTGCTCGGCGGACGGGGTGAACGTCTCGCCGCGGCTGCGCCCGGGCCGGGTCGTCACCGGCTGGTCGAGCTGGGTCGCCTCGAGGATCCGGTCGAGCCGGAACAGGCGCTCACCGCGTGCGCTCCGGCACCAGGCCTGCAGGTAGGAGTGCTCGTCTCCCGTGAGGAGCTGCCACGGTTCGACGACCCGCTCGGAGACGCGGTCGGCGGCGTCGACGTAGCGCAGCGCCAGCTGCCGGCGGTTCCGCAACGCCCTGCGGGCCTCGGCGACGACCTCCGGGCGAGCCTCGACGGCGAGCTGGACGTCCATCGTGGCCGCAGCGTCGCCCGTGGCCGCCGTGAGCACCTCCAGGGTGCTCGCGATCACCTCGCGCTCGGCGGGCTCGAGGAGGTCCCCGACCGACTCGCTGAGCGCCCGCAGCGCCGCGACGAGCGCGACCGCCTCGCGCGCCCCGAGGCGCAGGGCCCGCGTCATCCCGCGGGACTGCGTGAGCCGCAGGACCCCGGAGTCGAAGGAGTCGGCGTCGAAGTCGATGAGGTCGTCCGGCCAGTAGCCCGGGGTGCCCGACACCCACAGCGTGTCGACGTCGCGCAGCACCTGCTGGGGGGTGACCTCGAAGTGGGCCGCCACCTCCTCGACGGAGACCCCGGGGTGCCGGTCGAGGTAGGCCACCAGACCCAGCAGGCGGACGAGCCGCTCCGGCGTGCGCTCAGCCATCCCGGCGCTCCCCGTCCGTCGCGCGGCCCGCCAGCCGCTCTGTCATCGCCACGGCCTCCCGCAGGCGGCGCACGACGCCGGCGCGCAGGTCCTCAGGACCGAGCACGACGACGGCGTCCGCGTAGCCGAGCAGCTCCTCGGCGAGGTCCGCCGACCGCTCGAACGGGACGACGACGAGGTCGTGCCCCGGCCTGGGCGGCGCCGGGGGGTCCTCGCCGTCGGGCTGCACCGCACGCGACCGGAGCGCGCCCGCCCGGTCGGCCGCCACCGAGAGCCAAGCGAGCCGCGTCCCACCCTGCTGGCTCGCGGCGAGCATCGCCATCGGGTCCACGTCCGCGGGCACGACGAACGCTCCCGTGGGACCGACGGGCACGACGTCGTCGACGATCCGGCTCAGCCGGAAGACGCGGGGAGCGTCGCGACCGGTGTCGAACCCCACCAGGTACCAGCCGCCCCGGCTCGCGATGATCCGCCACGGCTCGACGGTGCGGCGCAGCACCTCCCCCGTGCTGGCGGCGCGGTAGGTGAACTCCACGGCCTGGCGCGCGTGCGCGGCGTCGAGCAGGGGCGCCAGGGCCGGTCCGGCCGCGTGCAGGCGTGGCGCCAGGCCCACGACGGCGTCGGTGTCGGCGGACGTGTCGCCGACCACGCGGAGCTTCGTGAGCGCCCGGGCGGCGTCGGCGCGCAGCGACTGGTCCTGCCAGAAGTCGGCGGCCAGGCCGAGCACGCCGAGCTGCGCGGCGTCGAGCTCCATGGGCGGCAGTGCATAGGCGTCCAGGTCGACGCGGTACCCCGCGTCGTCGGCGTGCGCCGGCCCGTGCACGGTCGTCACCGGCACGCCGAGGTCGCGCAGCGTCTCCTTGTCGCGCTCGAACATCCGCTCGAACGCCTCGGTGCTGCCGTCCCTGTCGTAGCCCGCGACGGAGGCGCGGATCTGCTCCTTCGTCATCCGGCCAGGTGTGTTCACCAGGGCGATGACGAGGTTGAGCAGCCGCTCGGCGGGGGGCAGGGAGTCGGCCATGACCTCACACGGTAGCGGGCGGGTAGCGTGCTGGCGTGATCACGTGGCGCAACGGTGAGGTGGTGTCGCTCGGCACGCGCTGGGCGGGCGCCCAGGAGCTCACGGCGGAGACCGCCGACGGCACGGTGCGGGCACTCGCCTACCCGGCGATCGTCGGCGACGTGGCCGTCGGTGACCGCGTGCTGCTCAACGTCACCGCGCTCGCCCGGGGGCTGGGCACCGGCGGGTACGCCCTGGTGGTGGCCCGGCCGGACGCCCTGCCCGCCGATCCCGCGCCCGGGCCCGGACACCTGGTCAAGGGCCGCTACACGCCCCAGCAGGCCATGGTGCTCGGCGTCGACGAGCAGGAGTCCCCGCACCACGCGGCGCTGCGCGACGCCGACGACCTGGCCGGCCTCCCGGTCGTCGTGGCGGACCTGCACTCCGCCGTGCCCGCCGTGGTGGCGGGGGCCCGCTGGTCCGCCCTGCAGGGCTCCCGTCCGCTCCCCCGGATCGCCTACGTGATGACCGACGGCGGCGCCCTGCCCGCCTGGTTCAGCCGCACGGTCGCCACGCTGCGGGAGACCGGCTGGCTCGAGGCGTGCGTCACCGTGGGCCAGGCCTTCGGCGGCGACCTCGAGGCCGTCACGGTGCACACGGGCCTGCTCGCCGCGCGCCTCGTGGTCGGCGCCGATCTCGTCGTCGTCGCCCAGGGACCGGGCAACCTCGGGACGGGCACCCGCTGGGGCTTCTCGGGCGTCGCCGTCGGCGAGGCGCTCAACGCCGCGGCCGTGCTCGGTGGCCGGCCCATCGCGGCCCTGCGCGTCTCCGGCGCCGACGCGCGGGAACGCCACCGCGGCGTCTCCCACCACTCCCGCACCGCCGTCGGGCGGGTCGCGCTCGCACCGGCCGACGTCGTCGTCCCGGTCGGCGCCGCCCCCGGCGACCGCGCGGCGCTCCGCGCGCTCGTGCGGGACCAGGCCCTCGCGCTCTGCCGGCCCGCCGGGCGGCACACGCTGGTGGAGGTCCCCGTTGGTGACGAGCTCGAGGAGGCGCTCGCGGACACCCCCGTCCGGCTCTCGACGATGGGGCGCGGGCTCGACGCCGACCCCGAGGCCTTCGTCGCTGCCGCGGCCGCCGGGGTGCACGCCGAGCGCTCGCGCTGACGTCAGCCCGCGTGCCCCCACGCCTCACGTAGCCAGGCGGCGACCTCGGCGTCCACCTGCGCCGGGTCCGTCACCTCGAGGTGGTGCACCCAGTGCCGCGGGCTGGGGTGGACCACCTCCTTCCACCGCGGCGATCCGTCGCGCCGGCCGAGGACCACGGTCACCACCACCGGCGCTGCGCGCGCACCGAGGTAGCGGCGAGGCGCCCACAGGTACACGACCGCGGCCCCGCGCGGCGAGGCCCGCCGCAGCGCGACCTGGCTATGGGACACCCGCACCTGGACGGGGCCGAGCCCCGCGAGCACGTCATGGACGGCCCGCCAGGTCCCGACAGCGACCGGCTCGCCGCCGAAGTGCTCCTCGGGGGACACGTCCGTGTCCGACCTCCCTGTGCCCTCGTCCACGCCTCGTCCGATCGGTCAGTCGTCGCGCGCGGTCCCGGAGTGGCGCGCCACGAGAGTCGCGAGCCGTCTCGCCTCGCCCCGGGCTCGGTCGCCGTCGGCGTGCTGCACCGCCATCACGGCCAGCGTGTCACCGCCGGCCAGGTCCAGGGAGACCCACGGCCGGTCCGGGCCGAACCGGACCGAGACGATCTCCGCCCAGGCCAGCCGCCGCGTCCGCAGCAGGTTGCGCACGACCAGCGTCTCGCCGTCGGGGTCGGCGCGCACACCCGCCTCCCGGAGGAGGAACCACGCGATGAGGGCGCCCAGCGCGACGAAGCCGACGCGGTCCCCCCACCCGAGCCGGACGCCCGTCACGGCGGGCAGTCCGACCGCGAGGCCCACCATCAGGGCGAGCGAGACCGCGGCCAGCGGCAGGCACACGAGTCGCGCGGCACGGGGCCGGAACGACCGGTGCAGCGGATCGGCGTCGCGGGTCATGGGCGTCCCCGGGAGCACCCCGACGCGCGGACGGCCGGCGAACCGGGCGCGGCAGGGCTAGAGGCGGCAGGCGTGGATCGAGGTGACCAGGATCGCGCGCGCACCGAGGTCGTACAACGCGTCCATCACGCGGTTGGTCTCGTCGCGGCGGACCATGGCGCGCACCGCCGCCCACTCGCTGTTGTGCAGCGGCGACACCGTCGGCGACTCCAGGCCGGGCGTGATGGCGACCGCCTGTTCCACGAGCGACGTCGGGACGTCGTAGTCCATCAGAACGTACTGGCGCGCGACGAGCACGCCCTGCAGGCGCCGCGCGAGCACCTCGAGCCCCGCCGGGACGTCGGCCTGCGAGCGGGGGCGGATCAGCACGGCCTCGGAGTGCAGGATCGGCTCACCGAAGACGCTCAGGCCGGCCCCACGCAGGGTCGTCCCCGTGGAGACGACGTCCGCGACGACCTCCGCGACACCGAGCTGGACAGCGGACTCGACGGCGCCGTCGAGACGGATCACCTCCGCCTCGACGCCCCGGTCGCGCAGGTAGCCCCCCACCAGCACCGGGTACGACGTCGCGACCCGGCGGCCGGCGACGTCCGCCAGCTCCCGCACGCGGTCGGCGGGCGCGGCGAACCGGAAGGTCGAGCCGCCGAAGCCGAGCTGCATGTGCTCGACCGCGTCGGCGCCGGAGTCGAGCAGGAGGTCCCGACCGGTGATGCCGGCGTCCACGGTCCCGGAGCCGACGTAGACGGCGATGTCGCGGGGCCGCAGGAAGAAGAACTCGATGTCGTTCTCGGGGTCGACCAGCACGAGGACGCGCGGGTCGTGGCGCTGCCGGTAGCCGGCCTCGCGGAGCATGTCTACGGCAGGCTCGGACAGCGAGCCCTTGTTCGGGACGGCGATGCGGAGCATGGGTCCTCGGTTGTTCTCTCGGAGCCGTGGGAGGGCTGGACTGCGGGGCGACGCGCGGACGCCTACGACGGCCGCGCCGCGGGTCAGAGGTGGCGGTAGACGTCCTCGAGCGTGAGGCCGCGCGCCACCATGAGCACCTGGAGGTGGTAGAGCAGCTGGGAGATCTCCTCCGCGGCACGCTCGTCGCTCTCGTGCTCGGCGGCCATCCAGACCTCCGCGGCCTCCTCGACGATCTTCTTGCCGATCGCATGGACGCCGGCGTCCAGCGCGGCGACGGTGCCCGACCCGGCGGGACGCGTGCGCGCCTTCTCGGTGAGCTCGGCGAACAGGGCGTCGAAGGTCTTCACGGGCGACAAGCCTAGAGGCCGGGGCCGGTCGGCGACGTCGCCGTCCCACCCACGGGACGGGCGAGGTCCCGCAGGGTCAGCGCGGTCGCGACCGCGGCCTGGGCGGCCTCGAAGCCCTTGTCCTCCGACGAGCCGGGCAGCCCGGCGCGGTCCAGCGCCTGGGCGTCGTCGTCGCACGTCAGCACGCCGAAGCCCACCGGGACGCCGGTGCGCACGGAGACGTCGGTGAGGCCGACGGTCGCCGCCTGGCACACGTAGTCGAAGTGCGGGGTCCCCCCTCGGATGACGACGCCGAGCGCCACCACCGCGTCGACCGTCGGGGCGAGCCGGGCCGCCGCGACCGGGAGCTCGAAGGAGCCCGGCACCCGCACCCAGCGCACGTCCGTGACGCCCGCCGCCGTCAGCGCCCGCCGGGCGCCGTCGACCAGCCCGTCCATGACGACCTCGTGCCAGCTCGCGGCGACGACCGCCACGCGCAGGCCGCCGCCGTCGACCGCCAGGGTCGGTGCCCCGTGCCCGCTCATCTGATCTCCTCCAGCGTCTCGGGGCTCAGCAGGTGCCCCATCTGCTGCGCCTTGGTGCGCAGGTAGGCCAGGTTCTCCGGGGTGCGGCCGACCTCGTGCGGCACCACCTCGTCCACGGTGATGCCGTGCGCGCCGAGCCCGGTCACCTTCGCCGGGTTGTTGGTGAGCAGACGCACGCGGTCCAGGCCGAGGTCGGTCAGGATCGCCGCCGCGGCACCGTACTCGCGACGGTCGGCCGGCAGGCCGAGGTCCAGGTTCGCCTGCACGGTGTCCCGCCCCGCGTCCTGGAGCGCGTACGCCGAGATCTTCGACAGCAGCCCGATCCCGCGGCCCTCGTGACCGCGCAGGTAGACCACGGCGCCCCCCTCGACGGCGGCGCGCGCGAGCGCCGCGTCGAGCTGCGGACCGCAGTCGCAGCGCAGCGAGCCGAAGGCGTCGCCCGTGAGGCACTCCGAGTGGACCCGCACGACGGGCACGGCCGCGGGCTCGGAGGGGTCGACCGCCACGAGCGCGGCATGCCCCGAGCCGGTGCGCAGGTCGCGGTACCCGTGCACGGTGAACCGACCGTGCCGCGTCGGCAGCAGTGCGGAGCCCGTGCGCACGACCCGGCGCTCGGGCGCAGGCGCCGTCTGCGGGCCGGCGACGTCGTCGTGCTCGCGACGCCAGGCCGCGAGGTCGGCGATCGTGATCACCACCAGGCCTTCGGTGCGGGCCAGGGCCGCGGCGTCGTCCAGGCGCATCATCGACCCGTCGTCGTGCACGAGCTCGGCGATCCCGGCCACCGGCTCCAGGCCCGCCAGCCGGCACAGGTCCACCGCGGCCTCCGTGTGCCCGGCCCGGTGCAGCACGCCGCCCGGCACGGCACGCAGCGGAAGCACGTGACCCGGCCGGATGATGCTGTGCGGCCCCGCCGCCGGATCGGCCAGGACGCGCAGCGTCCGTGCCCGGTCGGCCGCAGAGATGCCGGTCGTGACGCCGTCGGCGGCGTCCACGGTGACCGTGTAGGCGGTTCGGCGGGGGTCCTGGCTCGCGGGGACCATGAGCGGCAGCTCGAGGGCGTCCGCCCGCGCGGCGGGCATCGGAGCGCACAGGTAGCCCGACGAGTGCCGGATCGTCCAGCCGACCCACTCGGTGGTCGCCGACTCCGCGGCGAGGATCACGTCCGTCTCGTTCTCGCGGTCCGGGGAGTCGGCCACGATCACGGGCCGGCCCGCGCGCAGCGCAGCCACGGCCTCCTCGACCGTGCCGAGGTGCAGCCCGCTCATGCCGTGCCCTCCGTCCGGGGGCCCCCGCTCAGCAGGCGCTCCACGTACTTCGCGATGACGTCGACCTCCAGGTTGACGTCATCGCCGACCCCCAGTCGGCCGAGCGTCGTGACCTCGAGCGTGGTGGGGATCAGCGCGATGCCGAACGACGCGTCACCGACGTGGGTGACCGTCAGGGACACGCCCGACACGGCGATGGAGCCCTTCTCCGCGACGTACCGCGCCAGCGGCCCCGGCAGCTCGACCTCGACCTCGTCCCACCGGGGCCCCGGCCGGCGCGCCGCGATCCGGCCGACGCCGTCCACGTGGCCCTGGACGATGTGCCCGTCCAGCCGTCCCCCGGCCGGGACGGCCCGCTCGAGGTTCACGGGGCTCCCGGCGACGAGGGCGCCCAGGGTGCTGCGGCGCAGGGACTCGGGCATGACGTCGACGGCGAAGGTCTGGTCGGCCACGTCGGTCACGGTGAGGCAGACCCCGTCGACGGCGATCGAGTGGCCCACCTGCGTGCCCTCGGTGACGAGCGGACCGCGCAGCCGCAGCCGCGCGTCCTCCCCCGCGCGCTCGACGGCGACGACGGTGCCGACCTCCTCGACGATCCCGGTGAACATCAGTGCTCCTCTCGCGCCGGGCCGCTGCCCGGTCCTTCGACGGTGGTGGGGCTGCCGGGCGCCGGCAGGGGCGGCTCTCCCCCGGCGGCGAGCTCGGCGACGACGACGACGTCGGGCCCGACCTGCTCGACGCTGCGCGGACGCAGCCGCAGGGCCTGGTCGACGACGGTGATGCCGAGGTCGGCGACGGCGGACGGACCCGCCCCGAGCAGCACGGGTGCGAGGTACGCGACGACTTCGTCGACGAGCCCCGCGCGCAGGAAGGCCGCGGCCAGCGTCGGGCCGCCCTCGACGAGCAGGTGGCGCACCTCGCGCTCGGCGAGCACCGCGACCACCTCGGCGGGGTCGTGGCTGCGGACGTGGACCAGCTCGCCCCCGGGTCCCTGGAGCCGTCCGGTCGCGGGCAGGTCGCGCAGGCCGACCACCACACGCACGGGCTGGTGGGCCGCCGGTCTGCCGTCGGGCGTGCGCGCCGTCAACGCGGGGTCGTCCGTGAGCGCGGTGCCGGTCCCGATGGCGATCGCGCCCACCTCGGCGCGCAGCCGGTGCGCGTGGGCGCGCGCCTGCTCCGAGGTGATCCACCGCGACGAGCCGTCGGCGGCCGCGACGCGTCCGTCGAGGCTCGTCGCGAGCTTGAGGGTGACCCAGGGACGCCCGGCGCGCACGGCGCCGGCCCACACGCGCAGCAGCTCGGCGGCGGCCTCCTGCCGCACCCCGCCGACGACGTCCACGCCGGCCTCGCGCAGGCGCGAGGCTCCGCCGGCGGCGCGGGGGTTCGGGTCCGCGAGGCCGTACACCACGCGGTCGACGCCCGCGTCGAGCAGGAGGTCGGCGCACGGAGGTGTGCGTCCCGTGTGGTTGCACGGCTCGAGGGTCACCACCGCCGTCGTGCCGTGCGTCGGCGTGCCCGACGCGCGGGCCGCCGCGACCGCGGCCGCCTCCGCGTGGAGCGTCCCGGCACCCTCGTGCCACCCCTCGGCGACCGTTCGCCCGTCGGCGTCCAGGAGGACGCACCCGACCCGCGGGTTGGGGCCGTGCGCCGGTCCGAGTCGCGCCAGCTCGAGCGCCCGGTCCATCGCGGCGAGCTCGGCGGGCACGGCGAAGCCGTGCACGGCCTGGCTGCTGGCACCCACCGGCGTCGTCCTTCCCCGAGCGAAGGCCCCGGGGCGCGGGCGCAGGAAGACGCACGGGCGCCGCCCCGTCAGGGCGCCGCCCACGTGCCTCCTCCCATCCGGGCTTTCACCGTCGGTCCTGGAGTTTCACCAGGTCAACCGGACCTGGCGTCGCCGCCAGGCTCGGGTCGCGGACTGTCACCGCCGGCTCGGACTTACACCGACCCCGGAGCACGTACGTGGTACGTCCCAGAGTCTGCCACAGCCCGCCGGACCGAAGGTGCGCCGTCGGTCACCGTCCTGGCGACGCGGCTCCCCACGCACGCCGGTGCGGCCGGTCGCTCAGTGCAGGTGGCCCTGCGCGAGCGAGCGCAGCAGCGTGACCCGCTCGGCGGCGTCCTCGGCCCCGTACACGGCGGTCCCGGCGACGAAGACGTTGGCCCCGGCGTCGGCGGCCCGCTCGATCGTGCGCTCGGACACGCCGCCGTCGACCTGGACCCAGACGTCCAGGCCGGCCGCGGACACGGCGTCGCGCACCCGGCGCACCTTGGGCAGCACGGAGTCCTGGAACGACTGGCCGCCGAAACCCGGCTCCACGGTCATCAGCAGGACCATGTCGAGGTCGCCCAGGAGCTCGAGGTACGGGTCGATGTCGGTGCCGGGCCGGACCGCGAGGCCCGCGCGCGCCCCCATGTCCCGCAGCTGCCGCGCGAGGGCGCGCGGATCGCGCGACGCCTCGGCGTGGAAGGTCACCGACGCGCAGCCCGCCTCCGCGTACCCGGGCGCCCAGCGCTCGGGGTCGTCGATCATCAGGTGCGCGTCGACGGGGATCGGCGACACCTGGACGACCTTCTCCACGACCGGGGGGCCGATCGTCAGGTTCGGCACGAAGTGGTTGTCCATCACGTCGACGTGCAGCCAGTCGGCACTCGCGACGCGGCGGATCTCGCGCTCCAGGTTCACGTAGTCGGCGGCGAGGATGCTGGGGGCGATCAGTGCGTCCACGCGGCAAGTCTCTCGCGTCGGGACGCCGCGACGACGCGACCGTCCGTACGGTGCCCGGTCATGTCCGTCGCAGCAAGGCCAGGTGCATGGCGTCCGTCCCGTGCACGTGCGGCCAGAGCTGCGCCGCCAGGCCCTCGCCGAGGTCGATGGCGTCGCCCGCCACGCTCCGGACGACCTCGCGGGCGTCGAGCTGGGTGACGTCGGTCCGGCGACGCAGGACGTCGGCGACCACGGTGCGCGTCTCGGCCACGTGCGGCGAGCACGTCACGTAGGCGACCACCCCGCCGGGTCGGACGGCGTCGAGCGCCGAGCTCAGCAGCTCCGCCTGGAGCCGCGTGAGCGTCGGCAGGTCCGCCGGCGACCGCCGCCATCGGGCCTCCGGACGACGCCGCAGCGCCCCCAGGCCCGTGCACGGCGCGTCGAGGAGGACGCGGTCGTAGGCGCCGGGCTCGGCGCGGCCGACGTCGCGGCCATCGGCGCAGCGGACCTCGACGACGCCCTCCGGCAGCGCCGCGACGGACCTCTCGACGAGCCTCGCCCGGTGCGGTTGCAGCTCCGTGGCGACCAGGTGCGCGCCCCGCTGGGCGGCGGCCGCGCCGAGCAGCGCCGCCTTGCCCCCAGGGCCCGCGGCGAGGTCGAGCCAGCGCGCGTCCGGCCCGTCCACCGGGGCCGCGAGCAGCGCGAGGGCCACGAGCTGCGAACCCTCGTCCTGCACGCCCGCGCGCGCGTCACGGACCGCGGGGAGCGCCCCGGGGTCTCCGCCCTGCACGACGACGGCGGTCGGCGTCCACCGCCCCGCCCGAGCACCGGGAGAGTCGTCCAGCAGTGCGTCCTGCGACACGAGTCCAGGCCGCGCGACGAGGGTGACCGCCGGCGCAGCGTTGTCCGCCGCGAGCAGGGCGGCGACGTCGTCCACCGGTCGCCCGTCGGCCACGAGCGCCTGCCGCAGGGCGCGCACCACCCACGCGGGGTGGCTCTCCCGCACGGCCAGCTGCTCGATCGTGTCGGCGCCCGCCGCCTCCTGGATGCGCGCCAGCCACGTGTCCAGGGGGTCGGTCGCGACCCGCCGGAGCACGGCGTTGACCATCTGGGCCGGGCCGGCGCCGACCGTCGACCGGGCCAGCGCCACGGTCTCCGACACCGCCGCGTGCGGGGGCACGCGCATGCCGAGCACCTGGTGCACGCCCAGTCGCAGCACGTCCAGGAGCGGCGCGTCGATCGACGTCACCGGGCGCTCCGTGGCCAGGGCCAGCACCGCGTCGTAGCGTCCGCGCAGACGGAGCGTGCCGTACGCCAGCTCCGTGGCGAACGCCGCGTCCCGTCCGGAGATCCCCCGACGACGCAGCAGCGGCGGCAGCACGAGGTTCGCGTACGCGTCGGAGTCCGCCACCTCGCGGAGCACCTCGTAGGCGACGGCGCGTGCGGCGTCGCCCGTCCGCCGCCGCTGCGACGGCGCCTGCGCGCTCCTCGACCGGTGCGGTCGCGGTGGCCGCCGACCGCCGGTGGCGCCGCTCACGCGACACCCAGCCGCGCACCTGCGGCCAGGCGCGCCCCGCGTGCCCAGTCCGCCGCCGGCATGGCGCGGCGCCCCGCCGGCGAGACCTCACCGAGCTCGACCGCGTGCGTCCCCGTGCCGACCAGGACCTCACGCCGGCCCACCCGGAGCTCGCCCGGCGCCAGGTCGACGACGTCCGGTCGGGGCCGGACCGGCCCGAGGCCGAGCCGGCCGCCGTCGGGCGCAGTCGTCCACGCCCCCGGGGCCGGGGTGCACGCCCGGGCCCGGCGGTCGACCGCCGGGGCCGGGTGCTCCCACCGCAGGCGGCCGTCCTCGGGGCTCAGGCGCGGCGCGTGGCTCACGTCGTCCACGGGCTGGGGGACGGCCACCAGGGCTCCGTCGGCGATCCCGTCGAGCGTCGCCAGGAGCAGTCCGGCACCCGCCCGGGCCAGACGCTCGAGGAGGTCCCCCGACGTGTCGGTGGGCCGGACCGTCTCGGTGAGCGTGCCGAAGACCGGGCCTTCGTCGAGCCCCTCGGTGATCCGGAACGTCGTCGCGCCGGTCACCTCGTCGCCGTGCAGGACGGCGTGCTGCACCGGCGCGGCGCCGCGCCACGCGGGCAGCAGCGAGAAGTGCAGGTTCACCCAGCCGTGCGGCACGAGCTCGAGCGCCGGTACCGGCAGGAGCGCGCCGTAGGCGACCACGGCCGCGACGTCGGGGCTCAGTGCCGCGATCGGCTCGAGAGCCGCCGGGTCGCGCAGGGTTCGCGGGGTGAGCACGGGCAGGCCTGCGGCCTCGGCGCGCTCCCGCACCGGGCTGGGGACCATGCGCCGCCCACGGCCGGCGGGCGCGTCCGGGCGCGTGAGGACGCCGACCACCTCGTGCCGGGGCGAGGCGAGCAGCGCCTCGAGCGAGGGCAGGGCGACCTCCGGGGTCCCGGCGAAGAGCACACGCATGGCGTCGATCCTAGGTGCGCGCGCCGCTACGCCAGGTCGCCGCCGGTGCCCACGCGCGGGATCCCGAGCGCGGTGAGCTCCTCCCCCAGCTCGGCGTGGCCACGGAACAGGTGGGTGCGGAACCCCGCCCGCCCGGCGGCCTCGACGTTGCGCGGCGTGTCGTCCGTGAAGAGGGTGCGCGCAGGGTCCAGCCGGAACCGGGCGACCGCGCGTCGGAACACCTCCGGGTCGGGCTTGGCGACCTTCTCGTGCCCGGACACGACCACGCCCTCGAGCAGGCCGACGACGGGCGCCTGCTCGGCGGCGACGTGCCAGTTCTCCGCGCCCCAGTTGGTGAGTCCGAACACGCGCACGCCGACGGCGCGCAGGTGCCGCACGGTCGCCTCGGCCCCGGGGACCTCGCCGGGGACGGACAACCGGTGGTCCGCCAGGTAGATGTCCAGCATGGGCACCAGGTCCGGGCGCTCGGCGGCGAGCTGGGCGCGCAGCACGGGCCACGGCTCCCCCGCGTCCTGGGCGTGGTTGAGCGCCATGAAGTCCGACTCGCGGAAGAACTCCTCGACGACCTGGCGCGGGACGTGGCCCTCGTACGGCAGGTACGGGTCCCACCTGACGAGCACGTTGCCGAGGTCGAACAGGACCGCATCGATCCGCCGCGCCGCCGCCGGCCGTCCTTGCGCCGCTGCCGGCACCCCGCTCACCACACCTCCGAGGGTTCCACGCGTACCCGCACGACGGGCTCCCGGCGCGCGGCCCGGGCCCCTTGTGCCCCCGCCAGCGCTCCGACGACGGCCGGGGCGTCCGACCAGGCGCTGCGCACGAGCGCCCGGACGACGCGCTCGCCGTCGGGCTCGAGGAGGGTCGCCTGGGCGTGCTCGGGCACCTCCGGCGCCTCGCGCAGCGGTGTCGGTCCCAGGACGTCGGCGCCCGCCGGCAGCTCGGTACGGGCGAGGAGCCCGCGGACCGCGTCCCGTGCCCCCTCCAGCACGACGACGTGCGCCGCCGGCGGCAGCCGCAGGGCCGCCCGCTCGGCGAGCTCGCGCGACGCGTGACCGGCCGGGTCCCACCTCACGAACGCCTGCGTCGGAGCCGGGGCGGCATCCCCGACCAGCAGGACCACGCCGCCCGACGACGCGGGCCTGACGAGCGAGGCAGCACGCAGCCACGCACGGAGCGCCTGCTCCGCCACGCCCAGCTGGACCCTGGCCGTGTGGACCGCGGCGTCCAGGAGCAGCGCCGCGGCGTAGCCGCCGGTCGCATCCGGCTCCGCTCCGGGCGTGCTGACCACGAGCGCCGGGCGGTCGGGCACCGTACCCAGCCGCGCCCCACCACCGGACACGCGGACCGGGACGCCGGGGAACGCGCGGCCGAGCTCCTCGGCGGTCCGTTCGGTGCCGACCCGAACGGCCCGCAGGGCGGTGCCGCCGCACTCCGGGCACCGCCACGAGGCGGCCGGGCGTCCGCACACCCGACAGCCCGCAGGTCCGCCCGACACGGCGACCTCCATGGGGCCGGCGCACGACGGGCAGCGCGCCAGGGTCCGGCACGTGCCGCACGCCACCGCGGGCAGGTACCCGGCACGCGGCACCTGCACCAGGACCGGTCCGCGGCCGAGCCCGTCGCGGGCCGCACGCCAGGCCGCACCCGGCAGCCGTGCCGCGGCTGCCGGCCCCTCCCGGGCCAGCTCCACGGAGGTGAGCGCCACCACACGCGGGGCACGCGCACGCACGGTTACGCGCGCGGCCGCGAGCTCACGCGCCCAGCCGCTCTCGACCCACCGCTGAGCGGCGACGGTCCGGCTCCGGCCACCGACGAGCAGCGCCGCGCCCTCGGCCTCGGAGCGCAGGGCCAGCACGTCCCGCGCGTGCGGGTACGGCGCCCGGGGCTCCTCGAGCGCGTCGTCGCCGTCGTCCCAGCACACGACCAGGCCGAGATCGGTGACGGGGGCGAACGCGGCGGCCCGGGTGCCGACCACGCAGCGCACGTGACCGCGCAGGGCGGCCAGGAACGCGCGGTACCGGTCGGCCGGGCCGTCGTCGGCGAGCAGACGCACCCGCCGACCGCCGTGGGCCGGCGTCCACGCGGCCACGCCCGCCCGGTCCAGCGCCGCCTCGAGGACGGCCACCTCGGCGGCCGACGGCGCCACGACCAGCGCTCCGCGGCCGCTGGCCAGCGCGACCGAGACCGCCTGCGCCACGGCGTCTGCCCATGCCGCGGCAGGCCCCGGCAGCGCGAGCCACACGGCCCGCGGGGCCTCCCCCGCGGCGACCCGCCGCACGAACGCCTGGCCGCCGACGTACGGGGACCAGGCCGGCGCGCCGCCATCGGGCGCGGGCGTCCCGGCCCCGTCCGGCGGGGCCGCGTCCCCCGCGGCCGGGACCTCCGCCTCCACGCGCGCGTGGCGGGGTGGGACGGCGAGCCGCAGCACGTCGGGCAGCGTGCCGACCCAGCGACGCGCGACCGCGCGGGCGAGGTCGAGGACCTGCGGGGCCAGGACGGGCTCGGCGGAGACGACGCGCCGCAGCGGCGCGAGCTCGTGCTCCGATCCGTCGACGCGGGCGACGCAGAACCCGTCGACGTCCTGGCCGCCGAAGCGCACCCGCACGCGGGCGCCGGGGACCGCCGTGTCCGCCATGGACGCGGGCACGGCGTAGTCGAACTCGCGGTCGAGGTGGGGCTGCGGTCGGTCGACGACCACGCGAGCCACCGGCAGGTGCTCGGCGATCGGCTCGGGCGTGCGCGCGCGGCGACGACGCGGGGCGAGCCCCGCGAGAGCCGGCTGGTCGAGCGTCACGCCCACATCCCATCACGCACGCACGACGCACGGACGCACGGCCACAGGGCCGCACGGCCGTGCGTCGGCACGAGCACCGGCACGCGCACGGGCTCGTGCGCCGTCAGTGGCGGACGCCGCTCCCGGCGACCGCCGTCGGGCTCAGGACAGGGCCGAGTGCAGATCCAGGACCCGGTCGGTCCGCTCCCACGTGAAGTCGGCGATCTCGCGCCCGAAGTGCCCGTACGCAGCCGTCCGGCCGTAGATGGGCCGCAGCAGGTCGAGGTCGCGCACGATCGCCGCCGGGCGCAGGTCGAAGACCTCGCGGATGGCCGCGGTGAGCCGGTCCACGGGGACCGTCTCGGTGCCGAAGGTCTCCACGTAGAGCCCGACGGGGTGCGCCGTGCCGATCGCGTAGGCCACCTGGACCTCGCACCGCTTGGCGAGACCGGCGGCGACCACGTTCTTGGCCACCCACCGCATCGCGTAGGCGGCCGAGCGGTCGACCTTCGAGGGGTCCTTGCCGGAGAAGGCGCCGCCACCGTGCCGCGCCATGCCGCCGTAGGTGTCCACGATGATCTTCCGGCCGGTCAGGCCGGCGTCGCCGCGGGGGCCGCCGATGACGAACACGCCGGTCGGGTTCACGAGGGTCCGGTACCCGGTGGTGTCGATGTCGAGGTCGGCCAGGACCGGGGCGATGACGTGCTCGGCCACCTCCGGCGCGATCCGGCCCTCGAGCGAGACGTCGGGGTCGTGCTGCGCCGAGACGACCACCGTGTCGAGCCGGACGGCCCGGTCGCCCTCGTACGCGATCGTGACCTGGGTCTTGCCGTCGGGACGCAGGTACTCGAGCGTGCCCTCCTTGCGCACGAGCGCGAGCCGCTCCGCGAGCCGGTGCGCGACCCAGATCGGCAGCGGCATGAGCGACGGGGTGTCGTCGCACGCGTAGCCGAACATCAGGCCCTGGTCACCGGCGCCCTGCAGGTCCAGCGGGTCGTCGTCCTGCGCGTCGTGCCGGCTCTCCCAGGCCTTGTCGACGCCTGCGGCGATGTCCGGCGACTGCTGGCCGATGGACACCGACACACCGCACGAGTGCGCGTCGAAGCCGATCTCGGAGGAGGTGTAGCCGATCCGGTGCAGGACCTGACGGACGACCTGCGGGATCTCGACGTAGGCCTCCGTCGTCACCTCGCCCGCGACGTGCACGAGGCCCGTCGTGACCATCGTCTCGACCGCGACCCGGGCACCCGGGTCCTGGGCCAGCATGGCGTCGAGGATGGCGTCGGAGATCTGGTCGCAGACCTTGTCCGGGTGGCCTTCGGTCACGGACTCCGAGGTGAACAGACGGGATGCGGGTGACGTCATGCGGTCAGCGTAGCGGCGGAGTCACCGGACCCGTCTCACGCGTCCGGCGTCAGTCGCGCGACGACGGCGTCCCACACCGCGTCGGCCACCTGCGCCTTGGAGCCGGCCGCCGTGCCGATCACCGTGCCCGTCCCGTCGAGGATCGTGACGTCGTTGTCCGGGGTGCCGAACCCCCGGCCGTCGCCGACCGCGTTCACGACGAGGAGGTCGGCGCCCTTGCGGATCGCCTTGGCCCGCCCGTGGTCCGCGACGTCGCCGTCGTCGTCCCCCGTCTCCGCCGCGAAACCGACGACGAGCTGCCCTGGCCGACGCTCGCTCACCAGGGCGCTGAGCACGTCGGCCGTGCGCTCGAGCAGGATCGGAGCAGGCTCGCCCGCGGTCTTCTTGATCTTGTGCTCGGCGACGACCACGGGTCGGAAGTCAGCCACGGCCGCGGCCATGACGACGACGTCGGCGTTGAGGGCCGCCGCGCGGACGGCGCTGTCGAGCTCGGCGGCGGTCTCCACCGTCCGCAGCTCGACCCCGGCCGGCGCAGGGACCGCGAGGTTCGCCCCGACCAGCACGACGTCGGCGCCCCGCCGCGCCGCGGCGGCCGCCAGGGCGACGCCCTGCCGGCCGCTCGACCGGTTGCCCAGGAACCGCACGGGGTCCACGGGCTCGCGCGTCCCGCCGGCGGACACGACGACGCGTCGGCCCGCGAGGTCCCGCGGTGCCACGAGGGCGAGCGCGGCGGCCGTGATCTCCTCGGGCTCCGGCAGACGCCCCGGTCCGGAGTCTGCTCCGGTGAGACGTCCCGTCGCCGGCTCGAGCACGTGCACGCCCCGGCCCCGCAGGGTCGCGACGTTCGCCTCGGTGGCCGGGTGCCGCCACATCTCGCTGTGCATCGCGGGGGCGAGGAGCACCGGGCACCGCGCGACCAGTAGCGACGCGGTGAGCAGGTCGTCGGCCTGGCCGGCCGCAGCGCGGGCCAGGAGGTCGGCGGTCGCGGGCGCGACGACCACGAGGTCTGCCGTCTGGCCGAGACGCACGTGCTCGACGCCCGGCACGTCCTGGAAGACGTCCGTCGTGACGCGGTGGCCCGAGAGCGCTTCCCAGGTCGCCGCACCGACGAACTCGAGGGCGGCACGGGTGGGCACGACGCGCACGTCGTGCCCGGCCTCGGTGAACAGCCGCAGGAGGGAGGCCGCCTTGTAGGCGGCGATCCCCCCGCTGACACCGAGGAGGATCCGCACGCGGATCAGTCCTCGGTCGGCCGGACCGTCAGCAGCCCTGCGTTGATCTCGCGCAGCGCGATCGAGAGCGGCTTCTCCTGGTGGCGGGCCTCGACCAGCGGGCCGACGTACTCGAGGAGCCCCTCGTTCAGCTGGCTGTAGTACGCGTTGATCTGGCGGGCGCGCTTGGCGGCGTAGATCACCAGCGCGTACTTCGACTCGGCGGCGGTCAGCAGCTCGTCGATGGGCGGGTCGGTGATGCCCTCGGGCGCGGCGACGGTTCCGGACATGTGTGCGCTGCCTTCTGATCGGGTGCGGTGGTCGTGCAGTCCGACCGCCCGGAGGCGGTCTCGACGGCTGCGGTCTCGATGGCTACGGGGCCGATCGCGCGGGTGTCGGCGACGGGCCGACCGCTCAGTCTACCGTCTCACCAGGCCCATGACCGCGATGAGCTCGTCGGTGGCGCGCTGCACGTCGTCGTTGACGATGACGTGGTCGAACTCGGGCGCGGCCGCCATCTCGACCTCGGCGGTCGCCAGGCGGCGCGCCCGCTCGTCCTCGTTCTCCGTCCCGCGCCCCACCAGACGCCGCACCAGCTCCTCCACGGACGGCGGCGCCAGGAAGACGAACCGCGCGTCGGGCATTGCCGCACGGACCTGGCGCGCCCCCGCCAGGTCGATCTCGAGCAGCGCGGGACGGCCCTCGGCCAGGCGCGCGAGCACGGGCGCCTTGGGCGTGCCGTACCGGTGTCGGCCGTGCACGACGGCCCACTCGAGGAACTCGCCGCCGGCGACCATCGCGTCGAACGTCGCGTCGTCGACGAAGTGGTAGTGCACGCCGTCGACCTCGCCGGGGCGCGCCGGTCGCGTCGTCGCCGAGACCGACAGCCAGACGAGCGGGTACCGGGCGCGGACGTCCGCGGACACGGTGCCCTTGCCCACCGCGGTCGGGCCCGCGAGGACCGTCAGCCGCGACGTATCAGGGCCCTGCTCCGCAGCCGCCCGCTCGGGAGCCTGCGTCCCGCCCTCCGTCACCACTCTCAGCCGAAGCGCTCGACGAGCGCCTGAGCCTGGTGCGGGCCGAGACCACGAAGGCGGCGGGTCTCGGAGATCCCGATCTCCGCCATGATCGCGCGCGCCTTGATCTTGCCGATGCCCGGCAGCGACTCCAGGAGCGCGGAGACCTTCAGCTTGCCCAGGACGTCGTCGGTCTTGGCCTGCTCGAGCACCTCGGCCAGCGAGCCCTGGGAGTACTTGAGGCGGTTCTTCACCTCGGCGCGGGCCTGCCGCGCAGCGGCGGCCTTCTCGAGTGCGGCAGCGCGCTGTTCCGGGGTCAGCGGTGGAAGGGCCACGCGGGTCACCTACTTCTCTGCGGGCTGGGGCGGTCGGGTCGAACCTAGCGAGACCTGAGGGGCCACGGCAACGTCGCCGCCCCGGTTCGCGCTGGTCAGGGCAGTGCGCGACGGCTCCTGGACCAGTCCAGCGACGCGCGACGGGCCCAGGCCGGGGCGCTGGACCCTCAGCGGAGCGCGCGGGAGGCCTCGTCGACCGCCCGGGCGGCGGCGTCGCGAAGCGATGCCACCGTCGGTCCGGCGTCGAGCACGGCTCGGGACGTCGACGCGAGCACCGCGCGTCGGGCACCGCCGAAGACGTCCGCCAGCTCCGCCGCACCGGCCCCCTGGGCGCCCACGCCGGGCGCCAGGAGCGGCCCCCGCACCGCGGCGAGATCGATGCCGTGCCGCCGGACGGCGTCGCCCACCGTCGCGCCGACGACGAGCCCGTAGGGGCCGAGCGCCGCCGGTGCGGCAGCCAGGGCCCGCGCGTTCAGCTCCGCGACCTGGCGTGCGACGTGCGCCGCGACCGCCTGGCCGTCCGACGCCGTCGCGTGCTGCACGAGGGCGCCCTCGGGGTTGGACGTCAGCGCGAGGACGAACAGGCCCCGACCGGTCGCCTCCGCCGCCGTGACGGCGGGCATCAGCGCGCCGACGCCGAGGTACGGGCTCACGGTGAGGGCGTCGCAGGCGAGCGGCGCGCCGGGAGCCAGGTAGGCGTCGCCGTACCCGGCCATCGTCGAGCCGATGTCGCCCCGCTTGGCGTCGAGCACCACCTGGGTGGCCTCGCCCCGCACGGCGGCCAGCACCTCCTCGAGGACGCCGATGCCCCGCGACCCGTGGCGCTCGAAGAACGCCACCTGCGGCTTCAGCGCGGCGACCTCCCCCACCAGCGCCTCGACCACCGTGAGCGCGAAGCGGCGCAGCCCCTGGACGTCGTCGGTCAGCCCCCAGGCCGCCAGCAGGCCCGGGTGCGGGTCGATGCCGACGCACAGCGGTCCGAACCGATCCATCGCGCCCGCGAGACGGGCACCGAACGGCGCGGTCATCGGGCCACCGTCCGTTCCCGCAGCTCGAACGTGTGCTCCTGCAGGCTGCGTACCCCGAACGGGCCCGCCTGGATCGTCTCGATCGCCTGGACCGCCGCGGCCAGCTGCTGGACCGTCGTGATGATCGGCTTGTCCGCGGCCACCGTCGCGGTGCGGATCTCGTACCCGTCCGCCCGCGCGCCCTGACCGGACGGGGTGTTGACCACCAGGTCGACCTCGCCTGCGCTGATGAGGTCCACGATGGTCTGCCCGCCCTGGGCCCGGCCCTCGGACGCCTTGCGCACGATCTGCGACGTGATGCCGTTGCGCCGGAGCACCGCCGCCGTGCCCTCGGTGGCCAGGAGCGTGAAGCCGAGCTCGGTGAGCCGCTTCGCCGGGAAGGTGATCGCACGCTTGTCGCGGTCGGCCACCGAGATGAACGCGGTGCCCGAGGTGGGCAGTCCGCCGAAGGCCGCTGCCTGCGACTTCGCGAACGCCGTGGGGAAGTCGACGTCGATCCCCATCACCTCGCCCGTCGACCTCATCTCCGGGCCGAGGACGGTGTCCACGACCCCGCCCGCCTCGGTGCGGAAGCGCCGGAACGGCAGCACCGCTTCCTTGACGGCGATCGGCGCGTCCAGCCCCAGCGAGCCGCCGTCGCCGTCGGCGGGCAGGACCCCGTCGCGGCGCAGCTCGGCGATCGTCGCGCCCGCCATCACGAGGGCAGCTGCCTTCGCCAGAGGGACGCCCGTCGCCTTCGACACGAACGGTGCCGTGCGGGACGCACGGGGGTTCGCCTCGAGCACGTAGAGCACGTCCGAGACCAGCGCGTACTGCACGTTCAGCAGGCCGTGCACCCCGACGCCGCGCGCGATCGCCTCGGTCGACTCCCGGATGCGCCGCAGCTCCGCCGTCGACACCGTGACCGGGGGCAGCGCGCAGGCGGAGTCGCCGGAGTGGATGCCGGCCTCCTCGATGTGCTCCATCACCCCGCCGAGGTACAGCTCGGTGCCGTCGAACAGCGCGTCGACGTCGAGCTCGATCGCGTCGTCCAGGAACCGGTCGATGAGCAGCGGCGGGATCTGGTCGCCGGTGTGCAGGGCGCGCGCGCCCTCCAGGGCCCGCGCCACGTACTGGCCGAGCTGCTCGTCGGAGTAGACGATCTCCATGCCACGGCCACCGAGGACGTACGAGGGCCGTACAAGGACGGGGTAGCCGATCCGCCGGGCCACCTCGGTCGCCTGCTCGAGCGACGTGGCCGTGCCGAACGCCGGTGCCGGCAGCCCGGCCGACACGAGGACGCGACCGAACACGCCGCGGTCCTCGGCCGCGTCGATCGCCTCCGGGGACGTGCCGAGGATCGGCACGCCGGCCGCCTCGAGCCTGCGCGCCAGGGAGAGCGGTGTCTGCCCGCCGAGCTGGACGATCATCCCGGCCACCGGACCCACGGCCGCCTCGGCCGCGTACACCTCCATGACGTCCTCGAAGGTCAGCGGCTCGAAGTACAGGCGGTCGGCCGTGTCGTAGTCCGTGGAGACCGTCTCGGGGTTGCAGTTGACCATGACCGTCTCGTACCGCTCGCGCAGCGCCAGGACGGCGTGCACGCACGAGTAGTCGAACTCGATCCCCTGCCCGATCCGGTTCGGACCCGAGCCGAGCACGATGACGGCCGGCCGCTCGCGCGGCTCGACCTCCGTCTCCTCGTCGTAGGACGAGTAGTGGTACGGCGTGCGGGCGGCGAACTCCGCCGCGCAGGTGTCGACGGTCTTGTAGACCGGGCGCAGCCCGAGCGCCTGCCGCACCTCACGCACGGTGTCCTCGGCGAGGCCGCGCAGGCGCCCGATCTGCTGGTCGGACAGGCCGTGCCGCTTGGCCCTGCGCAGCAGGTCGGGGGCGAGCTCGGACGACGCCGCGACCTCGTCGGCGATCTCGTTCACCAGCACGATCTGGTCGAGGAACCACGGGTCGATGCCGGTCGCCGCGTAGACGTCCTCCACGGTGACCCCACCGGGCCGCCCGACCGAGCGCAGCGCCTGCTGGACCTGCACCAGGCGCTCCTCCGTGGGCACCGGCACCTGCGCCATCAGCGCAGCCAGGGCGTCGCCCGACGGCGCGTCGCCGTCCCAGTGGAACACCGACCCGGCCTTGTCGATCGACCGCATCGCCTTGCCGAGCGCCTCGGTGAAGTTGCGCCCGAGCGCCATCGCCTCGCCCACCGACTTCATCGTCGTGGTCAGGCGCGGGTCGGCGGACGGGAACTTCTCGAACGCGAACCGCGGGACCTTCACCACGACGTAGTCCAGCGCGGGCTCGAACGACGCAGGCGTGGAACCCGTGATGTCGTTGGGGATCTCGTCGAGGGTGTACCCGACGGCCAGCCGCGCGGCGATCTTCGCGATCGGGAAGCCCGTCGCCTTCGACGCCAGTGCGGACGAGCGCGACACCCGCGGGTTCATCTCGATGACCACGACCCGGCCGGTCTGCGGGTGGACCGCGAACTGGATGTTGCAGCCGCCCGTGTCGACGCCGACCTCACGGATCACGGCGATGCCGATGTCGCGCAGGCGCTGGTACTCGCGGTCGGTGAGGGTCAGCGCCGGCGCGACGGTCACCGAGTCCCCGGTGTGCACGCCCACCGGGTCGACGTTCTCGATCGAGCAGACGACCACGACGTTGTCGACGCGGTCCCGCATGAGCTCGAGCTCGTACTCCTTCCACCCGAGGATCGACTCCTCGAGGAGCACCTCCGTGGTCGGCGAGTAGTGCAGGCCCGCGCCGGCGATCCGCCGCAGCTCGGCCTCGTCGTGCGCGATGCCGGAGCCCAGGCCGCCCATCGTGAACGACGGCCGGACGACGACCGGGTAGCCGAGCTCGTCGGCGGCCGCCAGCACCTCGTCCATCGAGTGCGCGATGACGCTGCGCGCGCTCTCCGCGCCGCACCGCTCGACGACGTCCTTGAACGCCTGGCGGTCCTCGGCGAGGTGGATGGAGGCGGTGTTCACGCCGATCATCTCGACCCCGTGCCGCTCGAGCACCCCGCGCTCGTCGAGCGCGATCGCGGTGTTGAGCGCCGTCTGCCCGCCCAGGGTCGGCAGGATCGCGTCGGGTCGCTCCTTGGCGATGATCGCCTCGACGACCTCGGGGGTGATCGGCTCGACGTAGGTCGCGTCGGCGAACTCCGGGTCCGTCATGATCGTCGCCGGGTTCGAGTTCACGAGGATCACGCGCAGGCCCTCGGCGCGCAGCACCCGGCACGCCTGGGTGCCGGAGTAGTCGAACTCCGCGGCCTGCCCGATGACGATCGGCCCGGAGCCGATCACGAGCACGCTGGACAGGTCAGTGCGACGCGGCATCGGACTCCTTCGAGGCGCGGGACGTCATGAGCTCGACGAACCGGTCGAACAGGTACCCGGCGTCGTGCGGGCCGGCGGCCGCCTCCGGGTGGTACTGGACGGAGAACGCGGGCAGGTCGAGGCACTCGAGGCCCTCGACGACGCCGTCGTTGAGGGCGACGTGCGAGACCACCACGCGCCCGTAGCGGCCACCGTCGTGGGGTGCCACGGCCTCGCCCTCGGTGGGCGCGTCGACGGCGAACCCGTGGTTGTGGGCGGTGATCTCCACGCGCCGGGTGCGCCGGTCCATGACCGGCTGGTTCACGCCGCGATGCCCGTAGGTGAGCTTGTAGGTGCCGAAGCCGAGCGCCCGGCCGAGCAGCTGGTTGCCGTAGCAGATCCCGAAGAAGGGGATCCGGCGGTCCAGCACCTCACGCAGCAGCTCGACCTCGTGCACGGCGGCCGACGGGTCACCCGGGCCGTTGGAGAAGAACACGCCGTCGGGCTGGAGGGCGAGCACCTCGTCGGCGGTCACCGTGGCGGGCACCACGTGCGTGCGCACGCCCCGCTCGGCCAACCGCTGCGGCGTCATCGACTTGATCCCCAGGTCCACGGCGACCACCGTCGCCACCGCGTCCGCGCCGCTCACGGGACCGCGCAGCGGCTCCACGGTGTAGCGCTCGGTGGCCGAGACCTCACGCGCGAGGTCCGCACCCGCCATCGGCGGCGCGGCGGCGACCACGTCGAGCAGGTCCTGGTCCGTCAGCCGGCGGCCCGCTTCGTCGAGCAGCCCCGGCCCGGAGAAGATGCCTGCCCGCATGACGCCCCGCTCGCGCAGGTGGCGTGTGAGGGCGCGGGTGTCGATGTCGCTGATCCCGACCACCTGCTGCGACGCGAGCTCCTCGGCGAGGCCGCGCCGGGACCGCCAGCTCGACGGCCGCGGCGCCGGGTCCCGCACGACGAACCCGGCGACCCAGATGCGGCTGGACTCCGGGTCCTCGTCGTTGACGCCCGTGTTGCCGATGTGCGGCGCCGTCATCACCACGATCTGGCGGTGGTAGGACGGGTCCGTGAGCGTCTCCTGGTAGCCGGTCATCCCGGTGTTGAAGACGATCTCCCCCACGGTGTGGCCCGTGGCGCCGAAGGCACGGCCGGCGAACACCCGGCCGTCCTCGAGGACGAGGACTGCGGTCGGCTCGCTCATGCGGGACTCCCCTCGGTCGGTGCGGATGACGGCTCCGGTGTGCCTTCCGGCGGCCCGACGAGCGCGCCGATCGCGTCCGCGAGCCGTCGTGCGTCGTCGGGATGACGCGGCAGCAGGCCGGTGTCCAGGGCGAGACCGTGCTGCCAGCGCAGCACGACCACGCGGTCGGTGCCCACCGCGGTCCCCGCCATGCCCGACGCGCGGGTCACGGCGCCGAGCGCGCGTGCCGGCACGAAGAGGTCCGCCGATCCGGCTCGGCGCACGAGAACCCCCGCACCGTGGACCTCGACCTCGGCGGCCGCCCGCACGGCGAGCCCGTGCGCCGCGAGGCGCGCCAGCCGGTCGTCCGCCCGGGCGGTCGCCAGGTACGTCACCTCCAGCGGACCGAGGATCGGCTCGCCGAGCGCCGGCACTGCCGGCAGGCCCGGCCAGGCGGCCGAGGCTCGCGCGGCGCGACGCCGCCACCCCAGGCGCATCGCGGCCAGGGCGACGAGGGCGATCCCTGCGAGGATCGCGATCTTCACCGGATCGCTCACCGGGTGGCCCCCTCGCGGGCGACCGGGCGCCCGTCGAGGACCGTGGGCCGTCCCCGCAGGAAGGTGGCGACGACGCGGCCGGACAGCTCGATCCCGCCGTACGGCGTGTTCCGGCTCAGGCTGGCCAGCCGCTCCGGCTCGACCGTCCACCGCGCGGCGGGGTCCACCAGCACCAGGTTGGCGGGCTCCCCCACCGCGAGCGGTCGGCCCTGCGCCATCGGGCCGTCGTCGATGCGGCCGATGCGCGCCGGGGCGAAGGACATGACCCGCGCGACGTCGGCCCAGGTCATCCGGCCCGTGTCGACCATCAGCGTCTGGACCACCGCCAGCGCCGTCTCGAGCCCCAGCATGCCGAAGGCTCCGGCCGCCCACTCGCAGTCCTTGTCCTCGCGCGTGTGGGGCGCGTGGTCCGTGCCGACCGTGTCGATCGTGCCGTCGGCCAGGCCCTCGCGGAGCGCCTCGGCGTCCTCCGCGGTGCGCAGCGGCGGGTTGACCTTGTACAGCGGGTCGTAGGTCCGGGCGAGCTCGTCCGTGAGCATCAGGTGGTGCGGCGTCGCCTCGGCGGTCACCGCGATCCCGCGCGACTTCGCCCAGCGGATGAGGTCCACCGAGCCGGCCGTCGAGACGTGCAGGACGTGCAGGCGCGAGCCCACGTGCTCCGCCAGCAGGACGTCCCGGGCGATGATCGCCTCCTCCGCGACGGCCGGCCAGCCCGCGAGGCCGACCTGTGCCGAGACGATGCCCTCGTGCATCTGAGCGCCGGCGGTCAGGCGCGGCTCCTGCGCGTGCTGGGCGACGACGCCGTCGAACGACTTGACGTACTCGAGCGCGCGGCGCATCAGCACCGGGTCGTGGACGCACTGGCCGTCGTCCGAGAAGACCCGGACCCGGGCCGCCGAGTGGGCCATCGCCGCGAGCTCGGCGAGCTGCGTGCCCGCCAGGCCGACGCTGACGGCACCCACCGGGTGCACGTCGCACCAGCCCGCGTCGTGGCCGAGACGCCAGACCTGCTCGACGACGCCGGCGGTGTCGGCCGTGGGCGAGGTGTTCGCCATCGCGTGCACCGCCGTGTAGCCGCCGAGCGCGGCGGCCAGCGTCCCGGTGGCGACCGTCTCGGCGTCCTCCCGGCCCGGTTCGCGCAGGTGGGTGTGCAGGTCCACCAGCCCAGGCAGCGCCACGAGCCCGTGACCGTCGACGACGGTCGCGTCACGGGTGGCCACGTCGGCGCCGAGCGCCGCGATCCGGCCGTCGGCGACCAGCACGTCCGTCGGGTCGCCGCCGAGCGGCGCGACCCCTCGCAGCACCCAGGTGTCCTCCAGCGCGCTCACAGCGCCTCCCTCTCCCCCGCCAGCAACGTGTAGAGCACCGCCATCCGGACCGCGACACCGTTCGTCACCTGCTCGACGATCACCGCGCGCGACGAGTCCGCCGCGTCGGCCGAGATCTCCAGGCCCCGGTTCATCGGGCCCGGGTGCATGACGATCGCATGGTCGGGCAGCATCGCGAGTCGACGGGCGTCCAGGCCGTACTCGCGCGTGTACTCGAGGGCGCTGGGGAAGAACCCGGTCCCGCCGCCGACCGCCCCCGTGGCCCCCGGGCCCATCCGCTCGCGCTGCACCCGGAGCATCATGATCGCGTCGGGGGCGTCCTGCGCGAGGACCTCGTCCAGGTGGTAGGACGTGGCGCAGGTCCAGGCGTCGACCCCGACCGGCAGGAGCGTGGGCGGCGCGACGAGGGTGACGCGGGCACCGAGCGTGTGCAGCAGGTCGACGTTCGACCGGGCCACGCGCGAGTGCAGGACGTCACCGACGATCGCGACGTGCAGGCCGTCGAGCCCGCGCCCGAGACCGGCGTCCCCGGCGCCCACGAGGTGCCGACGCAGCGTGAACGCGTCCAGCAGCGCCTGGGTCGGGTGCTGGTGGGTGCCGTCGCCCGCGTTGACCACGGCCGAGCCGACCCAGCCCGAGTGGGCCAGGCGGTGCGGCGCCCCGGAGGCCTGGTGCCGCACGACGACGGCGTCCGCACCCATGGCCTGCAGGGTCAGCGCGGTGTCCTTGAGCGACTCGCCCTTGGAGACGCTCGACCCCTTCGCCGAGAAGTTGATGACGTCGGCCGAGAGCCGCTTCGCCGCCGTCTCGAACGAGATCCGCGTGCGGGTGGAGTCCTCGAAGAACAGGTTGACGACCGTGCGCCCGCGCAGGGTCGGCAGCTTCTTGATCTCGCGCTCCTGCGTGGCCGCCATGCCGGCGGCGGTGTCCAGGAGCGCGACGGCGGCGGAGCGGTCGAGGTCGGCGGCGCTGAGCAGGTGCCTCACAGGTCGCCTCCCGTCGCGCGACCGCCCTCGATCCGGACGGAGTCAGCGCCGTCGATCTCGGCGAGGCGCACCCGGACGATCTCGCCGAGCGAGGTCGGCAGGTTCTTGCCCACGTAGTCCGCGCGGATCGGCAGCTCCCGGTGGCCGCGGTCGACGAGGACCGCCAGCTGCACCAGCCGTGGCCGGCCGAGGTCGGCGACGGCGTCCAGCGCCGCCCGGATGGTCCGGCCCGAGAAGAGCACGTCGTCCACGAGCACGACCACGCGGTCGTCGAGGTCCGCGAGGTCGGCCGGCAGCTGCGTGCGCCCGATCGAGCGCGTCGGGTGCCGGCGCAGGTCGTCGCGGTACATCGTGACGTCGAGCGAGCCCGCGAGGGCTGCGGCGTCGACGCCCGGTTCCACGGCCGCGATGCGAGCGGCGAGACGCTGCGCCAGCGGCAGGCCGCGCGTCGGGATGCCCAGGAGGACCAGACCGGCGGCGCCCTTGTTGCGCTCGAGGATCTCGTGGGCGATCCGGGTCAGGGCGCGGGTGATGTCGCCCGACGAGAGGACTTCCGTGCCGGCAGGGGTGCCTGCGCTCGGCTGTGCGTCACCGGTGGCATGTGCCACGGGGACCTCCTTCCCCGCCTCACAGGACGGTGTTAAAGGACGTCTGTCGGTCCGAAGACTACTGCCCGGGCGCACCGGCCCCGTCCTCCGGGTGCGTGCGCCCGTCGGGACGATCAGCATGTGGACATGACGCGACCCGTCGAGCCGGTCCCCGCAGCACACCAGCCCACCGCCGTCCGGCCGGCACACGCCGGCACGGCCCGCAGCGACAGAGCAAGCATCGACACCGCAGCGGTGGACACCGCCGTCGCCCTCGCCCGCCGGTGGGCCGACGCACGCGGGTCCGACCCCGGCAGCGCGCGCCTGGCCGCGCTCGTCGCCGACGCGGACGGCCTCGACCTGGCCGTGCGGTTCGTGGACCGGGTGATCAGGCCCGAGGACCGCGCGGTGGCCGCGCGCGAGCTCGCCGCGCTCCGCCGTCATCCCGGCACCCGCACCGCGGCCCTGGGGCCCGTCGACGGCGCTCTGCTCGCCCTGGGTGCGCTCGCCGCCCCGATCGTGCCGGACGTGGTCGTCCCCCTCGCCCGCGCACGCCTGCGCGCCCTCGTCGGGCACCTGGTCGCCGAGTCCGGACCTCGGCTCGGTGCCCACCTCGCCGCCATCCACGGTGCCGGGTTCCGGACCAACCTGAACCTGCTCGGTGAGGCCGTTCTCGGGGAGGCGGAGGCCCGGCGCCGCATGCGCCGCGTGCAGACCTTGGCCGCGCGGCCCGACGTCGACCACGTCTCGGTCAAGATCTCCTCGGTCGCCGGTCGCCTGAGCCCGTGGGCGCTGGACGCCGACGCCGAGCGGGTGCGCGTGCGGCTGCGCGTCCTGGCCGAGACCGCCACGCGCCACGGCACGGCGCTGACCGTGGACATGGAGGAGTACCAGCACCTCCACCTGACGCTGGAGGCCTTCGGCGGCCTGCTCGCGGACCCCGGGCTCCGCGACGCGCGCCTCGGCCTGGCCGTGCAGGCCTACGTCCCCGACGCCCTCGACGTCCTCGACGAGCTGACCGAACGGGCGCAGGCCCGGCTGCACGCGGGCGGCCGGCCCGTGAGCGTCCGGCTGGTCAAGGGCGCGAACCTGCCGATGGAACGCGTCGAGGCCGAGCTGCACGGCCGGCCACCCGCCCCGTTCGACACCAAGCCCGACACGGACGCCTCGTTCGTCCGGCTCCTGGACCGTGCCCTCGACCCCGCGCGCACCCCGGCAGTCCGCGTCGGTGTCGCGAGCCACAACCTCTTCCACGTCGCCCTCGCGCACGTGCTGGCCACCGACCGCGGCGTCGCCGACGCGATGCACGTCGAGATGCTCCTCGGGATGGCGCCGGCGCACGCGCGCGCGGTCCTGCGCGACGTCGGCCGGGTGCGCCTCTACACCCCCGTCGTCGCGGCCCAGGACTTCGACGTGGCGATCGCGTACCTGGTCCGGCGCCTGGAGGAGACCGCGGCCGAGCAGAACGTCGTGCGCGCCCTGCTCGGGACCGATCCCGCTGCGCTCGACGCCCACGAGGCCGCCTTCCGCGTCTCCGTGCGCGACGCGCCGACCGTGCCCCGTCGCCCGCGCCGCGCCGCGGCACCGGTGACGCGGGAGCTTCCGTCGGCGCACCCGCTCGACGGCCCCTTCCGGAACGCGCCGGACACCGACCCCGCGGACCCCGCGGCCGCGCGGTGGGCGGCCGCCGCCGTCGCCGGCCCGCCCCGCGTCGTCGCGCCGACGGCGCTGACGACGACCGCCGAGGTCGATGCCGCCGTGGCCCGCGCGGTCGCCGCCGGCCCGCAGTGGGCGGCGACCCCACCACGCGAGCGGGCCCGCGTCCTGGCGCGGGCGGCCGACCTGCTGGAGGCGGCGCGCTCCGACCTCGTCGCCGTGATGGTCCACGAGGCCGGCAAGACGGTCGCCGAGGCGGATCCCGAGGTGAGCGAGGCCGTCGACTTCGCCCGCTACTACGCACGCTCCGCCCTCGCCCTGGAGGACGGCGCGGTCGCGGGTGCACGCTTCCGGCCGGCCGGCGTGACCGTCGTCACGCCGCCGTGGAACTTCCCCGTCGCCATCCCGGTCGGCTCTGTCCTCGCCGCGCTCGCCGCCGGGTCGCCGGTGCTCGCCAAGCCCGCACCGCAGACGCCGCTGTGCGGCGCGCTCGCACTCGACGCCGTCCGCGTGGCGCTGCGGGAGGCGGGCGCGGCGGCCGGCGTCCTGCAGGTCGTGTCCGTCCCGGAGGACGAGGTGGGCCGGCGGCTCGTGGCACACCCGGACGTCGCGCGCGTCGTGCTCACCGGGTCGGTCCAGACCGCGGCCCTGTTCGCCTCCTGGCGCGAGGACCTCGACGTGCTGGCCGAGACGTCGGGGAAGAACGCCATCGTCGTCACGCCGTCCGCCGACGTCGACCTCGCGGTGGCCGACGTCGTGCGGTCCGCCTTCGGGCATGCCGGCCAGAAGTGCTCGGCCGCCTCGTTGCTCATCCTCGTCGGGGCCGCCGGGACCTCCGCACGGCTGCGTCGGCAGCTGGCGGACGCGGTCCGCAGCCTGCCGGTCGGGCCCGCGGGCGACCTCGGCACGGCCATGGGCCCCCTGGTCGAGCCCGCTGCGGGCAAGCTGCTGCGCGCACTCACGACGCTCGAGCCCGGTGAGCGGTGGCTCGTCCGGCCGCGCCGCCTCGACGCCGAGGGGCGCCTGTGGACGCCCGGCGTCAAGCACGGGGTGGCTCCGGGCTCGTTCTTCCACGTGACCGAGTGCTTCGGCCCGGTCCTCGGCGTCATGCACGCCCGGACGCTCGAGGAGGCGATCGACCTGCAGAACGCCGTCCCCTTCGGCCTCACCGGCGGCCTGCACTCGCTCGACGAGCGCGAGATCGACACGTGGCTCGACCGCGTGGAGGTCGGCAACGCGTACGTCAACCGCCACATCACCGGCGCCGTCGTGCAGCGCCAGCCGTTCGGCGGCTGGAAGGCCTCCGCCGTCGGTCCCGGTGCCAAGGCGGGCGGCCCCCACTACGTCGCCCAGCTGGGCGCCTGGTCCGACTCCCCCGACGTCCCGACCGCCGACGACGCGTGGCTCGCGTGGGCGCGCGCCGACGACGCGCGGGTCTGGGCCCGCCTGTCACGCGACGCGGACCCGGCCGGCCTGGCGTCCGAGTCGAACGTGCTCCGCCACCGACCGCTGCCGCAGCTCGTGGTGCGCGTCGGCGACGGCGCGCGGGAGCGCGACGTCGCGCGGGTCGTCTCGGCGGCCGGGCTCGTGGGGACACCGGTGACGATGTCGGCGGCGGGCGACCTCGGTCACGAGGCGTTCGCGTCGGCCGTGCGCGCCGGCCAGGTGTCGGGCCGCATCCGCGCCGTCGGGCACTGCCCGGGCCTCGCCGCAGCCGCCCGCACGCGCGTGGGCGAGGTCACGCTCATCGACGCACCGGTGCTCGCGAGCGGGACCCGGGAGCTCCTCACGGTGCTGCGGGAGCAGGCCGTCAGCCGCACGACGCACCGGTTCGGGCATCTCATCACTTCACACGATCGTGACATTCGGGCGAATCTGCTCATGTAGCGCCCCAAGAACGCCGATAGTTGGCGCGTGGGTGGAACCGTGCCGTCCTGGCTCACGGTGCTCCAGTGCCTCGTGGCCGGCGTCGTGGTCGGACTCGTCGCGATGGAGACCGGCGCCTGGCGAGGAGAGCTGCGTCGCTCCGGCGTGCGCTGGGGAAGCGCGTGGTCGCTCGCCCTCGCTGGGGTGTGCCTCCTCAACGGCCTGTACGGGGTGCTGGCCCCGGGCCCGCACGCGTCGGGGCTGCTGTTCGCCCGCTTCGTCGCCTACGCGGCGGCGATCGTCCTGGCCCTGCCCGCCGTGCGTGCGTACACCGGCGGCCCCGGCGTCCGCCGGTTCGGCACGGTGCTCCTCGCGTGGTTCGCCGCAGCCGGGGTTCTCTGGTGGACCAGCCCGCTGATCCTCGCCGGGATCGACGCCGACGGTGTGCCCAGCTACGGCCCGCTGCTTCCGCTCGCCGAGCTCGTCCCCGTCGTCGTGCTCGGCGTCTACGTCTTCCGCGCCGTCCGAGGGCTCGAGGTCACCACCGCCGGAGCCTGTGTCGCCGGTGGCGCCGTCGTCGCCGTGGTGGCCCTCGTCGGTGGCGCCGTGGCGCCCGCGTCGTGGAGCACCGAGCCCCTTCGCGGCCTGTGGGTGGTGCCGCTGGTGGCCGGCCTCGAGGTGCTCGCCGCCGCGCGCGTGCGCGCCGTGCGCCGCGCTGCGGACCGGCGCGCGCGGATGCGCGACGCCATCGCCTCCGTCTCGAACGCCGCATGGCTCGCGCACACGCCGGCCGAGCTCCTGGAGACGGCTCGCGCCCAGTGCGAGGAGCTCCTGCACGACCCGTCGATCCGCGGCACGCTGCGCCCGCTCTCCCGCGACCGGTTCGTCACCGAGTTCTACTCCGCCGAGGGCCGGGCGCTGCTGCCCGACGAGCAGTCGTTCCTGCGTGACGTCGCGCGCGTCGTCTCGAGCGCCGCCGAGCGGCACACCCTCACCAGCAAGCTGCGGGACGCGGCCTACACGGACGCCCTCACGGGCCTGCACAACCGCCCAGCGCTCGATCGCCAGCTCGCCGCCGCCCTGGGCAAGGCCGAGGTCGAGTCGACGCGCGTCGCGGTCCTCCTGTGCGACCTCGACAACTTCAAGCACGCGAACGACATGCGCGGCCGCGAGTGGGGCGACCGCCTGCTGCGCCGCGTCGCCGCGCAGCTGGTGGACGCGGCCGGGCCGGGCGCCTTCGTGGCCCGGCACGGGGGTGACGACTTCGTCGTGGTGGTCGAGCGCGCCCCCGACGACACGGAGCTGCTCGCGCTCGCCCGCCGCGTGCAGGGGCGGTTCGAGTACCTGGCGCACCGCGTGCCCGCGACGCCGATGACCGTCGGGGTCGCCGCGTGGCGCCCGGGCGAGGTGCGCGACGTCGACGCCCTCGTCCGCGGCGCGGACCTGGCGATGATCGCCGCGAAGCGAGGCAGCAAGGGCGCGGCCTTCTACGACGATCTCCTGCGCGGGGAGTTCCACGAGCGCACCACCATGCGGCGCGAGCTCGAGGAGGCGATGAGTGCCGGCGACATCGTCGTGCACTTCCAGCCGCTCACCGACACCGGGACGCTCGAGGTCGTGGGGCTCGAGGCGCTCGCACGATGGCGCCGGAACGGCGAGCTGGTCCTGCCGCAGGAGTGGCTGCCGCTCGCCGAGGAGACCGGGCTCATCGTGGAGATCGGCCGGCAGGTGTTCGCGGCGGCGCGCAACGCGTCCGAGAAGTACGACCTGCCCGTGGCGGTGAACGTGGCCGCACGGCAGCTCGACGAGGCGGACTTCGTGCGCCACGTCGAGCAGTCCTGGGGCCCGGGCGCGTGGCGCCGGCTCACGATCGAGGTGACGGAGAGCGCCCTGCTGCACGACGACGCCCACGCACGCGCCGCCCTCGCCACGCTGGCCGCCCGCGGCGCACGGATCGCGCTCGACGACTTCGGCACCGGCTACAACTCGCTCTCGCGGCTCGCGGAGCTACCGGTGCACGTGATCAAGGTCGACCGGTCCTTCGTGCACGCCTCGGGCACGCCCGAGGGCGACGCGGTGCTGCGCGCCGTCCTCGCCGTTGCGCGGGCGCACGGCCTCGACGTCGTCGCCGAGGGCGTCGAGCGTGCCGAGGAGCTGACCACGCTCGTGGGGATGGGCGTCGACACGGTCCAGGGCTTCATGCTGGGTCGCCCGGCTCCGACCCTGCCGATCCGCGGGCGGCGTCCCGGCACGGGCGAGATCGAGGCGGTCACGCCCGAGCGACTCCCCCAGCGCCTGCCGCACCAGATGTCGCCGGCCGCAGGGTCCTGACCGCGCACGGTCCTGGGCTACACGCCAGCGGCGTGGCGGCCTCAGGCCAGCAGGGTGGGCTTCAGCTCCACGAGGCGGCCCAGGAGGCCGTTGACGAACGTCGGCGAGTCGTCGGTGGACAGCGCGCGGGCCAGCTCCACCGCCTCGTCGACGGCGACGGCGTCGGGCACCTCGTCCCGGAAGAGGATCTCGTAGGTGCCGATCCTCAGGACCGCACGGTCGACCGCCGGCATGCGCTCGAGCGTCCAGCCACGCGAGTAGGTGCTGATGAGCTCGTCGATCTGCGCCTGGTGCGCCGCGACACCCTCGACCAGGTCGGCCGAGTACTGCGGCAACGCGGTCTGCGTGCCCGGCGTCGTCAGGCGCTCGGCGAGCACGTCGAGCGCGGGCCGCTCGCGCTGGTCTGCCTCGAAGAGCACGTCCAGGGCGCGCTTGCGGGCCTTGCTCCGGGCGGCCACGTCAGTCGTTCACGCGACCCAGGTACGAACCGTCACGCGTGTCGACCCGGACCTTCGTGCCGGCCTCGAGGAAGAGCGGCACCTGGATCTCCGTCCCCGTCTCGAGCGTCGCGGGCTTGGTACCGCCGGTCGACCGGTCGCCCTGCAGGCCCGGCTCGGTGTAGGTGATCTCGAGCACCACGGCGGCGGGCAGCTCGACGTACAGCGGCGCCCCCTCGTGGGTGGCGACGATGGCCGACTGGTTCTCCAGCAGGTACTTGGCGGCGTCGCCGACGACGGTCTCGCTCACGTGGAGCTGGTCGTAGGTGCTCGTGTCCATGAAGACGAAGTCGGTGCCGTCCTTGTACAGGTACTGCATCTCGCGCTTGTCGACGTTCGAGGTCTCGACCTTGACGCCCGCGTTGAACGTCTTGTCCACGACCTTGCCGGTGAGCACGTTCTTCAGCTTGGTACGGACGAACGCGCCACCCTTGCCGGGCTTGACGTGCTGGAACTCCACGACGGTCCAGAGCTGGCCGTCGATGTTGAGCACGAGGCCGTTCTTCAGGTCGTTGGTCGTCGCCACGGTGAGGTCTTCCTGGTCGTCGGGAGTCAGTCGTCGGGTGCGTGCTGCGTCAGGAGCGTTCGGCGTCGGGAGCCGGTCCCGGTGGTCGGCACGTCGGCCGTCCGCGCGCGGGGCGCAGGGAAGTCTAGCGGTCCCGTGCCGCGCCCGCGGTGCGGGCCCGCTCGTGACCGACGCCTGGGGCCGACCGCCGGCTCCGACCGCGACTCAGGCCCGGACGAGCGCGGCGCCCGCGACCCCGACGGCGCACGCCCACAGGAGCGAGGCGAGCGACCCGATGACGAACCGCTCCGAGGCGGCCGGGTTGTCGCGGAGCTCGGGATACCGCCCGAGCCCCTTCACGGCGATCACGAACGCGACGGCCGTCGGGTAGCCCAGCAGCAGGCCTCCGGTCACGGCGGCGCGCTCGAGCAGACCGATCCACGTCCCGCCGCGCAGGGCGGCGCGCGCGGTCGCCCCGGTGGGCCCGTCGCCGCCGTCGGCCACCGCCGACGCCGTCGCACCCGTCTCCGCACCGGTCACGTCCGCGGGACCAGCGTCGCGCGACCGCGCCGCGAGCCGCAGCACTCCCGCCGTCAGCGGCCACCCGCCGAACGTGCCGAGGGCCAGGGCCACCGTCCCGACGAGCGTCACGAGCCACGGGTTCATCCGTCCCCCTCCGCGAGCAACCGGGCCGCGACGGGCCGCGCAGCCACCTCCTCCGCCCACAATGCCGCACGCAGGCGTTGGCTGACGGCCTGCTGGCTGATGCCGAGACGACGCGCGGCGTCGTCCTGGGTGGCGCCGGGCGTCGTCATCGCGTCGATGACCGCCCAGCCGGCCGCCGAGCGCCGCACGACCACCGATCCCAGGAGGGTGAGCACGGCCTCGGCCCCCCGCCCCCCGTCCGGAGCTTCGGAGACCACGGCGAGCGGGACGGGTCGCGCCCTGCTCTTGGCGCGCTCGACGGCGGCGCGGGCGTGGATGAACGCCTCGCCCGAGCCCGCCCGCGCGCTCACGGGCAGCGGCTCGTCGACGGACCCGACGCCGATGCCCACGCTCCAGCCGCCGATGCGCAGCAGCGTCAGTGCGACGTCGACGGCCACGTCGGCGTCGTCGAGCACGGCCTGGACCTCGTCACCGACCGTGCGCTCGAACGGCCGGACGACGCCTCCCGCGTCCGCAGGCACGCGGGAGGTGAGGTCCTCGAGCAGCCCCGCCACCCGATCGCCATGACGCCGGCTACCGCGCTGGTCGACAGTCAGGACGTACATGCGACAAGCCTATGCCCTTGTACATCTCACTACAAGGTTTCTACCTTGTCTGACCCGCGAGGGCGAGGAGCGCCAGTCGGTAGGAGTCGAAACCGAAGCCCGCGATGGTCCCGGTGGCCACCGGCCCGACCACGCTGTGCCGGCGGAAGCTCTCGCGGGCCATCGGGTTCGACAGGTGCACCTCGATCAGGGCCAGACCCGCGGTGGTGACCTGGGCGGCCGCGTCCCGCAGCGCGTAGGAGTAGTGCGTGAAAGCCGCCGGGTTGAGCACCACCGCCGCCCTCTGGTCGACGGCCTCGTGGAGCCAGCCCACCAGCTCGGCCTCGTCGTCCGTCTGCCGCACCTCGACGTCGAGACCCGCCTCGGCGCCCCAGCGCACGGCGGACTCGCGCAGGTCGGCCAGCGTCGCCGAGCCGTAGACCTCGGGCTCCCGGACGCCGAGTCGGCCGAGGTTGGGACCGTTGAGCACCAGCACGCGCGTCATGGCGGCAAGGCTAGCGGCGCGACGGGCGCGTGCCGGGCGCCGCCGCACGCAACCCGGCTCCGGACCGGCGCCGGGCGTCGTCACCGACGCCGCCGCTGCCTACAGCAGCACGCCCGCGCCGGACGCCGGCTCCCGGCTGATCTCGGCGAACGCGGCGGCGAGCAACGTCGGGTCCGGTCCCTCGAGCCGCACCGGGCGACCGACGTCCTCCAGAACGACGAAGCGCAGGAGGTCGCCACGGGACTTCTTGTCACGCCGCATCGCAGCCAGGAGCTGCTCCCAGCGGTCCGCCCGGTAGCTCGTCGGCAGCCCCAGCGACCGCAGGATCTCCCGGTGCCGCGCGACGACGTCGTCGGGCAGGCGGCCGGCCAGGCGCGCGAGCTCCGCCGCGAACACCATCCCGACCGAGACCGCGGCCCCGTGCCGCCAGCGGTACCGCTCGACCTGCTCGATGGCGTGCCCGAGCGTGTGCCCGTAGTTGAGGATCTCCCGCCGGAACGACTCGCGCAGGTCCGCCGTGACGACCTCGGCCTTGACCCGCACGGAGCGCTCCACGAGCTCGCGGACCAGGTCGCGGTCCGTCAGCTGCGGGGCGGTGAGCGCGGACGGATCGGCCTCGATCAGCTCGAGGGTGCGCTCGTCGGCGATGAACCCGTGCTTGACCACCTCGCCCAGGCCCGCGACGCGCTCGTGCACCGGCAGGGTGTCCAGCGCGGCGAGGTCGCACAACACGCCGGCCGGGGTCCAGAAGGCACCGACGAGGTTCTTGCCCTCCTCGGTGTTGATGCCGGTCTTCCCGCCGACCGCGGCGTCGACCATCGCGACGACCGTCGTCGCGATCTGGACGACGGTGATCCCGCGCAGCCACGTCGACGCCACGAACCCGGCGAGGTCGGTCGTGGCACCGCCGCCGATGCCCACCACCGCGTCGCTGCGCGTGAAGTCGGCCTGCCCGAGCACGTGCCACAGGAAGGCGGCCACCTGGGCGGTCTTCGCGTCCTCGGCGTCCGGGACCTCGGCCAGGAAGGCCTGGTAGCCCTCCTTCTCGAGGTCGTCACGGACCGCCTCGGCGGACGCCGTCAGCGACCGTGGGTGCACCACGAGCACCTTGCGGACCTTGTCTCCCAGCAGGCCCGCCAGCTCGCCGAGCAGGTGGTAGCCCACGACGACGTCGTACGGGCGCTCTCCCCCGACCCGGATTCGTGTCGGCTCGCTCATCGCTCCCCCGTCCCGTCGGTGCGCTCGTCGTCGGTGCCCTCGGCCAGCTCCGCGGCGATGACCTCGGCGACCTGCGCGGGCGTCAGGTCGTCCGTGGCCACGCGGAGGCTCGCGACCGCCTCGTACACCGGACGACGCGTCTCCATCAGGGTCTGCCACTGCGCCCGCGGGTTGCCGAGCAGGAGGGGCCGGGACCGGTTGAAGCCCACGCGGGGCGCCGCGGCGGACAGGCTCACGTCGAGGAACACCACCGTGCCGCCCGCGGCCCGGTAGCCCGCCAGGGCAGCCTGCACCTCGCCGTCGAGGACGGCCCCACCGCCGAGCGCGAGGACGCCGGAGTGCTCGGTCAGCGCGGCCAGGACCGCGGCGCGCTCGAGGGTCCGGAACGCCGGTTCGCCGTCGTCGACGAAGATCTCGGTGATCGGCTTGCCCGCCGTCGCCTCCACGTCGGCGTCGGTGTCCCGCACGACGGCTCCGAGGCGGCCCGCCAGCTCGGCCGCGACCGTCGACTTCCCCGCCCCGGGCGGCCCGACGAGCACGACGCGCGGCCGCACGGGCGCCGTCGGGGCGCTGTTCTCCGCCGGGCCGTTCACCGCTGCAGCGGCGGGACGGCCTCGAGGTACGCCTCGAGGTTCCGCGCGACCTCGCGGACGCTGTCGCCGCCGAACTTCTCCACCACCGCGTCGGCGAGCACCAGGGCGACCATCGCCTCGGCGACGACGGCCGCGGGCGGCACGGCGCACACGTCCGAGCGCTGGTGGATCGCCTGCGCGGGCTCGCCCGTCGCGACGTCGACGGTCGCCAGCGCGCGCGGCACCGTCGAGATGGGCTTCATCGCGCCGCGCACGCGCAGCACCTCACCGTTGGTGACCCCGCCCTCGAGGCCGCCCGCACGGTTGGTCCTGCGGACGATGAGGCCGGTCTCCGGATCGCGCTCGATCTCGTCGTGCGCGGCCGAGCCGCGACGAGCAGCCGTGCGGAACCCGTCCCCGATCTCCACGCCCTTGAAGGCCTGGATGCCCATGACGGCGGCCGCCAGCCGGGCGTCGAGACGCCGATCCCAGTGCACGTAGCTGCCCAGTCCCGTCGGCAGCCCGTAGGCGAGCACCTCGACGACGCCGCCGAGCGTGTCCCCCGCCTTCTGGCACACGTCGATCTCCTCGACCATGGCGGCCGAGGTCGGCGCGTGGAAGCACCGCACCGGGTCGCCGTCCAGCGCGGCGACGTCGTCGGGCGTGGGCAGCACGGCGTCGTCGGGCACCGCGACCGGGCCGATGGCCGTCACGTGCGAGACCAGGCGCACGCCGGCGGCCTGCTCGAGGAAGGCGGCGGCGACGCGCCCGAGGGCGACCCGCGTCGCGGTCTCGCGGGCGGACGCGCGCTCGAGGACCGGCCGCGCGTCGTCGAACCCGTACTTGCGCATGCCGACGAGGTCGGCGTGGCCCGGGCGCGGGCGGGTGAGCGGCCGGTTCCGCGCGATCTCGCGCACGTCCCCGGTACCGGCGTCCACGGTGAGGCGCTCGGGCGCGACCGGGTCGGCGGACATCACGTCGACCCACTTCGGCCACTCGGCGTTGCCGATCTCGACGGCGACAGGGCCGCCCTGCGTGAGGCCGTGCCGCACGCCGCCGAGGATCCGCACCTCGTCGGTCTCGAACTTCATGCGCGCGCCTCGCCCGTAGCCGAGGCGTCGCCGGGCGAGGGCGTCGATGAGATCGTCGGTCGTCACCCGCACGCCCGCAGGCAGGCCCTCGAGCACACCGACCAGGGCGGGGCCGTGGGACTCCCCGGACGTCAGCCAGCGCAGCATGCCGTCATCCTTCCACGGGCCCGGGCGCACGCCGGCCCGCGTCCGTGCGACGGACGCGGGCCGGGTGGTCGGTGCGGACCGGGCGTTCGCCCGGCCGCCGTCAGCTCGGGGGCGCGAGGGGCAGGAACGGGTTCCGGTCGCTGTCGGGCATGGTGGGCGGGGGCGGCGTCTCGCCGTCCTCACCGGTGCCGTCCTCGCCCGTGCCATCCTCACCCGTGCCGTCCGGGAGCGGCACCGCCGACGCCGGGGGCGTCAGCACGAAGGCAAGCCCGGTCACCGTGCTCTCGACCCACCCCTCGAAGATCTCGGGGCGACCCGAGGCCTCCTCGGCGGGATCGAGCCGCACGACGTCGACCGCGCCCACGAGGAACAGCCGCTCGAGGTTCTGCGCCCGCTCGACGAACACGGCGACGTTCTCGTACGGCCCGACCACGCGGACGTTGACCTGCAGGTACACCAGGCCCTCCGGCGCCGTGGGCGTCGGGGTGGTCGGGACGGCGTTCGGGTCCGTGCCGTCCGTGACCTCGCCCTCCGGAGCGGGCGTGGCCGCGGGGTCCGTCGCCGCCGGCGTCGGTTCGGGCGTGGCTGCGGGCACCGTCTCGGCGATGGTCACCGCGGTCGGAGCCGCGGGCGTGATCTCCGTGATGAGGACCCCGGTCTCGTTCGCGATCGCCTGGAACGCGTCGACCAGCGCCGGCAGCTGGGCGTCCACGGGGATCTGCCGCTGCAGGCCGGCCAGCTCCGTCCGGTAGTCCTCGATGTGGGTGCTCTTCTCCGCCAGCGCGGCCACCTCGGTACGCAGGATGTCGTTGCGCATCTCCGTGTCGTCCACCATGGCCTGCGTCTCCGCGGCCTCGTCGAACTTCGGTGAGATGACCAGGAACCAGCCCACGGCCGACAGGGCCAGCACCAGCACGACAGCCCCGGCGATCCAGCCGGCCGATCGTCCGCGTGCCATCACTCGTCCCCCTCAACCTCGGGCTCGTACCGGAGCGCGAACGCGGCCTCGTTGATCTGCACGGTCGCGGTCACGCTGTAGTAGGCGACGTCGTTCTCGGCCGTGAGCGTGTGCTGGCTGAACCAGGCGTGCTCGAAACCAGGGATGGTCTCCAGCGCCCGCAGCCAAGCGGCCGTGTCCGGGACGGTCCGGGACTCCACCGTGAGGCTCACGGTGCCGACGCCTTCGCCACCGAGCACGTCCGGCGGGGGGACGGGAGGATCGATGACGGTGGTCCCGAAGAGCCGCACCGTCTCGATGCGCACCCCCTCCGGCGCGGTCGCCGCGAGGGCCCGCAGGTACGGGCGCCACAGGATCTCGGTCTGCATGCTCAGCTGGCGCGCCTGCGCGGCGCGGTCGAGCTCCGCCAGGACCAGCGGCACCTCGGCGTACTGCTCCTTCTGCGCGTTCAGGTCCTGCGTCGTCTGCTGCGCCGCGGCCAGGTCGTCGGCGGCCGCGTCCTTCGCGCGCACCCCGAGCAGGTACAGGCCGGCCAGACCGACGAGGGACAGGGCCACGAACAACGCCAGCCAGCGCTTCGTCCGCGCCAGGCCACGCGCCGCGGCCACCTCCGGGGGCAGCAGGTTGACCTGGGGGTACGGCGGCGCCCCAAGCGCGGGCGCCCGCCCCGACAGGCGCGCGCGTCCCTTCGAGGCCGGCGCGTCGGTCGTCGTGCTCATGCTGCCACCCCCA
Organism: Actinotalea fermentans; assembly: GCF_007991475.1. Taxonomy (NCBI): domain Bacteria; kingdom Bacillati; phylum Actinomycetota; class Actinomycetes; order Micrococcales; family Cellulomonadaceae; genus Actinotalea; species Actinotalea fermentans. The sequence continues at coordinate 631,415 of NZ_BJYK01000001.1, read as the reverse complement.
GGGCGAGACCGATCGGCATGGCCAGCGTCGACGATGCCGCGGCGAGCGCGTCGGACTGCAACGACTTCGCCACCCGCATCGTCGACAGCGGGTCACCGAGGGTGACCGGAAGGCGGCTGGCGCTCGAGAGGTACTGCCCGAGTCCCGGCAGGTGGCAGCCGCCCCCGGTCAGGACGACGACGTCGATGCCGTCGCCGTGGTGGTTGCCGGCGTAGTACACGAACGTGTTCCGGACCGCCTCGACGAGCGGCCGGACGGAGTTGTTGACCGCCTCCGCCGCCACCGCCAACTCCGGGGCGACGGCGTAGCCGACGCCCACCTGCCGCTTCACGTTCTCGGCCTCCGGGCCTGCGATCCCGAGCGCCGACGCGACGGCGTCGGTGACGGACTGCCCGCCGCTGGGCAGGATCCGCACGAAGCGCGGCATGCCGCGGCTCGCGATGACGAGCTGGGTGATCCGCGCGCCCACGTCGACCACGGCGACGGTGCGGTTGACCAGGTCGCCGCGCACGACCGCGCGCAGGAGGGCGAAGGGGTTCAGGTCGACGAGCTGCGGACGCAGCCCGGCGGCCTCCACCGCCATGACGTTCGCCCGCACGGTGTCGCGGGTGGCCGCCACCAGCATCCCCTGCAGCATCCGCCCGGTCTGCGCGTCCACCTCGCCCGTGGGGTAGTAGTCCATCAGCGCGTCGTCGGTCGACATCGGGAGCAGGTCCTGGACCTGGAAGGCGAGCGAGCCCCGCAGCTGTGGCAGCGGCATCCACGGCAGGTCCAGCGCGCGCACGACGACGCGCTGGTTCCCCACCCCGATGTTGACGTTCCTGGTCGGGAACTTCGCCGACGACCACAAGGACCTGATCGCCGACGCGACCGTCGTCGCGTCCTCGACCTCGCCGTCCCGCACGGCTCCCGCCGGGAGCGGCGCCTCGGCATAGCGCACGAGCGTGGGCGCGCCACCGCGTGGGCCGGGCTGCACCTCCGCGGCCCGCACATGGCTCGTCCCGATGTCGAGCCCGACCACTCCGACCTTCGCCACTGTGTCCCCTCTCCCGCGCGAGCCTGCCGACCGGACGGGCGCACGATCTCCTGCTGGGGTATCGGGCGTCAGCCGCCCGGGCTTGAGCCCCGGACCTGCCGCGAATCTCCGATCCGTCAGGTGGCTGCCAGGCCGACCAGCGAGAGGTATGACGCCCACAGTGGCTCGCCGACGGCCACGCCCAGCGCCGCGCCGAGCACCATCCACGGGCCGAAGGGGACGCGGCTCTTGCGACCCGCCCGTCCGGCCAGCAGCAGCCCGATGGCGTACACGCCCCCGAGCAGGAAGGCGGCGAACGCGCCGATGGCGAACGCCCCCCAGCCGAGCCAGGCCGTCACCGCCCCGAGGAGCCCCGCCAGCTTGACGTCGCCGTATCCCATTCCGCCCGGTTTGACGCTCATGAGGACGTAGTAGCCGATCCACAGGGCCGCGCCGCCGATGAGCGCCCGCAGAAGGGCACCCCAGTCGTCGGTGAGCCATGACGCCAGGACCAGCCCTGCCCCCACCACCACGTACGAGGGCAGCACGATGGCGTCAGGCAGGCGATGCACGTCGAGGTCGATCAGCGCCAGGGCGAAGCACACGGCGCCGAGGTAGAGGTAGACCGGCAGCGCCGGGCTCCACCCGAGGCGGAGCTGCACGAGGACGAACAGGAGCGCCGTGGCCCCCTCGACGGCCGGGTACCGCACGGGGATGCGGACGCCGCAGTCCCGGCACCGCGCGCGCAGGAGCAGCCACGACAGCACCGGGACGTTGTCCCGCGGACGGATCCGGTGGCCGCACTGCGGGCACGCGCTCGGCGGCGCGACGACCGACTCACCGCGTGGCACGCGCCAGATCACCACGTTGAGGAACGAGCCGACCAGCAGGCCGAGGACACCGACCGCGCCGGTGCCCAGGGCCGCCAGCAGTCCTGGGTCGATCAGCTCCACCCGTCAGTGCGTCTCGCGCTTGTAGACGATCTCCACGTCGTACGACTCCGCCGTCGTGGACCCGGACGAGAGGCCCCAGACCGGCAGCGGGTCGTAGATGACGTTCGCCTTGTTGTCCCAGGTGAAGCTGCCCTGCGCGTAGATCTGCCCCGCCGTGCGGCCCTGGTTCGCCTTGACGATGCTGCACGGGCTGTACAGGAGCACCCGGACCGGGCTCTCGAACGAGACCTGGTTGTTGAGGTCGATCCCCACCGTCGGGTTGCACGTGACGGCCGAGCCGGACCACGTCGCGGGCTGGATGAAGTACACGTTGCGGTCCGCGTCGGGCCCGGCGGAGACGAACTTGACGCTGTTGGACACCACGAACCCGGCTCGGCTGATCACGAGCAGGTCCCGCCCGAACGTGACGGTGTTCATGCCACCCTCGAACCGCACGGGGTTGCCCGGGCAGTCCACGACGACGATCGTGCTGGAAGCGGTGTCCGCCGCCATGTTGTCGCGGATCCAGTTCGCGGCGTAGTCGCTGCTGCTGCCGTTCGGCTTGCCGCAGGTGGAGCCGGAGAACGTGACGACCTGCGTGTAGCCGTGCGCTGTCCAGTCCGACTGAGCGTTCGGCCACTCGATCTTCGGGAACGGGTTGTCGACGGGCTTCGGGGCCTCGATCGCCTGTCCGCTCAGGCACTTGTCAGGGGAGCCGAGGCACGCCTTGCCTGCACCACCGCTCGCCACGGTCACGACGCCCCGGGCATAGGCGGTGCCGCCGAGCGTGGCCTTGTCGAGATTGATGTTGCCGGCGGACCGGATGCTCCCCTGGACGGTCGGCGAGTTGTTCAGGTTGACGGTGCCGCCGTTCCAGATGCTGCCCTTCACCGTGCAGGGGTTCGCGAGGTTCACGTTTCCCACGGCGACGATCGACCCGTCGTAGGTGCCCTGGTTGACGCAGTCGAAGTCGCCCTTGGAGTAGATGTTGGCGGCCTGTCCCGGGGTGTCGGAGCCGTTGATGACGTCGTTGTGGTTCGTGAACCGCACCGACGTGTCGGAGTGGATCGCGTTCTCGAGCATGTTGGTCACGTGCGGCTCGAGCGTGACGAGCGTCTCCATCGTGCGCCGTGCCACCTGGGCGTTCCCGATCGGCTCCGCCGCGGACGTCGCGGAGACGTGCGCGCTCGCGATGGCCGTCCCCGCGCGGACCGCCGCACAGGTGACCTCCGTGCCCGCCGCGTTGTAGTACGTGACCTCCACCGAGATGTCCACGTCGTCGGCGAGGAAGGAACGCGAGGACGGCACCGCGGGGTCGGGGCACGGGTATGACGCGACGTTCGACGTCTGGAGCGTCGCGAGGACCGCATCGATCGCGCCCTCGGCGGTGGTCACCGCCGTGGCGCGCTGCCGGTCCCGCCCCGAGGCTGTCGCCTCGTACACGGCGGTGGACACGATGGCGACCACGAGGATGCCGACCAGGACGACGACGGCCATGGCCGAGATGAGGGCGACGCCCTCGTCCCCGGGGCGCGCCGGGCGCACCCGCCGCAGACCCGTCCGCTCCCGACCGGTCCGTCGCACACGCACGTTGCGGAACACGAGCATCATCCTCCCACCGGAGCCGGCACTGGCGTGCACTGCCCTGCATCGAAGCCGTAGGTCGTGTTGCGGCCGGTCAGGGCCGAGTCGATCTTGACGTCGCGCCCCGTCCGCGCATCGCGCGCGTAGATCGCCACCCGCACCAGCCGCTCGTCGTAGGCGGTGTCGGCGCCCTCGAGCTTGAACGGCGCGCCGGTGAGCGTGAGGTCGGTCGCGACGGTCGTCCACTCCGTCGACGCGCCGCCCGGGAGCCACGAGCGGGACCGCAGGTACGACTCGCCGGGCCCGTTGTCGACCACCTGCCACTGGTAGCAGCGCGGGACGCCGTCGGCCTGGGTGTACACGCGCATGCACGTGCCCGTCCGGGTCGTGGCGTTGCCGGTGCACGTGGACGGGATCGTCTCGGCGCCGGGATTGAACAGGACGTTGCCAGAGCGGACCTGTCGGTCGATCGTCTGCAGCGCCTCGCGCACCTCCGCCACCGCGTTCGCGCTCTGGAGGACCTCGTCGCGCGACCGCATGACGAGCATGACGGCCGTCATGATCATCGTCATCGCGATGCCGAACACGATCATCGCGGTCAGCAGCTCGACGAGCGTCATGCCGGCGTCGCGCCGGTCGTCGTCACGGCGCATCGGTCACCGTCCGGTACCCGGCGCTGGCCGTCAGGCCGCCGAGGTCGACCTCCGTCGCGAAGCTGCCCACCGGCGCGCCGCCTGTGGAGATGGTGACGCGCAACGACACACGCACCGACGACGAGCCGTCGACGGTCGACGTGCACGACTCGTTCACGCACGGCGTCGTCGCCGACCGCGACGAGCGGGCGGCGGTGGGGACGCGCACCATGACCTCGCCCTCGTAGTGCACCTGGTAGGCGCCGTAAGTCAGCGTCACGGGAGCGATCGGCCAGCCTCCGGGAGCGGGCGGCGTGCCCGGGCCGTTGAGGTTCAGCGTCGTGTAGCCGGTGCCGTTCCACACGTACGCCCGACCCGTCCGCGTCCAGGTCGGCGCGGTGGCGCCGATGCCCTCCTCGGCCTTGGCCGTCTCCGTGCTGGCATCGACCTTCACGAGACCGGTGAAGGAACCTGGTACGCCCGTCGCACCGGTCGGCGACCCGACGACGACCGCGCCCGTCGCCCGCTGCGCGGCGGCGACGGCGCAGCCGACGCCCGTCGACGCGTTGGAGCAGAAGCCCGAGTTGGCGCTCGCCAGGTGCGCGCCGACGGCCCGGGACGGCGAGCTCGGCGCGCCGACCTCGACGATCGCGGCGACCCCGCCCGCGGGCGTCGTGTAGGTCAGCGCGGCGCCCGAGCCGCTGCTGATCGCTGAGGTCGAGCAGGCCCGCTCGGCGTTCGTCGGGCCCGTGATCAGCGTGGAGCCCGTGGGCGAGACGCAGTTCTTCGACATGACCGCGGAGCGGACGGTGCCGCTGTCGGACGTCGACGGGCGCACGGCCAGCGCACCGGCCGGCCCGGCGAGCGACTGCGTGGCGCTGCTGTGGCCGCTGGTGGTCAGCACGCCGGAGTCCTGGTAGGCCACCGAGGACGGGTCGGAGTCGACCGACGCCTCCGCGACGGCGCCGCCCGCCCTGGTCGGGGTCGTGGAGATGCCCGCGCTCGTGGTGGCGACGTTGGCGCCGCCGGTGACCGTCTGCTCGACGGTGACCGCCGACCGGAAGCTCGGCAGCGCGATGTCCAGGCCGCTGCCCGAGAACCCCTCGAGGGTCGCGCCGATGATGGGACCGACCGTGACGTACCCCGCGCCCGCGGAACCCGCGTTCGCCTGGAGGTACGCCTGGCAGGGCGCCGCGAACGGGTGGTTCGAGGTCGTCAGGCACCCGTTCGGCGGGGAGTACGTGGTGGTGCGCTGGGAGACGGTCTTGCCGCCCGGGAAGACGTTGCTCGTCCACTCCACGACGGCGGTCAGGTTGAACCCGGGGCCGCTCGGCGGGTGCGTCACGTAGGTGCGCACGGTGTAGCTGACGTTCCCGACGGTCCTCGGGTTGTTGTCGCTAGGGTCGCTGGGGTCGTCGTAGGGACCGGGCGACCATGCGTTGACGACCAGGGCCTCATTCGGCGCGCCGGTCTCGAGCAGCGAGGTCTGCAGGTAGCCGGCTGAGACGTACGGGTCGGCCGGCGCGCTTCCCGATCCGGTGGTGACCGTGTCGTACGGGAGGGCGCGCAGCCGCTCGAGGACCTCGGTGGCCAGTGCTGTGGCGGTCTGGCGCTCGCGCGCCTGCACGACGGTCTTCAGGGCACCGACGATGGTGCCCATGAGGGCGCCCATGACGATGAGCGTGATGACCATCGCCAGGATGACCTCGATCAGGGTGAACCCGGCGCTGTCAGCCTCAGCACGGCTCCGCTGTCCCATGGGCTCCTCCTTCCAGGCCGGCGCTCTCGCCACCAACTGCGAACGGTGGGGTGAGCGGGCGGTGCCCGCTCACCCCACCGTCAGCCACGGATCAGCTGCAGGTCGCGCTCTTGAACACGCCGTTGGGGCCAGCGCTCCAGGTGGCGGCTCCGGCCTCGGCCGGGTCGACGATCACGCAGTAGGTCGACGAGGTCGCCGGCGTCGCGAGGATGGTCGCGTTGTTGCCCGGACCGACCTTGACCGTCGTCGCCTCGCCGGCGATCGTGAGCGTCGCGTCCATCGTCGACGTGCCGTTGGTGTTGTTGCCCGCGAGCGCGATGGCCAGCGAGGCGTTGGGGGCGTCCACGAACGCCGCCGCGATCTCCTTCGAGATGTTGGTCGCGTCGCTCTTGGCCGAGGCCTCCGCCGCCTTCTTCTTCTGGTTGAGGAAGACCGGGATGGCGATCGCGGCCAGGATGCCGATGATGATCATGACGACGAGGAGCTCGATCAGGGTGAAGCCCTGGTCCTTCTCCTCCATGGACTTGCGAATACGAGCGATCATCGCTCTCCCCTTCGTATGCGGAGTCAGTGCCGGCGAGCCGGCGTTCGGGGTGGTGCTACGGGTTCTTCGTCGGGCTTCCTGCGGACGAACTTGAGCCCAAAGACGGGAAATTCACCCGCTCGGACGCACCGGGGTCCGCCGCTACTCGATCAGGTCGAAGACGCCGAAGATGGGCATGTAGAGCGCGATCACCATGAAGCCGATGATGCCGCCGAGGACGGCGATCATCAGGGGCTCGATGAGGGACGTGAGCGACTCCGTCGTCGCCTCGACCTCCTGGTCGTAGAACTCGGCGATCTTCTCGAGCATCGCGTCGAGCGCGCCGGTGTCCTCGCCCACGGCGATCATCTGCACGACCATCGGCGGGAAAACGGGGTGCTGGGCGAGCGGCCCGGAGAGCGACTGCCCGGTCCGCACCGAGTCCTGCACAGCCTTCGCCGCACGCTCGATGACGACGTTCCCGGACGTGGCGCCGACGATCTCGAGCGCCTGCAGGATCGGGACGCCCGCGCGGATCATGGTGCCGAAGTTGCGGGTGAACCGGGAGATCGCGATCTTCTGCGCGAGCGGCCCGAAGACGGGCGCCTTGAGCTTGAGCGGATCCACGCGCTCGCGCACCGCCGGGCTGTTCTTGTTCCTGCCCCACCAGACGGCGAAGGCGATCACGGCGACGATCAGCGGCACGATGCCGACCTTCAGAACGGCCGACATGGCGACGAGGACCTGCGTGAGCGGCGGCAGCTCGCCGCCGAGGCCGGCGAACATGTCGGCGAACACCGGGACGATGAACAGGAGCATGCCGATCACGGCGAGGATGGCGATGACGAAGACGACCACGGGATAGGTCATCGCCGACTTGATCTTCCCGCGCAGCCGGACCTCGGACTCGAAGTTCGCGGCGATCGACAGGAGCACCTGGTCCAGGAAGCCGCCCACCTCGCCGGCGCGGACCATGTTCACCATCAGCGGCGGGAACGTGTCCTGGTGCTTCGCCAGCGACGCCGACAGGGCCGAGCCCGTCTCGACGTCGGTGCGCACCTGCGCGAGGATCCTCGCGAGGGCCTTGTTCTCCGTCTGCTCGGCCAGGATCGACAGCGCGCGCAGCAGCGACAGGCCCGAGTTGATCATGGTGGCGAGCTGCCGGGCCATGATCGACAGGTCCCTGAGCTTGATGCGGTCGGACAACCCCGGGATCTTGATCTCCCGCTGGAGCGCACCCGTCTGCACCTCGTCGACCGAGATGGGCGCCATCCCCATGGTGCGGAGCCGGTTCGCCACCGCTGCCGCGTTGTTCGCCTCGATCCGGCCCTTGACGACCTTGCCGGACTTGTCACGGACCGCGTACTCGAACGTCTTCGTCGTCGCCATCAGCCCTGACCTCCGTAGGTCTCGGACGCGCCCGGCATCTGACCGCCCGACGAGCCCATGCTCATCGGGTCGCCGAGGCCGCCGGACATCGCGCCCAGGGACGACCCGCCGCCGCCCCCGCTCCCCGTGCGGCCGGTGAGGCGGTTGTAGTCAGCGACGTGGTGGCACTTCTCGAGGCCCTGCTCGTAGGTGATCCGCCCGGCCTTGACGAGCTCGGCCAGGTGCTGGTCCATCGTGTGCATGCCCTGCTTCGCGCCGGCCTGCATCGCCGAGTAGATCTGGTGCGTCTTGCCCTCGCGGATCAGGTTGCGGATCGCAGGCGTGGCGATCATCACCTCGGTGGCGACCGCGCGCCCGGGCCCGTCCGCCCGCTTGCACAGCGCCTGGCAGACCACGCCCTGGATCGCGCCGGCGAGCTGGGTGCGCACCTGCGCCTGCTGGTGCGAGGGGAAGACGTCGATGATGCGGTCGATCGTCTGGGCGGCGTCCTGCGTGTGCAGCGTCGCGAAGACCAGGTGGCCCGTCTCGGCAGCCGTCAGGGCTACCGAGATCGTCTCGAGGTCGCGCATCTCACCGACGAGGATGATGTCGGGGTCCTGGCGCAGCACGTGCTTGAGGGCGTTCGCGAACGACAGCGTGTCCGCGCCCACCTCGCGCTGGTTGATGAGCGACTTCTTGTGGCGGTGCAGGAACTCGATCGGGTCCTCGACCGTCATGATGTGGTCGGTCCGGGTCCGGTTCGCCAGGTCGATGATCGAGGCCAGCGTCGTGGACTTGCCCGAGCCCGTCGGCCCGGTGACGAGGACCAGCCCGCGCGGCAGGTTCGCGAAGTTGCCGACCACCGGGGGCACCCCGAGCGCCTCGAGGGGCTTGATCTCGTAGGGGATCACCCGGAACGCGGCACCCAGGGCGTCGCGCTGCTGGTAGAGGTTCACGCGGAACCGCGCGACGCCACGCACCGCGTAGGCGAAGTCCAGCTCCAGGTCGGTCTCGAACTGCTCGCGCTGCCGCTGCGTGAGGACCGAGTACAGCGTGCGCTGGATCTGGTCCGGCATCAGCGACGGATGCCCTTCGAGGGGCAGGAGACGGCCGTCGATCCGGACCGTCGGCGGAGCGCCGGAGGTGATGTGCAGGTCGGAGGCGCCCACGGCGATCATCGCGCGGAGGGTCTCGTCCAGGTTGAGGTCGTTCTCCCCCGGGCCGTCGCCCATCCCCAGCCGTCGCGTGCTGGCGGCCGCCGCGGGCTTGCGCGCGGCCTGGGGAGCCTCCGCGGCGGGCGGCGCCGCCGGGCGAGCCGGGGCGGGAGCGGCGGGCGGCTGCGGGTACGCAGGAGCGGCCGGCTGGTAGCTCGCGGGCGCGCCGGGCAGAGTCGTCGCGGCCGGTGCCGCCGGCGGGGCGACGGGCTGCTGGTAGGCCGGTGCCGCCGGCTGCCCGTACGGGGTCGCGGGCACGGGCGGCTGCCCGTACTGCGGCGCCGGCTGACCGTACTGCGCGGGTGGCGCGACCCGGGGCGCCTGCGGCGGCGTGATCGGGCGCCCCTGCGGGATCGGCGTCGGCTCGCCGGGCGAGGCGGCTGCGGCCGGCCACCCGGGGGCGGCGTGCTGCGCGGCGGACGGCGCGGGGCCGGACGGGAGCCAGCCAGCGGGCCCCCCGGCGCGCGGCTGGTCCGGGACTGCGCCCGGAACGGGCGGATAGTCGCTCACGATGGGCCCTCTCGGTCGTCACCGGGCAAAGGTGTCGGCCGGTATATCGGTCGGCCGCGAGACCGACTTGAGGGTGCCCGGCGCCGCTCAGGCCACGACGCGGAGGATCTCCTCGACCGAGGTGTCGCCGAGGATGACCTTCGTCCAGCCGTCGTCACGCAGGCTGACCATGCCCTCGTTGCGCGCGGTGCCGTTGATCTCCGCGGCCGAGGCGTGCGAGACGGCCAGGCGCTCGATGCTCTCGGTCACGCGCATCACCTCGTGCAGGGCCATGCGGCCCTTGTAGCCCGTCCGCGAGCAGGCGCTGCACCCGGCCGGGCGGTAGAGCGTCGGCATCTCCTCGCCCGGGTTCCAGGGGAAGCGCGCCGCGATCAGCTCGACCTCCGACGGCTGGTACGCCTCCTTGCACTTGTTGCAGAGGCGACGCGCCAGCCGCTGTGCGACGACGCAGTCCAGCGCGGAGCCGACGAGGAACGGCTCGATCCCCATCTCGATCAGGCGGGTCACGGCGCTGGGCGCGTCGTTGGTGTGCAGGGTCGAGAGAACGAGGTGGCCCGTGAGCGCCGCCTCGATGGCGATCTGCGCCGTCTCGTGGTCGCGGATCTCACCGATGAGGACGACGTCGGGGTCCGAACGCAGGATCGAGCGCAGCGCGCTGGCGAACGTCAGGCCGGCCTTGGGGTTCACCTGCACCTGGTTGATGCCCGGCAGGCGGTACTCGACCGGGTCCTCGACCGTGATGACGTTGATCTCCGGCCGGGACACGGCGTTGAGCGTCGCGTACAGCGTCGTCGACTTGCCGGAGCCGGTGGGCCCGGTCACCAGGATCATCCCGTAGGGCTTCGTGTACGACTCGTGGTAGATCTCGAAGTTGTCGTCCAGGAACGACAGCTCGCGCAGGTCGAGGCTGGCGGTCGAGTTGTCGAGGATGCGCATGACGACCTTCTCGCCCCACACCGTGGGCAGCGTGGCCACGCGCAGGTCGATCTTGCGGCCGTTGTGGGTCACCGACATGCGACCGTCCTGCGGCTTGCGGCGCTCGGCGATGTCGATGTCGCTCATGATCTTCAGCCGGGAGATGACGCCGCCCTGGATCTGCTTGGGCGCCCGCTGCACCTCGTGCAGCACGCCGTCGATCCGGTACCGCACGAGCATGTCGTGCTCGCCGGGCTCGACGTGGATGTCCGACGCGCGGTCCTGGATCGCCTGCGTCACCAGCAGGTTCACGAACCGCACGATCGGGGCGTCGTCCTCGACGAAGTCGCCGACCTGGGAGAGGTCCGTGTCCTGCGGCCCGGACGCCTCCTCCTCGAACGCGTTCGCGAGCTCGTCGATCTCCTCGTCGGCCCGGCAGAACCGGTCGATGGCGGCGAGCAGGTCGTCGTGCGTCGCGACGACCGGCCGCACCGGGAGCCCGCTGATCGCGCGCGCGTCGTCGACGGCGACGACGTTGCCGGGGTTGGCCATGGCCAGGAGGAGCGCACCGTCGGCGAAGCCGACCGGCAGCACGGTGTACCGGCGGCACACCGGGCCCGGGAGCGCGGCGACCGCCGTCCGGTCCACGGGGTAGTCCGTGAGCTCGACGAAGTCCATGCCGACCTGGCGCGCGAGCGCCTGGACCAGCTGTGCCTCGCTCAGCATGCCGATCTCGACCAGCACACGCCCCAGGGACTCCCCGCGGCTCACCTGCTCGTCGAGGGCAGCCATGAGCTGACCCTCGGTGACGAGGCCTTCCTCGAGGAGGATGTCTCCGAGCTGCTTCAAGGGGGATCCTTCCGGCCATGGAGCGACGCACCCTGATTATCGGCACGCACCCCGCGGCTCTGAAGATCCTGCCCGTCGGCTGATCAGTCCGACGACCGAGCGGGCTCGGTCAGTACGGCAGCCCGTTGCGCGCCTGGTTGTGCGCCCACACCAGCTTCGCCCACGTCTGCGGGCCGCAGATCCCGTCGTAGGTGAGGCCGTAGCGCGCCTGCACCCGGTACACCGCGGCCGTCGTCGCAGGTCCGTAGCTCCCGTCGAACTTCAGCGGCTCGCTGTAGAGCACGTACAGCGTCATCTGCAGCTGCGTGACGCACTGCCCGCGCGAGCCGTACCGCAGCACGGTGCGCGTGCACCCGTCGCTGATGAACGACACCTCGGCCTGGCCCGCGCGGCTGAGGGGCCGCAACGGGGTGCCGAGCGGGCCGTCCGGCGGCGGCGCCGTCGTCGGGGCCGCGACGGCGATCCCACCTCCGAGGAGCGACGCGGACGTGAGGACGAGCGCCGCGAGGGCGCGGACGACGTGTCGAGCCATGGTCTCCCCCTGCATCAGCGACGGTGCGCATGGCGTCCGGGTCGTCCGGTTCCGCACCGTTCTGCCCGGAAGGTAGCAGGGGCGCGCCGCCGCGCTCAACGGGTCGTCGCGGACCGCGCCCCGGCGTCGAGCGCACCGGTCAGCGCGCGGTCCATCGCGGCGAGCGGCGCGGGCGCGCCCGTCATCAGCCGCACCTGCTCGCCGGCCTGGTGCAGCAGCATCCGCTCCCCCGTCACCGCCCGGCCCCCGGCCGCGCGCCACGCGGCGACCAGCGCCGTCGGGCGCGGGGCGTACGCACAGTCCAGGAGGACGCCCCGGACCGGGAGCGACGCACGCACCAGCGCACCCGCGAGCTCGTCCGCGGCCCCCGGCGGCAGGGTGGAGACGACGACGGGCGCGGCCCTGATGAACTCCAGCGCACGGTCCACGGGGGCGAGCGTCCGCACGGTGGTGTCCACACCCATCCGGTGCGCGGCCCGCAGGGTGCCCCCCGCGCGCGCCACCGAGCGCGCGAGCAGGGTGGAGGCGGTCGTGCCCAGGTGGGCGAGCCCCGCTAGCGCCGATGCAGCGGTCGCGCCGGCGCCGAGCACCACGGCAGAGCCCACCTCGCCCGGTTGTCCGAGGCCGGCGAGGGCGCCGCGGTCGTCGGCCCCGACAGCCGCCCCGGCGCCCGCCTCCGCCAAGGCCGCGGCGATGCCATGCACGTCGGTGTTCGCCCCGACGAGCGTCGGGCGCGCGCCCCCGCGCTGCACGACGACGGTGTTCACCGCGCCGACGACCTCGGCCAGCGGCTCGACGTGGTCGACCAGGGGCAGCACCGCCTGCTTCAGCGGCATGGTCAGGCTGAGGCCCGCCCAGGTGGCGTCGAGACCGCGCACGAGCCCCGGCAGCTCCGCCTCGGTGACGTCGATCGCGTCGTACGTCCAGTCGAGACCGAGCTCCGCGTAGGCGGCACGGTGCAGGACCGGCGACAGCGAGTGGGCGATGGGGTGCCCCAGGACGGCGGCACGCACCACCTAGTCGTCGCCGCCGTTCGCAGCCTCCCACTCGCGCAGCAGCGCCACGTTCTGCCGGTGCTCCGGGTACGTCACCGCCATCCGGGTCTCCCCGGTCTCGTGGTTGATCGTGACCCAGAAGAGCCAGGGACCGTCGGCCGGCGCCAGGACCGCGTCGATCGACGCCGCGCTGGGCGAGGCGATCGGCGTCGGCGGCAGCCCCGCGTGCATGTAGAGGTTGTACGCGGTGTCGGTCGCCTTGACCTCGTCGGTGATCTGCGTCCCGGAGATGCCCGCGCCGTACGCCACGGCCGCGTCGATCTCCAGCCGCATGCCGTCCGCGAGCCGGTTCTCGATCGCCCGGGCGATCATCGCGCTCACCTCGCCGCCAGGCGACTCCTCCTCGACGAGCGAGGCCTTCGTGAGGACGGCCTGTCGCGCCTCGGCCGGGACACCGCGCTCGTCGAGCACGCTGATCGTCTGCGCCACCATCGCGCCGAGCATCTCGGCGGGCGTCTGCCCCGGCTCGAACGTGTACGTCGCGGGGAAGAGCCAGCCCTCGGCGTTCCCGCCGGCCTCCGGCGGGAGACCGATCGCCGCCGGGTCCGCCACGACCGCCTGCAGCTCCTCGATCGGCGTGCCCGTCACCGAGGCCAGCCGCTCGAGGATCTGCTTGACCGTGAAGCCCTCGACGATCGTCACGCGCGTGACGACGCGGTTCTCGGAGTTGATCAGCGCCGCCACCGCGTCCGCCGCACGCATCTGCAGCGACAGCCGGTAGGTGCCCGGCTGGATGCCGGGGGCGTCCGGGTTGGCCGCGAAGGCCTCCGTGAAGGCGCCGGTGCTGGCGACCACGTCGGCGTCGACGAGGATCTGGGCCATCGCCGCGCCCGTCGCACCCGCGGGGATGGAGACCTCGACCTCGCCCGTCCCGGGACCCGGGTAGTCGTCCGTGCTCGCCGCAGGCGCGCCACGGAGGTCCTCGATCAGGGGCATGCCGAGCTTCCACACGGCGAAGCCGATGCCGGCGAGGACGACGAGGACGACCACCAGGGCGGTGATGTTCTTGCGCCGCCGCTGCTTGCGCCGCCGGTCGCGCTCGGCGCGGTCCGAACGTCGGTCGGAGCGACGCGCGTGGTCGCGGGGCACATCGGGCTGGACGATCTCGTCCAGGAACAGGTCGCTCATCGCGCCGCCTCCCCGCGCCTCGTGGTGTCCATCCGGTCGGTCCCTCCATCGCCTGGCTGGCCCTGGGCCGCCGTCGGCTCCGCTTCACCTTCTCCGCCGTCGGTGCCTGGCCCGACGACCGCCTCACCTACCCGTGCCCCTGACACACGCTCCGCGTCGATGGCAGCCTGCAGGATCACCACCGCCGCGGCCTGGTCGACGACGACGCGGTGGTTGCGTCCCGGCCGGCCGGCCGCGTGGAGCGCCTGGTGGGCGCTGACCGTGCTGAGCCGCTCGTCCACGAGCCGCACCGCCACGGGAGCGACCGCCTGCGCCAGCGCACCACAATAGGTGCGAACGGCCTGGGCTGCCGACCCCTCCCGCCCGGCAAGCGTGCGGGGCAGGCCCACGTACACGACAGCGGCACCGGACTCGCACACGATCTCCACGAGGCGCGCCAGGTCCGCGGCGTCCTGCGGTCGCCGCTGCACCGTCTCGACCGGCGTGGCGATGAGCCCGTCGGGGTCGCTACGCGCCACCCCGATCCGGACCTCCCCCACGTCGACGCCCAACCGGACGCCGCGGGCCGGCCCGGAGGCAGGCCCGCGACCGCCGGGGGCGTCAGCCACGCGCCCCGCCGACGGCGCCGACGAGCGCGCCGAGCGCAGCCGGCAGCAGCGTGGGGTCCGCGCCGCCGCCCTGTGCGACGTCGTCCTTGCCGCCGCCCCCACCGCCGAGGACGCCGGCCGCGGTCCGTGCGAGCGCACCGGCCTTGAGCCCTGCCTCGCGCGCGGCCGCGTTCGTCGCGACGATGACCACCGGGCGCTCCCCCGCGACGCCACCGACGGCGACGACGGCGGCCTCCTCGCCCAGCCGACCACGCACCTCCAGCGCCAGCGTGCGCAGGTCGTCCGCCGACGCGACCGCGCCGGCGTCGTGCGCCACGACCCGAGCCGGTCCCGCCTGCGCCACGGTCGCCACGACGGCGGGGACGGAGGCGAGCAAGCGCTCCCGGCGCACACCAGCGAGCTCCTTCTCGGCCTCACGCAGCCGCGCGAGCAGGCCGGCGACACGCTCGGGCAGGTCCTCGGGCCGGGTCTTGAGCGTCTCGGTGATCGTGGCGACCAGCGCGCGCTCGCGGGCGAGGTGGTGGAACGCCTCGAGCCCGACGAGCGCCTCGACGCGCCGCGCACCCGAGCCGACCGAGGACTCACCGGTCAGGGCGATCAGCCCGATCTGGCTGGAGTGCTCGACGTGCGTACCGCCGCACAGCTCGCGCGACCACGGGCCGCCGATCTCCACGACGCGCACGTTCGTCTCGTCGTAGGTCTCGCCGAAGAGCGCGATCGCGCCCCACGACCTGGCCTCCGAGAGCGGCATGTACTGCCACTTCACACGCAGGTCCTCGCGGATGGCGCGGTTCGCGACGTCCTCGATCTCGCTGCGGGCCTGCGCGGACAGCGCCTGGTTCCAGGCGAAGTCCAGCCGCAGGTACCCGGGCTTGTTGTACGAACCGGACTGGAGCGCGGTCGGGCCGAGCACCTCGCGGAGCGCGGCGTGCACCACGTGCGTGCCGGAGTGCGCCTGGCGCGCCCCGAGCCGCCACTCCCGGTCGACCTCGGCCGACACCTCGGCGCCCGCGCGCACCTCGCCGTTGGCCACCCGGACGGTGTGCACGATCAGGCCCTTGACGGGCTTCTGGACGTCCAGGACCTCGAGGAGGCCACCGTCCGCCGTCACGATCACGCCCGCGTCGGAGTCCTGACCACCGGACTCCGCGTAGAAGGGCGTCCGCTCGAGCACGACGTCGACGACGTCCCCCTCGCTCGCCACCTCGACGAGGTCCTCCCCGCGCACGATGCCGCGCACCGTGGAGGCCGTGCCCAGCTCGTGGTAGCCCGTGAACTCGGTGGGGCCGGCGTCGGCGAGCCCCCGCAGGGCGGTCATCGCCTTGTGCGCGCCCTTCTTCGACTTCGCGTCGGCGCGCGCCCGCTCGCGCTGGGCGAGCATCAGGTCGCGGAAGCCCGCCTCGTCCACGCGCAGCCCCTGCTCGGCCGCCATCTCGAGCGTGAGGTCGATCGGGAACCCGTACGTGTCGTGCAGCTGGAACGCCCGGTCGCCCGGCAGCGTGGTGCCGCCCGCCTTCTTCACGTCGGCGACCGCGACGTCGAGGATCGTGGTGCCCGAGACGAGGGTCCGCCGGAACGCCTCCTCCTCGGCGTAGGCGATCCGCGAGACGCGGTCGAAGTCGCGGACCAGGTCGGGGTACGAGGCCCCCATGGCGTCGCGCGAGACGGGCAGCAGGTGCGGCAGGGCCGGCTCGTCGACCCCGAGCAGCCGCATCGCCCGCACGCTGCGGCGCAGCAGACGCCGCAGTACGTAGCCGCGGCCCTCGTTGGACGGGGTGATGCCGTCCCCGATGAGCATGAGGCCCGACCGCACGTGGTCGGCCACGACGCGCATCCGGACGTCGTCGGTGTGGTCGGCGCCGTACCGCTTGCCCGACAGCTCCTGGGCCGCGGCGATGACCGGGAAGACCTCGTCGATCTCGTACATGTTGTCGACGCCCTGGAGCAGGTACGCGACGCGCTCGAGACCCATGCCGGTGTCGATGTTCCGCTGCGCCAGGTCACCGACGACGGTGAAGTCGTCCTTGGCCCGGACGTCCTCGATGGCGTACTGCATGAAGACCAGGTTCCAGATCTCCAGGAACCGGTCCTCGTCCACCACCGGGCCGCCGTCGGGGCCGTACTGCTGCCCGCGGTCGATGTAGATCTCCGAGCAGGGGCCCGCCGGGCCCGGCTGACCCGTGTGCCAGAAGTTGTCCTTCTTGCCGCGGCGCTGGATGCGCTCGTCGGGCAGGCCGGCGATCTTCCGCCAGAGCGCCGCCGCCTCGTCGTCCTCGTGGTAGACGGTCACCCAGATCTTGTCCGGGTCGAAGCCGTAGCCGCCGTCGGCCTGCGAGCCCGTCACGAGCTCCCAGGCGTACTCGATCGCGCCCTGCTTGAAGTAGTCGCCGAACGAGAAGTTGCCGTTCATCTGGAAGAACGTGCCGTGCCGGGTGGTCTTGCCGACCTCCTCGATGTCCTGCGTGCGCACGCACTTCTGGACGGAGGTGGCCCGCGGCCACGGCGCCGCCTGCTGCCCGAGCATGTACGGGATGAAGGGCACCATGCCGGCGATCGTGAAGAGCGTCGACGGGTCCGGGGAGATGAGGGAGGCGGAGGGCACCACCGTGTGTCCCCGCTCGGCGAAGAAGTCCAGCCAGCGGCGGCGGATCTCTGCGGTGCGCATGATGTCCTCTCGGGTCCTGCTCGTGGTGCCTGATGTTCTCGTGCTCGCGGGGCCGGGCGCGCTAGTCCTCGTCGTCGGCGGGGCCCCAGGGGTCGTCGTCCCACACCTCGTCGCCCCGGTCGCCGCGCGACGCCGGAGGCTCGGCCCGGGCCGTCCGCGGCCGGCGCTCGGTGCCGCCCTCCGGCTCGACCAGCAGCGCGGTCACGAGCTCGGTCTCGCGTTCGGCGCGGGCGGCCCGGAACACGTCGACCGCCTCGTGCAGCGCGGACGACGCCCGCTGACCGGCCTGACCGACCTGTGCCGTCACCGCCTCGGCCACGGTGTCCGGCAGCCGCTTGACGGCGCTGCGTGCGCGCTGCACCACGACCACCGCCCCCACCGCGCCGAGGCCCATCCAGAACAGCCGGCGCATCAGGCCTGAGCCTTCCCGGAGCCCTTGCCCGTGACCTTCTGGGCGAAGCCGCCGAGCGCGGTGCGCACGCCGTACGAGAAGGCCGCGAGACGGATGAGGGGGCGGCCCACGGTCGCCGCGACGAGTGCGGTGAGCGCGGACGCGTTCTGCGTGATCTCGGCGGCCGCCGTGGTCACCGTGTCGACCTTCGCGAGCTGTGCGTTGGTGCCAGCGATCGTGGCCGCCGTCTCGTCGATGACAGGCAGGGTGTGCTCCGTGACGTCCTTGACGGACTGGGTCGCGGCGTCGAACACCTTGCCGAGCTTCACCAGCGGAAGGGCCAGGAACCCGACGAGCGCACCGAACGCGACCGCGGCGATCAGACCTGCGACGTCTCCGACCGACATCAGCGACCCTCCAGCTCGTGAACCATGCCCGTGCCCTGCTCCGCGCCCGAGACTACCGACCTCGGACGCTCGCTCCACCGACGCCGACGCCCCGCACCCGTGGGGGTGCGGGGCGTGGCGGACGCGAAGCGGTGCGCGGGTCAGCGCGAGTAGAACTCGACGACCAGCTGGACCTCGCAGGTCACGGGGACCTCGGCGCGCAGCGGGCGACGCAGCAGGACGGCCGACAGCTTCTCGAGCTGCACGTCCAGGTACCCCGGGACGGCCGGCAGGACGTCGCGGTGGGCGCCGGCGGCGGCGACCTGGAACTGGGCGCTGGTCTGGCTGCGCGGCTTGATCTGCAGCGTCTGGCCGGGCTTCACCTGGAAGGACGGGCGGTCGACGATCTTGCCGTCGACGAGCACGTGCCGGTGGACGACGACCTGGCGGGCCTGGAGCATCGTCCGGGCGAAGCCGGCGCGCAGCACGAGCGCGTCGAGACGGGTCTCGAGGATCTCGACGAGGTTCTCACCGGTCTGGCCCGGGGCCTTCTTGGCGGCCTCGAACGCACGGGCCATCTGCTTCTCGCGCAGCGCGTACTGCGCGCGCAGACGCTGCTTCTCGCGAAGGCGGACGGCGTAGTCGGACTCGGTCCGACGGCGGGCGCGGCCGTGCTCGCCCGGCGGGTAGGGCCGCTTCTCGAAGTGACGGACGGCCTTCGGGGTCAGCGCGATCCCGAGGGCGCGCGAGAGGCGCACCTGGCGGCGCGCACGAGTGACCTTGGTCATGCTCCTGCTTCCTGTTCGACATGGCACGACCCGCTGCGGGGAGCTCCCGGCGGGTGTGGGACCAACCTTCGGTGGTGCTGGCTGAGGTCCCCAGGTGGCTGCCGACGTGCGGCGGCCCGTCGTCCGCTGGCGGACAACCGGTCGATCTTACCGCACGACGCGCGGCGCTCTCACCGGCCCACGTCGTCGTGCAGGATCTGGCGGATCCGGGCGAGCCGTGCACCGACCTCCCGCTCCTGGCCACGGTCGGACGGCTGGTAGTACCGGGCGTCGACCAGCTCGTCGGGGGCGTACTGCTGGCGCGCGACCGCGTGCGGCTCGTCGTGGGCGTAGGTGTACCCCTTGCCGTGCCCCAGCCGCTCGGCCCCGGCGTAGTGGGCGTCGCGCAGGTGCGCCGGGACGGGCCCGGCGCGACCGGCCCGGACGTCGGCGATGGCCCGGTCGATCGCGACGTAGGAGGCGTTCGACTTCGGCGCAGTGGCCACGTGGACGACGGCCTCCGCCAGGATGATCCGGGCCTCCGGCATACCGATGAGCGCCACCGCCTGGGCGGCCGCGACCGCGGTCCACAGGGCGCTCGGGTCGGCCATGCCGACCTCCTCGGCCGCAGCGATGACGATGCGGCGCGCGATGAACCTCGGGTCCTCCCCCGCGACCACCATGCGGGCGAGGTAGTGCAGCGCCGCGTCGACGTCGGACCCGCGCATCGACTTGATGAACGCGCTGGTCACGTCGTAGTGCTGGTCGCCCGCGCGGTCGTAGCGGACGGCCGCGACGTCGACTGCCCGCTCCATCGTCGCCAGGTCCACCACGGGGGCGCCGCCTCCGCCCGAGCCTGCGGCCGTCGACGGCGTGCCCTCCAGCGCAGCGCCGGCAGCGGCCTCGAGCACCGTCAGCGCCCGACGGGCGTCGCCCCCGGCCAGCCGCACGAGGTGGGCCTCGGCCTCGTCGTCGAGCTCCACCGCGCCGGCGAGGCCGCGCTCGTCAGCCAGCGCACGGCGCACCAGCGCGCGGATGTCGTCGTCGGTCAGCGGCCGCAGCGTCAGCAGGAGCGAGCGCGAGAGCAGCGGCGCGTTCACCGAGAAGCTCGGGTTCTCCGTCGTCGCCGCCACCAGCGTCACCCAGCGGTTCTCCACGCTGGGCAGCAGCGCGTCCTGCTGCGTCGTGGAGAACCGGTGCACCTCGTCGATGAACAGGACCGTCTCCGCACCACCCGTGGCGAGCCGGCGCCGGGCCTCCTCGACGACCGCGCGGACGTCCTTGACCCCGGAGGCCACGCCGGACAGCTCCACGAACCGCCGCCCTGAGCTCGTCGCGATGAGGTAGGCGAGCGTGGTCTTGCCCGTGCCCGGCGGTCCCCAGAGCACCACCGACGACGGCGCCGCCCGGCGCGCCCCCTCGTCCGCGGGCTCCACGAGCCTGCGCAGGGGCGAACCGGGCTCGAGCAGGTGCTCCTGACCGGCGACCTCGTCGAGACCGCGCGGGCGCATGCGGACCGCCAGCGGAGCGGTCGCGCCGACGCCCGGCAAGCCCTCGGGGGTCGAGCTCACGGCGTCGAACAGGTCCATGGAGCGCAGCCTACGGTCGCATCCACGTGCGTCCGGGGGACGCGACCTGGGATGCTGCAGGTGTGTTCGACCTCCTCGGCCGTGCGATCGCCCGTCGTCCGTGGACCACGGTGCTGGCCTGGGTCGTCGCTGCGGGGGCGTGCTTCGCGCTCGCGTCGCTCGGTGTGGGCGGCGAGACCGTCTTCGAGCGCCTGGAGACGGGGGCACCCGGTGTCCCCGGGTCGGAGAGCGCGCGGGGCGACGCGATCATCGCCGACGCGTCCACGACGGGGCAGAGCCTGACGCTCACGGTGAGCGGGGTCGCCCCCGCCGCGCCCGGCCTCGAACGGCCGATGGAGATCCTGCACGCCCAGCTCGCCGCGGTCCCGGGCGTCGCCAGCGTCATCGACCCGTACGTCGTGCCCGAGGGGCCGACGAGCCCGGCCGCGGCTCCCCTCCTCGCAGCGGACGGCGACGGGTTCCTCGTCGTGGTCGAGCTGGAGCACGCGCTGCCCGAGGACCGCGCATCCGCTGCGCTCGACCAGGTCGAGGCGCTCCTGCGGGCCCTGCCGGCCGAGCTGTCCACGGGGCGCGACGTCACGGGACGCGTCGGCGGCACCTCGCTGATCGTCGAGGAGATCCGCACCCAGGTCGAGGACGACCTGCGCATCGGCGAGGCGGTCTCGCTCCCGGTCGCCCTCGTCGTGATGGTCCTCGTCTTCGGCGGCTTCCTGGCCGCCGCGATGCCGATGATCGGGGCGATCGCCTCGATCGCCGCCGGCCTGGGCACCGTGCACGGCCTGTCGTACCTGATGGACCTCGACTCGAGCGTCATCAACGTGGTGACGATCCTGAGCCTGGGCCTGTCCATCGACTACGGCCTGCTCATCGTGTCCCGCTTCCGCGAGGAGCTGCACCGGCTGACGGACGACGACGGCGGAGCGGCCGTGCGTCGGCGGAGGGGCGACGGCGCCGTCGAGGAGGCCCTGCGCGCCACCATGCGCAGCGCCGGACGCACCGTCGCGTTCTCCGCCCTGACCGTGGCGATCTCGGTGGCCGGGCTCGTCGTGTTCGAGCCGGAGATCCTCCGGTCGTTCGGCACCGCTGGGGCGCTGGTCGTGCTCGTCGCGCTCACCACCGCTCTCACGCTCGTGCCCGCCGTGCTCCGGCTGGCCGGCCGGCGGCTGCTGCGGCCCGGGCTGGTGGGAAGGATCCCCGGGCTGCGCACCGTCGTCGAGCGCACCGGGGACGTCACGGCCACTGAAGGGCTGTTCTCCCGGCTCGCCCGGCGCGTCCAGCGTCACCCGTGGCTCGTGCTCGCCGGGTCCCTCGGCGCCCTCGCCTTCCTCGCGACCCCGGCGGCGGACCTCTCGCTGCGGAACTCCACGATCGAGCTGCTGCCGCTCGGCTCCGACCAGCGCGCGTACGTCGAGGAGATCGCGGCGCAGTACCCGGGCTCGGCCGCGCCCGCCGTGCAGGTCATCGCCGAGGGCCCGCTGGAGCAGGTCGGCCGGTGGAGCGCGGGCCTGGCCGACCTGCCAGGGGTGGCCTCCGTGGACCCGCCCACCCCGCTCGGCGGTTACGTCTACGTCGGGGTGCGTCCGGTGTCACCCGACCCCGGCGGGCCCGAGGCGTCGGAGGTCGTCCACGAGGTTCGTGCCGCGGCCGCCCCCTTCCCCGTGGTCGTGACGGGGCAGGCGGCCAACCAGATCGACTTCGTCGACGCCCTCGTGGCACGCGCCTGGTGGGCGTTCGGGGTCGTCGCCGCCGCCACGCTCGTCCTTCTCTTCCTCATGACCGGCTCTGTCCTGATCCCGATCAAGGCGCTCCTGACGAACGTCGTGTCCCTCGCCGCCACCGTCGGCGTCCTCGTGTGGGGCTTCCAGGACGGCCACCTCGAGGGCCTCCTCGGCTTCCGGTCCACGGGCGGCATCGAGACCTACGTGCTGGCCCTGGTCCTGGCGTTCGCGTTCGGCCTGGCGATGGACTACGAGGTCTTCCTGCTCTCGCGGATCAAGGAGCAGCACGACGCGGGCATGGACAACGACACCGCGGTCAGGGTGGGGCTGCAGCGCTCCGGTCGCATCATCACCTCGGCTGCGGCGATCATCATCGTCGTCTTCGTCGGGTTCATCCTGGGCAAGCTGCTGGTGATCAAGGAGGTCGGCTTCTCCCTGGCCGTCGCCGTGCTCATCGACGCGACGCTGGTCCGCATGCTGCTCGTGCCGGCGACCATGACGCTGCTCGGCAGGGCGAACTGGTGGGCACCCGGGCCGTTGCGCCGCCTGCACGAGCGCTTCGGGCTCGTGCACTAGTGGCGCGCCAGCTCGTCCTTCTCGTCCTGGGCGCACTCCTGGCGTTCTCGGCGCTCCGGGTGGCCACGCCGCGCCGGCCGACGGAGAGCGACGCCCGCCTGCGTCGCCGTCGGGCGGAGTGGCTCTCGGTCGCGACGGCCGTCGTCGTCGGCTACCTCGGCTGGGCCGTCGTGGCCCGGCTGAACCCCGGCGGCACGCCGGACCCGCGGGGCGCGGTGGCGTTCGTCGCGCTGGTCGCCACCGTGGCCGCCGCGATCCCGCTCCTCGCACGCGTGTGGCGACGCGCGGCCGCGGCACGGGTGGCCGACGAGGCGGCGCGCGCCCAGCCCGGGGCCGGCGGTGAGCCCGAGCCGCCGGCGCGGCACAGCGGCCTCTCGGGACAGACGCCGCCCCGACGCGCTGGTGACCGGCCACCGCGACTAGGACCAAGGTCCCCCGTTCAGGCGTCGTGGACGCCGTTACACGCCGTTTACGATCTTGTGATGACACCCGAGCACTTCGCCGAGCTGTACGAGAAGGCGCGCTACGAGTCGATGCTCTCGCGGCGCTGGGAGGAGCTGCGGCCCACGGAGCGCCAGGCGCGCACGGAGCTCGCCCTGGCCGCGCTCGAGGCGTCCGGACTCGCGGAGACGCTGCGTACGGCGCTCGAGACGGCCGAACGGTCGCGGATCGTCGAGGGGCTCCTGGCCCAGCGCGATGCCGAGCTCGCCCGCCGCGGCGCGGAGCACCGGGAGCGCGAGGAAGCCCTTGTCGCCGAGCTCGCGGCCGCCCGGGCGGAGCACCACGCGGAGGTCGAGGCGGTGCGCGCGGAGCACCGCGCGGAGGTCGCCCAGCTCTCCGAGCAGCACGACACGGACCGGGCACGCCTCGAGAGCCAGCGCGACGCGGAGGTGGCCTGTCTCCTGTCGCAGCACCAGGCCGAGCTCGACTCGCTGCGCGCCGACCACCAGGCCGAGCTCGGCCGCGTCCGCGCCGACCACACGGCCGACGTCGCCCGTCTGGAGGCGGAGCACGCGGCGGAGGTGCGCTGGTTCCGTACCGCGCACGAGGCGGAGCTGGACCGGCTGCGCGGAGACCTCGCCGCGCGGGCCGACGGCGCCGAGCCGCGAGACGCGGTCGTCGAGCCCCGCGGCGGATCCGAACCGGCGGATTCGCTCCCCGTCACCTGACGCCGTCCGGCGCCCGCGCGCCTCAGTCGCGGTGCGCGGGCCGCGAGTCGAACCGGTGACCGAGCACGAAGCCGTGCCGGACGTACACCTGCCGCGCGACGTCGTTCGCCGCGTACAGGCCGAGGCCGACCATCGGTGGCCCCACCAGCGTCGGGGCCAGCAGCCCGTCGCTGACCGCGGCAGCCAGGACCGCGCCGGCGAGCCCTCGCCCGCGGTGCGCGGGGTCGACGCCCAGGGACACCAGGTGTGGCGCCAGCCCCGGCGCGAACCGGATGGCGCCCACGACGGCGACCAGCCGGCCCTCCTCCCGGACGGCCCACCAGCCCTCGAGGCGGGGGTCGCCCGGGCGCGTGCTCGCTGTCGGGTGCGCGCGGTCGAGGGCCTCGGCGATCTCCGCGTCGACGCGCTCGACGCCGGCCGGCAGGCGCTCCACGGCATGGTCGCTGATCCCGACCAGCGGGCGGTCGGTCCACATGCAGTCCCAGCTGTTGGCCGCCTCCCAGCCGGGGAACGCGGCTCGCGTGCCGTCGGCGGCCGCTTCCCAGGAGCCCCGGGGCAGCGTCGCCCACCGGGCGGGCCCGAGCGCCGTCACCGCGCCGTCGAGCAGCCGTCCGACGGCGTCCGCGTCGCCGACCCCGATCACGCCCGGATCCCGGCCGCTCCCCTCGAGGAGCACCACGAGGGCGTCGTCGTCGTGCCACGCCACCGCCACCGTCGAGCGCCCGTGGCACATGACGAGGTACGGCTCGTCGCGCCAGGGCGCCGGCAGGTCCCGGACCGAACCGGCCACGTCAGGACTGCGACGCGGGCTTCTCCGGCACCGCGTCGACGCCCGCCTCCTTGCGCTGCTGCGCCGTGATCGGCGCCGGCGCGCCGGTGAGCGGGTCGTAACCGCCGCCCGACTTCGGGAAGGCGATGACGTCGCGGATCGACTCCGATCGCGTGAGCAGCGTGAGGATGCGGTCCCAGCCGAACGCGATGCCGCCGTGCGGCGGGGCGCCGTACGCGAACGCGTCGAGGAACCAGCCGAACCGGCGCTGCACCTCATCCGGGCCGAGGCCCATCATGTCGAACACCCGCTGCTGGACGTCCTTGCGGTGGATACGGATCGACCCACCGCCGATCTCGTTGCCGTTGCAGACGATGTCGTACGCGTACGCCAGGGCGTTGCCCGGGTCCTCCTCGAACCGGTCCACCCACTCGGGCGTCGGGGACGTGAAGGCGTGGTGGACCGCGGTCCACGACCCGCCGCCGACGGCGACGTCGTCGTCCTCACCGGTCGGCTTGAACAGCGGCGCGTCGACCACCCAGACGAACGACCAGGCGTCCTCGTCGATCAGGCCACCCCGGCGGCCGATCTCCAGACGCGCGGCGCCGAGCAGCGCCCGCGCCTCGGACGCCTTGCCCGCGGCGAAGAACACGGCGTCGCCCGGCGACGCCCCGACGGCCGCGACCAGACCCGCGCGCTCGGCGTCGGACAGGTTCTTGGCGACCGGCCCGGCGAGCTCGCCGTCCTCGCCCACCGTGACGTAGGCCAGGCCGCGGGCGCCGCGCTGCTTGGCCCACTCCTGCCACGCGTCGAAGCCGCGGCGCGGCGTCGACGCACCGCCCGGCTGCACGACGGCGCCCACGTAGGGGGCCTGGAACACCCGGAACGGTGTGTCGCGGAAGTAGTCCGTCAGCTCCACGAGCTCGAGCCCGAAGCGGAGGTCGGGCTTGTCGGTGCCGTACCGCGCCATCGCGTCGAGGTAGGTCATCCGGGCGATCGGCGTCGGGATCTCGTAGTCGATGAGGTGCCAGAGGGCGACCAGGACCTCCTCGGCGACCGCGATGACGTCGTCCTGCTCGACGAAGCTCATCTCGACGTCGAGCTGGGTGAACTCCGGCTGCCGGTCGGCGCGGAAGTCCTCGTCGCGGTAGCAGCGGGCGATCTGGTAGTAGCGCTCGAGGCCGCCGACCATGAGCAGCTGCTTGAACAGCTGCGGCGACTGCGGCAGCGCGTACCAGGAGCCGGGCGCGAGCCGCGCCGGCACCACGAAGTCGCGTGCGCCCTCGGGCGTGGAGATCGTCAGCGTCGGCGTCTCGACCTCGACGAAGTCGTGGCCGTCGAGCACCGCACGCGCGGCCGCGTTGACCTTGGCGCGCAGGCGCATGGCGTGAGCCGTGCGCGGACGGCGCAGGTCCAGGTAGCGGTACTTGAGGCGCGCCTCCTCGCCCACCTGCTCGTCCAGGGCGGTCGACACCTGGAACGGCAGCGGCGCGGACTCGTTGAGCACCACGACCTCGTCCGCGGGGACCTCGATCTCGCCGGTGGCCAGGTTCGGGTTCTCGTTGCCCTCCGGCCGACGCCCGACGACGCCGGTCACCTTGAGCACGTACTCCGCGCGCAGGCCGTGCGCGACCGCCTCGTCCCGGATCACGACCTGGGCGATGCCCGTGGCGTCACGCAGGTCGATGAAGGCGACGCCGCCGTGATCGCGGCGACGGTCCACCCAGCCGGTGAGCGTCACGGTCTGGCCGATGTGCTCGGCTCGCAGGGAGCCGGCGTGGTGGGTACGCAGCACGGAGGTCCTTCCGGGGCAGGCGGTCTGCGCCGAACGGCGCGCGACGAGTCTAGTGGGCGGCGTCGAGCGGATTCGGAGGAGGGTCGAGGCGCCGGGTGAGTCCGGCGCGCAGCCCGCCGGCTATTGCGCGGGCGTGCCCGGGACGACGCGCGGGAAGCGGTCCTGCGCGGGCGGCTCCCAGGTCGCGGCGTCGGCCGGGACCTGCTCGCCGCTGCGGATGTCCTTGACCTGGTGCCCGATCGCGCCGTCGTCGCCCGCCGACGACGCCGGGAACCACACGAAGGGCACGCCGCGCCGGTCCGCGTAGCGGATCTGCTTGCCGAACTTGGCCGCGGACGGGGCGACCTCCACGGGGATGCCGCGGGCCCTCAGCGCGGCCGCCACGGCCTCGCTCTCCGCCCGGGTCTCCTCGCTCGTCACCGCGACCACGACGGCGCTCGGCACGCCACGCGTCGCCCGCACCAGGCCCGCGGACAGCAGCCGCGAGACCAGGCGCGAGACGCCGATCGACAGCCCCACGCCCGGGTAGGTCGTCGTGCCGTCGGAGGCCAGGGCGTCGTACCGGCCGCCGGAGCAGATGGAGCCGAGGTCCTCGTGGCCCACGAGCACCGACTCGTAGACCGCGCCCGTGTAGTAGTCGAGCCCGCGCGCGATCGCCAGGTCGGCCACCACCCGGCCCGGTGCCCGGCGGGCCGCCACCTCGAGCAGGGCACCCAGCTCGGCGAGCCCCTGGTCGAGCAGCTCGTTCGCCGCGCCGTGCCGCGCCGCCAGCTCGTGCACCCGGTCCACGACACCGGCGTCCTCGCCACGGAGCGCGGCGAGCTCGAGCATCGCCGCGGCCTGGGCCGGGCTCGCGCCGGCCTCGTCGGCCAGGAGGGCCGCCACGGCCTCCGGCCCGACCTTCGCGAGCTTGTCGACGCTGCGCAGCACCGCGTCGACGTCGTCGAGCCCGATGCCCCGCGCGAAGCCCTCCATGACGCGCCGGTTGTTGACGAGGATCCGCACCGGCGGCACACCGACGTCCGCGAGTGCGGCGAAGGCGTCGGCCATGACCAGCGGCAGCTCCGCCTCGTAGTGCGCGGGCAGCTCACCGGCGCCCACCACGTCGACGTCGGCCTGGACGAACTCGCGGAACCGGCCGTCCTGCGGCCGCTCCCCCCGCCACACCTTCTGGATCTGGTAGCGGCGGAACGGGAACTGCAGGTGCCCGGCGTTCTCGAGCACGAAGCGCGCGAACGGCACCGTGAGGTCGAAGTGCAGGCCCAGGCCGCGCTCGGCCTCGCGCTGCCCGCCCGCGGCAGGCTCGGCGTCCTCCTCCTGGAGCCGGCGCAGGACGTAGATCTCCTTGCTCGTCTCGCCCTTGCGCAGCAGCTGGTCCAGCGGCTCCACGGCGCGCGTCTCGATGCCCGCGAACCCGTGCAGCTCGAACGTGCGGCGCATCGTGTCGAGGACGTGCTGCTCGACCACGCGCTCCGCCGGCAGCAGCTCGGGGAACCCGGACAGCGGGGTGGGGCGGGCCATGGATGCTCCTTCGTGCGGGTGGGTGCTCAGCGCGACGCGGACAGGTACGGGTTGGTGGCGAGCTCGTCGCCGATCGTCGTCCACGGCCCGTGACCGGGCAGGACGTGGGTGGCGGCGTCGAGCCGAGCGAGTCGCCGCAGCGTCGCCGCCATCGCGTGGTCGTCG
Organism: Actinotalea fermentans; assembly: GCF_007991475.1. Taxonomy (NCBI): domain Bacteria; kingdom Bacillati; phylum Actinomycetota; class Actinomycetes; order Micrococcales; family Cellulomonadaceae; genus Actinotalea; species Actinotalea fermentans. The sequence continues at coordinate 603,280 of NZ_BJYK01000001.1, read as the reverse complement.
CCCCCCGGCAGGTCGCAGCGGCCGATGGTCCCCGCGAACAGCACGTCGCCCGTGAGGGCGAACGCCTCCGCGCCGGGACCGTCGACGAGGTAGACGGTGGAGCCCTCGGTGTGTCCCGGGGCGTGCAGCGCCCGGACCTGCCCGACGACGACGGAGGGCATGTCGACGTCCGCCCGGAACGTCTCCAGCCGGGTCGGCACCGGCGGGCCGGCCGGCTGGCCCGCCATGGCCGCGAGCTGCGCGCCGAGCGGCCCGAGGCTTCCGACGGGGTCCGCGAGGCGGTAGGCGTCGTCCTCGTTCACCAGGACGGGGACGGCCCACTCCTCGGACAGCTCCGCGGCGGACCACGTGTGGTCGAGGTGCCCGTGGGTGAGCAGGATCGCGTGCGGCCTGCGCCCGGCGCTCGCGACGGCGTCGCGCACCTGGTCGGCGACGCCAGCGCCCGGGTCGACCACGACGCAGCCGTCGCCGTCCGGCACGACGTGGCAGCTGGCGCCGAGCAGGGGGGCGGCAAGCGTCCTGATCAGCACCCGGCAAGCGTAGCGGCGGCCGCCGAGACCAGACCGTGACGTCCAGGAGGCCCCCAGCGTCCGTCCGGCCCGGGCGCCTTGCCTAGACTGTGCGAGGCTCGGCGGCGCGCCCCGGCGTCCTCCGGCCCGCGGGTCGTGCCCGCGATCGCCCACGACGGCAGAAACGGGAGTCCGAGGTGTCCTCGAAGCAGCAGCAGCGCGAGTACGCGCGGCGGCGGTACGAGAAGTGGTTGGCCCACCAGCAGGAGGTCCGCGCGCGCGAGCGTCGCCGCATGATCGTCATCGGCTCCGTGCTCGGTGCGATCCTGCTCGCGGCGGTCGTCTGGCTGGTCCTCGACGCGACGGGCGACGACGGGTCGTCGAGCGCGCCCACGCCGACCGCGTCGGCACCGGCGGACCCCAGCACCGAGCCCTCGGAGCCGAGCGACGAGCCGACCCCCGAGCAGTCGAACGGGCCCGAGGTCCCCGATCCCGCGATCGCCGAGGGACGCACGTGGACCGCCCGGGTGGCCACGTCGGCCGGCGACCTCGTGCTCGAGCTCGACGGCGCCGCGGCGCCCCAGGCGGTGGCCTCGTTCGTCTCGCTCAGCCGCGACGGCTTCTTCACCGGCACCAGCTGCCACCGGCTCACCACCGCGGGCATCTTCGTCCTCCAGTGCGGCGACCCCACGGGTACCGGCACGGGCGGGCCCGACTACCGGTTCGGCCCGATCGAGAACGCGCCCGCTGACGACGTCTACCCCGCAGGCACCCTCGCGATGGCGCGGGTCGGCAACGACGGGTTCAGCAACGGCAGCCAGTTCTTCCTCGTCTACGAGGACTCGACGATCCCCGCCGACGGCGCCGGCGGCTACACGGTCTTCGGCCGCGTCGTCGAGGGCATGGACGTGCTGACCGCGGTGGCCGAGGCCGGCGTGGTCGAGGGCACCGAGCAGCCCGTGACCACCGTGACGATCGAAGGGCTGGAGGTCGAGTGAGCGAGAACGCGAACCACGCGACGAGCGAGGACGAGACCTTCATCGAGCCGGGCGGCGAGGCGGCCGAGGCTGCCATGCCGACGGCGGTGGAGTCCGGCGCCGGCGACGAGCCGGTGCCCACCGACGAGCCGGCCCCCGTGGCGCCGGAGGAGGCGACGGCCGACGTGAGCGACCCGACCCCGCAGACCGAGAGCACCGACGACGTGACGCCCGAGGAGGGCATCATCGAGCAGGCGGCCGCGATCGACGCGGCATCCGAGCCGGTCACCGAGCCGGCGGACGAGGACGCGTCCGAGCCCGCCACCGCGCCGGAGGCGGTCGCCGCCGACGCCCAGACGCCCAAGCCGGCGCCGCCGTCGCCGCGCGCCGTCCCGCGCCCGCCGAAGCGTGGCCGGGTGACCCCCGCGATCACCGGCCGCATCGCGCCGGCGGTGCCGCCGCCGCCCGACCTGTCGGAGGAGGACGCGCTGCACGCGGCGACCTTCGGCCGGGTGGACGACGAGGGCCGCGTCTGGGTGCGGGAGGAGGCCGGCGAGCGGGAGGTCGGCCAGTACCCCGACACCCCTGCGGCCGAGGCGCTCGCGTTCTACGTGCGCCGTTACGCCGACCTGCACGCCAAGATCGGCCTGTTCGAGGCCCGGCTCGCGGCGACCGACCTGGGCGTGAAGGAGATCGACTCCACGCTCGAGCACCTCACGGCCGAGCTCGAGGCCCCTGCCGCGGTGGGTGACCTGGACGCCCTGCGGCGCCGGCTCGCGACGCTGCGCGAGCGGGCCGACGCCCGTCGGACGGCCGTCGAGGCCGAGCGCACCGCTGCGAAGGCGGCGGCGGCCGAGGCGCGCCAGGCGATGGTCGAGGCCGCGGAGAAGATCGCCGCCACCGACCCGGCCAAGATGCAGTGGCGTCCGGCGGGTGAGCAGCTCCGCGTGCTCCTCGACTCCTGGAAGGAGGCGCAGCGCTGCGGCCCGCGTCTCGACCGGACCACCGAGGACGCCCTCTGGAAGCGGTTCAGCCACGCGCGTTCCACGTTCGACCGTGAGCGTCGCCGCTGGTTCGCCGAGCTGGAGAAGGCGAACGCCGGCGCGCGCGAGGTCAAGGAGCGCATCGTCGCCGAGGCCGAGGCCCTCGCCACGAGCACGGACTGGGGCGGCGCCTCGGCGGCCTACCGCGACCTCATGGCGCGCTGGAAGTCGGCCGGTCGTGCCAACCGCAAGGACGACGACGCACTGTGGGCGCGGTTCCGCGCCGCCCAGGACGCGTTCTTCGCCGCGCGCGACGAGCACCACCGCACGACCGACGCCGAGTTCGGTGCGAACCTCGAGCTCAAGCTGGCGCTCCTGGAGGAGGCGGAGCGCCTGGTGCCCGTCAAGGACCTGGCGGCGGCCAAGAGCGAGCTCCGCGCGATCCAGGACCGCTGGGAGAAGATCGGCAAGGTCCCGCGTGCGGACGTCCAGCGCGTCGAGGGCCGCCTGCGCGCGGTCGAGCAGGCCGTCCGCGACGCCGAGCAGAGCCGTTGGCAACGCACCAACCCGGAGACGCGTGCGCGCGCCGAAGGTGCGGCCGCCCAGCTCGTCTCCGCCATCGCCGCGCTCGAGGCCGACCTCGACAAGGCGCGTGCCAAGGGCGACGCTCGGAAGGTCGCCGAGATCGAGGAGTCGCTGTCCGCCCGGCGGGCGTGGCTCGAGCAGGTCGAGCGCGCCGCCGCGGAGTCGCGCGGCTGAGTCGCTCCGAGAAGCGCACGAAGGAGGGGGCGGACCGAACGGTCCGCCCCCTCCTTCGTGCGCTCACGTGAGGCTCGGCATCTCCGAGGCCCGGGAACCCGTGATCCGATAGACGTCGAAGACCCCGTCCACCTTCCGCACGGCGGCGAGGACGGAGTTCAGGTGGGTCGGGTCAGCCATCTCGAAGATGAACCGCGACATCGCGACCCGGTCGCGGCTCGTCGTCACCGTCGCCGACAGGATGTTCACGTGGTGGTCGGACAGCACCCGCGTGACGTCCGACAGCAGACGCGCCCGGTCCAGCGCCTCGACCTGGATGTGCACCAGGAAGAGCGTGTTCGGGCCGACGTCCCACTCGACCTCGACGAGCCGCTCGGGCTGCGCGCGCAGACCCTCGACGTTGCCGCAGTCCGCTCGGTGCACGCTGACGCCCGACCCGCGGGTGATGAAGCCGACGATCTCGTCACCGGGGACGGGCGTGCAGCACTTGGCCAGCTTGACCCAGACATCCGTGACGCCCTTGACCACGACGCCCGCGTCTCCGGTCCGCACCCGCGGCTGCCGGCCGGGCTGCGCGGTCTCGGCGACGTCCTCCTCGGTTCCCTGCTCGCCGCCCATCGACTGCACGAGCCGGTGCACGACCGTCGCCGCGGACGCCTGACCCTCCCCGATCGCCGCGTACAGCGACGAGACGTCGGCGAAGCGCATCTCGTTGGCGAGAGTGACCATCGCCTCGTGCGTGAGGAGCCGCTGGATCGGCAGGTTCTGCTTGCGCATCGCCTTCGCGATCGCGACCTTGCCGTGCTCGATGGCCTCCTCGCGGCGCTCCTTGGAGAACCACTGCCGGATCTTGTTCCGCGCGCGCGGGCTCTTGACGAACGTCATCCAGTCCCGGCTCGGCCCGGCGGCCTCGGACTTCGACGTCAGCACCTCGACGACGTCGCCGTTCTCGAGGGGTGAGTCGAGCGGGACGAGGCGCCCGTTGACCCGGGCGCCCATGGTCCGGTGGCCGACCTCGGTGTGCACCGCGTACGCGAAGTCGACAGGGGTCGAGCCTGCGGGCAGCGCCATCACGTCGCCCTTGGGCGTGAAGACGAAGACCTCCTGCCCGCGGATCTCGAAGCGCAGGGAGTCCAGGAACTCGGTCGGGTCCGCGGTCTCCTGCTGCCAGTCGATGAGCTGGCGGAGCCAGGCCATCTCGCCGGCGCCCTCGGCGCCCGCGCCGTTCTTGGTGTTCTCCTTGTACTTCCAGTGCGCGGCGACGCCGTACTCCGCGCGTCGGTGCATGTCGTGGGTGCGGATCTGGATCTCGACGGGCTTGCCGCCCGGCCCGATCACCGTCGTGTGCAGCGACTGGTACATGTTGAACTTGGGCATCGCGATGTAGTCCTTGAACCGGCCCGGGACCGGGTTCCATCGCGCGTGCAGGGCACCGAGCGCCGCGTAGCAGTCGCGCACCGTGTCGACGAGCACACGGACGCCCACGAGGTCGTAGATGTCGGCGAAGTCGCGGCCCCGCACGATCATCTTCTGGTAGATCGAGTAGTAGTGCTTCGGCCGGCCGGTCACCGTGGCCTTGACCTTGGCGCTGCGCAGGTCGGCGACGACGCGCTCGCGGACCACCGACAGGTACTCGTCCCGGGCGGGAGCCCGCTCGGCGACGAGGTGCACGATCTCCTCGTAGACCTTGGGGTACAGCGTCGCGAACGCGAGGTCCTCGAGCTCCCACTTGATCGTGTTCATGCCCAGCCGGTGGGCGAGCGGCGCGTAGATCTCGAGGGTCTCGCGGGCCTTCCGGCGCGCGGACTCCTGCGGCACGAACCGCCAGGTGCGCGCGTTGTGCAGGCGGTCCGCCAGCTTGATGACGAGCACGCGGATGTCGCGCGACATGGCGACGACCATCTTGCGCACGGTCTCCGCCTGCGCGGCGTCGCCGTAGGAGACCCGGTCGAGCTTGGTGACGCCGTCGACCAGGCCGGCGATCTCCTCGCCGAACTCCTCGCGCAGCTTCTCCAGCGAGTAGTCCGTGTCCTCCACGGTGTCGTGCAGCAGCGCGGCGGCCAGCGTCGGGACGGTCATCCCGAGGTCGGCCAGGATCGTCGCGACGGCGACCGGGTGGGTGATGTACGGGTCTCCGCTCTTGCGGGTCTGCCCCCGGTGCGCCTCCTCGGCCGTGGCGTAGGCACGCTCGAGAAGGCTGACGTCGGCGCGCGGCTGGTTGGCGCGGACGGCGACCATGAGCGGCTCGAGCACCGGCGACGCGGCGGACGGGCGGGTGCCGAACCGGACGAGACGTGAGCGGACGCGGCTCGACGGCGTCGGCGGCGCCTCGTTCCCCGGTGCGCGGGGGGCGGGCATCGCCATGACCCGGGCGGGCTCGCCGGGCGAGCCGCCACCAGCCTCGGCCTCCGGAGCGCGCTCGGGAGGAACTGCGGACGTCGGCGAGTCCGGCGTGGTGGGCTCGGCCATGGTCCCCTCCTCCCCCGGTTCTCGGCGCCTACGAGTCTGGAGCCTCCGAGTCTACTGTCGGCACAACGACCGCCGACCGCGAGGTATGCCCGCTGGACACCCGACGACCGGGACCCCGGTTGAGCGCCCGGGCACGCGGAAGGTCGGCCCCGTTCAGTAGGACAGCAGGACGTCGAGCGGCCTGCCCGGCAGACGGTCCCGACCGCCCAGGAACGTCAGCTCCATGAGGAAGGACAGCCCCACGACGACGCCCCCTGCCTTCTCGAGCAGCGCGACGGTCGCCGCCGCCGTACCGCCGGTCGCGAGGACGTCGTCCACCACGAGGACCCGGGAGCCGTCCCGGATCGTGTCGGGGTGCACCTCGAGGACGGCGCTGCCGTACTCGAGCTCGTAGGCGCCCGCGAGCGTCTCGCGCGGGAGCTTGCCGGCCTTGCGCACGGGGATGAACCCGGCGCCGAGCGCGACGGCCACCGGCGCACCGAGGATGAACCCGCGCGCCTCCATGCCCACGACCAGGTCGATCGGCCCGGGCGCGCGCGACGCCATGTCCTCGACCACGGCCTTCAGGGCGGCGCCGTCGGCGAGCAGCGGCGTGATGTCCTTGAACACCACCCCGGGCTCGGGGAAGTCCGGGACGTCCTGGACCAGCGACGCCGCCAGGTCGGCGAGGGGGCGACGCTCGTCGCTCACGACTTCCTCCCGGCCGGCCGGCTGGAGTTCTTGCGGCGCGGCTGCGCCCGGTTGCCCTGGTGCTCCCCCGGGACCAACGCGCCGACCCGCACGCGGACCTGCTCCTCGGCGCCGTCCTCGGTCACCACGGCGGCCCGCGCCTTCGTGACGAGCGCGTTGTGCTCGCGGATGTGCGGTTCACGCTCGCGCAGCCAGACGAGGAGCGGCGTCGCGAGGAACACCGAGGAGAACGTGCCGACGAGGATGCCGACGAAGAGCGCGAGCGCGATGTCGCGCAGCGTGCCGGCCCCGAGCAGGAACGCACCGATGAAGAGGATCGACGCGACCGGGAGCACCGCGACCACCGAGGTGTTCAGGGACCGGACGAGCGTCTGGTTCACCGCGAGGTTGGCCAGCTCGCCGAAGGTGTAGCGCTTCTGGTCGAGGACCTTGGCGACGTTCTCCCGCACCTTGTCGAAGACGACCACGGTGTCGTACAGCGAGTAGCCGAGGATCGTCAGGAAGCCGATCATCGTCGCCGGCGTCACCTCCCAGCCGACCGCCGCGTACACGCCGACCGTGATCGCGACGTCGTGCAGCAGGGCGACGATGCCCGACACCGCCATCCGCCAGTCGCGGAAGTAGACGGTGAGGACAGCGGCGACCAGCACGAGGAAGATGACGAGGCCGCGCATGGCCTTGCTCGTCACGTCCTTGCCCCAGGTGGCGCCGATGAACGACGAGCCGACCTGGTCCTTGTCCACGCCGTACGCGTCCGCGAGAAGGTTCGCGAGCTCGTCGGTCTCGTCATCGGTCAGCCTGGACGTCTGCACGCGGATGCTGTCCGAGCCCACGACGGAGACGCGCGGCGGGTCGGCACCCTCGATCTGCGCGACAGCGTCGAGCGCGGGCTGCTCGGCCACGTCGGCCACGCCCGGCACGGTGAACTCCGAGCCGCCGCGGAACGCGATGCCGAGGTTCAGGCCGACGGTCGTCAGGAGGACGACGGCGGCCAGCACCACGGCGCCGCCGAGGGCGAACCACCGGTTCTTCGTCCCCACGATGTTGTAGGAACGCTTCCCCGTGTAGAGGTCGTTGCCCCACTGGGCCATCCTGCCGGGCATCAGGCGTCCTTCCCCTCGGCCTGGGCGTGCTCGCCGGCGGCCGCCCGCTGGGCGGCCTTCCGCTCGGCGATGGTCATCCAGTCCCCGACGCCTGCCGCGACGGGCTGCGGCGCTCCTGCAGCGGGCTCAGGCTCTCGGACCTTGCCACGCCCGACGTACCGCGACCGGGCACCGAGCAGGCTCGGGTCGAGACCGGAGAACCGGTGGCCCTCGGCGAAGAACCGCCGACGGGAGAGCAGCAGCATCACGGGGTGCGTGAAGAGGAACACGATGATCAGGTCGATCACCGTGGTCAGCCCCAGGGTGAACGCGAACCCGCGGACCCCGCCCACCGCGAGGAAGTACAGCACGACGGCAGCGAGGAGGCTCACGGCGTCGGAGGCCAGGATGGTCCGCTTGGCGCGGCTCCAACCGGCGTCCACCGCGGCCGCGAGCGGGCGTCCCTCGCGTAGCTCGTCCTTGATCCGTTCGAAGTAGACGATGAACGAGTCCGCTGTGATACCGATCGCGACGATCAGACCCGCGACACCGGGCAGGCTCAGCCGGTAGCCCTGGACCCACGACAGCACCGTGATCGTCAGGAACGCGAGCGCGCCCGCCACCACGAGCGAGGCGATCGTGACGAAGCCCAGGGCGCGGTACTGACCCAGCGAGTACAGGCCGACGAGGATCAGGCCGATGAGGCCGGCCAGGAGGCCGCGCTGCAGCTGCTCGTCACCGAGCGTCGCCGAGATCTGCTCCTCGCTCTGCACCTCGAAGGTGAGCGGCAGGGAGCCGAAGTTGAGCTGGCGGGCGAGCGTGTTCGCGGCCGCCGTCGTGAAGTTGCCGGAGATCTCCGCCCCGCCGTCGGGGATCACGGAGTTGACCTGCGGCGCCGAGATGACCAGGCCGTCGAGCACGATGGCGAACTGGTTGCGCGGCGCCTCCAGCGACAGCAGACGCTCGGTGGTGTCCGCGAAGATCCGCGTCCCCTCCGAGTTGAACTCGAGGTTCACGACCCGCTCGTTGGTGATCGCACCCTGGGCGGTGACGCGCAGCCCGGAGCTCGCGCTCGAGACCAGGTCGCCCGTGATCTCCACGGGGCCGAGGGCGTACTTCGCGGTCCCGTCGACCGCACAGGTCACGAAGCCGGCGTTCGGGTCGCCCACCCGGCTGGCACCGCCGACGAGGTTCGCCGGGTCCGTGCAGTCGAGCTCGTTCAGCTGCGTCGTGAGGTCGGCCGTCAGCCAGGAGAGGTCGCTCGGGTTCGCGGGCGTCGCGCTGTCGCCCGACCCGCTGTCGCCCGACCCACCGTCGCCCTCGCCGGTGGCCGCCTTCGAGACCTGGTCGGCGGTGCCGGCGCCGTCCTCGGTACCCGTGGCGCCCTCGTCCGTCGCGCCGTCGCCGACCGCGGCGTCGTCGGTGGGGACGGTCGGGTCGGCCACGGCCGTCGGGTCGTACGGCTCCGGGTTCGCGACCACCAGCACCGGCCGGAAGACCAGCTGGGCCGACTCCTTCACGAGCCGCAGGGTCTCCTCGCTCGGGGTGCCCGGCAGGCCGACGACGATGTTGCTGCCGCCCTGGCTGGTGATCTCGGCCTCGGCGACGCCGGACGCGTCGACGCGCTGCCGGATGATGTCGATGGCCTGGGCGATCGCGGCGTCCGTCACGTCCTCACCGGTCGTCGCGACCGGCCGGAGGATGACCTCCGTGCCGCCCTCGAGGTCGAGGGCGAGCTGGGGTGTCAGGCTCGCGTCCGACCATCGCTCTCCCGCGACGAGGGCGGCCACCAGGCCGATGACGAGCAGTGCCAGGGTCACCAGCGGGCGCACAGGTCGCTCGCGGCGGGTCGTCGTAGCCAACGTCAGTCTTCTCTCGTGAGCAGTGCGCGTCGCTGCGCGTCAGGCCGTGGGCTTGTCGTCGTCCGTCGAGGTCAGGCTGGAGGCGTCGTCGGGGACCTCGACATCCTCCCAGTCGCCGTCGGCGCCGTCGTTCTCGTCGCCGGACTCCTCGTCCGTCGCCTCGTCGTCGGCGTCCTCGTCCGTGTACTCCTCGTCGGTGTACTCGTCCTCGCCGTACTCGTCGTCGGCGTACTCGTCCTCGGCGTCCTCGTCGAGCTCCTCGTCGGCGCCCTCATCCACGACCGGCGTGACGACCGTCGCGATCGCGCGCTTGGCCCAGCGCATCGTGACGCCCGGTGCGGTCTCGAGGACGACGACGTCGTCCTCGATGGCGACGACCGTGCCGTACAGACCACCGTGCGTCATGACGTCGGCCCCCGGGGCGAGCGACTCCATCAGGGCGGCCTGCTCCTTGCGCATCTTCCGCTGCGGCGCGCCCATGAACCACAGGAGGCCGATGAGCAGCAGAGGAAGCAGGAAAATCTCGAGTCCACCCATGTGGGTCACGCGCCCTTCGATCGGTTTGCCGCCGGGCAGTCTAGGCGACCTGCCGACCCCCGCCCTAACCCCCGGCCGCACAGATGCGCACCGGTTCGTCCCGGGGCGTCGACGAGCCCGTCCTGGAGCCCGCCGCTGTGGGCCCTAGGGCCCGTTCCTGCGTCGATTCACCCGAAGAGGCTGGCCGGCCCGCCCGGCGCCGCCAGGTCCAGGTGCTCCCACGCCCGCGGGGTGGCGACCCTCCCGCGCGGCGTCCGCCCGATCAGGCCCTCCCGCACGAGGAACGGCTCGGCGACGGTCTCGACCGTCTCCGGCTCCTCGCCGACGGCCACCGCCAGGGTCGTCAGGCCGACGGGACCGCCGCCGAAACGCACGCAGAGCGCGCGCAGCACGGCCCGGTCGAGGCGATCGAGCCCGAGCTCGTCGACCTCGTAGACCTCGAGCGCGGCGCGCGCGGCCGCTCGGTCACACGTCCCGTCCCCGCGGACCTGGGCCCAGTCCCGCACGCGCCGCAGCAGGCGGTTCGCGATCCGGGGCGTGCCGCGCGACCGGCCGGCGATCTCGGCCGCCGCGTCGTCCGCGAGGTCCACGCCGAGCAGGCCGGCCGACCGCCGCAGCACCTGCTCGAGCTCGGCGGACGAGTAGAAGTCGAGGTGGCCGGTGAAACCGAACCTGTCGCGCAGCGGCGCGGGCAGGAGCCCGGCGCGCGTCGTCGCGCCGACCACGGTGAACGGCGGGAGCGTCAGCCCGATCGCGTTCGCCCCGGCGCCCTTCCCCACGACGACGTCGACCCGGAAGTCCTCCATCGCGACGTACAGCAGCTCCTCGGCCGGCCGGGCGAGGCGGTGGATCTCGTCGACGAAGAGCACCTCGCCCTCGTCCAGGGACGAGAGCACCGCGGCGAGGTCCCCGGCGTGCTGGATCGCGGGCCCGGACGTCACGCGCACCGACGTGCCGAGCTCCGCCGCGATGATCATGGCGAGCGTCGTCTTGCCGAGCCCGGGCGGGCCGGACAGCAGCACGTGGTCGGGCACCCCGCCGCGGGCGAGCGCGGCGTGCAGCACCAGCTCGAGCTGCTCACGGACGACGTGCTGGCCGACGAACTCCGCCAGTCGCCGCGGACGCAGCGCGGCCTCGGCGGCGCGCTCGGCCTCATCGACCTCGGGCGCGACGACGCGCTCGTCAACCACGGCCGCCCCCGAGCGTGCGCAGGGCGCTGCGGAGCACGAGCGGGACGTCGTCGGCGGACACAGGCCCGGCGTCGTCGGGGACCACCGCGCGCACGGCGTCCTCCGCCGCCCGCGTGGCCCAGCCCAGCCCCACCAGAGCCTCCACGACGGTGGCGCGCCGATCCTCGGCCGGGGCGCTCTCCCCGCCGGCCGAGGCCGGCGGGCCAAGACGGTCGCCGAGCTCCAGGACGATCCGCTGGGCGCCCTTGCGCCCGATCCCCGGGACCCGCTGCAGCGCCGCGAGGTCCTCCGTCGCGACTGCGCGGCGCAGCGCGTCCGGCGGGTGCACGGCGAGCATCGCGAGGGCCAGCCGTGGCCCGACGCCGCTGACGGTCTGGACCGCCTCGAACACGTCGCGCTCGTCGGCGTCGGCGAAGCCGTAGAGCGTCAGGGCGTCCTCGCGGACCACCAGGGAGGTCGCGAGCCGGGCCTCTGCTCCCCTGCGCAGGCCGGCGAGCGTGGCGGGCGTCGCGTGCGCGAGCAGCCCGACCCCGCCGACCTCGATGACGACGCCGTCGAGACGCACGTCCACGACGCGACCGGACAACGACGCGATCACCGACACTCCTCCGAGACGAACAGGTGTACGACCGACGGTAACAGGCCGCACGCCGACGGCGGGTCAGCGACCGCCCCGGCGCGCCGCTGCCTCGGCACGGGCCCACTCCTCCTGCGCACGGGTCCGCCCTGCGGGCCGACCCGACCCGGTCGCAACCCTGGTCCCGACCGGCGCGTCCGGGGCGGCGAGCCCGCCCGGCAGGGGCCGCCAGAGGTGGCAGACGGCGAGGGCGAGGGCGTCCGCGGCATCCGCGGGCTGCGGGGCCTCCGCGAGCCCGAGGATGCGCGCGACCATGGCCTGCACCTGGGCCTTGGACGCGCGGCCGTGCCCCGTGACGGCCGCCTTGACCTCGCTGGGCGTGTGCAGCGCCACCGGGATGCCGCGCCGGGCCGCGGCCAGCATGACGACGCCGGACACCTGCGCGGTGCCCATCACGGTGCGCAGGTTGTGCTGCGCGAAGACCTGCTCGACAGCGACGGCGTCAGGGCTGTGCCGGTCGAGCCAGGCGTCGACCTCACCGGCGATGAGCGCGAGCCGGGCCTCGGGGGGCTGACCGGGCTGCGACCGGGCGACGCCGACGTCGACGAGGACGGCCCGACGGCCCGGTGCCGCGTCCACGACGCCGAGGCCGCACCGGGTCAGGCCTGGGTCGACTCCGAGCACGCGCACGGTGCCAGTCTCACAGCCCCGCCCCGTGTGGAGCGTCTTCGACGCGACACGCGGGCGTGTCGCGTCGGACCGCTCCACCCCCGCGCGGATCGCTCCACGCGCGGGATGAACGCTCCACTCGCCAGGGGGTGGACGGCGGGATCAGTCCTCGTCCTCGAGCTCGGCCATGACCTCGTCGGAGGCGTCGAAGTTCGCGTAGACGTTCTGCACGTCGTCGCTGTCCTCGAGCGCATCGATCAGGCGCAGGATCTTCCGGGCGCCCTCGACGTCGACCTCGATCTGGGTCGCGGGCACGAACTGCGCCTCGGCCGAGTCGTAGTCGATGCCCGCCTCCTGGAGCGCGGTGCGCACCGCGACGACGTCGCTCGCCTCGCTCATCACCTCGAACGCCTCACCGAGGTCGTTGACCTCCTCGGCCCCGGCGTCGAGGACGGCGGTGAGGACGTCGTCCTCGGTGAGCCCGTCGCTCTTCGGCACGATCACGACGCCGCGACGGGAGAAGAGGTAGGAGACCGACCCGGGGTCCGCCATCTGGCCGCCGTTGCGCGTGAACGCGACGCGGACGTCGGACGCGGCCCGGTTCCGGTTGTCGGTGAGGCACTCGACGAGGACGGCGATCCCGCCGGGGCCGTAGCCCTCGTACATGATCGTCTGGTAGTCGGCGCCGCCGGCCTCCTGGCCGGAGCCCCGCTTGACCGCGCGATCGATGTTGTCGTTCGGCACCGAGGTCTTCTTCGCCTTCTGGATGGCGTCGAAGAGCGTCGGGTTGCCGGCCGGGTCACCGCCGCCCGTGCGGGCCGCGACCTCGATGTTCTTGATGAGCTTGGCGAAGAGCTTCCCCCGCCGGGCGTCCACGACCGCCTTCTTGTGCTTGGTCGTGGCCCACTTGGAGTGACCGGACATGCAGGGGCTCCTCAACGGCTCTCGACGATGCTGACGAACAGACGGTGGAGACGCTGGTCCCCCGTGAGCTCGGGGTGGAAGGACGTGGCCAGCACGTCGCGCTCCCGCACCGCGACGATCCTACCGGCGGCGGCACCGCTCTCCACGCGGGCGAGCACCTGAACCCGCGGCCCGACCTCCTCGACCCACGGCGCCCGGATGAAGACGGCGTGCACGGGGTCGTCCTGGCTGTCCGGGACGCCGTCGACGACGAGATCGGTCTCGAACGAGTCGACCTGCCGACCGAACGCGTTGCGCCGCACCGTGACGTCCAGGCCGCCCAGGGTCTGCTGGTCGGCCGTCCCACCCGTGATGCGGTCGGCCAGCAAGATCATGCCTGCGCACGACCCGAAGGCGGGCAGTCCGTCGGCGATCGCCTGCCGCAGGGGCTCGAAGAGGTCGAACGCCCGCAGCAGCTTGTCGATGGTGGTCGACTCCCCGCCGGGGATGACGATCCCGTCGAGGCCCTCGAGCTCGCGCGGGCGCCGGACGGGGACGGCGGCGGCACCGCACGCCTCGAGAATCGCGGCGTGCTCCCGCACGTCGCCCTGCAGCGCCAGCACCCCGATCCGCGTCACGGTGGGCGATCCTACGTGCTCGCCGCCACTCGTCCGCGCGCGGGGCGACGGATCAGCGACCCGCTGCGGACCCGACCGCGTCCAGGCTGCCCGACGGCGTCCCGGCCACCGCCGCGTCCGCCGACCACGCGTGCACCTGGTCGGCCAAGCGGTCGAGACCCTCCAGCACGGCGTCGCGCCCGGCGGCGAGGGACACGCGCACGAAGCCCTGCGCGGCCGCGCCGAACGTCGAGCCCGGGGCGACGGCGACGTGCCGCTCGGCCAGCAGGCGCCGCGCGAACGCGTCGCTGTCGCTGGTCGCCGCCGAGACGTCGACCATGAGGTAGAAGGCCCCTTCCGGGCGCACGCAGCCGATCCCCCGCGCCTGCAGCAGGCTGACGGCCGCGTCCCGGCGCTCGCGGTAGGAGTCCCGCGCCGCGACGACATGGTCCTGCGGCCCGCGCAGCGCCGCGAGGGCCGCGCGCTGGCCGATCGTCGACGGGCACGAGATCGTCGCCTCGGCGAGCTGGCCCATGAGGTCGTGCACCGTCGGGTCCGGCACGACGACGTACCCGATCCGCCAGCCCGTCATCGCGTGGGCCTTCGAGAAGCTGAAGAAGCTGAGCACCCGCCCGTCCGGGTCGAGGCCGGTGATCCCGACGTGCGGCGCGTCGAAGGTGAACTCCTCGTAGCACTCGTCCGACAGCACCCACAGGTCGTGCCGGCGTGCGATCTCGACGATCGCCGCCAGCACCTCGCGCGGGTAGACCGCGCCGGTCGGGTTGTTCGGCGAGCAGACGACGATGGCGCGGGTGCGCGAGCTCACCGCCCGTTCGACGTCCGCCGGGTCGGGGACGAAGCCCGCGGACGCGCGGGTCGCGTAGGTGCCCACGCCCAGCCCGGCCGACACCGCCGCCATCCGCCAGTTCGGGAACTCCGGGTCCGGGAGAAGTACCTCCTCGCCGGGGGCCAGGACGGACTGGAGAGCCATCGTGAGGCCGTGCATCGCGCCGTGGGTGACGACGATCTCGTCCGCGGTGGTCGGCCGACCCGTGGTGCGGGTGGCGCGCTCTGCCAGCGCCTCGCGGAGCTCCACCAGACCCGTGCTGGACGAGTAGCCCGTGTGCCCCGCCCGCGCGTCGGCCGCCGCGGCGGCGATGATGTGCTCGGGCGTGGTCAGGTCGGGCTCGCCGACCTCGAGGCGGATGGCCTGCGGGTCGCGGAGCGCGAGCTCCATGAGCGTGCGGATGCCGCTGCGCGGGATGGCCGCGACCGGCGACGTGGTGATCGGCATGCGAGGACGCTAGCCGCCCGCCGACCACTTGTGTACCGACCAGTACGGAATTGGCGTACCGACCAGTACGCGTCTCCCCGCCGATACGCTCGACAGGTGAGCAGCCAGCAGCAGCCCCCGTACGGCCAGCCGGCGTACGGCCAGCCGGCGTACGGCCAGCCGGCGTACGGCCAGCCGGCGTACGGCCAGAGCTACGGCGCGTCGGCGTACCCGCCGGCGCAGCCGCCACGGAAGACCTCGACCACCGGACCGAAGATCACGGTGGCGATCGGCGTCGTCGTCCTGATCGTCTCGGTCGTCCTCCTCGTCGTCGGCGGCCTCTCGATCGCCAGGACCCTGCCCACGGACGTGCTGGCGCTGGACGGGTCGCCGGGCGACGGCGTGGTCGGCGTCGTCGACCTCCCGGGCTCCGGTCAGGTCGGGCTCGCCGGCGACACCAGGTACGCCGTGTACCTCGTGCACGACGTCAGCCGCTCCGTGCGCACGGACCTGCCGTCGGTCACGTCGCCCGCCGGTCGACGCGTCGCGGTGGGCGGAGCCGCCTACAGCTCGACCACGACCATGGGTGACACGCACGCGGCGGCCATCGCATCGTTCACCACCGACGAGGCCGGCGAGTACACGGTCGCCCTCGACGTGCGCGACGCCGCGTTCGGCGCCGAGCCGGGCGAGCAGGTGCGCCTGTTCGTCGTCGAGGACATCGGGGCCGGCGGCTTCTTCGCCGGCCTGTTCGGGGGCGTCGCCGGGCTGCTCGGCGGCATCTTCCTGGGCCTGGTGGCGATCGTCCTGCTCGTCGTCGGCGGCATCATGTGGGGCGTGCGCCGCGGCAACGCGCGCCGGCTCGGCCAGGCGTAGGCGAACCGGTCGGCACCCGTCCCCGCGCTGCGTCGGCAGCGGCACCCGCGGGTCAGCCGACGAGGCCCTCGTCCGGCAGCGCTCGCACGACGCCGTCCCAGCCCGTCAGGAGCTCGCGCACCAGCGGGACGAAGTCCGCGGGGAACACCTCCTCGGCGACCGCCTCCAGGGCGTCGAGGTCCCACCATCGGACCTCGTCCATGAAGGCGCGCTCGACGTCGGTCCAGCCGTCGGTCCGGATCGGACCGGGCTCGGGCAGCCGGGCGAGGAAGAACTCCTCGTCCTGGCGGACGGTCCGGGCCGCGAAGTCGAAGACAGCACGCCGCCGCGCCACCGGCCCGACGACGTCGGCGGGGTCGACGACGAAGCCGGTCTCCTCGCGCAGCTCACGAACGGCCGCCGCCACGCCGGTCTCGCCGGGGTCGATCCCGCCGCCCACCGTGAACCACCAGCTGCGCGACGGGTTGTCGACGTCGTGCCCGCGGACCATCAGCACGCGCCCGGCGGCGTCGAGCAGGACGAGCCGGGCACCGCGCCGGAACGGAACCCCGTCCGGGCCCTCGACCCAGTCGGGACCGAGCTGCGTCACGCGGACAGCGGCTGGTCCGGGGGCCGCCTTGCGCGGTACCCGGGACGTCACCAGCCCCGCTCGGCCAGCCGGTGCGGCTCGGGGACGTCCTCGACGTTGATGCCCACCATCGCCTCGCCCAGACCGCGCGAGACCTCGGCGATCACACTGGGGTCGTCGTAGAACGTGGTGGCCTTGACGATCGCCGCGGCGCGCTTGGCGGGGTCGCCGGACTTGAAGATGCCGGAGCCGACGAACACGCCCTCGGCGCCGAGCTGCATCATCATCGCCGCGTCCGCCGGGGTCGCGATGCCGCCCGCCGTGAACAGGACGACCGGGAGCTTGCCGGTCTCGGCAACCTCCTTGACCAGGTCGTACGGCGCCTGGAGGTCCTTGGCCGCGACGTAGAGCTCGTCCTCGGGCAGCGAGGTGAGCCGGCGGATCTCGTCACGGATCTGACGCATGTGGGTCGTGGCGTTCGAGACGTCACCGGTGCCCGCCTCGCCCTTCGAGCGGATCATCGCCGCACCCTCGGTGATGCGGCGCAGGGCCTCGCCGAGGTTCGTCGCGCCGCACACGAACGGGACGGTGAACGCCCACTTGTCGATGTGGTGCGCGTAGTCCGCCGGGGTGAGGACCTCCGACTCGTCGACGTAGTCCACGCCGAGTGCCTGCAGCACCTGCGCCTCGACGAAGTGGCCGATGCGGGCCTTCGCCATGACGGGGATGGAGACGGCGTCGACGATCCCCTGGATGAGGTCCGGGTCGCTCATGCGGGCGACGCCACCCTGGGCGCGGATGTCCGCGGGCACCCGCTCGAGCGCCATCACCGCGACGGCCCCGGCGTCCTCGGCGATCTTCGCCTGGTCGGCCGTGACCACATCCATGATCACGCCGCCCTTGAGCATCTCGGCCATGCCGCGCTTGACCTTCGCGGTGCCGATCATCGTGGGGTTGTCGCTCACGTTCATCCCTCGGTCGGTGGTGGTTGCCAGCGGTGGCGGTCGCCGTCGTCGGCGGTTCGCGCCGGCCCGTTCGGCCGCGCAGCCGCGTCGCACAGGCGGAGCCGGCGGCGGTCCCTCATCCTAGTGCGGGCCGCGGCGCGCCCTCCTCCGCATTCCAGGGCGCGGCCGACGTCAGGCGGCCTGGGCCACCCGCCGCAGCGCCTCGGGCCAGTCGTCGTCGATCTCGACGGTCTGCGGAAGGGGGGCGTGGCCGGCGAGGCGCAGGGCCCGGACGACGACCTTGTGACGCACCCGCTGCGCCTGGGCGACCGCCTCGTTGTGGAACCGGCGGGCCAGCTGCACGCGGTACCAGGCCGCGGCCAGGGCCTCGACGAGCTCCGCGCCGCCCGGCTGGGCCACGAGGGCGGCCACCTCGTCGTCGTCGGCCAGCGCCTCGCGGACCGTGCGGGAGAGCTCGCTCTCCCCCAGGTCGCGCTCCACCGGGTCGTCCGCGCGGGCTCCCGGCCCGTCCGGGCCCAGCATGCGGTCCAGGTCGGGCAGCGCCGCGACGAGCTCGGCGCGCCCGTATCCGCCCGCCGACAACGCCGCCCAGGCCGCCTCCCCGACGAGCACGGAGCTCACCGGGTCCAGCAGGCCGGACGAGGCGAGCTCCGCCGCGGCGGACGCGCGCCGCACGAGCTGGTTCTCCAGCGCCGACCGGGACGTGGCCACCTTCCGGTGCAGCCGGTCCAGACGGTTCGCCGAGACCCAGACGAGCCACAGCAGGAGCAGCAGCCCCGCCGCGACCAGCAGCGTGACCTCGGACCAGCTCGTCACGACTCCTCCGTCTCCGCCGGGCGGGGACCCCGTCGCGACGACGGGTCCTCGCCCACCCGCACCCGCGGCCCGCCCGCCAGGACCATCTCGTACACGGTGAGCACCTGCTCGGTCACCACCGACCAGTCGTACCGGCGCACGACGGCGGAGGCCCGCTGGGCGGTGCGGCGCCGCTGCTCCGGGTCCCGCAGGACGGTGACGAGGGTCCGCGCCAGCGCCGCGCTGTCCCCGTTCGGGAACAGCACGCCGGCGTCCCCGTCGTCGAGCACGCGCCGGAACGCGCCGAGGTCGCTCGCGACCACCATGGCGCCCGCGCTCATCGCCTCCACGAGCACGATGCCGAAGCTCTCCCCGCCCGTGTGCGGCGCGCAGTACACGTCGACCGAGCTGAGCAGCCGGGCCTTCTCCTCGTCCGAGATGCCACCGAGGAACTCCACGGACGCGGCGAGCGGCCCGAGCGCCTCGCGGGCCTCCTCCGCGCCCGTGTCGCCGCGGCCGGCCACGAGGAACCTCGCGCCGGGGATCGCCTCGAGCACGGCCGGGATCGCGGCCGTGAGCACCGGAAGTCCCTTCCGGGGCTCGTCGAGCCGCCCGAGGAACGCGATCGTCGGCCGCTCGGGGGTGCCGGTCCACCGGGCGTCGGCCTCGGCCTGCTCGAACACGTCGGCGTACACGCCGTTCGGGATCACGACGGCGTCGCCGCCGAGGTGCTCGACCAGCGTCCGACGGGCGTCCTCCGAGACGGCGATGCGGGCGGCGATCTTCTCGAGGCTGGGCCGCACCAGCGGGTGCGCGACCTGCAGCGCGCGCGAGCGCAGGAGCGCCGTGTGGAACGTGGCCACGATCGGGCCCGAGGCGACCCAGAGCGCCAGCATGCCGAGGCTCGGCGTCACGGGCTCGTGCAGGTGCAGGATGTCGAACTCGCCCGCCGTCACCCAGCGCCGCACGCGCCGCGCGCTCATAGGCCCGAAGGTCATGCGGGCGACCGAGCCGTTGTAGCGCACGGGCACCGCCCGACCCGCCGGGGTGATGTAGTCGGGCAGGGGCGTCTCGTCGTCGGCGGGCGCCAGCACCGAGACCGAGTGACCGCGACGCTCGAGCGCCTCGGCGAGGTCGCGGACGTGGAACTGGACCCCACCGGGCACGTCGAACGAGTAGGGGCAGACGATGCCGACCCGGAGCGGCTCGAGGCTCATGCGTCCTCCTCGGGCGCGTCGGGCGCGTCGGCCGACGGCGCCGTCGAGGCCGGCGCCACGACCCGCGCCGGGTCCAGGTCGCCGACGAACACCCGCTGCAGCATGTGCCAATGGGTCGGGTGGGCCGCGATGTCCGCACCGAGGACGTCCACCCAGGCCTGCGTCAGCGCGGCCACCTGCTCGCTGCGCGGCACGTCCGGCGGCACGGCGATCGCAGGGGTGAAGGTGAGGACGATGCCCCACCGCGACCGCGCGGCCCGGCGCCGGGCGCCGTAGATCCGCTCGTGCCGGATGAGGGTCGGTACGAGGGCAGCGCCTGTCGCCACCGCCAGGGCGGCCGGACCGGCGGCGACGCGCGCCCGCTCGCCGAGCAGGTCGACCTCCACGCCCTTGGAGGTGAGGTCCCGGTCGGCGAGCAGGGGCACGAGGACGCTCCCGGTCCGCAGCGTGCGGACGAGCTCGCGGAAGACGTCACCGCCCTTGTCGAGCGGGATGATGCGCAGTCCGATGGCCTCGCGCAGGCCGACGAAGGCGTCGAACACCTCGACCGGCTCGAGGCGCTCGGCCACCGTGGTCACCGGTGCGAGGTGCACCGTCGCCCAGGCGCCCGCGAGGTCCCAGTTGCCCTGGTGCCCGAGCGCGAGCACCACCGGCCGTCCTGATCCGCAGGCCTCGAGGACGGGCGCCTCCCCGACGGCGCGGACCCGTGCGTCGACCTGCTCGGGCGTCAGCCGCGGCAGCGCGAAGGCCTCCGCGTAGTACCGCAGGTAGTTGCGCATGCCCTCGAGGCTCAGGCGACGCAGCTCGCGCTCGCTCGCCTCCGGCCGTGCACGCCGCAGGTTCGCCTCCAGGCGCCGGACCCCGGAACCGTGCAGCAGCCAGGCGACGTCGGCGGCGATGCGCATGAGGGCGCGCGACAGGCCCTCCGGCGCCGCGCCGAAGAAGCGGAAGGCGAGCAGCGTGGCCCCGCCCGACGTGCGCCGTCTCACGCCTGACCCGCCTGGACGACCTGCCTGCGCACGACGACGATCCGCTGGACGACCGTGACGAGGCTGGCCGCCGCGAGCAGGCCGAGGGCGATCGTGAGCACGGCGCCGGGGGCACCGAGGCCCACCACGCCCGCAGCGGTCAGGGCGACGACGAGCCGGTCGCCGCGCTCGGCGATGCCGACGTTCGCCGTCATGCCGATCCCCTCGGCGCGGGCTCGGACGTAGGGCACGATCGAGCCGAGGACCAGGCAGGCGAGCCCGAGCACGGCGCCGACCTCGTCCTCGCCCGGGCCCGCCAGCCAGATCACCAGGCCCACGAAGATCGCGCCGTCGGCGAACCGGTCCAGCGAGGAGTCCAGGAAGGCACCCCACGGGCCCTGGCGCCCGGACAGCCGGGCCATCAGGCCGTCCACCGCGTCGCTCATCGCGAAGAACCAGCACACCAGGGCGCCGGCGAGCAGGTGACCCGTCGGGAAGAGGACGAGCGCCGAGGCCATCACGCCGAGCGTGCCGAGGATCGTGACCGCGTCGGGTGAGAGCCCGGCCCGCAGCAGCGCCTTCGCCAGGGGGGTGAAGAGCCGCCCGAAGCCGGCCCTCAGCTTGCTGATCACGCTCGTCCTTCCGTCGGCCAGGCGTCGGCGAGGCGCTTGCGCGTGTCGGCCAGCAGCTCCGGCAGGGTCTTGGTCCGCCCGACGACGGGCAGGAAGTTCGCGTCGCCGGTCCACCTCGGCACGACGTGCTGATGCAGGTGGGCGGCGATCCCGGCCCCGGCCGCGCTCCCCTGGTTCACACCGAGGTTGAAGCCCTGGGCACGGTAGACGGCCCGCAGCGTGCGCATCGCGTCGGCCGTCATGGTGCCGAGCTCGACGCCCTCGTCGGCCGTGAGCTCGGTGTAGTCGGCGACGTGCCGGTACGGCAGCACCATGAGGTGCCCGGAGTTGTACGGGTAGAGGTTGAGCAGGGCGAACACCGCCCGCCCGCGCGCCACGACGAGCACGTCGGCGTCGTCGTCGGAGGCCGCCGCACGGCAGAACGGGCACGTGTCCGCGCCGTCGCCGGTCGGCTTGTTCTCGCCGCCTAGGTAGACGGCGCGGTGCGGCGTCCAGAGGCGCTGGAGCCCGTCCGGGTCCCCGGCGAGTGCGCCCGGCGCCTCCACCACGGCGTCGTCGCCGGTCGGCACGCTCACACCTGCGCCCGGTCCCGGACCGCCTCGACGACGCGCGCGATCGCCTCGGCGACCGGCACCCCGTTGTCCTGGCGCCCGTCGCGGTAGCGGAACGAGACCGCTCCGGCCGCCGCGTCCTCGCCACCGGCGATGAGCACGAACGGCACCTTCTGCGTGGCGGCGTTGCGGATCTTCTTGCCGAACCGGTCGTCGGACAGGTCGAGCTCGGCCCGGATGCCCTGCGCGCGCAGCTGCGCGACGACGTCGGCCAGGTAGTCGTTGAACGGCTCGGCGACCGGGACGGCCAGCACCTGGACCGGCGCGAGCCACGCGGGGAACGCGCCGGCGTAGTGCTCGACGAGGATCGCGAAGAACCGCTCGATGGACCCGAAGAGGGCGCGGTGGATCATCACCGGCCGCTGACGCGTGCCGTCGGCCGCCGTGTACTCGAGCTCGAACCGCTCGGGCAGGAAGAAGTCGAGCTGGATCGTGGACAGCTGCCACGTCCGCCCGATGGCGTCCTTCGCCTGGACCGAGATCTTGGGGCCGTAGAACGCGGCGCCGCCCGGGTCGTCCACGAGGTCCAGCCCGGACGCCGTGGCGACCTCCCGGAGCACCTCGGTGGCCTCGGCCCACGTGGCGTCGTCCCCGATGAACTTGTCGGGGTTCTTCGTGGAGAGCTCGAGGTAGAAGTCGCTCAGGCCGTAGTCGCTCAGCAGGTCGAGGACGAACTGCAGCAGCTGGGCGAGCTCGCCGCGCATCTGCTCGCGGGTGCAGTAGATGTGCGCGTCGTCCTGCGTGAAGCCCCGGGCGCGCGTCATGCCGTGCACGACGCCCGACTTCTCGTAGCGGTAGACGGTGCCGAACTCGAAGAGCCGCAGCGGCAGCTCGCGGTAGGAGCGCCCGCGCGAGGCGAAGACGAGGTTGTGCATCGGGCAGTTCATCGGCTTGAGGTAGTAGTCCTGGCCCTGCCTGCGCACGTTGCCGTCCGCGTCGCGCTCCTCGTCCAGCTGCATCGGCGGGTACATGCCGTCGGCGTACCAGTCGAGGTGACCGGAGATCTCGAAGAGCTTGGACTTGGTGATGTGCGGGCTGTTCACGAACGAGTACCCGGCCTCGACGTGCCGCTTGCGCGAGTAGCCCTCCATCTCCATCCGGACGATGCCGCCCTTGGGGTGGAAGACCGCCAGGCCCGAGCCGATCTCGTCCGGGAACGAGAACAGGTCGAGCTCGTTGCCGAGCCGGCGGTGGTCGCGACGCTCGGCCTCGGCGAGCCTGTCGAGGTACGCGGTGAGCTCGTCCTTGGTCGGCCACGCCGTGCCGTAGACGCGCTGCAGCTGCGGGTTCTTCTCCGAGCCGCGCCAGTAGGCGGCCGCCGAGCGCATCAGGCGGAAGCCGTTGCCGATGAGCCGCGTGCTCGGCAGGTGCGGGCCGCGGCACAGGTCCTGCCAGACGACCTGCTCCGACTCGCGACCGGCACCGCGCACGTTCTGGTAGATGCTCAGCCCGCCGAGGCCGACCTCGACCGAGGCGCCGTCGTCGCCGGCTCCGGGCGTGCCCTTCATGCCGATGAGCTCGAGCTTGTAGGGCTCGGCGGCCAGCGCCTCGCGGGCCTCGTCCTCGGTCACGTCCCAGCGCCGGAAGGTCTGCCCCTCCTTGACGATGCGCCCCATCACCTTCTCGAGGGCCTTGAGGTCCTCCGGCGTGAACGGGGTCTCGACGTCGAAGTCGTAGTAGAAGCCGTCGGTGATCGGCGGGCCGATGCCGAGCCGCGCGGAGGGGTTGACCTCCTGGACCGCCTGCGCGAGGACGTGGGCGGTCGAGTGGCGCAGCACCGCGAGGCCGTCCGGCGAGTCGATCGTCACGCCCTCGACGACGGCGCCGTCGGCTAGCGGTGCGGCGAGGTCGCGCAGCTCGCCGTCCACCCGCACGACGACGACGTCGCGCCGGCCCTCGTAGAGGTCAGCACCTGTGGTCCCGTCGTCCACGGTCCGCTGGTCACCGTCGACGGTCAGGCTGATCATGGGCACAGGAAAGCCTCTCGTGAGTCGCTCGTGGGTTCGGTGGTCGGCCTCCTGATGCTAGCGAGGCGGGAGCACACAGACGATGAGGACTCCGGGCGGGTGAACTTTGCGAGAGACACGCTCGCGGGCGTACCAGGGCCGAAAGTCCGCCCGTTTGGCGTACACCCTGGCGACCAGGGGTGGGCGATACTGGGTTCGAACCAGTGACCTCCTCGGTGTGAACGAGGCGCTCTACCACTGAGCCAATCGCCCGTGCGGCGAGCCAGGCTCGCCGCGACGTGGATGATGCTAGCGAATCCACAAGGGTCCAGGCGAACCTGGTGCGACTCGGGGCCGGGCTGCGAGGATTCAGCGACGAGTGGCGGAGAGGGTGAGCGATGGCGGGTCCAGTACCGGACGTGCGCGAGGTGGTCGCCATGCACCTCGTCCTCTCAGACGCCAGCGTGCTGCCCGTCAAGGCCGAGCTGTCGTTCGAGTGTGCGGACCCCTACACGGTCCGCATCGAGTTCACCGGCACCCACTCCGCGTGCACGTGGCTGGTCGGGCGCGAGCTCATCGCGCAGGGCGTTCTGGCCGACCCGAGCTCCCCCGCCGGCACCGGCGACGTCCGCATCTGGCGCGACGAGGACCCGGCCTACCTCCTGCTGGCGCTCAGCGGCGTCGAGGGTGACGCCCTCCTCGCGGGCCCGGCCGAGCCGTTCGCCCGTTTCGTCTCCGCGACCACGGCACTGGTCCCCTTCGGCTCCGAGTCGAGCCGCATGGAGGACGAGATCTCCCGCCTGATCGTCAGCCTGCTCGACGCCTGAGGCACCAGCCGACCCGTCAGGGGTCGACGTCCTGCGGCTCCCGCGCGGCGTACAGGGCCCGGAGCTCGGCGACGAGCGGCCCGGTCGTCACGGCCGCGCCGTCGAGCGCGACGACCGGCGCCACCGTCCGCACGGATCCGGTGAGCCCGAGCTGCGCGCGGCCGGCCGCGACGTCGTCGAGGACGGTGTAGGGCAGCTCCCCGGGCAGCGCCTCACGCACCGGGAGGCCCGCCTGGGCGCCCCACTCGAGCACGAGCTCGCGCGTGATGCCGCCCAGGCAACCGCTGCTGAGCGGCGGCGTGAGGACCTCGCCGTCCCGCTCGACGAACACGTTGGTCCCCGTGCCCTCGCACAGCTCGCCGACGGTGTTCGCCAGGAGCGCCTCGTCGGCGCCCTGGGACTGGGCGTGGGCCAGCGCCACGGCGTTCTCCACGTACGACGTCGTCTTCAGGCCTGCGACGGCGGAGCGCTCGTTGCGCACCCAGGGCACGCGCACCACGCGGACGACGTCGGGCGGGTTCGCGGGGCCGGCGAGGACGATCACCGTGGGCTCGCCGGGGATGCGGCCGGACCCGAGGGGCCCGAGGCCCGCGGTCACCGTGATCCGCAGGCGACCGAGGCCGGTGCCGGCGGCCAGGACCTGCGCGACGGCGTCGCGCAGCAGCGCCTCGTCCGGTGCGGGCAGCCCGATGCCCAGGGCGGAGTGCTGCAGCCGGCGCAGGTGCCGGGTCAGGGCGAACGCCCGTCCCTGGACCACTCCGCACGTCTCGAAGACGCCGTCGCCGACGGTCAGGCCGTGGTCCAGCGCGCTGAGCACCGGCTCCGCCGGGTCCCGCAGCCGCCCGTTCACCCACGCGACCGTGCCCTCGATGCCCATCAGTCCCTCCAGCCCTCCGCGTCCACGGGTCCGCCGCCAGCCTCGCACGTCTGCGCCGTGCCGCCCGCGAGCGCCACGAGGCGCGCGGCCTTGAGCTCGGTCTCGGCCCACTCGAGGTCGGGGTCGGAGTCGGCGGTGATGCCCGCGCCCGTGCCGAAGCGGAGCCGGCCACCGTCCTGGGGCACCCACCAGAACGAGCGGATGGCGACCGCGAGCTCGGCGCGGCCGGCGGCACCGTCCACCCAGCCGAAGGCTCCGCAGTACGGACCGCGCGGCACCGGCTCGAGCTCGGCGATCACGTCCAGGGCGGCGAGCTTCGGGGCCCCGGAGACCGACGCCGGCGGGTAGGCCGCGGCGAGCAGGTCCGGCCACCCGGCGTCGGGCAGCAGCGCGCCGACGACGGTGCTGACCAGGTGCACGAGACCGGGGTGGTGCTCGACGGCGAGCAGCGCCGTCACCTCGACGCTGGCGGGCGCGCAGACCCGCTGCAGGTCGTTGCGCACCATGTCGGTGATCATCACGTTCTCGGCGGCGTCCTTGGCCGTGAGCCCGGATGCGGTCGCCGCCGTGCCCTTGATCGGACCGGACGCGACACGCCCGTCCGCCACCGACAGGAAGCGCTCGGGGGACGCGCTCACCAGCCAGACCGGCGGGAGCGCGCCGCCCCGGGGCACGTGGATCCCGCCGGCGAATGGCGCCGGGTTGCCGGCCGCGAGGCAGGCACCCAGGGCCGCTGCGTCGGGTTCCCCCTCGGGCCCGCCCGCCAGGTCGGCCTCGAGGACGCGGCAGAGGTTGACCTGGTAGACGTCCCCGGCCCGGATCCGCTCGTGCACGGCGCGGACCCCAGCCCGGTAGGCCTCGCCCGACATCGACGAGCGCCACGGTCCGGCCGGGCCGCGCCAGTCGGCGGGGTCGGCGTCCACGAGCGCATCGCCGGGCGCGCGCTCGACGTCCGCGAAACGCCACGCCCGCCCGCGCCCGGCGAACTCGAGGACCACCACCCAGAAGTCGGCGGCGAGCCGATGGGCGTCGTCGGGCAGCGTGATGCACTCCAAAGGGCGCTCCGCACGCAGGCCGGCGAACCAGGCGCGCCCCTCCCCCGCGGGCGACCGACGGACGGCTGGCGTGCGCATCCGCACACGGTAGCGGCGAGCCGCGGGGCGCTCGGGAGCCGACGACGGGGGGCGATCCGAGCACGTTCCGGGCCGCCGCAGCGTTCGAGTTGGACTCTCGTCGTGAGGGTCGGTTATTGTTCGGGACGCGCACGGAACGGGCTTCGGCCCAGGAAGTGCCGCGCGGACGTAGCGCAGTTGGTAGCGCATCACCTTGCCAAGGTGAGGGTCGCGGGTTCGAGTCCCGTCGTCCGCTCGGAGGCGAGACGACCCGTAGGCTGGCGCCACGGTGGATCAGCCGAACGGTGGAGTGGCCGAGAGGCGAGGCAGCGGCCTGCAAAGCCGTACACACGGGTTCGAATCCCGTCTCCACCTCCACAACCCACGGGCGATTGGCGCAGCGGTAGCGCGCTTCCTCGACACGGAAGAGGTCACTGGTTCGATCCCAGTATCGCCCACCAGCACGACACGAAGGCCGCCCGGTCCCCGGGCGGCCTTCGTCGTTCTCGCAGGTCAGCGGTACCTAGCCCCCCGCGGTTTCCGCGCCCCCACCCCCGCGCAGGGCCGCGGCGGCCGCGTCGTACCGGTCCAGCGCGACGTCCAGGACCCGGACGTCCGGGGCGAGCGGAGCCGTCACCACATCGGCCCCGGACTCGCGCAGGCGGTCGTGGAACCAGCCTGGAGCGAGCAGGTAGGTCGCCACGACGACGCGCGGTGCACCGGCCTCCCGGAGCCGGGCGACGGCGTCGGGCACCCGGGGACGCGCCGCCGAACCGTAGGCGGCGACGACGGTCCCGCCCGGCCGGGCGCGGCGCAGGGCCGCTGCCATGACCTCGACGTCCGCGACCGCGCGCGCGTCGCTGGACCCGGCGGCCGCGAGCACGACGGCGTCGGTGGGCTCGGCCCCGGCGTCGCGCAGCCGGTCCACGAGGCACCCCACCAGGCGGACGTCCGGACCCAGCGCGCCACCGGCGACCGCAGGCCGCCCGGCGACCGCCGCCGCGATGTCGACGTGCACGTGGTACCCCGCCGACAGGAGCAGCGGCACGACGACCGCCGCCCGCCCTGCGTCCGTCACCTGCGCGACCACCTCGCCCACCGCCGGCGCCTGGACGTCGACGAAGGCCGGACGGACGTCGAGGCCCGGCCGACTGCCGCGCAGCCCGTCGACGATCCCCGCGACCACGGCCCGCCCAGCCGGGTCGTCGGTGCCGTGGGAGCACGCGACCAGGACCGGCTCAGCCACGCCCGTCCCCGGACGCCCGCAGGGCGAGGAGGTCGTCCGCGACCCCCAGCCGGTAGCCGCGCTTGACCACCGTCCGGACCAGGTCGCGGCTACCCGCGGCCTCGCGCAGCCGCGCGATCGCGACCTCCGCGGCGTGCGGGTCGGTCGACGCCCCGGGGAGCGCAGCGAGCACGGCTCGTCGCGGGACGACGGCGCCCCCCGCGGCCACGAGCAGGCGCAGCACCTCCAGGCCCGACGGCGAGAGCGGCAGGACGCGACCGTCGAGGACCGCAGCGCCGCGGCGGACCTGCAGCGAGCCGGCGAGCGTCGGGACCGGTGGCAGGCCGCCGACGTGACCGACCAGCGCGCGGACGAGCGAGCCCAGGCGGCCCCGGTCGGGCACCAACGGCTCGATCCCCCGCGCCACGAGCGGGCGCGCCGTGACCGGGCCGACCGCCGCCGCCACCGTGCCCTCGCGGAACCGGCGCACGAGGGCGCCGGACACGCCCTCGTCGTCGCCCGCGGCCAGCCACGCCGACGCACCCGGCGCCGACGTGAAGACGACGGCGTCGACGTCCCCGGCCGCGGTCGCCCGGACCGAGGCGGCCACGGCGGCCGGGTCCGGGGCGGCTCCCCAGCGGTAGACGACGAGGCCCTGCACGTGTGCACCAGCCGCGGCGAACGCCTCGTCGAGCCCGTCCGCGCCGGCACCGTGGTGCTGCACGGCGATCCGCAGCCCCGCGACGCCGTCGTCCAGCAGGGCCTGGGCGATCTCCGCCGAGCTCTCCGACTCCGCGACCCAGTCGGCCTGGAGCCCGACGGCCTGGATCGCACCGCGCGCCTTCGGGCCGCGCGCCACGAGCCGCACCCGCGCCAGGGTCGCCAGGAGCTGGTCGGCGAGGCCGGCGGCGTCGGCGGCCTCGACCCAGCCCCGGAAGCCGATGCCCGTGGTGACCACGACGACGTCCGGCGGGGTCGTCGCGATCTCTTCCGTGGCCCGCAGCAGGGCGGCGTCCTCGGCGTGCGGGACGATGCTCATCGCCGGCGCGTGCCGCACGGTCGCCCCGCGCCGCTCGAGCGCCGCACCGAGCTCCGCGGACCGCCGGTCGGCCGTGACCACGACGACGCAGCCCGCGAGGGTGGGCACGAGCGCCTCGGTCACCGCTCCCCCGCCTCGGCCGCCCCCGGCGGCGGGTCGAGGAGCCCGGGTGCGGCGACGTCGCCGAGCACCACGACCGCCGGTGCCCGGACGCCCACCGTGCTCGCAACCGCCACGATCCCGTCGAGCCGCGCACGCGTCACACGCTGCGTCGCCGTAGTGGCCCGCTCGACGATCGCCACCGGGAGGTCCGGATCGGCGCCGTCGCGCAGCGCGTGCGCCACCAGCCGGGGCAGGGACTCCACACCCATGAGGACGACGACGGTGGCCGTGCGGTCCCGCAGGG
Source organism: Actinotalea fermentans (assembly GCF_007991475.1). Lineage (NCBI taxonomy): Bacteria > Bacillati > Actinomycetota > Actinomycetes > Micrococcales > Cellulomonadaceae > Actinotalea > Actinotalea fermentans. The sequence continues at coordinate 574,119 of NZ_BJYK01000001.1, read as the reverse complement.
CCGTGGCAGCGGCGGCGTCCAGGCCGTCGTGGCCGTTCACCACGTGCAGCGCCGCCGTCGTGCCGCGGTGCGTCAGCGGGATCCCGGCGGCGGCCGGAGCGGCGAGGGCGCTGCTCACGCCCGGGACCACCTCGACGTCGACGCCCGCGGCGCGGCACGCGCTCACCTCCTCGCCCCCGCGGCCGTAGACGAAGGGGTCCCCGCCCTTGAGCCGGACGACGACCTGCCCGCGTGCCGCGCGCTCCACGAGGATCTGGTTGATCTCCTCCTGGGGCACGGGGTGGTGACCGGGCGCCTTCCCGACGGGCACCACCTCGACCCCGGGCGCGAGCTCGCCGAGCACGGCCGCGGGACCGAGCCGGTCGGTCACCACGACGTCGGCCTCGGCGAGCGCCCGCCTGCCCCGCAGGGTCAGCAGGTCGGGGTCGCCCGGACCGCCGCCCACGAGCACCACCCGTCCGCGCCCGGGCCGCTGCCGGCGCAGGTCGACACGCCCCTCCCGCAGGACCGCCGCCAGCGCCGTCGAGACGGCGCGCGTCCGACCGGGGTCGGGTGCACCTTCCGAGACGACGCCGAGGCGGACGTCGCCCACGACGGCGCTCGCGGGCGTCCGCGCCGTCCCGACCTCGACCGCCGAGGCGACGACGCACCACAGGTGGCGGTCCGCCGACCACCGGGCGAGCGCCGCGTCCACCGCCCGGTCGCCGGTCGCCGCGTGCACGAGCCAGACGTCGTCCAGGTCGTCCTCCCGAACCCGTCGGGCGCACCACTCGACGCCTCCGGCGGCGGCCAGCTCGGCCAGGTCCTCGCACAGCTGGGGCGCGACCACGCGCAGGTCCGCGCCGTCCCCGAGGAGGGCGGCCGCGCGTCGGGCCGCCACGGGCCCTCCGCCGGCGAGCAGCACGCGCCGTGCGCGCAGGTCCAGCCCGAGGAGCGTCGTCATGGCCGTCGCACCTCGACCACCCCGCAGGTCACCCGGACCGGCCACACGCGCAGGGCCTGCGGTTCGCGACCCATCGCCTCGAGACACTCCCCGGTACGCAGGTCGAACACCTGCTTGTGCATGGGCGAGGTGAGGGTCAGGGCGGCGCCCCGGCTCCCGACGATCCCGCGGGACATCACGTGCGCGCCGCTGAACGGGTCGCGCTGGTCGACGGCGTGCACGTCGTCGTCCACCGTCCGCACGAGCGCCACCTGCTCGCCCGCGACGAGCGCGGCCGCGCCGCGCTCCGGTGCGAGGTCCGCCAGCCGGCACACCGGGATCCAGGGCGTGTTCGGCCCGGTGCCCGCGCGGGCGGTGCTCACGTCGGTGCCGGCCCTCACGAGCGGACCTCCAGCCGGGCGCCCGCGACGAGGGCCAGCTCGGGGCGGGCACCGGCGCGCTCGTCGGGGCGGGCGGGCCGACGCTGGCCGCGCTCGAGCACGTAGGCGAGCGAGGGGTCCGGCGTCGTCGGCGCGTTGACGAACGACGCGAAGCGGCGGAGCTTGTCCGGATCCTCGAGCGTGGCGCGCCACTCGTCCCGGTAGGCGCTCACGTGCTCGGCCATGGCGGCGTCGAGCTCGGCGGCGATGCCGAGCCTGTCGTCGAGCACGACGGCGCGCACCCCGTCCAGGCCGCCGTCCACCTCGTCGATCCAGGGAGCCGTGCGCTGCAGGCGATCGGCGGTGCGCACGTAGTACATGAGGAAGCGGTCGATCGTGCGGATCAGCGTCGCGGTGTCGAGGTCCTCCGCGAGCAGCCGCGCGTGCCGTGGCGTGAAGCCGCCGTTGCCCCCGACGTAGACGTTCCACCCCTTCTCGGTGGCGATGACGCCCACGTCCTTCGCGCGGGCCTCGGCGCACTCGCGCGCGCAGCCGGAGACGCCGAGCTTGAGCTTGTGGGGCGAGCGCAGGCCGCGGTACCGCAGCTCGAGCTCGACAGCCAGCCCGACCGCGTCCTGGACGCCGAAGCGGCACCAGGTCGAGCCCACGCAGGACTTCACGGTGCGCACGGCCTTGCCGTAGGCGTGCCCGGACTCGAACCCCGCGTCGACCAGGCGGCGCCAGATGTCGGGCAGCTGCTCGAGCCGGGCGCCGAACAGATCGATCCGCTGGCCACCCGTGATCTTCGTGTAGAGCCCGAAGTCGCGCGCGACCTCGCCGACCGCGATGAGCCCCTCGGGCGTCACCTCACCGCCCGGCATGCGCGGCACCACCGAGTACGAGCCGTCCTTCTGCAGGTTCGCCATCACGTGGTCATTGGTGTCCTGCAGCGCGGCGTTCTCTCCGTCGAGAACGTGCTCGTGGTGCAGGGTGGCCAGGACCGAGGCGACGACGGGTTTGCAGATGTCGCAGCCCCGCCCGGTGCCGTGCCGGGCCACGATCTCGCTGAAGGTCCGCAGCCCGCTCACGCGGACGACGTCGAAGAGCTGGCGCCGCGACATCGCGAAGTGCTCGCACAGCGCGCTGCTGACGGCCACGCCCACCTTCGCGAGCTCGGTGCCGACCAGCTTCTTCACCAGCGGCAGGCACGAGCCGCAGGTGGTCCCGGCGCGGGTGCACGCCTTGACGGCGGCGACGTCGGTGCAGCCCTCCTGGGTGACCGCGGCGCGCACCCGGCCCGCCGTGACGTTGTTGCACGAGCAGACGGCCGCGTCGTCGGGCAGGTCGCCGCCGGGCCGCGCCCCCTCGGGCAACCCCGGCAGGACGTAGGCGGCGGGGTCGCCGGCCAGCTGCGTGCCGACGAGCGGACGCAGGGTCGCGTAGGCGGAGGCGTCGCCCACCAGGACGCCGCCGAGGAGGGTGCGGGCGTCGTCGGAGAGCACGAGCTTGGCGTAGGCGCCACGCACCGGGTCGGAGTACACGACCTCGAGGGCCCCGGGCGCGGCGGGGGCGGCATCGCCGAAGCTGGCGACGTCCACCCCGGAGAGCTTGAGCTTGGTGGCGGTGTCGGCGCCCGGGAAGACCGCCGACCCGCCGAGCAGGCGGTCCGCGACCACCTCGGCCATCGCGTAGCCGGGCGCGACCAGACCGATGCAGGCGCCGTCCAGGCACGCCACCTCCCCCACGGCCCACACGCGCGGGTCCGCGGTGCGGCACGAGGAGTCGACGACCACGCCGCCCCGCGGCCCGGTCTCGAGCCCGGCGGCCCGGGCGAGCTCGTCCCTGGGCGCGATGCCGGCGGCCACGACGACGACGTCGACGTCGAGCCGCCCCCCGTCGGCGAGGTCGAGCCTGCCCACGCGCTCGCCGCGGCCGGCCCGGCCGGGGCGCACCTGCGCGGTGACGGCGTTCACGCGCACGGCGACGCCGCGGGCCTGGATGAGGCGTCGCAGCAGCGCACCGCCCCCGAGGTCCACCTGGGCGGACATCAGGTGGGTGCCCATCTGGAGCACCGTGGTGCGCACGTCGAGTGCCTGGAGCGCCCCGGCCGCCTCGAGGCCGAGCAGCCCGCCGCCGATGACGGCACCGCGCACCTGCCGGCCCTGGTCCTTGAGCTGCTCGACCCACCCGCGCAGCGCCGCGACGTCGTCGACGGTGCGGTAGACGAAGACACCCGGCCGGTCGATCCCGTCGATCGGCGGCACGAACGGCGCGGAGCCCGTCGCGAGGACAAGCGCGTCGTACTCCCACGTCCGCCCGTCCCGGCCGGTCACGGTGCGCGCCGCGCGGTCGACGGCGACGACGGGCGCCCCGCGCACCAGCTCGACGAGCGGGTGCTCCCACAGCGCCCGGTCACCCAGGGCGAGGGACTCCGGGTCGCGCCCGGAGAAGTACGAGGTGAGCGCGACGCGGTCGTAGGGTGCGCGCGGCTCCTCGGCGAGGACCGTCACGCGCCACCGGCCGCCGGTGTCCCGGTCCCGCAGGGCCTCCACGAGCCGGTGGGCGACCATGCCGCCGCCCACGACGACGAGATGACGTGGCGTCGTGGCCGCCTGGGTGCTCGTGGTCTCGGTCACACCGCGACGCTACGAACGCCGTGTTAACCCTGGCCGTTCGGCGTGTTTCGCCGGGGGAAACCGTCGCGCACAACGCATCGCGCGACGCCGTGAGGTCACGCACGTACGGAGACGGGCCCCCGTCGCGTCGCACCCGTGCCCACCGGCGGCACGGCGTTCGGCCCGTCCTGCCCCGGCCCGACGGGCGCAGCCGGGTCCGGGTCCACCTGCGCCAGCCACTCCACGAGGCCGCAGACCGCGTCCGCGCATCCCCCGCACCCCGTCGTCGCCCGCGTCGCGCGCACGACCTCCCCCACCGAGCGGGCCCCCGAGCGCCACTGCGCGACGACGTCCCCCTTGGTCACCCCGTTGCAGCGGCACACGGTGGCGCGGTCGGGCATCAGGGTCGGCGACGCCGCGGCGGCGGGCTCCGCACCGCGCACCGGCCGCAGCAGGAGCTGGGCCGGGTCCCGCGGCACGGGCGTGCGCCGCGTGTAGGCGGCCACCAGGTCCGCCGCCACGCCCGCGTCACCGACGCACGCGGCACCGACCAGCACACCGCCCAGCACGACGACCTCCACGTGCCGGGCCGCCGAGGCGTCCGACAGCTGCACGCAGCGGGCGTCGTCCGGCCCTCGGTCGGCGCGGAGCCCCATCGCACTCACGACGAGCCCGTCGGCCTTGACCCGCACGACGTCGTGCCGCTCGACCGGCTCGTCCTCGGCGCCCGCCGGCTCCGACGCCTCGACCGCCGCCGGCCAGGGGCGCACCGGCGCCCGCCCTTCCCGCGCCAGCGCCGCGACCCGCGCGGCCAGCCGCCGCGCCTGGTCCCAGCCCTGCGCGACGAGGCCCGAGCTGCCTTCGGGCGGCTCGGCGCAGTCGCCGATCGCGCAGACGGCCGGATCCGTCGTCACGCCGTCCTGGTCCACCCGGACGCCCCGCCCGACGGCGAGGCCCGACTCGGCGGCGAGCGTCGTCTCCGGCACGGTCCCGGCCGTCACGACGAGGAGCCGGCAGGCCACGGCCTCGTCCGCCCGTGCCCCGCCCCGAGGCCCGCTCGGCGTGTCCCCGCCGGCGTCCTGCACGACGACGCGGGCCACGCCCAGGTCGTCATGGCAGACGCGGGCGGCGCGCACCTCGGTGCGTACCTGGACCCCCAGCCTGCCGAGCGTCGTGGCGAGGGCGGCCCCCGCACCGCTGCCGAGCGCCCCGTCCATGGGGTGCGGACCGGGGTGCAGGAGGGTCACCGGCAGACCGCGGCGGGCCAGGCCGCAGGCGACCTCGATCCCGAGCACCCCGCCGCCGAGCACCACCGCGTCGGGGCCGTTCGCCGCGGCCGCGACGATCTCGCGGGCGTCGTCGAGCGAGCGCAGCACGTGCACGCCGCGCGGCAGCTCGGACGACGTCGCGGGCAGCCCCGGCACGTCCGGCACCCGTGCCCGTGCGCCCGTCGCCAGGACGAGCAGGTCGTAGCCGTGCACGGAGCCGTCCTCGCAGGTCACCGCGCGGCGAGCACGCTCGATCCGGACGACCGCGGTCTCCCGGAGCAGGCGCGCCCCCGACGGGCTCGGCGTGGTCAGTGCGGCGAGCTCCGCCCGGCCGGCGACGACGTCGCTGAGCAGCACGCGGTTGTACGGCTCGTGCGGCTCGGCCCCGAGCACCGTGATGTCGACGGCGCCGCCGGCGCGGGCGTGGAGCTCGTCGGCGAACCGGGTGCCCACCATGCCGCCGCCCACGACCACCACCCGCAGGCGCGATCCCGCCACGCTCAGGGCTCCTGTCCGGTGCCGGCGGCGCGCACGTCGACCGTGGCGACCTTGAACTCCGGCATGCCCGAGACGGGGTCGGTCGCGTCGGTGGTGAGCCGGTTCGCGCTGCCCTCCCCGGGCCAGTGGAAGGGCATGAAGACGGTGTCGGGGCGCGCCATCGGCGTCACGCGGGTCACCGCGACCGCCGTGCCCCGGGCCGACGCGACCTCCGCGAGCTCACCGTCGGCGAGACCGAGGCGGTCGGCGAGCCACGGGTGCATCTCGACGTACGGCTCCGGCTGGGCGGCGGCCAGCGCCGGTACCCGCCTCGTCTGCGCCCCCGACTGGTAGTGCTCGAGCACCCGCCCCGTCACCAGGTACAGCGGACGGGTGCCGGTGAGGCGGTCCGAGGGACCCGCGTGGTCGACGGCCACCATCCGCGCGCGACCGTCGGGTGTCCCGAACCGGTCGAGGAACAGCCGGGGGGTGCCGGGGTGGTCGGGGACGTCGTCGGGCGTGGCGGGGCACGGCCAGTGCAGGGCCTCGCCTGCCTCCAGCCGTGCGTACGTGACGCCCGAGTAGTCGGCGACCCCGCCCGCCGACGCGCGGGCGAGCTCGCCGAAGACCTCGCGCGGGTCGGTCGGGAACCCCGTCGGCGTGCCGAGCCGGGCCGCGAGCGCGCCGATCACCTCCAGCTCGGTCCGCACGCCCTCGGGCGGCGGGAGCGCACGCCTGCGCCGGAGCACGCGCCCTTCGAGGGAGGTCATGGTGCCCTCCTCCTCGGCCCACTGCGTCACCGGCAGCACGACGTCCGCCATCCGCGCCGTCTCGGACGGGACGACGTCGCACACGACGAGCAGGTCGAGCGCGGCGAGCCGCTCGCGGACGCGCTGGGCGTCGGGCGCGCTCACGACGAGGTTGCAGCCGTGCACGAGGAGCACCCGCGGCCCGTCGGGGGTCCCGCAGCGGCGCAGGAGCTCGACGGCGGGGACGCCCGGCCCGGGCAGCGCGTCCGGGGCGACGCCCCAGACGCCCGCGACGTGCGCGCGGGCAGCCGGGTCGTCGATCTTGCGGTAGCCGGGCAGCTGGTCCGCCTTCTGCCCGTGCTCGCGACCGCCCTGACCGTTGCCCTGCCCCGTGATGGCTCCGTAGCCGCTCCCCCGCCGTCCCGGCAGCCCGAGGGCCAGGGCGAGGTTGATGGCTGCCGTGACGGTCGCGGTGCCTTGCGTCGACTGCTCGACGCCGCGGCCCGTCAGGACGTACGCGCCGGCCCCGCCGGCGTGCGGCGCCGCGCGGGCGAGCAGCCGGGCGGCCGCCCGGACGTCGTCGGCGGGCACCCCCGTGACGGCCTCGGTGCGCTCGGGCCACCACGCCGCCACGCTGCGCCGCACGTCGGCGGCACCGGTCGTGCGCTGAGCGAGGTACGCCTCGTCGGCCAGCCCTTCGGCCAGGACGGCGTGCAGCAGCCCGAGCAGGAGCGCCAGGTCGGTGCCCGGGACGGGCGCGAGGTGCAGCCCGGCGCCGTCCTCGGTGAGCGCGGCGGTCGCCGAGCGGCGCGGGTCGACGACCACCAGTCCACCAGCCGCACGGGCGCCGGCGAGGTGCGCCACGGCGGGCGGCATCGTCTCCGCGAGGTTCGAGCCGAGGAGGAGCACGGCGCAGGCGCCGCCGAGATCAGCGAGCGGGAACGGCAGGCCGCGGTCGACGCCGAAGGCCCGGATCGCCCCGGCCGCCGCGCTCGCCATGCAGAAGCGCCCGTTGTAGTCGACGTACGGGGTCCGCAGGACGACGCGCGCGAACTTGCCGAGCGCGTACGCCTTCTCGTTGGTGAGCCCGCCGCCACCGAACACGGCGACGGACTCTGGTCCGTACCGCTCCTGAGCGGCCCGGATCCCGGCGGCGACGCGGTCCAGGGCCTCGTCCCAGCCGGCCGCGCGCAGGTCGCCGGCGGCGTCCCGCGCGAGCGGCGCCACCAGGCGGTCCGGAGCGCGGAGCACGACCCCGCTCGTCCAGCCCTTGCGGCACAGCCCGCCACGGTTCGTCGGGAAGTCCCGCCCGGCGACCGAGACGGGCGCGCCGGAGGCCGTGGCCGCCTCGTCCGGCGCGCCGAGCGTCTGCGCGCACTGGAGCGCGCAGTACGGGCAGTGGGTCGCGACCTCGCGGACCTGCGCGGGGGCCGGCACTCAGATCCTCGCCGCGCTCAGCGCGGCAGACGGGCGCCGGTACACCGCCCAGGTCGTGGCTGCCGTCACCGCGTACATGCCGACGAAGACCCACAGCGCCGGGACGAGCGAGCCGGCGACCGTCGTCGAGACGGCGAAGCCCCGCGGGATGAGGAACCCGCCGAACGCGCCGGCGGCGCCCGCGATGCCGAGGCAGCCCGCGGCCGCCTTGCGGGCCGCGGCGGCCCGCTCCGGCGTCGTGGCGCCGACCTGGAAGACCGCCGGGATCATCCGGTACGTCGCCCCGTTGCCGGCCCCGCTGGCGACGAAGAGCACCAGGAAGGAGCCCAGGAAGAGCCCGACGTCGCGGCTGCTCAGGGCGGCGACGGCACCCGCGGCGCCGGCCGCCATGACGAGGAACGACGCGATGGTCACCGGCGCGCCGCCCCATCGGTCGGCGAGCGCCCCACCGGCCGGGCGGGCGAGCGAGCCGACGAGCGCGCCCAGGAACGCCAGGGACATGCCGACCTGCGGGAACTGCCCGGCGAGCAGCGTCGGGAACGCCCCCGCGTACCCGATGAAGGAGCCGAACGTGCCGATGTAGAGGAACGAGATCACCCACGTGTGTCGGTTGCGGGTGGCCGCGCCGAACGCCCGGTAGTCCGCGCGGGCGCCCGTCAGGTTCGACATCCGCCGGCACGCGAGGACAGCGGCCCCGAGCACGAGCGGGAGGAACATCAGCCCCGCACGCTCGAGGGCGAGCCCGCCGCCCGCGACGACCACCACCGGCACGACGAGCTGCACGAACGCGGTCCCGAGGTTCCCGCCGGCGGCGTTCAGGCCCAGCGCGCGGCCCTTCTCGCGCTCCGGGTAGAAGAACGAGATGTTCGCCATCGAGGAGGCGAAGTTCCCGCCGCCCAGCCCGGCGAGCGCCGCGACGACGAGGAGCACCGCGAACGGCGTCGCCGGTCGCGACGCGACGACCGCGAGCGCGGACGCCGGGAGCAGGAGCAGCAGCGCGGAGACCACCGTCCAGTTCCGGCCGCCGAACCTGGGGACCGCGAACGTGTACGGGATCCGCAGGGTGGCCCCGACGAGCGCCGGGACGGCCACGAGCCAGTACTGCTGGTCCACGGTCAGGTCGAACCCGGCGGCCCCGAGCTGCGGCACGACGATCGACCACGACGCCCAGACGGCGAAGCCGAGGAACTCGGCGAGGATCGACGGCACGAGGTTGCGGCGGGCGACCGTCCGGCCACCGCCCTGCCAGAACGCGTGGTCCTCCGGGTCCCAGTGCTCGATCCAGGCGGACCGCCGGGACGGCGGCGCGATGACCGTCGTCCCGCGCCGGTGGGTCGTGCTCGTGTCCGTCGTCGTCGGGCTCGTGTCCGTCGTCGTCATCCGTGCCTCCTGCTCCCACGCTCCGCGAGCGCGCCGTCGGGGCGGTGCTGCGGGCGGACGACGTCGGCCGCCTGGGCGCGACGCTAGGAGCGGGGTGTTTCGCGGACGGGCGTGGCGGCGTTACCGGCAGGACACCGTCCGCTCACGGCGCGGCCGGCCCCGCGGTGAGATCGACCGGGAGCCGCGCGTCACGTCGTCGGGCTCAGAGCGGACCGACGCGCTCGGGCGGACGCTGGACGCCCTCCCAGCCGCGCCGGGTGCCGCGCTGCCCGACGCGCGGGGTGCGCGCCCGGTAGACGACGTACGGCCGCCACAGGTACCCCAGCGGCACGGAGAAGACGTGCACGAGGCGCGTGAACGGCCACAGGGCGAACAGGAGCATCGCGGCCATGCCGTGCAGCTGGAAGCCGATCGGTGCGTCCGCCATGAGCTCGGGGTGCAGGTCGAACCGGAAGATCCCGCGGAACCACACGGAGACACCTTCCCGGTAGTCGTACTCGCCGCCGAGGTTGAGCATCGAGCCGGCGATCGTGTTCCACATGCCGAGCGCGATGACCACGGCCAGGACGAGGTACATCACCTTGTCCATGCGTGTGGTGGCCCGGAACACCGGGCCCACCGTGCGGCGCCGGTAGATGAGCAGCACGAGGCCGGTCACCGTGGAGATCCCAGCGACACCGCCGATCCCCACCGCCATGGCGTGGTACATCTGCTCGCTCATGCCGACCGCGTCGGTCCACGCCTTCGGGATCCCCAGGCCCATCACGTGCCCCAGGAAGACCGCGAGGATGCCGAAGTGGAACAACGGGCTCGCCCAGCGCAGCAGGCGCCGCTCGTACAGCTGTGACGACCGTGTGGTCCAGCCGAACTTGTCGTAGCGGTACCGCCACACGTGGCCGAGCACGAACACCGTCAGGAACAGGTATGGCAGGACCACCCAGAGCACCGTGTCCAGGGTCGTCACGTCGGCCGGGTCCGGGGTGGTCATCGTCGTGCTCCCGACGTCGAGACGGTGGTGGCGTACGGCTGGAGGGTCGGGTCGAGCCCGACGTCCTCGCCCGGCGGACCCTCGGCGGCGAGCCGCGCGACGGCCGTCCGCTCGTCGCCGTCGAGCGGCGGCAGGGTGGCGCAGACCGCCTCGACCGCGCCGGCCCACGGCGACCCGGCGTCCGCCAGCGCGAGGCGCAGCAGCTCGAGCCCGGCTCGGTGGGCGAGGAGCAGCCGCAGCCCGGCCTCGCGCGCGGCCTGATCCGGGCCGGAGGCGAACTCCAGGACCACCGCCAGGTGGTCCGGCAGCTCGTCGTCGGCCAGCTCCATCCCCGCGGCCCGGTACGCCTGCTTGAACTCCACGAGCGCGACTCCCCGGCGCCGGGTGTCCCCGTACGCGTAGTACGTCAGGTACAGGCTGCACCGGCGGCGCAGGTCGAACGTCTCGACGTACTGCGCGGCCAGCGCCGTCGGCTCCGTCCCGGCCACGTGCTCGAGCGTGCGCGCCAGCGGCCCGGCCAGCGGAGCCGCCAGCTCGTCGACCGCAGCGCGCAGGCTCGGCAGGAGGCCGCGCAGCTCCGCGGTCGGGTACTCCAGCAGGAGGGCCGCGACGCGGTGCGCGACGGCCGCTTCCCGGGTCGCCAGGCCTTGGGCCGCACGGGCCCGCGCGACCCGGTTCACGACGTCGCCCCCGGCTCGCGCGGCTGCGTCCCGGTGCCCGCCGGCCCGGGCACGCTCCCGCCAGCCGGCAGGGGCTGGACGACGGCGGGGGCCGCCGCGGCGTCGGGTTCGCGCAGACCGGGGCCCGGGGCGCCCGGGTCCTTCGGCGGGAACAGGCCCGGTGGCACGCCCTTGCCGTCCCAGTTCAGCAGGTTGACGCGCGCCTTGCGCGTCGCCGGGTCCGCCACGGTGTCGGTGGTCTGCCGCTGGCTGAGCATGTGGAAGTTCTCGACGGCGATCGGGTCGTTGCGTCCCGAGCCCTCGCCGAAGGGACCGGACCCGCCCATGCCAGGCCCGCCGTCGTAGTCGAGGGCGCACTCGGTGGCGAGCTCCTCCAGGGAGTGGGCCTGCTCGGCGTGCGCCGTCGGGATGACGTAACGCTCGTCGTACTTGGCGAGCGCGAGCAGCCGGTACATCGCCTGCATGTCCGTCGCCGACATGCCGACGGACTCCGGGATCGCCGGGTCGCCGTCGCGGCCCATGGAGATGTCCCGCATGTACGAGCGCATCGCCGCCAGGCGCCGCAGCACGGCGTCGACGGGCGCGACGTCGCCCGCCGTGAAGAGCTCGGCGAGGTACTCGATCGGGATGCGCAGGGCATCGATCGCCGCGAAGAGGTTCCCGCGGTCCTCGGCGTCCTCCCCGGTGTCCCGGACCACGTCCACGACGGGCGACAGCGGCGGGATGTACCAGACCATGGGCAGCGTCCGGTACTCCGGGTGCAGCGGCAGGGCCACCTCGTAACGGTGGATGAGCGACCAGATCGGCGAGCGGCGCGCGGCGTCCACCCAGTCCCGCGGGATGCCGGCCTCCTCCGCGGCGCGCTGCACCGCCGGGTCGTCCGGGTCGAGGAACACCGAGCGCTGCGCGGCGAGGAGCTTCGTCTCGTCGGGCTCGCTCGCGGCCTCGAGCACCCGGTCGGCGTCGTACAGGACCAGGCCGATGTACCGCAGGCGCCCGACGCACGTCTCCGAGCACACCGTGGGCAGGCCCACCTCGATGCGCGGGAAGCAGAACGTGCACTTCTCGGCCTTGCCGGTCCGGTGGTTGAAGTAGATCTTCTTGTACGGGCACCCGGTCACGCACTTGCGCCAGCCGCGGCACTTGTCCTGGTCCACGAGCACGATCCCGTCCTCGGACCGCTTGTAGATCGCGCCCGACGGGCAGGACGCCGCGCACGACGGGTTGAGGCAGTGCTCGCAGATGCGCGGCAGGTAGAACATGAACGTCTGCTCGAACTCGAGCTTGACCTTGTCGGCGACCTTGGCGAGCACCGGGTCCGCCTGCGTGAGCGCGGGCGCGCCGCCGAGGTCGTCGTCCCAGTTGGCGCTCCAGGAGACCTGCATGTCCTGGCCGGTCAGCAGGGACTTCGGGCGCGCGACGGGCGTGTGCTCCTGCAGTGGCGCGCTGGTGAGCCGCTCGTAGTCGTAGGTCCAGGGCTCGTAGTACTCGTCGATCGAGGGCTGCTTGGGGCTGGCGAAGATCGTGAACAGGTTCTTCAGCCGGCCACCGGCCTTGAGCTGCAGGCGCCCGCGCTTGTTCAGCGTCCAGCCGCCCTCCCACTTCTCCTGGTCCTCGTAGGTGCGGGGGTAGCCCTGGCCGGGCCGGGTCTCGACGTTGTTGAACCACACGTACTCGGTGCCCGTGCGGTTCGTCCACGCCTGCTTGCACGTGACCGAGCACGTGTGGCAGCCGATGCACTTGTCGAGGTTCATGACCATCGCCATCTGGGCCATCACTCTCATCGCGCTCCGCCTCCGCTCGTTCCTCGCTCCGGACGTCGCCGCTCAACCACGCGCATCAGTACGTCACCTCCTGGCTGCGGCGGCGGACCACCGTGACCTCGTCCCGCTGGTTGCCCGTGGGGCCGAGGTAGTTGAACGCGTACGAGAGCTGGGCGTAGCCGCCGATCAGGTGGCTCGGCTTGATGAGCAGGCGGGTCAGCGAGTTGTGGATGCCGCCGCGCTTGCCCGTGGTCTCCGACCGCGGGACGTCGATCAGCCGGTCCTGGGCGTGGTGCATGTAGACCGTGCCCTCGGGCATGCGGTGCGAGACGACCGCACGCGCCACCACGACGCCGTTCCGGTTCACCGCCTCGATCCAGTCGTTGTCGGCGATCCCGGCCTTGGCGGCGTCCTTGTCGCTCATCCAGATGGTCGGGCCGCCGCGGGACAGCGAGAGCATGAAGAGGTTGTCCTGGTACTCGGAGTGGATCGACCACTTGTTGTGCGGGGTCAGGTACCGCACGGTCACTCCCACAGCACCGTCGGCGCCGTCCACCTCGCCGGTGTGCCCGACGGCGTTCTCGCCGAAGAGCTCGGACATGTTCAGCGGCGGCCGGAAGACGGGCAACCCCTCGCCCAGCTCGGTCATCCAGTCGTGGTCCAGGTAGAAGTGCTGGCGGCCGGTCAGGGTGTGCCAGGGCTTGAGCCGCTCGACGTTGATCGTGAACGGGGAGTAGCGCCGCCCGCCGTGCTCCGTGCCGGACCACTCCGGGGAGGTGATCACCGTCGTCGGGGCGGCCTGGGTGTCGGCGAAGGTCACCTGCTTGCCCTCGTGCTCGGCCGCGAGGTCCGCCATCTGCGTCCCCGTGCGCTTCTCGAGGGTGTGGAAGCCCTGCACGGCCAGGCGCCCGTTGGTCGTCCCGGACAGCGCCAGGATCGCCTCGCACGCGTGCACGTCACGGGTCAGCAGCGGCCGCCCCTCGACGACGCTCCCCGTGCCCTGCGCGACGCCGTTCTTGCGCCCCAGGTACGCGACCTCCTGGCGGACGTCGAACGTCACGCCCTTGGTCGTGGCCCCGAGCGTGTCGACCAGCGGCCCGAGGGTCGCCATCTTGGCCGCGACCGCGCCGTAGTCGCGCTCCACCGTGACGATCTTCGGCATCGTGACGCCCGGGACCGGCTCGCACTCCCCCGTCTTCCAGTCGCGGACGACGCCGTGCGGCGTCGCGAGCTCGTCGGGCGTGTCGTGCGTGAGCGGGACGGCGACGACGTCGGTGCGGACCCCCAGGTGCTGCGCCGCCAGCTCGCTGAACCGGCGCGCCATGCCGTGGAAGATGTCGAAGTCCGTCCGCGTCTGCCACGGCGGTGCGATCGCCGGGCTGAACGAGTTCACGAACGGGTGCATGTCCGTGGTGTTGAGGTCGTACTTCTCGTACCAGGTCGCCGCCGGCAGCACGACGTCGGAGTAGACGGTGGTGCTCGTCATCCGGAAGTCCAGCGAGACGAGCAGGTCGAGCTTGCCCGTGGGTGCCTCGTCGTGCCAGACGACGTCGCGCGGCCGCGCGTCCGGCGGCGCCTGCGTCGCGCGCAGGTTCGAGTCGGTGCCCAGCAGGTGGTGCAGGAAGTACTCGTTGCCCTTCGCCGAGCTGCCGAGCAGGTTCGCCCGCCACACGGTCAGCACCCGCGGGAAGTTCTCGGGCGCGTCCGGGTCCTCCGCGGCGAACCGCAACCGCCCGGCCTTCAGCTCGCCGACGACGTGCTCGCCCACGCCCACCCCGGCCGCCGCGGCGTCGTCCGCCAGGTCGAGCGGGTTGCGGTCGAACGTCGGGTACGACGGCATCCAGCCGAGCCGCGCGGACTGCGCGACGACGTCGGCGGTCGCCTTGCCGGTGAGGTGGCCCCCGGACCGCCCGGGCACGTGCGCGGCCAGCGTGTCCGCACCGAACGCGTCGTAGCGGAACTGGTCGGTGTTCAGGTACCAGTACGCGGTCTGCACCATCGTGCGGGCCGGCCGCGACCAGTCGAGCGCGTTCGCGTAGAGGCTGTGCCCCGTGACCGGCCGGACCTTCTCCTGGCCGACGTAGTGCGCCCAGCCGCCGCCGTTCACGCCCTGGCAGCCCGTCAGCGTCGTCAGGGCCAGGAACGAGCGGTAGATCGTGTCGGAGTGGAACCAGTGGTTGGTCCCCGCGCCCATGAGGATCATCGACCGGCCGCGCGACTCCTCGGCGTTCGCGGCGAACTCCCGGCCGATGCGCTCCGCCTTCGCGGCGGGCACGCCGGTGAACTGCTCCTGCCAGGCGGGCGTGCAGGGCTGGCTCGCGTCGTCGTAGCCCGTCGGCCACTGCCCGGGCAGACCGTCGCGCCCGACGCCGTACTGGGCCAGCAGCAGGTCGAGCACGGTGGTGACCAGGTGCCCGGCGACCCGGCGGACCGGAACCCCGCGTCGAACCGTGGACGCCGCCCCGTCGAGCGCGTCGAACCGCGGCAGGACCACCTCGACCGCGTCGCCCGTCGGCGCGGCGCCGACGGCCGCACCACCGGCCGACAGCATCGGGTCGACGTCGCCCAGGTCGAGGTTCCAGCGGCCCGCGCCGGCCTCGCCGTAGTGGTGGCCGAGCGAGCCGCCCGGCACGACCGGCGCCTGCGTCCGCGCGTCGAGCAGCACGGTCTTGAACGCGGCGTTCTCCACCGTCGCCTCGCTCCCGCCGAGGTCCTCGGCGGTGAGGAACTTGCCGGCCACGTACGCGCCGTCGTCGGCCTCCTCCAGGCGCACGAGGAAGGGCAGGTCGGTGTACCGCTTCGCGTAGTCGGCGAAGTAGGGCACCTGGCGGTCCACGTAGAACTCGCGCAGGACGACGTGTCCCATGGCCATCGCGAGGGCGCCGTCGGTGCCGGGGGCGGCGGCGAGCCACTCGTCGGCGAACTTGACGTTGTCGGCGTAGTCGGGCGAGACCACGACGACCTTCTGACCGCGGTAGCGGGCCTCGACCATCCAGTGCGCGTCGGGCGTGCGGGTCACCGGGACGTTCGAGCCCCACATGATCAGGTAGCCGGCGTCCCACCAGTCCCCGGACTCCGGGACGTCCGTCTGGTCTCCGAAGACCTGCGGGGACGCGACGGGCAGGTCGGCGTACCAGTCGTAGAACGAGAGCATCGGCGCACCGAGCAGCGCGTGGTACCGGGCACCGGCGCCGTGCGACACCATCGACATCGCCGGGATCGGCGAGAAGCCGGCGACCCGGTCCGGCCCGTAGCGGCGGATGGTGTGCACCTGCGCCGCCGCGACGATCTCCAGGGCCTCGTCCCACGAGGCGCGGACCAGGCCGCCCTTCCCGCGGGCGGCCTTGTACCGACGGGACGCCTCGGGATCGTCGACGATGCTCGCCCAGGCCTCGACCGGGTCGCCCGTGCGGGCCCGCGCCTCGCGGTACATCTCGAGCAGGAGGCCGCGCAGGTAGGGGTAGCGGATGCGCGTCGGCGAGTACGTGTACCAGCTGAACGCCGCGCCGCGCGGACAGCCCCGCGGCTCGTACTCGGGCCGGTCGGGGCCGACGGACGGGTAGTCCGTCTGCTGCGACTCCCAGGTGATGATCCCGTCCTTGACGTAGACCTTCCAGGAGCACGACCCGGTGCAGTTCACCCCGTGCGTGGACCGCACGACCTTGTCGTGGCTCCAGCGGTCCCGGTAGAAGGTGTCCGCGTCGCGCCCCCCGATCTGGTACAGGGTGCGCAGGTCGTCGGAGACCTCGCCGCGCCGCAGGTGCCGGCCGAGCCGGAGGATCGCGTCGGACGCCGGTCCGTCGAGTCCTGCGCCCGGTCCGGTGGCGGTCTGGGTCATCGTTGGTCTCCTTCGGTCGACGACGCGGGGCGTGCGGTACCGGGGCGTCAGCTCGGGCGCGGCGCTCCCGGGCGGGCGTACTGGGTCCAGGCGAGCACCGTGCAGGCCGCGAAGTACACGACGGCGCCGAAGAAGAACGCGCGGGGCGAGACGGCGGACAGCGCCATGCCCACGAGGAAGGGCCCGAACGCCGCGATCGACGAGGTGAAG
This sequence comes from Actinotalea fermentans, assembly GCF_007991475.1. Lineage (NCBI taxonomy): Bacteria > Bacillati > Actinomycetota > Actinomycetes > Micrococcales > Cellulomonadaceae > Actinotalea > Actinotalea fermentans. Next base: position 557,412 of record NZ_BJYK01000001.1, on the reverse strand, counting down.
CCGATGACCCCGCCGGCCTGCCGTCGGGCGAAGATCATCGGCATCTGCTTGAACGTGCCCGCGTTGCCGATGCCGGCGAAGAAGAAGACCACGAGCATCCCGATGAGGAACGGGCCGAACTGGTCCACCGACGTCGGGCTCAGGAAGAACGCCGTGACCAGGGTGCTGACCGTCATGCCGACGCCCGCGACGAACGTCCAGACCGCGCCGCCGAACCGGTCGCACAGCGGCCCCCAGGCGGCGCGGGTCGCCGAGCCGACGAGGGGCCCCAGGAACGCGTACTTCAGCGGGTCGGGCGCGTCGGCGAAGCTGCCGTACTCGTTCTTGATGATGAGCCCGAGCTGCGCGGCGAAGCCGGAGAAGGCGCCGAACGTCATCAGGTAGATGGCCGTCATGTACCAGGTGTGGCGGTCCCGGAAGATGTCGAGCTGCTGACGGAAGTTCGCCTCCACGGGCACCCGGCGCAGGAACACCGCGGCGAGCACCATGCCGAGGATCACCCAGGGCACGAGCACGAGTCCGGCGTTGTGCAGCCACATGTGGCCGCCGTCGATCTTCTCCTGCGGCGTCAGCGCGGTGACGCCGAGGAGGCCGAAGCCGACCACCCACGGCGTGAGGAACTGGATCAGGCTCACGCCGAAGTTGCCGAGGCCCGCCTGGAGGCCGAGCGCGGTGCCCGCCATCCGCCGCGGGAAGAAGTAGCTCGTGGAGGGCATGAAGCCCGAGAACGCCCCACCGCCGACGCCGCACGCCGCGGCCAGCAGCAGCAGCACCCAGTACGGCGTGTCCACGTTCCGGACGGCGAAGGTCCAGCCGAGCATGGGCAGCAGCAGCAGCGTGGCCGAGCCGCCGACGAGCGTGCGCGTCCCCACGATGGGCGGCAGGAACATGTAGATCAGGCGCATCAGACCGCCGGAGAGCCCCGGCACCGCGACCAGCCAGTAGAGCTGGGCGTCCGTCAGGTCGTAGCCGATCGTCGTGAGGCGGGGCGCGATCGCGCTGACCAGGTACCAGACGCAGAACGCGAGCGTGAGGTTGTACGTCGTGATCCAGAGCGTGCGCCACGCGAACCGCTTGTCCCAGCGCTCGGGGTCCTCCGGGTCCCATCGCGCCAGGTCGACGCTGGGGTTCACGATCGCCATCGTTCCTCCGGGTGCCACGCGCGGCCACGGTCCCGCAGCCATCTTGACGAGTCTGGGCGGCGGGCGCGAGAGGAAGACGCCGGGAATCCCGGGAAAACTCCGGAGATGCGCGCGGCGGCCCGTCAGAAACCGTCGAGATGCAGCACGCAGTGCCGGGGGCCGACGAAGGGCTCCAGGCTCTCGGCCGTGACCGGCCCACCCTCGGCGGCGAGCACGTCACGGGCGAGATCCAGGTGGACCTCGCACAGCAGCTCGGTCCGCTCGTGGGCGAGGGTGGCGTACGGGCACCGGTGCAGGTGCACCGCGCGATCGGCCGGCGCCACCTCGGGGGCGAAGCCGAGGTCGTCCAGGTGCAGGTCCAGGGCCGCCAGCTGCCCCGCCACCTCCCCGGCGGCGCCGCCGTCGGGCGACGCCTGGTCCGGGAGGTCGAGCCCTTCGCGGGCGCTCGCCAGATACGCCTCGCGGAACCGCTCGTCGGCCGTGGCCGCGGCCCGGCGCCGGACGATCGAGTACCGCAGGCGCGGGCGCCCCTGGGTCCCGCGGCGCTCGGCCGTGCTCTCGACGAAGCGCGAGGCGACCAGCCGGTCCAGGTGCTCCCGGGCCGTGTTGGGGTGCAGGCCGGTGGCCTGCGCGACCTCGGTGACGAGGGCCGGCTCGCCGGCCTCCCGCAGGAAGCGCAGGATGGCCAGACGACGTGCGGAGGCGAGTGTGCGTCCCGTGATCCCCGCGCTCATGGGACGAGTATTCCCGGGTTCGGGCGTGCCGCACCGCATCGTCGGCTGGATAGCGTGGTCCGCGTCCGCGGGCCGGCCGCGCAGGCGAGCCCGGTCGGCGACCGGAGCACACGAACCGAGCAGGGACCGAGGGGTGGCGCCGATGACCGAGGTGAGGACCGGGAGCGACTGGGACCCGCGCGCACCCGAGGTGCTGGCCGACCAGCTCACCGCCTACGACGCGATGCGCGGCCGCTGCCCGGTCGCACACAGCGACTACCTCGGCTGGACCCTCTTCCGGCACGACGACGTCGTCGCCGCGGCCCGGGACCACGACACGTTCAGCAACGTGGTGTCCCCCCGGGTGTCCGTGCCCAACGGGATGGACCCCCCCGAGCACACCGAGCACCGGCGCATCAACGAGCGGTACTTCACGCCCGAGCGGATGTCGGCGCTCGAGCCGGCGGTCCGCGACATCGCCGCCCGCCTGGTCGCGGACCTGCCGCGCGGTGGCCCCACCGAGGTCATGGACCCGCTCGCCCGGGCCTTCGCCCTCCGGGTGCAGAGCGCGTTCATGGGGTGGCCCGCCGCGCTCGAGGGCCCCCTGCGTGACTGGACCCTGCGCAACCACCGGGCCTCGCTGAGCCGGGACCCCGAGGCGCTGGCCGCCGTGGCGCTCGAGTTCGACGGCTACATCCGCGGCGAGATCGCGGCCCGACGCCGCACCGCCGGGCTCGTCTCCGCGCCGGGTGACGTCACCGCCGAGCTGCTCACCGAACGGGTGGACGGGCGCCCGCTGACCGACGAGGAGCTCGTCAGCCTCATCCGCAACTGGACGGTCGGCGAGCTGAGCACCATCGCGGCGTGCGTCGGCATCCTCGTGCACGCCCTGGCCGAGCGGCCCGAGGTCCAGCAGCTCCTGCGCACCGACCCCGCCGCGATCCCCAGCGCCGTGGACGAGCTCCTGCGCATCCACCCGCCGCTCGTGGCGAACCGCCGCCGGGCCACGCGCGACGTCGAGGTCGCCGGTCGTCGCATCCCGGCCGGTGCCCCCGTCACTCTGCTGTGGGCGTCGGCCAACCGCGACGAGACGGTCATGGGCGACCCGGACGAGTTCCGCCTCGACCGCGACCCCGCCGACAACCTGCTGTACGGCACCGGCATCCACGCGTGCCCCGGCGCACCGCTCGCCCGCCTCGAGCTGCAGGTCATGGTGGAGGCGCTCCTCGCCGGGACCGAGCATCTCGGGCCCGTCACGGACGCCGTCCGCGCCGCGTACCCGGCCAGCGGCTACACCGCGCTCATGGTGGGCGTCCGGTGACCCCGGCGGGCGTCCGGGCGGCGGTCGTCGTCGTCTCGGACCGGTGCTCCGCCGGGCTCGCGGAGGACCGGTCCGGCCCGGCTGCGGTCGACCTCCTCGCGCAGGCGGGGTACCCGGCGGACCGCTCGGTCGTGCCCGACGGCGCCGCGAGCGTCACGGCGGCGGTCCGCGCCGCCGTCGCCGCCGGGGCGCGCGTCGTCGTCACCAGCGGGGGCACGGGCGTCGGGCCGCGCGACGAGACCCCCGAGGGGACGCGGCCGCTGCTCGCCCGCGAGCTGCCCGGGCTCGCGGAGGCCGTGCGCCGCGCGTCGGCGGACACCGTGCCCACGGCCGTCCTCTCGCGCGGTCTCGCGGGCGTGACGGGCGAGGGCGCTGTCGTCGTGAACCTGCCCGGCAGCACCGGCGGCGTGCGGGACGGCCTGCGGGTGCTGCTCCCCCTGCTCGACCACCTGCTCGACCAGCTCGCCGGGGGCGACCACTGATGGCGGTCGTCGCACTGAGCGCCGAGCCGCTCGTGCCGGCGGACCTCCTCGCGGCCGTGGACGACACCCAGGCCGGCGCCGTCGCCGTCTTCGTCGGCCGGGTCCGGGACCACGACCCCGCCGTCCAGGGCCGGGTCGTGGCCCTGGAGTACTCGGCGCACCCGGACGCCGCCGCCGTCCTGGGGCGCCTGGCGGACGAGGCGTCCGCCCACGAGGGCGTGCTCCGGCTCGCGCTCGCCCACCGCGTCGGCCGCCTCGCGGTCGGCGAGCCCGCGCTCGTCGCGGTGGTCGCGACCGCGCACCGCGCACTGGCATTCGACGTCTGCCGCGACCTCGTCGAGGCGGTGAAGGCCGAGCTGCCGGTCTGGAAGCGCGAGGTGCTCGCCGACGGCTCCCACGTGTGGGCGGGCCTGACGTGACGGCGCCGGCACCGCTCGTCGACAGGTTCGGCCGCGTCCACCGGGACCTGCGGATCTCCCTGACCGACCGCTGCTCGCTGCGGTGCACCTACTGCATGCCCGCCGAGGGCGTGCCCTGGCTGCCCGGCCCGACCATGCTCACGACGGCCGAGCTCGTGCGCATCGCGTCCGTCGGCGTGCGGCTGGGGATCAGCGAGATCCGGCTGACGGGCGGCGAGCCGTTGCTGCGCCCCGACGTCGTCGACGTCGTGCGCCGGCTCGCCGCGCTCGAGGGCGCCGCCGGCCGTCCCGAGGTCTCGCTCACCACCAACGCCCTGCGGCTGCCCGCGCTCGCGGGGCCGCTGCGCGACGCCGGCCTCGCCCGCGTGAACATCAGCCTCGACACGCTGGACCGCGACCGCTTCCGGTCGCTGACCCGACGCGACCGCCTGCCCCAGACCCTGGCCGGGATCGCCGCGGCCGAGGCCGTGGGCCTCGCGCCGATCAAGCTGAACGCCGTGGTGATGCGGGACGTCAACGAGGACGACGTGGTGCCGCTGGTCCGCTACGCCCTCGAGCACGGCTACCAGATGCGCTTCATCGAGCAGATGCCGCTGGACCCGGGGCACACGTGGGACCGACGCCGGATGGTGAGCCAGGCGGAGATCCTGGACCGGCTGACCGCCGAGTACTCGCTGACCGAGGTGCCCGGCCGCGGGTCGGCGCCGGCGGAGCTCTGGTACGTCGACGGCGGCCCGGCGACGGTCGGTGTCATCGCCTCGGTCTCGGCGCCGTTCTGCGGGGCGTGCGACCGCGTCCGGCTCACGGCCGACGGACAGCTGCGGGCCTGCCTGTTCGCGCGGTCGGAGACGGACCTGCGGAGCATCGTGCGCCAGGACGGCCACGGGGCGGGCCACGCGGCCGGCGACGAGGCGGGGCCCGAGGTGGACGCCGACGTGGACGCGCGCCTGGAGGCCGCGTTCCGAGCGTGCCTGGCGAGCAAGCGACCGGGGCACGACATCGACGACCCGGCGTTCCTCCAGCCCGACCGGCCGATGAGCGCCATCGGCGGCTGAGGCGGGTCAGCCCCCGGCGAACGGCGGCAGCACGTCGAGCGTCGCGCCGTCCGGCACGGGAGTGTCGCCGTCCACGCGGACGCCGTCGGCGAGCAGCGAGCAGCGCTCGAGCACGCGCGCGAGCGCCGGGCCGTGCGCCTCGACGAGCGCACGACGGACCGTGTCGGCGGTGCCGGTGGCGGCCTGCTCGGTGTCCACGCCGGCCGCCTCGGCCGCCCCCGCGAAGTACCGCACCGTGATCACGCCGGGCCCCCCGGCGACCACGCCCGCGCGAGCTCCGTGACCTGCGCGGCGACCTCGTCGAACGCCGCCCGCCCGCCACCGCGCGCGCCCACGGCGCAACCGACGAGGAACGACGTCAGCGGGACGGCCGGCCGCCCCACGCCCGACGCCGCCTCGCGCGCCAGGTCCAGCACGGACTGCACCTCGACGGTGTCCGGGTCGACCCCGAGCTGCTCGGTCAGGTGCGCGACCCAGCGGTGCAGGTCGTCGCCGACCGGTTCGTGCGCGCTCATGCCTGCTCCTTCGTCCCGTCCGCCGCCGCGAGCGCGGCGACGTCCTCCCAGGTGTCGGCGTCGGCCGACAGACGGTCCGGGTCCCCCACCTCGGCGAGCCTGAGCCCGCCGACGAGCGAGCGGACCGAGCGACCGTGGGTGCCGCCGTCGGCGGCGAGCGCCGCCACCGCGGCCGCGAGCGCCGCGCGGCGGTAGACGCCGACCAGCGCCTGCCGGTGCCCCTGCCCGTCGACCGCGACGGCGCCGTCCGCGGCAGGGTCGGCGGCGAGGGCCTCGGTGAGCCGAGGCAGCAGCCCCGCCGCGCGCGGCACGTCGCACGCCAAGACGGCGACCCACGGCGCGCCCGCCGGGCCGAGGTGCTCCAGGCCCGCGGCGATGCCGGCGACGGGCCCCCCGAGCGGCGGGTCCTCCAGGGTCGTCGGGACGTCCGGCCGGGCCAGCTCGGCCGGACCGACGACGACCCGCCGCCGGGCGCCCACGACGGCGTCGAGCACCCGGTCGAGGTAGGTGCGCTCCCCGAGGCGCAGCTCCGCCTTGCTGACGCCGCCGAGGCGGCGCCCCTCGCCGCCCGCGAGCACGACGGCGTCGAACGCCTCACCGGGGGCCGCGGTGCCGTCGGGCGCGGGCGTCGCCGGCACGTCGTCGCGCACCCACTCACCCGAGCGTCCGCCCGACTTCGCGAGGAGGCGCACGTCCGCGATCGACGTCGTCCGGTCCAGGCCCTTGACCATGTCGACGACGGCGAGCGCGGCGACGCTGGCAGCCGTGAGGGCCTCCATCTCGACGCCCGTCCGGTCGACCGCCCGCACCGTCGCGCGGATCGCCACGCCCTCGTCGGTCACCACGGGCACGATCTCCACCCCGTGCACCCCGATGACGTGGGCCAACGGCAGGAGGTCGGGGGTCCGCTTGGCGGCCGCGACGCCGGCGATCCGGGCGACGGCGAGCACGTCGCCCTTCGGCACGGCGTCGTCCCGCAGGGCGGTCACGACCTCGGGCGAGCAGCGCACGAGCGCGGTCGCCGTCGCCTCCCGGCGGGTCGGCTCCTTGCCGGTCACGTCGACCATCCGCGCCGCGCCGCGCTCGTCGAGATGCCCGAAGGGCTGGCTCATGGTTCGCACCTCATCACGGTGAGCAGGTCGCCCGAGCGCACCTCGGACGTGTCGAGCGGGACGACGGCGAGGCCGTCGGCGGCTGCGAGGCCGGCGGCCAGGTGCGACCCGGAGCCGCCCGGGACCGCGCGCCGCACCCGCCAGGCGCCGCCCTCGTCCCGCAGCGCCACCGGCATGTACTGCGCGCGCCCGGGCGGGGTGCGCCAGCCGTCCTCGACGGTGGCGGGCACCGTCGGCCGGTCCACCGCTGTCAGGCCGCGCATCCGCAGCAGCGCCGGCCGCACGAGCACCTCGAAGGAGACGAAGACGCTCACGGGGTTGCCCGGCAGGCAGAAGACCGGGGTGCCGCCGGGCAGCCGCCCGAGCCCTTGCGGCTTGCCCGGCTGCATCGCGACGGCGACGAACGCCACGTCGCCCCACCCGGTGAGGGCCTCCTTGACCACGTCGTACGCCCCGACGCTCACCCCGCCGGCGGTGATCACCGCGTCGACGTCCGCCTCGTGCGCGGCGAGCACCTCGCGCAGGCGCGCCGCGTCGTCGGGCACCGGCGGCAGCCGCACGGCCTCGCACCCGGCGGCGGTCACCGCGGCCGCCAGGAGGAACGAGTTGGAGTCGGGGATCTGACCCCGGGCGCGGGGCTCGCCGGGAGCCACGAGCTCCGAGCCGGTCGCGAGCACGAGGACGCGCGGGCGCCGGTGCGCCGTGACGGTGCCCGCGCCGGCTGCCGCGAGGGCACCCACGCGACGCTCGGCCAGCAGGGCCCCGGCGGCCAGCACCACGTTACCGGCGGCGGCGTCCTCCCCGACCCGGCGCACGTGCGCCCCCACCCGCGCGGGCGCGCCGATCGCGACCACGTCCGTGGCCGCGTCGGTCTGCTCGACCGGGACGACGGCGTCGGCGCCGGGGGGCATCGGGGCCCCGGTCATGATGCGGGCGGCCTCGCCCGGGCCGACGACGGGCGTCGCGGCGCTGCCCGCCGCCAGGTCCGCGATCACCCGAAGCCGCACGGGGCCGTCCGGGACCGCGGCGCTCACGTCGGCGGCCCGCACGGCGTAGCCGTCCATCGCCGAGTTGTCCCAGGGCGGCAGCGGCCCGTCGGCGCACACGTCGCGTGCGAGCACGTGGCCCGCAGCCTCGGCCAGCGGCAGCTCGATCGCCTCGAGGGGTGCGGCGAGGGCGAGCGCGGCGGCGCGGTGCTCGTTGACGGTGCGCATGGCCCTCCCCCGGTCGACCGGCCCGATCATGGCACGGCCCGGTGACCGCCTCCCGTGCGATCTCCGGGACAAACCTCCGTCGCCCGGCTAGTACCGCGGCAGGGACGGGTCCACGTCGCCGGCCCAGGCCAGGACTCCGCCGACGAGGTTCGCGACGTCGTAGCCGACGCCGGCGAGGTAACGCGCGGCGGTCGCGGAGCGCGCGCCGCTGCGGCAGTAGACGACCACCGGACGGTCGGCCGGCACCTCGCCCACGCGCGCGGGCAGCTCGCCGAGCGGGATCGGCAGGTCGTCGTCGGCGATCGTGACGATCGCGCGCTCGGCGGGCTCGCGGACGTCGAGCAGGGTGACGGCGTCAGCGGCGAGCAGGCCGACGAGCTCGCGTGGCGTCACCTCCCCGGGCTCGCGTGGGGTGGGAGCGCCGTCGGCGGGACGGACGGGGGCGGGGGGCTGGTCGCCGGACACCACCGCAGTATCACCCGACCCGGCGACCGTCCGCCCGATCGCCGCCGCGCGCAGCGGGACCTCCCGCCAGGTACCGGCCAGGGCGTCGAGCACCGCGAGCCGCCCGAGCAGGGGCCGACCGGTGCCGGTGACGAGCTTGATCGCCTCCGTCGCCATGAGCGACCCCACCTGCCCGCACAGCGCCCCGAGCACGCCCGCCGCCGCGCACGACGGCACGGCGCCCTCGGGTGGCGGCTCCGGGAACACGTCCCGCAGCTGCACCGGCGCGACCGGCCAGGCCGCGGGCGGGCGCCCCCAGAACACCGAGACCTGCGCGTCGAAGCGCAGCACGGACCCCCAGACCTCGGGCAGGCCCAGTCGCACGCACGCGTCGTTGACCAGGTAGCGGGTCGGGAAGTTGTCGGCGCCGTCGACGACGAGGTCGTAGCCGGCGAGCAGGTCCGCGTTCGCCTCCGTGAGCCGCACCCGGTGCTCGACCACCTCCACTCCCGGGTCGATGGCGCGCACGGCGTCGGCCGCGCTGTCCACCTTGGGCCGGCCGACGTCGGCGTGCCCGTGCACCACCTGGCGCTGCAGGTTGGTGACGTCCACGACGTCGTCGTCGATGATCCCCAGGCGCCCGACGCCTGCGGCCGCCAGGTACTGCAGCACCGGCGCACCGAGCCCGCCCGCACCGACGACCGCCACGCGGGCGGCCCGCAGCCTGCGCTGGCCCTCGTCCCCGATCTGGGGCAGCAGCAGGTGCCGCGAGTAGCGCGCACGCTCGGCGGCCGTCAGCGGCGGCCCCGGCGCCACCAGCGGGGGCACCGTCTTCTGCGGCGTCACCGACGCCCTCCCCTCTGTCGCCCCGCCAGCTGCCGCACTGCCAGCTGCCGCCCCGTCAGCTGCCGCACCGTCAGGTGCGCCGCGAGTCCGACGAGCATCCCGAGCGCCAGGTTCACCACGACCCCGAGCACCCCGACGACGACCACCACGGACCACGCGGCCCACCCGCGCACGTCGCGCAGCAGCCGGGCGTGCGCGACGGCCCCCACGACCAGGAGAGCCGCGAGGACCGGCACGGGGAACGCACCGAGGACGCCGGCCAGGCCCCGTCCGGCGACCAGCGCCAGCAGCACGAGCGCCCCGCCGATGAGCGCCGGTGCCCGCCACGTGCGCGCACCCGCGGCGTGGTGCGCGCTGAGCCCGCCGGCCCCGTGGCACACCGGCATGCCCCCGATGCCGCCCGCGACGAGGTTCGCGGCTCCCAGGCTGAGCGCGAGCCTGCTCGGCGTGACGCGGGCCGCGCGGTCACCGAAGTACTGGCGCGCGGCGTCCGCGGGCGCCAGGCACGAGTTCGCGAAGGTCAACGGCAGCTGGGGCAGGACGAGGAGGACGGCCGCCGAGGCGAACGCCGCCGCGTCCGGCATCGCAGGCGTCAGCGCGGAGGGACCGGGCGCGACGTCGGGCGCCGCGAGCACCACGGCCACCGCGAGACCGAGCGCGACGACGACGAGCGCGAGCACCGGCCAGCGGAGCAGGAGGACGGCGAGGGCCACCGCCAGCACCGCGGCGACGGCGACGCCGGGCTGCCGGACGAACGCCGCGGACGGGTCGACGACCAGCCCCCAGGCGATCTTCGCGAACGTGAGCGCCACCGCGAGCTGCACACCGCGGACGACGGCCTGCGGGAACGCGCGCGCCACCCGGTCGAGCCAGCCCGTCGCGCCGAGGACGACGAAGACGGCGCCCATGAGCAGCGCGCCCGCCGCGATGACGTCCGCCCCCGCGCCGACGGCGATCGCGACGGCCCCGAACGCCTTGAGCGGCTGCACGGCGACCGGCAGGCGGTACAGGGCTGCGACGGCAAGGTAGGCGAGCCCAGCCGGCAGGAGCACCGCCGTCGGCGCGAGCCCGTTCGAGACGATGAGCGCGACCGCGATCGGCACCAGCACGCCGAGGTCCGCGACCGAGCCGGAGGCCTCGCGCCACCAGGACCACGACGGCGCGTCCGTGCGGGCCGTGTGTGCGGCCGTGGCGGTCCCCGGGGCGCCGGTCACGCGCTCAGGTTAACCACGGCCGCCGCTGGGCACCGGCCGTGGGTCCGTGACAACCCGTCGCACGACGGCGCGGACCGTCAGCGCGCGTCCAGCAGGCCGTGGGCGCCACGCTCGGCGTCGACCATGACGTGCGAGACGAACGGGTACTGCCCCGGCTCGGGCAGCACGAGCTCGACGAAGCCGCCCTCCGCGGGCTGCAGCGCGAGCGCCTGGGCCCCGCCGGTCGTCGGCGCCGCGCCCGGCCCGCCGAGCAGCCACGCGCCCTCGCGGAACACCGTCTCGAACTGCCCGCCCACGACGTGGAACGAGGTCGCGCGGTTCGGTCCGGCGTCGAGCACCCAGATCCGCACGCGCTCGCCCACGCGCACCGGCAGCGGCGCGTGGTCGTACTGCGCGGCGTACCCGTTGAACGCGACCGCGTCGGGCGTCTCGTCGGCCACCGCCCGCTCGTCCGCCGTGCCGCCCTGCGGGCCGAGGTAGAGCTCAGACTGCACCAGGAGGTACTCGCGGTCCACGGGCGGCAGGTCCGGCGGGTCGATGACGACGGCGCCGAACATCCCGTTCGCGATGTGCAGCGACATCGGCATGGTCGAGCAGTGGTACATCCAGATGCCCGACCGGGTCGCCGTGAACGTGTACGTGAGCTCCTCACCGGGCTCGATCGTGCGCATCGGCCCGGCCGGTGCGAGGGCGCCGGCGTGGAAGTCGATCGAGTGGCCGATCGTGCCGTCGTTGACCAGCGTGACCTCGAACCGGTCACCTACGCGCCCGCGCAGCACCGGACCGGGGGCGGTGCCGCCGAACGTCCAGACCGTCTGCCGGACGCCGGGCGCGACCTCGCGCTCGACCTCGGTCACCTCGAGCCGCACGCGGTGCACCGCGGCGTCCGGAGCAGGCGGCAGCGCGGCGTCGTACGCCTCGAAACCCAGGCCCGGATCGGCCATGAGGTCCAGGTCCTCCGCCGCCGAGGGCGCGGCTGCCGGGTCCTGGTGGCCGCCGTCGTGCCCCGGGGCCGGGCCCGTCCCGGCGGTCTCCGCGCCCGCGACCTCGACCCGGAACGTCATGCCCATCTGCCGGTGCCCGGTCACCGAGCACCACCCGTCCAGCGCCCGCCCGACGACCTCGACCTCCAGCCGTCCGGTCCCGCCCGGCGCGACGCGGCCCGACGACGCGCCGGAGTCCAGCACCAGGTCGTGCGCCACGTCGTCGGCGTTCGCCAGCACCACGACCAGGCGATCGCCGGACTCGACCGTGACCGAGGCCGGCTCGAACCGCATGTCGCGGGCGACGACCTCCACCTCGACCACCCGCCCGGTCGCGGCGACGCCGGCGTCGGCGGCTGCACCGAGCCCTGCGGCGGCCGGGTCGGCCGCGACGGCGCCGGCGACCGCCACAGCGAGGGCCACCCCACCCGCCAGCGCCGACCGGCGGTGCCGCCGGCGCGGCGCCTCCAGGCCTCCCGGCACGGCCACGGGGAGCCCGCGGGTACCGGAGGCCTCCGCGCTGCGTCGGGCACGCCGGGCGACGACGGCGGCGCGCACCAGCAGGGCGGGCGTCGCCGCCAGTGCCACCAGGGCGAGCATCGACGCCGCGACCCGGACCAGGCTGGGCGCGGGCAGCACGAAGAGCAGCAGCCCGCCGTTGGCGAGCACCAGCCGGGCGCCCGCGCCGCGGTCGACGACGTCGCGCGCGGCCCGCACCGCACCGGGTCCCCCGCCCAGCGCCATCGGGCCGAGATGGGCGAGCGAGCCGAGCAGCACCTGGCCGGTGAACCCGACCGCGAGCGGCGCGACGAGCGCCCCGGTGCGTCCCTGGAGCGTGGCCCACGTGGGGCTGGTGGCGGCCACGGCGGCCCACACGCCGACGGCGCCGGCGAGCCACGCCAGCCCCGCCCCGACCGACCAGGGGGCGAACCCTTCGGGTGGGCGCCGCCGGACCTGCGCGACGTGCGGGCGCCAGGCGACGACGAGGCCGACGACGTAACCCGCCAGGCCCGCCACGAGCAGCCACCGCCATCCGATCCCCGTCCCTGCCACCTGGACCGCCAGCGAGCCGGCGAGCACGACCAGGCCGCGGCGCCCGGCGCGCTCGGCGGCGTCGTCGAGCTGGACCCGCAGCATGGTGGGCCAGAGGGTGACGAGCGTGCCCACCACGGCCAGGCCGACCCAGCCGAGCAGCATCGACGCCACGTGCCCGACGTACGCCCGCCCGGCGAGCTCGCCACCCGCGCTCACGAGCAGGCGCCCCAGGAAGGCGCCCACGGGCAGCGCGAGCGCGGACGCGACGAAGGCCCACGTGGTCCACGACAGGCGCCCGCCCAGGCCCCCGCGCAGCGCACCGACCAGGGCCGCCGCATGCCACAGGACGGTTCCCGCGACGATCGCGGCCCCGGCCGTCACGGCGGCGCCGACGGTCGTCACCAGGCCGGTCACGACCGCCACCGCGCCGAGGGTGTGCAGGGCCAGGCGCACGGCCTGCTGCCGCGTCCCGCCCGGCAGCGGACGCCGCCCCAGCGCCTGGGCGAAGTGGGCGGTCCAGATGAGCAGTGCGGTACTGGCCGCGCCGAGGAGCAGCAGGTGCGTCATCAGCCACGACGCTGCCGGGATCCACCGATGGCCGACGGCCACGACTACCGCGAGCCCGAGCCAGGCGACCACGAGGGCGTTGGTCCGGACGAGCCACCGGGCGCGGCCGCCCGGCGCCGACCTCACGCCCCCTGCGTCTATTTGCACACCGGCCACCGTAGAAACCCGTGCCGCAGGAGACCGGGACGAACGTCCCGACGGCCGCGCGCACCGCCGCGCGGGGCCGCTGAGCCTAGGGTGACCGCATGACCTCCCTGACGCCCGTCCCCTGGTCCACGGGCCGCTGGACCGTCCCTCCGGCCGCCTCCTCGACCTCCGGTGACGACCTGCTCCTCACGCCCGCAGCGCGCAGCGACGCCTGGCGCGAGACCTCCTACGGCTTCACCCGCGACGACGCCCCCGCCCTCGTCGCCGACCTCGCGACGCCGGGCGCCGTCGAGGTCACCTTCACCGTCGACCTCAGCGTCGAGTTCGACCAGGCCGGCCTCCTGGTCCGCGCCGACGATCGGACATGGATCAAGGCGGGCGTGGAGCTGTCCGACGGCGTCCCGCAGCTCGGCGCCGTCGTCACCCTCGGGAAGTCCGACTGGTCCGTGCGGCCGGTGCCGGAGTGGTCCGGTCGACGCGTCACGCTGCGCGCCAGCCGCGCCGGGGACGCCGTCACGATCCGCGCGCGCGTGGACGACGAACCGTTCGCACTGGTCCGCCTGGCACCGTTCCCCCCCGACGCGGCCGCCGTCGCCGGGCCGTACGCCTGCTCGCCGACGCGCGAGGAGCCGGGCCTGACCGTGCGCTTCCACGAGTGGCGCACCGGCCCGGCGGACGCGACGCTGCACTGATGGACCAGGCGGACCCGGCGGAGCGGATCGAGCCGATCGCCGACGGGCACGCGGACCCCGGTGCCGACACCGGCGCCGTCGTCGTCACGGGCGCCGGCCGCGGCATCGGGCGGGCCATCGCCGAGCGCCTGGTCGCGGACGGGGCGCACGTGGTCGTCGTGGACGTCGAGGCGCCGGCGTGGTGCACCGGCGACGCCCGGGTGACGGCGGTCGTCGGGGACGCGGCCGATGCCGGAACGGCCGAGGCCGCCGCCGCGGCGGCCCGAGCCCACGGAGGGCTGCGCGGGTGGGTCAACAACGCCGCGGTCTTCTGGGACGCCCCGCTCACCGACGCACCGCGCGTGCTCGACGCCGTCATGGCAAACCTGGCTCCCGTCGTCGTGGGGTGCGCGACGGCCGTCGCGGAGCTGCGCCGGGCCGGCAGGGGTGGCGCCATCGTCAACGTCTCCTCGCACCAGGCGCAGCGCGCCGTCCGCGGCGCGGGTGCCTACGCCACGGCCAAGGCGGCGATCGAGGGGCTGACCAGGGCCGTCGCGGTCGATCACGGCCGGGACGGGATCCGGTGCACGGCCGTCGCCCTCGGCTCGGTGACCACGCAGCGGTACGAGCGGTACCTCGACGGGCTCGCGGGACCGGAGCGCAGCCTGGTCACCGCGGAGATGGCGCGCCTGCACCCGCTCGGGCGGGTCGGCACGCCCGAGGAGGTCGCCGACGTCGTCGCCTTCCTCCTGTCGGCGCGGGCTGCCTTCGTCAGCGGAGCCGTGCTGCCCGTCGACGGCGGTCGCGCCGCCCAGGGCCTCGACCCCGAGGAACGCTGACGGGTCAGACCCGGCCGGGGTCGAAGACAGCGGCGTAGACGCGCTCCGCCTCGTCGAGGACGCCGCTCGCCAGGCGCGCCACGGCGCGGAACTCCCGCACCAGCGGCTCGCTGTCCGGCCCGCGTCCGACGACGTCGCCCGTGAGCACCCACCCGAACCGCTCGCCACCACCGAGGTGCGCGTACTGGCAGAGCTGCCGCGCCAGCCAGTGCTCGGCGGGCCGGTCCCACCAGGGCTCGGGCGTCAGCGGGTTCACGGACAGCCCCGGGAGCGTGCACCCGCTCTCCTTGTCGACGCTCGTCCCGGCCGCGTCGGCCTCGGGCCCGCCGCTGAACCGCACGTACGCCGGTGCGCCGAGCAGGCCGAGCAGCTCGGCGAGCTCGCGGAGCGAGCCGATCGCCACCATCCCGCCGTCCCGCGCCACCAGCCACCCCCTCACGGATCGCGAGCCGACAGCATCACGCGGACCCGCCCCGCCGCGAGCCGGACGCTGCGGGCCGCCCCGGTCAGGCGGTCAGCGCGCGCAGCGCGGTCACGTCGCCGACCTGCGTGGAGCGGGCGACCGCCCGGGCGAGGCCGGGGAGCGTGGTGATGAGGTGGTCGCGGCTGATGAGCACCGTCCCGCGGCGGGGGTCGCCGGGGTCGTCGGCGACCCGGTCGGGCCGCAGCTCCGCCCAGAAGCTCTCCAGCGCCGGGTCGTAGCCCCAGGTCGACGGCGACCAGCCGGGCAGCGCCAGGCTCCGCTCGAAGCGCTCGGCGCGCCGCCGGGCAGGAGCGGCGGACTTCGGGAGCGGCCGCTGCGTCATGACCCCATCGTCGCCCCGACCACCGACACGCACCGGTCAGGCGAGCCGCCCGCCGGCGGTCGCCAGGAGGCCCACGGCGACCGCGGCCACGCCCATGCTCAGCGCGAACGGCGCGCGGCTCGCCGGCCGCGTGAGGGCGACGACTCCCGCAGCCAGGGCGAGTGCGCCCGCCACCGCCGCGCACGCGAGGACCACCGCCGACCGGCCCGGCAGCCCGGCGACCACCACGCCGGCGCCCCCCGCGAGCAGGACGGGCGCCAGCACGGAGGATGCGCGGCGACCCAGCCGGTGCGGGAGCCCGCGGACGCCCGTGGCGGCGTCGTCCTCGAGGTCGGGGAGCACGTTCGCCAGGTGCGCGCCCACGCCGAGCAGAGCGCCCGTGGCGACCAGGGCCGGCGGCGGTGTGCCCCCGGCCGCCGTGACGAGGAACGCCGGCAGCAGCCCGAAAGACACCGCGTAGGGCACCCACGACGCGGCGGTGCGCTTCAGCCCGAGGTTGTACGCCCACGCCGAGCCGACCGCGAGGACGTGCAGGCTCCCGGGGAGCAGCCCGGTGGCCCACGACGCCGCGGCGCACACCACCGCCGCACCGACGGCGGCGGCCCGCACGGCGCGCACCGACACCGCGCCCGTGACCACCGGCTTGTCGCGCCGCGCGACCGCCCGGTCGCGCGCCGCGTCGAGCCAGTCGTTGGACAGCCCGACGGAGAGCTGCCCGGCGAGCACCGCAGCGCCCACGAGGACCGCCGTCCCCACGGGGGCGCCGGCACCGACCGCGAGGACCACGGCGAGGGCCGTCACCACCGCGGTGGGCGCGGGATGGCTCGCGGCGACGACCCCGACGACGAGCCGCATGCCCCTCCCTCGCCCGGTCCGGGCGGCGCCGCTCGCGCCGCGCGTGCCTCCACGCATTTTGTACGGCCGCGACCGTGCCCGATTCGTCACATCGTGTCAGACTCGGCCGATGGCACGGATCCTCGCCGTCGCACCCGTGCTCGGGCCTCACGCCTACCCGCAGGCCGAGATCACCGCCGCCATCGCCCCGCTCCTGGCCGACGACCCGACGCGACGGGCGCTCATGGAGCGCCTGCACGCCTCCGCCGGCGTCACGACACGACACCTCGCCCTGCCCCTGGACGCGTACGCGCACCTGACGTCCTTCGAGGCCGCGAACGACGTGTTCGTGCAGGTCGGCGGCGACCTCGCGGAGGCCGCGAGCCGGGCCGCCCTCGCCGCGGCGGGCCTGTCCCCCGCCGACGTCGACTACGTCTTCTTCACCTCCGTGACCGGGGTCTCGGCGCCCTCGCTCGACGCGCTGCTCGCGACGCGGCTCGGGCTGCGTCCCGACGTGCGGCGCCTGCCGTCCTTCGGCCTGGGCTGCGCAGGCGGGGCCGCGGCGCTCGGGCACGTGCGCGACCACGTGCTCGCCCACCCCACGCACGTCGCGCTCCTCGTCAGCGTGGAGCTGTGCTCGCTGACCGTCCAGCACGGCGACGACTCCACCGCCAACCTCGTCGCGAGCGGCCTCTTCGGGGACGGGGGCGCCGCCCTCGTGATGGTCGGCGCCGCCCATCCCGCCGCGGCGGGCGCCGGCCCGCAGGTCGTGGACGCCGCGACCCGGCTCTACGCCGGTACCGCGGACCAGCTCGGCTGGCGGGTCGGCGGCAGCGGCTTCCGCATCGTGCTCGCACCCGGCCTGCCCGGCGTGATCGAGCAGAACCTGGCCGACGACGTCCGCGCCCTGCTCGAGCCGCACGACCTCAAGCCGCGACGTCGGCACCTGGGTGGTGCACGCCGGCGGTCCGCGGATCGTCGACGCGGTGCGCGACGCCCTCGACCTCGACGAGGCTGCCGTCGCTCCCACGCGCGACGTGCTCGCCCGCACGGGCAACCTGTCGTCGGCCTCCGTGCTGCACGTGCTGGCGCGTGCGATGGACCGCCCGCCGGAGCCCGGCACCTGGGGCGTCGCCCTGGCCTTCGGCCCGGGCGTGGGCGCCGAGCTCGCGCTCCTGAGGTGGGACTGACGGTGCTCACGCTCTTCGTCGTCGTCCTCGCCGCCACCGCGCTCGAGCGGCTCGTCGAGCTCGTGCTGTCGGCCCGCCACGCGCGCTGGGCCTTCGACCGGGGCGGCGTCGAGCGAGGGCGCGGGCACTTCCCGGCGATGGTCGTGCTGCACACCGCACTGCTCGTCGCCCCCGTCGTCGAGGTCGTCGTGGCGGACCGGCCCTTCCTGCCGTGGCTGGGCTGGCCCGCGCTGGCCCTCGTGGTCGCCGCACAAGGACTGCGCTGGTGGTGCATCGCGACCCTGGGGCCCCAGTGGAACACCCGGGTGATCGTCGTCGCCGGCGCGCCACTGGTCGCGCGCGGTCCGTACGCCCGGCTCGCGCACCCCAACTACGTGGCCGTCGCACTGGAAGGGCTCGCCCTTCCGCTCGTGCACACCGCTTGGGTGACCGCGGTCGCGTTCACGCTGCTCAACGCCGTGCTGCTGCTGGGCTTCCGGATCCCGGCCGAGGAGCGCGCCCTGGCGGACCTCGCCCCCGCCCGATGACGCCGCCGGTGACCGACACCGACGTGCTCGTCGTGGGCGGCGGGCCGGTCGGGCTCGCCACCGCGATCGAGGCGCGACTGGCCGGACGGGAGGTCGTCGTCGTCGAACCGCGCACCGGGCCCGTGGACAAGGCCTGCGGCGAAGGGCTCATGCCCGGGACGCTGCGCGCGCTGCAGCGGCTCGGCGTCGACCCGGCCGGCTGGGACCTGCGGGGCATCAGCTACCGCACCGTGGGTGGGCGCCACGTCGACCACGCGTTCCGGACGGGCGCCGGCCGCGGTGTGCGGCGGACGTCGCTGCACGCCGCGCTCGGCGCGCGGGCGGACGCGCTCGGCGTCACGCGCGTGACCGGCCGGGTCACCACGGTCGAGCAGGACGCCGAGGCCGTCACCGCAGCCGGTGTGCGCGCCCGGTGGCTGCTCGCCGCCGACGGCCTGCACTCGACCGTGCGACGCCTGGTCGGCCTGGAGCGCCCGACGCCGACCCGCCGACGCCGTTTCGGGCTCCGCCGGCACGTCCCGCTCGCGCCGTGGACGGACCTGGTCGAGGTGCACTGGGCGCCGGGCGCCGAGGCGTACGTGACGCCGGTGGGACCCGACCTCGTCGGGGTTGCGGTGCTCGGCCCACCGCACACCGACTGGGACGCGGCCGTGGCGGCACTGCCGCGGCTGGCCGAGCGACTCGGGGGGCTCCGGCCCGTCGGGCCGACCCTGGGCGCCGGCCCGCTGCGCCAGCTCACCACGGCGCGCACGCGCGGACGCGTCGCGCTCGTCGGGGACGCGTCGGGCTACGTCGACGCGCTCACGGGCGAGGGGCTGCGCGTCGGTCTGGCCCAGGCGCGCGCCGCCGTCGCGACGCTCGGGGACGCGGGCGCCTACGAGCGCGCATGGCGAGCCGTCACGCGCGACTACCGTCTGCTCACGACGGGGCTCGTCACCTGGGCAGCATCGCCGGCCCGGGGAGCGATCGTGCCGGTCGCCCGGCGCGCCCCCTGGCTGTACGGCGCGGTGGTGGAGCGACTGGCGCACTGAGATGGCGACGGCGGCCGGCGCGCGACCGGTGCTGCAGGTCGGGCCGGCCGCGCCGCGTCA
The DNA here is from genome assembly GCF_007991475.1 of Actinotalea fermentans. NCBI lineage: Bacteria > Bacillati > Actinomycetota > Actinomycetes > Micrococcales > Cellulomonadaceae > Actinotalea > Actinotalea fermentans. The sequence goes on along the minus strand of NZ_BJYK01000001.1, from coordinate 538,245 downwards.
GCCCTCACGCGGGTTGAGCATGTCCGGGTCGGCGTCGGGGTCGCCGGCGTCCTCTCCGGCGTCCGGGATCGCCGCCGCGCCCGTGCGGGGCGACAGGGACTCCGGGTCGGCGTCCTGGTCGGCGGCTGGGTCGTAGCCCTCGGTCGACGGGGTGGTCTCCGGGTTCTCGGTCATCGGCTCACGCTCGCACCGCGGGCGCGGAACCGCATCCGGGGCGTCGTCACCCCACTGGCACATACCCCCCGGGGCATGTGACCTTGGTCCCTGTCGCCATACCCCCCCGGGTACCTAGCGTGAATCTCGGGACGGCACCGCCGCCCGTGCCCGGTCGCCCGGGCACACCTCCGCTTGGTGGAGCGTGAGAGATGAGACGTCTCGTCGTCATCGGCGCCGGTACCGCCGGCACCATGGTCGTCAACAAGCTGCGCCCGAAGCTGCCCGCCGACGAGTGGAGCATCACCGTCGTCGACCCGGCCGGCGTGCACTACTACCAGCCGGGGTTCCTCTTCCTGCCGTTCGGGATCTACTCCGACCGGCAGGTGAGCAAGCCGCTCGCGCCGCGCCTGCGCAAGGGGGTGGACCTCGTGCGGGCGGCCGTCGACCGCGTCGACGCGGCCACCCGCACCGTGCACCTCGAGTCGGGCGACGAGCTGGCCTACGACTACCTCGTCATCGCGTCGGGCACGACGCCGCGCCCCGCCGAGACCCCCGGCCTCGCCGAGGCGCTCGGCGGCAAGGTGCACGAGTTCTTCACGTACGCCGGCGCCGGCGCCCTGGCCGCCGAGCTCGCCGCGTTCGGCGGCGGCCGCGTCGTCGTGCACGTCGCCGAGATGCCGATCAAGTGCCCGGTCGCGCCGCTGGAGTTCGTCTTCCTCGCCGACGCGTACTTCACGAAGCGCGGCATCCGCGACAAGGTCGAGCTCACGTACGTGACGCCGCTGCCCGGCGCGTTCACCAAGCCGATCTCGGCCGCCTACCTCGGCGACATGCTCACCGAGCGCGCGATCGCCCTCGAGCCGGACTTCGTCGTCGAGAGCGTCGACGGCGACGAGCAGGTCCTCCGGTCCTTCGACGAGCGCGAGATCGGCTACGACCTGCTCGTCACCATCCCGGTGAACATGGGCGCGGACTTCGTGGGCCGCTCGGGGCTCGGCGACGAGCTCAACTACGTCCCCGTCGACAAGCACACGCTGCTGTCCAAGGCGGACGACCGGATCTTCGCGATCGGCGACGCCAGCGACGCGCCCGCGTCGAAGGCCGGCTCGGTCGCGCACTTCTCCGTGGACGCGTTCGTGCCCAACTTCCTCGCGCACGTGGCGGGCAAGGCCATGCCGGAGAAGTTCGACGGCCACGCCAACTGCTTCATCGAGAGCGGCCACGGCAAGGCGCTGCTCATCGACTTCAACTACGACACGGAGCCGCTGCCCGGCACCTACCCGCTGCCCGGCGTCGGGCCGATGCGGCTGCTGCGCGAGAGCCGCCTGAACCACTGGGGCAAGCTCGCGTTCCGCCACCTGTACTGGCACATGCTCCTGCCCGGCCGGCGCCTGCCGGTCTCCGCCCACATGTCCATGGCCGGCAAGAAGCGACCGCCGGCCCCGCCGGCCAAGCCCGCCTCCGACATCCGCATCCCCGCCGACTTCTGACTCCCCCGGCCGCCAGACGGCCCCTTCGAGAGGACCCACCATGCCTGTCACCACCATCGCCGGCCGCGACGTCCACGTCGACGACGAGGGCTTCCTCACCGACCCGAGCGAGTGGGACCGCGAGCTCGCGGCTGCCCTCGCCGAGGCCATCGGCATCGAGATGACCGCCGAGCACTGGAAGATCGTCGAGTTCCTGCGCGCCGACTTCGCCACCGAGGGCGAGACCGCGACGACCCGCCGCGTCCAGGCCGTCGGCGGCTTCCCGGTCAAGCAGCAGTTCGAGCTCTTCCCCAAGAAGCCGGCCAAGAAGATGGCCTACATCGCCGGCCTGCCCAAGCCCCGCGGCTGCGTCTGACGCCCCGGCCACCCGCCACCACCGGACGCACGGACCCGCCACCAGCAGGAAGGACCTGACATGACCCCCATCGTGCCCAGCTTCGACGACGAGGCCGGCGAAGGCCGCAAGCTCGCGATCATCTGCTCCAAGGGCAACCTCGACATGGCCTACCCGGCGCTCGTGCTCGGCAACGCGGCGCTCGGCGAGGGCATCGAGGTGCACCTGTTCTTCACCTTCTGGGGCTTCGACATGATCGCCAAGAAGCGCATGCACGACCTGAAGTTCTCCCCGGTCGGGAACACCGCCATGCACATGCCCATCGGCGACGTCCGCGTCCCGCAGGCGCTCGCGCCGGTGCCCGGCATGCAGGCCATGGCCACGTCGATGATGAAGAAGCAGATCGCGGACCTCGGCATCCCCGAGGTGCCGGAGTTCCTGGACCAGATCGTCGCCGCGGGCGGCCACCTGTGGGCCTGCCGGATGAGCGCCGACATGAACAAGTTCACCGACTCCGACTTGCGCGACGACGTCGAGGGCATCATCAGCGCCACCGACTTCATCGAGATGACCGAGGGCGCGCAGCTGCTGTTCATCTGAGCGACCCGGACGTCGCACCTCGGCCGCGCCACGGCGGCCGACCCCAGCCGGCCGGGATCTGCCGCAGCCACCACTGCGGCGGATCCCGGCCCCACCCATGTCGCAAGGCCCACCGTGATCGCCACCGCGCTGCGATCATGGTCTGGCGTTGGCGGGCCACCGTACGATGCGAGCCATATACCCCGGGGGGTATGCTTCCACCCATGAAGAAGACGACGATCGCCGGTCTCGGCCTGGCGACCCTCCTCGCGCTCGCCGCCTGCAGCAACGACACCGAGGGGACCTCCGGCGCCTCGGCTGCGACCCCCGGCACGGACCCGGTGGCCTGCGTCCAGGCCGCCGAGTGCACCACCCTCGCCCCCGCGGAGTTCGCCGACCTCGCCGCGGCCGACGGCGTCGTGCTGCTCGACGTGCGCACACCCCAGGAGTTCGCCGAGGGACACCTCGACGGCGCCGTGAACCTCGACGTCTCGGCCGCCGACTTCACCACCCGGCTCGCCGACCTCGACCCCGAGGCCACCTACGCCGTCTACTGCCGGTCCGGCAACCGGTCGCAGACCGCCCTCGGGCTCATGTCCCAGGCGGGGATCGACGGCGCGGCCGACCTCGCCGGCGGCATCGGGGCCTGGGTGGGCGCCGGACTCCCGGTGACCACGGACTGACCGGCACCCGAAGGGCTCGGACGGTCCGTCACACGGACCGCCCCCACCCGGGGCGGTTTCGTCCGCATCCTGGCAGGCTGGGGGGCATGCGGATCTGGCCAGGCCACGCCTACCCCCTCGGTGCCACCTTCGACGGCAGCGGCACCAACTTCGCGCTCTTCTCGGAGGTGGCGGACCGGGTCGAGCTGTGCCTCCTCGACGAGGACGGCACCGAGACACGCGTCGACCTCCCCGAGACCGACGGCTTCATCTGGCACGGCTACCTGCCCGACGTCCAGCCAGGTCAGCGGTACGGCTTCCGGGTGCACGGGCCGTACGACCCCGCGCACGGCCACCGGTGCAACCCGGCCAAGCTCCTGCTCGACCCGTACGCCAAGGCCATCGACGGCCAGATCGACGGCCACCGCTCGCTGTTCTCCTACGACTTCGCCGACCCGGAGAAGCTGAACACCGAGGACTCGGCCGGGCACACGATGGTGTCCGTCGTCGTGAACCCGTTCTTCGACTGGGGCCACGACCGCCCGCCGACCCGCGGCTACGCGGACTCCGTCATCTACGAGGCCCACGTGAAGGGGCTCACGCAGCGGCACCCGGGCGTCCCCGAGGACCTGCGCGGCACCTACGCCGCGCTCGGCCACCCGGCGATCGTGGACCACCTCACCGACCTCGGCGTCACGGCGATCGAGCTCATGCCCGTGCACCAGTTCGTCCACGACCCGCACCTGCAGACCAAGGGCCTGTCGAACTACTGGGGCTACAACACGATCGGCTTCTTCGCCCCCCACAACGGCTACTCCCGCGCCGCGAACCCGGGCCAGCAGGTCCAGGAGTTCAAGCAGATGGTCAAGACCCTGCACGAGGCGGACATCGAGGTCATCCTCGACGTGGTCTACAACCACACCGCCGAGGGCAACCACCTGGGCCCCACGCTCTGCTTCCGCGGCATCGACAACGCTGCCTACTACCGCCTCGTCGACGAGGACCAGGCGCACTACTTCGACACGACGGGCACCGGTAACTCCCTCCTCATGCGGCACCCCCACGTGCTCCAGCTGCTCATGGACTCGCTGCGGTACTGGGTGACGGAGATGCACGTCGACGGCTTCCGGTTCGACCTCGCCGCGACCCTCGCGCGTCAGTTCCACGAGGTCGACCGCCTGTCGGCGTTCTTCGACCTGGTGCAGCAGGACCCGGTCGTCAGCCAGGTCAAGCTCATCGCCGAGCCGTGGGACGTCGGCGAGGGCGGCTACCAGGTGGGTGGTTTCCCCCCGCAGTGGACCGAGTGGAACGGCAAGTACCGCGACACCGTGCGCGACTTCTGGCGCGGGGAGCCGGCGACGCTCGCGGAGTTCGCGAGCCGCCTGACCGGCTCGTCGGACCTGTACGAGCACACCGCGCGCAAGCCAAACGCCTCGATCAACTTCGTCACCGCGCACGACGGCTTCACCCTCGCCGACCTCGTCTCCTACAACGAGAAGCACAACGAGGCGAACGGCGAGGGCAACAACGACGGCGAGAGCCACAACCGGTCGTGGAACTGCGGCGTCGAGGGCCCCACGGACGACGAGGGCATCGCGGCCCTGCGCCGCCGGCAGCAGCGCAACTTCCTCGCGACCCTTCTCCTGTCGCAGGGCGTGCCGATGCTCGCGCACGGCGACGAGCTGGGCCGCACGCAGCAGGGCAACAACAACGGCTACTGCCAGGACAACGAGCTGACCTGGGTCGACTGGGACCTCGACGAGCACCGCGAGGCGCTGCTCGAGTTCACGCGCACGCTGGTGCACCTGCGCCGCGACCACCCCGTGCTGCGGCGCCGCCGCTTCTTCGCCGGCAGCGCCGACCACGGTGGCGAGTCCGACCTCGGCGACATCGCGTGGTTCGCCACGGACGGCGAGCACATGACGGACGCCGACTGGCGCGAGTCGTACGTGAAGGCCGTGACCGTCTTCCTCAACGGGGAGGCGATCACCGAGCCGGACCCGCGGGGCGAGACCGTCATCGACGACAGCTTCCTCGTCATGTACAACGCGGCACCGAACACCGTCATCATCACGGTGCCGCCCGCCGACTTCGGCGCGAGCTGGACGTGCGTCCTCGACACCGACCACACGCTCGAGCCGGGCACCGTCGTCAAGGCCGGCGACTCCCTGGAGATCACCGGCCGCAGCACGCTCGTGCTCAGCCGCCCGCCGACATCCGCGGCCACCGCATGACGCTCGAGGCCCGGACCAGCCCCACCCGGCGCCGACCCGGCGCCGACCGCCCGGTGCCCGTCTCGACGTACCGCCTGCAGCTCACCGAGGCCTTCACCTTCGACGACGCCGCAGCGCAGGTCCCCTACCTGGCTCGGCTCGGCGTCACGCACCTCTACCTGTCGCCGATCCTGCGGGCGGCTCCGGGCTCCACGCACGGCTACGACGTCGTCGACCACGACGAGATCTCCCCCGCCCTGGGCGGTCGCGCGGGGTTCGAGCGGCTCGCCGCCGCCGCCCGGGCCGCCGGGCTCGGCCTGGTGGTCGACGTCGTCCCGAACCACATGGCCGTGCCGACGCCGGTCTGGCACAACCGGGCGCTGTGGTCGGTGCTCGCGCACGGGCCCGACTCGCCCTACGCCTCGTGGTTCGACGTCGACTGGACGGCGGGCGAGGGCGCGCTGCTCATGCCGGTCCTCGGCAGCCGCGTGGGCACCGTGCTCGCCGCGGGCGAGCTCTCCCTCGAGACGACCGACATCCCCGGGCTGGACGGGCCGCAGACCGTGCTGCGGTACTTCGACCACGTGTTCCCCGTCCGTCCCGGGACCGAGCACCTGCCGCTCGCCGAGCTCGTCGAGCGCCAGCACTACCGCCTCGCCTACTGGCGGGTGGCCAACGAGGAGCTGAACTACCGGCGGTTCTTCGACGTGGGCACCCTCGCGGCCGTGCGGGTGGAGGACCCCGCCGTCTTCGACGCCACGCACGCGCTCCTGACGAACCTGGTCCGGTCGGGTGCGGTCGACGGCCTGCGCATCGACCACCCCGACGGCCTCGCGGACCCCCGCGGGTACCTCGACCGGCTCGCCGCCGCGACCGACGACGCGTGGGTCGTCGTGGAGAAGATCCTCGCCCCCGCGGAGGAACTCCCCGACGAGTGGGCCACGGCCGGCACCACGGGCTACGACGCGGCGTGGCGGGTGAACCAGGTGTTCGTGGACCCGGGCGGGGCCGGCGAGCTCGGCGCCGTCATGCACCGCCTGACCGGCGATGCCCCGGACGCGCTCCCCGGGCTCGTCGACGAGGCCAAGCGCGAGATCGTCACCGGCCCGCTGTACGCGGAGGTGGACCGGCTCGCGGAGCTCGCCGCCGACATCTGCCGGGACGACGTCCGGCTGCGCGACCACACACGGCGCTCGCTGCACGACTGCCTCGTCGAGCTCCTCGTCGCCGCCGACCGCTACCGGTACTACGTGGTTCCCGGGGAGCCGCCGACGCCGGACGCGGCGGTCGCGTTCGCCGAGTGCGTCGCGCGGGCACGGGGCCGGCTTGAGGGTGACCGCCTCGACACTCTCGACCTGCTCGCCGACCTGCTGATGGGCCGCGAGTCGGGGTCTGCGGGCCGCACCCGCGAGACACGCCGCGACGCGCTCATGGTCCGCTTCCAGCAGACGTGCGGGGCCGTGATGGCCAAGGGTGTCGAGGACACGGCGTTCTACCGCTGGACCCACCTGGTCGCCCTGACCGAGGTCGGCGGCGCGCCGGAGCGCTTCGCGATCAGCCCCGACGAGCTCCACGCGTGGGCGGGCCGCGCGCAGCACCGGGCACCGGTGGCGATGACCGGCCTGTCCACGCACGACACCAAGCGCTCGGAGGACGTCCGGGCGCGGCTCGGGGTCCTGTCAGAGCTCCCCACGGAGTGGACGGACCTGGTCGAGCGCGTGCGCGCGGCCACCGCAGAGCGCCGCGGCGCGCTCGTCGACGGCCGCACGGAGAACCTGCTGTGGCAGACGGTCGCCGGGACCTGGACCGCGGACGGTCCGCTCGCGCCCGACCGGCTCGGCGACTACCTCGTCAAGGCGATGCGCGAGGCCAAGCAGCACACGGGGTGGACCTCGGTGGACGAGGCCTACGAGGCCGCGGTGCTCGACCTCGCCCGCGGCGCGCTCGAGGACCCCGCGGTCGTGGACGCGTTCGAGGGCTGGGTGCGCGCGTCGGCGCCGGGCGTCCGCGCCGCCACCCTCGGCACGAAGCTCGTCCAGCTCACGCTGCCGGGCGTCGCCGACGTGTACCAGGGCACGGAGGTGCCCGCCGTGGCCCTGGTGGACCCGGACAACCGGCGCGCCGTGGACTTCGCGCGCCTCGCCCGTACGCTCGACCGGCTCGAGACGGAGAGCCCGCGCGACCTCCGCGAGGAGAAGCTGGTGGTGACGTCACGCGCGCTCCGGGTGCGGCGCGCGCACGCTGCCGCGTTCGTCGGCCCGCAGGCCGGCTACCTGCCGGTGCCGACCTCGACGTCGGCGGCGCTCGCGTTCGCCCGCACGGCGGGCGGCGACCCGGTGACCGTCACGGTCGTCACGCGGCTGGCCCTCGCGCTCGAGCGGCTCGGCGGCTGGGGCGAGCACACCGTCGTCCTGCCCGAGGGCGGATGGCACGACGCGCTCACCGGCCGCGAGGTCATGGGCGGGTCCGTCCGGCTCGCGGACCTCCTCCACGCGCTGCCCGTCGCCCTCCTCGTGCGCGACGGGGCGCCCGCGGTGGAGGCGTCATGACCCTGTGGACCTGGCGGCCCCGCGTCTGGGCACCTGCCGCGCGCGCCGTCGACCTGGTGATGCCGACCACGGACCCGAGCCGGCGCCCGACGGGCCGTCCGCGCGTCATGCCGCTCGAGCGGGCCGAGGACGGGTGGTGGGTGTCGGGACCGCTCACGCTCCCGCACGGCACGGACTACTGGTTCTCCGTCGACGGCGCCGACCCGCGCCCCGACCCGCGCAGCCCCTGGCAGCCGTCGGGCGTGCACGGCCCCAGCCGTACCTTCGACCCGGGCCGGTTCGACTGGACCGACCGCGACTGGCCCGGCCGTGACATCCGCGGCGCCGTGGTGTACGAGCTCCACGTCGGGACCTTCACGCCCGAGGGGACCCTCGACGCCGCCGTCGGGCGCCTCGGGCACCTGGTCGACCTCGGCGTTGACGTCGTCGAGCTCATGCCGGTCGCGGCCTTCCCCGGGACCCACGGGTGGGGGTACGACGGCGTCGCGCTCTACGCGGTGCACGAGGCGTACGGCGGCCCGGCGGCGTTGCAGCGGTTCGTGGACGCGGCGCACGCCCGGGGCCTGGCCGTCTGCCTCGACGTCGTCTACAACCACCTCGGCCCGTCGGGGAACTACCTCGGCCAGTTCGGGCCGTACTTCACGGACCGGCACCACACCCCGTGGGGCGCTGCGGTGAACCTGGACGGGCCGGACGCAGGCCCGGTGCGCGCCTTCCTCGTCGACAACGCCGTGCGGTGGCTGCGTGAGTTCCACGTCGACGCGCTCCGGCTGGACGCCGTGCACGCCCTCGTGGACGACTCCCCTCGCCACCTCCTCGCCGAGCTCGCCGACGCCGTCGCGAGCCTCGCCGACGAGGTCGGGCGTCCGCTCTCGCTCGTCGCGGAGTCCGACCTCAACGACCCGCGCACGGTCACCCCGACCGCCGACGGCGGCTTCGGCATGACCGCGCAGTGGGCCGACGACGTGCACCATGCGGTGCACGCGTTCCTCACCGGCGAGCGGCACGGGTACTACGTCGACTTCGGGACGCCGGAGGTGCTGGCGAAGGCCCTGACCTCGGTGTTCGTGCACGACGGCTGGTGGTCGACCTTCCGCGAGCAGCACTGGGGCGCACCGGTCCCACCCGAGGTGGACGGCCACCGGTTCGTCGTGTTCGCGTCGGACCACGACCAGGTCGGCAACCGGGCGCTCGGCGACCGCCCGTCGGTCCGGCTCGACCAGGGCGGCCTCGCGATGGCGGCGGCCCTCGTCCTCTGCTCGCCATACACGCCCATGGTCTTCATGGGCGAGGAGTGGGGCGCCCGCACGCCGTGGCAGTTCTTCACCGACCACGCCGAGCCCGACCTCGCCGACGCGATCCGCCGGGGCCGCACCGAGGAGTTCGGGGGGCACGGCTGGGCGGACCTGTACGGCGGGACCGTCGAGGTCCCCGACCCGCAGTCGCCGGCGACGGTGGCCGCGAGCCGGCTCGACTGGGACGAGCCCGGCCGGCCCGAGCACGCCCGGCTCCTCGCCTGGTACCGGGACCTCATCGCGCTGCGGCACCGGGAGCCGGACATCGCCTCGGGTGACCGGACGGCCACGGGCGTCGAGCACGGTGAGGGCTGGCTCGTCGCGCGGCGCGGTCGGATCGAGGTCGCGCTCAACCTCTCCGACGAGCCCCGGCGGGTCCGCGTCGGCGGGGATGTCGTCACCGTGCTCGCCGCCTGGGCACCCGTGACCGCCTACGGTGACGAGGTGGAGCTCCCGGCGAGGGCGGTCGCCGTCCTCCGCACGGCGTCGACGAAGGAGTGAGATGGGCCACGACGGCTGGCAGGTGCCCGCGCCACAGGCGTTGCGGGCCGGCCCGGGATTCGACCTCGCCGCGCTGGACCGCGCGTCCACCCCGGGGTGGTCGGGTGACCGCGAGGCCGGTGAGCCGCACGCCGCCGCCCGCGGCGAGCGCCTGGCCGAGCTGCAGGAGCTGCTCTTCGCGCACGGTCGGACCGGCGGGACCCGATCGGTGCTGCTGGTGCTCCAGGGCCTCGACACGGCCGGCAAGGGCGGGATCGTGCGGCACGTCATCGGTGCGGTCGACCCGCAGGGCGTGATGCTGCGGTCCTTCGGCGTGCCCACCGAGGAGGAACGGGCGCACCACTACCTGTGGCGGATCCGCCAGTCGTTGCCGCGCCCGGGCTACCTCGGCGTCTTCGACAGGTCCCACTACGAGGACGTGCTCGTCGTCCGCGTCGCCGGCCTCGTCCCCCCGGAGGTCTGGCAGGCGCGGTACGCCGAGATCAACGCGTTCGAGGAGGAGGTGACGGCGTCGGGCACCGTCGTGGTCAAGGTGGCGCTCGCCATCTCCCCCGACGAGCAGGCGGCACGTCTGCGCGAGCGCCTCGAACGGCCCGACAAGCACTGGAAGTACAACCCCGGCGACCTGGACGTGCGCGCGCAGTGGCCCGCCTACGAGGAGGCCTACCAGGCCGTGCTCGACCGGACGTCGACGGACGTCGCCCCGTGGTACGTCGTGCCGGCCGACCGCAAGTGGTACGCGCGCCTGGCCGTCACGGAGCTCCTGGTCCACGCCCTCGAGGGCCTCGAGCTGTCCTGGCCGCCCAGCGACATCGACCCGGCCGCCGAGCTCGCACGGCTGGACGCCATCCGGATCCCTCAGCCCGGCGGCGCCGCGGCCGACTGAGCCCGGCCCCGCGCGGCCAGCTCCGCCAGGCGCGAGAGCGCACGCAGGTACTTCTTGCGGTACCCGCCGCGCAGCATGGCGTCGGTGAAGAGCTCCTCGGTGCCCCGGCCACCGAGGAGCACCGGCACGTCACGGTCGTAGAGCCGGTCGACGAGGACGACGAGGCGCAGCGCGTCGGCCTGGTCCCCCACGGGCCCGACGCCGGTCAGTCCGAGCATCGCGACGTCCTCGAGAAGGGCGCCGAAGCGCACCGGGTGCACGCGGCGCAGGTGCGCGATCAGCGCACCGAGGTCGTCGCACGCGGCGCCGGGAACCGCTGCCGTGGCCGCCCGCACGTCGTCGTCGGACAGACCGGGCGCCACGCCGGGCGCGCTGCGGTGCCGGTAGTCGGGGCCGTCGATGCGCAGCACGTCGAAGCGCGCGGCCAGGGCCTGGATCTCACGCAGGAAGTCCTCGGCGGCGAACCGGCCCTCGCCGAGCGACTCCGGCAAGGTGTTCGAGGTCGCCACGATCGTCACGCCGGCGTCCGACAGCTCCCGCAGCAGCCGGGACATGAGCACCGTGTCCCCGGGGTCGTCCAGCTCGAACTCGTCGATGCAGATCACGCGTCGCTGCCCGAGCGCCCGGACCGCGGCCCCGAAGCCGAGCGCCCCCACCAGGTGCGTGTACTCCACGAAGGTCCCGTACGCGGCGACGCCCGGCCCGACCTCGCGCGCGAGCGCGGCGAGCAGGTGCGTCTTGCCCACCCCGAACCCACCGTCGAGGTAGAGGGCGGGGGGCGGGGCCGGGCGACGCAGGCGCGGCCGACGGCGCGGGGCGGCGAGGCCGGCGGCGAGCGCCGCCATCCGGTCCCGGGCCTCGGCCTGGCTCGGGTGCTCCGCGTCGGGCACGTAGCCGTCGAAGCGCGCCTCGGCGAAGTGCCGCGGCGGGACGAAGGCGGCCAGCAACCGGTCGGCCGGCACCTGCGGGAACCGGTCGGTGAGGGTGGCCGTCACGCGGGCGAGCCTAAGCCAGACGACGCTACGGTCAGGACATGGCGGACGTACCCACGCTCGAGGTCCTCCTGCCCCCGGGCGCCGAGCCCATCGGTCCCGACGACGCGGCCCGGCTCGACGAGCACTACGGCGAGCCGCGGCTGCCCTGGCTCCGCGCGAACATGATCGCCACGCTCGACGGCGCGGCCACGGGGCCGGACGGACGCTCGGGCTCGATCAACGGTGCCGCCGACCACCGCGTGTTCGAGGCGCTGCGCGCCTGGGCGGACGTCGTCCTCGTCGGCGCCGGGACCGTGCGCGCCGAGGGCTACCGCGCGCCGCGCACGCCGGAGCACCTCCGCGACGCCCGCCTGCGTCGAGGTCAGCCCGACCACCCGCCGCTCGCGGTCGTCACGGGCGGCGGCGACCTGCCCGACGCCGTGCTGCAGGACGACCCGGCGCCGTGGGTCGTGACGACGACGCACGCCCCGGGCCTGAGCCGGCTGCGCCGTCACCTGCCCCGTGGCCGGCTCCTGGTGCACGACGGCGCCGTGGACCTCGAGGCGGTCGTCGACGCGCTCGTGGACGCCGGCCTGCCGCGCATCCTCGTCGAGGGCGGCCCGACGCTCCTGGGTGCGCTGCTGCACGCCAGGCTGCTCGACGAGCTGTGCCTGACCTCGAGCCCGGTGGTCGTGGCCGGGCCCGCACCGCGGCCCGTCGTGGCGCCGGCGTGGCTGACCCCGCCCGTCGACGCCCACCTCGCCGGCCTCCTGCACTGCGACGGGGTGCTGCTCGGCCGGTGGCTGCTGCGAGCATGAGGGGCGCACCGCCGTCGGCCGATACGCTCGACCCGTGAGCGAGATCGTCGTGGTCCTGACCGAGGACGCCCTGACCGAGACCGACGCGGCCCAGATCAGCGGCCTGTACACCGGGCAGGAGCCCCCTCGGGACGTCGTGTTCCACGTGCTCGTGCCGGCGGACACGGAGCAGAACATCCTGGTCTCGCTGGTCGACCACCTGAGCCTCGGCGAGCTCCGCGAGGCGCTCGACGCGGCGCTGGGCCGGGAGCCGGAGCCCGCTGAGGCCCGCAGGGACGCCGCTGACCAGCTGGCCGCGAGCCTGGCCGCGTTCGCCGCGGCCGGGGCGACGGCGGACGGCGTCGTCGTGGCCGACGACCCGCTGCCCGCCCTGCGCGCCGTGGTCGCCGACCGTGAGGTCAGCGAGATCGTCGTGGTGACGCTGCCGCACGCCCTCGAGGACACGTTCCACCGCGACTGGGCCTCCCGGGCGCGCGAGGAGCTGCAGGTGCCGGTGCTGCACCTGTACTCCGGGACCAGCCAGCTCGGCTGAGCCACGGCCGGCCCCGCGCGGGCGGCATCGGCCGGTCAGGCCCGGACGGTCCCTCCCGCGCGCTCGATCGTGCGCCGCGCGAGGACGTCCAGGGAGTCGACGAGGCTGCGGTCCTGCGCGAGCAGGTCGAAGTCGGCGGCGACCACCGACAGCTCCGTGCAGCCCAGGACGACGGCCTCGGCGCCCTGCGCGCGCACGCGTTCGACGAGCGTGCGGAACTCCTCGAGGTCCACCGGCCGGCCGGCCTTGACCTGCTCGTAGATGATCCGCATCAGCGACGCCTGGCCCTCGTCGTCCGGCAGCACCGTCCGCGCCCCGGCGGCCTCGATCGCGCGCTGGTAGACACCCGCGCGCACGGTGCCGCTCGTGGCCAGCAGCCCGACGGCGCCGACGCCCGGGACGCGTCGGCGGACCTCGGCGACGGTCTCGTCCACGATGTTGACGAGCGGCACCGCGACCGCCGCCTCGATCTCCTGCGTGAAGTGGTGCGCGGTGTTGCAGGGCAGCACGAGGAAGTCGACGCCGAAGGCGGCCAGCCTGCGTGCGTCGTCCGCCATCACGGGTCCGGGGTCCTCGGTCGAGCGCCCGAGGATGAAGGCCGTCCGGTCCGGGATCGACGCGTGGTTGAGCACCACCATGTCGAGGTGGTCCTGGTCCCGGTCCGCCTGCGTGAGCCGGACCACCATGTCCAGGAAGTACGCGGTCGCCTGCGGACCGACGCCCCCGATCACGCCGACCGGCAGCCGCCGCGCGCTCATCGTGCCCTCGCTGCGTCGGCCCGGCGCGCGGGTGCCGGGTAGTACCGCGCGTACTTGCGGAACTGGTTCAGCTGCGCGATCACCAGGTAGGCGAGGCGTCGCGGGTCACGCTCGGCGGAGTACCAGAGCGGGTTCGTGGCCCGGCGGGTCCGGAACAGGCGCCGCGTCCTGGCCCGCAGGGCCGGCTCGGCGACGTAGCGCAGGAGCAACGGCCGTGGCAGCACCGTGTACAGGTGCTCGTCGGTGAGCTGCTCGTCGGCACCGGGCGGCAGCGGGTCCAGGCCCTGGATCCGCTCGCGCACGTAGAGCTCCGTCGTGTTCCGGCCGGCGGCAGTGATGTAGAAGTTGCTGCGCCCGAGCCGCGGGTTGAGCTCGAAGAACACCGTCCGGCCGTCGCGCGGGTCGTACTTCAGGTCGAAGTTCGCGTACCCACGCCACCCGATGTGCTCGAGCAGCCGCCGGGCCTGCTCCACGATCTCGGCGTCGCCGCGCGTGATGATGCCGGCCGGGTTGCCGAGCGCTCCGGGCGTGTGCTCCTCGAGCAGCACGTGGCCGAACGACGCGAACCGCATCCGGCCCGCCGTGTCGCAGTAGCAGGTGAGGATGCGCATCCCCGAGTCGTCGCCCGGGATGAAGTCCTGGATGACGAACGTGTCCGTGTAGCCCGCCGTCCGGAGGCGCCCCATGAGGTCGGCCAGCTCGGCGGGCGTGTCCACCGTGAAGACCTTCTTCTTCCCGGGGAACTCGACGTGGTGGTAGGCGGCGGTGTTGCCCGTCTTCGCGATCACGGGGAAGCGCAGGTGGGAGGTGTCGGGCACCCCGCCCGCGCCGACGTCGTGCACCACCGTGGTGGGGTGCCCGAGCCCCAGCTCGGCGCAGAGGCGACCGAAGTTGTCCTTGTCGGTGACCAGGTCGAGCGTGGCCTTGTCGACGTACGGGATGACGTACAGGTCCTCGAGCTCGGCCCGGTTCTCGACGATGGTGCGCACCAGCCAGTCGGCGGAGCCGAGCAGGAGCAGACGCTTGCCCGGGAACTGGCTGGCGATGGCGCGCAGGCGCGCCACGGCCGTGCGCGGGTCGTCGATCCCCGGCTCGACGACGTTGTGCAGGATCCGGGAGTGGCGCACGACGCCGGTGGCCACCGACGAGACGACCACCGCGCGGACGCCGTAGGCCTCGTGGAAGGCCCGGGCGACGCTGTAGGCGCCGATGTCCCCGCCGAGGACGACGGGCTGGAGCTCGGGAGCGGGGACCGCGGCGCGCACCGGGCTCAGGCCTCGGTCTCGGTGCGGTCGCCCGACCAGTCGGTGTGGAACGTGCCCGGTCGGTCCGTCCGCCGGTACGTGTGCGCGCCGAAGTAGTCCCGCTGCGCCTGGATCAGGTTGGCAGGCAGACCGGCGGCACGGACGCCGTCGTAGTACGCGAGCGAGGAGGCGAAGGCGGGCACGGGCACACCGTGCGTCGCGGCGGCCGCGACGACGCGACGCCAGGCCGCGACGCCCTCGCCGACGGCCGCGGCGAAGTACGGGTCCGCCAGCAGCAGCGGCAGGGCACCGTCGCGCTCGTACGCCTGCGTGATCCGGTCGAGGAAGCGCGCACGGATGATGCAGCCGCCACGCCAGATGCGCGCCATGGCGCCCCGGTCGATGTCCCAGCCGAACTCCGCGGACGCCGCGGCGATCTGCTCGAAGCCCTGCGAGTACGCCACCACCTTCGAGGCGTACAGGGCCCGGCGGACGTCCTCGACGAACGCCGCACGGTCGGCGACCGCCCACGGCGTCGTGTGCGCCGGCAGCTCCCGACCCGCGGCGCGCTGCGCCGCCGACCCGGACAAGGCGCGCGCGAACGTCGCCTCCGCGATGCCCGTGACGGGCACGCCCAGGTCGAGCGCGCTCTGCACGGTCCAGCGCCCGGTGCCCTTCTGCTCCGCCGCGTCCATGACGACGTCGACGAACGCCGACCCCGTCGCCGCGTCGGTGTGCGCGAGCACCTCGGCGGTGATCTCGATCAGGAAGGACTCGAGGTCGCCCGTGTTCCACTCCGCGAAGACCTCGGCCAGCTCCCCTGCGGACGCCCCGAGCCCCTGGCGCAGGAGGTCGTAGGCCTCGGCGATGAGCTGCATGTCGGCGTACTCGATGCCGTTGTGCACCATCTTCACGAAGTGCCCGGCCCCGCCCGGCCCGACGTGCGTGCAGCAGGGGCTGCCGTCGACCTGTGCGGCGATCCGCTCGAGGATCGGCCCCAGCGACGCGTAGGCCTCCACCGTGCCGCCCGGCATGATCGACGGACCGTTGAGCGCGCCCTCCTCGCCGCCGGAGACGCCCGTCCCGACGAAGTGCAGGCCGAGCGCCGCGAGGGCCGCCTCGCGGCGGACCGTGTCCGGGAAGTGCGCGTTGCCGGCGTCCACGACGATGTCGCCCGGCTCGAGCAGCGGCACGAGCTCGTCGATGACGGCGTCCGTCGCGGCGCCGGCCTTGACCATGATGACGACCTTGCGGGGGCGCTCCAGGGCGGCCACCAGGTCCGCCATCGTGCGCGCCGGCACGAAGCTGCCCTCGTCGCCGTGCTCGGCGACCAGCGACTCCATGCGCCCGACCGACCGGTTGTGGACGGCGACCGTGTACCCGTTCTGGGCGAAGTTCCGGGCCAGGTTGCGGCCCATGACGGCCAGGCCCGTCACACCGATCTGGGCAGTGCCGGCAGCAGTCATCCGTGAGACCTCCGTGCTCGGTTCGCGTACGCGCTCGGGTGGCGACGTCGAGACAGCCTAGTCGGGGGCGCAGTCGGGACCACGGCCAGCGTGCCGGTCCCGGACACCCGGCCCGCGCGGCCGTACGCTGCCGCTGTGATCACCCCCGACGCGGACGTGCCTGCAGCGTTCGTGCAGGCGCTCGAGTCGCTGGGCAGCCGCCGCCTGCGGGCGGAGGTTCGCCTGAGCGAGATCCCTGCACCCGCGCGCATCGCGCCGTACGCGGTCGCGCTGAGCGCCGAGGTGGTCGCGGCGGACGACGAGCTCGTCCCCGAGGTCGAGCCGGCCTCGGGCCGGTTCGTGCTGCTGCACGACCCGGCGGGCCAGGAGGCGTGGGAGGGCACCTTCCGGGTCGTCACCCTCGTCCGCGCCGCGCTCGACACGGAGCTGGGTGGCGATCCGCTGCTCTGCGAGGCCGCGTGGACGTGGGTGGAGGACGCCCTCGGGCACGCCGACGCCGGCCACCACGCCCTGGGCGGGACGGTCACCCGCGTCGTCTCGCAGTCGTTCGGCGCGCTGACCGAGCGGCCGGGCGAGGTCGAGGTCGAGATCCGCGCGTCGTGGACCCCCGAGGGAGACCTGGGCGACCACCTCGCGGCGTGGGCGACGGTGCTGTGCACGGCCGCCGGCCTGCCTCCGCTGCCCGACGGCGTCACGGCCCTGGCGCCCCGGCGCTGACCTCCGCGCAGCCCGTCCGCCGGGGACGGTGCGCACGCACCCGGTGTGTGCCATCCTGCGAGACAGTGGGCGGTATGGCCTCAAGGCGGGCCGCGCCCGTGCCGATATGGCACGAACAGCGTCCCCCGACACGGAGCGACAGGTGACAGTCGAGCAGCTCCGCACTCCCCCGGTGCCTCGGTCGCGCGCACACGCGCCCGTCCGCGCCGTGAGCCACGTGGTCACGCAGCCCACCAGCGTGACCGACGAGGGCCCGCTCTGCCTCGTGATCCCCGAGATCGCCGAGGGTGGCGCCGGCACGCTCGTCCGCTCCCTGCGACGGCGCGACTCGACGCGCGCCGTGGTGCTCACCCGCAAGGCCGGGCGGCGCGACATCGTCGTCCTGCTGGGTGGCGGCGTCCGCGGTGCGGTGACGGCCGAGCCCCCGGGCTCCCCGCGCGGCAGCGGAAACGGCCAGGCACCGGCGGGGGTGCCCGCCCTGACGGCGCGTGAGGTCGGCGTCCTCCGGCTCGTCGCGGACGGCCGGTCGAACCGTGAGATCGGTGAGGACCTGGCGCTCTCGGCCCTCACCGTCAAGAGCCACCTCGCCCGGATCTCCCGCAAGATCGGCACCGGCGACCGCGCCGAGATGGTGGCGTTCGCCATCCGCCACGAGCTGCTGCGCTGACGGGTCTCTGCTCGGCCGCGGATCGACCGTGAGCGACGGCTGATCGACTGCTGATCGGCCGCTGATCGGCCCTGTCGTCCGGGCCGCGCGCCCTGCAGGCCGTACGGTGGATTCATGGCTCACCCGGACTCGGCGGACACCCCGCCGGAGACTCCCGCGCCTCCGGTGGCCGCCCGGGAGGCCGCACAGCCGCCCGCCGAGCCCACCGTGATCCCGCTCACCGAGCCCGCGGACGGGGTCCCCGACGTCGTCGACACCCCCGAGGCCCTCGCGGCCGTCGTGGCGGCCTTCGCCGCCGGCCACGGTCCCGTGGCGGTCGACGCCGAGCGCGCCTCCGGCTACCGCTACGGCCAGCGCACCTACCTCGTCCAGCTGCGGCGCGAGGGCGCCGGGACGGCGATCATCGACCCCGTCGCCCTGCCGGACCTGTCGGCGCTGTCCGCGGCGTTGCGCGGCGTGGAGTGGGTGCTGCACGCCGCCTCGCAGGACCTGCCGGGGCTCGCCGAGCAAGGGCTCGTGGCTGACGAGGTCTTCGACACCGAGCTCGCCGCGCGCCTCCTCGGCATGGAACGCGTGGGGCTCGCGGCGGTCGTCGCGGACGTGCTCGGCCTGGGCCTGGCGAAGGAGCACTCCGCCGTCGACTGGTCCACCCGCCCGCTCCCGCGGGACTGGCTCCGGTACGCGGCCCTGGACGTCGAGCTCCTCGTGCAGGTGCGCGACGTCCTCGCCGGGCGACTGGCGGAGGCGGGGAAGGCCGAGTGGGCCCGCCAGGAGTTCGCGGCCGTCCGCGACGCGCCACCCGCGCCGCCGCGCGTCGAGCCGTGGCGCCGCACCTCCGGTCTGCACGCCGTGCGCAGCACCCGCGGCCTCGCCGTCGTCCGTGCCCTGTGGGAGGCGCGGGACGCCGACGCGCGGGCGCGGGACATCTCGCCGGGCAGGGTGCTGCCGGACGCCGCGCTGGTCGCGGCCGGCCTGGCCCTGCCCCGGTCCGTGGCGGAGCTCACCGAGCTCAAGGCCTTCTCGGGCCGGGCGACCAAGCGGCGGGCGGCCTTCTGGTTCGCGGCCGTGCAGCGCGGCCTCGAGGTCCCCGACGCAGCGCTGCCGTCGCCCCGCGGCCCGCGGACCGACGGGCCGCCGCCGCCGCGCGCGTGGGCCGACCGCGATCCCGCCGCCGCCGCCCGGCTCGCTGCCGCGCGCGAGATCCTGCACGGGCTGAGCGAGGGGCTCCGGGTCCCCGTGGAGAACCTCCTCCAGCCGGACCTGCTGCGCCGGCTGTGCTGGTCTCCCCCGGACCCGGTGACGACGGAGTCCGTCGCTGCCGCGCTGACGGCCGGCGGTGCCCGGCCGTGGCAGGTCGACCTGGCCGCCGCGCCTCTCGCGCAGGCATTTGTTACGGTGCATTAGCCGCTCCTGATCAAGGACGGCTCGGCAGCCCACGGCGCGACGAGGCGTCGACGGCACGTGGGCCGATCCCGCAAGGAGCCCCGATGCACCGTCAGGACCCCGCGTGACCGCCCCGCAGGACCCCTCGGCCGAGCAGGTGACGCACGCCGTCGTCACCGACGTCCCGTTGCCGGGCGACGTCGGGACGCTCGCGCTCGTCACGCTCACCGGCAGTCCCGGGCGTCCCACGACGCTCGGCCCCCGCGGGCTGGCGAACCTCCAGGCGGCGCTGACGGAGCTGGCCCGGCGCGCGCGCGACGGCGAGGTGGCCGCCGTCGGGATCACCGGGACCCCGCCCGTGTTCGCCGCTGGCGCGGACCTCGACGTCGTGCTCGCCCTGCGGGACCACGCGGAGTCCCGGGCCGTGGCGGAGCTCGGCCACGACACGCTGCGCCTGCTCGGCGAGATGGCGGTGCCGACGTTCGCGTTCCTGAACGGGCCGGCCCTCGGTGGCGGCCTCGAGATCGCACTCCACTGCACCTACCGCACGGCCGCCGCCGACGTGCGGGCGCTGGCCCTCCCGGAGGTCCGGCTCGGCCTCGTCCCCGGCTGGGGTGGCTGTTGGCTGCTCCCGCGGCTCGTGGGCGTCGAGGCGGCGCTGGACGTCATCGTCCGGCGCGCGCTGGCGGGCCGCATGACCAGCGCGGCCGACGCCGCGGCGCTCGGCCTCGTCGACCACCTCGTCGACCCCGGTCGCGTGGTGCCCGACTCCGTCGCCTGGGTCGCCGACGTCCTGCGCGGCCTGGACGTGCCCCGGCGCGCGCTCGACGACGCGGACACGTGGCAGCGGGCGGTCGACGCCGCTCGGGCGGACGTCGAGCGGCGCCTGCACGGCGCGGCGCCGGCCGCCGTGCACGCCGTCGAGCTCGTCGCGGCCGCCCGCACCGCCGGCCGCGACGAGGGCTTCGCGGCGGAGGACGACGTCCTCACCGAGCTCCTGGTCTCCCCCGAGGTGCGCGCCGGCATCCACGCCCAGCGCGTCACGGCCCGCGCGGCGCGCGGCCGCCGCACCGCAGGCGATCACGGCGCCCGCCGGGCGATCCGCTCGGTCGGCGTCGTCGGTGGCGGGCTCATGGCGAGCCAGCTCGCGGTGCTGCTGGCCAGCAGGCTCCAGGTGCCCGTGGCGATGCGGGAGGTGGACGACGAGCGCGCGGCGCAAGGTCGCGCGCGGGTGCGCGCCGAGGTGGCCGGCCTGGTCCGGGCCGGGCGCGTGGACGAGGCGGGGGCCGAGCGCCTGCTCGAGGCGGTCAGCATCGGGACCGACCTCGCGGTCCTGCGCAGCGCCGACCTCGTCATCGAGGCGGTCACGGAGGTGATGTCCGTCAAGCAGCAGGTGTTCGCCGAGCTCGAGCCGCTGCTCGCACCCGACGCGATCCTCGCGACCAACACCTCCGCGCTGTCCGTGACGACCATGGGCGAGCACCTGGCCCACCCCGAGCGCGTCGTCGGGCTGCACTTCTTCAACCCGGTCGCGAAGATGCCGCTGCTGGAGGTGGTGCACACGGCGCACACCGACGCGCGCACCCGCGCGACCGCGACGGACCTGGCCGGGCGCCTGGGCAAGACGGCGGTCGAGGTGGCGGACCGTCCCGGGTTCGTCGTGAACCGGCTGCTGCTGCGGCTGCTCGGCGACGTCCTGGCGTGCGTCGAGGACGGCACGCCCACCAGGGTGGCCGACGCGGCGATCCGGCCGCTCGGCCTCCCGATGGGCCCGTTCACGCTCCTGCAGCTCGTCGGGCCCGCGGTGGCCGGTCACGTCCTCGGCACCTTGCACGACGAGCTGGGCGACCGCTTCCGCCTCTCCCCCGGCCTGTCCCGCCTGGCGGCCGACGGGCGTCCCCTGGTCGCCCCGGGCCCGACCGGCGAGGACGAGCCGCAGGCCTGGGTGCAGGAGGCCTTCGGGCAGCCGGGCGGATCGGGCGCCCGGGACGCCCAGGGCGTGCTCGATCACGTGCTGGGAGGGCTGAGCGAGGAGGTCGGCGCCCTGGTGAGCGAGGGCGTGGTCACCGGGCCCGACGACGTGGACGTCTGCATGGTGCTGGGTGCGGGCTGGCCGTTCCACCTGGGCGGCATCACGCCGTACCTGGACCGGACGGGCTGGTCGACGCGCGTCCTGGGACGCACGCTCCACGACCCCGCGGCGTTCGGGCCGTCCCCCGTCTGAGCGGAACCGCCCGAGCTGAACCGCCTGAGCGGCACGGTCTGAGCGGCACCGCCCCGACGGCCTCGCGGGAGCGACGCCGTCGGGCGGGTGCCGGTCAGTAGACCTGCAGGCCCCGCTCGCGGAACTGCCCGCGCACGCGCTCGACGAGCTCGGGCGTCGGGGCGGGCGTGTCGCCGAGCTCGTACGTCATGCCCAGCGACGCCCACTTGTCGCGGCCCATCTGGTGGAACGGGAGCACCTCGACGCGCGTGACGGTGGACAGCGTGGCGACGTAGTCGGCCACCGCGGCGACGTTGGCCACCTCGTCGGTCAGGCCCGGCACAAGGACGAAGCGGATCCAGATCTCGATGCCGCGCTCGGCCAGGCGGGCACCGAAGTCGAGCGTGGGCTGCAGGTCGCGCCCGGTGACCCGGCGGTAGGTCTCCGGGAGACCCGACTTGACGTCCAGCAGGACGAGGTCGACGTCGTCGAGCATCTCGTCGCTGGCGGACGCGCCGAGGAAGCCGGACGTGTCGATCGCCGTGTGGATGCCGAGCTCCTTGGCGCCCCGCAGCAGCCGGCGCACGAAGGCCGGCTGCATGAGCGGCTCGCCGCCCGAGACCGTCAGGCCGCCGCCGGTGGCCTTGAAGATGGCGCGGTACCGGGACAGCCGGCCGAGGACCTCCTCGGCGAGGACGGGGTCGCCGCGTCGCATCTCCATCGTGTCGGGGTTGTGGCAGTACAGGCAGCGCAACGGGCAGCCCGCGAGGAAGGTGGTCAGCCGGGTGCCCGGGCCGTCGACGGCCGTCACGAGCTCCCAGGAGTGCACCGAGCCGAGGTCGCCCGCACGCACCATGGTGAACGTCTCGGACCGGTCGGCCTCGGTCAGGCTCAGGCCGGCGGTGCCGGCGTGCGTGCGGGCCGCCGCACCACCCACGAGCGGGGAGGCGAGCTCGACGATCGGTGCCCCGACCTGCGCCGGGACCGTTCGGAGGTCCGTGCTGCTCATATCCCCAGTCTCCGCCGTGTCGTCCCATGAATTCATAGGACGAATGTCCATGCCTGGTTTCGGCCGTGTATGACCTGTGTCACACCGCACCGCGCGCGCCCCTCGCACCTCCCCCAACGCCAACTGGTGCACGGTGGCGCCGGATCGCCCCACATGGAGCGTCGTGGCGCCACCGTGCACCAGTTGAGGTGTGGTGGCGGTACTGGTCAGAGACCGCCGTGGAACGTCCGCGAGAGGACGTCGAGCTGCTGCTCGCGGGTGAGCCGCACGAAGTTCACCGCGTAGCCGGAGACCCGGATGGTCAGCTGCGGGTAGTTCTCCGGGTGCTCCATCGCGTCCTCGAGGGTCTCGCGGTTGAGGACGTTGATGTTCATGTGGAACCCGGACGAGACGTTGTAGGCGTCCAGCAGGCCGGCGAGGTTCGTCACCTGCTCGTCCCGCGTCCGGCCGAGGCCGGAGGGCACCACGGTCGACGTGAGCGAGATGCCGTCCTGCGCGTCGTCGTAGGGCAGCTTGGCGACCGACAGCGCCGAGGCGAGCATGCCGTGCGCGTCGCGACCGTTCATCGGGTTCGCGCCCGGGGCGAACGGCTCGCCCTTGCGACGCCCGTCGGGCGTGTTGCCCGTGTGCTTGCCGTAGACGACGTTCGAGGTGATCGTCAGCACGGACTGCGTGTGCTTGGCGTTCCGGTACGTCGGCTGCCGGCGGATCTTCGCCATGAAGTTGTGCACCAGCTGCACCGCGATGTCGTCCACGCGGTCGTCGTCGTTGCCGTAGGTCGGGAAGTCGCCCTCGACGACGTAGTCGACGACCAGGCCGGTCTCGTCGCGCACCGGGCGGACCGTGGCGTACTTGATCGCCGACAGCGAGTCGGCCGCCACGGACAGGCCGGCGATGCCGCACGCGAGCGTGCGCAGGATGGCGCGGTCGTGCAGGGCCATCTCGATGCGCTCGTAGGCGTACTTGTCGTGCGACCAGTGGATGCAGTTCAGCGCGTCCACGTAGGTCTCGGCGAGCCAGTCGAGCAGCTGGTCGTAGGCCGCCCACACCTCGTCGAAGTCCAGGACCTCGCCGGCGATCGCGGGACGGGCCGGCGCGACCTGCTTGCCGGACATCTCGTCGCGGCCGCCGTTGATCGCGTACAGCAGAGCCTTGGCGAGGTTGACCCGCGCGCCGAAGAACTGCATCTGCTTGCCGACCGTCATCGCCGAGACGCAGCACGCGATCGCGCCGTCGTCGCCGCACTGCTCGCGGATGAGCTGGTCGGACTCGTACTGGATCGCGGACGTGTCGATCGAGACCTGCGAGCAGAACCGCTTGAAGCCCTCGGGCAGCTCGTGGCTCCACAGGACCGTCAGGTTCGGCTCCGGGGCCGGGCCCAGGTTGTACAGCGTCTGCAGGTAGCGGAACGACGTGCGCGTGACCAGCGTGCGGCCGTCGACGCCCATGCCGCCGATGGACTCGGTGACCCAGGTCGGGTCGCCGGAGAACAGCGCGTCGTACTCCGGGGTGCGCAGGAAGCGCACGATCCGCAGCTTGATGACCAGGTCGTCGACGAGCTCCTGCGCCTGCTCCTCGGTCAGGACGCCCGCCGCGATGTCGCGCTCGAGGTAGACGTCGAGGAAGGTCGAGGTGCGCCCGAGCGACATCGCCGCGCCGTTCTGCTCCTTCACGGCGGCGAGGTAGGCGAAGTAGAGCCACTGGACGGCCTCGCGGCCGGTGGTCGCCGGGCCGGAGATGTCGTAGCCGTAGGAGGCCGCCATCGCCTTGAGCTCGCCGAGCGCCCGGATCTGCTCCGAGAGCTCCTCACGGTCGCGGATGATGTCCTCGGTCGAGCGCTCGAGGTTGAGCTCGCTCTTCTCGGCCTTCTTGGCCGCGACGAGGGCGTCGACGCCGTACAGGGGCACCCGGCGGTAGTCGCCGATGATCCGGCCGCGGCCGTAGGCGTCGGGCAGGCCGGTGACGATGTGCGACGAGCGCGCGGCGCGGACGTCGGGCGGGTAGACGTCGAAGACGCCGTCGTTGTGGGTCTTGCGGTACTCGGTGAAGATCTTGCGGACGTCGGCGTCGGGCTCGTAGCCGTAGGTCGTGAGGGCGTTCTCCACCATGCGGTAGCCGCCGTTGGGCATGATCGCGCGCTTGAGCGGCGCGTCCGTCTGCAGGCCGACGATGAGCTCGCTGGCCTGGTCGATGTAGCCCGGCGCGTGCGACGTGATCGTGGACGGCGTGTGCGGGTCGACGTCGTACACGCCCTTGGCCCGCTCGGCGGGGAACATCTCGAGCA
This sequence comes from Actinotalea fermentans, assembly GCF_007991475.1. Classification (NCBI taxonomy): domain Bacteria; kingdom Bacillati; phylum Actinomycetota; class Actinomycetes; order Micrococcales; family Cellulomonadaceae; genus Actinotalea; species Actinotalea fermentans. The sequence goes on along the minus strand of NZ_BJYK01000001.1, from coordinate 513,525 downwards.
GGCGCGCCCAGATGCCGGTCGTCCGCGGCGTCGGGCCGGCGAGGAACGTCGCGTCGCCGGTGTACGGGGTGTAGTTGCGCTGGATGAAGTCGCGGACGTCGATCTGCTCGCTCCACGGCCCTGGCACGAATCCGCGCCACGCCTCAGGGGTGATGCCGGCCTGCGCCTCGGTGGTGACTGCCATCGCCTTACTCCCTGTCTACGTCGGTGATGACCACGCTAGGAACGCAAACATGGGATGACCTGGGACCTTCGGGCAAGATCATGGGATGACTTGGTGACCTGCGTCACAATCTCCGGCGCCCCGCGCACGATCCGCCGGAACAAAAGCCCGCCTGATGAACGAGCGGAACCGACGGGTCCCCCGCAGGGCCGACCGGCGGACCGGACCGACGCGCGTCAGGAGCCCGCGCGCACCCGGTGCAGGATGTCCTGCGCGACGTCCTCGGCGCGCAGGCGCAGCTCCTCCACGAGCTGGCCGCGGGTGGCGTGGACCGGGAACGTGGCCGGCACGCCCGCGAACGTGAACGACGTCGTCAGGCCCGCCTCCGCACACCGCTGCGCCACCAGCGCGCCGACGCCGCCCTCCACCGAGCCGTCCTCGAGGACCGCCACGTGGTCGTGCTCCCCCGCCAGCTTCACGAGCGCCGCGGGTAGCGGGAGCACCCAGCGCGGGTCGACGACCGTCGCGCCGACGCCCGCCGCAGCGAGGATCTCCGCTGCCTGCACCGCCGTCGCGGCCATCGGCCCGACGCCCACGAGCAGGACGCGCGGTCCTTCCCCCGCCGTGCGCGCGAGGACGTCCACGCCCTCGACCGTGTCGATCACCGGAAGGGGCTCGGGAAGCGGGCCCTTCGGGAACCGCACGACGCTCGGGGCGTCGTCGATGTCCACGGCCACGCGCAGCGCGGACCTGAGGGTCTCCTCGTCCCGGGGCGCCGCGACGTGCAGGCCAGGGACGACCCGCAGCACGGCCATGTCCCACACACCGTTGTGGCTCGGACCGTCGTCGCCGGTGATGCCCGCCCGGTCGAGCACGAACGTGACGCCTGCCTTGTGCAGCGCCACGTCCATCAGCACCTGGTCGAACGCGCGGTTGAGGAACGTCGCGTACACCGCGACCACCGGGTGCAGGCCAGCGAAGGCCATGCCCGCGGCGGACGTCACGGCGTGCTGCTCGGCGATCCCGACGTCGAACACGCGCGACGGGAACGCCTTGGCGAACGGCGCCAGCCCCACCGGCTGCAGCATCGCGGCGGTGACGGCGACCACGTCCGGACGGCGATGGCCGATGGTGACGATCTCGTCGGCGAACACCGAGGTCCACCCGAACCGCGACGGCGCCACCGGCAGCCCGGTCTCGGGGTGGATCTGGCCGACGGCGTGGAACCGGTCCGCGACGTCCTGCTCCGCGGGCACGTAGCCGCGCCCCTTCTCGGTGATGCAGTGCACGATGACGGGCCCGCCGAAGTCGCGCGCCAGGCGCAGCGCGCGCTCGACGGCGCCGACGTCGTGTCCGTCGACCGGCCCGATGTACTTCAGGCCGAGGTCCTCGAACATGCCCTGCGGCGCGACGACGTCCTTGAGGCCCTTCTTCATCCCGTGCAGCGCGCCGTAGACGAGGCGGCCGGGCGGGCCGGAGCGGCGCAGCGCGCGCTTGCCCCACGCCAGCACGTCCTCGTACGAGCGCGCGGTCCGGAGCCGGTCCAGGTGCTCGGCGAACCCGCCGATCGTCGGGTCGTAGGAGCGCCCGTTGTCGTTGACGACGATGACGAGGCGCCGGTCCTGAGCGGCGGCGATGTTGTTCAGGGCCTCCCAGGCCATGCCGCCGGTCAGCGCGCCGTCGCCGATGACCGCGACGACGTGCCGATCGATGCTGCCCTTGATGGCGTACGCCTTCGCGATCCCGTCCGCCCAGGACAGCGCCGTCGACGCGTGCGAGTTCTCCACGACGTCGTGCACCGACTCCGCGCGGTTCGGGTAGCCGGACAGCCCGCCCCGCTGGCGCAGCCCCGCGAAGTCGTCCGCGCGGCCCGTCAGGATCTTGTGCACGTAGGCCTGGTGACCGGTGTCGAAGACGATCGTGTCGCGCGGCGACTCGAAGACCCGGTGCAGCGCGATCGTCAGCTCGACGACGCCGAGGTTCGGCCCGAGGTGCCCGCCGGTCCGCGAGACGGACTGGACCAGGAAGTGCCGGATCTCGGCGGCGAGGCGGTCGAGGTCGTCCCGGCTGAGGGCACGCACGTCGGCGGGCGCGTGGATCCGGGGCAGGACGGCCATCGGGCCATCGTACGTGGTGGGCGGCCACCGGGCCGGTCGCGGCGGGCCGGTCGCGGCGGGCCCGCACGTACGCTGGCGGCATGCGGTTCCTCCCGGGTCACCACACGGCCAGCGACCTCACCTACGGTGACGTCTTCCTCGTTCCGTCCCGCTCCGACGTCGCCTCGCGCTTCGACGTCGACCTGACGCCGCCGGACGGCGCCGGCACGACGATCCCCGTCGTCGTCGCGAACATGACGGCCGTCTCCGGGCGCCGGATGGCCGAGACCGTCGCCAGGCGCGGCGCGCTCGCGATCATCCCGCAGGACATCCCCGCCGAGGTGGTGGCGGACGTCGTCGCCTCGGTCAAGCAGCGGCACCCGGTGGTCGAGAGCGCGGTGGTGGTGTCCCCGACGGACACGGTGCACACGGCCCTGACGCTCATCGGCAAGCGCTCGCACGGGGCGGCCGTCGTGGTCGCCGACGGCGCGCCCGTCGGGGTGCTCACGGAGGCCGACTGCCACGGCGTGGACCGCTTCACCCAGGTCGCCGCCGTGATGACGCCCGAACCCACGATCATCGAGGCGTCCGTGCTCGACGGCGGCGACGGCCTCGCCCAGGCCTTCGACCGGCTGCACGCCTCGCGTCGGCGGTTCACGCCCGTGGTCGACGGCGGCCGGCTGGTCGGCGTCCTGACCCGCACCGGTGCCCTCCGCTCGAGCGTCTACCGCCCGGCGCTCGACGACGACGGCCGACTGCGCGTCGGGGCGGCCGTCGGGATCAACGGTGACGTCCGCGCGAAGGCGGCTGCACTCCTCGAGGCCGGCGTGGACCTGCTCGTGGTGGACACCGCGCACGGGCACCAGGTCAAGGCCCTCGAGGCCGTCGCCGCGGTGCGCTCCCTGCACCCCCAGGTGCCGCTCGTGGCCGGGAACGTGGTCACCGCCGAGGGCACGCGCGACCTCGTCGCGGCGGGTGCGGACATCGTCAAGGTGGGCGTGGGCCCGGGTGCGATGTGCACGACCCGGATGATGACGGCCGTCGGCCGCCCGCAGCTCTCGGCCGTCCTCGCGTGCGCCGAGGCGGCCCGGGCGCTCGGCCGCCACGTGTGGGCCGACGGCGGCGTCCGGCACCCCCGCGACGTCGCCCTGGCCCTCGCGGCGGGCGCCTCCCAGGTGATGATCGGCTCCTGGTTCGCGGGCACCCACGAGAGCCCGGGCGACCTGCACGCCGACGCCGACGGCCGGCTGTACAAGGAGAGCTTCGGCATGGCGTCGGCGCGGGCCGTGGCCGCACGGACTGTCGGCGACAGCCCCTTCGAGCGCGCCCGCAAGGCGCTCTACGAGGAGGGCATCTCCTCCTCGCGGATGTACCTGGACCCGGACCGGCCCGGCGTCGAGGACCTCCTCGACCAGATCACCGCCGGCCTGCGCAGCGCGTGCACCTACGCGGGCGCCGCGACGCTCGCCGAGTTCGCCGACCGCGCCGTCCTGGGCATCCAGTCGACGGCCGGCTACGAGGAGGGCCGGCCCCTGCCGGCCGGCTGGTGACCGTGGCCGACTCCCGGCCCGGGGAGGCGACCGCCACCGAAGGCGCCCGCGCGCAGCTGGCGGCCCTGGCCGCCCGCGGGGTCGCGTGGCCGCCGCTGCCGCCCGTCTCCGGCCACCCGCGGCCTGCCGCGGTGCTCGTGCTCTTCGGGGTGCTGGACGGCCGCCCGGCCGTGCACCCGTCGGCGGCCGTCCCGGCGGACCTCGACCTGCTGCTCGTGGGCCGCGCCGCATCGCTCGCCCACCACCCGGGCCAGGTCGCGTTCCCCGGCGGCCGGCTGGAGGAGGACGACGACGGCCCCGAGGCCGCCGCCCTGCGCGAGGCGGAGGAGGAGACCGGTCTCGACCCGGCCGGCGTCGAGGTCCTCGGCACGCTCGCCCAGCTGCCCGTGCACGTGAGCAACCACGTCGTCGTGCCCGTGCTCGCCTGGTGGGCGACGCCGTCGCCCGTCGCCGTCGTGGACCACCGCGAGTCGGCCACCGTCTTCCGCGCACCCGTGGCGGACCTCGTGGACCCGGCGAACCGCCGCACCGCCGTGCTGCCCGCACGCTTCGCGGGCGGCCGCCCGCGCCCGGCCCGTCCCGACGCCGGCCCTGCCTTCCTCGTGCCGCACGCCGCGGGGACGCACCTGGTGTGGGGCTTCACGGCGCTCGTCCTCGACCGCCTCCTCACCGAACTCGGGTGGTCCGAGCCGTGGGACACCTCGCGGACGTTCCAGGTGCCGTTGTGAGGTCCGCGACGGTCCGCGGGAGGACGCTCCGCGACACGCCTACGGCCGCGCCGGGCTGCGTTTCTGCTCGTCAATGCCTACGGTGCAGCCATGGTCGATGACGCGAACGGCGTGACGCGCCGCGGCTGGGGCGTGGTCGGGGTGCCGTCGAGCGCGGCGGCCCACTGGCCCGGGATCGAGAAGGCCCCTCGCGCGCTGCGCGAGGCGGGCCTCGTCGAGGCGATGCGCTCCGCCGGCCTGAGCGTCGTGGACCACGGCGACCGGCCCGAGGCCCGGTTTCGTGCCGCCCGCTCCGCCGACGAGCCGAACGACCTCGCGCGCGTCGTCGACGTGGTGCAGGACGCGGCGACCGCGATCGGCGAGATCGTCGCGGCCCGCCGGCGCCCCCTCGTCCTCGGCGGCGAGTGCACGCTCGCCCTCTCCCTGGTCAGCGCCTACGCGCGGGCGGGCCAGGACGTCGGGATCGTCTACGTCGACGGCGGCCAGGACCTCATGCTCCCGGCCGACCGGCCCCAGGAGCCGATCCTGGACTCCATGGGCATGGCGCACATGCTCGACCTGCCCGGCGCGGCCGACGCGCTGGCCGGCATCGGGCCGCGCCGCCCGCTGCTCACGCCGGACCGCGTCTGCTTCTTCGGCTTCGACGACAGCGACGAGGACGTCCACGGCCTCGTGCCGTCGCTGCGGTTCACGGCCGCCCAGGTCACGGGTGACCCGGTCGGCACCGCCGTGCACGTGGCGGAGGCCGCGAGCAAGGCGGCCGACGGGTTCGTCATCCACCTCGACGTCGACGTGCTCGACTACCTGCTGCTGCCCGCCGCGGACGTGCCGCAGTACGGGCGCGGGCTGCGGGTCTCGACGCTCGTGCAGTCGCTCGGCATCCTCGCGGCCCGGCCGGAGTTCGCGGGCATGACGCTCGTCGAGTTCAACCCCGACCACGCGGCGGGCGACGGCTCGACCGCCCGAGAGCTGGTGCGCGCCGTCGTCTCGATCCTGGCGCACGCCCCCCGCTGAGGCGGGTCAGTCCTCGGCGTCGGAAGGGTCGGCGACGCGCCCGGCGAAGAGCACCAGTCCGGTGCCGGAGTGCACCACCTGGTACTCGAACGGCCGGTCGAACCGCACCTCGAGCGGCTGCGTCGGCGCGGCTCCCGCGTCGAGCGAGATCGCCGTCACGGCCGCGGCCACCGTGCCCTTCTCGGCCACCGTGATCGTCGCGCCCTGGGCGATCGCACTGACGAACGCGTCCGGGAACACGCCGTCCAGGTCGCCGTCCGGCTCGCGCAGGGAGCCCAGGCCGAGCTCCGCGAGGGCCTCGGTCAGGGCGAGCGTCGTGTCGGTCGTCCAGCTGGGCAGGGTGAGGAGCACCTCGGTGCCCGACGCGCGGGACAGCGCCGCATGGGCCTGCGCCCACGCGTCCGCCGCGAGCGCGCCCGCGTCAGGGAGCACGAGCCGCATCGCGAAACCCTCCGTGTACGGGAGCTCGACGGCCACCCAGCCGTCGCCCTCGGCGTACGGCACGACGGTCGTCTGGTGCATGAGCGGCACCTGGACGCTCGTACCGTCGGCACGCGTGAACGGGCCGTCGGCCGTGTTCTCGGCCGCGAACGGGCTCGCCCACGTCGCCCCGAACGTCACCGCGTCCATGAGCACCACGCGCGTCTGCGGCGTCGTCGGCGCTGGGCACTCGGTCAGGAGGCCGCCCGTCTCCTCGGCCACCCAGGCGTCCAGCGCGGGCTTCGGGTCACCCGTGCGGAAGTCGACCTCGTAGACCTCGGCGTCGTGGTACGCGGCCACCCGCTCGAGGAACGCGGGGACCACGCCGAAGTCCTGCTGCACGAACGCGCTGTCCGCGACGTGCAGCAGCGGCACCTCGGGCGGCTCGTCGGGGTCGATGCCCGCGACGTCGCCCTCGTACTGCGCGAGCAGCGCGCGCAGGTCGGCCACCGCCTGGCTCCCGGGGAGCCCGGCCGCCGCGTCGATCTCGGCGGCCGGGGTGCCCGTGGCACCCTCGCGCAGCAGCGCGAGCGCCAGCTGCAGGCTGAGCGGCGACACGACGGCGTCCTCCCCCGCCGGCGCGACGTCGAGCAGCTCGGTGGCCAGCCGCACCGACGCGTCCACCATCGGCTGCTCGGGCCGGGCGTCGTCGGCCACCCCGACGAACCGCGCGTCGGCCGCGAGCGGCGCGGGCAGGTCGCTGTCGCCGCCCGCGCACCCACCGGCGGCGAGCACCGCCGTCGTCGTCACCACGGCCAGCGCCGCCCTCGCCGTCGCCGGCCGCGCCGTCCGCCCCGCTGCCGTGTTCCTGGTCCCGTGCACCGCCGGCTCCCCTCGTGGCCCTCTACCAGGAGTGTGTCCCGAGGACCCGCGCCGTTGCGGCCGATCCGGTGCGACGTCGCGCGTCCCGGTGCCCGGGTCCCCCGTAGGCTGCCCCGGTGACCGCGCGCCCGCTCCTCGTGCTGCAGCACGCGCCCTGGGAAGGACCGGCACTGGTCGCCCGCGCCCTCGCCGCGCGTGCGCCGGGCGTCGAGCTGGTCACCCGCTCGGTCCTCGACCACGCCGCTCCTGACCTCCCGGCCCCCGCTGACCTCGCCGGCCTGGTCGTCCTCGGCGGCCCCATGGGTGCCGACGACGACGCCCGGCACCCCGGGCTGGCCGCCGAGCGCTCGCTGCTGGCCCGGGCGGTCGACGCCGACCTGCCGGTGCTCGGCGTGTGCCTGGGGATGCAGCTGCTCGCGCGCGCCCTCGGGGCGGCCGTGCACGCGGGCCACGGCACCGAGATCGGCTTCGCACCCGTCGAGGTCCTCGCGGACGACCCGGTGCTGCGACCCCTCGGTCCTGCGCCGACGGTGCTGCACTGGCACTCCGACGCCGCCGAGCTGCCCTCGGGCGCCACCCTGCTCGCCCGCAGCACGGTGACGCCCGTCCAGGCGTTCCGCGCGGGCAGCGCGCTCGGTCTGCAGTTCCACCTCGAGCTGGACGCCCCGGACCTCGAGGCGTGGCTCGCGAGCCCGGCCGCGGGCGAGCTGGCACCGGGCGGCGCGAGCGAGCTGCGAGCCGCGGCCGCGGAGGTGTTCCCCGCCGTCGTGCCGGGAGCGCTCAGCGGCCTGGCCGCGTTCGCCGACGCCGTCCGGGACCGCGCGTGACACCCGAGCGCGCGGCGGCCGTGGGCGCGCTGCTCGAGCGCGTGCCGGGATGGGCGGCGGGACGGCCGGAGGTGACCGCCGTCGGCCTGTGCGGGTCGTGGGCCGCGGCGCGGGCTCGCGACGACTCCGACGTCGACCTGGTCGTCCTCACCGCCCGACGCGCGGACCTCGCCGCGGACCTCGGCTGGCTCGCCGGCCTGTGCGGCGGTCCCGCGACGGTGGACCGCGTGCGCGACTGGGGGCCGCACCTCACGGAGGTCCGTGCCGTCCTGGTCGACGGTCTGGAGGTCGAGGTCGGGCTCGCCGACCTCGCGTGGGCCGCCACGGACCCGGTGGACCCGGGCACCGAGCGCGTCGTGACGGACGCCTGGGTGACGTTGTACGACCCGGGCGACGCGCTCGGGTCGCTCACGCACGCGGTGCACCGGCGCCCGGCGGCCGACGTCGTCGTCACGGAGGACCTCGTGCGGCGACTGCTCGCCGAGCAGCACCCCGACCTCGCCGACCACGCCCTGGTCCACGCCGACGGCGGCTGGGACAACGAGATGTACCGCCTGGGCGACGACCTGGCCGTGCGCCTGCCCCGCCGGGAGGTCGCCGCGGAGCTCGCCGCGAACGAGCACCGCTGGCTCCCCCGGCTCGCTCCGCTGCTGCGGCTGCGGCTGCCGGCGCCCGTCCGTACCGGCCGCCCGACGCGCGGCTTCCCCTACCCGTGGGGCGTCGTGCCGTGGCTGCCGGGCGCACCGGCGTGGCGTGAGCCCGTGGCCGGACGCACCGCCTGGGCGGCCGACCTCGCGGACGCCCTGGCCGACCTGCACGTGGCCGCGCCCACCGACGCTCCCGTCAACCCGTTCCGCTCCGGCCCTCTCGCCAACCGCGACGAGGCCGTGCGTCAGCGCCTGCTCGTCCCCGTCCCGGGCCTTCCCGACGCCGGACGCCTGCAGGCGGTCTGGCGGGACGCGCTGGCGGCGCCGCCGCTCCTCGGCCCGCCGACGTGGGTGCACGGCGACCCGCACCCCGCGAACCTGCTCGTCGCGAGCGGTCGCCTGGTCGCGCTGGTCGACTTCGGGGACCTCACCGCCGGCGACCCCGCCACCGACCTCGCCACGGCGTGGCTGACGTTCGACGAGGTGGGTCGCGCCGCGTTCCGCGATCGGCTCATGGCGCGCGGCGCGCTCGACGGCCCCACGTGGCGCCGGGCCCGAGGCTGGGCCTTGTCGATGGGCCTGACCATGGTGCGCCGCGCGAGCGACCCGGCCATCGGCGGCATCGGTCGGCATGCGCTCGGCCAGCTCCTCGCCGAGCCCGGCCCGCCGGCGTCCTAGAGGACCGGGACGCCCGCGCCCCGCAGCGCCTCGACGACCTTCGTCACGTTCTTGCCGTTCTTGCCGAAGTCGACGAGCTGCGTCTGCATCGAGCAGGTGCTCGTGAGCGTCACGAGCGACCCGCGCGGGCCGAAGCCCACGGTCGCCGTGACCTCCTCGCCCCAGCTGCTCCAGCCGACGGACGTCACGCCCCGCAGGAACCCGCCGCCACCGCGGACGCCCTGGACACCCGTCGCCGCGAGCGCCTGGTACACGGCTGCCTCCGCCTGCTGCGGGACGAGCGCGACCTCGACGGTCTGCGTGAAGCTGTGTGCCACGTCGGCCCTCCTCCGGTCGGGCCGCAGCCTAGGGGACGCGACCCGACCCGAGCAGGGACGCTCAGACGAGCGAGCGCAGCACGTACTGCAGGATGCCGCCGTTGCGGTAGTAGTCGGCCTCGCCGGGGGTGTCGATCCGCACCACGGCGTCGAACTCGACGCCGCCGCCGGGCTTCTCGGCGGTCACGCGCACCGTCCGCGGCGTCGTGCCCTCGTTGAGGGCGGCGACCCCGGCGATGGTGAACGTCTCGGTGCCGTCCAGGCCGAGCGAGTCGGCGGACTCCCCCGCCGGGAACTGCAGGGGCAGCACGCCCATCCCGATGAGGTTGGACCGGTGGATGCGCTCGAAGCTCTCCACGATGACCGCCCGGACGCCGAGCAGCGCCGTGCCCTTGGCCGCCCAGTCGCGCGAGGAGCCCGAGCCGTACTCCTTGCCGCCGAGGACGACGAGCGGCACGCCCGCCTCCTGGTAGGCCATCGCAGCGTCGTAGATCGACGTCTGCTCGCCGGTGAGGAGGTTGACCGTGTAGCCGCCCTCCACACCGGGGACGAGCTGGTTGCGCAGGCGGATGTTCGCGAACGTGCCGCGGATCATCACCTCGTGGTTGCCGCGGCGCGAGCCGTAGGAGTTGAAGTCGCGCCGCTCGACCCCGTGCTCGGCGAGGTAACGGCCCGCGGGGCTGTCGGCCTTGATCGAGCCCGCCGGGCTGATGTGGTCGGTCGTGACCGAGTCGCCGAGCTTGGCGAGCACGCGGGCGCCGGCGATGTCCGTGACAGGCTGCGGCTCGCGCCCCATGCCCTCGAAGTACGGGGGCTTGCGCACGTAGGTGGAGTCGGCGTCCCACACGAAGGTGTCGCCCTGCGGCGTCGGGAGCGAGCGCCACCTGTCGTCGCCGGCGAAGACGTCCGCGTAGTCCTTGGCGAACATCTCCCGGTCGATGGCCCCGTCGATGGTCGCCTGGACCTCCGCGGCCGTCGGCCAGATGTCGCGCAGGTACACCGGCGTGCCGGCCTCGTCGGTGCCGAGCGGCTCGGTCTCGAAGTCGGTGTCCATCGTGCCCGCGAGCGCGTACGCGACCACGAGCGGCGGCGAGGCAAGGTAGTTCATCTTCACGTCGGGGTTGATCCGGCCCTCGAAGTTCCGGTTGCCCGACAGGACGGAGACGACCGCGAGGTCGTGGTCGTTCACGACCGCGGAGACCTCCTCGGGCAGCGGGCCCGAGTTGCCGATGCACGTGGCGCAGCCGTAGCCGACGAGGTGGAAGCCGAGCTTCTCCAGGTACGGCCAGAGCCCGGCCTTCTCGTAGTAGTCGGTGACGACCTTGGAGCCGGGCGCCATCGACGTCTTCACCCACGGCTTGGCGACCAGCCCGCGCGCGACGGCGTTCTTGGCCAGCAGCGCCGCGGCGAGCATGACCTCGGGGTTGGAGGTGTTGGTGCACGACGTGATGGACGCGATGACCACGTGCCCGTGGTCGAGCTCGGTCGCGGTGCCGTCCGCGAGCGTGACCGGCACGCGGCGGTGCGGGCGCCGCGCGGCATCGCCGTGTCCGGCGTCGTGCGGGGCGTCCGAGGCGTCGGCGTGCTCGCCGGCGGCGATCGGGTCGGACGCCGGGAACGTCTCGGCGACGGACTCGTCGAGGCCGGACTCCGCCTCGGGCGCGCCGTCGTCCACGTAGTTCCCGATGACGGACGCGAACGCCTCCTTGGCCTGCGTGAGCGCGATGCGGTCCTGGGGCCGCTTCGGGCCGGCGATCGACGGGACGACGGTCGAGAGGTCGAGCTCGAGGTACTCGGAGTAGACCGGCTCGGCGTACTCGGGCGACGACGGGTCGTGCCAGAGGCCCTGCTCCTTGGCGTACGCCTCGACGAGCGCCACGGACGCCTCGTCCCGGCCGGTGAGCCGCAGGTAGTCCAGTGTCACGTCGTCGACCGGGAAGATCGCGCAGGTGGAGCCGAACTCCGGGCTCATGTTGCCGATCGTGGCCCGGTTGGCCAGCGGCACCTGCCCGACGCCCTCGCCGTAGAACTCGACGAACTTGCCCACCACGCCGTGCCGGCGCAGCTGCTCGGTGATGGTGAGCACGACGTCGGTCGCGGTCACCCCGGAGGGGATGGTCCCGGAGAGCTTGAAACCGACGACGCGCGGGATGAGCATCGAGACGGGCTGGCCGAGCATCGCGGCCTCGGCCTCGATGCCGCCGACGCCCCAGCCGAGCACGCCCAGGCCGTTGACCATCGTGGTGTGGGAGTCGGTGCCCACGCAGGTGTCCGGGTAGGCACGGGTCACCGTGCCGTCCGCGGTGTCCACCGTGCGGGTCATCACCCCGCGGGCGAGGTACTCCAGGTTGACCTGGTGCACGATGCCCGTGCCCGGCGGGACCACCCGGAAGTCGTCGAACGCCGTTTGGCCCCAGCGCAGGAACTGGTACCGCTCGCGGTTGCGCTCGTACTCGAGCTCGACGTTGCGCTCGAACGCGTCGCGGCGCCCGGCGACGTCGATCTGCACCGAGTGGTCGATGACCAGCTCGGCGGGCGCGAGCGGGTTGATCCGCGCGGGGTCGCCGCCGAGCTCGGCGACGGCCTCGCGCATCGTGGCGAGGTCGACGACGCACGGCACTCCGGTGAAGTCCTGCATGATCACGCGGGCTGGCGTGAACTGGATCTCGGTGCTCGGCTCGGCCGCCGGGTCCCACCGCGCGAAGGCGCGCACGTGGTCGGCGGTGACGTTCGCGCCGTCCTCCGTGCGCAGCAGGTTCTCGGCGAGCACCTTCAGGCTGTACGGGAGCCGCTCGAGACCCGCCACGGCGGAGAGCCGGAAGATCTCGTAGCTCGCGCCACCTACCTCGAGCACACCCTTGGCCCCGAACGTGTCCACCGTCGACTCCTTCTCTGCTCGGCTCCGCTGCCGCGTCCTCGCGGCGCCCGTCCGATTTATCTTGACGTCAAGATACATGGTACCCCGAAGCCCCGCTGTCGCGCGCTCGGCGGGCGCGTCACGGGCGCGCGAGCCGAGAGGCTACCCATCCGAGGACACCGGGCGCGTCCACGTCCGGCATCTGCGCCGCGGTCACCACTCGCCACAGCTCCTCGGCGGCGGCCCCGGCTGCCACGAGCGAGGCCGCGGCGAGCGGCCCCCGCCGCCCCCACGCCGTCAGGCACGCCAGCCCGACGCCCGCACCCACCCCCGCTGCCTTGTTCGACCACGTGTGCAGGAGCACCGGGCGCCCCCAGCGGACCACGCCTGTCGCGGCGGCGCAGCCACGCACGGCCGCGACCGCGACGACGGCGGGCGTCAGGGACCGTGCCCGCTCGGGCTGCGCACGCAGGCATGCGGCGACGAGACCGCCGAAGAACGCCACGTCGGCCACGGAGTCCACGACGGCGCCACGCGGGCCCGCCGTGCCCGCCCGGCGGGCGACGGGGCCGTCGAGGGCATCGGTGACGCCACCCAGTGCGGCAAGTGCGAGGAAGGCGCGGGGCCGCAGGGCCACCAGGGGAAGCACGGGCGCGGCCACGAGCCGGAGGCCGGACAGCAGGTCCGCCGTCGCCACCCGCCGCGCGGACAACGCGGCCGCCTACGCGCCCGGCGTCACGACGAAGATCGAGCCCGCGCGGGCGTACCCGAGCTTCTCGTAGTACGGGTCGACGTCGCTCATCACGTAGACGGTCTGCCCGGGGGCGTCCGCGCACACGCGCTCCATGAGCGCCCGGCCCAGGTGCCTGCCCCGGTGCGGTCCGCGTACCAGCAGGTCGTGCACGTAGACGCCGAAGCCGTCGTCGTCCCGGCACCGCGCGTAGCCGCAGAGCTCGCCGTCCACGAGCAGCAGGTAGGCGATGCTGGAGCGCATCGCCCTGGCATAGGCCGGGCGGCCCGCCGGCCCGACGTACTCCCGCCAGTCGTCGCCCTCGCCCTCGAGCATCGCGAAGAACGCCTGCTCGTCCGCCGGCCCGTACCGCCGGATCACGACGTCGACCATCACGCCTCCCGCGTGAACACCGCCACGCACTCGACGTGGTGCGTCATCGGGAAGATGTCGAAGGCGCGCAGCCCCGTCAACGCATATCCACGTCCACGCAGGTAGGCGACGTCGCGGGCGAGCGCCGCCGGGTCGCACGCGACGTAGACCACCCGATCCGCGCCGAGCGCCGCGACGCGGTCGACCACCGCGCGGCCGGCCCCCACGCGCGGCGGGTCGAGCACGACGACGTCTGCCCGGGCGACGGCCCCGTCGCGCAGGACGTCGGCCACCGGACCCAGGTGCAGGTCCACCCACGGCGCGTCGTGAGCGTTGCGACGCGCGTCCTTGACCGCCCGCACGTCGCCCTCGACGGCGACCACGCGACCCTGCTCCCCCACCAGCCCGGCCAGCGGCACGGTGAACAGGCCCGCACCCGCGTACAGGTCCACGACCGTGGCCCCCGGCACCGCACCGACCGCGTCCACCACGGCCTGGGCGAGCACGGTCGGAGCCGCCCGGTGCACCTGCCAGAAGCCGTCGGCGGCGACGCGCCAGGTGTGCGTGCTCCCGGCAACGTCGGCGACCTCGCGCACCGACGTGCGCGCGTTCGGCCGCCGGTCGGGTCCGCTGCCCGCCCACGGCACGCCGTCGACCAGCACGAGCGGCCGGTCACCGCCCACGGGCGCCACGGCCGTGAGCCGGGCACTGGCAGGCCACCGGCGGTCGAAGAGCCCCAGCTCACGCAGTGCCGGCACGGCGAGCGGCATGTCCGTCAGCGGCAGGACGTCGGCGGACCGGTACCGGTGCATCCCGGCCCGCCCCCGCGCGTCGACCGTCAGCTCGATGCGGGTCCGCCAGCCGAGACCGTCCGTCTCCCCCGGCACCGCCTCCACGACGACGTCCCGCTCGTCCCGGGCCAGGCGCCGCAGCTGCTCGGCGACCACTGCGGCCTTCCACGCGCGCTGCGCCGGCAGCGCCACGTGCCCGAGCTCTCCGCCGCCCACGCCGCCCGGGCCCGCCTCCGGCCACGGCGACGCGACACGGTCGGGGCTCGCGTCGAGCACCCGGACGGCGTCGGCGCGCCAGAACCGGGCGCTCTCGCCCCGCTCCGTGAGCCGTGCCTCGACCCGCTCGCCCGGCAGGGCGTGGCGGACGAACACGACGCGGCCCTCGTGCCGCGCGACGCAGTGCCCGCCGTGCGCGACGGCCCCGACCTCGAGGACGACGACGTCGGCGTCGCCGGCCTGGGTCACTGGGCGACCCCGTCACCAGCGGCGACCGCGGACGACTCCAGCTGCCAGGGCACGCTCGCCACCACGACACCCGGCGTGAACAGCAGGCGGCTCTTCAGGCGCAGGGCGCTCTGGTTGTGCAGGAGCTGCTCCCACCAGTGGCCGACCACGTACTCCGGCACGTACACGACCACGAGGTCGCGCGGGCTCTCGCGCCGGATGGACTTCACGTACCCCACCACGGGCCGGGTGATCTCGCGGAACGGCGAGTCGAGGACCCGCAGCGGGACGGGGATCTCGAGCGCCTCCCACTGCTCCCGCAGCGCGTCGGTCGCCTCGTCGTCGACGTTCACCGTCACGCCCTCGAGCACGCTGGGCCGGGTGGCGCGCGCGTACGCGATCGCCCGCATCGCGGGCTTGTGCAGGCGGGCGAGCAGCACGATCGCGTGCACCCGGCTCGGCAGCGCCCGGGCGGTCGACGGGTCGTCGTCGAGGGCGAGCTCGGCGGCCACGTGGTCGTAGTGGCGTCGCACCGCCCACATCGTCGCGTAGACGACGGCCATCGCCAGGAGCGCGATCCAGGCGCCGCGCGTGAACTTCGAGATCAGGACCACGATGAGCACGGTCCCGGTGAGGACGAAGCCGGTCATGTTGATCGCCCGCGACCGGAGCATCCTCCGCCGCGAGACCTCGTCCGGCACGGTGCGCAGCTCGCGGTTCCAGTGCCGGACCATGCTGAGCTGGCTCATCGTGAAGGAGACGAACACGCCGACGATGTACAGCTGGATGAGCCTGGTCACCTGGGCGTCGAAGGCCCAGATCAGGACGGCGGCCCCGACCGCCAGCGTGACGATGCCGTTGGAGAACGCCAGCCGGTCGCCGCGCGTGTGCAGCTGCTTGGGCAGGTAGCCGTCCTTGGCGAGGATCGACCCGAGGACCGGGAAGCCGTTGAACGCCGTGTTGGCCGCGAGCACGAGGATGAGGCCGGCCGCGATCGTGACCAGGTAGAAGGCCGGCGGCACACCGCGGAAGACCGCGTCGGCGAGCTGGCTGAGCACCGGGTGCTGCACGTACTCCTCGCCGACCGGGACGCCGTCGCGCACGAGCTGCTCCGCCGGGAACTCCACCAGCTTGGCGCCGGTCGCACGAGCCAGCAGCAGGATGGACATCAGGAACGTCACCGAGAGCATGCCGAGCATGAGCAGCGTCGTCGCGGCGTTCTTGCTCTTGGGCTTGCGGAAGTTCGGCACGCCGTTGCTGATGGCCTCGACGCCCGTCAGGGCGGCCGAGCCCGAGGCGAACGCGCGCAGCACGAGGAGCGCACCGCCGAGCCCGACGAGTCCCTGCTCGTAGCCGGTCTCCGCAAGGACGTCGAGGTCCGCGCTCTCGGCTGCCGGGAGGTCACCCATCAGGTAGCGGACGGCGCCCGTGACCGCCATCGCCGCGACGGCGAACATGAAGATGTAGGTCGGGATCGCGAACAGGGTCCCCGACTCCTTGATGCCCCGCAGGTTCAGCAGCATGAGGACCAGCACGAGCAGGAGCGCGAACGAGACCTCGTGGCCGCGGAGGACCGGGATGGCCGACGCCGCGTACTGAGCTCCCGAGGAGATCGACACGGCGACGGTGAGCGCGTAGTCGACGAGCAGCGCGCTGCCGACCGCGAGGCCCGGCTTGGCCCCGAGGTTGGTCGTGACCACCTCGTAGTCGCCGCCGCCGGACGGGTAGGCGTGCACGTTCTGCCGGTAGGACGCGACCACGACGATGAGCACCACGACCACGGCGAGGCCGACCCACGGCGAGAGCAGCGAGGCTCCGACGCCCGCGATCGACAAGGTCAGGATGATCTCGTCCGGCGCGTACGCGACCGAGGAGAGCGCGTCCGACGCGAAGACCGGCAGGGCGATCCGCTTCGGCAGGAGGGTGTGGCTCAGACGGTCGCTCCGGAACGGGCGACCGAGGAGCAGGCGCTTGGCGGCGCCGGCGATGTCGGACACGGGAGCCCATGCTAGGCCTGCCCGGGGCAGGCGGCGCCCGCATCGGCGCGTGCCCGTCGCGGGCCGCAGTCCCGGGGCCCGCGGTGTAGCGTCAGCGGACGTGCACTTCGTCATCATGGGCTGCGGCCGCGTGGGCGCCACGCTCGCCCAGTCACTCGAGGGCAACGGCCACTCCGTCGCCGTGATCGACATGAACCCCGAGGCCTTCCGCCGGCTCGACGCGAGCTTCAGCGGCAAGAAGGTCACCGGCCTCGGGTTCGACCGCGGGACGCTGCAGCAGGCGGGCATCGAGGACGCCTACGCGTTCGCGGCCGTCTCGGACGGCGACAACTCGAACATCATCTCCGCGCGCGTGGTCCGCGAGACCTACGGCGTCAGCAACGTCGTCGCCCGGATCTACGACCCGCACCGCGCGGAGATCTACCAGCGGCTGGGCATCCCGACAGTCGCCACGGTGCGCTGGACGGCCGACCAGGTGCTGCGCCGGATGCTGCCGATGGGCGCGACCGACGAGTACCGCGACGCCTCCGGCCGGATCGTGATGGCGCAGGTCGACGTGCACCCGGGCTGGCTCGGCCGCCCCGCCGTCGACCTCGAGGCGGCCACGGGCGCCCGCCTGGCCTTCCTCACCCGGTTCGGTGACGGGATGCTCCCACCGCCCGGTGCCGTGCTCCAGGAGCACGACCTCGTCCACATGCTCCTCCCCGCCGAGGACCTGCCCAGGGTCGAGCGCCTGCTCACCCGCCCGCCCGCCCCGGAGGTCGACTGATGCGCGTGGTGATCGCCGGAGCAGGCTCCGTCGGGCGCTCCATCGCGAACGAGCTGCTGCTGTCCGGGCACGAGGTCATGCTCGTCGACCGCTCGCCGAGCGCGATGCGCGTGGCGTCGGTCGCCGAGGCGGAGTGGCTGCTCGCGGACGCGTGCGAGCTGTCGAGCCTGGAGGAGGCGCGCGTCGACGAGTGCGACGTCGTCGTCGCGGCGACCGGTGACGACAAGGTCAACCTCGTGGTGTCGTTCCTGGCCAAGACGGAGTTCGGCGTCCCGCGCACCGTCGCCCGCGTGAACAACCCCAAGAACGAGTGGATGTTCGACGAGGCGTGGGGCGTGGACGTGGCCGTCTCGACGCCCCGCATCATGACGGCGATGGTCGAGGAGGCCGTGGCCATCGGCGACCTCGTCAAGATCTTCACGTTCCACCAGTCCGGCGCCGAGATCCTCGAGGTGACCCTGCCGTCCGACTCGCCGATGGCGGGGACCCGGGTCGGTCAGGTCGTCTGGCCGCGCGACACGGTCCTCGCCGCCATCGTGCGCGGCGCGCAGCCCATCGCCCCGTCCGTCGACGACACGCTCGAGGCGGGCGACGAGCTGCTCATCGTGGCTGGGTCGGAGGCGGATCTGGGAGGTCTGCACGAGCTGCTCGCGACCCCACGAGCAACCACGTGACCCACAGGCCGACCGCGAAGAGCGGGAGGCCCATCGCCAGCTTGGCGGTGCCCAGCGCAGCGACCGCGCTCTCCCCCGCGAGGTAGAGCGGCACCTGGACGGCCAGTCGCAGCGCGAACACGGCCGCCATCACCCACGTCGCCCACACGAAGCGACGGCGCTCGTGCGAGCGCTCCGGGTCCGTGCGCCAGGCGGAGTCCTCGCCGCGCAGCAGCGCGACCACGACGCCCACGGCCGGCCAGCGCGCGGCGATCGAGACGACCATCGCCACGAGGTAGCCGACGTTCGCGAGCAGGCCGCCGGCGAAGAAGTCCTGCGCACGACCGCTCCACCACGCCCAGGCGACGCCGACGGCGATCCCGAGCACGCCGGAGAACGCCTGCGTCACCGGCGTGCGCTGGACGAGCCGCACGACGACAGCGGCGAGGGCCACGACCACCGACGCGACGAGCGCGGGCGTCAGCTCGCGCGTCGCGACGAACACGACCACGAACAGCAGGCCGGGCAGCGTCGACTCCACGAGACCGCGCACGCCGCCGATCGCGTCGGCGAAGCTGAAGTCCTCCCCGGTCACGGCGCGCAGCCCGCGCAGGGGCTCGGCACCTGCCGCGCCGGGCCCTGCCGCGTCGGGACCTGCCGCGTCCGCGCGGGCGGCGGGCGCCGCCTCGTCCCCGCCCGCCTGGGTCACGCGTGCACCTCGTGCCGCGGCGCCAGCTCGTACCGCGGGTTGTACATCGTCAGTCGGCCGTCGCGCTGGCACACGAAGCCCGACAACCGGACCCGGCGGCCGGGCTCGACGCCGGCGATGCGTCGCTGGCCGAGCCAGACCACCTGGATGGAGCCCGTGCCGTCGTAGAGCTCGGCCTCGAGCGCAGGCACACGCTGGCGTGGCCGCATCGTGACGCTCCGCAGCACCCCGAACACCTCGGACCGGGTGCGGGAACGCAGGCGCGCCACCGACGAGCACCCCTGGAGCTCGGCGTGCGCCCGCTCCTCCGAGGCCTCGAGCTCCGCCCGGGACGCGAGCATCGCCCGCAGTCCGGTCTTCACCCGGCCGCCCGTGGTGCTGGGCCCGTGGCCCATGTCAGTGCACCTCCGTGATCTCGGGGCCCCGCTTGAGCGGGTCGAACGTGGCCGGCGCGGCGCCGGGCTGGTCGGGGCCCGCCGGGCGGACCTGCCCGGGCAGCGTCAGCGCGAGGAGGTCCCGCGGGGCGCGCGGCCGGTCGCCGCGCACGACGACGACGTCGGCGAAGACGGCCTCGAGCTCGCGGGCCTTCTCCGGGTCGACGGCCGCCCGGCCCGAGATGACGCCGCGGAGGAACCAGCGGGGCCCGTCGACGCCGATGAACCTGGCGGGCCGGTGGCCCGTCCGGCCCTCGGCGGTGCGCACCGGCAGGCGTGCGAGGAGCTCGCGACCGAACGGACCCGGCAGGTCGTCGACCGTCCCGCCCTGGCGGGTGACGGACTCGGCGATCTCGCTGCGGATCTCGTCCCAGATCCCGGCCGACCGGGGCGCGGCGAACACCTGCAGCTGGATCGTCGACCCGTGCAGGGCCATCGTGGCCGCCGTGACGACGCGGGAGGCGTTGTCGACCTCCATCCGCAGCTCCATGCCCTCGCGGCGCGGCACCCACAGGGCGCCGAGGTCGAGCCGGTCGCCCGGCTCAGGAACCTCGTCGACGTCCCACGGACCGCGCTCACGGCCGGCGACGACGCCGTCGCCCGGCCCGTCGAGCTCGTCCACCTCGGGTGCGTCCACGTCGCGCGAACGCCGACCGAACAGGCCCACTGTCTACCTCCTTCGCGGGCCTGTCCCAGGCCCGACGCATCAGCCTATGCGTCCACGGCGGGAGGAGCGGCATCCTCACCCCGCCAGCCGCCGCTGGAGCCGAACCCGCCCTCGCCCCGGTGCGAACCCGGAAGCCGCTCGGCACGGACGAACCGGGCCCGTTCCACCCGCTGGACGACGAGCTGCGCGATCCGGTCCCCGCGTCGCAGCTCGACGGGACGCTCCGCATCAGTGTTCAGGAGCGTCACCTGGATCTCGCCGCGGTACCCCGCGTCGACCGTCCCCGGCGCGTTGACGACCGTCAGGCCGTGCCGCGCGGCCAGCCCGGAGCGCGGGTGCACGAACGCCGCGTACCCGTCCGGGAGCGCGATGCGCACACCCGTCGGCACCGTGGCCCGACCCAGCGGCGGGAGGACGACGTCGACCGCCGTGACCAGGTCGGCGCCGGCGTCGCCGGGGTGCGCGTAGGTCGGCTCCGGGAGCCCGTCGTCGGTCATCACGAGCAGGACCTCGACGGCCTCCTCGTCACCGCCTGGCAGGTGGTTCGCGGGGCTCACGACGCGTACTCTAGCGGCGGGCGCGGCCCGAGCCCCGGGACGCTGCCATGCTGGGCCCATGCCCGACGCCCCCACCACGCCACCGTCCGGTTCCTCAGCCGCCGCAGCGGTGCCGGCCGCCCCCGCCGCGTCGGCCACCGGTGCCCCCGACTACGTCGAGCGGCTGTGGCCCGGGCCGCTCGGCTGGGCGCTCGTCGCCGGCAGCGCGGTGGCCGCCGGCATCATCGGGGTGCCGGTGCACCCCGTCGCGGCGCTCGTCGCCGCCGCGGTCACGCTCGCCGTCGCGGTGCTCGTCGCCGTCCGGACCGCACCCGTCGTCCGGGTGCAGGCCGGGGTGCTCCAGGCAGGCGCGGCCCGGATCCCGGTGAGCGTGCTCGGCGATCCCGTGGCGCTGGACCGCGAGGGCGTCCGCCGGGCGCTCGGCCCCGGCTCGGACGCACGGGCGTTCGTCTGTCTTCGCGCGTGGCTGCCGGGCGGCGTCACGGTGCCCGTGCAGGACCCGGCGGACCCGACGCCGTCGTGGCTCGTGTCGACCCGCCGCCCGGCAACCCTCGCGTCAGCGATCGCGGCTGCCCGTCAGGCACACTCCGAGCAGACCAGCTGACCGTCCTTCTCGTAGGCCAGCTGGCTGCGGTGGTGCACCAGGAAGCACTTGCTGCACGTGAACTCGTCGGCCTGGCGGGGCAGGACGCGAACCGAGAGCTCCTCGCCGGAGAGGTCGGCGCCGGGGAGCTCGAAGCCCTCGGCCGCCTCGATCTCGTCCTCGTCGACGACGCCCGAGTTCTTGTCCGTGCGGCGCGCCTGCAGCTCCTGGAGCGAGTCCTCGCTGAGGTCCTCGTCGGTCTTGCGCGGGGCGTCGTAGTCGGTGGCCATGGGTGGGCTTCACACTCCGTTAGTCATCGGGCCCGCGCGGGATCCACGCGGAGTCGGTACGTAGTCAATGCACGAGGCACAGTGCTTGTTCCCGCGTGGCGGGGGTGATTGTGCACCATCGGGCGGGAGGTTGCACGCCGCTCCGAAACCAAGGTCGAACACGTCTCGCGGACGGCACGTGTCACCCGATCGGGTGGTCCTCGTCCGCGCCCAGCTCCTCCAGCAGCGCCACCAGCTCGCGGACCGACGGCTCGGGCCCGGCGACGGTCATCGCCTCCGACGCCGCCCGCCCGCGCAGGCCCTGCACGCTCGCGCCGGCCTCGCGCGCCACCAGCGACGCGGCGGCGAGGTCCCACGGCTGCAGGCCGCGCTCGTAGTACAGGTCCAGGTTGCCGGCGGCGACGTGGCACAGGTCGATCGCCGCGGACCCCATCCGGCGGATGTCCCGCACCCGCGGCAGCAGGTCGGCGACCACGCGCCCCTGCGCGCGCCGACGCTCCACGAGGTACCCGAACCCGGTGCCGAGCAGGCTCGCCGACAGCGGCACGGCGTCGTTCACCTGCAGGCGCCTGCCGTCCTCGTACGCGCCGCCGCCCAGGGTGGCCGTCCAGGTCCGTCCGTCCGCGACGTGGTGCACGCACGCGGCGACGACCGTCCACGCCTCGGGCGTCGGCTCGCCGACCACGGCGGCCACGCTCACGGCGTACGCGGGCAGCCCGTACAGGTAGTTGACCGTGCCGTCGATCGGGTCGATCACCCAGGTCACGCCGCTGCTGCCGGCCAGGAGCCCCTCCTCCTCGCCGAGGATGCCGTCGTCGGGACGACGCTCGAGGATCAGCCGACGCAGGAGCGCCTCGGAGGCCAGGTCCATCGCGGTCACGACGTCGACGGCGCTCGACTTGGTCGCCGCGACCGCGACCTGCCGCGGGCGGCCGTCACGGACGAGTGCGCCCGCGGCACGCGCAGCCTCGGACGCGAGCGCACCGAGCTCGGCGAGGAGCTCGGCGTCCACGTCGACGCCCGGCCCGGCGGCTCCCCCGCGCTCGTCGTGCTCTCGCATCTGGTCCTGGCTCTGGTCCTGGCTCTGGTCCTGGGGCTGGGTCACCGGACCATCCTGCCGGACCCGGAGCGGCACACCGGCCCGCCTCCCGGCCGCACGCCCGCATCGATGGCACCCTCGTACGTGGGAGGTGCCATGAGCGAGCTCACCCTCGTGGGGCTGGACGACGACGGCGAGCACGTGGTGCTCGAGGGGCCGGACGGCCAGCGGTTCCGTGTGCGCAACGACGAGGCGCTGCGCGCTGCCGTCCGTCGCGACCGGCCGCACCTGGAGCAGGCGCGCGTGGAGGCCGCAGGTGCGCTGCCGCCGCGGGAGATCCAGGCGCGCGTGCGGGCCGGCGAGACGGCCGAGGAGATCGCCGAGGCCTCCGGCATGCCCGTCGAGCTCGTCCGTCGCTACGACGGTCCCGTCCTGGCCGAGCGCTCGTGGGTCGCGGACCAGGCCCGCGCCACGCGGATCGGCCACGAGCCGAGCGCCCCGGTCCTCGGGGACCTCGTCACCGACCGGCTCGCGACGCGCGAGGTGCGGCAGACGTCCTGGGACGCCTTCCGCGTCGGCACCGGCCCGTGGACCGTCGAGGTGCGCTTCGAGGTCGGCGGCGCCGACCGATCCGCCCGCTGGAGCTACGACGCCGCGAACCGCCGCGTCCGCGCGCTCGACGACGAGGCGCGGTGGCTCTCGGAGACCGAGCTCCCGGACGCGCCCGTGCGCCGGCACCTCGCCCCGGTGCGTGACCGCGTCTTCGACGTCGAGGTCGCCGACGCTCTCCGGCCGCTCCTGGCCTCCGTCGACCTGCCCGTGGCGGCGGAGCCCGAGCCCGACGACGAGCCGACCCACGCCCTGCTGGACGACCTGGCCGGCCGCCGCGGCGTGCGCCAGGAGCTGGCCGAGGACGACGAGGACGAGGAGGAGTTCCCGGGGTTCGGTCCGCAGCACGCCTTCGACTTCGAGAACCCGGAGCTCACCGTCCCGGCGGCGCACCCACCGGCCTCCCATCCGGAGGAGGCCACCGATGCCCGCGTGCTGCGCATGCCGTCCAAGGCCGGCTCCCCCGCGGCCGAGCGCGCCTCTCACCCGTCGAGCCCGTCGCACCCGTCGGGCGCCGACGGGACGGACCACGCTGCCGAGCCGGCGGCGCACGCCGCCCCGGACGCCGGCGGCGACGCTGCGCGGGCCGAGATCCCCCACGACGGGCCCCGGTCCCGCGGCAAGCGTGGGCGGGCGAGCGTCCCGAGCTGGGACGAGATCGTGTTCGGCGCGCGGCACGAGTAGGCCGCACCCTCTGCACGCTGCACCCCTGCACCGACGGCGCCGCTGACGGCGCCTCGGGGTCAGACGAACGGCAGCGTGTCCGGGCGCTCGGACGTCGCGCGCGCGACGTGGCGGGTCATCCGGCGCATGTGGTGCCGTCGGCACAGCACCTCGTACCCGATGACCGCGCGGTCGCCGGTGTCGCCCACGAGCACCTGCTCGCCCTCGACCACCATCTCCCCGTCGACGGTGCGTGCGTTGTGGGTGGCGCGGGCGCCGCACCAGCACAAGGTCTGGACCTGCAGCACGTCGACCCGGTCGGCCAGCTCGATGAGACGCGCGGACCCTGGGAACAACCGCGTGCGGAAGTCCGCGGTGATGCCGAAGGCGTACACGTCCACGCCCATCTCGTCGACGAGCTGAGCGAGCTGCTCGACCTGACCCGGCGTGTAGAACTGCGCCTCGTCGCAGACGAGGTAGTCGATCCGCTCGCCGCGGGTACGCCGCTGGACGACGTCGTCCCAGAAGTCCGTCGCGTCCGTCACCTCGATGGCCGGGTGGCGCAGCCCCAGTCGCGACGAGACGACGCTCTCACCGGCGCGGTCGTTGCGCGTGAAGAGCAGACCACCACGGCCGGCGACCGCATGGTTGTGGTCCATCTGGAGCGCGAGCGTGGACTTGCCGGAGTCCATCGTCCCGCTGAAGAACACGAGCTCGGCCATCGGTCCCTTCCTACGCCACCACGACCAGGGGCACCAGCATCTCGCCCGGCGTGAGCGAGCCGTGCATGCCGCGCAGGCGCAGCGAGGCCGCCGTCTGCGTCCGGGAGTCCCCGATGCCCCCCACCCCGAGCGCAGCCACCACGAGGTCGCCGAGGATCGGCTCGACGTGCGATGCGACGCCCCCGAACCAGCCCGCGGCGATCGCCTCCGCGCGCGTCGCCACCAGCGCCCGCCCGCCCAGCTCCTCCCGCCAGCGCGCGGCCGCCGCCCCGACGGCGTCGGGCGAGGGATCGCGCAGGTAGACGTGCGCGGCGCGCGGCTCGCCCGCCACGAGCTCGACGCCCTCCGCGAGCGCGGGGTGCTGCGCGACGTCCAGCACGGCCGCCGGGTCCACGTCGACCTGCCCGTGGTCGGCTGTCACGAGCAGCGTCGTCCCGGCGGGCATCCGGCGCGCCAGCGCAGCCAGTCCCCGGTCGAGCTCGCTCAGGGCGTCACCCCACTCCGGCGACCGCCACCCGGCGTGGTGCCCGACCTTGTCGACGTCACCCCAGTAGAGGTACACGAGGCCGGGGCGCCGCAGCGCCGCCAGCGCGGCGTCGACGCGATCGTCGAGTGACTCCGCCGGGACGTACGTGGCGCCCGCGAGACTGGCCACGGTGAGCCCGGAGCCGGCGAACCGGGCCGGCCCGACGGACGTCACCGACACCCCGGCCCCGGCGGCCACGGAGAAGAGGCTGGGCTCGCGCTGCCAGGCTGGCGCCCGGTCGAGCCCGTCCCAGGAGACGAGGTTCGCCAGGCCACCCGTCCGCGGGTTGCGCACCGTGTAGCCCGCCAGGCCCGTCCGCCCCGCCGCGCGCCCGGTCCCGAAGAGCCCGATCGAGGCGGCCGTCGTCGACGGGAACCCGACCGTGAGCACCCGTGCGTCACCGAGGCGGCCGCGCAGGAAGGGCGCGTGCCCGGCTCGTTCGGCCAGCAGCGCATGTCCCATCCCGTCGACGAGGACGACGCAGACCCGCTCGCCCCGCGGCACCCCGAGGAGCCAGCGTGCCTGCTCGGCGTCGCGGCCGTCGTCGGGCTCGAAGGTGACCCCGAGGGCGCCCAGGGCGGCCGGCAGGACGCCGTCGAGGCAGTCGCCGCCGTACTGGGGCGCACGCAGCCCAGCGGCGGCGAGGGCGGTGGGCGTGAAGCCGTCCGGGACCGTCACCGCGCCGTCGCCGCGGACAACGCACGGGCGAACACGACGGCTCCCCTGACCGCGTCCCGGCCCTCGGCCTGCGCGGAGACCCGCACGACGACGTCGTCCGGCGAGATGGCCCCGGTGAGGCCGTGGTCGGCGTCGCACTGCGGGTCGCCGCACGTGGCCGGCTCGAGGTCGACGCGCTGTACGCCTCCCCAGCCGACGGCCAGCGTCAGCTCGGTGGGGACGGCACCCGTGCGGTGCCGCTCCGGCGCCCCCACGACATGGGTCAGCGCGACGGTGTGCACGGCGCGCAGCGGCACGGCCTCCGTCGTCGCCGACGCGCTGGCCACCGGGTTGTCGTGGTCCGCGGGGTGGTCGTCCACGTGGGCCATGATCAGCCGCGTCGGGGTCAGCACGAGCGCCGTGACGTGCCGGCGCACCTCGGTGTCGAACGTCGTCTCCGGGTGCACCAGGTGGGCGACGACCTCCTCCCCACCGATCGCCACGTCGAGGACGTCGCTGACGAGCTCGGGGTAGTACCCCGCGTGGTCGAGGGCTTGGCGGAGGGAGATGGTGCGCGGCACGGCGACCAT
The DNA here is from genome assembly GCF_007991475.1 of Actinotalea fermentans. Lineage (NCBI taxonomy): Bacteria > Bacillati > Actinomycetota > Actinomycetes > Micrococcales > Cellulomonadaceae > Actinotalea > Actinotalea fermentans. The sequence continues at coordinate 487,544 of NZ_BJYK01000001.1, read as the reverse complement.
CCTTGCACCTGCGCCCGCCCGGCTCTCCTCGCCCACAGGCGGTGCCCACCGCGCGGGCGGGGCGTCACTCCGGGAGCGCGCGTCGCCGGCCGTCGACGCGCTCGGCCTCGCTCAGCTCCACCCGGGCGGACAGCACCGCGGCGCCCCGCTCCCCGACCACCACGGGGTGGAGCTCCAGCGCGTGCAGCTCGGGCACGTCCTCGGCCAGGCAGGCGACCCGGCCCAGCACGTCCTCCAGGGCCGCGACGTCGAGCGCGGGCAGGCCGCCGTAGCCGAACAGCCGCGGGGCGGTCCGCACACCCCGGACCATCTCGGCGACGTCGACGTCCGTGAGGGGTGCGACCCCGTGCGAGACGTCGTCCAGCAGGTCGACCGCGTCGCCCGCGAGGCCGAACGAGACCACGGGGCCGAACCGCGGGTCCTCGCTGGAGCGGACGACGCACGCGGCGCCGGGCGGGGCCATGCGCTGCACCTCGAACCGCCGCTCCGTCTCGCCGTGGGCCTCCACGACGCGCCGGACCTGCGCGAGGGCCTCCTCGAGAGCTGCCGGGCCGCTGAGGTCCAGCCGGACCGCCCCGAGGTCCATCCGGTGGCGCAGGGTGGTCGCCGCGCTCTTGAGAGCGACGGGCCAGCCCAGCCCGTCGGCGGCCGCGCGGGCCTCCTCCGGCGTCGCCACGGTCCGCACCGGCCAGACCTCGATCCCGTAGGCGCCGAGCAGCTCCGCGGTGCGCGCGTCGTCGAGGCGGACGACGCGCGACGCCCCTGCCGCCCCGGCGAGGGCCTCCTGCACGACGCGGCGCGCCGCGCCCCGGTCGACGCCCGACGGCGACAGGGGGCGGCCGTGGTCCGCCGAGCGCCAGCGCGCGTACCGGACGGCGGCGGCGAGCGCCGCGACGCCGTCCTCGGGGGCCGCGTAGGCGGGCACGGTCCGCGCACGCCCGTCGGCGTCCACGGCCGTGAGCTCCTCGGTCACGCCGGACAGCCCACGGATGCACGCCACGGTGGTCTTCCCGGACGCCGCCGCTGCCCGGGCGAGGCTGCGCGCCACCCGCGGGTGCGGCGGCCCGAGCGTCGGCACGTACGCGACGACGACGACGTCGCAGGCCGGGTCCGCGTACGCCTCGGCGAGGTCCGCGTCCAGCCGCGCGACGTCGTCGGCGGCCGGGCCGGCGAGGATCGCGCGACGGGAGGTCACGGCGAGCCCGGCCGAGGTGGCGGCCTCGGCGACCAGGGCCGCCATCGGCTCCGAGCCGGCCAGCACCGTCACCCGGCGGCCGGTCGGCAGCGGCTGGTGGACGAGCAGCTGGGCGACGTCGAGCAGGTGGTGCTGGCTCGTCGCGCGGATGACGCCGGACTGGCGCAGCAGCTCGTCGAGCACCCGGCGCGGCACCCGCGTGTCGCGCAGCACGTGGCCGGCGGGCACCACGTGCCCGCTGCTGCCCGCCGTGAGGACGACGACCGGCTTGGCGGCGGCCAGCCGGCGGGCCACCCGCGCGAACTTGCGCGGGTTGCCGATCGACTCCAGGTAGGCCGCGACGACGTCGGTGCGCGCGTCCTCCGTCCAGAACTGCATGAGGTCGTTGCCGGACACGTCCGCCCGGTGCCCCGACGACACGAACGTCGACAGCCCCAGACCCCGCCGACGCGCGGAGGTGAGCAGACCCACCGCCATGGGCGCCGACTGGCACAGGAGCCCGAGCCGGCCCGGCTCGGGCGCCCGGGCGGCGAGCGAGGCGTTGACGGGACGCTCGCCGTGCCGCACGAAACCGTAGGAGCCCGGCCCGAGGACGCGCGCACCGATGGCGTGCGCGGCCCGCACGAGGTCGCGCTGGTGGGTGACGCCGTCGGGCCCCGTCTCCGCGAAGCCCGCGGACAGGACCAGCACCGCGTGCGGACGCAGGTGCGCGCAACGCCGCACGACGTCGGCGCACCGGTCGGCCGCGACGCCGAGCACCAGCAGGTCCACGGGCGGGACCTCGGTCACCGACGGCCAGCCGCGCGCCGGCTCGGGCGCCTCCGGCCAGCCCACGACGTGCACGACCGGGACGGCACCGGCGTCGTCGCCGGCGGCGGTCTCCGGCTCCCCCGCCACCGTGCGGGCCGGCGGCGGCTCCTGGAGGAGGTGCCGCACGACGGCGCAGGCGGCCGCGTGGTCCGGTGCTGCCTCGTCCGTCACCACCAGCACCGACGCCGGCGTCAGGAGGCCGAGGACGCTGCGGGCCTCCGCGCGGTGCTCGCGGTCGGCCATGACCGCCAGCGAGCGCTCCGTCGGGTCGACGTCGAACGACACCCAGACGATCCCGTCGTCCAGGCGCTGGTGCACCTCGTAGCCCGCCTCGCGGAAGACGGCGAGCATCCGTCCGTTCTGGGGCAGGACCTCGGCCGTGAACCGGTGCACGCCGCGCTCCTGGGCCGCGGCCGCGAGGTGCTCGAGCAAGACCGAGCCGAGCCCCCGGCCGTGGTGCCGGTCCGACACGTTGAAGGCGACCTCGGCCGTCGTCGGGCCCGTCCGGTCGAAGCGCGCGACGGCGATGATCCGCTCGGTGCCGTCCTCGGCGCTCACGGCCACGAGGGCGACGCGGTCGTGGTGGTCGACGCGGGTGAACCGCTCGAGCTCGGCGTCGGGCAGCCGCTCGAGCGGCGCGAAGAAGCGGAAGTACGTCGAGCGCTGCGACTGCCCGACGTGGAACTCCTGGAGCGCGTCGGCGTCCTCCGGCCGGATGGGGCGCACGTGCGCCGTCCCGCCGTCGCGCAGGACGACGTCGGCCTCCCAGTGCAGTGGGTAGCCCGCCGCCGGAACGGACTCGGCGACCGGCAGGGTCGCGGGAGGGCCGGCCTCGTCGTCTGCCACGGGGTCAGGCTACCGACCGGCCCGCGCGTGAGGCCGGGAGCGGCCCCTGCGGTGCCGACGCCGTCGGCGACCGCGAGCACGGGCGTGCCGGTGCGTCGGCGACGGCCGTCCGCGGGGGACAATGGTTCGTCCCCCGCCACCCGGCGGCCCCCACCCGAGGAGACCCGCGCACCGATGGCCCGTCGCCCCGCCGGCCCGACCGACCCGACGCCCTTCGAGGAGACGATCGTCGAGGTCGACGTCGCGGCGGAGATGCAGGGGTCCTTCCTCGAGTACGCGTACTCCGTCATCTACGCGCGAGCGCTGCCCGACGCGCGGGACGGCCTCAAGCCGGTGCAGCGCCGGATCCTGTTCCAGATGTCCGAGATGGGCCTGCGGCCCGACCGGCCCTACGTGAAGTCGGCGCGCGTGGTCGGCGACGTCATGGGCAAGCTCCACCCGCACGGCGACACGGCGATCTACGACGCCCTGGTCCGGATGGCCCAGCCGTTCTCGCTGCGCCTTCCGCTGATCGACGGGCACGGGAACTTCGGCTCGCTCGACGACGGTCCCGCCGCGCCCCGGTACACCGAGGCCCGCCTGGCGGCGGCTGCGATGGCGATGGTCGCCGACCTCGACGAGGACGTCGTCGACCTCGTGCCGAACTACGACAACAAGCTGACCCAGCCGTCGGTCCTGCCGTCCGCCATCCCGAACCTGCTCGTCAACGGCGCGTCCGGGATCGCCGTCGGCATGGCGACGAACATGGCGCCGCACAACCTCGTCGAGGTCGTCTCGGCCGCGCGCCACCTGGTCGCGCACCCGGACGCGACGCTCGAGGACCTCATGCGGTTCGTGCCCGGGCCGGACCTGCCGGGCGGCGGCAAGATCGTGGGCCTCGAGGGCGTCCGCGAGGCGTACCGGACCGGCCGTGGCATCTTCCGCACGCGTGCCACGACGAAGATCGAGAACGTCACCCCGCGCCGCAAGGGCATCGTCGTCACGGAGCTGCCGTACGGCGTCGGGCCGGAGAAGGTCATCGAGAAGATCAAGGAGGGCGTGCAGGCCAAGAAGCTCTCCGGGATCAGCGACGTCATCGACCTGACCGACCGCGAGAAGGGCCTGCGCCTGGTCATCGAGGTCAAGTCGGGCTTCAACCCCGAGGCCGTGCTCGAGCAGCTCTACCGGCACACGCCGATGGAGGACTCGTTCGGCATCAACAACGTCGCCCTCGTCGACGGCCAGCCGCGCACGCTCGGCCTGCGCGAGCTGGTCCAGGTCTGGGTCGACCACCGGCTCACGGTCGTCCGCCGGCGCTCCGCCCACCGGCTGTCCAAGCGCCAGGAACGCCTGCACCTCGTCGAGGGCCTGCTCATCGCGATCCTGGACATCGACGAGGTGATCCAGGTCATCCGGGCCTCCGACACCGCCGAGGTCGCCCGCGACCGGCTCATGCAGGTCTTCGACCTGTCCCAGGCGCAGTCCGACTACATCCTCGAGCTGCGCCTTCGCCGCCTGACCAAGTTCTCGCGCATCGAGCTCGAGAAGGAGGCCGAGGAGCTGCGCCGCGAGATCGACGAGCTGCAGGCGATCCTGGCGTCCGACGCGCGCCTGCGCGAGGTCGTCAGCGACGAGATGGCGGACGTCGCCCGCACGCACGGCACGCCCCGGCGGACGATCCTGCTCGAGTCCGCCGGCGGCGCGGGTCCGCAGAGCGCCGGGTCGGTCGCGGCGGCGAAGGCGAGCGCCACGCCGCTCGAGATCGCGGACACGCCGTGCTGGGCCATGCTCTCCGGCACGGGCCTCCTCGCGCGCACGGCCGACGACGCGGCGCCCACGCGCGAGGGCCGGCGCGCCGCGCACGACGTCGTGATCTCGACCGTCGCGACCACGGCCCGCGGCGACGTCGGTGCGGTCACGTCACGCGGCCGCCTCGTGCGGCTGCCCGTGCTCGACCTCCCGGCGATCCCCCCGACCGACGGTGCGCCGTCGCTCTCGGGCGGCGTGCCGGTCGGCGAGGTGCTGGACCTGCAGCCGGGCGAGCGGGTCCTCGCGCTCGCGTCGCTCGCACCGGACGCCCCGACGCTGGCTCTCGGCACCGCGGGCGGCACCGTCAAGCGTGTCGTGTCCGAGGACCTGCCCCGCGGCGACACGTGGGACGTCATCGATCTCGCCGAGGGCGACGAGGTCGTCGGCGCGGCACCGGTGGCCGACGACGACACCCTCGTCTTCCTCACGGGGGACGCGCAGCTCCTGCACTTCCCCGCGTCGGGCGTGCGCCCCCAGCGACGACGCGCGGGCGGCATGGCCGGCGTCAAGCTGGCCGCCGGCGTCCAGGTGGTCTTCTTCGGCGCCGTCCGCGCGGGCGAGCGCGACGGTGCTGTCGTCGTCACCGTGGCGGGCGCGGGCGACGCGCTCCCGGGCACGCAGGCGGGCAGCGCGAAGGTCACGCCCTTCGAGGCGTACCCCGCCAAGGGCAGGGCGACCGGCGGCGTCAGGGCCCACCGGTTCCTGCGAGGCGAGGACACGCTCATCCTCGGCTGGGTCGGCCCCGGCCCGGCCCGCGCATCGGGATCGGCGGGCCAGGCCATCGACCTGCCCGAGCTGGACCCGCGCCGCGACATGTCCGGTCGCGCACTGCCCGCCCCGCTGCACACCGTCGGCTGAGGCCAGTCGGCCGGTGCCGTCAGTCGCCCGGTAGCACCGTCAGGTCGACGTGGTCGACCGCCCAGACGCCGTCGACCAGCCGCGTCCGGTAGGCCAGCGCGATCGCGTACTCGTCGTCGGTACCCACCCGGAACCGCTCGACGGTCTCGACCTCGGCCGTGTCGACGTCGACGTGGACGGTGCCGACGACCTCGACCTCCACCGGGCCCAGCGCCGCGTACCGCGCGGCCTGCGCCGCCACGTCCTCGCACGTCGGCGCCCCGAGGTAGGGGTCGTCGCGGAAGAACGGCGTGGTCGACGCCACGTAGTCGTCGCACGCACCCTGCTCCCGCGCGACGACGAGGTCCAGGACCGCGCGCTCCGGCCCGTCCTGCCCGCCCGGTACGCCCGACCCGTGCGGACCGGCCAGCGCCACGACGACGCCGAGCACGCCGAGCGCCGACGCGGCGGCGGGCGGCCACGGCACGACGCGCGCGCGAGGCATCAGATCTCGACGCTGTACAGGACCTCGCCGTGCACGGCCCGATAGCCGAGCCGCTCGTAGAGCCCGTGCGCCCCCGACGGGTTGGCGGTGTCCACGCCGAGCATCGCGTACGCCATGCCGGACGCGCGGTACGCCGCCATGGCGTCCGCCAGGAGTGCGACGGCGATGCCGCGACCGCGCCAGGCCCGCCGCACCCCGAGCAGCTCGGAGTAGCCGAACGAGTAGCCGACCACGGGGAAGTCGTCGTCGTAGCGCCCCGACAGGACGTAGCCGACGACCTCGTCCCCGGCCAGGGCCACGAAGGTCCACTCCGGCATGAAGTGCGGCCCGTGCTTCCACTCCTCGGGCGCGCGCGGCTCGGAGCCCCAGTGGTCGGCGAAGGCCTCGTTGTGCGCCAGCCGGACCGCCTCGTCGAGCTCCGGTCGCCACGGCTCGATCCGCACGCCGTCGACAGAGACGTCGGGCAGTGGGTCCGCCAGGTCGCGGCGCATCTCCGTGTACCAGCGGATCGGGCTGAAGCCGGCCGCCGCGTACAGCCGACGGTTGTCGCGGGCGTGCTCGTCCACGAACACCGCCAGCCGCGCCGGGAGCTCCTTGCCGGACTCCGCGAGCTTCTGTCGCCCCCGGCCCTCGAGCCACGCCAGGACCGCGCGACCGATGCCGCGCCCGCGCCACGCGGGGTGGACACCGCCCTGCAGGAAGGCACGGACGGTACGGACGTCGCCCGGGCGCACCGCGACGATCGCGAAGGCGCGCAGGGCTCCGCCGCCGTCGAAGCCACCCAGGCTGTCGCGCTGCATGTCCCGCCACGGTTCGGCGAAGATCTCGTCGACCATCGCCCGCGACATCCGGGCGGGTGAGCCGTCGGCCTCCGCCACGACCGTCATCAGGCCGTGGAGCTGCCCGGCGTCGCCCGCGTGCAGCGGGCGCCACGTCAGCTCCAGGTGCGCCGGCGGCAGGTCCAGGTGGACCGGCGGGTCGGCGCGCACGGCGATCGGCTCGGTGGTCACAGGGACAAACCTAGCGAGCCGTCACGCGTCGATGCGTGTGTGGTCCAGCGCCCCGGCGCCGGCGACGATGAAGTCCCGCCGCGGACCGACGTCGGATCCCATGAGCAGCTCGAAGACCTGCTCCGCCGCCGCGGCATCGCTCGCCGTCACGCGCCGCAGCGTCCGACGCCTCGGGTCCATGGTCGTCTCAGCGAGCTGGTCGGCATCCATCTCGCCGAGGCCCTTGTAGCGCTGGATGTCGTCCTTGTAGCGCCGACCCTGCTTGTTCAGGCGCGCGAGCGTCTGCTGCAGCTCGGCCTCGGAGTACGTGTAGATGTACTCGGACTTCTTGGCACCGCTGCCGGTCAGCTCGATGCGGTGCAGCGGCGGCACGGCGGCGTAGACGCGACCCGCGTCGACGAGAGGACGCATGTACCGGTAGATGAGCGTCAGCAGCAGGGTCCTGATGTGCGCCCCGTCGACGTCGGCGTCGGTCATCATGACGACCTTGCCGTAGCGCGCCGCCTCGAGGTCGAAGCTGCGGCCCGAGCCCGCCCCGATGACCTGGATGATCGCGGCGCACTCGGCGTTCTTGAGCATGTCCGCGACGGACGCCTTCTGGACGTTGAGGATCTTGCCCCGGATCGGCAGCAGCGCCTGGAAGTCGGACTGGCGGGCGAGCTTGGCGGTGCCGAGCGCGCTGTCGCCCTCGACGATGAACAGCTCGCTGCGCTCGACGTCGTCGCTGCGGCAGTCCGCGAGCTTTGTCGGCAGCGCCGAGGTCTCGAGCGCGTTCTTGCGCCGGGAGATCTCCTTCTGCTTGCGCGCCGAGAGGCGGGCGCGCATCTCGGCGACGACCTTGTCCAGGAGCAGCGCTGACTGCGTGCGCAGGTCGCGCTTGGTGGACGTGAGGCGCTCGGTCAGCTCCGCCTCGACCACCTTCGCGACGATGGCGCGCACGGGCGCCGTCCCCAGCACCTCCTTGGTCTGCCCCTCGAACTGCGGCTCCGCGAGGCGCACGGTCACCACCGCGGTGAGCCCGGCGAGGATGTCGTCCTTCTCCAGGCGCTCCCCCGCGGTCTCCTTGGCCCCGAGCTTGAGCCGGCGGGAGTTCACCTCGACCTGCTTGCGCATGGTCTTCACGAGCGCCTGCTCGAAGCCCGCCAGGTGGGTGCCGCCCTTGGGCGTCGCGATGATGTTCACGAAGGTGCGTACCTCCGTGTCGTAGCCGGTCCCCCAGCGCAGCGCGACGTCGACGTGGCACGTCCGCTCGACGGCCTGCGAGGTCAGGTGCCCGCGGTCGTCGAGCATGGGCACCGTCTCGGTGAACGTGCCTTCGCCCTGCAGACGCCAGATGTCGGTGAGGGGGGTGTCCGGGGCGAGGTGGTCGACGAAGTCGACGGTGCCGCCGTGGGCGACGAACGTCTCCTCGTAGGGCCCGTCGGCGCCGGGCGTCCCGGGCAGGCCGCGCTCGTCGCGGACGGAGATCCGCAGCCCGGGGACGAGGAACGTGGTCTGGCGCACCCGGGAGACGAGCTCGTCGTAGGAGAAGGTCGCCGTGGCGGGGAAGATCTGCCGGTCCGCCCAGTACCGGACCCGGGTGCCGGTGCGTCCCTTCGCGACCTTCCCGACGACGGCGAGCTCCGACGCGTCGACGAACGGGGTGAACGTCGCGTCCGGGCCCGGCTGGCCCCGGTCGGCGTAGGTGCCGGGCTCGCCCCGGTGGAACGTCATGCGGTAGGTCTTGGCGCCGCGGTCCACCTCGACGTCGAGCCGCGACGACAGCGCGTTCACCACGCTGGCGCCGACGCCGTGCAGGCCGCCCGATGCCGTGTAGGAGCCACCACCGAACTTGCCGCCCGCGTGGAGCTTGGTGAAGACGACCTCGACGCCGGTGAGGCCGGTCTTCGGCTCGATGTCCACCGGGATGCCGCGACCGTTGTCACGGACCTCGACAGAGCCGTCGGCGTGCAGCACGACGTCGATCTGGTCGCAGTGGCCGCCCAGGGCCTCGTCGACCGCGTTGTCGATGATCTCCCACACGCAGTGCATGAGGCCACGGCTGTCGGTGGTCCCGATGTACATGCCGGGACGCTTGCGCACCGCCTCCAGGCCCTCGAGGACCGAGAGATGGCGTGCGGTGTAGCTGGCCTCAGACAACGTGCTCGTCACCTGACGAGGGTAAGCGCTCGGGCGGCCTGGCCCTGCGAGGCGTGCCGGGCGGCTTCGCGGGTAGCGAACCTGGCCTCCTCGATGCGACCACCTCCACGGTTGGGTGGTTACATGGAGTCGTGACCACGACGACACCCACTCCGCTGACCGCAGCCGACCGCTGCGACCGCTGCGGCGCGCAGGCGTACGTCCGCGTCGTGCTGGCCAAGGGCGAGCTCCTGTTCTGCGCGCACCACGCGCGTCGGCACGCGTCCGCGTTCGCCGACGTCGCCCTGCACGTGCAGGACGAGACCGAGCGCCTCCACGAGGAGCACGGCGCGCCCGCGCGCTGAGCCCTCCCTCGCACCTCACACTGGTCCGGCCAGGCGCGTCCCGGCCGGACCAGTCATGTCCGGGGCGTCCCCGCGTCCGCTCCCACGACAAGGAGACACGATGGACCTCGTCGCCGTCGGCGTCGGGCTGGCGATCCTCGTCGGGCTCGTCGGCATCGTGCTCCCGGTGCTGCCCGGGTCCGCGATCATCGCGCTCGCGGTGCTCGTCTGGGCGATCGACACGGGCGGCTGGGCCTGGGCGGTGCTGGCCGCGGTCGTGCTCATGCTCGCGGCAGGGTGGAGCGCCAGCTACGTCATCCCCGGCCGCAGAGTGGCGGTCTCCGGTGTGCCCCGCTCCAGCTTCGTCGTCGCCGGGCTCGCCGGCGTCGTCGGCTTCTTCGTCCTGCCGGTGCTGGGGCTGCTCGTCTTCTTCCCGGCGGGGCTGTACCTCATGGAGTACCGGCGCCTGCGCGACCCGGCCGCCGCCTGGGCGTCGGCATGGCTCGCGATCCGCATGACGGCGCTGGGCATGCTCATCGAGCTCGGACTCGGGCTGCTCGCCGCGGCGACGTGGCTCGTGGCGGAGCTGACGGCGTTCTGACGGGGCGCCTCGGGGGCGAGCGGGCACCCGGACGTTCCACGTCCTGAGATCACCCGGGTGATCCGGCAACCGGTCGCAAGGCCGACCTCAACACGTGGCCCGGGCGTGTCGATGATCAGGTCAAGAGCGCGCCCAGAGGGGACCACCGCCATGCCGCCCGCACCGACGCCCGCCGTCTACAACGAGCTCGTCGCACCCTCGAACGCAGCGATCGACCGATGGAACGCGGCCGCCGACCGCGCCGACCTGGCCGCGATCCGTGCGATCTCCGCCGAGCTCGCGCTGCTTCTCACCGACTTCGCGACGGCCGTGGCTGCGCAGCCGTGGCCGGAGGCCGCGCAGGCGCACGCCGCCGACCTCGTCGCGGGCCTCGCCCTCGAGGTCGACTGGTACCGCGCCGTGGCAGCGACCGCCGACGACGAGGGCACCGTCGTCACGCTCGAGCAGCCGTGGTCGGACGACGCCGTCGAGGCGGCGGCGCTGCTGCGAGAGGCGCTCGGGGGCACCGTCCTGCCCTGAGGCGGGCCCCCGCGCTCACTGCGCTCGGCGGTCCCGCCCGACGTCGTGGCCAGGCTCGGCCCCGGCCCGCACCCAGGGCCGGCGCACGGCCTCCACGGGCACCACGGAGGGGCCGGCGTCGTCGAGCACCACCGCCACCGCCCCGCCCGGGTGCTGCGCCAGGAGACCGAGCACGGCGGCCGTGTCCCAGCCGGCTCCGTGGACCGCCTCCGGCGGCCGCACCCACACCTCCACGCGGGCACCGGCGTCGTGGACCGACCGGACGAGGGCGTCGTCGTCCGGCCCGAGCAGGAGCACGTCGCGCGGGAAGGTCGGCGCCGCCGCGGCCGGCACGCGGTCGACGGCGAGTGCCCGATCCTCGCGGTACACGACCCAGTGGGACCCGGAGACGGCCGCCGCCGTGACGAGCAGCGCCAGGGGCGTGCCGACGTCCGTCAGCGTGGCCCGGCCAAGGTCGCCGCGCAGCGCCGCCTCGATGGTGACGAAGCCGGTCACCAGCACCGCCACGACCCCGGTGAGCGCGCCGACTCCGAAGAGCAGGAAGAGGTAGAGCCGCCGCGTGACGGAGCGCACCTCCACGTCAGGCTGGGCGCGGCGCTCGCGCTGGGCCCGTCCCCAGAAGTGCCACCACACGGGCGTTCCCACGACGAGCAGCGTGGCCGCGAGGAGGAACGTGTTCGCCGGCGGGTCGGACGCGGCGCCCGCGACGGCGTCACCGACGGCGCGCAGCCCGATGACGACGCCGAGCGCGGCCGTCACCAGGGCGATACCCGCCATGAGGTGCTCGTGCGCGCGGGTGATCTCCGTCCGGCCGGGCGGCGCGGCGCGGGAGAACACCCGCCGGTGGTACCACCAGGCGCAGAGGCCGACGACGACGGCGGTGGCGGCCCCCGGGACGCCGGCGAAGTGCGCCGCAGCCGAGGTCTCGTCGGGCTCCCCGAGGAACCACACTCCGACCGCGGCCAGCGCGATGGCGGCCCCGACCAGGGCCACGACGAAGGGCCCCCCGACGCCGACGGGCAGCACGTACGCCAGCCAGAGCCGGTCGGGCTCCGCCCGCCGGTACCGACCCCACCAGTAGGCCGACCAGACGAGCCCGCCGACGACGGCGAGCGCGCCCGCGTTGGCGACGTCCTGCGCGACGACCGCGTGGCCGGTGTCGAGCGCGAGGCGCCCCGCGGTCCCGCCGAGCTGCACGAGGCCGGTCACGGTCAGGACGAGGCCGACGAGGGACCCGGCCGCCAGGTGCGGGGCCCGCGCCGACACGGTGAGCGTCCGCTCACCGAGGAGCACGTGCACGGTCCAGACCGACAGCCAGACGAGGGCCCGGACCAGCGGCGCCGCGTCCGCTCGCCCCGCGAAGGCGGCCGCAAGGCCCTGCTGCGCCTCGGCGGCGGCCACGCCCAGAGCGGTCAGCGACGCCGCCCAGAGGTAGAACGCCCAGGCGGTCGAGGCGCGCTCGCCCGGGTCACGGCGCAGGCCGCGACGGGTCCATGCGGCGACGCCGGCCGCCATCGGGACCCCGAGGACGGCGAACGCGAGGACGCGCGCGAGCTCACCCTCGTCGGCCGTGGCCGGTGCACCGCCCACGGCCCGACCGAGCAGGTCCGCGACGCCGGTGACCGCGACCACCGTCAGGACGTACAGGAGCAGGTACTGGAAGAACCGCCGGATGCTCACGCCGTCGGCCGGCCGGCCCGCTCGCCCCGATCTCGCGCGCAGGACGAGGACGACCACCAGGATCGGCAGACCGACGGTGACGAGAAGGGAGAGCAGACCGAAGACGAACATGGCGGCCTCCACCATGCCGGGAACCCACCGCTACGTCCCAGTCTCCCACCGCGGGCGGTCAAGAGCGCCGCCCCGGACGCACGGCCGCGGGGCGACGCGGCCCCGCGGGGCGACGTCAGTCGAGGTAGTCGCGCACTCTAGAGGGCTATGCGCTGTGCGGTAGCGCAGGGCGAGCGCGCAGGTCAGGAGCGCTGTGGGTGCGAATATCCCCGACTGAGGGAGCGCACCATGAGCACCACGCGGCGGCGAGTCATCGCGGTCCTCATCCTTGCAGCACTGGCGGTCGCCGCAGTGCTGTTGCTCACCCGGCCCGATCCCGGGCATGAGTTCTTCGCCGAGTACCGGGACCTGTACCCGGGAACCCCGACGTTGGCCGAAGCGGCGTTCGTTGCTAAGGCCGAGCAGATCTGCGACGCGGGGGCGCCCGCGTCGTGGTGGGACGCCTGGGACAACGGCGCCCCTGCGAGGGCCGACCTCTGGAACCTCGCCATCGCGCACGTGTGCCCCGAGTACGCCGGGCACGTCGTCTCTGTCGCACCCTGACGGAACGATCAACGAAAGCGCCCCGGCCAGCGGGAAGGCCGACCGGGGCAAGTCCAACCACCTAGTAGGAGGTAGTTCGACCATGACCAGCATGACACGCACGGCTCCCGCGCCCGCCACCCACCCCGCATGGGCCGTCGGCGTGCGCGACGTCATCATGGAGCGCGACGGCGAGAGCTCGCAGTTCATCACGGGCCCGAGCACCGCGGTCCCCGCGATCGACGGTGCGCTCACCGTTCGCGCAGAGCAGTTCACGGCCTCCGACGGCTACGCGGATGACCCGCACGTGACGGTCGACAACGGCACCATGGCAACGATGCTCACCCCGGCCCAGGCCCGTGCCGTCGCGGTGGCTCTCACGGCCGCCGCTGACCTTGTCGACGCGGGGGCCGGACGATGAGGCGCCGACCTGCCACCGCGCCTGCGTGGGCGACGGGCCACGAGACGTACGGGCCCGGTTCCGGGTGCTTCACGCGAGACGTCCCGTTCGGCCAGGTGCTGTGGGACGGCACCCGCCGGTCAGTCGAGATCCGGGAGTACTACGGCCCGAGGGTTCTCGGCCGAGGGCTTGACCCGTACAACCCGTGGCGCAACCCGCGAGCGCAAGGGTCCTTGCGCATTGGCGACGCGGCTCCCGCCGAGCTTCGGGAGGCCGCCGCGGCGCTCATCGAGGCCGCCGCGGTCATCGAGGGGAAGTCATGAACGCACTCGCCGTCTGCCGGGCCCTCGGGACCACGGTCGTCGAGGTCGACGCCGTCCTACCGCAACCCGTCCTCTACGACGCTGCGAACGACATCGCGTTCGTCAGCGCCGGCATGGACGAACACGAGCGCGAGGCAGCCGCCGACCGCCTCCTGGACCGGGTCCTCACACTCGCCACGACAGGCGCCTAAGCCCCCCGGTCGCGCAGCCGCCCCCCGGCCCACACGGGTCGGGGGGCGGTGTTGTTGTTCTACTTGGATGCGAACAAGTCAGTCGCCATCGCGGATCTGCTGGATCTTCGCCCTGACGGCGGACTGAGTCGACTGCCAGCCGAGCGCCTTCGCCTTGTCGATCAGCTCGCGGGGCGTGACACCGAGGCCCGCGGCGAGCCTCGGCACGTCGCGATCCTCGAAGGGACGATCACCCGCCAGGCGCCGGGACAGGTCCGACGGGCGGGCGCCGATCCTGGCCGCGAACTCCGCCTGAGACATGCCCTTGTCGGCCAGGAAGTGCTGCACCGCAAGGGCCAGGTAGGTCTGCGCGCTCGTCATGGTCAGAACCTTCCCACTGCCCAGGACAACTCGTCGCGGATAGCCCGGGCCGCCTCCTGGGGGTCGGCCGCGTTGACGTTCTCCATGGTGACGCTGACGGAGGGCCGCCCGGAGGCGGCCGGTTGAGATCCTGCGACATAGACGGGCATCCCTACCTGACCGCCGTACGCAAGGCCCTGGACCTGCGACGCCACCGCGGCACGGTCCATCCGGCGCACTGCGTCCATGAACCCCGTGCCCCAGTAGTCGTGCGCGGCCACCGGCTGCATGTACTCCCGCGGCGTCGCCCGGATCAGTACGTTGTCCGCAGTCGAGCCAACGAACGGGCCCGGGATCGGGCCACCGTCAGCGAGCCCCGTCACGTAGGGCGTGAGGCCGGGACCATTCGAGTAGATCCGGAGGGTGGCGGACTTCCCGTTGATCTGCCGGATGATCTCGTTCACGAGCTCCCCAGCCTTGACGACGGCCGTGGTGTCTGCGTCGAACGCGACGCTGACACTCGTCGGGATCAGGCCCAGCTCATCCGCGAGCGCCGCCGCCTCGTCCGTCGTGAGACCCATCTTCTCCGCGACCTCGACGAACCGGTCCCGGGTCGCCAGCATGGTCTGCGTGATCTCCCCCTGTGCGGCCCCGTTCTCCCGCATCGAGTCCACGAGATCCCAGCCGGCCGACGCGATCCCGAGCAGCGCGTCCTGGTTGCTACGCCCCGCCTCAGTCGACAGGTCCAGCGTCGCCCCGTGCTCCTCGATCGCGGCCGTGGCGTCGTCGTAGGCGGCCTCCGCCTGAGCCTGCGCGCTCATCACGTCCATGACGATCCCGGCTGCCCGCATCTGGGCTTCGATCATGTCCGCGAGCGCCGACGTCTGACCCTCGATCGCACCCGTGGTCGCGTCGTAGTCCGCGCCCAGGTCATCCTGTGCAACACCCGCCGCCTCGTCGGCCCGCTGCTTCTCGGCCTGCGCGCGCTCGGCATCGGTCAGTGCCGCGGCCTGCTTGTTGATCGCAATGGCAAAGTCCACGAGCTCCTGACCGTTGCCGTGCGCCTGGGAGTACGCGTACATGCCCGCGTTGACGCGCTCGATCGCTTCCGCCTCGCCAAGGATGTACCCCTGGACGTCCTCGACCGCGATGCCGAACTTCTCCGCGAGCGCGATGGCCGACGGCATGTCCCGCCGCAGCCACTCGTCAATCTGGTTGCCCGTGCCCGCAGTCAGGTTCTCGTTGATCCGCCGAATCGTCTCCGCGGTCGTGTTCCCGAACTCGTCCAGCGTCGCCTGAAACTCCTGCGTGCGCGCCCGAGCCTTCGCGGCCTCGTCCGCCCACGCGACCAGCGCGACCGTGCCGACGGCCAGGGCCGCAGCCGCGACCCCGCCAGAGACCTTCGCCGCCGTCGACAGGTTCTTGAGAGACGTGATGGTCTCCGTTACAGCGATCGTCAACTTCGCGATCCCAGCGACCCCGAGGAGCACCAGGCCGCCCCCGCCGACGATCGCCATCGTCGCGTTCTGCACCCCAGGCGGGAGCTCGCTGAACGCGTTCACGATGTCAGTCGCGGACTGCACCAGGCTCCGGAGCGGCCCGTCCGCGCCCTCCCCGGCCTTGATGAGGGCCGTCTCGAGCGCCCCTGTGAACTGCTCGACGTCGCCCTTGAGGTTGTCCATCCGGGTCGCCGCGACCTCCGCCGCGTACCCCTGGTCATTGACCGCCTCGGTCCACGACCGGATGCCCTCGGCGCCCTGGTTGTACAGCACCGACGCGGCCCGCACCGCATCCGAACCAAACATGACGGTCAGGGCAGCGTTGCGGGCCTCCGGGGTCAGGTCCCGCAGGCCGTTCTGCAAGCGCCCCGCGAACGTCTCGAGGCCCACGAACTGCCCCTGAGCGTCGTAAGCCGAGATCCCCAGCTCGTCCATCGTCTGCTGCGCCTCCGCCGACTGCGGGGTGAGCCTCTGCAACATCGTCTTGAGGGACGTGCCCGCATCCGAACCGAGCAGACCGGCCGAAGCGAACGCCGACAGGGCCGCCGTCGTCTCCTCGATCGTCAGGCCCGTCTGTGCGGCGACCTGGCCGCCCTGCGCGAGCGCCTGCCCCAGGTCGGTAACGTCCCCCATCGCCTTGCCCGCACCCGCGGCGAGCAGGTCCGCAACGTGCGTCACGTCCGAACCGCTCAGGCCGAACTGCGTCAGGGCCACAGAGGCGATCTCGGCCGCCTGCGCCACGTCGAGCCCGCCGGCAGCGGCAAGGTTGAGCGCACCGTCAAGGCCACCAGAGAGGATGTCAGCCGCCGACACACCAGCCTTGGCCAGGTTCTCGATCGCCCCAGCAGCCTCCGTGGCCGAGAACACCGTCTCTTGGCCAGCGTCGATCGCGGCGACCCGCAACGCGTCGATGCTCCCTGCCGCGTCGTCACCCGTCGCGGCCACGGCCGAGACGGCTGCGTCGAAGTCCGCGAACTTCATGATCGCTGCACCCGCGGCCGACACCATCGCCAGGCCCAGGACGCCGACCTTGTTGGCCAGGGCGTCGATGTCCGCGCGGTGCTCCGCGATGTAGTTGGTCACGTTGTCCGCGAACTGCTTCGTCGCGTTCTCCGCCTCTGCCAAGTCCCTCTTGTACTGCTGGACCTCGGCCCTGAGGATCACCCGAAGGGAACGCTCAGCCATTTCCGACCACCTTGCCCTAGATAGTTGAAACCTGAAAAAACGAGCCTCCGCCAGCACGCTGGACCGGCCCGGCTATCACCAGCGGTACGGAGCCGCCGCAGGGGAGTCCTCCCCCAGGTGGGTCACAGCCGTTCCCATTCGCTCGCGTGCTCGAGCACCTGTGCTGCGGTGAAGACGCCGGGGGTCCATTCGTCGGCGTGGGCTGTGATGACGGCCAGGTCGAGCGCGGGGGCGCCGACCGTGACGAGTGCGATGCGTGCGAGTCCTGCTCGCCGGTCGATGTCGCGCGCGGTCTCGCGGACGCGCTGAGCGTGGTTGCAGCGCCACTCGTGCACGAGGTCGGGGCGTACGAATGCGTAGTCCTCGCGTCGTCCGCCGGCCGTGTGGGCGGCCCACCCTCGGAGCGTGGCGGCGAGGTCGTGCACGAGGTTCCAGCGCTCGGTCAGGTCGGTGATGTTCGGTGCCTTGCCTCCCGCGCTCTTGAGGATGCGGGCGGCCTCGGGGGCGAGCAGGTCGGTGATGAGGGCGTCTCCGGCGTCACAGAGGGCGCGGCGGGCCGCGTTCTGGGTGTCGATGGCGGCGGCGAGGATGACGGCACGGGCGCGGTTGGCGTCCTGGGTGCGGGCGAGGGCTGCGGCTGAGGTTCCCGCGGTGGCGGTGACGACGTCGGCGACGGTGAGCGCTCCGGCGGCGTACTGACGGGCGAGGTCGTCGCGCTGGGCCGTCGTGCCGGTGGTGGTGCTGGCTTCTGCGCGCATCCGGCGGGCCTCGAGTGCGAGGCGGGTGGCGTCGGTGGGGTCGGTGAGGCCGAGGGTGGCGAGGCCGACGCGCCAGATGTTCAGGGGGTCGCCGTGGTGGTGAAGCGTGTACCGCGTGAGGGGCCGGTGTCCCTTGCGGGTGGGCTGCCGGTCGAGGTTGGTCAGGTAGACGGGTGCCCAGCGGGTGATGCCCTTGGGCAGGCGGTCGATCATCACGGCGGGGCCGGTGGTGGTGGTCATCGTTGGTCCTCTCGGGTCAATGGCTGGGGACGATGCGGGCGGCGAGCGCGCGCGGGTCGTCCGGGAGGGGTTCGCGGCGGGGGCCGTGGTCGGGGGGCAGGGTCGCGATGATGCGGGCCGCTGCGGTGTCGGCGGCGTCCTGTGCGCCCTTCTGGTCTCCGGTGGCGTGCTGTGCGCGCAGAGCGGGGATCGCGGCGAGTACGTCGGCCCGGCGTCCGGTGGGGACGTCGGCTTCGTCGAGGTCGGTTGCCTTGACGGTGTTGCCGAGGGCGGCCCAGCGGAGGAGCTGGGTGATCGGGTGCCGGTTGCTGGTGGTCATCGGGTCTTCCCTTCGGTTCGGATCCAGTAGCCGGTCAGCCGGTGCTGGGGGCTGGTGAACATGCCGCACCCGGGGGCGTGGCGCTCGGGGGTGCCGAGGTGCTCGACGCTGTGGCTGTGGGCGTTGCCGCAGTAGGGGCAGGCGACTTCGACGCGTCGGCCGTGCACGGCCAGGACGGCGGCCTCGGGGGCGTCGGCGCTCATGCGCGGAGCCACAGGACCACCCCCGTCAGGGTCGCGAAGTTGTCCGCGTCGGCCACGAAGTCCGCGGACCCGTAGCACTGGAGCTCGACGGTGAGCGTGTCGCCGGGGGTGAGGCTGGGGACGGTGATCGCGTAGGACGGGGCCCCGGTGTCGCGGCGCCCTGGCTCGGAGTACGCCGAGTCGACCGGGCCCGCGTACCCGCCGATGCTGCATCGGCCGTGGATCATGGTCCCGGTTGACGGGGTCGTGTTCCGGATGCCGTAACCGCCGTTCGCGATCACGATGGCCTTGGTCCGGTCGGCCGGCACGGTGAGGGTGACGGATGCCTCGACCTGGAACGACGACACGGCCGGGTCGAATCCGGAGGCGGTGTCGAAGAATGAGCGGGCCTCGATCGGGGACTCGAGGAAGTCGTTTCGGATCGACCCGTTGGGCACCTCGAGGTCGCCCTCGATGATGAGTTTGCCCGGCTCGACCCTGATGCCCGCGGATTGCAGGAGGTGGTTGAGCCCGTCGCGCATCTGACGGGTCAGGTCGGCGAACTTCTCTCCGATCCGCTGGGGCCCATTTCGGGGGTCGGCTGGGCCCGAATACTGCTGCGGCGTCGCCCCTTGGGGCGGGGTCCACATGTCCATCATCAGCCTGCCTTCCTGGCGCGTTTGCGCCGGTCGAATTCGGTTTCGCCGCCATAGACGCCGCATTCTTTTGGGAATGCGGTGCCGTATGCGCGGCATTGGTCGAGGGCGGGGCATCGGGCGCACAGTCGCGCCGCTACGGCCTGGTCCTCGGGTTCGTCGGACGTCCACGCGGGGTCCGGGTCCTGTCGGCAGGGGATGGGCCTGCCGGCGGTGTCGTGGGCGTCGAGCAGGTCCAGCAGCGCGCGGCGGGCCTCCGCCCGGTCGGCGCTCACCAGGACGCCTCGGCCAGGACCGCGCGGCGGTGCATCTTGACGGTGCGCCGGTCAGTCGGTGTCTGTGCGTCGAGGTCGAGGCGGACCAGCTCGTGATCCCGTGTGCATCGGCCGCCGCACCCGCTCGCGTTGACGATCTCGAGCGCGCGTGTCGCGGCGTCGGTGTCGGCGTGCAGGGTGACGGACGTGACGCCGCACCAGGCGAGGACCGCGAACGGGCCGTCTCCCGTGATCCATGCGGCGCGGGGGAACATGCACGTCGCGAGGGCCCGCCAGGTGCGGTGCTGACGGCGGCAGTAGTGGAAGCGGTACGTCTTCACGGGGTCACCTCGCCCGGTCGCTTGGAAGTAGACGTCGGTTCGGCCGGTTCCGTCGGTCCCGTCGGTTCGTCTCGGGGGGTCACGCCCATCCGGCGCCAGACGGGCGCGAGCGCCTGGTGGTAGTACCCGCGCGGGCCGTCGCCCTGGCGGGCGCTGTTCACCTTGAAGCCTTGAGCGAGCATCCGGCCGAGCCGCTGGAAGGTGAGCGCCTTGCCGTAGGAGGACTCTGCGCCCCACATGCGAGGGTTGTGGGCGATCAGGTCCGGGACGAGGCGGCTGGTCGGGACGAATCCGACGGTGGGCGGCCACACCTCGTGAAGGTCCCGGAGTAGGGCGACGGCGGGCGGGGTGATGACCATGCCGTCCTCGCGGTCCATCGCGGCTTCGTGAAGGTCGCGGACGATCAGCGCGTCCGCCGTCTCGGGCCACCGCCCTCCCGCGGCTTCCGCGACGCGGCGCAGCGGAGCCCATCGCTCCTTGGCTCGGCCGATGCACCCCTCAGGCATCGCGGGGCGAGTCGTGCGGACCATGTCGCGGACGACGTCGGCCCACTCGGCGAGCGCCGCACCGAGGTCGGTCGCGTCAACGTCGATTTCCTCCCAGTCGCTCGCCTCGACGCGCCCCTCAAGGTCCGGGAGCAGCAGCACGCGGATCGTCCGGCTGCGCGTGTCCTCGGGAAGGTTCGGGGCGTTCCCGGCCATCGCCACAGGGGCGAACGTCGGCATCTCCCGCACGTCCCACCCGTCCTTCATCGGGACGAGCACGGGGCGCGTGGCTCCGCGCTTGTAACCGGCATTGAGGACGGCGATCAGGTCCTCGACCCCCTCCCTCTTGGGGTTGAGGTTCCGGTCCACCTCGTCGATGAGGATGGTCCGGAGCTCCCGGTCGAGCAGACGGGCGAGCATCGCCGGGCTCGACAGGGATGCCGCCTGAACCGGCCGAAGGCACAGCCGTGACAGGTGCTCGAGGACGGTGGTCTTGCCGGCGCCGGGGATTGGCGAGTCCACTACCAGTCGCGGTGTCGTGTAGGTCTCGACGGCAAGGTGCGTGTGGGCGGCCCAGAGGGTGAGTACGTCGAGGTCGGCGTCGTGGACGGTGAGGATGAAGCGCCCCAGCCACCCGCGGACCCGGTCTAGGACCTCCCCTGAGGAACCGACGGAACCGACGGGAGCGACGGAACCGACGGGAGCGACGGTTGGCCAGGTGCGCGCCGGCTGGGCCGGTCCTGCGTCGGGAGGCTCCTCCAAGGTGAGGATGAGGTCTGCGTACGGGTCGACGTTCATGCGACCCCCCGATCCCGGAGAGTCCGGCGCTGCGCCTCGGCGCGGGCGTGATCGCCCCTGCGGGCGGCGAGCTCGGCGAACGGAGCACCTTGGGCGGCGGCTGATGCGATCGACCGCACCAGAGCGTCATCGCGAGCAGCCTCGGCCGCTTCGACCTCGGCGAGCGCTTCGGCCCGCCCGTCGGTGTGCCCGAGTGCGTAGCCCTCGACGTGGCCGCGCTGGTGTCCCTCGGCGTCACCCACGGCGCGGCCGGCGTCCCAGGCGTCGAGCCACATGGCCACGGCCGACGGCGGTACACTGGTCTCAGGCCCGCCAGCCTTGATCTCTGCCCCGCCCCTGAGGTGTCCACCCTCGGGGGCGGCGGCGTCTCTGGCGGCCCTCAACTAGACCGCCGCCGTCAGGGCGGCGAGCTCCGCCTCGGCCTCAGCGGCGTCGGCGCGCTCCCGCCACTCGGCGGCGCGGCGGCGGGACCGGGCCGACTTGAGGGCAAGGCGCGAGTAGTACGCGTGGCGCTTGCTCTCGGCACGCCGGGCGCGCTCGTCGGGCGGGAGGGTGCCGTCCGGGTCGACCTCGCGCTCGAACCTCGCCATGAGGGCGGCGCGCGCGGGTGCGGTGCGGGCGGTGCGGTCAGGGGTGTGGGCCCAGGACTCGTGCGCAGCGACCTGCGCTGCCAGCGTGCGCTCAGAGGGTGTGGCGGCCATTCCGTGCTCCCTAGGAAACACGAACGCCGAGCAAACGAAGCGCCGCGTCTTGCGGTGCTACGTCGCTCGGCGCGTCTCCACTACGGGAGCGTCCGCCCATCCAGTCGGGCCCGGACCCAGAACCGGCGCTCTACGCCTCCGGTTCGCGGCTCTCCGGTCCCCTGGACCAGCCAGTAAGCAACTCAGCCGTTCTTGATGATGCCAACTTACACGCTTGCAAGTAGGTTCGCAACTCGCACTCTTGACGTCGCACAGAGCACGTGCTAGAAGTCCCCCAAGTTGAGGCCGCGCGCCTCCGCAGCGGCCCTCTCGGACGCCCGGGCGCGCGTGTACCGGGCGAGCATGTCGGGGGCTGACCAGCCCGCCACGGCCATGAGCCCACCCTCGGACCCTCCTCGGGCCAGCCATCGGTGCGCGGCCGTGTGCCGCAGTAGGTGCGGGTGAAAGCCGACGATGCCGGCGCGCGCTGCGCGCTCGGCCAACGACTTGTGCAGGGCGTCGTAGGTGAACGCCTTGCCGCGGTCGCCCAGCCACAGCGCGGGCGTGCCCGCGAGCCGATGGTTCCGCCGGGCGCGGACATAGCGGTCGATCGCCTGGCCGGTCTGCGGGCCGAACGGGACCGAACGCCCCTTCCCGCCCTTACCCCGGCGGACGATCGCGACACCGACCATGAGGTCGACGTCGGCGAGCGCGAGCGCCACCGTCTCCCCCGCGCGCGCCCCCGTTTCGACCATGAACCGGATGAGGGCGGTGTCCCGGCGGTCGCGCAGGTCGTCCCCGCGGCAGGCCTTGAGCAGCGCCCGGATCTGGTCATCGGTCAGCGGCTCGATCACCTTCGCGTCGAGCTTGGGGGCCTTGATCCCGAGCAGCGGATCGGCGGGAATCTCCCCTTCGTCGGCCAGCCACGCGGCGAACCTGCGCACCCCGAGCTGGCGGGACCGCACGGTGGCGGGCTCGCGCCCGGCCTCGAGCAGCGCGGCGGTGAAGCCGTTGACGGTGGCCTTGTCGAGCACGGGTGGCGTCCCGGTCTCCTCGCACCACGCTAGGAAGCCCCGAACACCGTCGGTGTAGGACTTCACGGTGGCCGGGGACTTCCGTTCGGCGCGCAGCGACAGGGCCCACGACGGCAGCAGCGCGGCCAGGTCGACGGCGGGTGGTCGCTTCGGCATGACCCGAGTCTAGCCGATATCTGGACTAGAAGCGCTGTGCGGGTGTAATCTCGACGCGTCAGGCACCCGGAAAGGGCATCTGACCTGCACGAAGGCCCGTCGGAGCCCGGTTGCCTCAGTCGAGGTAGTCGCGCAGCACCTGGGAGCGGCTCGGGTGGCGCAGCTTCGACATCGTCTTCGACTCGATCTGCCGGATCCGCTCGCGCGTGACCCCGTAGACCTTGCCGATCTCGTCGAGCGTCTTGGGCTGGCCGTCCGTGAGGCCGAAGCGCATCGAGACGACGCCCGCCTCACGCTCGGACAGGGTGTCCAGCACCTGGTGCAGCTGCTCCTGCAGGAGCGTGAAGCTCACGGCGTCGGCGGGGACGACAGCCTCGGAGTCCTCGATGAGGTCACCGAACTCGCTGTCACCGTCCTCGCCCAGCGGGGTGTGCAGCGAGATCGGCTCGCGGCCGTACTTCTGGACCTCGACGACCTTCTCGGGGGTCATGTCGAGCTCCTTGGCCAGCTCCTCCGGCGTGGGCTCGCGGCCCAGGTCCTGGAGCATCTGGCGCTGCACGCGCGCGAGCTTGTTGATGACCTCGACCATGTGCACGGGGATGCGGATCGTGCGCGCCTGGTCGGCCATCGCCCGGGTGATCGCCTGCCGGATCCACCAGGTGGCGTACGTCGAGAACTTGTAGCCCTTGGTGTAGTCGAACTTCTCGACGGCCCGGATGAGGCCGAGGTTCCCCTCCTGGATCAGGTCGAGGAAGAGCATGCCTCGGCCGGTGTAGCGCTTGGCGAGCGAGACGACGAGGCGGAGGTTCGCCTCGAGCAGGTGGTTCTTGGCCCGACGGCCGTCGGCGGCGATCCACTCGAGCTCGCGGCGCAGCTTCGGCTCCAGGGCCGTGCTCGCGGCGAGCTTCTCCTCCGCGAACAGACCGGCCTCGATGCGCTTCGCGAGCTCGACCTCCTGCTCGGCGTTGAGGAGGGCGACCTTGCCGATCTGCTTGAGGTAGTCCTTGACCGGGTCCGCCGTGGCGCCGGCCGTCACGACCTGCTGCGCCGGGGCGTCGTCGTCGTCGGCGTCGGAGTACGTGAAGCCGGTGTCCTCGTCCTCCTCGGAGGCGGCGGCCGGAACGGCCGGGGCCGCCTCCTCGGCGTCCTCGTCGGTGGACTCGTCCTCGGCGGGGGCGGCCTCGTCCGACTCCTCGGTCTCCTCCACCTCGAGGTCCGCGGCGACGTCCTCCTCCGCGACCTCCTCGGGCTCGATCTCCTCGGGCTCGACGTCGTCCGACTCCAGCTCGTCGTCGCCGTCGGCCACCGGCGCGGCGGCACCCTTGGCGGGCTTCTTCGCCGCGGGCTTGGCCGCTGCGGCCTTGCCGGCGGCAGCCGGACGCTCGGCCGTGGCGGTCCGGCGCGCGGCGGCGGCCGCCACTGCACCGGCCTCGGCGCGCACGGTGATGCCGACGGCCGCCAGGCCGGCGAGGATCGCCGGCATCCGAGCCGGCGCGACGCCCGCCGCCTCGCACGTTGCGTGCAGCGTCACGGCGTCGACGGTCCCGGTGGCTCGTCCGTCCCGCAGGAGGTCACGCAGCGCAGCGTGCTGGAACTCGCGCGGGAGTGAGGTGCTTGGGGTGTGGAAAGACACAGAGAACCTTTCGGCAGCGCCGGGCTCGGGGAGAAGGTCCGCGGTAGGGACTTTCCATTGTAACGTCCGCGAGTTCCCGACAACCTCCGAAGAGGCCGCTCCGGTGCGTCCTCAGCCGGCGGGCTTGACGGCCAGCACGGGGCACGGCGCGTCGAGCAGGATCCGCTGGGCGTTCGAGCCGAGCAGCAGCTTGCCCACCGGGCTGCGGCGCCGCAGCCCGATGACGATGAGCTCTCCCCCACCTTCGGTCGCTGCGGCGATGATGTCGTCCGCCACGTCGCGACCGCGGCTCGTGAGCCGCACGTCGTGCGCCAGCCCGGCGTCGTCGAGCCGCTGACGCACGTCGTCGGCGTAGCCCTGGAGCTCGGCGGCCTCGGCCCCGAAGCGGTGCCCCCGTTCGCTGAGCACGACGATCACTCGCGTGCCCCGCGCCTGCGCCTCGTGCATCGCCGCATCGAGGGCCGCATCGCCCTCGGGCGTCGGCACGTACCCGACGATCACGCTCATCGTGCCTCCTGACCGTGCCGCACCGATGCTCCGCGACGTTACCGGAAACCGGGCCGAAGGGTCGGCCCGCGCGCAGGACCGCGCACGGCGGCGTCTCCGGAGCACGCGGTGCGGCCGCTCGGGCGACCGGCCGTCAGCCGGCCCGGCTCGCACGGACCCAGCCGGGAGGCATCCCGGTGCGCAGCGCCTCGTCCACGAGGACGGCGAGGCGGTACTCCGGATCCGCGTCGAGGGCGCGGTCGACCAGCACGCCCGACCGTGCCCCGTCGCCCTCCCACCACGCGAGGACCGCCAGGAGCGTGAGCGCGGGAGCGTGCCGGCCGCGCGTGGCGTGCGCGGCCACGTGCTCGAGCACCGCACGGGCGCCGGCGACGCGGCGCAGGTCCGGGTGCCTCCCGCGGACCGGGTCGGTGATCGCGGCGATGCCCTGCCCGATCGCGGGCCCGGTCTCCCCGGCCACGAGGCGGTCCGCGATCCGTTCGTTGCCCTCGACGAACGTGAGGAGGACGGCGTCGCGCACGAGCACGTCGTCCAGGGCCGCCAGCAGCCGGCCCGTGCCCGTGGGGGCAGGCACACCGGGGACCGAGCCGCCGAAGACGGCAGGCAGCCGCTGCGAACCGCCGGCCCCGCCCGACGCCTCGAGCACGTCGGCGAGCGTCGAGCGCCAGAGCGCCAGCCCGTCGCGCCGCCAGCGGTGCGCCTGGGCCCCCGGCCCCGCAGCTGCCCCGCGCGCCGCCCACCGCGCCCGCGCCCGGCGAGCGGCCTTCCGCGCTTCGGCGGACGTGTCGGGCAGCCGCACGAGGTCCTCGCGCGTGGGCGCGACGAGCTGGCCGTCCAGCACCATCTGCGCCCCGATCCGGGTGCCCTGGAGCTCGTCGAGGGGCCGGCCACCCGGCGGGCAGCACCCCGGGTCCGTGCAGCCCAGGGCGTAGTAGCCGCGCGGGCCGACGACCCACGTCTCCAGCTCGCCGAGGGAGTCCGCGGCCGCGTCAGCGAGCACGCGCGCCGCGACGCGTGCGGTCCTCTCGCGCGCCGCCTGGGGCAGGCTCCCGCCGACGGCGGACTGGAGGTCCGCCGCGGTGTAGAGCACGGCCACGGCGCGTCGCGCGCCGTCGGCGACCACGTGGCCCACGAGCGTGCGCGCCGTCCAGCCGTTGTCGGCGTCGGCGGCGATGTCCGCCAGGTCGACCCGGACGACGAGGCCCACCCGGGACCGCGCACCGCGCAGGCTGATGAGGACGGCGCTCTCGGTCGGTCGGAACCCGAGCTGGAAGGGGACGAGGGCGAGCACCTCGCGGACGTCGCTGGTACGGATGGTCGTCGGCATGGCACGCATGTCAGCGCAGACGCCGGCAACGGGCCCGTCCGGGCCGCCCGGATTGTGGAATTCACCCGGGTGCGGCGTCCTGTGGATGCCGTGACCCCGGGATACGGTTGAGCCATGGCTTCGTGGGCCGCCGGTGCCGCCCGTCGCGCCGGTCGTGGCGCGACGGTCGCCCGCGCCCGCTCCACCGTCGTGACGCTGCTCGTGCTGGCCTGCGCGGCCTGCGCCGGCGGCAACGACCCGACGGACGCCGGCGCGGACGCCGGTGCGGACGCCGCCGCGGCCGAGGACCTGACGACGCTGTCGGCGCCTGAGACGCCGGAGCCGACGGCCACCTCCCCCGAGCCCTTGGTGACCGCCGAGCCGGACGAGTACTCCGAGGTCGGTGACCTCGTCGAGGGCTTCCCGATCGAGCTCCTGCCGGTCCCCGGAGACGCCGTCATCCTCGTCACCTCGGCCGTCCCCGTGGGCAACGCGGACGTGCAGGAGGTGTCCCTCAACCTGCGTACGGCGGCGACGGCCGCCGAGCTGCTCGAGCTCTACCGCGGGGCGCTGACCGCCGCCGGCTTCTCCGAGGTGACCGGCGAGACCGCGGACAGCGACCTGGCCGCGCAGGTGACCTTCGTGCGCTCGGGCGGCGACGAGGTGGTCTCGATCGGCGTGCTCGACGTCGACGGCGCACGGACCGTCACGATCGGCGGTCGCGTGCGCACCTCGGAGTCCTGAGGACGCGCACGCGCGTCGCTCAGCCGCGCCGGGCGGGTGCCCCGGCTCACTAGGCTTGTCCCGTGACCTCCCCCGCCCTCGTCGACGTCGATGACGTGCGCGCCGGCGTCGACGCCCAGGTCGCAGCGGTGGTCGACGCGCTCGCCCACGACCTGGCCCACGTCGGGGCCGACGCGATGATCGACGAGCTCCGCGCCGCGACGACGGGCGGCAAGAGGTTCCGCGCCGCGTTCTGCTACTGGTCCTGGCGGGCGCACGCTCCCGCCGCGGGCGGCCGGTCCGACGCCGCCTCGGCGTCGCGCGCGACGCTGCTCGGCATCGGTGCGGCGCTGGAGCTGTTCCAGGCCGCGGCGCTCGTGCACGACGACGTCATGGACGACTCCGACACCCGGCGCGGCCGGCCGGCCGCACACCGGGTGTTCGCGGCGCAGCACGCCGAGCACGGCCGGACCGGGCCTGCGGCCCGCTTCGGCGAGGCCGCCGCGATCCTGCTCGGTGACCTCGCCCTCATCGCGGCGGACCGCGCGTTCGCGGCGGCCGTCGACCCGCTGCCCGCACAGGTGCGATCCGCGGCGCGGTCGGTGTACGACCTCATGCGCGCCGAGGTCATCGTCGGGCAGTACCGCGACGTCCTGGCGCAGGCGCTGCCCTGGGGCACCGATCCGCGTGCCGACGAGGACCAGGCCAGGACGGTCGTGCGGGCCAAGAGCGCCCGTTACAGCGTCGAGCACCCGATGGTCCTCGGCGCGACCGTGGCGGGAGCCGACGCCGATGCGCTCGCCCTCGTGGGGCGAGCCGGCCTCGCGATCGGCGAGGCGTTCCAGCTCCGCGACGACCTTCTCGGCGTCTTCGGCGACCCGGCGACGACCGGCAAGCCCGCCGGCGACGACCTGCGGGAGGGCAAGCGGACGGTGCTGGTCGCCCGCGCGATCCAGCGGGCCGACGACGCCGGACGGGCCGCGCTGCTGAGCGGTCTGGGGCGGCGCGACCTCTCCGCCGACGACGTCGAGGCCCTCCGCGACATCCTGCGGAGCACGGGGGCCGTCACCGACGTGGAGACGCTCATCGACGAGCTCGCCCGGCCGGCCCTCGCAGAGCTCGGCGCCGCTGAGCTGGCCGAGCCGGGGAGGACGATGCTCACGCGGCTCGGCCGCGCCGCCGTCGAGCGGCTCGCCTGACGAGCCGACGGCGACCGCCGCGCTGACGGCGACCGGCCGCGCTGACGGCGCGGCTCAGAACCCGAGCGCCTGAGCCCGTCGACGGACCTCGGTCTTCTGTCCGGCGGCGAGGAGATCGATGGGCGCCGGCACCGCGCCGTCGGGCCAGCCCACGGGCGTGAGGGTGGGGTCGGGCGAGAAGAGCCAGCGCACCGCCTCCTCGTCGGAGAAGCCGGCGTCGGCGAGCAGGACGAGCGTGCCCGGGAGCGTGGGCACGGTGCGCCAGGCGCCGTCGGCCTGCACCAGGAAGCGCTCCGGCACCCGTCGGATGCCGTCGGGGTGCCGCAGCGCGACGAGGGCCCCGTCCTGCACGAGGCGTCGCACCTGGCCCACGTCCGTGCCGAGGCGCTCGGCCACGTCGGGAAGGGTCAGCCAGCTCTCAACTCCGTCGATCACCCGGTCAGCGTACGGGTGGCGGCGTCGACCTTCCGCCCGACGGCGCGCTCGGGTAGCGTGCACTTCTGTCACTCCAGTCACATCAGTCACATGCGTCACACGCGCCGACAGCCCGAGGACATCACATGCCGAGCACCGCCTCCTCTCCCTGCCTGCGCCGCTCCGTCGGCGGTGGGGTGGGCCTCGCCCTGGCCGCCGTGACGCTGACGGCCACCGCGGTCCCCGCCGCCGCCGAGGACTACGTCGTCCAGCCGGGTGACACCGTCAGCCACATCGCGCGCCGCAGCGGCGTCACCGTCCAGGCCATCGTCGCCGCGAACGGCCTCGACTCGCGGGCGTTCATCCGCGCCGGTCAGGTGCTCAGCCTCCCCACCGCGGCGCCGGCCCCGGCACCGGTCGCGCCGGTGCCGACGGGCACGCACACGGTCGTCTCCGGCGACACCGTCTCGGCCCTTGCCACGCGCTACGGCACCACCGTCGCCGCCATCGTCAGCGCCAACGGGCTCGACTCGCACGCCTTCATCCGCGTCGGGCAGGTGCTCACCGTCCCCGGTGCCACGCCCACCACCGCGGCCCCGGCGCCGGCCGCGGCACCCGCGCCGGCCGCGGGCACGCACACGGTCGTCTCCGGCGACACCGTCTCGGCCCTCGCCACGCGCTACGGCACCACCGTCGCCGCCATCGTCAGCGCCAACGGGCTCGACTCGCGCGCCTTCATCCGCGTCGGGCAGGTCCTGAGCATCCCCGGTGCCGCGACGGGCGCCCCGGCTCCCGCCCCCGCGGGCGGCGCCGTCGGCAGCACGTTCGCCGGGCGCACCTACCCGGCCCACGTCGTCGCGGCCGCCAACGAGAACCTCGCGACCCTGCGCTCGGTCGGCGTGCCGAGCCGCGAGGAGATGAAGTCCCTCGTGGCGCAGACGGCCAGGGACATGGGCGTGGACCCCGCGCTCGCCCTCGCGGTCGCCTACCAGGAGTCCGGCTTCAACCACGCGTCGGTCTCCCCCGCCAACGCGATCGGCACGATGCAGGTCATCCCGAGCTCGGGTGACTGGGCGTCGGACCTGGTGGGCCGCGAGCTCAACCTGCTCGACCCGCGCGACAACGTCACCGCGGGCGTCGCCATCCTGCGTCAGCTCGTCAAGACCGCCCCGGACCTGCCGACGGCGATCGCCGGCTACTACCAGGGCCTGGCGGGCGTGCAGCGCAACGGGATGTACGCCGACACCCGTCGGTACGTCGCGAGCGTCCAGACGCTCATGTCGCGGTTCGCCTGACGGGTTTCGCAGGCCCGCGAACGTAGACTGCCGCACGTGGCAGCCACCCTGACGGACCCGCTCCTCGGCCACCTGGTCGACGGGCGCTACGAGGTGCTGTCGCGCATCGCGCGCGGCGGGATGGCCACGGTCTACCTCGCCGTGGACCGCAGGCTCGACCGCGAGGTCGCGCTCAAGGTCATGCACCCGCACCTGGCCGAGGGCGCGTCGGGCGCGGACTTCCAGGCGCGCTTCCGGCGCGAGGCCCGCGCGGCCGCGCGGCTGACCCACCCCGGCCTGGTCGGCGTGCTCGACCAGGGCGTGGACGGCGAGACCAGCTACCTCGCCATGGAGTACGTCGACGGTTCGAACCTGCGCCGCCGACTCACCGAGGGCGGCCCGCTCAGCCTCGACGACGCGCT
Organism: Actinotalea fermentans; assembly: GCF_007991475.1. NCBI lineage: Bacteria > Bacillati > Actinomycetota > Actinomycetes > Micrococcales > Cellulomonadaceae > Actinotalea > Actinotalea fermentans. Next base: position 457,340 of record NZ_BJYK01000001.1, on the reverse strand, counting down.
GCGGACCACCGAGTCCGTGCTCGAGGCGCTCTCGGTCGCGCACCGGGCGGGCCTGGTGCACCGCGACATCAAGCCCGAGAACGTCCTGATCGCCCGCGACGGCCGCGTGAAGGTCGCCGACTTCGGGCTCGCGCGTGCGGTGACGGAGGCGACGTACACGGCGACGGGCACCGTCCTGGGCACCGTCGCCTACCTCGCCCCCGAGCTCGTCTCCCGCGGGGCCTCCGATGCGCGGACCGACGTCTACGCCGTCGGCATCCTCCTGTTCGAGATGCTCACCGGCACGCAGCCCTACACGGGCGACACACCGATCCAGGTCGCCTACCAGCACGTGCACTCCGACATCCCCGCGCCGTCGGAGCGGGTGACGTGGCTGCCCACCGAGCTGGACGAGCTCGTCGAGGGCCTCGCCGCGCGCGACCCCGACGAGCGCCCCGCCGACGGCGCTGCCGCCCTCTCGCTGGTGCGCCGCGCCCGCGCCGCCCTGGACGAGGAGCTCCTGGCCCGACGCGCGGACCCGCCGCCGGCACCTGTCGCGGACGGTACCGACCTCGGCGAGGGCGATGCGCCGCCGCCGCCTCCGCCGCACGACCCCGACGCCACCGCGCTGCTCGGCCTGTCCCGGCCGCCGGCGCCGCCGGCCGGTGACGGAGAGCTGCGCCGGACCATGGCCCTCAAGGTGGGCGCGGGCCTCGAGGACCCCGCGGTCCGGGTCGGCCCCCCGCCGCCACCCGCCGACGGCACGCCCGTGCGCCATCGGCGGCGCGCGCTCCTGGTCACCGGGGCGCTCGCCCTCCTGGCCGTCCTCGGGTTCGGTGCGTGGTGGTTCCTGCAGGGTCCCGGCGCCTTCCGCACGGTTCCCGACGGCCTCGTGAACGCCTCGCAGGCCGACGCCGAGGCGATCCTCGCCGGCGTCGGGCTCGACGCGACGGTGACGACGGCGTACGACCCGACGGTCCCCCAGGGCGCGGTCGTCGCGACCGACCCCGCGTCCGGGGAGCGCGTCCGGCGCGACGGGACCGTCGCGCTCGTCGTCTCGCTCGGGCCGGACATGCGCGAGGTTCCCGCAGACCTGCTCGGCAAGCCCTTCACCGACGTCAAGGCCGCCCTCGAGCAGGCCGGGTTCGCGGTCCCCGACCCCACCGGGACCTGGCACAACACCGTCCCGGCCGACGCGGTGATCAGCATCGCCGGACCGGACGGCGCGGCGCTCGAGGGCGGTGCGACGCTGCCGAAGGACACGCAGATCGCCGTCCTCGTCTCGAAGGGCCCCGAGCCGATCGAGGTGCCGAGCGTCCTCGGCGAGGAACGCCAGCGCGCGATCGCCATCCTCGAGACGGACTTCGACCTCGTCGTGACCGTGGTGGAGGACGTCAGCGAGGAGTACCCCGCGGGCCAGGTGGCCGCGCAGTCGCTGGAGCCCGGGAGCGCGGCCCACCGCACCGACGCCATCACGCTCACCGTCTCGACGGGGCCACCGCTCGTCGCCGTGCCGGACGTCGTGAACAAGAACGTCGACGACGCGACGGCGATCCTGACGCAGGCCGGCTTCCAGGTGAAGGTCGACCGCCAGTGGTTCTGGGACGACATGGTCGTCGAGCAGGACCCGGTCAAGGACACCCCGCTGCCCAAGGGCTCCCTCGTCACGATCTACGCCCGGTAGGCGCCGCGTCGCGGTGCTCGCGCCCGTCGTCTGCCCCGACGGAGATCATCCGGGATCGTCCCGATACGCACCGCTTGCCGTGACCGGTTCGGCCTATCGCGGTCAAGTTTGTGATCTTGGGACGCTTCCGGCATGACCATGACCGTCAGGGGCAGGACGGCCGTCGAGCCGCCACCCGCCATGGAGCCGGACGCGCAGGACCCGACCGTGCGGGGGCGGTGGTGGCTCGTGGTCGCGGTGATCGCCGCGCTCGTGCCGGCACTCGGCGGAGGCGTGTGGTGGTACCTCGCGGCCGGACCGGGCGCGTTCACGTCGGTCCCCGACGGGATCGCCGCGGCGACCCTCGCCGACGCCCGGGGCGCCCTCGACGACGCCGGCCTCGAGGTGGCCACGGTCGACGTGTTCCACCCGACGGCGCCGGCCGGTGCGGTCGTCGCGCTGGCGCCCACCGAGGGCGAGCAGATCCGCAAGGGCGGCCTGGTCACGCTCACGATCTCCCGCGGCCCCGACCTGCGCGCCGTCTTCGTCGAGGGCGTGGGCCAGGCCGTGGCGAGCACCGAGGCGGCCCTGGCCGTCGCCGGGCTCGTGCCCGAGACGCAGCTGGAGTACTCCGACACGGTCCCGGCGGGCACGGTCATCGCCATGGCCCTGGCGGACGGCACGCCGGTCGCCAAGGGCGACAAGATCCCGCGCGGCACCGAGGTCGTGCTCACCTGCTCCGACGGCCCGGCACCCGTGACGATCCCGAACATCGTGGGGCTCACGCGCGACGCCGCCCTCGCCGCGCTGGCGGCTGCGGGCCTGCAGGTCGCCGAGAGCCAGGCGTACCACCCGGACGTCCCCGCGGGGATCGTCAAGCTGCAGGATCCGGCCGCGGGCGCCGAGGGCCACCGCCTGGACACGGTCTCGATGGTCGTCTCGCTCGGACCGGAACCCCCGCCGCCGCCGCCCGCGAACGTCGTCGTCCCGTCCAGCGTGATCGGGATGACGAAGTTCCCGGCCCTCGACCTGCTGGGCCGCAAGGGCTTCGACGCGCGCTACGAGCGCGGCACCTGCACCGTCGACTGGGCGCAGTGCGTCGTCGAGAAGACGGTTCCCGCGGCCGGCACGAGCCAGCCCAAGGGCTCGAAGGTGACCATCTGGCTCACGAACCCCGCGGGCACCCCGACCGGCTCCCTGGTCGTCCCCGCCGGCCTCGTCGGGATGACGAAGTTCCCGGCCCTCGACCTGCTGTCGAGCACCGGGTTCACCCCCGCGTACGAGCGCAACACCTGCACGGTCGACTGGAGCGAGTGCGTCGTCGAGTACACGGTCCCGGCCGCCGGCACGACGGCGCCCGCAGGATCGACCGTGACGATCTGGCTGCGCAACCCCTAGTCGGTCGCGCGGCACCCGGGCCCGCCCAGCCCGGGAACGAGGGAGCCGCCCGTGGCCACGGCCACGAGCGGCTCCCTCCTGTCCCGATCCCGGCCGGCGGACCGGCCCGGTCAGATCCCCTGGATCATCTCCGCGACCTGGAAGGCCATCTCCAGCGACTGCTGGTGGTTCAGTCGCGGGTCGACGAGCGTCTCGTAGCGGCGCGACAGCGCGTCCTCGTCGATCTCCTCCGAGCCGCCCAGCACCTCGGTGACGTCGTCGCCCGTGAGCTCCACGTGCAGGCCGCCGGGAACGGAGCCGACGGCGCGGTGCACCTCGAAGAAGCCACGCACCTCGTCGAGGACGTCCGTCAGGCGACGGGTCTTGTAGCCGGACGCCGACGAGATCGTGTTCCCGTGCATCGGGTCGCAGACCCAGGTCACCGGGCGCCCCGACGCGTGCACCTTCTCCACCAGGCTCGGTAGCGCCTCGCGGATCCGGCCAGCACCCATCCGCGTGATGAACGTGAGGCGGCCCGGCTGCTCGTTCGGGTTCAGCTTGTCCATCAGGGCGAACGCGTCGTCCGCCGTGGTGGTGGGCCCGAGCTTCACGCCGATCGGGTTGCGGACCCGCGAGAGGAAGTCGACGTGCGCGCCGTCGAGCTGGCGCGTGCGCTCCCCGATCCACAGGAAGTGGGCCGAGCAGTCGTACGGCGTCCCGGTCCGTGAGTCGATCCGCGTGAGCGGCCGCTCGTAGTCGAGCAGCAGCGCCTCGTGGCTCGCGAAGAACTCGACGCTGCGCAGCGAGTCGAAGTCCGCCCCGCACGCGGCCATGAACCGCATCGCCCGGTCGATCTCACCCGCGACCTGCTCGTACGCCGAGTAGGCCGGGTTCGCGGTGAAGCCGCGGTTCCACTCGTGCACGCGGCGCAGGTCCGCGAAACCGCCCGTCGTGAACGCCCGGATGAGGTTCAGCGTCGCGGCCGACCGGTGGTACGCCTCCACGAGCCGCCGCGGGTCGGGGACCCGCGCGTCGGGCGTGAAGTCGTGGCCGTTGATCGCGTCGCCGCGGTACGCCGGGAGCGTGACGCCGTCGCGCTCCTCGAGGTCCGCGCTGCGCGGCTTGGCGTACTGGCCCGCCATCCGGCCCATCTTGACCACCGGCAGGCTGGCGCCGTAGGTGAGCACGACGGCCATCTGCAGGATGGTCTTGATCTTGTTCCGGATCGTGTCGGCGGTGGCCTCGGCGAACGTCTCGGCGCAGTCGCCCCCCTGGAGCACGAACGCCTCACCCCGCGCGGCCGCCGCGAGACGGCCCGTGAGCACGTCGGCCTCGCCCGCGAAGACGAGCGGCGGCAGGGCCGCGAGCTCGCGGCCCACCGCCGCCAGGGCGTCCTGGTCGGGCCAGGCCGGCTGCTGGCGCGCCGACAGCGAGCGCCAGGCGTCGAGCCCCTCGACGACGCCCGGCGCGGCCTCGACGCTCACGAGCCCGCCGGGACGAACGGCTGCCCGATGTCGGCGAGCAGCGCGCGGAACCACTCCTGCTGCACGTCGAACGGCTTGCCGCCGGCGATGCGCGGGAATGCGATCGCCTTGAGGCGGTCGCCGTCCTCCTCGTCGTGCCCGATGACGCCGGCCTCGCCGCGCAGGGCGCACTCGACGGCCAGGTCGGTCATCGACTTGATGAGGCGCAGGTCCTCGGCGTTCGCCGCGGCCGCCCGCGAGTAGTAGCCGGACTTCTGGACCATGACCTTCTCGGCGCCGAGCTTGGCCGCGAACTGCTTCGCGAACCACTGGCCGGGGTTGATCGTGTCCAGGGCGACGTGGCCGAACGCGTCGCGCTGCACCGTCTCCCCCGCCGCCTCGAGCTGGGCGACGATCTCGTGCATACCCGCGCCCTCGGACAGGAAGATGTTCACGTTGCCGATCTCGTCCATGACCCCGCGCAGGCGCTCCGCCTCGGCGTCGATGTCGATCGCCAGCTCGGGGACGAAGACGGCGTGCACGTCCCACCGCTCCTTGGTCAGGCCGATGCCGGGCACCCACTTCTGGGTGTCGAGCCACTCGCGGTACTTCACGGCCGTCGCGCCGGTCAGCCAGCCGCAGTGCCGGCCCATGACCTCGTGCACGATGAGCATGCGCGGGCCGGAGCGGTGCTCGCCGATGATGTTGCGGGCGAAGCCGGCGCCCTGCTCGGCGGCCGTCCAGGCGCCGAGCGACTGCTTGATCGGCACCACGTCGTTGTCGATCGTCTTCGGCAGGCCGACGACCGTCAGGTGGTAGCCGTTCTCCTCGAGGTAGGCGGCGAGGTCGGCGGCGGTGGTGTTGGTGTCGTCGCCACCGATCGTGTGCAGGACGTCGACGCCGTCGGCCTTGAGCCGCTCGGCCGCGACCTGCAGCGGGTCCTGGCCCTCGGTGACGAGGCCGCGCTTGACGCAGTCCTTGACATTCGTGAGCTTCACGCGGGAGTTGCCGATCGGGCTGCCGCCGAACCGGTGCAGCAGGCCGGCGTTCGCACGCGTCTCGGCGTCGATGACGATCTTGTCGCCGCGCAGCAGGCCGTAGTAGCCGTGCGTGTAGGCGATGATCTCGACCTCGGGCGCGATCTCGGTGTACCGCTCGATCAGGCCACCGATCGCGGACGACAGGCACGGCGCGAAACCGCCGGCGGTCAGCAGGGCGACACGGCGAACCGACATGGCACGACACCTTCCGTTGAGTTCTTGTCCGGGCCGAGCGGCCCGCCCGGCGGCGGCGACGACGGCGCTCCGGTGGCTCCGCGCACCCGGCGCGGACGCGCTCATCCTACTGAGGCGGCTCTGGGACCTCGGGTGGTACCGGAACCTGGACGTGCGGGGCTGCGCGGCCGCCGGGAGCCCCGTGGCCCTGCTCCGCCGACGCCACCTCGTCAGGCTTGTGACCTGCGGCGATGCGCGCCTTGGCGGTCGCGGCGTACATGTCGACGTACTCCTGGCCGGACAGGCTCATGAGGGCGTACATGATCTCGTCGGTCACCGAGCGCAGGATGAACCGGTCCTGCCCCATCCCCCGGTAGCGCGAGAAGTCCATCGGCTCGCCGATGACGATGCCGACCCGCACCGGCTTGGGGATGACGCGGCCGATCGGCTGGGCCTTCTCGGTGCCGATCATCGCGACCGGGACCACCGGGGCGCCCGAGTCGATCGCCAGGCGGGCGACGCCGGTCTTGCCGCGGTAGAGGCGGCCGTCGGGGCTGCGGGTGCCCTCGGGGTAGATGCCGAACACCCCGCCCTCCTCGAGCACCGACAGACCCGTCCGCAGCGCCGCCTCGGATGCCTTGCCGCCCCCACGGTCCACGGGGATGGTGCCGACGCCCCGGACGAAGGCCGCCTGCAGGCGCCCCTTGAGGCCGCGTCCGTTGAAGTACTCGGCCTTGCCGATGAAGCGGACCTTGCGCGACAGCAGGATCGGCAGGACGACCGAGTCGATCACGGCGAGGTGGTTGCTCGCGAGGATCACCGGCCCGTCGGCGGGCACGTTCTTCGCGCCCCGGATCCACGGCCGGAAGAACGCCCGCACCAACGGTGCGGCGAGCGCACGCATCACCCAGTAGAACAACCGGTCACCTCCGCCTGGTCGTACGCCGCCCTGTGCGCGCGTACGCCCCCGCCGACTCTAGAGTGCTCTGCATGCCGCCACGTCCGCACGACGCCGACGAGCCGGACGAGGCCGGTCGCGACGAGGCGGATCCGGACGACGCGGTGCACAGCGCGCCCGGTACCTCCGAGCCCGACGTCGACCCGGCTCACGTCCGTGACACCGGCGCCGTCGACGGCGACCAGGACGGCGGCGGTGACGCCCAGCGCGCCACGCTCGACGACGTCGACGTCGCCGCCCGGTGGGCGGGGATCGTGAGCGAGCTCTCGTCGACCGCCGACCCGCGCGCGTGGGCGCCCGACCCGGACGTCGAGGAGGCGGAGACGCACTTCACGCCGCCCGACCCCGGCCCCGTGCTCGGCGGCGACCCCCTGCTGACCATGGCCTGGGCGGCCGTGGTCGGGGTGCCCCTCCTGCTCATGGTCGCCGTCATCGCGTGGCGCGACGTCCCCACGATCGTGCTGCAGCTGGCCGGCGTCGCGTTCCTCGCCGGCGTCGCGCTGCTGGTCTGGCGCATGCCGCGCGACCGCGAGGACGACGCCGGGCCGGGCGCCGTCGTCTGACCGGCCGGCGGCCGGCGACCGGCGGCTGCGTCAGTGGCGGGCGAGGTCGGCGGCCCCGACGATCCCCGCCTCGTTGCCCATCGCCGCGAGCTCGATGCGCGCCTCGGGCCGAAAACCCCGCGCGGACAGGTGCGTGCCGAAGGCCTCCCGGGCCGGCAGCAGCAGGAGGTCACCGGCCGCCGCCACGCCCCCACCCACCACGACCATCTCCGGGTCGAGGAGGGCGGCGACGGTCGCCGACCCCTCGCCGACCCACCGGCCGACCTCGGCCAGCAGCTCGATCGCCAGCGGGTCCCCGGCGAGCGCGGCCTTCGTGACGTACGGGCCCTTGATGCGGTCGGCGTCGCCGTCGGCGTGCGCCAGGATCGCGGCGGCGCGGGCGGGATCGGTCGCGGCGACGGCGCGGGCCTCGCGCACGAGCGCCGAGCCCGAGGCGTACTGCTCCCAGCAGCCGTTCTGACCGCAACCGCACAGCTGGCCGTCCGGGACGACGCGCATGTGGCCGACCTCGGCCGCGACACCCCACGCGCCCAGCACGAGGCGGCCCGCCGTCACGACGGCGCCTCCGAGCCCGGTGCCCACCGTGAGCAGCAGCATGTCCTGGACGTCACGGGCGACGCCGAACCGGAACTCCGCCCAGCCGGCCGCGTTCGCGTCGTTCTCGACGACCACGGGCACGTCCATGCCGAGCCCCGCGAGGACCCGGTCACGCAGCGGGTGGTCGCGCCACGGGAGGTTCGGGGTGAACCGGACGGTCGCCTGGTCGGCCCCGATGAACCCGGGCGCGGCGAGACCGATCGCGCCGATCTCGTGCTCCGAGGCCAGCTCGCGGCAGGCGTCCACGACCGCCGCGTCCAGGTCGTCCACGCTGAGCCCGACGCTCTTGCGCTTCGTCTTGGCGACGATGCGGCCGTCGTCGTCCACCACACCGGCGGCGATCTTCGTGCCGCCGATGTCCACTCCGATTGCGTGCATGGGTTCCTCGGCCGTCGTCGGGGCAAATCTCAGGGGCGGGTGGTCCACACGGGTGATTCCCCGGACTCCCCGAGGAAGGCTACCGAGTCCCGGCGCCCCGGTGCCGGGATGATCGGGACGGCGCAGACGGTTACATTCAGGTCTTCATCCGTCTGCCAAGGGAGTCAGCATGGATCAGTTCGCCGTCCCCCCCGTGGTGCCGGCCGACCCGACGGCAAGCATCCCGGGTCTCCTCGCAGCGCGTGTCGCGACCTCGGGCGACGGGGTCTTCATCGAGCGCAAGGAGACCCCCGACGGCCCGTGGCTGCCCGTGACCGCCCGCGCGTTCGACGCGCTCGCGACCGCCGTCGCGAAGGGCCTGGTCGCCCGCGGCGTCGAGCCCGGCCAGTCGGTCGGGATCATGAGTCGCACACGGTTCGAGTGGACGGTGCTGGACTTCGCCACGTGGCTCGCCGGCGCGGTGCCCGTCCCCCTGTACGAGACGTCGTCGGCCGAGCAGGTGCACTGGATCCTGTCGGACGCCGACGTGCGGCTGCTGGTCGTCGAGACCGCACACCACGACGAGGTGGTGGGCCAGGTTCGCGACCAGCTGCCGGACCTGGGCGACGTCCTGGTCCTGGAGGACGGGGCCATCGACGCGCTCGTCGCCTCCGGGGCCGACGTGCCGGACGAGGAGATCGCCCGACGGCGGACACTCGCCCAGGCCGCGGACGCCGCCACGATCATCTACACGTCGGGGACCACCGGCCGGCCCAAGGGCGTCGTCCTCACGCACGGCAACTTCGTCGACCTCTCGCTCAACGCGGTGGCGAAGCTGGGCGCCCAGGTGTGCCCGCCCGGCTCGCGCACGCTGCTGTTCATGCCGCTGGCGCACGTGTTCGCACGCTTCATCGAGGTGCTCGTCGTCCCCGCGGGCGCGATCCTCGGTCACACGCCCGACACCAAGAACCTCGTCGCCGACCTCGGGACGTTCCGGCCGACGTTCATCTTGTCGGTCCCCCGCGTCTTCGAGAAGGTGTACAACTCCGCCGAGCAGAAGGCGGCCGCAGGCGGCAAGCGCGGCATCTTCCAGCGGGCGGCGAAGACCGCGATCGTCTACTCCCGCGCGCTCGACACGCCCCAGGGCCCGAGCCTCTGGCTGCGCCTGCAGCACAAGGTCGCGGACGTGCTGGTGCTCCACAAGCTCCGCGCGCTGCTGGGTGGTCAGGCGGCCTGGGCGATCTCCGGCGGCGCGCCGCTCGGTGAACGCCTCGGGCACTTCTACCGCGGCATGGGCCTGACCATCCTCGAGGGCTACGGGCTCACCGAGACGACCGCGCCCACGAACGTGAACGTGCCCGGCGCCGTCAAGATCGGCACCGTGGGACCGCCGCTGCCCGGCACGACCATCCGCATCGCCGAGGACGGCGAGATCCTGGTCAAGGGCGTCCAGGTGTTCCGCGCCTACCGCGGGAACGAGACGGCCACCGCCGACGCGGTGCGTGACGGCTGGTTCCACACCGGCGACCTCGGCTCGCTCGACGAGGACGGCTGCCTGCGGATCACCGGTCGCAAGAAGGAGATCATCGTCACGGCCGGTGGCAAGAACGTGGCGCCGGCGGTGCTCGAGGACCGGCTGCGCGGCCACCCGCTGGTCTCGCAGGTCGTCGTCGTCGGCGACGCCAAGCCCTTCATCGGCGCGATCGTGACGCTCGACGCCGAGGCGCTGCCGGGGTGGCTCGCCACCCACGACCTGCCGGAGATGGACGTGGCCGCCGCCGCGGAGCACCCGCGCGTGCGGGCCGCGCTCGACCGGGCGGTCGAGCGGACCAACCGCGCCGTCTCGCGGGCCGAGTCCATCCGCAAGTACACGGTGCTCACGACCGACTTCACCGTGGAGAACGACTACCTGACGCCGTCGCTCAAGGTCCGCCGCGATCGAGTGCTGAAGGACTTCGCGGCCGAGATCGAGGGGATCTACTCCGGCGTCCCGCAGGGGACCGCCGTCTAGGCACTCCACGGCCCGGCCGACGCCGGCCGGTGGGTCTGCAGGTCGCGCATCCCTGGGGTGGCGCGGTGCTCCGGCACCGCGCCACCCTGTGCGACGGGCTCAGACGACCCGGCGCAGCCGCAGCGGCGGGACGAGCCCGGCGTCCGCCAGGACGCCCATGGCGCTCTGCTCCGCGGCGTCGAGCTCCACGCGGCCGTGCGACGCCTCGTCGCGCGCGCCGGCCATCCGGGGCGCGGCAGGCTCGGCCGGCCGGACGGGGACGGTCAGGAACGTCACCACGCAGTCGGTACACGCGTCGCCGCGGACCGCGCACTCACCGCAGTCGATGATCATGCGCGAGAGGCTACGGCCGACCACCGACACCGTCCCGGGCGCCGACCTGGGCACGCGCGGTGGGCGGGTCGCCCGGCGTGGGACCCACCGGGCTGTCGGTGGCCCGCACTACCGTCGGGCCATGCTCGGCACCGGCCTGACGTCCCCGGCCGGCTCCGTGCCCGGACGGCCCACCACCACGCCACGGCCGACGCCCGGGACCGCGCTCCCCGTGCAGCCGACGTTCGACGACGTCGGCACGCCGCTGTCGGACGTCACGTTCGTCGTCGTCGACCTCGAGACCACCGGCGGTACGCCGGCCACGGCGGGCATCACGGAGATCGGCGCCGTCAAGGTCCGGGGCGGCGAGGTGCTCGGCGAGTTCCAGACGCTCGTGGACCCGGGCGGACCCGTCCCGCCGTTCATCGCGGCGCTCACCGGCATCAGCACGTCGATGGTCCGCGGCCAGCCCCGCATCGAGCAGGTGCTCCCGGCGTTCCTGGAGTTCGTCCGCGGGACCGTGCTGGTCGCCCACAACGCGCCCTTCGACATCGGCTTCCTCAAGGCGGCGGCACGCGAGCACGGCTACCCGTGGCCCGGCAACCAGGTCGTGGACACGGTCGCCCTCGCACGACGCGCGGTCTCGCGCGACGAGGTGCCCAACCACAAGCTCGCGACGCTCGCCGCGTTCTTCCGCGCCGCCGTGACGCCGGAGCACCGGGCGCTGGCCGACGCGCGGGCCACGGTGGACGTGCTGCACGGCGTGCTGGACCGGCTGGGTCCGCTCGGCATCACGCACCTGGAGGACCTGGCGACCGCGGCCGACCCGGTTCCGGTCGGACGGCGCCGCAAGCGGCACCTCGCCGACGGCCTCCCGGACGCCCCCGGCGTCTACCAGTTCCGCGGGCCGGGCGGCGAGGTCCTCTACGTCGGCACCGCGACCTCGATCCGCAACCGCGTGCGCAGCTACTTCACGGCCGCCGAGCACCGCCGCCGGATGGACGAGATGGTGGGCCTCGCCGAGCAGGTGGTGCCGATCGTGTGCGGCACGGTGCTCGAGGCGCGCGTCCGCGAGCTGCGGCTCATCGCCGAGACCTCCCCGCGCTACAACCGGCGGTCGCGGGCCCCGGAGCGTCTGCCATGGGTCCGCCTGACGGCAGAGCCGTACCCGCGCCTGTCGATCGTGCGCCAGGTGCGGCCCGACGGCGGCCCGCGGCCCGGCGAGGCGGAGGCGCACATCGGGCCGTTCTCGGGCCAGGCCGCCGCCCGCGCCGCGCTGGAGGCCCTGCAGGTGACCTTCCGGCTGCGTCAGTGCACGCGTCGGTTGCCCCGCGTGCCGGACGCCGCCGCCGGCGCGTGTGCCCTGGCGGACATGGGACGGTGCGGAGCGCCCTGCGTCGGCGGCCAGGACGAGCAGGGCTACGGGGACGTCGTCGCCCAGGTTCGCCAGGCGATGCTCGTGGACCCGCGCCCGGTCGTCGAGGTGCACGCGGCCCGGATCGCTGCGCTCACCGCGGCTGAACGGTTCGAGGAGGCGGCCGAGTGGCGGGACCAGCTCGACGCCTTCCTGCGCGGCGCGGCACGTGCCCAGCGGTCCCGACGGATCTCGCACCACGCCCAGCTCGTCGCGGCCCGCCCGCACGAGCAGGGTGGCTGGGAGATCGTCGTGGTCCGGCACGGCCGGTTGTGCGCGACCGTGACGACGCCCGCAGGGGCCGACCCGCGGCCGGCCATCGACGCGCTGCTCGCCACCGCGGAGGAGGCCACCATGCCCACGCTGCCGGCCTCGGCCGCCAGCCCGGAGGAGACCGACCTCGTCCTGCGCTGGCTGGAGCAGCCCGGTGTGCGCCTCGTCGAGGTCGGCGAGGGCTGGGCCTGCCCGGTCCGCGGCGCCGAGGCGTACCGCCACCGCGCGGGCGACGGCACCGGCCTGGCCGCGGCCCTGCGCCGGGTGGCCGCCGAGTCGGCGACCACCGCGCCCGGCGTCGACGGGGCCGGTCCGGCCCGCACCGACGCGCCCGTGCACACCGGTGCCGACTCCGCGGCATGATGGGCACCACGCCGTACGCGACCCCGGAGGGCCACCGACCATGATCACCGCGATCGTCCACATCGACACCGACCCCGGCCGCATCCCGGAGATCGCCGCCGAGGTCGCCGAGGTGGCCGGCGTCTTCGAGGTCTACTCCGTCACGGGCGAGGTCGACCTCATCGCCATGGTGCGGGTGCGCGAGCACGAGCAGCTCGCCGACGTGATCGCCGACCGCATCAGCAAGGTGCCCGGCGTGCTGCGCACGCAGACGTACATCGCGTTCCGTTCGTACTCGGCGCACGACCTCGACGCCGCGTTCGCCCTCGGCCTCGAGGACTGACCGGCCCCTGGTCGGGGCCCCGCGAGCCGCGCCCGGCGCGTCGATCGGGCCTGGTCGTCAGGCCTGATCGTCCCTCAGGCCTGATCGTCCGTCAGGCCCGGTCGTCCGTCAGGCCTGGGTCGCGGCGACCCATCGCTGCAGGACGGCGTCCGCGCGGCCGTCGTCGATCGCGGCGGTCGCGGCAGCCAGGCCGGCGCCCAGCCGGTCCACGAGCGAGGCGTCGTCCGACGCGTCGGCACTCCCCTGCACCGCGCTCGCCTGGACCGCGAGCCCGGCCGCTGCGTTGAGCAGGACGGTCTGGCGCACGGCGGCCGGCGCGCTGCCCGCGAGGACCTGACGGGCGACGTCGGCGTTGGAGCCCGCGTCGCCGCCGCGCAGGTCCGCGACGGTGACGGCGTCCAGCCCGAGGTCGCGGACCGGGTCGAGCTCGTGCTCGGTCACGCGGCCGTCCCGGACCCACCAGAGCCGGGCCGGCCCCGTCGCCGCCAGCTCGTCGAGCCCTTCGTGCCCGCGGAACACCAGGGCGTCGCGTCCTCGCGCCGCGAGGACGCCGGCGATGAGCGCAGCCAGCCGTTCGTCCGGGACGCCGATGGCGGAGGCGGCCGGCTGGGCGGGGTTGGTCAGGGGCCCGAGGACGTTGAAGGCCGTGGGCACGGCGAGGCCCTTGCGGACCGGACCGGCGTGTCGCATGGCCGGGTGGAAGACCGGGGCGGGGCAGAAGGTGATGCCCACCTCCTCGGCGATCTCCGCCACGCGCGCGGGCGGCAGGTCGACGCGCCCGCCGAGAGCCTCGAGGACGTCGACGTTGCCGCTCGCCGACGAGACGGCCCGTCCGCCGTGCTTGACCACGCGGGCGCCGGCGCCGGCGGCGACGAACGCCGCCATCGTGGAGATGTTCACGGTGCGGTGCAGGTCCCCGCCCGTGCCGACGATGTCGAGCGTCGGCCCGGGCACCGTGATCCGGTGCGCGTGGGCGAGCATCTCGTCGACGAGGCCGCCGATCTCCGGAACGGTCTCACCCTTGGCCCGCAGGGCCACGAGGAACCCCGCCAGCTGGATGGGGCTCGCCTCGCCGGCCATCACCTGGCCCATGGCCCAGCGGGTCTCGTCGGTGGTGAGGTCGCGGGCTGCGAGGAGGGTCATGAGCAGGCCCGGCCAGGTCGGTGGCGTCGGCGGCCGGTCGGCTGGAGCCGACGTCATCGCGCGCCCTCCACCGACGCCCGGAGCAGGCTGGCGACGGTCTCCTGGAGCTCCAGCGGGTCGAGCGGCCGCGCGATCATCGCGTCGGCGTCCGACCACGAGGCGAGCCACGCGTCCTCGCGCCGGCCGAGCAGCACGAGCACCGGCGGGCAGCGGAAGACCTCGTCCTTGAGCTGGCGGCACAGGCCCATGCCACCGGCCTTGCCCGCCTCGCCGTCGAGGATCAGCAGGTCGAACGTCTCCGACTCGACCTTGGCGACCACCACCGGCGCCGTGGCGACCTCGACCCACTCGATGCGGGGCAGGTCCTTCGCCGCACGGCTGCCGACACCCAGCAGGACCGCCTCGCGGGTCTGGGGGTGGTCGCTGTACAGCAGGATCCTGCAGACGGGCTCGACATCAGTGCCTTCGGCCACGTCCCACTCGTCGCGCATCTCGCCTCACTCGTCGTCGTCCGGACTCGTCGCATCTTCGCACGGACCCCGGTGACGTGGTGGCACCTGGCCGGCGGCGAGAAGACCCGGCGAGAACGTTGATCAAACTCGCCCACGCGCGGTGTAGGTCCTTAGTCCCATCGTCAGCCATAATGGCGGCGTGTCGACAACGACGGCGGTCACCGCCCGCCCCCATCTGAGCGTGAACCGCCCGAACCCTGTGTCGGTCGGCACCATCGTCTGGCTCGCCAGCGAGCTCATGTTCTTCGCCGGGCTGTTCGCGATGTACTTCACGACGCGCGCCGCCCTGCCGGAGCTGTGGGCCGAGCAGACGGCGAAGCTCAACCTCACCTTCGCCGCCATCAACACCACGGTGCTCGTCCTGAGCTCCGTGACGTGCCAGATGGGCGTCTGGGCCGCCGAGCGCTTCCAGCCCCGCCGGGCCGGTTCGCTGCTCCAGGTGAGCCGGTGGGGCATGCAGGAGTGGATGACCCTGACGTTCCTCATGGGTGCCGCGTTCATCGGCGGCCAGGTCTTCGAGTACGCCGAGCTGGTGGGTCACGGCGTCGCGCTGGACTCCGACCCGTACGGGTCGGTGTTCTACCTGGCCACGGGCTTCCACGGCCTGCACGTCGTCGGCGGTCTGATCGCGTTCCTCATGCTCCTGGGCCGGTCGTTCGCCGCCCGGCGCTTCGGCCACCACGAGGCGACGACGGCGATCGTCGTCTCGTACTACTGGCACTTCGTCGACGTCGTCTGGATCGCGCTCTTCGGTGCGATCTACCTGATCCGGTGACCGGGCCGCTCCCGAGAAAGCCGAGGACCGCTGCGTGAAGGCGATCGCTGACCGACGGCACCACCGGATGGCTCCGGTGGTGCTCCTCCTGCTGGCCCTGCTGCTGACGGGCGCGGTGTACGCCGCCCTCAGCCCGACGCCGGCCGAGGCCACCGCCGCGTCCGAGGACGACATCGCCGCGGGTGCGGCGCTCTTCCGGACCAACTGCGCCACGTGCCACGGGCCGGGCGCCGAGGGCCGCGACGGCTACCCGTCCCTCATCGGCGTGGGCGCCGCCGCCGTCGACTTCCAGGTCTCCACCGGCCGGATGCCGATGCAGGCGACCGGCCCGCAGGCGCCCGCCAAGCCGCCCGTGTTCGACGAGGAGCAGATCGCCCAGCTCGCCGCGTACGTGGCCTCGCTGGCACCGGGACCGTCGATCCCGACGGCCGACCAGGTCGACCCGGCCGGCGGCGACGCCGCCAACGGCATGGCCCTCTTCCGCACGAACTGCGCGATGTGCCACGGCTCCATCGGGCGCGGCGGTGCGCTCACCGAGGGCAAGTACGCACCCTCCCTGGGCGGCAGCACGCCGACGCAGATCTACGAGGCGATGCTGACCGGCCCGTCGTCCATGCCGGTGTTCAACGACGCGAACATCACCCCCGAGGAGAAGCAGGACATCATCGCCTTCCTCGAGGAGCAGAAGCAGGGCTCCCCCGGCGGCACGGACCTCGGCGCCGTCGGCCCCGTGTCCGAGGGGCTGTGGGTCTGGGTCGTCGGGATGGGCCTCCTGCTCGGGGCCGCCGTCTGGATCGGAGCGAAGTCGGCATGAGCACGGAGCACAGCCAGTCCACCGAGCTGACCGCGGCCGCGACGCACCGCGACGTGGCCGGGCCGCTCCCCGAGCGGTTCGAGAACCCCGGCCTCGAGCCGCACCGGCCGCGGCTGACGGACGAGGACCCGGGCGCGGCGCGTCGGGCCACCCGCCAGGTGGCCGCGCTCTTCGGCGTGTCCGTGCTCGGCACGATCGGCGTCATCGTCGCCCACGTGGCGTTCCCCCCGGGTGACAGCGTCGCGAGCATGCGGACGTCGAACCTGCTCCTGGGCGCGGCCCTCTTCCTCTCGCTCATCGGCATCGGCACCGCGGCCGTCCACTGGGCCAAGACGCTCATGTCGGACCACGAGGTCGTCGAGGCCCGGCACCCGCAGAAGAGCTCGCCCGAGGTGCGCGAAGGCGCCATCGCCGTCCTGCGTGAAGGTGCGGAGGACTCCGGCATCGCACGCCGCGGTGTCCTCAAGGGCGCGATGATCTCCGCCCTCGCCCTGTTCCCCCTGGGCCTGGCCGTCCCGCTCATCGGCGAGGTGGGCGGCGACTGGAACGTCGGCGCCTTCCGGCACACGATGTGGAAGCGCGGCACGCGCCTGACCCGCGACCCCTCCGGCACCCCGATCAAGGCCGAGGACGTGACCGTCGGCTCGGCGTTCCACGTCATCCCGGACGGGCTGCGCGAGCAGGAGCACTGGATCGAGGAGAAGGCCAAGGCCGTCGTCCTCATGGTCCGGCTCGACCCGGCAGACCTGAAGTCCGAGCAGGGCGAGGGCTGGTCGTACGACGGCATCGTCGCGTTCTCCAAGATCTGCACCCACGTCGGCTGCCCGGTGGCCCTCTACGAGCAGCAGACGCACCACCTGCTGTGCCCGTGCCACCAGTCGACCTTCGACATCGCCGACGGCGCCCGCGTCGTCTTCGGCCCGGCGTCCCGGCCGCTGCCGCAGCTGCCGATCACCGTCGACGACGAGGGCTACCTCGTGGCGCAGAGCGACTTCCACGAACCGATCGGGCCGAGCTACTGGGAGCGTCTGAAGTGAGCCAGAACACGACCCAGAGCCGGGGCGCGACGGCCGCGGCGGCGACGGCGGACTACCTCGACCAGCGCACCGGCATCGGCATTGCCGTCAAGAACTTCGCCCGCAAGGTCTTCCCCGACCACTGGTCGTTCCTGCTCGGTGAGATCGCGCTCTACTCGTTCCTCGTGCTGGTGCTCACGGGCATCTTCCTCACGTTCTTCTTCGTGCCGAGCATGGGGATGACGGTGTACGAGGGCCCGTTCGCGCCGATGGACGGCGTGGAGATGTCCGAGGCGTTCGCGTCGGTGCTGAACATCTCGTTCGAGGTGACGGGCGGCCTGCTCATCCGGCAGATCCACCACTGGGCCGCGCTGCTGTTCATCGCGGCGATCGTCACCCACATGATGCGGGTGTTCTTCACGGGCGCGTTCCGCAAGCCCCGCGAGGTCAACTGGCTGGTCGGCTTCGTGCTGATGCTGCTGGGCCTGGCCGCGGGCTTCTCCGGCTACTCGCTGCCCGACGACGTCCTGTCCGGCAACGGCCTGCGGATCGCCGACGGCGTCGCGCGGTCCATCCCGATCGTCGGCAGCTACGCGTCCTTCCTGCTCTTCGGCGGCGAGTTCCCCGGCGAGGTGATCATCCCGCGCCTGTACGCGGTGCACATCCTCCTGGTGCCGGGCCTGATCCTGGCGCTCGTCGGGCTGCACCTGCTGCTCGTGGTGCTGCACAAGCACACGCACTACGCGGGCCCGGGCCGGACCGAGCGCAACGTCGTCGGCTATCCGCTCTTCCCCGTGTACGTGGCCAAGGCCGGCGGCTTCTTCTTCATCGTCTTCGGCGTGCTCGCCCTCATGGGCGCCACGATGACGATCAACCCGGTCTGGAACTACGGGCCGTACGACCCCTCCCCCGTGTCCGCGGGCGCCCAGCCCGACTGGTACATGCTCTTCCTCGAGGGCGGCCTGCGCCTGATGCCCGGACAGGGCACCGAATGGGTCATCGCCGGGTTCACCATCCCGATGAACATCCTGGTCCCGGGCGTGATCATCCCCGGGCTGCTGTTCACGGTGCTGGGCGCGTACCCGTTCGTCGAGGCGTGGGTCACCGGGGACCGCCGCGAGCACCACATCGCCGAGCGTCCCCGCAACAACCCGGTCCGGACGGGCGTCGGCGTCGCGACGCTGACCGCGTTCTTCGTGCTCGTGGTCGCGGGCTCGAACGACATCCTCGCGACCCACTTCGGGCTGTCGATCAACGACATCACCTGGGTGCTGCGCGTCGCCCTGATCGTCGCTCCGCCGGTGGCCTTCTGGGCGACCAAGCGGATCTGCCTCGGCCTGCAGCGCAAGGACCGCGAGCTCGTGCTGCACGGGCACGAGACGGGGCGCATCGTGCGCTTCGCCTCGGGCGAGTACATCGAGGTTCACCGCCCGCTCGACGAGTACGAGCGGTGGGTCCGTGTCGCGCACGAGCCGAAGCGCCCGGTCGCGCTGCTGCCGGCGTACGACGAGCGTGGCGTGCGTCGCAAGGGCTACCGCCGCGACGCGCTCCGGGCCCGCGTGTCCCGCATCTTCTTCGAGGACCGCGTGGACCCGGTCACGCCCGCCGAGCTCGTCGCCGCTCAGGCGCACGGTGAGCACGACGCGCTGCCGAGCGCGTCGGCGGAGCCCGTCGGGGCCCTGCCGGCGGCCGAGGCCGCCGTCGACCGGGGAGCCGACGCGCACCAGGCGTGATCTTGGTCCAGAGTGGGGAATGCCTCGCCTGTCGGCGAGGTTCACGCGAAGGACGACAGTTCGCTACTGACCGGAGGATCCATGGCTGAGTACACCCTGCCCGACCTGCCCTACGACTTCGGGGCCCTCGAGCCGCACATCTCCGGCCGGATCATGGAGCTGCACCACGACAAGCACCACGCGGCCTACGTGACCGGCGCGAACCAGACGCTCGAGAAGCTGGCCGAGGCGCGCGACAAGAACGACTTCGGGTCCGTGATGGGCCTGGAGAAGACGCTCGCCTTCAACCTGGGCGGGCACGTCAACCACTCCGCCTTCTGGCAGAACCTGACCCCGGAGGGCGCCGGGCGCCCCGACGGCGAGCTCGCGGCCGCCATCGACGAGTACTTCGGCTCGTTCGAGGCCTTCGCAGCCCAGTTCGCGGCCGTGGCCACGAGCATCCAGGGCTCCGGCTGGGCGATCCTCGCGTGGGACTCGATCGGCCAGAAGCTCATCACGTTCCAGCTGTACGACCAGCAGGGCAACATCCCGCTCGGCGTCGTGCCGATCATCCTGCTCGACATGTGGGAGCACGCCTTCTACCTGGACTACGTCAACGTCAAGGCGGACTACGTCAAGGCGTGGTGGAACATCGTCAACTGGGCCGACGCCGCCGAGCGCTTCGCCCGCGCACGCACGCAGACCGCGGGGCTCATCGTCCCGGCACTCTGAGGCTGCGCCACCGCGCCGAGAGACCCTCGAGAGGCCCTGGTCCGTCGGACCGGGGCCTCTCGGCATCTCCCCCGCTCACGCCGTCAGCGGGCGCCGCGCGGCGGCACGGCGATACCGCTCGCCCAGCTGGGCCACGTGGGCGACGAGCTCAGGCGGCTCGAGCACCTCGAAGTCGACCTCCAGGAAGCCCAGGTAGGTGGCCAGAACGGGAAGGCTGTCGGCCCCCGTCCGGAACTCGCAGGTCGACTCGTCGACAGCCTCCAGCGTGCCCATCGCCGAGGTCACCCGATCCTTGAGGGTCTCGAGCGGTGCGTGCAGCAGGATCCGCGCGTGGTGCTGCCACACCGCTTCCCGGACGCTGCGCTCGACGTACCCGCCGACATCCGGCTCAGGGGGCTCACGGTGGGCGAAGCGCGGGCCGTTCGGCGTCCGCACCTCCATGCGGTCCACCCGGTACGTGCGCCAGTCGGCGCGATCGACGTCCCAGCCGAGGAGGTACCAGCGCCGGTGCACGTGCACGAGCCGGTGCGGCTCAGTGTCGCGACGGGTGACCTCACCCTGGTACGAGGTGTAGTCGAAGCGCAGCCGCTCACGGTCGTGCGTCGCGGCGGCGATCGCCGTCAGCGTCTCGACCGAGACGCTCGGACCGGGAGCGGGGACCCCGACCATCGCCGCCGCCAGGCGCCCGATCCGGTGGCGCAGGCGCGACGGCAGGACCTGGTCGAGCTTGGTCAGGGCCTGGACCGAGGCTTCCTCCAGCCCGCCGACGCCGCCCGTGACCGACGAGCGCAGCCCGACGGCGACGGCGCACGCCTCGTCGTCGTCGAGCAGCAGCGGCGGGAGGGCCGTCCCGGCGCCGAGCCGGTAGCCGCCCGCGCGGCCGGGCGCGGAGTCGATCGGGTAGCCGAGCTCGCGGAGCCTGACGACGTCGTTGCGCACGGTGCGCTCGCCCACGCCCAGGCGCGCTGCGAGGTCCTGCCCACTCCACTCGCGGCGGGCCTGGAGGAGCGTCAAGAGCTGGAGGAGACGGGCTGAGGTCGAGAGCATCCACCCAGCATTGCCCAGATATCAGGAACGCGATGTTCCGCAGAGGTTCCTAGCGTCGACGTCATGAACACATCGATCAGGCCCTTCACCCTCGACATCCCGCAGGTCGAGCTCGACGATCTGCGCCACCGGCTCGCCCGAACCCGCTGGGCGCCCGAGATCCCCGGCGTGGGCTGGGAGCGCGGCGTGCCCGTCGCGTACCTGCGCGAGCTGGCCGACTACTGGCGCGACGGCTTCGACTGGCGCGCCCAGGAGCGGCGCCTCAACGAGCTGCCGCAGTTCACGACGACGATCGACGGTCAGGAGATCCACTTCTTCCACGTGCGCTCCCCCGAGCCCGACGCCCTGCCGCTGCTCGTGAGCCACGGCTGGCCCAGCACGCCAGTGGAGTTCGCGCGCATCGTGGGACCCCTCAGCGACCCCAGGGCCTACGGGGGCGACCCCCGGGACGCGTTCCATCTCGTCGTTCCCAGCCTGCCCGGCTTCGGACTCTCGCCTGCGGTGACGAGCACCGGATGGGGCCTGCCCCGCACGGTCGACGCCTACGCGGAGCTCATGCGGCGGCTCGGCTACGACCGGTACGGCACGCAGGGCGGCGACATCGGAGCCGGCGTCGCGGGGATGCTCGCCGGCGTCGCGCCCGAGGCCGTCGTCGGCGTGCACATGAACGGGCCGACAGCCTTCGGGGCGATCCCCGCGGACCTCGAGCTCGACGAGCGCGACCGGGAGCGGGCGCGGCGCTCGGCCGAGTTCGAGGCCACCGGCTCGGGCTACCTGGCGCTCCAGGCGAACCAGCCGTCGACGATCGGCGCGGCACTGCAGGACTCCCCGGTCGCGCAGCTCGCGTGGATCGTCGAGAAGTTCCAGGCGTGGACGGACCAGCGCAAGGCGCTCCCCGAGGACGCGGTGGATCGCGACCAGCTGCTCACCTCCGTGAGCGCCACGTGGTTCAGCGGCGGCGGCGCCGGCTCCGCGCACTTCGTGTACGAGAGCATGCATGCCGACATCGCCTGGACGGCGCCGGGCGACGACGACGCCTCGTCCGGCTGGCAGGACGGTCCCGCCGTGCCCGTCGGCGTCGCGGTGTTCGCCGCGGACACCTCGATCAGGGCGCTCGTCGACACGGGCAACGTGGTGCGATGGACCGAGTACGACGCCGGCGGTCACTTCCCGGCGATGGAGGTACCCGATCTGTTGGTCGGCGACATCAGGGCGTTCTTCGCCACGCTCCGACGGCCGGACGAGGGTGCTAGTGGGCGTGCTGCCCGCGGCTGAACTCGAAGACCCAGCCGATGAGCGCCAGGGCACCCAGGACCACGCCGATGCCGACGAGCCACCACCCCACGGCCAGGCCGAGGAACACCAGCGCCGCACCGCCGGCGCACGCGACGGGCCACCAGCTGCCGGGGCTGTAGACGCCCTGCTCGCCGGCGCCCTGGGCGATCTCACCGAACGGGTCGTCCTCGGGCCGCGGGTCGATGCGGCGCGCGACGAGGGCCAGGTACATGCCGATCATGCCGACGAGGGCGCCCACGAGGGCGAGGGCCACGACGCCGACCGGCTCCCACTCGCTCCACCAGCCGTACCCGACGGTGACGACGACGAAGAAGGGGACCAGCGCGAGGAACAGCCGTGCCTCGAACTTCATCGAGCGCTCCCCTCGTCGTCGTCAGCGGGTCGCTCGGCGACGATGGTCGTTCCGGACTGCTCAGGACGGGCGTCGCCCGTGGCGAGCCGGTCCCGCGCGGCCGAGGTCTGTCCCCTGCGGTCGGCCTCCCAGTCCAGCGGGCTGCCGGCGTCGGGCTCCACGTGGTCCATCGCCGCCACCTCGGGGTGGTGCAGGTCGAACGCGGGGCGCTCGGACCGGATGCGCGGCAGGGAGGCGAAGTTGTGGCGCGGCGGCGGGCACGACGTCGCCCACTCCAGCGAGTTGCCGTAGCCCCACGGGTCGTCGACGGTGACCAGCGGGCTGCGCACGCTGCGGTACACGTTCCACAGGAACGGCAACGTCGAGGCGGCCAGCAGGAAGGAGCCGATCGTCGAGACCTGGTTCATCCACGTGAAGTCGTCCTCGACCGCGTAGTCGCCGTACCGACGGGCCATGCCCACCACGCCCAGCCAGTGCTGGATGAGGAAGGTCATGTGGAAGCCGAAGAACAGCAGCCAGAAGTGCAGCTTGCCGAGGCGCTCGTCGAGCATCCGCCCGGTGAACTTGGGCCACCAGAAGTAGAAGCCCGAGAACATCGCGAAGACGACCGTCCCGAACACGACGTAGTGGAAGTGCGCCACCACGAAGTAGGTGTCGGTCACATGGAAGTCCAGCGGCGGAGAGGCCAGGATCACGCCGGTCAGGCCGCCGAACAGGAAGGTCACCATGAAGCCGATGGCCCAGAGCATGGGCGTCTCGAAGGTGAGCTTCCCTCGCCACATCGTGCCGATCCAGTTGAAGAACTTCACTCCCGTCGGGACGGCGATGAGCATCGTCATGAGGGCGAAGAACGGCAGGAGGACCGCGCCGGTGGCGTACATGTGGTGCGCCCACACCGTGACGGAGAGCGCGGCGATCGAGATGGTCGCGTAGATGAGGCCCTTGTAGCCGAAGATCGGCTTGCGGCTGAAGACCGGGATGACCTCGGAGATGATGCCGAAGAACGGCAGGGCGATGATGTAGACCTCGGGGTGCCCGAAGAACCAGAACAGGTGCTGCCAGAGCACCGCGCCGCCGTGCTCCGGGTCGAAGACGTGCGACCCGAAGCGGCGGTCGGAGCCGAGCGCGAACAGCGCCGCGGCCAGGGGCGGGAACGCCATCAGCACGAGCAGGCTCGTCACCAGGGTGTTCCAGGTGAAGATCGGCATCCGGAACATGGTCATGCCCGGTGCGCGCATCGTGATGATGGTCGTGATGAAGTTGACGGCGCCCAGGATGGTGCCGAAGCCCGTCAGCGCCAGGCCGAAGACCCACAGGTCACCGCCGACGCCGGGCGAGTAGGTGGTGGTCGACAGCGGCGCGTAGGCGAACCAGCCGAAGGACGCGGCGCCCTGCGGGGTGAGGAAGCCACCCGCGGCGATGAGGCCGCCGAACAGGTAGAGCCAGTACGAGAAGGCGTTCAGCCGCGGGAAGGCCACGTCCGGCGCGCCGATCTGCAGCGGCATGAGCACGTTCGCGAAGCCCGCGAAGAGGGGTGTCGCGAAGAGCAGCAGCATGATCGTGCCGTGCATGGTGAAGAGCTGGTTGTACTGCTCGAGGCTCTGCACCACCTGGATGCCCGGCTCGAAGAGCTCAGCCCGGATCACGAGCGCCATGAGGCCACCGAGGCAGAACCACACGAACGACGTGACCAGGTACATGTACCCGATCGTCTTGTGGTCGGTGGTCGTCACCCAGCGGATGACGGCGCGGCCGAGGCTGCGCTGCGGCACTGCGGTCAGGGCCGGTGCTGGCTGGGCCAACGCCGTCATCAGGCCTCCCCGGTCGGGATCGTGTCGTCGTCGCCGCGGAAGGTCTCGCGGTCGAGCTCGGGCCCGAGGCGGCCGGTCTGGCCGGCCTCACGCAGCTCCGAGATGTGCGCCTGGTACTCCTCCTCGGAGACCACGGCGACGGTGAAGAGCATCCCCGAGTGGAACTCCCCGCAGAACTCGGCGCACTTGCCCTCGTAGACGCCTTCGCGGGTCGGCACGACCTGGAACGTGTTGGTCTGGCCGGGGAACATGTCGAGCTTGTACAGGAAGGCCGGCACCCAGAACGAGTGGATGACGTCGCGCGACTCGAGCCGGAACTCCACCCTCTGGTTGACGGGCAGATACAGCGTCGGCACCTCGTCCAGGCCGTCGGGCGACTCGACGCCGTCGGGGGCGCCGACGTCCGAGGCGTGCACCCCGGAGTCCCACACGTCCTCGTCGAGGTAGTTGAAGTCCCAGCTCCACTGCTTGCCGTAGACCTCGACGACCACGTCCGGCTCGGCCGAGACGTCGGTGATCGCGTCGATGTCTCGTGCCGTGTACACGAAGAACACGCCGATCATGAGGATCGGCAGGACGATGTACATGACCTCCAGCGGCACGTGGTAGCGCAGCTGGACCGGCAGGACGTCGTCGTCCTTGCGCTTGCGGTAGACCGTCACGGCCCACAGCACGAGGCCCCAGACGATCACCCCGACGACGAGAGCGGCGATCCACGAGCCCGTCCACAGGCTCGTGATCCGCTCGGTCATGTTGGTGACCTCGCCGTCCGAGTACCCGGGCAGGAACCCGCGGCTGACCTGCTCGCTCGAACAGCCGGCCAGCACGAGCGTGCTGGCGGCAGCCACCGTCGCGAGACGGACCCGCGAACGGCGTGGGCGGCTGCGGTCGCTGTCCACACTGACCTCACATTCGACGCGTCGGGGCGCGACAGGAAGCATGCGCGCGATCAGGACTTTGGTCCTGGCCGGGCCAGCGTACCGCGCGGCTGCGGGCATGTCCGCTCATGATCTTCTTTGGTCCCCAACGCGTGTCGTCCCGGTTCTATGCCAGGGCGTTAGCGTGACGGCGTGGAACGCACGTACCTGGATGCGGGCGGCCGCGCGCCCGTGCACCCCGCGGCCCGCGAGGCCTACCTTGCGGCCCTCGACGAGGGCTGGGCCGACCCGGGCCGGCTGCACGCAGAAGGGCGTCGCGCCCGGCTGCTCCTGGACGCCGCGCGGGAGTCGTTGGCCGAGGCGCTCGGCGCGCGCCCGCAGGAGGTGCACCTCACCCCGTCGCACACGGCGAGCCTGCACCTCGCCGTCACCGGCGCGGCCCGCGCCCGACGCCGGACCGGGCGGCGCGTCGTGACGTCCGCGATCGAGCGCGGCGCCCTCCTCGCGGCCGCCCGCGCGGTCGACGACGAGGCCACCACGGTGCCCGTCGACCGGAGCGGACGCGTCGACCTCGAGGCCTGGCGGGCCGCCGTGACGCCGGACGTCGCGGTCGCGGCGCTCCAGCACGCCAACGGCGAGGTCGGCACGGTGCAGCCGATCGCCGAGGCGCACGAGGCCGCCAGGCGGGCCGGCGTCCCCCTGCTCGTGGACGCCGGCGCGAGCATCGGGCACGCACCCGTCGAGCCGGCATGGGACCTCCTGGCGGCCGACCCGCCGGACTGGGGCGCGCCGGCCGGCGTCGGGGTCCTGGCGGTGCGGACCCGCGTGCGGATGTCCCACGGTGGGCCCGAGGACGAGGACCCGTGGGCACCCGGCGGCGTCAGCGTGCCCGCCGCCCTGGCCGCCGCGGCCGCCCTGCGCGCGGTCCTGGCGGACGCCCGCGAGCCGGACCCGCGGCGCGCGCTGGTCGACCAGATCCGCCAGCGGGTGCTCGACCAGGTCCCCGACGTGGATGTGGCGGGCGACCCCGCGCACCGCCTCCCCCACGTGCTGACGTTCTCGTGCCTGTACGTCGACGGCGAGGCGCTCGTCACCGAGCTCGACCGACGCGGGTTCGCCGTCGGCTCGGGCTCCGCGTGCACCTCGAGCTCGCTGCAGCCGAGCCACGTGCTGGCCGCGATGGGCCTGCTCACCCAGGGCAACGTGCGCATCGCCCTGCCCCGCGAGGTCGACGCCGGCGCCGTGGCCCGGTTCTGCGACGAGCTCCCCGCCGCCGTCGCCGGCGTCCGCGCGATGGTCGAGGCGACCGGCCGGTAGCCCGCAGACGCCGAAGGCCCGCGCCACCGAGGTCGACCTCGGTGGCGCGGGCCTTCACGGCGTGAGGCGTCGCCTCACGCGTCAGGTCTCAGGCGAACGAGCCGCCGCACGCGCAGGAGCTGCCGGCGTTCGGGTTGTCGATCGTGAAGCCCTGCCGCTCGATCGTGTCGGCGAAGTCGATCGTGGCGCCCTCGAGGTAGGGCACGCTCATCCGGTCGACGATGACCTCGACGCCGTCGAAGTCGCGCGTCGCGTCACCGTCGAGCACCCGCTCGTCGAAGTACAGCTGGTAGATGAGCCCCGAGCAGCCACCGGGCTGCACGGCGACCCGCAGGCGCAGGTCGTCGCGACCCTCCTGCTCGAGCAGGGAGCGCACCTTCTCGGCGGCGACGTCGGTGAGCTCGACGCCGTGGGTGGCGGTCTGGGTGGTCTCGGTCATGCTCTCTCCATCGTCGTGGCCGTCACTGCCCGCTGGCACTGCCGTCGTGGGCCGTCACTACAGCCAACACACGGTCCGGGCCGGTTCTTCCAGCGTACGCCGCCCGGGGCCGTGCGGCGTGGGCGTCGGGCGCGTCTGGACGTGAGGATCCCACGCGATGACGACGCCGCCCGGGGTACTCGGTCCCCCGTCTCGCTCAGGCCTGCGGCGACCAGGTGCGCGCGACGCGCTCGACACGCGCGGCGAGCGTGCCCGCCGGGTCGGCGAGCGAGGCGGGGAGCTGGTCGGGCCGCTCGACCACGGAGTACGCGCCGCTGACGCCCGCGGCGCCCCACTCGCGTCGGCCCACGAGGACCTGCCCGGCCACGACGATCGTCGGGACCCCCCGCCCGAGCGCCACCCCGGCCACGGCCGAGACGACCTTGCCGTGCAGCGACTGCCAGTCGAACGACCCTTCACCCGTCACGACGACGTCCGCCCAGGCCACCGCCTCCGCGAGCCCGACGGCGTCCGCCACGACCGCGGAGCCCGGGAGCAGCCGCGCACCGAGCACGGCGAGGCCGAAGCCGAGGCCACCCGCGGCGCCCGCGCCCGGCAGCCCCGCCCACCGCGTGCGCCCGGACGCGCCGGGCGCCGCGAGCAGCGGCCGGCCGGCGCCCGACGGGGATGCCGGCGGCACGTCGCGGTCGCCGAGGAGCGCGGCCAGCTGGCCGAGCGCCCGCTCCAGGTCCTGGGCCTGCGCCGGCGACGCGCCCTTCTGCGGCGCGAACCCGGCGCTCGCCCCGTGCAGCCCCAGCAGCGGTACGTCGACGTCGGTGGCCACCACGAGGTCCATGCCGGCGACGGCCGCGCGCGCCACCGGGAGATCGGCGACGTCGGCCGCCGTGAGCGCGCCCAGCGCTCCCCCACCCGCGCGGAGAGCCGGGGCGCCCATCCCGAGGGCCGCGAGCATCCCCGCGCCGCCGTCGTTCGTGCCGGACCCACCGAGCCCGACCACCACGCGCGCCGCGCCGAGGTCGCGCGCCGCGAGGAGCAGCTCCCCGACGCCCGCGGACGTGGTCGCCGTCGGGTCGCGGCGCTCAGGCGGGACGAGGTGCAGACCGACGGCCTGCGCGGACTCCAGGTAGACGGTGGGGCCGCCCGGCCCGTCCACCCGCAGGAGCGCCGCCGGGACCGGCTGACCGAGCGGACCCGTCACCGTGACGGGCACGAGCTGCCCACCCAGGGACGCGTTGAGGATGGCCACGAACCCCGGACCGCCGTCGGCGAGCGGGAGCGTCCGCAGCTCGTCCGAGGGCGCCGTGCGGCGCCACCCGTCAGCCATCGCCTCGGCCGCCTGGACGGCCGTGAGGGTTCCGCCGAAGGAGTCAGGGGCGAGGAGCACGCGCACGGGACCATCCTGCCGTGGCCGCGGGACGCACCCGACCGCGCACCGGTCCCGGCGCCGCCGTCGGCATCATGGGAGGATTGCTGCCATGACCGGCCAGACCACGTTCGCCGAGCCGTCACCCTCCGCGCTGCTGCTGCTCGGCCGCGGCGCGGACCTCGCCTCCGAGCGGGGCGTCGAGTGTCCCGGCGACCTGCCGGCACCCAGCGATCCCGCGCTCACCGAGCGGGCCCGGGCCGCCAAGGAGGCGCTCGGTGACCGGGTGTTCGTGCTCGGACACCACTACCAGCGCGACGAGGTCATCGCGTTCGCGGACGTGACCGGCGACTCCTTCAAGCTCGCGCGTGAGGCGGCTGCGCGCCCGGAGGCCGAGTTCATCGTCTTCTGCGGCGTGCACTTCATGGCGGAGTCGGCGGACATCCTCACCTCCGACGCCCAGCAGGTCGTGCTCCCGGACCTCGCGGCCGGGTGCTCGATGGCCGACATGGCCGCCATCGACCAGGTCGAGGAGGCCTGGGCGGTGCTGGACGACGCCGGCGTGGCCGACCGCACCGTCCCGGTGACCTACATGAACTCGTCCGCGGCGATCAAGGCCTTCACGGGCCGGCACGGCGGCACGGTGTGCACCTCGTCGAACGCCCAGGTCGCGCTGCGCTGGGCGTTCGAGCAGGCCGGCGGCGTGGACGGCGACGGCAAGGTCCTGTTCCTGCCCGACCAGCACCTGGGCCGCAACACCGCGGTGCTCCAGCTCGGCATCCCGCTCGAGCAGTGCGTCGTGTTCGACCCCCGCCGGCCCGACGGCGGTCTCACCGCCCAGCAGCTGGCCGACGCGCGGATGATCCTGTGGAAGGGCCACTGCTCGGTGCACGGCCGCTTCTCGGCGCAGAACGTGGCCGACGTCCGCGAGCGCGTGCCCGGCGTGAACGTGATCGTCCACCCGGAGTGCAAGCACGAGGTCGTCACCGCCGCGGACCACGTCGGGTCGACCGAGCACATCATCAGGGCCCTCGAGGCGGCGCCCGCCGGCTCGGCCTGGGCCATCGGCACCGAGCTCAACCTGGTCCGCCGGCTCGCCGCGCAGCACCCCGACAAGCAGGTGCACTACCTGGACTCGACGGTGTGCTTCTGCTCGACCATGAACCGGATCGACCTGCCGCACCTGGTCTGGACGCTCGAGTCGCTCGTCGAGGGCCGGGTGCCCAACCGCATCGTGGTGGACGCCGACGACGCCCACTGGGCCCGCGTGGCGCTCGACCAGATGCTCGCGCTGCCCGGCATCTAACCCCTTGGCGTCCGCGCCGAGGTGCGGCACCCTGGCGCCGTGACGACCGACCGACCACTGCGCGTGGGCATCTTCGTCTTCGACGACGCCGAGGAGCTCGACGTCGTCGGGCCGTACGAGGTGCTGGCCTCCTGGGCCCAGCACAGCCCGCTGCGTCCCGAGGTGGTGACCTTCTCCACCGACGGCGCCGGCGTCCGGCTCGCCAAGGGACTGCGCGTCGTCCCCGACCTCTCCGCGGAGGACGTCGGCCCGCTGCACGTCCTGGTCTACCCCGGTGGGCGTGGCACCCGCCGGCTCGCCACGGACTCCGAGCACCTCGCGTGGGTGCGCGCGATGCGGGCCCGCACCCCGCTCATGACGTCGGTGTGCACGGGCGCGCTCGTCTACGCGGCGGCGGGTCTCCTCGCCGGCCGCGCGGTGACCACGCACTGGAGCGCCTTCGACGAGCTGGCCGCGCTCGACGCCTCCACGCTGCCGGACCACGACGCGCGCTTCGTCGACGACGGGGACGTCGTGACGTCGGCCGGCGTGTCCGCCGGCATCGACATGGCCCTGCACCTGGTCGCACGGCTGGAGTCCGTCGAGATGGCCAGGGGCGTGCGACGCGGCATCCAGTACGACCCGGCGCCGCCCGTCTGACGCGATGGCACCGCACGCGTCCGGCCACGTCGCGAAGGCCGTCAGGTGAGCCGCCAGCTGCACCTCGCCCGGCTGACCGCCCGGCCACGGGCCGCGATCCCCGGTCAGGGCCTCTTCGACCCATCGGTGACGCACCTGCGCGTGCACCCCGGCGACCTCGACGTCTTCCGGCACGTCAACAACGGCGTCTACCTGCAGATGATGGACGTCGCCAGGACCAACCTCATCGCCGACCTGGGCGGCTCCGCGCTCCTGCGCGAGCGCGGCTGGTACCCCGTCGTCGCGTCGTCGACGGTCTCCTACAAGCGCTCGCTGCGCCTGTGGCAGAGGTTCACGATCACGTCCCGGGTGCTCGGCTGGGACCCGCGCGTCGTGTACGTGGAGCAGGAGTTCACGCGCGCCGGCCAGCACGTGGCGCGCGCCAGGGGACGCAAACGGCCCACCTGACCGGACGCGATCGGCTAGCGTCCCGCCGTGCCCGACGCGCCCGCCCCGCTCGCCCCGACCGCGACCGCAGCGCCGCCGTTGGCGACCACCGACCCGACCGACCGCGCGTCCCGCATCGCCGGCGCGGACGGCCTGCGCGCCCTCGCGGCGCTGTGGGTGGTCGGCTCGCACCTCTTCCAGCGGCTGGCGCCCCAGCCGGGCTCCTGGGTGGAGGACGTCCGCCTGGTCATGATGAAGGGGCCGTTCGGCGTCTCGATCTTCTTCGTCCTGTCGGGGATGCTGCTGAGCGCCCCGTTCTGGCGGGCCTACCTGACCGGCCGACCGTTCCCGCGCATCGGGCACTACACGCGGCGCCGCGTGGCGCGGATCCTGCCCGGCTTCTACGCGAGCCTCGCGGTGAGCTCGGTCGTCGCCCTGGCCCTGGTGCCGGACGCGCCGTACCGGCTCGTGCGGCTCCTCGCAGGAGTCACGTTCACCTCCGGATTCCACTGGGCGACGTTCTTCCCGGTCCCGCTCAACGGGCCGCTGTGGTCCATCGGCTTCGAGGTCGTCAGCTACGTCCTCATGCCGCTGGCCATGTGGGGGCTGTTCCGGCTGCACCGCCGGAGCACCCGGATCGCCGTGGCCTACTGGGTCGCCGTCATGGCGGTGGTCGTGGGCGCGAACCAGTGGATCGTCACGACGCTCGTGCCGTCCGCCGAAGGCCGGGGCTGGCAGTACGGCGACGTCGGCGGCGCCAAGGAGTGGATGCCGTCGTACAACCCGGTGGGCTTCTTCGCGCACTTCTGCCTCGGCATCGCTGCCGCCGCGGCGATCACCTGGTGGCAGCTGCGGCGCGACGGCCGTCGGCACTGGGGGTTCGACCTCCTGGCGGCGGCAGGCCTCGGCGGCGCGGCCTGGCTCGTGTGGGTCAACCGGGAGCCGGCCGAGCCGCTGTACCTGACGAACTACCAGGGGCAGCCCTACCTGTTCCCGTGGTTCGCCGGGCTGGTCGCGGTGGCGCTGGTGGGGCTCGCGCACTCCCGCGTGCTCGGGCGCCTGGCCGACAACCGCTTCGCCCGCTTCACGGCGCGGGTCAGCTTCGGCATCTACATCTGGCACTACCTGCTCATCAGCGTCGTCGAGCACTACAGCGACGGCGGGCTCGCCTACGGCGCGATCACCGATCCGGGGACGCACCTGGCCGTCTCCGCGGCGATCGTCGCCGTGACGTACGCGATCGCGACCGCGTCCTGGCGCTGGATCGAGCGCCCCGCCCTCACGTCCCGCTGGGCGCGCGGCGGGGCGGTCAGGCCAGGCTGCTGAGCAGGAGCGCCTCGGCGAGCACCGCCTTCTCGAGCTCGGCGAGGTGGACCGACTCGTTCTCGCTGTGCGCCCGCGAGTCCGGGTCCTCCACGCCCGTGACCAGCACCGTCGCGCCCGGGAAGACCTCGAGCAGGTCGGCCACGAGCGGGATCGAGCCACCCAGGCCCACGTCCACGACGTCGGCGCCCCACGCCTGGGAGTACGCCGCCCGCGCGACCTGGGCCAGAGGCGAGTCGGCCGCACCTGCCCAGGGCCGGCCGAGCTCGCCGTCGGTCACCGTGACGCGCGCGCCGAACGGCGCGTGCTGCGTCAGGTGCGCCGTCAGCGCGGCGAGCGCATCGGCGGGCTCCTGTCCCGGCGCGATCCGCAGCGAGATCTTCGCCCGCGCGCTCGGCGCGAGCGTGTTCGAGGCGTGCGCGACGCTGGTGGCGTCGATGCCGATGACCGACAGCGCAGGCTTGGTCCACAGCCGCGCGGCGATCGAGCCGGTGCCGGCGAGCGCGGTGCCCGGGAGCAGCGCAGCGTCGGCGCGGAAGTCGGCCTCGTCGTAGTCCACGACGGGGTCGGCGGCCTCGACGAGACCCGCCACGGCCACGTCACCGGCGTCGTCGTGCAGCGTCGCCAGGAGGCGTACCAGGAGCGTCGTCGCGTCCAGGATCGGCCCGCCGTACATGCCCGAGTGCAGCGCGTGCTCCAGGACGGCGACCTCGACCTCGCAGTCGACGAGGCCACGCAGGCTCGTGGTGAAGGCCGGGACCCCGACCTTCCAGTTCACCGAGTCGGCGAGGATCACCAGGTCCGCGGCCAGGAGGTCGCGGTGCTCACGCAGGAAGTCGCCGAAGGTGGGCGAGCCGACCTCCTCCTCCCCCTCGACGAAGACCGTGACGCCCACCCGCAGGTCCTCGCCCAGCGCGCGCAGGGCCGCGACGTGCGCGACGACGCCGGCCTTGTCGTCGGCCGCGCCCCGGCCGTACAGCCGGCCGTCCCGCTCGGTCGGCTCGAACGGCGAGGTCGCCCACACCGCCTCGTCCCCGGGCGGCTGGACGTCGTGGTGCGCGTAGAGGAGCACGGTCGGGGCGCCGTCGGGCGCGGGTCGCCGGGCGACGACCGCGGGCCGGCTGACGAGCCCGTCGGCGCGGGTGGCGGTGAGGATGCGCACGTCGGGCAGCACGCCGCGCAGCAGGTCGGCGACCGCCTGCGCGCTGCGGGTCATCTGGGCCGGGTCGAACGCCGGGTTCGACACCCCCGGGATCCGCACCAGGGCGGCGAGGTCCTCGCGCGCCTGGGGCCAGCCGTCCCGGACCCGCGCGCGGAGCGTGTCCACGTCGGCGCCGGTCGTGTCGGCAGGGGTGGGCTGGGTGGGGCGGGCGTCATCGGTCACGGCCCACAACCGTACCCGCGTGCTCGCGTAACCTTGGCCCGTGCCCCCCAGCAAGCGAACCCCGACGTCGCCGCCCGCCGAGCCCGAGTCGACCCACCCCGGCAAGGGGCGGCCGACGCCCACGCGCAAGGAGGCCGAGGCGGCGCGCCGCCGGCCGCTCGTGCCCGACACCCGGGGCGACGCCAAGGCGCGCAAGGCGGCCACGCGGGCGCAGCGCATGCGCGAGCAGCAGGCGATGATGGACGGCGACGAGCGCTACCTGCCCGCGCGCGACAAGGGCCCGGTCCGCCGGATGGCGCGGGACGTCGTCGACGCCCGGCGCAACTTCGGCGACTACTTCGTCTGGTACGCCATGGGCCTGCTGGCGGCGATGTTCGTCATCGCGGCGCTCGCGCAGAGCATCGGTGAGCAGACGGCGTTCTACCTGCTCCAGGGCCTGAACCTGGCGACGATCGGCGTGGCCGTGGCCGCGGCCGTCGACGGCTGGCTGCTCTCCCGCAAGCTGCGCAAGGCGCTCGACGCGCGCTTCGGCGCCGAGAAGGTCGTGCGCGGCACCGTCATGTACGGGGTGCTGCGCGCGTACCAGATGCGCCGGATGCGCATGCCGAAGCCGCAGGTGGCCCGCGGCCAGCAGCCGCGCTAGGCGTCCGTGGCGGGCGGCGACGCCACCCGGCCCTCGTCCTGCCCGCGCGTCTGCGCGCGGGCATCGGGGCGCACGTAGGCCCACACCTCGCCGCGTTCCAGCACCAGCGGGGCATCCGGAGCCGCCTGCCGCAGGAGCACCTGCGACAACCACCGGCCCGCGAGCTCGACGCCGACCTGCACCCCCGCGGCCTCGGCCAGGTCCTGCTCGACGGCGCTCGGCGCGCCGTCGTAGACGAACCTCGTCCAGACGACGGGCAGCTCCACCTGCACCGCGACCGCGCGCAGCGCCGGCGTCACCCGGTGCTCGATCGCACGCCGGACGGCCGCCAGGCCGTCCGCACCCTCCGCCTCGCGCGAGCGCCTCATCGCACCCCCTTCCGGCCGTGCTCGACAGGGCCCTTCCGCTGCATCGGCAGGTCGAATCGATTCGGCAACCTTGTAGGCTTGGTCCATGAAGCATCGGTTCCTCGGCACCAGCGGTCTCCAGATCTCCGAGATCGCCTACGGCAACTGGCTCACCCACGGCTCACAGGTGGAGAACGACGCGGCGACCGCCTGCGTCCACGCCGCCCTCGACGCCGGCATCACGACCTTCGACACGGCGGACGTCTACGCGAACACGGTCGCCGAGCAGGTCCTCGGCGACGCCCTCGTGGGCCAGCGCCGGGAGTCCCTGGAGATCCTCACGAAGGTCTACTGGACCACCGGCCCGGGCGGCCCCAACGACTCCGGCCTGTCCCGCAAGCACATGATGGAGTCGATCAACGGCTCACTGCGGCGGCTGCGCACCGACTACGTCGACGTCTACCAGGCTCACCGCTACGACCACGCGACGCCGCTGGAGGAGACGATGCAGGCGTTCGCCGACATCGTCCGCCAGGGCAAGGCGCTCTACATCGGCGTCAGCGAGTGGACCGCCGACCAGATCCGGGCCGGCCAGGCGCTCGCCCGCGACCTCGGCTTCCGGCTCGTCTCGAACCAGCCCCAGTACTCGATGCTGTGGCGCGTCATCGAGGGCGAGGTCGTGCCCGCCTCGCGCGAGGAGGGGCTCTCCCAGATCGTCTTCTCGCCCGTCGGCCAGGGCGTGCTCACCGGCAAGTACCGGCCCGGCGCCGCGCCGCCGGCCGGCTCGCGCGCCACGGACGAGAAGGGCGGCGCGAAGTTCATCCAGCGCTTCCTGCGCGACGACGTCCTGGAGCGGGTCGCCCGGCTCCAGCCGGTCGCGGACGAGCTGGGCCTGACGATGGCGCAGCTCGCCGTCGCCTGGGTGCTCCAGAACGAGAACGTCGCCGCCGCCATCATCGGCGCCTCGCGTCCGGAGCAGGTCGCCGAGAACGTCAAGGCGTCGGGCGTCGTCATCCCGGCCGAGCTGCTGGCCCGGATCGACGAGGTCCTCGGCGACGTCGTCGAGCGGGACCCGGCACGGACGGCCGAGAGCTCGCCCGCGACGCGGCCCTGGTAGGTCCCTCGCCTCAGCGACCCTCGAGTGGGAGCGGTGGCGCGGCCGGCACCCCGTGGTGCGCGAGCCGCGCCGCCGCGACCCCCTGCGTCGCGAGCTGCCGCCACGTCTCCCCCAGCCACGCCTCGGCGTCGAAGCGCGAGGTGAACGCGGGGCTGACGGGCTGGTCGAGCAGCCGGTCGTGCGCGTCGAGCAGGTCCCAGTCCCAGGCCGGCCGGGTCGTCATCGCGCCCCGCCCGCCGGGCGTGCGGCCCGGGCGAGCCCGCGGTTGACCCGCGAGCTCCAGAACGGACCCTCGTAGATGAAGCCGGTGTACCCCTGCACCAGGTCGGCGCCGGCCGCGAGGTAGGCCCGCGCGTCGTCGGCCGTGGTGATGCCGCCGCAGCCGATGACGACCGGCCCGTCACCCAGCCGGGCGCGGACGCGGCGGACGACCTCGAGGCCACGGGGCAGCAGCGGCGGCCCCGACAGGCCGCCCGGGCCCAGGTCGTGCGCGATCGTGGTGTTCACGGCGACCATCCCGGCGAGGCCGAGCTCGAGCGCGAGGTCGGCGACGGCGTCCACGTCGTCGTCGGAGAGGTCCGGGGCGATCTTGACCAGCACCGGGACCCTCCCGGGCTCGGTCGCCCCGTCGGCCGCCGCGCGGACCGCCTCGAGGATCGGCCGCAGCTGGTCGACCGCCTGCAGGTCCCGCAGCCCCGGCGTGTTCGGCGACGAGACGTTGACGACCAGGAAGTCCGCGTACGGGGCGAGCAGGCGCGCGCTCGTGGCGTAGTCCTGCGCCGCGTCCTCGACGGGGGTCGCGCGGGACTTGCCGATGTTGACACCGACGACGAAGCGCTGGCCTGACGACCGCGAGCGCAGTCGGCGCAACCGGGCGGCCACCTCCGCGGCGCCGTCGTTGTTGAAGCCCATCCGGTTGCGGATCGCGCGCTGGTCCAGCACCCGCCACAGGCGCGGACGGTCGTTGCCGGGCTGCGCGAGCGCGGTGATCGTGCCGACCTCGATCCAGCCGAAGCCCAGCATCGTCAGGCCCCGGACACCGACGCCGTTCTTGTCGAAGCCCGCGGCGAGCCCGAACGGCGCCGGGATCTGCCGGCCGAAGGCCACCGTCGGCGCGAACCCTCGGTTGAACCACCGCCGCAGCAGCCAGCCGAGGCCGGGCACGGCGGCCGCCCACCGGATGCCGACGAAGGCGATGTGGTGGGCCCGCTCGGGGTCCATGCGGCGGAAGACCTGGTTGAAGAGCAGCCGGTACACGCCCGCAACCTACCGGGCGGCGCGGTCCTCGCGTGGGCCCGTTCGTCGCAGCCACCACAGGCCGAGCACGGGCAGGACGGCGGGCACGTAGCCGTACCCCTGCCCGAACCCGGACCACACCGTCGCGTCCGGGAAGAGGTCCGTGCGCGTCACCGAGAGCACGCCGACCACGACGACACCGACGAGCTCGGTCGTGACGGCCGCCCAGGCCACGGGACGCCAGCGCCCGCCCTTGGCGAGCGCGACGGTGGCCACGACGTACACGACGGCGGCGACCGCCGAGAGGAGGTACGCGAGGGGCGCCTCCTGCAGGTCCCGCAGGATCTGCACCCCCGAGCGGAAGGTCGCCGCAGTCGCCAGGACCGCGTAGATCGCGACGACGACGCGGCCCGGCCCGCTCCCGGTGTCGTGCGGCGCGCTCATCCGACCCACACCTGGACCAGCCGCACGTGCAGGAACGCCACCGTGAGCGACGCCACGAGGAGCACGACCGAGCTCCAGCGGGTGCGCTCGGCGAACGACCAGGCCGCCGCGACCGGGAGCACGACGAGCGTCGTCAGCAGGTACCCCCAGAAGGTCCACGGATCCGCCGGGCCGTCACCCGTCGCCCCCTTGACGACGGCGACGACGACCTCCACGAGCATGAGCGCCTCGACCACGCCACCGGCAATGAGCTGGCGCAGGATGACCGGGCGGTCGACGACGGCGCGCCAGCCGGCCCACGCGCCGAGCGCGAGCGCACCGACCGCGACGGCCCAGGCGAGAGGGGTCCACACGGCCCCGAGGATACGGCTCGGTAGCATCGCGACGTGACCACCGCAGCCCTCACCGTGACGCATCCCGCCCGCCTGGCCGTCGACGCCCTCGTCGTCCCGGTCGCCACCGGACCCGACGGGCCCGTGCTGCTCGACGGCGGCGCCCTGCCCGCCGCCCTCCGTGCGTCCGCCACCGCCGCCGCGCTCGGCGTCACCGGCGAGGCGGACGTCGTGCACCGCATCCCGACCGGCGGCGCGGTCAAGGCGCCCGTGCTGGCGCTCGTCGGCGTCGGTACCGGGACGGAGCCCGACCCGGAGCGCCTGCGCCGCGCGGCCGGCGCCGCCGCACGGCAGGTCACCGGGGTCGAGTCGCTCGGCCTCGCCTTCCCCGCCGACGACGCCGCCACGCTCGGCGCCGTCGTCGAGGGCGCCCTGCTCGGGGCCTACGTCTACGACCGCTACCGCGCGGCCAAGCCCGCCCAGCGGCCCGCCGCGCGCATCGACGTCTCGACGCCGCTGGCGAAGGACAAGGAGGCGAGCCGCGCCGCGACGCGTGCCGGCGTCGTCGCACGCGCGGTGCACGCGGTGCGGGACCTGGTCAACGCGGCCCCCGCCGACCTCTACCCCGCCGCGTTCGCCGACCTCGCGAAGGCAGCCGCCAAGGGGACGAAGGTCAAGGTCAGCGTCCTGGACGAGAAGGCGCTCGCCGCCGGCGGCTACGGCGGCCTGGTCGCCGTGGGCCAGGGCTCGGCACGGCCGCCCCGGCTCGTGCGCGTCGCCTACGCGCCGTCGCGCCCCCGGCGCACCGTGGCGCTCGTCGGCAAGGGCATCACGTTCGACTCGGGCGGCCTGTCGATCAAGCCGGCCAAGTCCATGGAGACGATGAAGAGCGACATGGCGGGCGCCGCCGCCGTGCTGCACACGGTCCTGGCCGCCGCCGCGCTCGAGCTCCCGGTCGCGGTCACCGGCTGGCTCTGCCTGGCGGAGAACATGCCGTCCGGGACGGCGCAGCGCCCGTCCGACGTCATCACGCAGCGCGGCGGCACCACGGTGGAGGTGCTCAACACCGACGCCGAGGGCCGCCTCGTGCTGGCCGACGGGCTGGTCGCCGCCCGCGAGGAGAAGCCGGACGCGATCCTGGACATCGCCACGCTCACGGGTGCGCAGATCGTGGCGCTCGGCCCGCTCGTCTCGGCCGTGATGGGCACGGGCGCGATGCCCGACGCCGTCGTCGAGGCCGCGCGCGCGTCGGGCGAGCAGTTCTGGCCGATGCCGCTGCCCGCCGAGCTCCGGGCGAGCCTGAAGTCCTCCGTGGCCGACCTGGCGAACATCGGCGACCGGAGCGGCGGGATGCTCGTCGCCGGCCTGTTCCTCAAGGAGTTCGTGGCCGACGTGCCGTGGGCGCACCTGGACATCGCGGGGCCGTCGTTCAACGAGCACGAGCCGTGGGGCTACACCCCTCGGGGCGGGACCGGGGTCGGCGTCCGGACGATGCTGACCCTGCTCGAGTCGAGCGGCGACTAGCGGGCCGGGCGCCGCTGCTTGGCGTTCCACTCCCGCATGCGACGCGGGTAGCCGGTGAGCTGGACGTCGTAGACGGGGATCGCCAGGGCGCGGGCGATCTCCCGCGCGGTGCGCTCGTCGGGCACGCGGCGGCGCGTCCACTCCCCGGTCAGGGCGACGAGCACCACCGTCGTCGGCGTGGTGCGGGTGGCCGGCTCGAGGTACGCCTCGACGCCGGCCCGCTCGGCGGCGAAGCGGGCGAGGTGCTCCCGGGTGGCGCGCTCCGCGGCGGCGACCCCCTCACGCTTCGCGCGGGCGCGGCCGAAGAAGCGTCCGAACTTCGCCATGAGCGCAAGAGTACGTCCGGTCCCGGTCGGGAGAAGACGTAGGATGAATCCACCAACCCCGGCGGATCCCGGTTCAGGTTCACGCCCCTGCTCAGGGGATGACAAGATGATCGGAGCCCGCACCGCGCGCGACCGAGGAGAGTCATGGCCGACACCCCCACCGTCTACGACATCGTTGTCCTCGGCGGCGGGAGCGGCGGGTACGCGACCGCCCTGCGCGCCACCGAGCTCGGCCTGAGCGTCGCGCTCATCGAGGCGGACAAGGTCGGTGGGACCTGCCTGCACTACGGCTGCATCCCGACCAAGGCGCTGCTGCACGCCGCCGAGGTCGCCGACGCCGCGCGCGAGAGCGCCAAGTTCGGCGTCCGCGCCAGCCTCGACGGCATCGACATGCCTGCGCTGCACGAGTACAAGGACAACGTCGTCGGGCGGCTGTACAAGGGCCTGCAGGGCCTGGTCAAGGCGCACGGCATCACGTACGTGCAGGGCTGGGGCCGCCTGGTCGCCCCCGACACGGTCGAGGTGGACGGGGTCCGCTACACCGGCCGTCACGTCGTGCTGGCCACCGGCTCGTACGCCCGCACGCTGCCCGGTCTCGACATCGGCGGCCGCGTCATCACGTCCGACGGCGCCCTGAAGCTCGACCGCGTGCCCGGCTCGGTCATCGTGCTCGGCGGCGGCGTCATCGGCAGCGAGTTCGCGAGCGTCTGGCGCTCCTTCGGGGCCGAGGTCACGATCGTCGAGGCGCTCCCCCACCTCGTCCCCGCCGAGGACGAGGCGCTCTCCAAGGCGTTCGAGCGGGCGTTCCGCAAGCGCGGCATCCGGTTCTCGCTCGGCGTCCGGTTCCAGGGCGTGACGCAGGACGACCAGGGCGTGCACGTCACGCTCGAGGACGGCAAGACGTTCGACGCCGAGTACCTCCTCGTCGCCGTCGGCCGCGGCCCGCGCACCGAGGGCCTCGGGTACGAGGAGCAGGGCGTGCGGATGGACCGCGGGTTCGTGCTCACCGACGAGCGGCTGCGCACCGGCGTGCCGAACGTCTTCGCCGTCG
The DNA here is from genome assembly GCF_007991475.1 of Actinotalea fermentans. Taxonomy (NCBI): domain Bacteria; kingdom Bacillati; phylum Actinomycetota; class Actinomycetes; order Micrococcales; family Cellulomonadaceae; genus Actinotalea; species Actinotalea fermentans. The sequence continues at coordinate 417,169 of NZ_BJYK01000001.1, read as the reverse complement.
GCGACATCGTGCCCGGCCTCCAGCTGGCCCACCGCGGGTTCGCGCAGGGCATCTTCGTGGCCGAGGAGATCGCGGGGCTGAACCCGGCGCCGCTCGTCGAGTCCGGCATCCCCCGCGTCACCTACTCCGAGCCCGAGGTCGCCTCCGTGGGGCTGACCGAGGCCAAGGCGAAGGAAACCTACGGTGCGGACGCCGTGTCGACCCTCGAGTACAACCTCGGCGGCAACGGCAAGAGCCAGATCCTCGGCACCACGGGCTTCGTCAAGCTCGTCCGCCGCAAGGACGGCCCCGTCGTCGGGGTGCACATGATCGGAGCGCGTGTCGGCGAGCTCATCGCCGAGGGGCAGCTCGTCGTCAACTGGGAGGCCTACCCGGAGGACGTCGCGGCGCTCGTGCACGCGCACCCCACCCAGAACGAGGCTCTCGGCGAGGCCTTCCTGGCCCTCGCCGGCAAGCCGTTGCACGCCCACAACTAAGGCGAGGAGACGCGTGGTCATGTCCGACACCGTGCAGATGCCGGCTCTCGGCGAGAGCGTCACCGAGGGAACTGTCACCCGGTGGCTCAAGCAGGTGGGCGATTCCGTCCAGGTCGACGAGCCGCTGCTCGAGGTGTCGACCGACAAGGTCGACACCGAGATCCCGTCGCCGTTCACCGGCACCCTCCTCGAGATCCTCGTGGGCGAGGACGAGACGGTCGAGGTCGGGGCGCCGCTCGCGCGCATCGGCGCGGCCGACGAGGCGGGGAGCGCCCCGGCAGCCCCGCAGGCCGAGGCCGCCCCCGCTCCGGCCCAGGAGCCGGCGGACACCGCCGACGCCGGTGCGTCGCAGCAGGCGGCCCAGGTCCCCGCCGAGGTCGAGGAGTCGACCCCCGCGCCGGCCGCCCCGACGCAGGCCGCGGACGCGCCGTCGGGCGACGCCCAGGACGTGACGATGCCCGCCCTGGGCGAGTCCGTGACCGAGGGCACCGTCACCCGCTGGCTGAAGCAGGTCGGCGAGTCGGTCGAGGTCGACGAGCCGCTGCTCGAGGTCTCCACCGACAAGGTCGACACCGAGATCCCCTCCCCCGTCGCCGGCACCGTCGTCGAGATCCTCGTCGGCGAGGACGAGACCGCGCAGGTGGGCGCCGTCCTCGCGCGCGTCGGTTCGGCGGGCGCTGCCCCGGCCGCGGCCGCAGCTCCTGCGGCGACCGCCGCGCCGGCCGGCCAGGCCGAGAACGCGACCGCCGGTGCCGACAGCGCCGGCCCGGCGTCGGTCGACGCGTCGGTCGAGGGCGCGCAGCAGGCCGGTGAGCCCGCTGCACAGCAGCCCGCGCCGGCGCAGCAGCCCGCACCGGCGCAGCAGCCCGCACCCGCGCAGCAGCCCGCGCCCGCGGCACAGCCGTCGGCGGTGGCGCAGCCGGCCGCGGGCGGTGGCTACCTGACGCCTCTCGTGCGCAAGCTCGCCGCCGAGAAGGGCGTCGACCTCGCCGCGGTGACCGGGACCGGCGTCGGCGGACGCATCCGCAAGGAGGACGTCCTCGAGGCCGCGGAGCGCGCCGAGCGTGAGCGCGCTGCCGCGGCGCAGGCGCCTGCCGCCGCCGAGCGCACCGAGTCCGCCGCGGAGCAGGTCACGCGTCGCCAGCGGCGCGCCGAGTCCGCCGCCCCGGAGGTCTCGCCCCTGCGGGGTACCACCGAGAAGGCCAGCCGCCTGCGGCAGATCATCGCCTCGCGCATGGTCGAGTCGATGCAGTCGATGGCGCAGCTCACCACGGTCGTGGAGGTCGACGTCACCAAGGTCGCCCGCCTGCGCGCGCGCGCCAAGGACGACTTCAAGGCCCGCGAGGGCGTCGGGCTGTCGTACCTGCCCTTCTTCGTGCTCGCGGCGACCGAGGCGCTGAAGGCCCACCCGAAGGTCAACGGCGTGCTCACCGGCGACCAGATCACCTACCACGGCCAGGAGAACGTCGGCATCGCCGTCGACACCGACCGTGGTCTGGTGGTTCCCGTGATCCGCGACGCCGGCGACCTCAACCTCGCGGGCATCGCCCGCAAGATCGCCGACCTCGCGGCACGCACCCGGGCCAACAAGGTGACGCCGGACGAGCTCAGCGGCGCGACCTTCACCGTGACGAACACCGGCTGGGCGGGCGCGCTCTTCGACACGCCCATCGTGCCGCTGGGCACCTCGGCGATCCTCGGCACGGGTGCCATCGTCAAGCGCCCGGTCGTCGCCACCGACGAGGACGGCACGGACTACGTCGCGATCCGCACCATGTGCTACCTGTCCCTGTCCTACGACCACCGCCTGGTCGACGGCGCCGACGCGTCGCGCTACCTGGCCACGGTCAAGAAGCGGCTCGAGGAGGGCGACTTCGAGTCCGAGCTCGGACTCTGAGTCGCTGACCGACGGGTCAGGACCGTGCACGTCCTGCTGGCGGGCTCCCACGGGATGCTCGGGCGCGCCCTCACGGCGCACCTGACGACGCAGGGCCACCGGGTGACGCGGCTCGTCCGCCGCCCGGTGGTCTCTCCGGCCGAGGTCTCGTGGGACCCGCAGGCAGGGCGGCTCGACCCCGCCGACCTGCGCGGCGTGGACGCCGTGGTGAACCTGGGAGGCGCCGGGATCGGTGACCGTCGGTGGACCGCTGCCTACCAGCAGCGCATCCTCACCTCGCGCACCGTCCCCACCTCTCTGCTGGCCAGCGCGCTCGCGCAGCTGGCGGCCGACGGCACCGGTCCGGGCGTGCTGCTGCAGGCCTCCGCGGTCGGCTTCTACGGCGACCGGGGCGACGAGCTGCTGACCGAGGAGTCCGGGCCCGGCACGGGCTTCCTCGTCGACGTCGTCCGCGCGTGGGAGGACGCCACCGCGGCCGCGGAGGACGCCGGCGTCCGCGTGGCCCACCTGCGGACGGGCATCGTCATGTCGCCCGACGGCGGCTCGTTCGGGCGGCTCCTGCCCTTGCTGCGCCTCGGCGTCGGCGGGCCGCTCGGTGACGGGCAGAACCACTGGGCCTGGATCACCCTCGCGGACCACGTCCGCGCGGTCGCCCACCTGCTGTCGTCGTCCGTGCGGGGGCCGGTGAACCTGACCGGGCCCGCACCCGCACGGCAGCGCGAGCTCGTGCGGGCCGTCGCGCACGAGCTGCACCGGCCGGCGGTCCTGCCGGTCCCCCGCGTCGCGCTGCGCGCCGTCGTCGGCGGGTTCGCGGACGACATCCTCTCCTCCCAGCGTGCCGTGCCCAGGGTGCTCCTCGACGACGGCTTCGTCTTCGAGCACCCGGACGTGCCGGCGGCCGCGCGCTGGCTCACACAGCAGGCGCGGGCACCACGTCGCTGACGCGCCAGCCGGCGCGACCGCCTTCGAGCACCAGGACCACGGCCGTCGATGCCGGTGCCGCTGCGTCCGGGTCGGCCGGGTCGGTCGGGGCGGGGTCGGTCGGGACGGGGTCGGTCGGGACGGGGTCGGCCGGGACACCGTCGGCCGGGACAGCGTCGGCCGGGGCAGGCTGCGCGGCGGTCGTCACCCACGCGCGCGCCCGCACCAGCACGCGGGCCTGCGCCGCGCGTCGGCCCGCGAGCGGACCCTCGAACGAGACGAGGTGCACCTCCTCGACCACCGCGCCACCGGCCTCAGGTGCCCGCCGCCACAGACCGGCCGCCAGCCGGCGGTCCGCCGCCGCGGCCCGCGACGTCGGGACCGTCACCGATGCCAGCGCCGCGGCCGCCCGGGTCCCCAGGGCCTCGGCGCGTCGGGACGTCAGTCGTACCGCCGCCCCGACGGGGCTGGCGGCCGCCGCCGGGGCGGCGGTGGGCACCGCTGCCGCCGCGACGTCCGCGACCGGCTCCGGGCCCCGGGCGGGCGCCCATCGTCCCGCGACGAGGACGGCCCCGAGCACGACCGCGACCAGCGCGACGGCGACCGGCGCCCGCTGCGGCGTCGACCGGCGGTGCCGACCACGCCGCGACACGGGGGCGAGGTCCGGCCGGACCACCGTGACGTCCTCCGGCGCCGCGAGCCGCCGCAGCGTCGTCCTCGCCAGGACCGCGGCGTCGGGCAGCCGGACGGGCTCCGGAGCGCAGGCTGCGTAGGCGGCGTCGGCGAGCGCCGCGGCGTCCGGCCGCGCCGCCGGGTCCGGGTGGGTCGCGGACGCGAGCACCGCCCGGAGCGCCACGGCCGCGCCGTCCTGGGCCGCGCCCTCCTGCGCCGCAGATCCCGGGGGGCCCGCAGGCGCGCCGGCCGGGGCGTGCTCGCCGAGGAGCGCGAGGCCGAGACGGCCGAGGGCGTGCACGTCGCCAGGGGGTTCGGCGCCCCGCGGCCGCTCGGGCGCGGCCAGGCCAGGGGTGCCGAGCTCCGCGGCCCGCGCACCGCACACGAGGTCCACCAGGACCGGCCGCCCGTCGCTCTCGAGGACGACGTTGCCCGGCGAGACGTCGCCGTGCGCCAGGCCGGCCCCGTGCAGGGCCGCCAGGGCTTGGGCGAGCGGCACGACGAGCGTCACGACCTCGCCGGGCCGCCACGGCCCACGGGCGAGCACGACGGTGGCGAGGTCCGGCCCGAGCACCTCCGCCTGCAGCGTCACGGCGCTCCCGTCCCGCAGCTCGAGGAGCGGCCCGACACGCGCGACGTGCGGGTGCCGGAGGCCGGACAGTGCCGCGACGCGCGCTCGCAGGGCGTCGCGGGCCATCTCGTGCGGCCCGACGACGGTCACCGCCCATCCGCGGCCGTCGGCGTCGCGCGCGGCGAGCCGTGGTCCGTCGGAGCCCGGTCCGAGGGGGCCCGCCGGCTCGAGACCGGCCCGGGCGAGGGCGCGCACGAGGGTCCGGGAGGTCACCGCAGAAGACAAGCACGCGGCGCCGGACGGGTGTCGTTGTCCACAGCCCCGTCCGACGCCGCGTCGGGCTCCGTGCCGGTCAGGCCCTCTCGACCGCGGGCGCCGCGCCTGCCTGACGTCCGGCGTCGCCGTCGGCCGTGTCGTCGGCGGGGACGCGGCCCTCCCACGGCCACCAGACCCTGCGCCCGACGTCGTGCACCAGGCCGGGCACCAGGAGCGTCCGGACGATGAACGTGTCGACGAGGACGCCGAGCGCGACGAGGAACGCGAGCTGGACGAGGAACAGCAGCGGCAGGACCGCCAGCGCCCCGAAGGTGGCCGCGAGGACCAGGCCGGCGCTCGTGATCACGCCACCTGTCACGGTCAGGCCGCGGCGCACGCCGAGCCTCGTCCCGTGCACCAACGACTCCTCACGGACCCGGGTCATGAGGAAGATCGAGTAGTCGATCCCGAGGGCCACGAGGAACACGAACGCGTACAGCGGCACGGAGGCGTCCGTCCCCGGGAACCCGAAGACGTGGTTGAAGGCCAGCGCACCGAGGCCGATCGTGGCGGCGAAGCTGAGCACGTTGGCCGCGACGATGAGCAGCGGCGCCACGACGGACCGCAGCAGCAGGATCAGCACGATCAGGATGACCAGCAGGATCGCCGGCACGATGACCGTCAGGTCGCGCGCGTTCGTCTCCTGCGTGTCGAGGCGCTGCGCCGCGGCACCGCCCACGAGCGCGCTGCCGTCGACCGCGTGGACGGCGTCGCGCACGTCGGCGACGACGTCGCTGGCCTCCTGCGACTCGGCCGAGGCCTGCGTGACCGCGTCGATCCGCACGAGCCCGTCGACGACGAGCGGGGGCGCCTCCGACGGCGCACCGGGCGCCCCGGGCGCGCCGGTGAACACCGTCGCCGACGTGATGCCGTCGACGCCCTCGACCGCCGCGACGACGTCGGCCGCCGCGTCCTCGGGAGCGAAGATCTGGATCGGCTCCACCTGTCCGGCGTCGAAGTGCTCGGCGAGCGCCTCACCGCCGGTGACCGACTCGACCTCGGTGAGGAAGATGTCGCTGTCGCTGGTGCCGCTCGCGTCGAGCGTCGGCACCCAGGCCGCGGCCGCGAGGAGCACGACGGCGGTGCCGGCCCAGACGAGCCGCGGACGGCGGCCGACGAGCTTGGACACGCGGCCCCACACGCCCGTGCGGTCCTCGAGGTGCGCGAGGGTCTCGTCCTGCGGCCGGCCCTGCTCGTCGACCGGGACGGGGTGCGGCATCCGCGGCCAGAAGATGAACCGCGCACGCTTGCCCGCGGCGAGGAGCAGCGCGGGCAGCAGCGTCATCGCGGCGAGCATCGCCGCGGCGATGCCGATCGCGGCGACGGGGCCGAGGCTCGAGTTCGACTTCAGGTCCGACAGCAGGAGCGTGAGCAGACCGGCGATGACGGTGCCGGCGCTGGCGGCGATGGGCTCGAACGAGGCGCGCAGCGCCCGCGACATCGCCGTGTACGGCGACTCGACCCGGCGGAGCTCCTCGCGGTAGCGCGCCACGATGAGCAGCGAGTAGTCGGTCGCGGCACCCACGACGAGGATGAACAGGATGCCCTGGCTCTGGCCGTTGAGGACGAGCACACCGGCCTTGGCGAGCTGGTAGACCACGAGCGCGGCGGCCGAGAGGCCGAAGAGGGCCGTGAAGAGCACCGTGAAGGGCAGGCTCGGCGACCGGTAGACCAGGATGAGGATGACGAAGACGACGGCGAGGGCGACGAGCAGAAGCAGGCCGTCGATCCCCCCGAACGCCTCGACGAGGTCGGCGATGGACCCGGCGGGGCCGGTCACCCACGACACCAGTCCGGCGTCCTCGAGCGGGGTGGCTGCGTCGCGGACGGCGGCGACGACGAGGTTGACCACCCGCTCCTCGCCGATCTGCTCGCTGGCGCGCACGGAGTCCAGCGACAGCGTGACGAGCACGGCCTCGCCGTCCTGGGACGGGATGGCGACCGGGTCGGCCACGAGGAGGTCGGCGATCGTCTCGCCCTCCCCCACGTCCAGCGTGGGCAGCTGAGCGGCCCAGCCCTGCACGGCGCCGATCTGCTGCTCGGTCAGCGCACCGCCGCCGTCGGCCTCGACCACGACGAGCGCGGGCAGCACCGAGTCGTCGGTGAAGCCCTGGTCGAGCTCGGCGGCCCGGGTCGACTCGGCGCTCTGCGGGAGGAACGCCGCGACGTCGTTCTCCTGCACCTCCGAGAGCTTGCCGACGGACTGGCCACCCATCCCGGCCAGCGCCAGCCACACGAGGATGAGGGCGACGAGCCCGGCTCCTCGCAGCACACCACGTCCACGTCGATTCCTCAGCATGCTGAGTATTATGAGCAGGCGGAGCCAGGTGGTGTCCAGCGGGCTGTCCCGGGCATCATCGGCTTTCACCTCAGGGCGAACGTGGGAGTCGAGATGGAGCGGTGGCCGACCGGCCGGATGCTGTCCGCCGTCGCCCGCGGCATCGAGCACGAGTGGAACGCCCACCTGGCGCGCTGGGACCTCAACCACGCCTCGATTCCCGTCCTGTACCACCTGCTCGGCGGGCCGCGATCCCAGCGCGACCTCGCCCGCGCGTCGGGCGTCACCGAGCAGACGATGAGCCGCGTCGTGGCACGGCTCGAGCGGTCGGGCTACGTCGAACGGCACCCCCACCCCGACGACGCGCGGCGCCACGAGGTGGTCATGACCGAGGCGGGTCGCAGGGTCCTCGCGGAGGCGGGCGACCCGCGCATCGCCGAGGAGATGAGCATCCGCGGCCTGAACGGCGAGCAGGTCGCCCAGCTGAGGGACCTCCTGGCCGTGATGCTGCGCGCGCACGGGGAGGCGCCGGTCGACGGGGCCCCCGTCCCCTACCCCGCCGGGCACGGCCACGGGGTGGCCCCTGGCGCCGTCGCGGCCGAGCCGGCGGAGCGGCCGGACGGAGAGCGCGCCGGTCCCAGCAGGTAACGTCCCCCCATGGAGTTCGTGCCCCTGGACCTCGGCCGACGCCACGTCCCGTACCAGGAGGCGTGGGACCTCCAGCGGACCGTGCACGCCGAGGTCGCCGCCGGCACCCGGCCCGACACCGTGCTCCTCGTCGAGCACGCGAGCGTGTACACCGCCGGCCGGCGCACGGCCGCGTGGGACCGTCCCGTCGACGGCACGCCTGTCGTGGACGTCGACCGCGGCGGCCGCATCACCTGGCACGGACCAGGTCAGCTGGTCGCCTACCCGATCGTGCGCCTCGCCGAGCCGGTCGACGTGATCGCCTACGTCCGGGCGCTCGAGCAGGCCGTCATCGACGCGGCGGCCGCCGTCGGACTCGCCACCGAGCGCGCCGAGGGGCGCTCCGGCGTCTGGCTCCCCCGCGCCGACGGCGCGCGCCCGCGCAAGCTCGCGGCGATCGGCGTGCGCGTCGCCCGGGGCGTGACGATGCACGGTCTCGCCCTGAACTGCACGTGCGACCTGCAGGAGTTCACGCGCATCGTGCCGTGCGGGCTGCCCGACGCGGACGCGACGTCGCTGACGGCGGAGCTGGGTCGGCCGGTGACCGTCGCGCAGCTGGCGCCGCTGCTGCGGGCCGCCCTGGCCGCGACGCTCCAGCCGCTGGTGGCCGACGGCGCGGCCCGGGCCCCGCGCACGGCCGCGGACCACGCAGAACACCCGGTCTCGGCCTGACATAGTCTGTCCGCGTGACGATCGCCCCCGAGGGACGCCGGATGCTGCGCGTCGAGGCGCGCAACGCGCAGAAGCCGATCGAGAAGAAGCCGGACTGGATCCGGACGCGCGCCACGATGGGCCCGCAGTACAGCGAGCTCAAGCAGCTCGTGCACGGCGGCGGGCTGCACACGGTCTGCGAAGAGGCCGGCTGCCCCAACATCTTCGAGTGCTGGGAGGACCGCGAGGCGACGTTCCTCATCGGCGGCGACCAGTGCACGCGCCGCTGCGACTTCTGCCAGATCGACACCGGCAAGCCCGCGGCGTTCGACGCGGACGAGCCTCGGCGCGTGGCGGAGTCCGTCCGGACGATGGGCCTGCGGTACTCGACGGTGACCGGCGTGGCCCGCGACGACCTGCCCGACGGCGGAGCCTGGCTCTACGCCGAGACGGTCCGGCAGATCCACGCGCTCAACCCTGGGACGGGCGTCGAGCTCCTCATCCCCGACTTCAACGCCGCTCCCGCCCTGCTGGAGGAGGTCTTCGGCTCCCGGCCCGAGGTTCTCGCCCACAACCTCGAGACGGTCCCCCGGATCTTCAAGCAGATCCGGCCGGGGTTCCGGTACGACCGCTCGCTGTCCGTCCTCACCGCGGCGCGCGACGCCGGCCTGGTCACCAAGTCCAACCTCATCCTCGGCATGGGCGAGACGTACGAGGAGACCGTGGAGGCCCTGCAGGCGCTCCGGGACGCCGGCTGCGACCTGGTGACGATCACGCAGTACCTGCGGCCGTCGGTCCGGCACCACCCCGTCGACCGGTGGGTGCGCCCCGAGGAGTTCGTCGCCCTCTCGACGGAGGCGGAGGAGATGGGCTTCCTCGGGGTGATGTCCGGCCCGCTCGTGCGGTCGTCGTACCGCGCGGGCCGCCTGTGGGCCCAGGCGATGCAGCGCCACGGTCGCGAGATCCCGGCCGCGCTCGCCCACCTCGCCACGCCGATGCCCGCGCGCCAGGAGGCGTCGAGCCTGCTCGCCCGCTGACGCCCGGCGAGCCCGGGCGAGCACAGGGGCCGGCCGGACCGGTGCGCGGTCCGGCCCACAGGGGCACCCGCCATGGCAACTAGACTCCCGGCCATGGCCCGATCGACCGATGCCTCACCGAAGGCACCCAAGGCACCCAAGGTGAAGAAGCAGCGCTGGTACGCCACGCTCTGGCAGGCGTACCGCATGACGGCCGAGGTCGACCCCTCCATCACGTGGTGGCTGGTCGGCATCTTCGTCGTCGTGATGGGTGCCGCGACCGGCGTCGGCATCGGCACCGGGCGGCTGTGGTACTTCCTCGTCATCGGGGTCCCGGTCGCGCTCATCGGGATGATGTTCCTGCTGGCCCGGCGCGCGGAGGCGGCCGGCTACAAGCGCATCGAGGGGCAGCCGGGGGCCAGCCTCTCGGCCGTGCGGACCGTGCGCGGCTGGGACTTCCCGGACGACCCGGTGGACATGAACCCGAAGACCCTGGACATCGTGTTCCGGGGCTCCGGTCGCGGCGGCGTCGTGCTCGTCTCCGAGGGGCCGTCGCACCGCGTCACCCGCATGCTCGACGACCAGCGCAAGCGCGTCACCCGGGTCCTGCCGAACGTGCCCGTCACCGTCATCCAGTGCGGCGACGAGAAGGACCAGGTGCCGCTGCGCAACCTGGCCAAGCGCATCCGCAAGATCCGGCCGACGCTCGACAAGCGGGCCACCGACGAGGTGGCGAAGCGGCTGCACGCCCTCGGCGGCGCCCGGCTGCCCGTGCCCAAGGGCGTCGACCCGTACCGTGCGCGTCCGGACCGCAAGGGGATGCGCGGGCGCTGAGCCGGTGCCTGCCCACCGAGTGCCTGCCGTCGACGCGGAGGCCGTCCGCCGGACCTTCCGCACGGCCGAGTGCTGGAACCACAACACCCACTACCACCGGTTCCTGCCCCGCTGGGCGCCGCCCCCGTGGGGGCGCGTGCTCGACGTCGGCTGCGGCGAGGGGCTGCTGACCCGGCGGGTCGCACCGTTCGCGCACGAGGTCGTGGGCGTGGACGCGGACGCGGGCGCCGTCGCGCTCGCCCGTGACCTGGCACCCGCGCTGACCTACGTCCACGGCGACGCGCTCACGGCCGACCTGGGCGGACCGTTCGACCTGGTGACGTGCTTCATGGTGCTGCACCACATGGACCTCGACGCCGGGCTACGGCGGCTCCGCGAGCTCGTCGCCCCCGGCGGCGCGCTCGTCGTCGTCGGTGGCGCCCAGCCCTCGGGCCCCCTCGACTACTGGTGGATCCTGCTCGGAACCCTCGCGAACTGGCCCGCCCGCCTCGTCCGCGGGCACTGGGAGCCCAGCGTCCCGCTCCGGGAGTCCCACGAGACCTACGGGCGCATCTGGCGGGAGTCGGCCCGGCTCCTGCCGGGCGTCCGGTTCCGCCACCACCTGTACTGGCGCTACTCGCTCGTGTGGCGGGCACCGGCCGATGGTGAGGCCGTCGCCCGCTAGCGACGGACGATCGCCGTCCCGGCCAGGACGTCGTGCAGGCCGCGGCCGTCCCGGCCCCAGACCACCGCGGGGATCACCAGCACCAGCAACGCGCTGCGCACGAGGCCGGCCACCAGCCCTGGCGCACGGCCGTCCCGCAGCCGGATCACCCGCAGCCCCGCCAGCCGGTGGCCGATGGTGTGCCCGAGCAGGCCCACGAGCACGGCGCTGGAGATGCCGAAGACCGCCAGGGTCGCCATGCGGTCACCGGCGAGGATGCCCCGTGCAGCGCCGTCCTCGGGGAAGAGCAGGCCGCTCACGGCGAGACTGAGGAACCAGTCCACCAGCAGCGCCACGAAGCGGCGCGGCAGGCGCGCGAGCGAGCCGGGCCCGTCAGCAGGCAGGCCGAGGCCCGACTCCTCCGCCGGGTCCGTCGGCGGCCCCTCGAGCCACGAGCCCAGGTCCTCACGTCTCGCCACGGCGCAAGGCTACCCGCCGCCTGCCGTGCACCCCCCGGAAGACCCGGCGCCGGCCGGGCAGGAGGTAACCCAGCGGAAACACGAGGTACATGGTCGGGAAATCGCGGTCCCCTAGCCTCGGTGCAGGCGCCGCGCCCGGGAGCACGATGGGACCCGGAGCGGTCCGACCACGATGGGCGGCCTGACGGCGACCATCGACCACGAGAGCGAGGAGAAGCCGCGGATGTTCAGTTCCGCCGATGAGGTCATCGCCTTCATCAAGAAGGAGGACGTCAAGTTCGTCGACGTCCGGTTCTGCGACCTGCCGGGTGTGATGCAGCACTTCAACGTGCCCGCTCAGACGGTCGACGCGACCTTCTTCACCGAGGGCCAGATGTTCGACGGCTCGTCGATCCGTGGCTTCCAGGCCATCCACGAGTCGGACATGAAGCTCCTGGCCGACATCGGCACGGCCTACCTCGACCCGTTCCGGACCGAGAAGACCCTCAACATCACGATGTCGATCGTCGACCCGTACACCGACGAGCCGTACACCCGCGACCCGCGGCAGATCGCCGCCAAGGCCGAGGCGTACCTGAAGTCGACGGGGATCGCGGACACCGCGTTCTTCGCCCCCGAGGCGGAGTTCTACATCTTCGACGACATCCGGTTCTTCACGAGCCAGTCCGAGAGCTACTACCACATCGACTCCATCGAGGCCGCGTGGAACACCGGCCGCAAGGAGGAGGGCGGCAACCTCGGCCACAAGACCCCGTACAAGGGCGGGTACTTCCCCGTCCCGCCGGTCGACCACTTCGCCGACCTGCGCGACGAGATCTGCCTCGAGCTCGACAAGGCCGGCCTCAAGGTCGAGCGCTCGCACCACGAGGTCGGCACCGCCGGCCAGGCGGAGATCAACTACCGCTTCGACACGCTCGCGAAGTCGGCCGACAAGGTCATGCTCTTCAAGTACATCGTGAAGAACGTCGTGCACCGCAACGGCCGGACGGTGACCTTCATGCCGAAGCCCCTGTTCGGCGACAACGGCTCGGGCATGCACTGCCACCAGTCGCTGTGGAAGAACGGCGAGCCGCTGTTCTACGACGAGAAGGGCTACGGCGGGCTGTCCGACGTCGCGCGCTGGTACATCGGCGGCCTGCTCAAGCACGCGCCCGCGCTGCTGGCGTTCACCAACCCGACCGTGAACAGCTTCCACCGCCTGGTCCCCGGGTTCGAGGCCCCGGTCAACCTGGTGTACTCGGCGCGCAACCGCTCCGCGTGCGTCCGGATCCCGGTCACGGGCTCCAACCCGAAGGCGAAGCGGATCGAGTTCCGGGTGCCGGACCCGTCGTCGAACCCGTACCTGGCGTTCGCCGCGATGCTCATGGCCGGCCTGGACGGCATCAAGAACAAGATCGAGCCGCCGGAGCCGGTCGACAAGGACCTGTACGAGCTGCCGCCCGAGGAGCACGCGGCCATCGCCCAGCTCCCTGCGTCGCTCGAGGAGGCGCTCGACGCGCTCGAGGCCGACCACGACTTCCTCACCGAGGGCGGCGTCTTCACGCCGGACCTCATCGAGACGTGGGTCGACTACAAGCGCACGCACGAGATCGACCCGATCCGTCAGCGGCCGCACCCGCACGAGTTCGAGCTGTACTACGACGTCTGACCTGCAGGTCACGTCAGGGCGGGCCCGGTCGAGCGCGGCCCGCTGACCTGCACATGACGAAGCCCCGGCTCCTCCGTGAGAGGAACCGGGGCTTCGTCGCGTGGGCCGCTCAGATGCAGGTGAAGACCGCCTGCGTGGGCTCGACGCTCTCCGGCGAGAGCCAGAAGGCGCTGTAGTCGAGACCGATGAGCAGGTGCGTCGCGACGGCACCGTCGGCGCCGTCGGGCAGGGAGACCGTCCCCACGCCCTCGGTGAGGGTGAGGACGTCCGTCGGGAGGTCGGAGATGGTGCCCGTGGTCGCCACCGGCGAGCCGCCGAGCGTCAGCACGACGTACCACTGCTCCTGGTCCTGCTCCGGCTGGTAGCCCGGGGCGTGGAACGGGTCCGTGGACGTCAGGGTGACCGCGTAGTCACCCGGGAGCAGCGACGTCGACGTGGCGGCCGACTCGACGAGCCCCGTCACGTTGAAGAACCCGAGGCGGACGTCGGGCCAGGTCACCACCACGGAGGAGCCTGCGACGCACTCGGGGTCCGGCTCCTCGCCGGGCAGGCACTCGGTGTGGCTCAGGACGAGCTTGCCCTCCGCGATCGTGTCGGAGGCTCCCAGCAGCGTGTCTCCGGACGGCGTGACGACGTCGTAGTGCCGCACGCGGTTCAGCACGCTCGAGGCGTCGACCACGACGGCGCCGGCGCCGTCGAAGGTGGCGGTGAGCGTGCCGGCGGTGGCGTTGCCCGGCGCCACCTGGTTGTGCACGAAGTGCCACAGCACCTGACCGTCGCAGTCCACGGCGGTGTTGAGGTGCGGCGTGTGGAGCGTGACCGCGGCGGCGCCCGCGGCGGTCAGCGGGACGAGCAGAAGGCTCGCCGCGAGGGCGAGCGACAGGCGTGACCTCATGGGGACTCCTCGAATGACGCGGCGCGAGGGGGAATGCCACGGGGGTGTCACGCGTCGCTCGGAGTCCCAGGCTGACATCGGACATGCCGTCCCACAAGGGTTGACACGGCAGTTACCGGACTAATTCACCCGGAGACCGCCGCGTGGCCCCCCGGAGAGCGCCGGCGCGCCGCGATCAGCGGCCCGACGGCAGCCGGGCCGGCAGGGACGCCGTCCAGCCGTCGGCCAGCAGGTGCGGGAGCACGCGCTGGACAGCCGTCACGGTCGACGACCGGTCGCCGCCCCCGTCGTGCAGCAGCACGACGCCGCCGGGCTCGAGCCCGTCTCGAATCCGCCCGACGAGCGTGTCCGCGGGAGGTGCCAGCCAGTCCTCGACCGCGAGCTGCCACCCGAGCGGAGTCATGCCGAGCTCGGTGGCCACTGCCTCGGACGCGCCCCAGCTGCCGAACGGCGCCCGGAAGTACGGCACGGGCGCACCCGTGGCGTCCTCGATGATCGCCGTCGCCTCCACGAGGTCGGCACGGACGCGGTCCGCGGGCCAGTCGCCCATGTCGTCGTGCCGCAGCGAGTGGTTGCCCAGCAGGTGACCGGCCGCCACCACGCGCGCCGCGACGTCCGGGTGGGCGCGCACCACCTCCCCCACCAGGCAGAACACGGCCGTGACGGCGTGCCCAGCGAGGACGTCGAGCAGCCGGTCCGTGTCGGGCGGGTTGGGCCCGTCGTCGAAGGTGAGGCAGAACTGACGCTCCCCCGCCACGGTGGACGCGGGTGCTGACGTGACGATCATCGGCTCTCCTCCAGCGCTGCAGCCACCGCGTCGTACGCGGGCTTGGGCACATAGTCCTCGGTCAGCACGGTCGCCGCGCCGAGACCCTCGAACCACGAGGGGACCCAGGAGTAGCGGTCGGTGAACCCCCAGAGCGTGATCGAGTCGCAGCCCGCGACGGCCAGGCAGCCCGCGACCAGGTTCGCGTAGTACTCGCCCTGCAGGGCCAGCTGCTCCGGCGTGGCCCGCCCGTCCTCGAGCACCATGCGGACGTCCGCCTCCGTCACCGCCGTGGCGAGGCCGAGGTCGGCGAAGCGCTGCAGGTTCGCCGCCAGGCCCTCGCCCGGCGGGTCGCGCTCGAGGACCAGGTGCCCCTGCACGCCGAAGCCGTGCACGGGTACGCCCTGGGCCAGGAGGTCCGTCGCGAGCGCGAGGTAGGCGTCGGACTTCGCGTTCACCACCTCGGCGTCGTAGTCGTTGAGGAACAGCAGCGCGTCCGGGTCGGCCTCGTGCGCCCATCGGAAGGCGTCCGCGATCACGCCGGGCCCCAGCTCGCGCAGCCAGATGTTCTCCTGCGTCCGCAGCCGGCCGCGCTCGTCGATGATCTCGTTCGCGACGTCCCACTGCGCGACCCGGCCCGCGTACCGGCCGACCACCGTCGTGACGTGCTCGTGCAGGATCTCCCGGAGCTCCGCCGGCGAGTAGTCGCCCTGCTCCAGCCACGCGGGGTTCTGGCTGTGCCACAGCAGCGTGTGGCCGCGCACGACCATCCCGTGCTCCTGCGCGAAGTCCACGACGTCGTCGGCCGCCTCGAACGTGTAGCCGTCCCGCTCCGGGTGCACGTACTCCCACTTCAGCTGGTTCTCCGGGGTCACGGAGCTGAACTCCGAGCCCACGAGCGCCCGGTACCGCTCGTCCACCTGGAACGGGTCGCGACCCGTGCCCAGGTGCCCGCCGCCGGCGGCCGCCGTCCCCACGACGACGCCGTCGGGCGCGACGTCCCGGAGCGCCCGGTGCGGCTCGTCCAGCGCCGGACGCGCGGAGGCCGTCGCACCACCCGTCTCGCCGCCGCCGCCGTCGTCGCCGCCGGCGTCGCTGCACGCCACGAGCGCGAGCGCCACGACCGCCACCAGGGCGCCGACCCGCCGACGCCGGCCGTCGGACCGTCGCACGCAGCCTCCTCGCCCCCGGTCGGTGTGGACGCCCCCGACGCGGGCTCGCCTCATGAGGCGATCATGCCCGAGTCGCTCAGGTCGCGGGGCGGGGTGCGCGACGCCCTCCCGTGGTGACGGACGCCGTCGCATGTGACAGTGACGTCATGGCCCAGGACCCCGGGGCGCGCGACGCCGACCCCACCTTCGCCGCCCTGATGCGCCTGACGTCGGTCGGCATCGCGCGCGGCGTCGGCCCTCGCCTGGTGGGCGGGAACGGGGAGCTCGGCCGCATCGTCGGTCGGAGCGCGGAGCAGGTCGGCGACGGCTTCCCCTGGCGCGACCTCGCCCCGCCGGAGCAGCCGGACCGGCTGGTCGCCGCGGTCCAGACCATCGTCGCGCGCGGCGCGGTGTCCGTGACCACCGACGTCGTCCGGCCGGACGGCACGCGGGTACCGGTCCTCGTCGTCGGCGTGACCCTCCCGGGCGACGGCCCACCCTGGCTCGCCCTCGTCGTCGACCTCAGCGACGAGCAGTGGCGGGGACGCCTGGCCGACCACGAGTCGGCGATCGTCTCGACGCTCCTGGACGACGCGCCCGTCGGGTTCGCGCTCATGGACCGCGCGCTCCGCTTCGTCCGGATCAACCGCGAGCTCGCCGCGATGAACGGCACCTCACCCGCCGAGCACGTGGGGCGGTACGTCTTCGACGTCGTGCCCGACGTGCGCGGGTCCGCCGAGGCCGCGCTGCGCGCCGTGCTGGAGACCGGCGAGCCGCTCCGCGACGTCGAGGTGGTCGGCAGCACCCCCGCGGACCCCGGCGTGGAGCACGTGTGGATCGAGTCCTTCTTCCCCGTCAGGTCGCACCCGTCGGCCGAGGTGCGGGGCATCGCGGCGATCGCCCGGGACGTCACGCGCGTGCGCGCGCTGCAGGCGGAGCTCGCGCGCGTCACCGAGCACCAGCGGACGGCGCTCGAGCAGCTGCAGCGCGCCCTCCTGCCCGACTCGCTCCCGGACCTTGCCGGCTGGAGCGTCGACGCGCGGTACCTGAGCGCCTCGGACCAGGTCCGCCTCGGCGGCGACTGGTACGACGTCATCGTCGCCGAGGACCGGGTGGTGCTCGTCGTCGGCGACGTCGTCGGGCACGGTCTGACCGCCGTCGGGATGATGGCCCAGGCCCGGGCGGCGACGCGCGCGTTCGTCTCCGAGGGCTACGGGCCCGGGGAGGTGCTGAGCCGGGTCGCGCGGCTGCTGCTCACGCCGGGCGTCAGCGGGATGGCGACGGCCGTCGTCGCGGCCCTGGACCCGGCGAGCGGGGACGTGGAGTACGCCAGCGCCGGCCACCCGTACGCCTTCGTCGGCGGCGCCGCCGGTGCGCGCCGCCTCGACGGGGCCCAGGGCCCGATGCTCGGCAGCTCGCCGCACCCCTACGCCACGGCGCGCACGACGGTCCCGCCCGGTGGCGCGCTCACGATGATCACGGACGGCCTCGTGGAGCGACGCGGGGAGTCGCTCGAGGTCGGGTTCGGCCGGCTGGCCGGGCTCCTGCGGACGGCCGACCTCACCGGCGGCGCACCTGCGCTCGTGGACGCCCTGATCCGTGGGTTCCCCGGCACGGGCCACCGCGACGACACATGCGTGCTCGCCGTCGTGCGCGACGCCGGACCGGCCTGAGGCCGAGCGGCTCAGTCGACCCAGACGAGCGTGCGGCCCATCCAGACGACCGGCGTGTCCCCGAGCATCTCCAGCCGCGGTGGTGACGGGATGAGCCCAACCTCACCGCCGCCCGGCACGGTCCCCGACCAGAGCAGCCCACCGTCCGCCAGCCGGTACACGAGCGAGGTCCACCGCCGAGCCCGCACCGCGGTCACCAGGACGGAGGAGCCGTCGCTGAGGCCCGTGATCTCGGGGTGCAGCCCGTCGACCGGTCGGGTCCAGACCCGGGCCCCGGAGAGCACCTCGTACGCCGTGACCGCGTCGCCGGCCGCGACGACGGCGAGGCCCTGCTCGCGCGCCACGACGTTGCCCCCGGCGATGGGGATCTGCCACAGGTCCGCGCCACGTCCCGGGGACATCGCGACCAGCGTGTCGCCGCCGTCACGCGTGACGAGCAGGACGTCCGGCACGGAGGCGTCCGTCGCCTCGGGTTCGGCGAGCTCCCCCACGAGCTGGCCGACGGCGCGGCCCGATCGGTCGAACCACGTCGCCTCGGGCAGCCGCATGCCCTCGACCGCGGACGACCACGCGGCGAAGCCCCACGGCGTCACGGCGATCTCGGCGCCGTCGAGGATCGTGCCCTCCTCCGTGAGCGAGGCAGTCCAGCTCCCGAGCACCCGCCCGTCGGCAGCGTCGACCACGGCGGTCGTCGCGCCGTGGAGGACGGCCAGGCCCTCGGTCACCTCGAGCCACATCGTGTGCCGCAGGCCGCGCGGCTCGGGGGGCAGCGAGACGGTCGTCGACCAGACGGTCCGCCACCCGGCCGGCGACACCCGCGAGAGCCGGATCTCGCCGTCGCCGCGCGCGGCGAGCAGCAGCTCGTCGCCCTCGACGGCCCAGCCGGCGGACGCCTCGGTCACCTCACGCTCGCTGATCACCTCGCCGGACCCGACGTCGATGCCGACGAGGGCCTGGGGGGTCAGGACCAGCTGGTCGGAGGCAGGGTCGGCGTTCCAGTGCTGGTCGCGCCAGCACCACGCGGTGGCGGCCGCGGTGGCGGCCGCGGTGGTGACGCCGGGGTGGCAGGTGTCGGCGATGCCGCCCGATCCGAGCGGCACGGACCAGAGCTCCTGACCGGTGGCCTCGTCGAGCCCGCGCACCCGGGGGTGCCTGGTGCCGGTCGACTGGACGACCACGACGCCGTCGTGCGCAGCGAGCACGTCGTCCGCGGCGGCGGCCCACACCTCCGCGAGCGGCTCCGCCAGGGCGGCGGGCCCCACCGTGGGTTCGGTCGTGCCACGCGTCGTCGCGACCGAGACGACGGCGATCGCCCCGAGGACCACGCCGGCGACGGCCCAGCGGACCAGTGCGCCGTGGGCCCGGCCGACGGGCAGGTCCGCACCGTCGGGATCAGCCGGTCGTTGGCGAGGCGTGCGGGTACGCGGCGACGGGCCGACCACCTCGTCGTCGTCGACCAGCTCCACCGGAACCATCCGGTCGTCGGGCCGCACGGCCATAGCACGACGGTACGCCCGCAGGCCGCCTCTCGCTGGGACGAGCGATGCATGATCAACACCGGCCGTGGTCCAAGCGGGTGAAAAGCCGGACATTGCCGTCCATCACGTGATCACATGATCAGTTCCCCGCATGCGGGGCAGTAGATTCCACCGGACAGCATTGTCCAGTCGCGTGCCTCCACGCGGCCGTCCCCCGCGAGGAGAGCCATGAAGCGCAGCAGACTCACCGCCGTACCGGTGGTCGCCGCCGTCGCCCTGACCCTCGGCACCGGCGTCGCGAACGCCGAGCCCGTCGACCTGAGGACGGACTACCTCACGGTCGAGGTCGGCGGCACGGTGTGGACGCCCTCGATCTACGGCGGCGACGCCTTCGAGATCGAAGAGGCGATCGTCTACGCGAACGGCAGCGAGGACCTGAGCGGAGGCCAGAACGGTGACGCGTTCGACGGCGTGCTCGCCCTCTACGTGGACGACGAGGCGTACGGGTCGGACTGTGCTGGCGGCGGTGACGGCGGCGACGGCGAGCCCTGCACCTACGTCGTCGACGTGACGGATGACGGCGACGACGTGGTGGTCACCGCACCGACCCAGGCGATGTCGGGCCTGGACGTGACCGTCCAGCACCGGTACTTCGCGGCCGGCGACCTGGCTCGGGTCCTCGCCGCGTTCCGGAACCCGGGCTCCGCGCCGATCACCGTCGAGGTGACGGTCGCCAACAACTACGGCTCGGACTCGGGCACCGTCGTCGAGGCGGACTCCTCCGGCGACGACGCGGTCACCGCCGCCGACCGCTGGATCGTCACGGGCGACGGCGGCTCGTACGACCCCGTCGTCACGACGCACTTCTTCGGCGCCGGCGCGGCACTGGCCCCGACGCACACCACGCTCGCCCTCGGCAACGAGAACGGAGGCGACGGCGACGCGACCTTCACCCTGACCGTCGCGCCGGGCGCGACGGCGTACCTGGCCTTCTTCGTCGGCGTGACGGGCTACGCGGGCAGCATGTACGACTACCCGGACATGGACTCGATCGCCGCGGCTCCGTTCCTGGAGACGTACGAGGCCGCCGTCGACGCAGCGGTGGCCGCAGCGACGGCCGGCCTCGGCAGCCGCCTGTACGCCGGGGTCCCGGCCGGCGCGTCCCTGCTGAACTGGGCGCCCACCGGCGCGCCGCCGGCCACCCCGGCCACCGGCACGCCTCGCTTCACCGGCTGAGCCGACCGAACCACACGAGCGACGAGGGCGACCGGGCACATCCCGGTCGCCCTCGTCGTCTGCCCGGTCAGCGCCGCGACGTCCAGGCGAGCAGCCGGCCGACCGGCCACGTCGTCACCACGCGGTCGTGGTCGACGCCGTGCGCAGCGAGCCGTTCGCAGCCGTCGGCGAGCCAGTCCAGCTCGCCCGGCGCATGAGCGTCGGTGTCCACGGAGAACAGGCAGCCCGCCTCGGCCGCCAGGGCGATGAGGTCGTCGGGCGGGTCCTGGCGCTCGGGCTGGCAGTTGACCTCCACGGCGACCTGGTGCCGCGCGCACGCGGCGAACACCTCGGCCGCGTCGAACTCGCTCTGGGGCCGCTCGCGGCCACGGACCTTGCGACCCGTGCAGTGGCCGAGCACGTCGGTCCACGGCTGCTCGACGGCCGCCACCATCCGCCGCGTCATCGCCGCGCGCTCCATGCGCAGCTTCGAGTGCACCGACGCGACGACGACGTCCAGGCGCCCCAACAGCTCCGGCTCCTGGTCGAGCGTGCCGTCGTCCAGGATGTCGACCTCGATGCCGCGCAGCAGCCGGAACGGCCCGAGCACCGTGTTCGCCGCGTCGATGAGGTCGAGCTGGCGGCGCAGGCGCTCGGGCGACAGGCCGTTCGCCACCGTCAGCCGGGGCGAGTGGTCCGTGATCGCCAGGTACTCGTGCCCGGCCTCCACGGCTGCGACCGCCATGTCCTCCAGCGAGGCGACGCCGTCGCTCGCCGCGGTGTGCGCGTGCAGGTCGCCGCGCACCGCTGCCCGGAGCGCCCGGCCGGCCTCCGTCTCGCCGCGGGCGTCGCCGTCGAGGTCTGCGAGCACCGCAGGCACCCCGCCGGCCAGGACGGTGGCGATCACCTCGGCGGTGCTGCCCCCGACGCCGGGCAGGTCCCGGAACCTGCCCTCGCGCGCCCGGGCCTCCCACTCGTGCGGCGGCAGCTCCCGGACCACGTCGCCGGCCCGCCGGTAGGCCTGCGAGCGGAACCTCGACTCGCCTCGGCGCTCGAGCCGCTGCGCGATCCGGTGCAGCGCGCGGACGACGTCGTGCTGGCTGGCCGTGGTCATGGGCTGAGCAGGTCCGTGCTCCGTCAGGACGCCCGACGGCGGGTCGTCTTCTTCGCGGGTGCCTTCTCGTCGGCGTCCTTCGCCGCCCGGGCACTGCGCGCGGGCTTCTCGTCACCGTCGGCGGCCTTGGCGCCGCGAGAGGCCTTCTTCGGGGCCGGCTCCTCGGCCTGCCCACCGGCGCCCCGCGCCTCGCGCGCCCGCTCCACGCTGCGCTGGAGCGCCGAGAGGAGGTCGACGACGTCGCCGCCCTCGGCCTTCTCCTCGCCGTCCGCGGACGGGACGCTCACGGTCCTGCCGGAGGTCACCTTGGCCTCGATGAGCGACTCGAGGGCCTCCTTGTACGCGTCGGAGAAGTCCGACGGGTCGAAGTCGGCGGCGAGCGACTCCACGAGCGACGCCGCCATCTGCGCCTCCTGCGGCCGCACGGTGACCTCGGTGTCGAGGATCGGGAAGTCGGCCTCGCGCACCTCGTCCGGCCACAGGAGCGTCTGGAGGCAGATCACCTTGCCGCGCACGCGCAGCACCGCCATCGTCTCCCGTTGGCGCAGGGCGACCTTCACGACGGCCATCCGGTCGGTCTGCTGCAGCGCCTCGCGCAGCAGGGCGTACGGCTTCGCGGCGGTCTTCTCCGGCTCGAGGTAGTACGTCTTGCCGAGCATGATGGGGTCCACCTGCTCGGCGGGCACGAACTCCTCGACGGCGATCTCGCGCTCGGTGGCCAGGGGCAGCTCGTCCAGGTCCTCGTCGGTCAGGACCACCATGCGACCGTCGTCGGTCTCGTAGCCCTTGGCGATGTCCTCGTAGGCGACCTCCTCACCGTCGATGCTGCAGACCTTGCGGTAGCGGATGCGCCCGCCGTCGGCCTTGTGCACCTGGTGGAGCGTCACCTGGTTCTCGCCGGTGGCCGCGTAGACCTTCACCGGCACGTTGACGAGGCCGAAGGCCACCGCGCCCTTCCAGATGGCTCGCATGCGTGTCCTCCCCGGTCGCAGGCGCGCTACCGCCCGCCGACGGCGCGAGTGCCGTCGGTGCCCCCACCAGGCAGGATGGACCCGTGCAGCCCATGCTGGCTACCCGTGCGGCGAATAAAGCCGCCCTGCCCCGTGGCGTCGAGTGGTGCTACGAGGTGAAGTGGGACGGCGTCCGGGCGCTCGCCGACACGACGACGGGCGCGGTGCGGCTGCACGCCCGCTCCGGCCGCGACATCACCCGCGCCTACCCCGAGCTGGGTGGTCTCGCCGCGCTGCCGCGGGCGGTGGTCGACGGCGAGATCGTCGTCCTCGCTGCGGGGGTACCGAGCTTCGAGGCGCTCGCCGAGCGCATGCACGTGCGCGACGGGGCGCGGGCCCGCCTGCTCGCCGCGCGCTCCCCCGTGACGTTCGTGGCCTTCGACCTCCTCGTGCTCGACGGCGTCGACCTGACCCGGCGTCCGCTCGACGAGCGCCGGGCCGCCCTCGAGGCGCTCGACTGGCCCGAGCGGACCCAGCTCTCGCCGACCTACCCGGACCTGGACCCGCTGTGGGACGTGACCCTGGAGCACGGGCTCGAGGGCGTGCTGGCGAAGCGCCGGACCTCGACGTACCAGCCGGGCCGCCGCTCGCCCGACTGGGTGAAGGCGGCGCACCGCGGAACCCGGGTGGCCGCCGTCGTCGGCTGGCGCCCTGAGGGCACGAACGAGGCGGGGCGCTCCGCCGTCGCCGGGGCCGGCCCCCTCGGGGCCGTGCTCCTCGCGGCACCCGACGCGACCGGCGCCTGGCGCTACCTCGGCAAGGCCGGCTCGGGGCTCGGCGGGCGGCGCGGCGCCGACCTCGAGCGGGCGCTGCGCGGACTGGTCCGCCCCGACGCCCCGCTCCTCGACCCGGTGCCCGCCGCCGACGCGCGGGGCGTCACCTGGGTCGAGCCGCGCGTCGGGGTGGACGTCGCCTACCTCCAGCGCACCCGGAGCGGGCGGCTGCGCCAGCCGACGGTGCGCGCGCTGCGCACGGAGGTGCCGATCGACCCCTGGGAGAGCCCATGAGCCCGTCCGGTGCCGCACAGTGGGTCGAGGTCGAGGGTCGCCGCGTCCGGCTGACCAACCTCGACCGGGTCCTGTACCCCGACGGCATGACGAAGGCCGAGGTCATCGCCTACTACACGGCCGTCGCGCCGGCCCTCCTGCGCCAGCTGCGGGACCGGCCCGTCACGCGCGTGCGATGGCCCGAAGGCGTCGGGGGCGAGCGATTCTTCGAGAAGAACGTCCCCGCCGGGGCACCCGACTGGCTGCGCCATCGGCCACTCCCCGCCAGCCCGGGCACCGACGACGAGGGCACCGTCGTCGACTCCCCGTTCCTGGACGACCTGGCCGCGCTCGTCTGGTCGGCCAACCAGAGCGCGCTCGAGCTGCACACGCCCCAGTGGCGCGTGCTGCCGGACGGGACGTTCACGAACCCCGACCGGCTCGTCGTCGATCTCGACCCGGGCCCGCCCGCGGGGCTCGACGAGTGCGCGGCGGTCGCCCGCCTCGTCGCGGCCCGCCTCGCCGAGGACGGCCTGACCACGACGGTCCCGGTCACGAGCGGCAGCAAGGGCATGCAGCTGTACGCGCCCCTGGACGGCAGCCTGACCGCCATGCAGGTCCGCGAGTACGCGCGCAACGTCGCCGAGGAGCTCGCCGCCCGCGAGCCGCTCGTCCTCGCGAACATGAAGCGCGCCCTGCGGCCGGGCAAGGTGCTGCTCGACTGGTCGCAGAACCACCCGGCCAAGACCACGGTGACCCCGTACTCGCTGCGCGGCCGGGAGCGACCCGCCGTCGCCGCTC
The DNA here is from genome assembly GCF_007991475.1 of Actinotalea fermentans. Lineage (NCBI taxonomy): Bacteria > Bacillati > Actinomycetota > Actinomycetes > Micrococcales > Cellulomonadaceae > Actinotalea > Actinotalea fermentans. The sequence continues at coordinate 392,992 of NZ_BJYK01000001.1, read as the reverse complement.
CCCGCACCTGGGACGAGGTCGGCCCCGGCATGACGCAGCTCTCCCCCGACGAGGTGGTCCGCCGCCTGGAGTCCGACGGAGACCTCCTCGCCACCTGAGGATGGGTCCATGTCCCCGGGCACCGCGCGGACGGCCATGCTTCCCTGGTGCCATGACCTCGAACGACCCCGCCGTCATCGACCGGCTCCTCACGGTGCCGGGGCGTTGGGCCGTCGTCGGCCTCTCGACGAACGCCGAGCGCCCCGCCTACGGCGTCGCCGCCTACCTGCAGGCCCTCGGGCACACGATCGTGCCGGTGCACCCGCGGGCCGAGACCGTGCACGGCGAGCGCGGCTACGCCCGCCTGTCGGACGTCCCCGGGCCCGTCGACGTCGTCGACCTGTTCGTGAACTCCAGCCGGGTCGGACCGATCGTCGACGAGGCGATCGCGCTCGGCGCGCCCGCCGTCTGGCTCCAGCTCGACGTCGCGGACCCCGAGGCCGAGGACCGTGCCCGCGCGGCCGGGCTCGACGTCGTGATCGACACCTGCCCGAAGATCGAGGGCCGCCGACGCGGTCTGTGACCGCGGTGAGCCTCAGCCGTAGAAGACGCGCTCCATGACCACCCGGGCCCGGCGGCCGGTCCGCAGGTAGAGCTCCTCCAGCTCCGCACCCGACGCCGGCGGGAAGCCGAGCATCCGGGCCAGTCCGTTGAGCGCGCGCCGGTCGTGCGGCAGGACGTCCGCCATCGCGCCGCCCGCCCGCCCCGTCCAGAGCACGATGGCGTCGCGCAGGCGCGAGGACAGCAGCCAGGCCTCGCGCAGGACGTCCGCGTCGGCGTCGGCGAGGAGCTCCGCCTCGACCGCGGCCCCGAGGGCCTCGAGCGTCGACGGCGTCCGCAGCGCGGGTACCTCGTGCGCGTGCAGGAGCTGCAGCAGCTGGACCGACCACTCGACGTCGCTGAGCCCGCCCCGGCCGAGCTTGAGGTGGCGCGCCGGGTCCACGCCGCGCGGGAGCCGTTCGGCCTCCATCCGGGCCTTCAGGCGCCGCACCTCCTTGACGGACGCGGTCGCCGCGCCGCCCTCGGGGTAGCGCACCGGGGCGACGAGCTCGACGAAGCGCTCCCCCAGCCCGACGTCGCCGGCGCACGGTCGCGCACGCAGGAGGGCCTGGGCCTCCCACGGCGACGACCACCGCTGGTAGTACTCGGCAAACGAGGCGAGCGTGCGGACCAACGGGCCGTTGCGCCCCTCCGGACGCAGGTCGGGGTCCACCTCGAGGGCAGGCTCGGCGCCGGTGGCGCCCAGCATCGACCGCAAGCGCGTCGCCATCGCGCTCGCCTGCGCCTGGGCGCGGGTCTCGTCGGCCCCCGGCAGCGGCGCGTGCACGAACATGACGTCGGCGTCCGAGCCGTAGCCCATCTCGCCGCCGCCGTACCGGCCCATGCCCACGACGCACAGCCGCGTGAGGAGGCCGTCGGTCGCCTCGACCTGCCGTTCGACGACGCGCAGCACCCCCTGGATCGCGACGTCCGCGGCGGCGGTCAGCGCCGTCGACGTCTCCGGCACGGCCCGCAGCGCCAGCACCTCCGCCACGGCGGTCCGCGCGAGCTCACGACGCCGCAGCGCACGCAGCAGGGTCACGGCCTCGCCGTCGTCCGGGGTCCGGGCGAGCAGGGCGGTGGCCTCCGCGGCGAGCCGGTCGCGGTCGCGCGGCACGAGCTCGGCGTCGTCGTCCAGCCAGGCGATCGACTCCGGTGAGCGGGCCAGGGCGTCCGCCACGTACCGCGAGGAGGACAGGACGCGGGCGAGTCGCTCCGCGGCCGCGCCGGAGTCGCGCAGGAGCTTGAGGTACCAGTGCGTCGAGCCGAGCTCGTCCGACACGCGGCGGAACGAGAGCAGGCCGGCGTCCGGGTCGCTGCCCTCGGCGAACCACCCCAGCAGCACCGGCAGGAGCTGACGCTGGATCGACGCCCGGCGGCTGACACCCTCGGTCAGGGCCGTGATGTGACGCAGCGCGCCCGACGGGTCGCGGTAGCCGATCGCCGCGAGGCGGGCCCGCGCGGCCTCGGGGGCCAGGGAGACGTCCTCGGGTGACAGGCGCGCGGTGGCCGGGAGGAGGGGGCGGTAGAAGAGCTCCTCGTGCAGGCGCCGGACGTCCCGGCGCACGGTCCGCCACTGCTCGAGCACGGCGTCGCCGCTCTTGAGCCCGATCGAGCGGGCCAGGCGGCGCAGCTCGCCGTCGGCCGTCGGCATGAGGTGCGTCCGCCGGAGCCGGTGCAGCTGCAGGCGGTGCTCGAGCACCCGCAGGGTGCGGTAGCAGACGCCCAGGCGCGCGGCGTGGTCCCGGCCGACGTACCCGCCGGCGGCGAGCGCCGCGAGCGCGTCGAGCGTGGTCGGGCTGCGCAGCGCCTCGTCCGTGCGGCCGTGCACGAGCTGCAGCAGCTGCACCGTGAACTCGACGTCCCGCAGGCCGCCTGCGCCGAGCTTGATCTGCCGGTCGGCCTCGGCCGCCGGCACGTTGTCCTCGACGCGCCGACGCATCGCCTGCGCGTCCTCGACGAAGTGCTCCCGGCCGGCTGCGGCCCAGACCATCGGCGCGATCGCCGCACGGTAGGCCTCGCCGACCTCGCGGTCGCCCGCGACCGGGCGCGCCTTGAGCAGCGCCTGGAACTCCCACGTCTTGGCCCAGCGCTCGTAGTACGCGACGTGGCTCGCGACGGTCCGCACGAGCGGTCCCTGCTTGCCCTCCGGCCGCAGCGCCGCGTCGACCGGCCAGAGCGCCGGCTCGCCCGACGGCGCGGAGCAGACGCGCGCGAGCGCCGTGGCGAGCCGTGCGGCGACGGCGAGGCCGTCGGACTCCTCGACGCCGTCGGCGGGCTCGGCGACGTAGATCACGTCGACGTCGCTCACGTAGTTGAGCTCGCGCCCACCGCACTTGCCCATCCCGATGACCGCGAGCCGGGCCGCCGCGTGGTCCGGATGCTCGCCGCGGGCGACGGCGAGAGCGCCCTCGAGCGCGGCCGCGGCCAGGTCGGCGAGCGCTGCGGCGACGTCGGGCAGGACGGCGGCGCTCGGCTCCCGGGCGGCGACGTCGCCCGCCGCCACGAGCAGCAGGCGGCGCCGGTACGCGCGGCGCAGCGCGTCCGTGCCGCCCTCGCCCGTCAGGCCCGCCACGGTCACGGGCGGACCGCCCGGGACGTCGACCTCGACCGCCTCGACGGCGTCGAGCAGCTCCCGGCGGACGGCCTGCGGATCAGGCGTGAGCAGGTCCCGCTCGCCGATCGCGAGGGCGTCCTCGGGGTGGCGCGCGAGGTGGTCGCCGAGCGCGGTCGACGCCCCGATGACGCCCAGCAGGCGGTCCCGGGCGACGGAGTGGGTCCGCAGGAGCGTCCGCAGGTCGTCGGCGACGGAGGTGCCCGCGGCGGCCTCGAGCAGCCGCGCGAGCGTGAGCAGCGCCTCGTCGGGCGACGCGCACGTGCCCAGCGCACCGAGCAGGGGGGCGCCGTCGTCCAGGCCGCCCACCGCCACACGCAGCTGCGGCTCGGCGAGCAGCCGCTCGGCGCGCTCGGGGTCGGCGAACCCGAGACGCACCAGGGTGCCGCGCAGCGTGCCGGCGGGGCGACCTGCGGACGGGACGGTCACGTGAGTGGACCCGGCGCTCAGAGGAGCGGCAGGTACCGCGTGAGCTCGTAGGGGGTGACCTGCGCGCGGTACGCGTCCCACTCCTGCCGCTTGTTGCGCAGCACGAAGTTGAACACGTGCTCCCCGAGGGTCTCGGCCACGAGCTCGGAGTTCTCCATGATGGAGATCGCGTGCTCGAGAGAGGACGGCAGGGGCTCGATGCCCATCGCCCGACGCTCGGCCCCGGTGAGCTCCCACACGTCGTCCTCGGCGCCGTCGGGCAGCTCGTATCCCTCCTCGATGCCCTTGAGGCCCGCGGCGAGCAGGACGGCGAAGGCGAGGTAGGGGTTCGTCGCGGAGTCCACGCCCCGGTACTCCACACGCGTGGAGTTGCCCTTGCCGGGCTTGTACAGCGGCACCCGCACGAGGGCCGACCGGTTGTTGTGCCCCCAGCAGACGTACGACGGCGCCTCGGCCCCGCCCCACAGGCGCTTGTAGGAGTTGACCCACTGGTTCGTGATCGCGGTGATCTCCGCCGAGTGCCGCAGGAGGCCGGCGATGAAGTGCCGGGCGGTCTGCGAGAGCTCCAGCGGAGCGCTGGGCTCGTAGAACGCGTTGCGGTCGCCCTCGAACAGCGACAGGTGCGTGTGCATGCCCGAGCCCGGGTGGTCCCCCAGCGGCTTGGGCATGAAGGACGCGAAGAGGCCCTGCTCGAGCGCGACCTCCTTGACGACCGTGCGGAAGGTCATGATGTTGTCCGCGGTCGTGAGGGCGTCGGCGTAGCGGAGGTCGATCTCGTTCTGCCCCGGCCCGGCCTCGTGGTGGGAGAACTCCACCGAGATGCCCATGGACTCGAGCATCTGGATCGCGGCCCGCCGGAAGTCGTGGCCGGTGCCGCGCGGCACGTGGTCGAAGTAGCCGCCCGCGTCGACGGGGACCAGGGGCTGGGCCGGGTCGGCCGGGCCCTCGAAGAGGTAGAACTCGACCTCGGGGTGCGTGTAGAAGGTGAAGCCCTTCTCCGACGCGCGGGCGAGCGCGCGCTTGAGCACGTGCCGCGGGTCCGCCGCCGACGGCTGACCGTCGGGCGTCAGCACGTCGCAGAACATCCGCGCGGTGCCGTGCGTCTCGCCGCGCCAGGGCAGCACCTGGAACGTGGACGGGTCCGGCTTGGCCAGCATGTCGGCCTCGTACACGCGGGTGAGGCCTTCGATGGCGCTGCCGTCGAACCCGATGCCCTCGCCGAACGCCGACTCCAGCTCCGCGGGCGCGACCGCGACCGACTTCAGGACGCCCAGGACGTCGGTGAACCAGAGACGGATGAAGCGGATGTCCCGCTCCTCGACGGTGCGGAGCACGAACTCCTCTTGCCTGTCCATGGCCCACATCCTGCTACACCCGTGTTGCCGGGATGTGTCGGCGCGACGTCGGCGCACCGGGCGCGGTCGGCGCGCGCCCCTCAGCGCCCCCTTCCCGCCCGCTCGGACGGCGCCGTGGGCGGTCGTCGCTAGTGTTGCCGCATGGTCCGCATCGCCCTCGCCCAGGTGGATCCGTGCGTCGGGGACGTGACCGGCAACGCCGCGCTCGTCCTGGAGTGGGCGGCTCGTGCCGCCGAGGCCGGCGCCGGCCTGGTCGTGTTCCCCGAGATGGTGCTGACCGGCTACCCCATCGAGGACCTGGCCCTGCGCGACTCGTTCGCGCGCGCCGCCGACGCGGCCCTCGCCGAGGTCACGTCGGGGCTCGTGGCCCGCGGGCTCGGCGACCTCACGGTCGTGCTCGGCACGCTGGGCCGCAGCGCGCTGCCGGGGCGGGAGGGCCGCCCGACCAACCGGGCCGTCGTCGTGCGCGGCGGCGCCGTGGTGGCCACCTACGACAAGCACCACCTGCCCAACTACGGCGTCTTCGACGAGTACCGGATCTTCGCGCCCGGCGACGCCGGCTGCGTGGTCGAGGTGCCGCGCGCGGGCGGCGGCACCGCGCGCGCGGGCATCGTGGTCTGCGAGGACATCTGGCGCGACGGCGGCCCGCTGCCCGCGATGGGCGACGCCGACCTGCTGCTCGTGCTGAACGGCTCGCCCTACGAGGAGGGCAAGGTCGGGGTGCGGGCCGAGCTCGCCGCGCGACGCGCCGCCGAGGCGGGGGCGCCCGTGGTGTACGTGAACCTCGTCGGCGGGCAGGACGACCTGGTCTTCGACGGCGGCTCGTTCGTGGTCGGCGTCGACGGCACGGTGCTCGCGCGCGCGCCGCAGTTCGCCCCGCACCTGCTGGTCTGGGACCTGCCGGACGACGGCGCCACGCCCGGTCGCCTGGCCCCGCCGATGGACCCCGACGCCGAGGTGTACGCGGCGGTGGTCACGGGCCTGGCGGGGTACGTCCGCAAGAACGGCTTCCGCTCGGTCGTGCTCGGCCTGTCGGGCGGGATCGACTCGGCGCTCGTGGCCGCGATGGCCGCCGACGCGGTGGGCGGGGAGAACGTCGTCGGGGTGTCGATGCCGTCCCGCCACTCCTCCCAGCACTCCAAGGACGACGCCGAGGACCTGGCCCGCCGGATCGGGGCCGACTACCGCGTGCAGCCGATCGAGCCGCTGGCGGCAGCGTTCCACGGCGAGATGGACCTGCCGGGCATCGCCGGGGAGAACCTGCAGGCGCGGATCCGCGGCGTGATCCTCATGGGCCTGTCGAACGTCGAGGGGCACCTCGTGCTCGCGACGGGGAACAAGTCCGAGCTCGCGGTCGGCTACTCCACGATCTACGGCGACGCCGTCGGCGGCTTCGCGCCCCTCAAGGACGTCGACAAGTCACGGGTCTGGGCGCTGGCGCGCTGGCGGAACCAGGCGGCGCTCGACGCCGGCGAGATCCCGCCGATCCCGGAGAGCTCGATCACCAAACCGCCGTCGGCCGAGCTGGCACCCGGCCAGATGGACACCGACTCGCTGCCGCCCTACCACCTGCTCGATGAGGTGCTCGACGCTTACGTCGAGCACGCCGAGGGCCGCGACGAGCTGCTCGCGCGGGGCTTCGACGCCGCCGTCGTCGACCGGGTCCTCGCTCTCGTGGACCGCGCGGAGTGGAAGCGCCGCCAGTACCCGCCGGGGCCCAAGGTGACCGCCCTGGCGTTCGGGCGCGACCGCCGCCTACCTGTCACCAACCGCTGGCGCGAACCGAAGGGAGATCCCCGATGACGGATCAGCACGGCCCGCAGGCCACCCCCGACCAGCAGCCGGCCAAGCCGCGCCGCGTCCGCGTGCACCACCTGCGCGAGGCGAAGGAGCGCGGCGAGAAGATCACGATGCTCACGGCGTACGACGCGCCGACCGCCCGCATCTTCGACGAGGCGGGCACCGACGTGCTGCTCGTCGGCGACTCCCTGGGCGACAACTTCTACGGGTACGCGAACACGCTGCCGGTGACGGTCGACGAGATGGTGCACCACACGCGGGCCGTGACCGGGGCGGTGCAGCGCGCGCTCGTCGTCGCCGACCTGCCGTTCGGCAGCTACGAGGACTCCCCCGCGCACGCCTTCGCCTCCGCCGTCCGCCTGATGAAGGAAGCGGGCGCGCACGCCGTGAAGTTCGAGGGCGGCCGGCGGGTCGCCGACCACGTGCGGCTGCTGACGTCGTCGGGCATCCCCGTGATGGGGCACCTGGGGTTCACGCCGCAGTCGGAGAACGTCTTCGGCGGCAAGCGGGTCCAGGGCCGCGGGAACGACGCCGCCGAGCGGCTGTCCGAGGACGCGCTCGCGCTGCAGGAGGCGGGCGCGTTCGCCGTCGTGCTGGAGATGGTGCCCGCGCCGCTGGCAGCCCGGATCACCGAGATCCTGGCGATCCCGACGATCGGCATCGGTGCCGGCGCCGCGTGCGACGGTCAGGTGCTCGTCTGGGCCGACATGGCCGGCCTCTCGACGTGGACTCCGCGGTTCTCCAAGCAGTTCGGGAACGTGCGCGAGGAGATGGTCCGCGCGGTCACGGCCTACAACGCGGAGGTCCGCGGCCAGGTCTTCCCGGACGACGCCCACAGCTTCCTGGAGTAGCGGCGCCCACCGCCGGCGTCACGGCGCCGCCGGGCCTGCGTCCTTCGGCCACTCGTCGTCGTTCCAGCGGCGGTCGTCCTCGTCCCAGGCCTCGTTGCGCGCGGCCGCCGTGTCGAAGGCGCGCTGAGCGGCCTCCCGCGTCGGGTACGGGCCCATCCTCTGGGCACCGGGGCTCTGCCTGCCCTGCTCGACGGCACCCGTGGCCAGGTCCACCCAGAACTCGTGGGCCCCGGCGGGCGCACCCGTGCCCGTCCCGCCCTGTCCGGCGCCGCCATCCCGCCATCGCCCGAACCACCGTGCGATCGGTCCGCCCCGCTCCGTCATCGGTCCCCTCCGCGCTCGGCGACACCCCCCTTCCGTAGACTGCCATCCATGTCGACGACGCACGCGCCGGAGGGCACGCTCCGCCCGGGAACCGTGTCCCCCCTGCGCGCGGTGCCGTCGCGCGTACCGCTGCCCGAGTACGTGGGGCGGGACCACGAGCGGCAGGTCGGTGGCCTGGTCAGCGACGCCGAGACCATCGAGCGCATCCGGAGGGCCGGCCGCATCGCGGCCCAGGCGATCGCCGAGGTCGGCCGCCACGCGGTGCCGGGCGTGACCACCGACGAGCTCGACCGGATCGGCCACGAGTTCGTGTGCGACCACGGCGCCTACCCGTCGGCGCTGCGCTACCGGCCGCACCCGTCGTCGACCGAGTTCCCCAAGTCGATCTGCACGTCGGTCAACGAGGTCATCTGCCACGGCATCCCCGACTCCACGGTGCTGCGGGACGGCGACATCGTGAAGGTCGACATCACCGCGTACCTCGACGGGGTGCACGGCGACTCCTGCGTCACCTACCTCGTCGGCGACGTCGACGAGGAGTCCCGCCTGCTCGTCGAGCGCACCCGTGAGTCGCTCGACCGAGCGCTGAAGGTCGTCGCCCCCGGGCGCGAGCTCAACGTCATCGGGCGGGTCATCGAGCGGTACGCCGCGCGGTTCGGCTACGGCGTGGTCCGCGACTTCACCGGGCACGGCGTCGGGGAGATGTTCCACTCGGGGCTGGTGGTGCCCCACTACGACGCCGCGCCGCAGCACGCGACAGTGATGGAGCCGGGCATGGTGTTCACGATCGAGCCGATGCTCAACCTCGGCACGCACGAGTGGGAGATGTGGGACGACGGCTGGACGGTCGTCACCCGGGACAAGCGCCGCAGCGCGCAGTTCGAGCACACGCTGGTCGTCACCGAGACCGGCGCCGACGTCCTGACGCTGCCATGAGCGCCCAGCGGCTCGGCCGGCCGACGCACGCGTTCGGCATCGACATCGGCGGCAGCGGCATCAAGGGCGCGCCCGTCGACCTGGCGACCGGCGAGTTCACCGCGGACCGCCTGCGGATCCCGACGCCGCAGCCCGCCACGCCCGAGGCGGTCTCCGTCACGGTCGCCGAGCTCCTGGGCTCGTTCGACCTGCCGATGGGGACGCCGATCGGTCTGACGTTCCCGGCGGTGATCCAGCACGGCGTCGCGCGGACCGCGGCGAACGTCGACGACGCGTGGATCGGCACCGACGTCCCGGCCGCGATCCGCGAGACCACCGACCGCACCGTGGTCGCCGTCAACGACGCGGACGCCGCCGGCTACGCCGAGACCCTGTACGGCGCGGCCAAGGGCGTCGCCGGCACGGTGCTCGTCGTCACGCTCGGGACGGGTATCGGCTCGTGCCTCGTCGTGGACGGCACGCTCGTGCCCAACACGGAGCTCGGGCACCTCGAGGTCGACGGCGCGGACGCCGAGACCCGCGCGTCGGACGCGGCGCGCGAGCGCGACGGGCTGGACTACGCCGCGTGGGCGCTGCGGCTGCAGCGGTACTTCCGCGCGGTGGAGGACCTGCTCTGGCCGGACCTCATCGTGGTCGGCGGCGGCGTGAGCAAGAAGCATGAGCAGTTCCTGCCGCTGCTGGACCTGCGCACTCCCATCGTGCCGGCCGCGCTGCGCAACGCGGCCGGCATCGTCGGCGCAGCGGCGCTCGCCGCCCACGGCACGGCGCTGGACTGAGGCGGAGCCGACGATGACGCAGGCGTCCCGGGCGTCAGGCGGCGCCCCGTTCGGCGACCTCTTCGTGCTGCGCCGACCAGGCAGCCAGGAGGACGACGCGTGAGACCGCTCGTGGACGTCGCGCCGGGTGTCGCGGTCGCCACGGCGGAGATCTGGGCGACGACCAGCACGCTGGTGGTCGCGGACGACGGCACGTGCCTCGTCGTGGACCCGGGCGTCAGCGTGGCCGACCTGGCCGGCCTGGCCGACGCCGTCGCTGCACGCGGCTGGCGCGTCACGGCGGGGTTCTCCACCCACCCGCACTGGGACCACGTCCTGTGGTCGGCGCGTCTCGGCGACGCGCCCCGCTGGGCGACGCCGGACGCCTGCACCGTCGCGCGCGAGACCCGTGAGGCGCTCGTGCGCGAGACCGACGCCGACGCACCGGGCCACGACCACGTGCTCACGGGACGCCTCACGGCGCTGCCCGACGCCGCGGGGCCGGACGGAGCGATCCCCTTGCCCTGGTCCGGGCCGCGCGCGCTCGCCCTCCCGCACCGCGCCCACTGCCCGGGCAGCGCGGCCCTCCTCCTGCCGGGGCCGGGAGCGCTGTGCGCGGGCGACCTGCTGTCCGACGACGAGGTGCCGCTCCTCGATCTCGACTCGCCCGACCCGGTGGGCGACCATCTCGCGGCGATCGCCATGCTCGAGGCGACGATCGACCGGCACGGCGTCCGCGTGGTCATCCCGGGCCACGGGACGGTCACCGACGCCGCAGGAGCGCACGCACGCGCGGGGCGGGACCGCGCCTACCTACGGGGGCTGATGGCCGGCGACACGGTGACCGACGACCGGCTCGCCGACCCGTGGGTGGCGGCTCAGCACGAGCGCCAGCTGCTGTGGGCGCGCGGCGGCCGCCCGCCCGAGGCGTGAGCCTGGCGACCTATCAGTCGCCCGGGGTGCGCGGGGCCGGGACCACGACGGCGGGAACGCCGAGCACCGCGTACACGGCGCCACAGGCCGGGCACTCGACACGGAGGCTCTCGTCGCGGCCGACGGCCAGCGGCCGCAGGCTCTGCCCCGTCGTCGCCACACCCGAGCCGAGGGTCGCCGGCACGCGCAGACCTGCCGCGAGCCGCCGGGCGACATCGGGGTCGAGGCCGGCCACGCCGCTCTGCACGCAGCCAGGGCAGACCGCGGTGATGCCCGCGCCCAGGCCGATGGGTCCGTCGTCCGCGACATAGCGGTCCCGCGCGTAGGGCCAGCCGCCGGCGAGAAGCCATGCCAGCGCGCCCAGCCCAGCCAGGATGAGAAGGGTGCTCTCCCCCATCGATTGCCTCCCGCCCACAGGCAACACCGTTGTGACCCGCCGGTCTGCCGGACCGGTGGCGGCGAGTCGAGCTCGGCCGTGACTCCAGTATCGACACACTCCGACCCGAACGTGAGGTCATCGGGGAAAAAGAATCGGTCTTGGCCGGTTCAAAAGCGCGCCAAGCGCTAAATCGATGCGGCCCGCCTGTGGCCAAGCGCCGGGAAGGTCAGGGGCAAGGCGGGCCCGCCCGCGCCACGGACGCCGCGCACCCGACGCGTCCGCGCGCCGCGCGGGCCCCCGCCGAGCGGGGCGGATGAGTCGGCCGGTACGCCGGGTTCTGTCCCGGCGCCCGAAGGCGCCGGTGGCGGCCATCCATCTCGGGTGTACGTTGCCGCACACCTCCAGCGGCCTACCCGGGAGCTCGGGCGAGCAGCCCTCGAACGCTCCCTGTCTGGCCTTGCTCCGGGTGGGGTTTGCCGAGCCGCACCGGTCACCCGGTGCGCTGGTGGGCTCTTACTCCACCGTTTCACCCTTGCCGCCCGGCCTGGCCGAGGCCCTGCCGGATGGCGGTCTGTTCTCTGTGGCACTGTCCCGCGGGTCACCCCGGGTGGGCGTTACCCACCACCCTGCTCTGCGGAGCCCGGACGTTCCTCGGCGGGGTCTCCCCCGACGCGGCCGCCTGGCCGACTCATCCGCAGCCCCAGCGTAGCGGCCGATCAGGCGTCGGTCGGCATCCCGACGACGGCGACCTCGCGCGCTCCGTCGGCCCACCACCGCACGATGCTCACCGACGCGGGCGCCACCCGCACCGACCCCCACACCGCGCTCGACACGCCCAGGGTCACCCCGATCGCCGACCGGATGGCCACGGAGTGGCTCACCACGACGACGGTCCGGTCCACGCCCCCGGCCAGCAGACCCTCGAGACCCGCCCGCACGCGGTCGCCGACGTCGTCCATGGACTCCCCGCCCGGGGCGCGGTAGTCCGCCTCCCGGTGCCACCGCTGCAGCTCGCCCGGCCAGCCGGCCTCGATCTCGTCGGGAGCCTTGCCCTCCCACGCGCCGAAGTCCGCCTCCGCGAACAGCGCATCGGTCGTCACGTGCAACCCCATGCGACGCCCGACGGCGGCGGCCGTCTCCTGCGTGCGCACCATCGGTGAGGCGACGACGGCCGTCGGCCGGGGCAGGTCCGGCCAGACCTCCCGGCCGATCCGGAAGACCAGGTCGGCCGCCTGCGCAGCCTGCGTGCGGCCGTGCGGGCTGAGCGACGGCCCAGGGACCGACGAGCCGGAGTAGGCCTTGGCGGCCGTCATCGCCGTCTCGCCGTGGCGCACGAGCACCACGGTGAGCGGCTCCTCGTCGTCGAACCGGACGAGCGCGCCGCTGGGCCGCCGTTCGCGCGCCGGGCCGCGAGCGGACCCGCGGGTCATCGTGCGGCGTCCGCGCCCCGCACGAGGATGCGCCCGCACTCGTCGCAGCGCACGACCTCGTCCGCCGGCAGCGCCGTGATCCGCGCGAGCTCGCTGGCGTTCAGCTCGAGGCGACAGCCCTCGCAACGGTGGCCGCGAAGTGCCGCCACGCCGCTGCCGAGCTGGGCGCGCAGCTTGTCGTACAGGGCCACCAGCCCTGCGTCGAGCCCTTCCGCCGTGGTCGCCCGCTCGGCGACGACGGCGGCGGCCTGGGCGTCGAGGTCGGCGAGCGCGCTGTCGAGCTCGGCGGACGCAGCGGCGCGGTCGGCACGGGCCGCGTCCGCCTCCGCCTCGAGCGAGGCGAGCTCGCCCTCCAGGGCCTCGAGTCGCTCCATGACCTCGATCTCGACGTCCTCGAGGGCCGCCTTGCGGCGCGCGAGCGCCTCGAGCTCGCCGCTGAGGGCCTGGACGTCCTTGACGCTCACCTGCCCGGAGTCGACGCGCGTCTGGTCCCGCGCCGCGCGCGAGCGGACCAGCTCGACGTCCGCCTCGGCCTTGGCGAGCTCACGGCGTGCGTCGCTGACGGCCGTGCGGGCCACCACGAGCTGCTCGTCGAGCTGCGCGACCCGTGCGGAGAGCTCCTGCACGGTCGCGCGCTGGGGGTGGGAGGCCCTGGCGTGCGCGATCTGCTGAGCGCGCGTGTCGAGGGCCTGCACGTCGAGCAGGCGGAGCTGGTCGGCCACAGGGGCTGACGTCACGGCTGACCTCCGGTCGGGGACGGGACGTGCGCGGTCCAGGGATCGGTGCGGACGGCGCTCACGCGGGTCTCCACCGTAGTGCCGAGAGCCCGGACGTCGTCGGCCAGGTCCGCGGCCGCGCGCGCCAGCCAGGGCCACTCGCTGGCCGAGTGCGCGACGTCGACCAGGAACGGCCGCCCGTCCTCGGGCACCCGGCCCTCCCGTGCGGCCTCGAAGCGGGCCCGCTCGCGCAGCTCGAGGGCCGGGTGGTGACGCAGGTCGCCCGTGACGTAGACGTCCGCCCCGGAGCTCCGGACGGCGTCGAAGAAGGAGTCACCGGAGCCACCCACGACGGCCACGCGCCGCACCGGTGCCGCCAGGTCGCCGGCCACGCGCACGCCTTGCGCGGTCGGCGGCAGCACCTGCGCGACCCGCCGGGCGAAGTCACCGAGCGTCATCGGCGCCGGCAGGTCGCCGACGCGCCCACCCCCCGAACGTCCCGCGAAGGAGGCCAGCTCGAGGACGTCGAACGCAGGCTCCTCGTACGGGTGCGTGGCACGCAGGGCCGCGACGACGCCGTCGCGCAGGCGACGCGGGGCCACCATCTCCACCCGGGCCTCCTCGATCCGCGTGACGAACCCGCGTTCGCCGATCGCCGGCTCCGCCCGCTCCCCCGGGACGAAGGTGCCGATCCCCGTCGTGGTCCAGGCGCACCGGTGGTACTCACCGATCGCACCGGCGCCCGCGGCGGCGAGGGCGTCGACGAGCCGCTCCTCGTCGGCGACGGGCACCATCACGACGACCTTGTCGAGCGGTTCCGTCGGCCGCGGGACGAGCGGCGCGCGGTCCCCGACGCCGAGCGCCGCGGCGAGGGCGTCGGGCACGCCGCCGTCGGGGGCGTCGGCGTTCGTGTGGGTCACGTGCAGGGCACACCCGCCACGCACCAGCCGGTGGACCGCGGCCCCCTTGCTCGTCGTCGCGGCGACGCCGTGCACCGCGCGGAGCAGGAGCGGGTGGTGCGTCCACAGCAGGTCCGCGCCCCACTCCAGCGCCTCGTCCACGACGGCCGTCGTGGCGTCGATGGCGAGCAGCACGCGCCGGACCGGCTGGTCCGGGTCGCCGCACACCGTCCCGACGGCATCCCAGGACTCGGCGAGCCCCGGCGGGTAGCGGCGCTCGAGCAGGCGGACGACGTCGGACAGGCGCGCGGCGCCGGCGGCGGACGCCGGCTCGGGCACAGGCTCAGCGGCACGGCTCACGTGGCCACGGTACCGGGCGCCGGTCCACCGCCGACCGGTCGCCGGCGCCGACGCGACCACGGGGTTTGCCCGAGGAGACGGGTGCGTGACACCGTGCGCGCGGGGGTGAGGAGATGACCGCAGACGTGCAGCAGATCCTGGACGAGGCCGCGGAGCGCATCGGCGGCGCGACGTCCTGCAGCGTGATCCTGCGCATGGAGCTCGGGCTACGGCGGGTCGCCAGCTCGGACCCGCGGGCCGCGGCGTGCGACGACGCCGAGGTCGCCGAGCGCGGCGGTCCCTGCGTCCTCGCGATGGACCAGCTCTCGGGCGTCATCGTGCCGGACGTCTCGCTCGAGACCCGCTGGGCGGGGTGGGTCGCGGCCGCGCAGGCCGGCGGCTTCCGGTCCGGCGCCGCCCTGCCCGCGTACGTGCAGGACGGCGTCACCCTCGCACTGAACCTGTACGCCGAGACGCTGGACCCGTGGGACGCGGAGGCGCTGGTGCGGGCCGACGGGTTCGCTCAGGAGCTGGCGCGGGCGGTGCGGGAGCACGGCCTGGCGGGGCGCTGACGATCCTGGCGCGCTGACGAAGGGGTGGGCCCGGCCGGCCTCGAACCGACGACCTCCGCGGTGTAAGCGCGGCGCTCTGACCACCTGAGCTACAGGCCCGGCGGGTCAGCCTACCGGTGCCGACGCCGCTGCCCTAGGGCTGCCGGCCAGACCGCCACGCCCGGTGCTGCTACAGGCCGGCCAGCGCGGCTCGGTAGGCGCCGAGCTCCCGCGCCTCGCCCGGGCCGTTGACGATGCGCCAGCGGACGATGCCGTCGGCGTCGACCAGGAAGCTGCCGCGCAGCGCCATCCCGGCGGCGTCGTCGAAGACCCCGTACGAGCGGGCCGCGGCGCCGTGGGGCCAGAAGTCCGAGAGGAGGTCGAAGCCGAACCCCTCCTCCTCGCTCCACGCCCGCAACGCGTACCGCGGGTCGCACGAGACGCCGAGCAGACGGACGCCGACCGCCTCGAAGTCCTCGATGTTGTCGCGCAGCTCCGCCAGCTCGGACGTGCAGATGCCCGAGAACGCGAAGGGGAAGAAGACCAGGACCACCGGCGTGCCGCGCAGCCCCACCAGGGACACGGGCGTGCCGTGGGCGTCGGGCAGGACGAACTCCGGGGCGGGGTCGCCCGGGCGCGGGACCGGCGTCGGCGCGCTCACTTGCCGCGGCTGCGGGTTCCCAGCCGGGTGGCGGACCAGTCCGGCGCGATCGACAGGGTGCTGGTGGCGTGCAGACCGGCCGTCGTGGCGGCCTCCTCGATGTCCATGTGGTCGACGTGGCCGCTGCGTCCCGCCTTGCGGGTGAGCAGCCAGATCAGGCCGCGACCGTCGTCGAGGCTCGCGTGCACGTCGACGAGGGCGTCGGTGAGGTCGCCGTCGCCGTCGCGCCACCAGAGGATGACGCCGTCAGCGATGTCGTCGTAGTCCTCGTCGACCAGCTCGCCCCCGACGACGCCCTCGATCGCGTCCCGCAGGTCGCCGTCCACGTCGTCGCCGTAGCCGAACTCCTGGATCACCTGTCCTGCGGTGAAGCCCAGCCGCGCAGCGCCCGCGCTGCTACCGAGCTCCTCGGTCCCGCCCACTGTGTCTGCCCGTTCCCTTCGTCCCCGTTCGCGGGCCCTCGCCCGCGTCCCTGGCGGTAAGCCCACCGCATGGGGGCGGTCCGTGGCAAGCCGTGCCGCGCGGAGCGGCGCCGAGTTCCGGTCGGTGACGCCGCCGCAGGTGTGACCGACGTCGCGCTACGCCGGAGGCGAACCGACGGGTCGCGGTGTGACTTCGCGGGGGGAAGAGGGCGACAATGGTCCTACGACCAAGGTCCCGTACCCGGCACCCACCGGCGGGGGCCGGGTACGGGACACGCACCGCGGCGACCGGCCGGTGCGACGACAGAGGTGAGGATCTCGGTGGCAGCACGCGACACGACCGGCCCGCTCATCAACGGACTCCTGAGCCAGGTGCCGGACATCGACCCCAGCGAGACGGACGAGTGGGTCGAGTCGTTCGACGGCCTGCTCGACGAGCGCGGCGGCCCCCGGGCCCGCTACGTGCTCCTGAGCCTCCTCAAGCGGGCGCGCGAGCGGAACGTGCCCGTGCCCAGCTACCTGACGACGCCGTACGTCAACACGATCGGCGTGCACGAGGAGCCGTACTTCCCCGGCGACGAGACCCTCGAGCGCGCGTACCGCCGCCTGATCCGGTGGAACGCGGCCGTCATGGTCACCCGCGCGCAGCGACCCGAGATCAGCGTCGGCGGTCACATCTCGTCCTACGCGTCGGTCGCGACGCTCTACGAGGTCGGCTTCAACCACTTCTTCCGCGGCAAGGACCACCCGGGCGGCGGCGACCAGGTCTACTTCCAGGGTCACGCCTCCCCCGGCATCTACGCGCGGGCGTTCCTCGAGGGCCGGCTGTCCCCGGACCAGCTCGACGCGTTCCGCCAGGAGGTCTCCAAGCCGGGCGGCGGCCTGTCCTCCTACCCGCACCCGCGGCTCATGCCGGACTTCTGGGAGTTCCCGACCGTGTCGATGGGCCTCGGCCCGTCGTCGGCGATCTACCAGGCGTGGGTCAACAAGTACCTGCACAACCGCGGGATCAAGGACACCTCCGCCCAGCGCGTGTGGGCGTTCCTCGGCGACGGCGAGATGGACGAGCCGGAGAGCCGCGGCATGCTGCAGCTCGCCGCGCAGCAGCAGCTCGACAACCTGACGTTCGTCGTCAACTGCAACCTGCAGCGCCTGGACGGCCCCGTGCGCGGCAACGGCAAGATCATCCAGGAGCTCGAGGCGTTCTTCCGCGGTGCCGGCTGGAACGTCATCAAGGTGGTCTGGGGCCGCGAGTGGGACGCGCTGCTCAACGCGGACAAGGACCGCGCCCTGGTCAACCTCATGAACGTCACGCCCGACGGCGACTACCAGACCTACAAGGCCGAGAACGGCGCGTTCGTCCGTGAGCACTTCTTCGGGCGCGACCCGCGCACCAAGGCGCTCGTCGAGCGGATGACCGACGACGAGATCTGGGCCCTCAAGCGCGGCGGCCACGACTACCGCAAGGTCTACGCGGCCTACGCGGCCGCCACGCAGGCCACCGGCCAGCCGACGGTCATCCTCGCCAAGACCATCAAGGGCTACGGCCTCGGCAGCCACTTCGCGGGGCGCAACGCGACGCACCAGATGAAGAAGCTGAAGACGGACGACCTGAAGGCGCTGCGCGACTTCCTGCACATCCCGCTGGACGACGCCCAGCTCGAGGACCCGTTCAACGCGCCGTACTACCACCCCGGCGCGGACGCCCCCGAGATCCGGTACATGATCGAGCGCCGCAAGGCCCTGGGCGGGTTCCTCCCGGAGCGCCGCAGCACCTTCGCGCCGCTCGCCCTGCCCGACGAGAAGCCGTACGAGGTCATCAAGAAGGGCTCGGGCGCCCAGCAGGTCGCGACCACCATGGCCTTCGTCCGGCTCCTCAAGGAGCTCATGAAGGACAAGGAGTTCGGCCAGCGGATCGTGCCGATCATCCCCGACGAGGCCCGCACGTTCGGTCTCGACGCGGTCTTCCCGACGGCGAAGATCTTCAACACGCTCGGGCAGAACTACCTCGCCGTCGACCGCGAGCTGATGCTCTCCTACAAGGAGTCGGAGAGCGGCCAGGTGCTGCACACCGGCATCAACGAGGCGGGGTCGGCGTCGGCGTTCCAGGCCGTCGGCACGTCGTACGCCACGCACGGCCAGGCGCTGGTGCCGTTCTACATCTTCTACTCGATGTTCGGCTTCCAGCGGACCGGCGACCAGTTCTGGGCGGCCGGCGACCAGATGACGCGCGGCTTCATCATCGGTGCCACCGCAGGCCGGACCACGCTCGCCGGCGAGGGCCTGCAGCACGCGGACGGCCACTCGCCGCTGCTCGCGCAGACCAACCCTGCCGTCGTGCACTACGACCCGGCGTGGGCGTACGAGATCCGGCACATCGTCCGTGACGGCATCCAGCGGATGTACGGCACCGACGACCCCCGCGACCCGGACGTCATGTACTACCTCACGGTCTACAACGAGCCGATGCCGCAGCCGGCGGAGCCGGAGGACGTCGACGTCGAGGGCATCCTGCGCGGCATCCACCGCGTCCACCGCGCCGAGGGCGAGGGCCCGCGCGCCCAGATCCTCGCGTCCGGCGTGGGCGTGCCGTGGGCGCTCGAGGCCTCCGAGCTGCTGGCGCAGGACTGGGGCGTTCAGGCCGACGTGTGGTCGGTGACGTCGTGGAACGAGCTGCGGCGCGACGGGCTGGCGGCGGACGAGCACAACTTCCTGCACCCCGAGGCCGAGGCGCGCGTGCCGTACCTCACCGCGAAGCTGCAGGGTGCGCAGGGGCCGTTCGTGGCGACGAGCGACTACAACCACCTGCTGGCCGACCAGGTCCGGGCCTGGATCCCCGGTGAGTACGCCACGCTCGGTGCGGACGGCTTCGGCTTCTCCGACACCCGCGCGGCGGCACGGCGGCACTTCCACATCGACGGCCCGACGACGGCTGCGAAGGTGCTCCAGCTCCTCGCGCGCCGCGGCGAGGTCCCCGCGGAGGCCGTCGCCCAGGCGATCGAGCGCTACCAGCTGCACGACGCGCGGGCCGGCCGCTCCGGCACCGCCGGCGGCGATTCCTGACGCACCGCACGAGCAACGGCGGGGGCCCCGGACGCATCGTCCGGGGCCCCCGCCGTTCGTCGTCGGCGCGTCGGCCTCAGGTGCCCGCGATCCGCTGCTCGGCGTGCGCGACCATCGCCTCGAGCTCGGGGCGCAGCGCGGCGACGGCGGCGTGGTCCGGGTGCAGCTCGAGGGCGGCGAGGTGCTGCTTGGCATCCAGCGGCCGGTCCGCCTCGACCGCGGCGAGCACGAGCTGCCGGGCGATCTCGACCGGCTGCTCCTTGACGCGCCAGTGGCCCACGCCGAGGCCGAGCGCCTCCACGGGCATCCCGGCGTCACGCAGCATCTGGAGGCCCTCCACGAGCGCGTGGCCGGCGGGGTCGCGCTCGGCGGCCGTCGCCAGCCTGCGCAGCGCGCCCTCGTGGTCGTCGTGGATCGACAGCCGAGCGAGCTCGATGAGCGGGTACCAGGCGCGCGGGTGCCCGGCCAGCTCCTCGGCCAGCGACCACACGGCGAGGTCCGCCGCGCGCTGCTTCTCCATCTCGTCCTGCGGTGCGGTCAGCGGGTCCCCGTCCGTGCCGACCTCCGCGGCGCGACGGCGCACCATCTCGGCCAGTGCCCCGAACGCCTTGGCGTCGTTGGGGTCCTCGCTCAGCTTGATGCGCACGGCGTCCTCGCGGACGCTGTCCCGGCGACCGATCGAGGTCGGCCGTCGCAGACCGACCTTGTAGCCCGACGCCGGACGGCGCACGAGTCGTCGCAAGCGTGGGAGGAAGTCCATACCCCGACGATAGCCGCCCGTGACCAAACCGCACCGGCTCAGCGGGACCCCGATGCCGGCCAGGCAGGAGGCCAGACCGGAACCTTGTGGGGTCCCTACAACGGCGCGCTGTGCCCGAGGCCCCCGGTCCCCCTATCCTCGTCGACATGCCAGCGCCCACGCGTGATCAGGCCCACACCCTGCGTCGGCTGCACGACGGGAGCGGACTGCTCTCCGCGGCAGCCTCGCGCAAGCTGGACGAGGGACTGCCCTGGTACCGGGCACTGCCTGCTGAGGACCGGTCCTGGGTCGGCCTGGTCGTCCAGGCGGGCATCTCCAGCTTCATCACGTGGTTCGCGGACCCGAGCAGCCCGCCGACGGGGGCGAACGAGATCTTCGCGGCCGCCCCGCCCGAGCTCACGCGGTCGGTCTCGCTCCAGCAGACCCTGCAGCTGGTCCGGATCCTCGTCGAGGTGGTGGAGGACCACAGCGACCGGCTCGCGGCTCCGGGCAGCGAGCGCGACCTCCGGGAGGCCGTCCTGCGCTACTCCCGCGAGGTGGCCTTCTCCGCGGCCGAGGTGTACGCCCGCGCGGCCGAGGCCCGCGGCGCGTGGGACGCCCGCCTCGAGGCCCTCGTCGTGGACGCCATCGTCCGCGGCGACGCGGACGACGCCCTGCGGTCGCGCGTCGCCGCACTCGGCTGGAGCGGCCACGGTCAGTCGCTCGTCATGGTCGGCACCGTGGCCCAGCCGTTCGACGACGTCCGGGCGGCCGAGCTTCGGCGGGCGACGCGCCGCGCGGCGGACGACGCGCTCGTCGGCATCCACGGTGACCGCGTGGTGGTGGTCCTGGGGGGCGAGGGCGACCTGCGCGCGGGCGCGACGTCGCTCGTCCCGCGCTTCGGCCCGGGTCCCGTGGTCATCGGCCCCGTCGTGACCGGGCTCGAGCACGCGGGCGCCTCGGCGGCGGCGGCGCTCGCCGGGCACGCCGCCGCCCGGGCCTGGCCGACCGCGCCGCGTCCGGTGGCCGCCGACGACCTGCTTCCCGAGCGGGTGCTCGTCGGTGACGCGATCGCGCGTCGCACGCTCGTCGAGCAGGTGTACGCCCCGCTCGCCGCGGCCGGCGGCTCCTTGCTCGAGACGCTCGCGGCGCACGCCGAGCACGGCCGCTCGCTCGAGGCCGCCGCCCGCGTGCTCTACGTGCATCCGAACACCGTGCGGTACCGGCTGCGGAAGGTGGCCGAGGTCACCGGCTGGGACCCGCTCGACCCGCGCGAGGGCTACGTGCTGCAGACGGCGCTCGCGCTGGGGCGCCTCGACGGCGCCTCCTCCTGAGGGGTGCGGGCACGAGCACGAGCGTGCGTCGGCGGCCGTTGTAGGGAGCGCACAAGGACTCTCCGCGATCGTGGTGTGCGTCGGAGGCCGGTGCCGCCCACCCGGTTCGGCATGGTGGACGGGTGCTAGCGGTCGTGTGCCCGGGTCAGGGCTCCCAGTCCCCCGGGTTCCTCCGTCCATGGCTCGAGCTCCCGGGCGCGGCCGACCGGTTGTCGGCGTTCGCCGACGCCTGCGGCGTGGATCTCGTGCGGCACGGCACCGAGTCGGACGCCGACACGATCCGGGACACGGCCGTCGCCCAGCCGCTCATCGTCGCCGCGTCGCTGCTGGCGCTGCGCGCACTCCTCGACGGACGTCCGGCGAGCGAGGTGGTCGACGTCACGGCGGGGCACTCGGTCGGCGAGCTCGCCGCGGCCGCCGTGGCGGGGGTGCTCACGGACGAGGGCGCCGTCGGGCTCGTCGCCCACCGCGCCCGCAGCATGGCCGGCGCCGCCGCCGTCACGCCCACCCGCATGGCCGCCGTCGTCGGCGGGGAGCCCGAGGCCGTCCTCGCGGCGATCGAGTCCGCCGGGCTCTACCCGGCGAACGTCAACGGCGGTGGACAGGTCGTCGCCGCGGGGTCTCGGGACGCGCTCGCGGCGTTCGTCGCCGCGCCGCCCGCCCGCGCGCGGGTGATCCCACTCCAGGTCGCCGGGGCGTTCCACACGCCGTACATGCAGTCCGCGCAGGAGGAGTTCGCGCCCGTCGCGGCGTCGTGGCCCGCGCAGGACCCCGCCCTGCCCCTCCTGTCCGACGCCGACGGCCGCACCTACCCCGTGCACCACGGCTGCCCGTTCGGGCGTGGCCGCGAGGTGCTGCACCGGCTCGCCGAGCAGGTCGTCGCGCCGGTGCGCTGGGACCTGTGCCAGCAGACGATGCAGGCCATGGGGGTGACCGGGCTCGTCGAGCTGGCACCCGCGGGCGTGCTGACCGGGCTCGCCCGCCGCGGCCTGCCGGGCGTGGAGACGGTGGCCCTGTCCAGCCCCGACGACCTCGAGGCCGCGCGCGACCTCGTGCTCCGCCACACCACCCGGCGACCCGAGGAGGCCCCGCAGTGACGCGCCCGACCCTGACCCAGAGCTCCGGACCGGCGTACACGCGCATCCTCGGCATCGGGGGCGTCCGTGGGGACCGCGTCGTGACGAACGACGAGATCGCGGGCCCCATCGACTCCAGCGACGAGTGGATCCGCCAGCGGACCGGCATCGTCACGCGCACGCGCGCGGCGGCGGACGTCGACGTCGTCGACCTCGCCGAGGGCGCCGCGCGCGCCGCGATCGAGCACGCCGGCCTCCAGCCCGCCGACGTCGACGCCGTGATCGTCGCGACCACCACGTACTTCCACCAGACGCCGTCGGCGGCCGCGCTGCTCGCCGACCGCCTCGGCGCCGTGCCCGCCGCGGCCTACGACCTGTCGGCCGCGTGCGCCGGCTACGCCTACGGCATCGGGCAGGCTGACGCCCTGGTGCGGGCGGGGGCGGCGCAGCACGTGCTGGTCGTCGGCGCGGAGAAGATGAGCGACTTCGTCGACCCGACGGACCGGTCCATCTCGTTCCTCCTGGGCGACGGCGCCGGTGCCGTGGTCGTGGGCGCCTCCGACACGCCGGGCATCGGCCCGACCGTCTGGGGCTCCGCAGGCCAGGGCCACCTCATCAAGCAGACCGCCTCCTGGAAGGAGGCGTTCGAGCAGGGAGCCGAGTGGCCGACGCTCCGCCAGGAGGGCGCCAGCGTCTTCAAGTGGGCCGTGTGGCAGATGGCGCCGATCGCCGAGAAGGCCCTCGCGGCCGCCGGCGTGACGGTGGACGACCTGGACGCCTTCATCCCGCACCAGGCGAACATGCGGATCATCGACCAGATGGTCAAGCAGCTCCACCTGCCCGAGCGCGTCGTCATCGGCCGGGACATCGCCGACACCGGCAACACCTCGGCCGCCTCGATCCCGCTCGCCGCCGAGCGCCTGCTCCGCGAGGGCCAGGTCACCAGCGGCGCGCTCGCCCTGCAGATCGGCTTCGGCGCCGGGCTCGTGTACGCCGCTCAGGTGGTCGTGCTTCCCTGAGCGAACCTGATCCACCGGGCCCCGACGGGCGCCCGCAACCCCCCGGGCCGCAGGCCCACCACGATGAGGAGAGAACCGATGGCGTACAGCGAGCAGGAGATCCTGGCCGGCCTGGCGGAGATCGTCAGCGAGGAGACCGGGCTGCCGACCGACTCCGTCTCGCCGGAGAAGTCCTTCACCGACGACCTCGACATCGACTCGCTGTCGATGATGACGATCGTCACGCTGGCCGAGGAGAAGTTCTCGGTCCGCATCCCCGACGACGAGGTCAAGAACCTCGCGACCGTGGGCGACGCCGTCAGCTTCATCGCCGGCGCCCAGGCCTGATCCGTCCCGGAGCGTCCGGCGGCCGAGCCCGGCCGCCGGAGGCTTCCGGCACCCCGCAGGAGGAACCGTGACCGCACCCGAGGTCGTCATCACCGGACTCGGCGCCACGACGCCGCTCGGCGGCGACGTGCCCAGCACCTGGGCCGCCGCGCTCGCCGGCGAGTCCGGCGCGCGCACGTTCGACAACGACTGGGCCGCGACCTACGAGCTCCCCGTGACCTTCGCGGCGCAGCTCCGGGTCCCGCCGTCGGAGGTGCTGTCCCGGCCCGAGATGAAGCGCATGGACCCGTCGGCGCAGTACGCGATGGTCGCCCTGCGGGAGGCGTGGGCCCACGCCGGCGCACCCGAGGTCGAGCCGACCCGGCTCGGTGCGGTCGTGTCCTCCGGCATCGGCGGGATCTGGACCACGCTCGACGCGTGGGACACGCTGCGGGAGAAGGGCGCCCGCCGCGTCCTGCCGATGACTGTGCCGATGCTCATGCCCAACTCCCCCACCGCGTACGTCGGGCTGGAGATCGGCGCGCAGGCCGGCGCGCACGCGCTCGTCTCCGCCTGCGCGTCGGGGGCCGAGGCGATCGGCTACGCGGCGGAGATGATCCGCACCGGGCGGGCCGACGTCGTCGTCGCCGGGGGGACCGAGGCCGCCATCCACCCGATGCCGATCGCGGCCTTCGCGGCGTCCCGCACGTTGTCGACACGGAACGACGACCCGACGGCCGCCTCGCGGCCCTACGACGTCGAGCGGGACGGCTTCGTGCTCGGCGAGGGCGCAGGCATCGTCGTGCTCGAGAGCGCCGCGCACGCCGCGGCACGTGGCGCACGGGTCCACGCGCGTCTCGTCGGCATCGGCTTGTCGGCGGACGGGTACCACATGACGTCTCCCGAGCCCGAGGGCCGCGGCCAGATCGCCGCGATGCGCCGGGCCCTCGAGGACGCGGGCGTCGCGGCGGCCGACGTCGCGCACGTCAACGCGCACGCGACGTCGACGACCGTCGGCGACCTCGTCGAGGCGCGCTCCGTGCGGGCCGTCCTGGGCGGTGCCGCCGACGGCGTGGCCCTGTCGGCCACCAAGTCGATGACGGGTCACCTGCTGGGCGGCGCCGGGGCGCTCGAGACGATCTTCACCGTGCTCGCGCTGCGGGAGCGGACCGCACCGCCCACGATCAACGTGTCGCAGCCGGACCCCGAGCTCGCCCTGGACCTGGTCCGGGACACCCCGCGCGCGCTGCGCGACGGTCAGCTCGCGGCGATCAACAACTCGTTCGGCTTCGGCGGCCACAACGTGGCCCTGGTGCTCACCACCGCCTGACGTTCTCTCCGCCGCCGGGTGGAACGAGACCGGAGCACTGCGTTCCACCCGGTGGCGAGTCGCAGGGGCGACGTTCCACTCGAGGGGCGGCTCAGCCCACGCGGTGCAGCCAGCGGACCGGCGCGCCTGCGCCCGCGTAGCGGAAGGGCTCGAGCTCGTCGTCCCAGGCCTGGCCGAGCGCCAGGTCGAGCTCGCGGCGCATCCGCGCCGGGTCCTCGGCGTGCTCCATCGCGGCCCGCACCCGGTCCTCCGGCACGAGGATGTTGCCGTGCACGTCGGTCACGGCGTGGAAGATCCCGAGATCCGGCGTGTGGCTCCAGCGCCCGCCGTCGCTGCCGTGGCTCGGCTCCTCGGTCACCTCGTAGCGCAGGTGCGCCCAGCCGCGCAGGGCCGACGTCAGGCGCGCGCCGGTCCCCTGTGCGCCCTGCCAGGAGAGCTCGGCTCGGAACATGCCGGGCGCGGCGGGCTGCTCGGTCCAGTCCAGCGACGCGCGCGCGCCGAGGACGCCGCCGGCGGCCCATTCGACGTGCGGGCACAGCGCTCGGGGCGCTGAGTGCACGAAAAGGACACCGCGGGTGATGGCACCGGCCATGTCGATCCTCCGCTCGGTCGAGGTGCGTCTTCCCCAACGACCTCGTTCACGAACGAGAGGTGCGACTTCCTGGCGTTGCCTGCGGCGTGCTGGGACCAGCATGCCCGACGCGCGGGCGCTTGGCCAGCACGAACACGGGCCGTGGACGGATCAGCCGAGCTGCTCGCGGATGGCCCGCATCGCCTTCTTGCGCTCGGCGCGCTCCAGGCGGTCGAGGAACAGCATGCCGTCGAGGTGGTCGCACTCGTGCTGGAGGCAGCGCGCCATGAGCTCGGTCCCCTCGACGACGACCTCGCGCCCGTCCAGGTCCTCCCCCACCACGCGGGCGTACCAGGCGCGCTTGGTCGGGAACCACAGGCCCGGGACCGACAGGCAGCCCTCGTCGCCGTCCTGGTACTCGTCCTCGGACACCTCGACGAGGCGCGGGTTGAGGACGTAGCCGATCTCGTCGTCGATGTTCCAGGAGAAGGCGCGCAGGTTCACGCCGATCTGGTTCGCCGCGAGTCCCGCTCGCCCGTCGGCGTCGACCGTCTCGAGGAGGTCCTCTACCAGGGCGCGGACGCGCGCGTCACGCTCACGGATGGGCTCGCAGGGCGTCCGGAGGACGGGGTCACCGACGACGCGGATGTCACGCATGGCCATGGCGTCATCCTTCCATGCCCTGGTGACCGGCCGATCACGGGTCCGCGCGACCCGTCGCCATGATCGGGTCGCCGATACCGCGCGCGACCACCGGCGGCGCGACCTAGGCTCGACGACAGTCAGGGCGCGCGAGCGCCACGAGGACGGGAGGACCCCATGCGGACCAAGGCGGCATTCCTGGTGGGCGGCGCGATCGGCTACGTGCTCGGCACCCGCGCCGGTCGTGAGCAGTTCGAGAAGATCCGCGCACAGGCCCAGAAGCTCTGGGAGGACCCGCGGGTCAAGAGCACGGTGTCCGACGTCGAGCAGCGCGCGGCGACCATCGTGAAGGAGAAGGCGCCCGAGATCCGCGAGAAGGTCACCGAGGCCGTGCGCTCGGCGACCGACACGGTGCGCTCGCGCACCGGCGAGGGCGACAGCCCGTACGGCACGACGAGCGGCACCACGTCGACCCCTGGCGCCACCTCCTGACCCTGGTCGCCCCGCGGGGCGACGACGGACGACGACGGCGCCGGCCACCCTCCAGGTGACCGGCGCCGTCGTCGTCCGCGGCGAGGCGGCAGACTCTCCCCGTGGAGATCGTGACCTTGGCCCTCGGTGGGCTCTGCACCATCGGCGGCGCGGGCGCGCTGGTCGCCGCGTTCCGGCACGGCCAGGCGGGCCGGGCCGCCGACGAGCGTCGCTGGTTCCGGATGGCCGTCGTCGGGCTGGCACTCGGTTCGACCGCGTTCCTGGTCACCGCGCTGCTGGCGGGCTGACCGCCCGGCCCCGTCACGACCGATCCGGCACCGGTCCCTCCGGTCGCTGGACGAGGTGCTGGGCGTAGGCGGACAGCGTGAGGAAGCTCGGGTACTCATCGGCGAGCGCCACCTGCCGGAAGAGCGCCGCGGCGTCGTCGACCCGGTCCCCCGCGGACCTGGGCAGGCTCGCGACGACCTCCGACAGCACCTCGGCGACCCACGCGCGGCTGATCCGGCGCCCCTCGGCCGTCTCGGTCCCGTGATGGACCCACTGCCAGATCTGCGAGCGCGAGATCTCGGCCGTCGCGGCGTCCTCCATGAGGTTGTCCAGGGCAGCCGCCCCGGTACCGCGCAGCCACGAGTCGAGGTAGCGGACCGCGACGGCGACGTTCCCGCGCACACCCGCCTCGGTGACGCGGCCGTTGGCCGACCGGAAGTCGAGCAGCTGCGCGGCCGTGACGCGGACGTCGTCACGCAGCCGGTCGAGCTGGTTCGGACGGTCGCCGAGCGTGGCGTCGAAGACCTCGCGCGCGACGGGCACGAGGTCGGGGTGGGCGACCCACGTGCCGTCGAAGCCCTGCCCGGCCTCCCGCTCCTTGTCGGCCCGCACCTGGTCGAGCGCGCGCGCGGTGACCTCGGGGTCGCGGCGGTTCGGGATGAACGCCGACATCCCGCCGATGGCGTGCGCTCCCCTGCGGTGGCAGGTCGCCACGAGGAGGTCGGTGTAGGCGCGCATGAAGGGCACGTCCATCGTCACCTGCGACCGGTCGGGCAGGACGTACCGCGGCCCCCGCTCCCGGAAGGTCTTGATGATGCTGAAGATGTAGTCCCACCGCCCGGCGTTGAGGCCTGCGCAGTGGTCGCGGAGCTCGTAGAGGATCTCCTCCATCTCGAAGGCGGCCGTGATCGTCTCGATGAGCACGGTGGCGCGGATCGTCCCGTGCGGCAGCCCGAGGTAGGTCTCCGTGACGGTGAACACGTCGTCCCACAGCCGCCCCTCGAGGCGGTTCTCGATCTTCGGCAGGTAGAAGTACGGGCCGCGGCCCGCCGCCACGAGCGCCGTCGCGTTGTGGAACGCGTACAGGCCGAAGTCGACGAGGCTGGCCGACGCCGCGGCCCGCTGGCCGGCGCGGTCCACGAACCGCAGGTGCCGCTCCGCCAGGTGCCAGCCACGCGGTCGCATGACGATCGTCGGGGTCGTCGGCCCGACCCGGTACTCCTTGCCCTCGGGCGAGACGAAGTCGACCTGCCCGCGGATCGCGTCGTAGAGGCTGTGCTGCCCCCCGACGACGTTCTCCCACGTCGGGGAGGTCGCGTCCTCCTGGTCGGCGAGCCACACGCGCGCGCCGGAGTTGAGCGCGTTGACCGTCATCTTGCGGTCCGTCGGCCCGGTGATCTCGACGCGCCGGTCCACCAGGCCCGGCCCTGCCCCGGCGACCCGCCACGTCGGGTCGGCCCGGATGCCGGCCGTCTCGGGCAGGAAGTCCGGGTCCAGGCCGTTGGCGTAGCGCTCCTGCCGCCGCTGGCGCTCGAGGAGCAGGTCGTGCCGCCGACCCGCGAAGCGGACGTGCAGCTCGGTCAGGAAGGCGAGCGCCTCCGGGGTCAGGATGGTCGCCGAACCGGCGACCGGCGGCCCGACCACCTCGACGCGCGCGGTTGCGTGCGCGAACGGGGCGACGCCGTCGGGCGTGGCGGCGGGTGCGGGTGCCGGCGCCGTGGGTCGGCTGGTCGTGGTGGCCTGCGGGAGTGCGTTCATCGGTGTCCTCCGAACCGGGCGGTCTCGGTGGAGCCGGCCATCGCGGTCGTCACGCTGTCCGGGTTGAGCACTGTCGCGACGCGGTCGAAGTAGCCCGTGCCGACCTCGCGCTGGTGCCTCGTCGCGGTGTAGCCGTCTGCCTCGGCGGCGAACTCGGCCTCCTGCAGGGCGACGTAGGCGGTCATCCCGTGCTCGGCGTAGCCCCGCGCGAGCTGGAACATCGCGTGGTTGAGGGCGTGGAAGCCGGCGAGGGTGATGAACTGGAACGCGTACCCGTACGAGGCGAGCTCGCGCTGGAAGCGCGCGATCGCGGCGTCGTCGAGGTGGGCCTTCCAGTTGAACGACGGCGAGCAGTTGTAGGCGAGGAGCTTGCCGGGGAACCGCTCGTGGATCCGCTCGGCGAACTCCCGCGCCAGGGCGAGGTCGGGCTCGCCGGTCTCCACCCACAGCAGGTCCGCGTACTCCGCGTACGCCAGCGACCGCGCGACCACGGCATCCAGGCCCGGACGCACCCGGACGTAGCCCTCGACGGTCCGCTCGCCGGTGAGGAACTCGGCGTCGCGCGGGTCGACGTCGGAGGTCAGCAGGTCCGCCGCGAGCGCGTCCGTCCGCGCCACGACGAGCGTGGGCACCCCCGCGACGTCGGCCGCGAGGCGCGCCGCGCTGAGGGTGCGCACGTGCTGGGACGTCGGGACGAGGACCTTGCCGCCCAGGTGGCCGCACTTCTTCTCGGCGGCGAGCTGGTCCTCCCAGTGCACACCCGCGGCGCCCGCGGCGATCATCGCCCGCATGAGCTCGTAGGCGTTCAGCGGGCCACCGAACCCGGCCTCGGCGTCGGCCACGATCGGCGCGAGCCACTCGCCGAGGCGGCGGCCGGCGCCCGGCCCGCCCGTGAGGGCCGCCTCGACCGCGTCCACCTGGTCCGCCCGCAGGAGGGCGTTGTTGATCCGACGGACGACGGCGGGCACCGAGTTCGCCGGGTACAGGCTCTGGTCCGGGTAGGTGTGCCCCGACAGGTTCGCGTCGGCGGCGACCTGCCACCCCGACAGGTAGATCGCCTTGAGGCCGGCGCGGACCTGCTGGACCGCCTGGTTGCCGGTCAGCGCGCCGAGTGCGGGCACGAACTCCTCGGTGTGCAGCAGCTCCCAGAGGCGCTCGGCGCCGCGGCGGGCGAGCGTGTGCTCCTCGGTCACGGTGCCGCGCAGGTCGATCACGTCCTGCGCGGAGTAGTCGCGCCGGACGCCGGACCACCGCGGGTCGCTCGCCCACTCCTGCTCGAGCTCGGCGGCGGTCTGCACCTGGTCGCCCGGCCGGGGCCGGCGACGCGAGGCCTCGTCACCGGCCAGGGCGAGCCGGCGCGGCCCGTGCTGCGGGCGGCTGATGCCGACAGTGGCTGCGGTGTTCGCGTCCATGGGTGGTCTCCCTCCGTTGGGCCTGACCTGTCCACCTTGCGGCGCGCTCCCGCCACCTTGCCCGCCGGGCGACGCAGAAGAATCCCGGTTCTTCTGCGCCGGGGAAGGTGGCGCGTCCGAGGTGCGACGGGCGACCGTGGGGCATGAGCGTGACGACTGGCACCCAACGCCCGGCCGGCCCCGGCGGGCGCGCGGCTCCGAGCACCCCGACACCGTCACGGCGGGCGCCCGCCTCGGCGCCGCCCGCGGAGGGGCTGGTCGACCCGATCGTCATCGGACGCCGGGTACGGCACCTGCGCACCGCCCGCGGGATGACGCTGGAGGACCTGGGCGCCGCCGTCGGGCGCGCGCCCTCGCAGGTCTCCCTGCTGGAGAACGGCCGGCGCGAGGTCAAGGTCTCCTTCCTGCAGCGGGTGGCCGCCGCTCTCGGGGTGGGGCTGGAGGAGCTCCTGTCCCCGGAGCCGCCCACCCGGCGCGCCGCGCTCGAGGTCGCGCTCGAGCGCGCCCAGCGCGGCCCGCTGTTCGCCTCGCTCGGCATCGGGCAGGTGAAGGTGGGCCGGTCGCTGCCGACCGACGCGCTGGACGCGCTCGTGCGTCTCCAGGCCGAGGTGCGGCGCCTGCTCACCGAGCGCGCGGCCACGCCCGAGGAGGCCCGGCGCGCCAACGCCGAGCTGCGCGCGGAGATGCGCGCCCGGGACAACTACTTCCCCGAGCTGGAGGAGCACGCACGCGACCTGCTGGCCGCCATCGGGCACCCGGGCGGGCCGCTCTCCCAGCGCGCGACCGGGGAGATCGCCGCGCACCTCGGCTTCTCCCTGCACCACGCCGGCGACCTGCCGCACTCCACGCGGTCCGTCACGGACCTGCGACACCGCCGGGTGTACCTGCCGCACGGCGTCGCGTCCCAGCCGGACCCGCGCTCCGCCGTCCTGCAGGCCCTCGCGTCGCACGTGCTCGGGCACACCGAGCCGCGTGACTACGGGGACTTCCTGCGCCAGCGGGTGGAGACCAACTACCTCGCGGCGGCGCTGCTCGTGCCGGAGGACGACGCGGCAGCGATGCTGCGGCAGGCGAAGGCCGCTCGCCGCCTGTCGGTGGAGGACCTGCGCGATGCCTTCGCCGTCACGTACGAGACCGCGGCGCACCGGTTCACCAACCTCGCGACCCGTCACCTCGACGTGCCGGTGCACTTCATGAAGGTCCACGAGAGCGGTGTGCTGCACAAGGCGTACGAGAACGACGGGGTGCGCTTCCCGTCGGACCCGCTCGGCGCCATCGAAGGACAGCCGGTGTGCCGGCGCTGGACCGCCCGGACGGTCTTCGACGTGGACGACCGGTTCAGCCCGTACTACCAGTACACGGACACGCCGGCGGGCACCTTCTGGTGCACCTCACGGGTGCAGGGATCGGCCGACGGCGACTTCTCGGTCAGCGTGGGCGTCCCGTACGCGCACGTGCGCTGGTTCCAGGGCCGCGAGACGCCGCAGCGGGGCACGTCGACGTGCCCTGATCCCGCCTGCTGCCACCGGCCGCCCGCCGACCTCGCCGAGCGGTGGGCGGGGCGGGCCTGGCCCGCCGCGCGGCCGCACGCGTCGATGCTCGCCGCGCTGCCCGCCGGCGCGTTCCCCGGCGTCGACGAGACGGAGGTCTTCGCGTTCCTCGAGCGCCACGCGCCCGGCGGAGCGTGAGCTCGAGGCACCTCAGGCATGTTCCCGACAGCATGTCGGGACATACGATGGTGCACCCGAGTCCGGGCGCCCGCGTGGCCGGCACCACGGGCGAGGGGCGACGAGAGGAGGAGACGCATGCCGCGCATCGACGCGCCGACCGTCGCCGAGCACCGGGCGGCGCGCGAGCGGGCGTTGCTCGACGCCGCACGCGACCTCCTCACGGCGGACCCGGACCGCGTCCCGACGCTCGCCGAGGTCGGCGAGCGGGCTGGGCTGTCGCGATCGAGCGTCTACCAGTACTTCGCGTCGCGGGAGGACCTGCTGTCCGCCCTGGTCAGGGACTCCTTCCCGACCTGGCAGCGCCGCCTCGACACCACCATCGCCGCAGCGGACGGCCCGCACGGACGGGTGATCGCCTTCGTCCGCGCCAACCTCGAGCTCGTGGCCGACGGCGAGCACGCCCTGGCCCGCACCCTCGCGGTCGTCGCGCCGTCGGAGGACGTCGCGGAGCGTGCGCGCGACTTCCACGACCAGCTGCTCGTCCCCGTGCTGGCGGCGCTGCGCGAGCTGGGCGCGCCCGATCCCGAGCTGTCCGCGGAGCTGGTGAACGCCGTCGTGCACGCGGCCTCGCGCCTGGTCGAGCAGACGGGCGACCTGGAGCGGTCCCTGCGCGCGACCACCGCGATCCTCGACCCCTACCTGCGCGGCCTCCAGCCGGCCGCGCAGGCGTCAGGGACTCCCGCGCCCGATCAGGACTGAACGGGCGCGAGCCTGCCGTCGGTCATCTCCACGACGCGGTCGCAGTGCGTGAGCACGTCGTGGTCGTGGGTCACCATCACGGTCGCGACGCCGAACTGGTGCGTCTCGCGGGCCAGCAGCTCCACGATCTCGTGGCTGCGGCGCCGGTCGAGCGCGGCAGTCGGCTCGTCCACGAGCAGCACGGAAGGCGACGCCACCAGGGCGCGGGCGATGCCCACGCGCTGACGCTCGCCGCCGGAGAGCCGCGCAGGACGCCGGTCGGCGTGCTCGGCCATGCCCACGGCGTCGAGCAGGGCGAGCGGCGCGGTCGCCGCGCGTCGGCCGGTGATCTTCTCGACGAGCCGGAGCTGGTCGATCGCCGTGAGCGCGGGCACGAGGTTGCCCGACTGGAAGACGAAGCCGACGTTGTCGCGGCGGAACGTGGCGAGCGCACGCGACGACAGGCCCACCAGCTCAGTCCCGGCGACGCGCACCGAGCCCGACGTCGGGCGCGTGAGGCCGCCGGCCACCGCGAGCAGGCTGGACTTGCCGGCACCCGAGGGGCCGACGACGGCGACGAGCTCGCCGGGCGCGACGTCGAGGTCCACGTGGTCGAGCGCGGCGACCTGGTCGTCGCCGTCGCCGAACGTCAGGACGACGTCCCGCAGGGTCAGGCCCTGCCGCTCGGCGGCGGGGTCGACGGTCGTGGTGGCCGTGCCGGTGGCGCGGTCGGTGCGGGCGGGGGTGGTCATCGGTTCTCTCCCAGTGCGGTCACGGGGTCGACGGAGGAGATGCGGCCGGTCGCGACGGCGGCGCCGGCGAGGCCCAGGCCCACGAGCAGCAGCGCCCCGGTGAGCACCGGCTGCCCCTGGAGGACGAACGGCATCTGCGTGCCCTCGAGCATGGCGCCCAGGCCCGCACCGATGCCGGTACCGACGGCGACGGATCCCACGAGGAGGACGGCGGCCTGGAGCACGCCGTCGGTCAGCAGGAAGCGCGTCGACGCGCCGATGGCGCGCATCACGGCGAGCTCGCGCGTGCGCTGCACGGTCCAGAGCGTGAAGAACGCCCCGACGACGAGCGCGGAGATGCCGTAGAGGAAGATCTGGATCAGCTGCATGGTCATGAGCTCGGCCGTGTAGCCGGGCGAGGAGTCGAAGGCTGCCTCGATGCTGCGTGCCGAGGTGCCTGCGGCGGCGTCACCGGCGGCCAGGTCGGGTGCGCCGTCCACGCCGCGCAGGGCCACGACGCTGCCGACGTCGTAGACCTCCGGGTCGGCGGTCTCGCCCGGGGTGAGGCCCGCGTGGACCTCCTGCCAGGTACGCAGCGGCACGAAGGCGATGTCCACGTGGCCGAAGGTGCGCTGGTCCTCGGTGAACCCGACGACGGTGAGCTGGGTGCCCAGGCGGTCGAGCGTGACCACGTCACCGACCTCGACGCCTTCGTCCTTGGCCGAGACGCTCAGCAGGGCCTCTCCCTCGGCGGTCACGGCGCGCCCCTCGGCAGCGGCCGGCATCACGAACCCCTGGGGCTCGA
The DNA here is from genome assembly GCF_007991475.1 of Actinotalea fermentans. Taxonomy (NCBI): domain Bacteria; kingdom Bacillati; phylum Actinomycetota; class Actinomycetes; order Micrococcales; family Cellulomonadaceae; genus Actinotalea; species Actinotalea fermentans. The sequence continues at coordinate 359,066 of NZ_BJYK01000001.1, read as the reverse complement.
CGCCGAACAACGTCAGGTCGAGCGGGGTGCCGTCGTCGTTCTTGGCGTTGACGATGGCGGTGCCGAGCAGCTCCGCGTCGGCGACGTCGGCCTGCCCCTGCCAGGCGTCGCGCTGGACGGCGGTGACCTCCGACCGCGTGAACGCGGAGTCGGTCTTGGTGCCCTCCTCGAACGCCATCGCCTGCACGGGGCTGCGCAGCAGCCCGGAGACTCCGTCGACGACCAGGCCGGACGCCAGTCCGGACAACAGCACCGTGAGGACCGAGATGAGCGCGACCACCGCACCCATCAGGCCGAACCTGGTGCGCGCGAACGCCAGCTCACGCAGCGCGAGAAACATGTCCACCTCCAGGGAGCCGCGCCTTCCCGACACGGCGTTGACATCATATGAACGCAGTGTCGGGAACTTTGTTCCCGGAGTGGCCGATGACCTTGCGGAGAGCGAGGCCTCAGGCGTCGGAGCCGGCGAGCCGCTCGACGTCGGCCGCGGCCTCGCGACGCAGCCGCAACGCGATGCCGACGGTCGTCAGCGTCACGACCAGCGCCACGCTGTTGGGCACCACGAGCGCCAGGTCACCGCGCGAGAGGCCGTAGGCGATCCAGAGCGCGAAGCCGGGCAGCAGGATGCCGAAGTACCCGAGCGAGACGTCCTCGGCCGACCGCGTCTGCAGCATCCGCCGGATCTGGAGCACCGGGGACACGGCCATCGCCACTCCCCAGCTCGCAGCGACGACGGCGAGCACGTCCGAGACGTTCACCTGGTTCCTCCTCGGGGAGGCGCCCTGGTGCTGGTGTCGCGTCACTCACGTGGGGGCGCTCACGCGACACGAGCAGGCTACCCCGGGCGCCGGACAGGGCACGGCCGGGGCAGGCGGATGACGGGTGGGGATCCGGGTGGGCCAGGCGGGGCTCGAACCCGCGACCGACGGATTATGAGTCCGCTGCTCTGACCGGCTGAGCTACTGGCCCGGCGGGGACGGTGCCGACGGTCCGGAGCACCGACCGTGCCCCGCGCCGTCCCTGCGGGCGCCAGGCTACCGGCACTACCGTCGGGCCATGGCGCAGGTGGTGGTCGCCGGTCCGGCGTCCTGGAACACGCTCGTCGACGTGGCGGCGCTCCCCACGGGCGAGCCGGGGACCGTCTTCGCCCAGGGGCATCGCACGGGCCTGGGCGGCACGTCGGCCGGCAAGGCCCTCTCCCTCGCGCGCCTGGGCGTCGACGTCACCCTGCGCACGGCCCTCGGGGACGACGACGCCGCGGCCGCCATCGAGCACGCGCTCGCCCACCCCAGACTCACCCTCGAGGCCGCCCGCGGGCGCGGCCCGAGCGAGCAGCACCTGAACCTCATGGCCGCCGACGGCGGCCGCCTCTCGATCTACCTGCACCTCCCGCCGGAGCCCGGCCCCGTGCCCGAGCCGGTGCGCGCCGCCGTGGCGAGGGCCGACGTCGTCGTGGTCGACCTCGCCGACCACGCGCGCGAGGTGCTCCGCCTGGCCCGGGCGGCCGGGCGGGAGATCTGGTGCGACCTGCACGACTGGGACGGCGCGTCCGACTTCCACCGGGAGTTCGCGGACGCCGCGACGGTCCTCGTGATGAGCGAGGACCGGGTCCCCGACCCGCGAGCCCTCCTCGCGTCGCGCGTCGAGGCCGGCGCGCGCTGGGCGGTCTGCACGCGGGGCGCGCGCGGCGCCGTCGCCCTCGGGCGCGACGAGGGCTGGCTGGAGCTCCCCGCGAGTCCGGTGACGCGGGTCGTCGACACGAACGGCGCCGGAGACGCGTTCGTCGCAGGCATGCTCCTGGGCCACCTCGAGGGGCGACCGTTCGCCGACTGCCTCCGGCTCGGCGCGGCCGCGGGCGCGCTGGCGGTGCAGTGCCCCGACCTCGTCTCCCCCGCGCTCGACGCCACCTCGCTGCGGCACGCGGCCGGACTCGACTGAACGAGCCCGGTCCCCCACGCAGTTAGGTTGGGAGCATGTCGCTGCTCCGACGCCCCGCCCTGCCCGACGACGTCCGCGCCGCACTCGAGCTCGCCCGGGGTGAGCGCGTGCTCGCCACCGGTCGCCTGGCCGACGGGTGGGCCGTGGCGACGACGCACGGGATCGCCGTCGTTCACCCGGGCGGAGCCGACGCCGCGGAAGGCGCCGCCGGCCTGCGGCGGCCCTGGACGGACGTGAGCACGGGACGGCTCGACCCGGACACCGAGACGCTCACCGTCGAGTGGGTCGACGGCGCCACCGCGACGGTGCTGCACCTGGCCGATGCCCGGAGCCTCGCCTTCCCGGCGGCGTTCCGGCAGTGCGTCGACTCGTCGGTGGTGCACGCCGAGCAGGTGACGCTCGCGGACCGCACCGTGGTCCGCGTGGCGCTGCGGCGCGACGGCGACGGCCAGCTGTTCACCCAGGTCATGGGCCCGGGCACCGTCGACCTCACCGACCCCTCGACGGCGGCCGCCGTCGACGCGGCCGAGGCGCGGGTGCGCGAGGCGGCCGGGCTGTAGGCCGGTCGTCGCGGTCAGTCGGCCGGGCCGGGGCCGGCCGGCCCGGTGCCGGCGGCCTCCGCCCCGTCCCGCGCCGCATCCTTGAGCTCGATCAGGAGCACGTGGGTGCCGGTGTCGCCGATGTTCTCGCCGTGGTGGCGCTGCGCGTCGAGCCACAGCGCCTGTCCTGGCTCCAGCGTCACGTCGCGATGCCGCCCACCGGCGACGAGCCGTCGGCGGAAGCCGCTGAGCGTCACCATCACGCTGTCGGGGTGGTCGTGCGGCGTGGTCACCGTTCCCGGTTCGTCGCGGTACTCGAGAACGCGCACGCGCTCGTTCTCGAACACCGGGCGGTAGTGCTCGGGATTGGTGGCCACCGGGTCCAGTCGGTCCACTCGCTCGTCGTCCATGGGCCAGTGTGCGCGCAGGAGCCGCGCCCGTCATCCCCTGGTGGACGGCCTCCGGGCGTGCGCCGCCCGGAGCGTCAGTCGTCGTCGTCCGCCTGGCCCGGCTGGGTGTTCGCGATCGTGTCCTGCCAGACCGCCTGCGCGCCCGTGTGGCCGACCTCGACGACCTGGATACCGGCCCCGACGCTCGTGACGAGCGCGGCGGCGGCGACCGTCAGGGCGACCAACCGGCCACCCGGAACGCCCGCGAGGCGCGGCGCACCCGCCTCCGGACCGGCCGCCGCACGCGCCGCGCGCTCGCGCCACCACACCCAGGCGAGCACCAGCCCGACGGCGGCGAGCGCGATCGTCCAGGGCAGCAGACCCTCGCCCAGCGAGGCGTGCCGCTCGACGGCCGAGTTCTCCCCCACGCGACCCTCGAGCGCTTCCCCGGACTGGGTCGACAGCGGCGTCAGCGCGAGCGCGAGGAGACCCAGCACCGCGGGTAGCACGCCCGCCCACCGCCGGAACCGCGGCCACAGCGCCGCGAGGAGGACGACGACGGCCGTCACGGGGACGGCGACGACCGTGGCATGCACCACGATGGCGTGGAGCGGCAGATCGGCGAAGGTGTCGAACACGGGGCCCTCCAGGGTTGCTGACGCACGTGCGGTTGCTGACGCACGTGCGGTTGCTGACGCGCTGTGCAGGAACCGTCGCGAGCGTCCACGTGGAGCACCTAGGAGGTGCCTGAGCGTCGGCTGTGAGTCGGCTTGTTCGGGCCTTTGGTCCCTTCGCGGGACGCGCGGGCGCCGTCGTCATGGGCGACGTGTCGAGGATCACCCGCGACACGCCGCCGTCCCGCGTCAACTCCGGGCGCGCACGACCGATGATGCTGCTGCGTCGGCCGGACCGGGGCCGCTACCCGCATCGGCGAGTCCCGGACGGCCGTCGTGCACGTCAGCGGCGTGCACGAGGCACCCGATCCGATCGGGTAGCATTGCCGCGCACGATCCCGCGTAGCTCAATTGGCAGAGCATCCGACTGTTAATCGGACGGTTATTGGTTCGAGTCCAATCGCGGGAGCAAGCGAAGGGTCCCCGACCGGTCTTCCCGGCACGGGGACCCTTCTCGTTCTCCCCGAACGCACTCCGGAGCCCCGCGACCCGGAGCGGCGGCGTCACCAGGGCCGGGCGACCCGCTCCTCGAGCCAGTCGTCCTGCAGGTAATCGTCCTTCTGGAGTGCGAGCCGGAGAATGCCGCGCAGGCCGGTGACGGCGTCGCCGAACGTGAAGCGACTCGCCGCGGAGTCGTGGCCCTCGCGCAGTTCGACGGGGACCTCGACGACGGGCATCCCCTGCTGCTCGGCGGCCAGCACGAGTTCGGTGGTCCACATGAGGCCCGGCTCGCGCGAGAACGCCGCGAACATCCGGCACCACTCGGCGTCCACCCAGATCGTGCCCTGGCTGTCCCCGACGGACGAGTGCAGGAGGGCCTCCCTCATCGAGCGGAAGACCCTCGACTGGAGGGTGCGCCTGGTCGACCGGTGGACGTCGGACTCGACGTGCGCCTTCGAGCCGATGGCCAGGAGCGTGTCGGCGGGCAGCTCTCGGAAGCGGGAGAGGTCACCAAGACCGAAGGGCAGGTCGTCGGCGGTGAGGAGAAGGCGGTCCCCCAGCGTCGCCAGCACCCCGGTCCGGAGCGCGACGCCGAGGCCCGGCTCGCTGTGCAGGACGCGCAGCGTGCACGGGTGCGACCACCGCTCCTCGATCTCGGCGAGGACGCCGCTCGTGGTGTCGGTCGAGCCGTTCTCCACCACGACGATCTCGTCACCCGCACCGAGCTCACCGGCCAGCGTCGCAAGTGTCGCACCGACCGTGGCAGCGCCGTTCCGGGTCGGCACCACGGCCGACAGCGACGTCGGCACGGCTCTGGGCGTGAGCCGCGCGAGGTGCCGGGCGATCTTCTGCCGCTCGCTCGCCCGCACGTGCGACGGCATCGAGCTGACGACCCACGCGAACCCACCGAGGCCGACGGACAGCAGGAGGCCGAAGGCCGCAGAGAGCTCGGAGAAGTAGTAGATGAGCGGCATGACGAACACCGCCGGCGCGAAGCCCAGCACGACGGTCGGCGTCACCATCGCCAGCACCGCCCGGACGCCCCTGCGGTGCGGGCCCCGCCGGTGCAGCGCGAGCGTGATGCCGATGCCCGCCACGACCAGCATCGCCCCGTAGTGCTTGATCGTGTAGAGCGCCTTGTCCAGGTAGAGCCGTGCGGCGGCGCCAGGGCTCTCGCGGACCTCACCGAAGTAGAGGTCCTTCATAATCTCGTTGAACTCCGTGCTCGCGATGAGCACGTCCGGGTCGACCGCTCGGGCCTGCGCCCAGCCGTACTCGTCGTTCCATCGGATGTCGAATGGCGACGGCTGACCCGTGATCGGCTCGGGATAAGACAGGCCGAGGTAGAACGAGTGCCACAGCGCGTGCGCGTCCGGCAGCTCGCTCACCGCGAGTCCCGTCGCGTCGGCCCGCTCGGTGTCGATCAGCCGCATCACGCCCGCGGGCAGCATCAGGGCGATGACGACGGCGACGGCAGCCGCCACGACGGCGCGGAGCCAGCGGAGCCGTCCCCGGCTCCACATCCACCACAGCACGCCCACCCCGGCGGCAGTGCCCACGCCCGACATCGCGCGCGACAGGTTCCCGACGCCGCCGAGCGCACCTGTGAGCAGGGTGACGGCCACCAGGGCGCGCGCGCTCAGGCGCACCGTGGACAGCACGAGGAGCATCGTCAAGGAGAGAAAGACGAGCGATGCCGCGATGCCGTACTGGGCGTAGACGCGCGTAGGCGCCGCCGCGTTCGACAAGCCGTACTCGGTGCCGAGAAGCACCGTGCCGTGGTTCACCAGCCACAGGAGCGCCGGCATCGCCAAGAGCACGTACCCCGCGCGGGCGCGCCGGAACAGCCGGGCGACGCCGAGTGGCAGCACCAGGAGAGGGAGCGCCGCCAGACCCGCCATGGCTCCCTTGAGGCCGGCGTACGGCGACGGCGAGCCCGTCACGTGCGAGAGGAGGCTGGCGATGATGTACGAGCCGGGGTCGTCGTCCCAGGCGGCCGCCGTGTAGGGGCCGTCCGTGGGCGCTTGCGTGTACCAGGAGCCGGACCCGGTGGGCTTGATCAGCAGGACGCCGGTCTCACGGTAGGCCTGGTACGTTGCATTGAGCTCGAGGTCGCGCGCGCCATGCCACGGGAGGCTCGGCATGAGCAGGACCGTCACGAACGTCATGACGGCGAGCACCAACCCGGTCAGGAGCAGGAGGATCGTCGTCGACCGTGGCCACGGCGGCTGGGCCGGCATCGTGCTCGTGTCGGCTTCGTCCAGGGGATTCTGAAGCACGGTTCCTCTCGTCCTGCATCACGTCGCGACGCGGCCGCGCCCGCCTCGGGACCCGTACCGGGCGTCAGGATAGTGCTCCGTCGCCAGGAGCCACGGCACGTCGCCCTTCATCGTCGACGCAGGGACGGGTCGGGGTGGGCGTGCGGCGCAGTTCGACGACGCTGACCCAGAGGGTCAGGGCGACACTCACCGACACGCCCGAGAGCACGATCGCGGCGATCGAACCGTGCACGACCGCCACCACGCCGACAACACCGGCCGCGCCCACCCAGAGGCGCCAGTCCGCACCAGAGCCGGGGTCCGACAGCCGGAGGAACAGCAGCGCCTGCAGGGTGGCGAAGAGGCTGCCCTGCAGCGCGAACACCCAGATCAGCGGCACGATCGCCTCGTACCCGGGCCCTGCGGCGACCTGGACCACCCACGGCGCCAGGACCGCGCAGGCCGCCGTGGCACCCGCACCGACGGCCACAGTGGCCAGCACGTTCGCCGTGCGCAGCCGAGGCGTCGATGCCGCAGCCATCCGAGGGAAGAGGACATAGCTGATGAAGCCGGGCAGGAAGAACGCGACCTTCGCGACGAGCGACCCGACGGCGTAGGCCCCAGAGTCGGCCGGCTCAAGGAAGGTCCGCGCCAGGACGACGTCCATGTTCACGAGGAGGTAGAGGCCGAGCAGGGACGCACTGTTGCGCCAGAGCTCGCGGAGCACGTTCGGGCCGGGCAGGCCAAGGGGCACCCGCTCCCGTGCGACCGCGAGCGCCACGGCGCTCCCTGCCGCACTGCCCACCAGCATTCCCAGGCCGGCGGACGTCGCGGTCGGCTCGACGGCCACGGCCACCACGGTGCCGGTTGCCCGGAGGATCCCGAGAGCCGCGTAGGTCCCGCCGAAGCGAGTGTGCAGGCGGCGCCCCTGGAGGACGCCGATCGCGGTGAAGCCGAGCACGCTCACGGCCACGCTCGCGACGACCGCGAGCATCGCGGCCGACGGGACACCGAGGACCGGCGCCGCCGCCATGGATGGCGCAGCGAGGATCAGCAACGCACCCGCCGCCCAGGCTCCCGCCCGCATGACCACGTCGGTGCGCCCCAACGCGACCCCCGCGGCGACCCGACGCGCGGCGAGGGTCTGGCAGCCGATCGCGAAAGTCGACACGATGATCGACACGCCCAGCAGCGCCCCGAGCGCACCGAACTCGGCCGGCGCCAGGATACGAGCGCTCGCGATCGACAGCCCGTAGGCCGCCGCGTTCGCCAGTGTCGTCCCGCCGGCGACGACCAGCAGGTCCCGCAGGTTCGAGACCCTTCGCTCAGGCACGCGGGGACGCTACCAGTACCGCATCATGTCCGACGCGCGGGAACCGCGAGGGGCTCTGGGTGGAGTCGCCTCCGCGGCCCAGAGCCCCTCGCGCGAAACGTCGCCGCGCGTCGCTCAGGCGCCGACGGGGACCGCCTGTCGCCACCCGTCACCCGCGGGCACGGCGCCCTCGGGCAGGTCCGCCGTCGCGATGACGACGTTGGTCCCCGTGCCGGAGACCTTCTCCCATCTGCTGCCGTAACACATGTCGACGGCCAGCTCAGGAGCCTGGGGGGCCAACGTGGCCTCCTCGATCAGCTCCGTCGTGCCGCTTGCATCACCGGTGGTCCAGAAAACCGTCTGGTGAGGGTGGTAGCTGGCCCACTCCCACTTCCACTGCCGCTGGACCTGCTCCCAGTGGCAGATGGTCTCCGTCGTCTCGGACATGTACGCGCCACCTCCTTGGGGCCTGCGCGCCGTCGCGCCTGCCTTGCACCTCATCCTCACATCGACCACCCACCCGGGGGGAGGGGACCTACGGCCCTATCTGGGTGACGGGGGCGCCCGGCAACTGGGGCAGGCGCGGCCTTCTCGGGCTGGTCCGTCGCAATCCGGGCGCTGGATCAGCACACTTGCCGATCGAACACCTGTTCGACTAGCCTCGACGCATGCCCACGGGCGGCGCCACGATCCTCCACGCCGACCTCGACGCCTTCTACGCGTCGGTCGAGCAGCTGCTGAACCCGGCGCTGCGCGGGCGGCCGGTCGCCGTCGGCGGCGGACCGACCGGTGGGGTCGTCCTCGCGGCGTCATACGAGGCCAAGCGGTTCGGCGTCTCCGGCGGCATGCCCGGCTGGCGGGCGGCGCGGCTGTGCCCGGAGCTCCTGTTCGTCCGGGGCCACTTCGCGGAGTACCAGCAGCTCGGCGACGCCGTCATGGCAATCTTCGGCGACGTCACACCGCTCGTGGAGCGCATCTCCATCGACGAGGCGTTCCTCGACGTCTCGGGAGCGACCCACCTCTTCGGGCCGGCCGCGGCGATCGGTCGCGACATCAGGGCCCGCGTGCGCGCCGAGGTCGGGCTGCCGATCTCCGTGGGCGCTGCCCGGACCAAGCACCTCGCGAAGATCGCCTCCCAGGTGGCCAAGCCCGACGGCCTGGTCGTCGTGGAGCCCGGGACCGAGCGCGAGTTCCTCGACCCCCTGCCCGTGTCCCTCGTGTGGGGCGTGGGGCCCGTCACGCAGGCCCGCCTGGCGGACCTGGGCGTGCGCACCATCGGCGATCTCGCGCAGACGCCGTCACGCGCCGTCGAGCGCCTCCTGGGCCATGCCGTCGGGAGCAAGCTCTCCGCGATGGCGCGCGACGACGACGCCCGGCGCATCGTGACCGCTCGTCACGCCGGCAGCGTCGGCGCACAGTCGGCGCTGGGACGCCGGGCCCCGGATCCCGAGACGATCCGCAGCGTCCTCGCCCACCTGGCCGAGCGCGTCGCACGCCGTCTGCGCGACAAGGGCCGCGCCGGGCGCACGGTCACCGTGCGCGTCCGGTTCGCGGGCCTGCGCTCCGTGACCCGGTCCCGGACTCTGGCCCAGCCCGTGGCGACGACGCTCACGCTGACGGAGATCGCCGAGCGGTTGACGCAGGCGGCCCTCGCCGACCAACCCTCCGGGACGGAGATCACACTGCTCGCGATCTCGGTGAGCAACCTCGCCGAGCAACGGGTGCTCCAGCTCGAGCTCGACCTCGAGCCGGACGACCCGTGGCGCCCGGGCTCGCCGACGGGCGCCGCACGGCGCGCGGTGGACGGGTCGCTCGACACGATCCGACACCGGTTCGGCAACGACGCGGCCGGGTACCTCCCTGCCCTGATGGGCGACCTGCGGTCGGTGCCCGACGCGTTCCGCGAGCTCGCCGAGCACGACCTGTGAAGGGTCACCGCTGGGGTGAGCGAGGGCACCCACGCCCCCGCTCGCTCCTGAGGACTAGGACGCGCGGGCGCGTCGGAGCCGCGCGACAGACGTCGCCACCACGATGAGCACGGCGGCGATGCCCGCGGCCACCGCGGCCGGCGTGGACCGCAGGTCCCCGCCCGTCCGCGCCACGACGACCCAGGCGAGACCCCACGCCATCGCCGCACCGATGGCGAGCCGTCCGCGCGTCCAGAGCGCGTACCCCACCCCGGCGACTCCGGCCACGGAGAGCGCGAGGACGGCCCACAGGTCGGCGGCCGGGGTCCGCGCGTCGGCACCCGCCGCCACCGCGACGGAGAAGGCGTTCGCGACCGTCGCGACCGTCACGCAGCCCAGGTAGAGCCCGATCGTCCCGTCGACGACGACACCCTCCACGATCCCCGTCGGCGCCCTCTCCTGCAGCCGGCGCACGGTCAGCACCAGCACCGCGAGGATCGCCACGATCACGACGACGCTCGCCTCGATGAGGTCCGCCTGCACGACGGCGATCCACCCGGCGTTCAGCACCATCGACGCCAGCACCAGCCAGCCGGTCCGCCGCGCCCGCGCGTCCGTGCGCTGGATGGGCAACGCCTGCCACACGGCGTAGGCGACGAGTCCGAGGTAGATCACCGACCAGATGCCGAACGCCGGCTCCCCCGGCGCGACGGGCGTCGCGTCGGCCGCGAGCGCTCCGTCGCCGACCTCCTGCTGCGAGGTCCCGCCGCCAGCACCGCTCCCCCAGAACCCGGCGAGGGTGGCGAGCAGAGCTCCGACGAGCACGACGACCTGGCGAACGACGTCGGACGGGCGGGCCGCGGCGGGCGCGGGTGCGGGCGGGGCGAGTGCAGCGGCCATGCTCCATCGTCACCGCTGCCCGGCAGGCACGCGACCGCGGCGGGAGCCGGACGCGCCCACCGGCGACAGGCGTCAGTCGCGCTCGCGCATGGCGCGGCGCTGCTGCTCGAGGGCCACGAGACGCCCGAAGGCCTCCTGGTAGGCCTCGGCGTCGACGGCCGGGTCCATGCGCTGCAGGCGACCCCGCTCGTCGGCGATCTGCCGGGTCAGGAGCAGGTCCACCAGCCCGGCGACGACGCCGCGCACGTACTCCTCGATGGCGGCCGGGCGGTCCTCGGGCAGGGGCGTCACGGCGAGCTCGGTGACCACGGCAGCCACGGGCCCCGCGGCCTCCTCGCGGACGCGCTCGAGCCACGCCGCGTCCGTGATCCCCCGGACGGCCACGACCCCACCGGCTGCCCGGATCGCCTCGTGCACGGCACGCAGCGCGGGGACGGTGAAGGCGTCGTCGGGCAGCGCGTCGAAGACGGCGGCCTCGACCTTGTTCGGGTGCTGGAGCACCGCCTCGAGGACGTTGCGCTGCAACCGGGCGACCGGATCCGCCCGGTCCGGTCCGTCCGGGCGCGCCCTCGACGGACCTCTCGAGGACGAGTCCGCGCGGTCGTCCGACTTGGGCCCGGGCACCACCGGCTCCCCCGGCCGGCTCGCCCGCGCATCGTCCCGTGCAGCATTGCCCACCGCGCGCGACGCCGACTGCACGGCCGACGCCACCGCCTCGTGCTCCATGCCGAGCCAGCCCGCGAGCATCCGCGTGTACTCCGGTCGCAGCGCCGTGTCGCGGATCCGCGCGACCACCGGGGCCGAGGCACGCAGCGCGTTCACGCGACCCTCGGCGGTGTTCAGGTCGTGCTGCGCGATCGTCGACCGGATGACGAACTCGAACAGCGGCTGGCGGCCCTGGACGAGCGCCACCACCGCGTCGGGGCCCTGCGCCTGCCGCAGCTCGCACGGGTCCATGCCGGTGGGCTCCACGGCGACGAACGTCTGCGCGTAGAACCGCTGGTCCTCGCCGAACGCACGCAGCGCCGCCTTCCGGCCGGCCTCGTCGCCGTCGAAGGTGAAGATGATCTCCCCGCCCTGCGACTGCCCGCTCGCCAGCTGCACGCCGCCACCGACCGCGGTGTCGCCCAGCAGGCGCCGGACGATGCGCGCGTGGTCCGACCCGAAGGCGGTCCCGCAGGTCGCGACGGCCGTCGGCACGCCCGACAGGTGGGCCGCCATGACGTCCGTGTAGCCCTCCACGACCACGACCTGCCGCCGCTTGGCGATCTCACGCTTGGCGAGGTCGATGCCGTAGAGCACCTGTGCCTTCTTGTACAGCGGGGTCTCCGGGGAGTTCAGGTACTTGGGCCCCTGGTCGTCGTCGAACAGTCGACGCGCGCCGAACCCGACGACGTCGCCCGTCACGTCCCGGATCGGCCACACCAGCCGCCCGCGGAACCTGTCGTACAGGCCCCGGTTTCCCTGGCTCATCAGGCCCGACGCCGTGAGCTCGGGCTCCGTGAAGCCCTTGCCGCGCAGGTGGCGCAGCAGCGCGTCCCAGCCCTGCGGGGCGAAGCCGACACCGAACTGCTCGGCCGCCGTGCGGTCGAAGCCGCGCTCCGCGAGGAACTGGCGCCCGGTCGCGGCGGCGGGCGTGAGGATCTGCTCCGCGTAGAAGGCCGCAGCGTGCCGGTGGGCCTCCAGGAGGCGCTGCCGCCGCCCGGGCTCCTCGCCGGGCCGGGCCGGGCCGCCCTCCTCGTAGCGCAGCTGCACACCCACGCGCGCGGCGAGGTGCTCGACCGCCTCCGTGAACCCCAGACCGTCGATCTTCTGGATGAACGAGATGACGTCGCCGCCCTCGCCGCAGCCGAAGCAGTGCCACAGGTTCACCGGCGGCCGCACGTGGAACGAGGGCGTGCGCTCGTCATGGAACGGGCACAGGCCCTTCATCGAGCCGACGCCCGCCGGCTTGAGCGTCACATGCTCGCCGACGACGTCCTCGATCTTCGCCCGCTCACGCACCGCGGCGATGTCCTCGCTCCGGATGCGTGCCACGCGGCGAGTCTAGGCGAGCAGTCGGACGTGCCAGTCCGCGGCGCTGACGTCGGTGAGGGACGCGACCTGGTCCACCACGACGCGCAGCCGGCCGTGGTCGTCCTCGGCCTGCGCCCAGTCCGCCGCGAACGCGGGCTCGAGGTGCTCGGGGCGTTCGAACAGCTCGGCGACGAGGTCCGTGAGGAGCCGGCGCTGGCCGGCGTACAGCGGCTCGGACTCGCGCGGTGCCATCACGAACGCCACCGCGAGCCCCTTGAGGACCGCGATCTCGCCGAGCGTGGCCTCGGGCACCACGAGGGCTGCGGCGTAGCGGGTCAGGGGACCGTTGCCGTACTCGGCGCGGGTCGCTTCGATCGCCGCGCCGCAGAACCGGCCGATGAGCCCGCTCGTCATGTCCTTCAGCGCGGCGAGCGCCCGCCGGGAGCCGTCGAACCCGGCCACCCAGGCACCCGTGCGCGGGAGGCGCGCCATCGCGGCCCGCAGGGCGCCCTCCCCGACGCCGTCGCCGTACCAGGTACGCACGGTGGCGACGACGCGGTCACGCACCTCGGCGTCCCCGAGCACGCCGAGGTCGAGCCGCCCGCCGACGACGGCGTCCTCGACGTCGTGCACCGAGTACGCCACGTCGTCGGCCAGGTCCATCACCTGCGCCTCCACGCAGCGCACGCCGTCGGGGGCGCCCTCGCGCAGCCAGGCGAACGCGGCCAGGTCGTCGGCGTAGACGCCGAACTTCGCGCCCGCCGGGGCGTCCTCGCCGCCAGTGCGGGGGAGGTCTCCCGCTCCCCAGGGGTACTTCACCGACGCGTCGAGGCTCGCCCGCGTGAGGTTGAGCCCGACGCTCGCCCCGGACTGCGGGTCGAAGACCTTGGGCTCCAGTCGCGTGAGGAGGCGCAGCGTCTGGGCGTTGCCCTCGAAGCCGCCGATGTGGCTCGTCAGCTCCGCGAGCGCGCGCTCCCCGTTGTGGCCGAACGGCGGGTGGCCCAGGTCGTGCGCGAGGCAGGCCGCGTCCACGACGTCGGGGTCGCAGCCGAGGGCCTTGGCGAGCTCCCGGCCCACCTGGGCCACCTCGAGCGTGTGCGTCAGCCGGGTCCGCACGAAGTCGTCGCTGGCCGGCCCGAGCACCTGCGTCTTGGCGCCGAGGCGCCGCAGCGCGGCGGAGTGCACGATGCGCGCGCGGTCGCGCTCGAAGGCGGTGCGCGCCGGTGACTTGGGCCCCTCCGGCACGCGCCGCTCGCGGTCCGCGTCCGAGTACCCCACGCCTGCTGCCACAGTCGCCACCCTAGCCACCGCCGGGCCGTGCGGCGGCCCGTCCGCACGGGGTCCGCGGGCGACCCTCAGGCCAGGCGCCAGACACCGACGAACGGGCCGTCACCGGGGACCCGGATGCCCCGCGCATCGTGCGTCAGGTCCGGCCCGTGCAGCGTCTGGACGGCGCCGGACGGGGCCAGGTGCGCGGGGAGCACGACGCCGGACCACGGCCCCCGCGCGGCCGCGACCAGCACCCGCTCCCCCGGCACCTCCCGCAGGTAGCCGACGGCGTCGGCCGTCGCCAGGACCCAGCGCAGACCGCCGTCCCGCAGGGCTCGCGCGTCCCGGCGCAGGCCGAGCAGCGACCGGTACGCCGCGAAGGTCCGCTCGTCACGCCGGTCCGGCCGGGCCCAGGGCATGGTCGTCCGGGCGTGCTCGCCGTTGACGCCCGTGGCGCCGTACTCGTCGCCGGCGAACACCATCGGCGCCCCGGGGTAGGTCGCCAGGAGCCCGGCCGCCACCTCGACGAGCGCGGGGTCGCCCAGCCGCGTACGGATGCGCGCGGTGTCGTGCGAGCCGAGCAGGTTCCACTGCTGGGCCGTCACCGCCCAGGGCACCCGTGAGGCGAAGTCGACCATCGAACGGACCATGGCGGCGCCGCCGCGCCGCGGCATCGGCATGGGGACCTCGGGCAGAGACCAGCCCTCGGGCGCGAGCCAGCCCCACAGCGGGCGCGCGAACGCCGAGTAGTTCATGACGGCGTGCCACCCGTCGCCCGCGAGATCCGCCGACGCGTCATGGAAGTGCTCCCCCACGAGGACCGCGTCGGGTCGCACCTGCGCCAGCGTCTCCCTCATCGCGCGCGCGACGGCGTGGGCCAGGTCGACCGCGCCGTGCCGGCCCGTCATGTTCGCGACGTCGACGCGCCAACCGTCGAGCTCGAACGGCGCCCGGAGCCATCGGCCGACGACGGAGTCCGGGCCCTCGAGGAGCCGCCGTCGCAGCTCCGCCGACCGGTGGTCCAGCTTGGGCAGCGACGCGTGCCCGAGCCAGCCGACGAAGCCGTCGTCGTCGCGGTGGTAGAAGCCCGCCTCGGGCGCGGCGGGATCCGCGCCCGCCCGGACGAACCACTCGTGCGAGGCGCCCGTGTGGTTCGTCGTGAGGTCGCCGACAACGTGCATCCGCCGCCGGTGCACCGCCGCGGCGAGCGAGACCAGCGCGTCGTCGCCGCCCAGCAGCGGGTCCACGTGCTCGAAGGTGGCGGCGTCGTACCGGTGCACCGAGCGCGCGGGGAAGAAGGGCGTGAGGTAGAGGACGTCGACGCCGAGCCGTTCGAGGTGGTCGAGGTGCGCCTCGATCCCCGCCAGGTCGCCGCCGAAGAGCTGGCGACCCGTCCGTGCGCCGTGCGCGGCGGGCTCCGCGTCCCAGTCCGCGGGTTCGGCCCACGCGGGGACCGGGCGCGCGGCCGCCCCGGGTGAGCGCGCGAACCGGTCCGGGAACACCTGGTAGACCGCTCCCTGCCGCGACCATGCCGGGGCCCGGCCGTGGACCGTGAGGCGGAAGTCGCCGTCGTCGGGCACGTCACGCGCGGTGAGACCCCGCGCCGTCAGCCAGCGCGCGCCCCGCGGATCGGCGACCAGGAACCGGTAGGAGGTCACTGGGTTGTGCACCTCGACCTCGGCGACGTACCAGGCGTCGACGTCGTCGTGGCCGTCCGGGCGCGCGACGGCGTAGCGCGGCTCGCCGTCGCGCACCACGCGCACGACGACGCCGTCGTCGCCCAGGGCGCCGGCTGCCGCGGCCGGCACGCGGACGCGCACCGGCACCCGGTCGCCGAGCCCGGGGACGCCGTCGGGGACGTGCATCGGGCCGCCGTCGTGGTGCGGGCGGTCGAGCAGGTGCGGGCGGTCGTACGGGTGCCGGTCGGCCTGCGCCGGCTGCGCCGCCGTCATCCCTTGACGGCGCCCGCGGTGAGGCCGCCCACGATGTACTTCTGCAGGAACAGGAAGAGGGCCAGCACCGGGATCGCCGCGAGGACCGCACCCGCCGCGAACAGCCCCCAGTTCGCCTCGAGGAGCGCCGACACCCACCCGTAGAGCCCGACGGCGAGGGTCCAGTTCGACTCCGACTGCAGGATCACCCGGGCGATGATGAACTCGCCGAACGTGCTGATGAACGACAGCAGCCCGACGACCGCCAGGATCGGCGAGACGAGCCGCAGGATGATCGTCCAGTAGATCTGCGTGTGCGAGGCGCCGTCGATCTTCGCGGCCTCGTCGAGCTCGCGCGGCACGGTGTTGAAGAAGCCGTACATGAGGAACGTGTTCACGCCGAGCGCGCCGCCCAGGTACACGCAGATGAGGGCGATCTTCGAGTTCACCCCCAGGGACGGCACGACGTTCCCGAGGCCGAGCAGCAGCAGGAAGATCGCGACGAACGCGAGCATCTGCGGGAACATCTGGATGACCAGCAGCGACGTCAGGCCCACCCGCCGGCCGGTGAAGCGGAAGCGGGAGAAGGCGTAGGCAGCGGACGCCCCCATGAGGACGGTGCCGATCGCGGTGCTGATCGCGATGAACAGGGTGTTGCCCATCCACGTCCAGAAGACGGTGTCGCCCAGCGCGGCGTAGTTCTCCGTGCTGATCTCGCTGAAGAGCGCGTTCGAGCCGGTCAGCGTGCCGCCCTCGGACAACGAGGCGGACACCACGTACACGAGCGGGAACGCCGCGTAGACGACGGCGACCACGCCGACGACGTGCCGCCAGCCGATCTCGGTGAACCACCGGCGGGTGCTCATGCGGTGCCGCTGCGGCGGGGCCTCGCCTGCGGACGCGGCGCGCGGGACGGACGCGGCGACAGGAGCCGGAGTGGCCATCTCAGCTCATCTCCTCGAGCTTGCGGGTCTGGCGGAAGGCGAGCGCCGAGACGGTCGCGACGATGACGAAGATGACGATCGACAGGGCGCTCGCGAGGCCGTAGTTCTTGGGCGCCGACCCGTCGATGCCGGAGACGTTGTAGACCATCGAGATCAGGATGTCGGTGTGGCCCAGCGGCACTGACGCGTCGGTGAACCGCGGCCCACCGTTGGTGAGCATGTAGATCAGCGTGAAGTTGTTGAAGTTGAAGGCGAACGAGGAGATCAGCAGCGGTCCGGTCGCCACCAGCAGCAGCGGCATCACGACCGAGCGCCACGTGCGGAAGCGGCTGGCGCCGTCCACCTTGGCGGCCTCGAGCAGGTCGTGCGGGATCGCCTGCAGCGCGCCCGTCGTGATGAGGAACATGTACGGGAAGCCCAGCCACAGGTTGACGCCGAGCACCGAGAGCTTGGCGAGCCAGGGGTCCGTGAGCCAGCCGATCTCCGCGCCACCCAGCAGCACCTCGTTGATGAACCCGAACCGCCGGTTGAGCAGGCCGGACCACAGCAGGGCGGCGAGGAAGCCCGGGATCGCGTACGGCAGGATCATCAGCGTCCGGTAGATCTTGCGTCCCCGCATGCGGGGGTCGTTGAAGACCATCGCGAGGAACAGACCCAGCAGGAACGTCGTGACGACGGAGAGCAGGGCGAACGCGAAGGTCCACGCCAGGATCCGCACGAACGGCCCGGCGTAGCGGTCGTCCGCGAACGCCGTCGAGAAGTTGTCCAGGCCGACGGCGACGCGCCAACCCACGCCCAGGGTCGAGCCGTCCTCGGCCTCGAACAGCCCCTCCGCGTTGGGCCGGTAGACCGTGCCCGTCGTGAGGTCGGTCATCGTGTCGGCCGCGGCGTCGTACTCCAGCGACGGCCGGTAGGAGTACCCGGTCCGCGCGTCCTGCGTCCGCACCGAGCCCGCCTCCGGGTCGTCCGACACCGGCACCCGCAGGGTGGTGACGTCCGCCTGGCGGGCCAGGATCTCGGCGCGCGGGAGCAGCGTCCACCCCGGCACGTCGGTGATGGCGCTGCCCTCGACGACGGCGCCGTCCACGGGTTCCAGGGGCTGCTCGGCGGTGCCGGCGAGCACCTCGCCGTCACGCACGACGGCGAAGCCGAGGTTCCCGTCGCCGTCCTGGATCACGGCCAGGGGCAGACCCGCGCTCCCCTCGACGCGCCGCTCGTTCTGCGCGAGGAGCGCCGAGATGGCGTCCTCCTTGGTGGAGTTGTGCCCGTCCCCGTAGTTCGTGAACGCGACGTAGCCGGTGTAGAGCACGACGTAGATCTGGTAGACGAGCAGGAACACGAGCCCGGGCAGGATGTACTTCATCGGGAGCGAGCGCCGCGAGAAGTAGACGTAGTCGGCGACCACCACCAGGGCGACCATCGACCAGAGGATCCCGAACGAGCCCTCCGCCCAGGCGGCGAGCACGACGTAGGCGCCGAACGCGTTGACCAGCGCCATCAGTGCGATCTTGACGATCAGCCCGCGGGTGCTGCCCGCGGCGTGCGGCTCACGGAGCCGGCGGGCGCCGCGCGCCTGCCCGGGCGGCGCCCCGCCGGGCGGCGCGGAGGTCGAGACGACCGACGTGGGCTGCGACGTGCTCATGGGTGAACTCCGCACCGTTGCGTTGGTCCATCGGGGCTGGTGCCCGGCGTCGCGGGCTGAGGCGGCGGACGTCGCCGCGGGCACCCCTCGGGTGGAGCGGCGACTGGGCCGCTCCACCCGAGGGCGCTACGTGCTCAGGCCGCGTCGAGCGCGCCCTGGATGTCGGTCGCCATCTTGTCCCAGGTGGCCACCGGGTCGGCGCCGTTGAGGATGTTCGCCTCGGTGACGCCCCAGAACTCCCACACCGCGCCCATCTCGGGGATGGACGGCATCGGCACGGCCTCGGCACCGACGGCCCGGAAGCCCGCGGTGATCGGGTCGGACGACGCCGCGTCGGCGGCGGCGATGAGGGCCGGCGGACGGTCGCCCGCCTCGTACAGCGCGAGCTGGGCCTCCTCGGTCGCCATGTAGTTGACGAGGAAGTCGTTCGCGAGCAGCGCGTTCTCGCTCTGCGCGTTCACGTAGAAGCCCTGCACGCCGACGAACGGCTGCGCCGGCTGGCCACCGGCCGACGGGATCGGGTCGATCGCCAGGTCGAGGCCCTCGAAGGAGCCGAGCATCCACGGCCCGCCGATGATGAACGGCGACTGGCCGTTCTTGAACGCCTCGACCGCGATGTCGTAGGTCACGGCCGTGTCGAGGGTGCCGGCAGCGCCCTGGGCGGCCAGCCACGTGGCGAACGCCTCGCCGGGCGCGCCGCCGAGCGCGAGCTCGGCCGTGTAGGAGCCGTCGTCGTTCTGGACGAAGACGGGTGCGCCGAACGAGGTCTGCAGCGGGTAGGCGGTGTAGGGGTCACCGGTCTCGCCCACCTGGAGCAGGATCGGGAACTGCGTGCCGGCCGCCTGGCCCATCGCGACGGCCTCGTCCCACGTGGCCGGGGCCTGCGGCGCGAGCGCGGTGTTGCGGATGAGCGCGATGTTCTCGACCGCGTACGGCAGGCCGTAGATCTGGCCGTCGTAGGTGAACGCGTCGAGCGCGACCTGCTCGAACTCGCTCGCCTTGTCGCCCAGCTCGATCGGGGCGACGACGCCGTTCGCGGTGAGCTCACCCAGCCAGTCGTGGGCGCCGACGGTGATGTCGGGGCCCTCGCCGGTCGGGACCTGCGCGTTGAAGTCGGCGCGGATGTCCTCGAAGTTCTTCAGGACGATCTCGACGGTGGTGCCCGTCGCCGCCTCGTAGTCGGCGGCTGCGGCCTCGACGGCCGCCTGGCGGGTCTCGTCGACCCACACCGTGATGCTGCCGCCATCGGTGGCAGCGGTGGTCTCGGGGGCCTCGCTCTCGGCCGGCTCCTCGGTCCCGTCGCCTCCGCAGGCGGCAAGGGTGAGCGCGGCGCTGAGAGCGACCGCGGTCAGCGTGATGCTCCGTCGCATCGGGGTCTCCAAACGACTCGTGGTCACGGCCCACGGGCGCCGGGCGGCCCCCGTCGGCCCTGTTGCGGGAAACGTAACCCCGGGGTTGCCGCTTCTGCAAACCCTTGCGGTAACTTTCAGGTATCACTTGCCGACGGACGGCTGGGTGGCGTGCCAACAAGGAGGTCGAGGTGTCCTCTACGCTGCGGCACGTGCGCACCCGACTGAAGGATCTGGCTGATCAGGCCGGTGTGAGCACCGCGACGGTCTCCCGCGTCCTGAACGGCAAGCCGGGTGTCGCGGCCGAGACGCGCAAGGCCGTCCTGGCCGCTCTGGACGTCCTCGGATACGACCGCCCGGAGAAGTTGCGCAACAGACCGCAGGGCCTGGTCGGCCTCATCGTGCCCGAGCTGGACAACCCGGTGTTCCCGGCCCTGGCGCAGGCCATCGAGACGACGCTCGCCGACCGCGGCTACACGCCGCTGCTGTGCACGCAGTCCCCCGGCGGCACCACCGAGGACGAGTACGTCGAGATGCTCATCGAGCACGGCGTCGACGGCATCGTCTTCGTCTCCGGGCGGCACGCGGACACGTCGGCCTCCACCGAGCGCTACCACCGGCTGCGCGGGCGCGGGCTGCCGATCGTCTTCGTCAACGGCTACGCGGCCGGCGTGGACGCGCCGTCGGTCTCGACGGACGACGCCGTCGCGATCAGCCTCGCCGTCCGGCACCTCGTCAGCCTCGGGCACCGACGGATCGGCCTCGCCGTCGGGCCGGACCGGTACGTGCCCGCGCGGCGCAAGATCGCCACGTTCGCCACCCTGCTCGACCAGCGCGAGCCCGGCGCGGACGTGACGCCGCACGTGGTCTCCACCCTGTTCACCGTCGAGGGCGGCCAGGTCGCCGGGGGCGAGCTCATCGACTCCGGGCACACCGCCATCATCTGCGGCTCGGACCTCATGGCGCTCGGCGTCATCCGGGTCGCCCGTTCCCGAGGGCTCAGCGTCCCCGACGACCTCTCGGTCGTGGGCTTCGACGACTCGCCCCTCATAGCGTTCACCGACCCGCCACTGACGACGGTGCGCCAGCCGGTCGTGAGCATGGGCAAGGCCGCCGTGAGCGCGCTCGTCGCCGAGATCGCCGGCCAGCGCGTGTCGCGCACGGAGCTGCTCTTCCACCCCGAGCTCATCGTCCGGTCGTCGACCGCCCCCGCACCCGCAAGGACCTCTGCCCCGGCAGACTCGGCCATCGGTTCCTAGGCTGGACCCGACCGGCTGACGGCGCACACCCGCGCCGGCGGCCGCGGAGCCTGCACCCTACCCACCCGGGAGAGTCGTGACCTCGATCCTGTCCGCCCTCGCACAGCCGTCCACCACCACGACCCTCGTGCACCGGGCGCACGCCGGTTCCGCACAGTGGTGGCGCTCGGCGGTGATCTACCAGGTCTACCCGCGGTCCTTCGCCGACGGGAACGGCGACGGCATCGGCGACATCCCCGGGATCACGGCCCGCCTCAAGCACCTGGTCCGCCTGGGTGTCGACGCGATCTGGCTCTCGCCCTTCTACCGCTCCCCCCACCACGACGCCGGCTACGACGTCGCCGACTACCGCGACATCGACCCGGTCTTCGGCACGCTCGCGGACGCCGACGCGATGCTCGCCGAGGCCCACCGGCTCGGCCTGCGGGTGATCGTCGACCTGGTGCCCAACCACACCTCGTTCGAGCACCCGTGGTTCAAGGCCGCCCTCGCGGCCGGTCCCGGCAGCCCGGAGCGCGCGCGCTACATCTTCCGCGACGGCAAGGGGCCCGAAGGGGCGCAGCCGCCGAACGACTGGCGCTCGGCCTTCGGCGGCTCCGCGTGGACGCGGGTGACCGAGCCGGACGGCGCCGCGGGCCAGTGGTACCTGCACCTGTTCGACGAGTCGCAGCCCGACCTGGACTGGACCAACCCCGAGGTGCACGAGGAGTTCCGTTCCGTCCTGCGGTTCTGGCTGGACCGCGGCGTCGACGGGTTCCGGGTCGACGTCGCGCACGGCCTCGTCAAGGAGCCCGGGCTGCCCGACTTCCCCGCGCCGACCGCCGCCGTCACGCCGCCGCACGAGGGCACGCACGGCTCCGAGGACGGCGCGACGGGCGCCGGCTCGCTCGGCCCGATGTGGGACCAGGACGGCGTGCACGACATCTACCGCGAGTGGCACCAGGTGCTCGCGGAGTACGACGGCGACCGCGCGCTCGTCGCCGAGGCGTGGGTGGAACCGCTGACCAGGCTCGCCCTCTACGTGCGACCGGACGAGATGCAGCAGGCGTTCAACTTCTCGTTCCTGACCTCGTTGTGGACGGCGCCGGCCCTGCGCGGCGTCATCACCGAGTCGCTCGTGACGAACGACGGCGTCGGCGCGCCCACCACCTGGGTGCTGTCGAACCACGACGTCGTCCGGCACCCGTCGCGCCTCGGCCTGGCGGTGCCCGGCGGGAAGCCGGAGGGCATCGGCGTCGGCGACCCCCAGCCGGACGAGGAGCTCGGCCTGCACCGCGGGCGCGCGGCGAGCCTGCTCATGCTCGCGCTCCCGGGCTCGGCCTACCTGTACCAGGGCGAGGAGCTCGGCCTGCCCGAGCACACCACGCTCGACGACGACGAGCGGCAGGACCCGACGTGGTGGCGGTCCGAGCACACCAGCCGGGGCCGTGACGGCTGCCGCGTCCCGCTGCCGTGGGAGGCCGACGCCCCCGCGTTCGGGTTCTCGTCGACGGGCCGCAGCTGGCTGACACAGCCGTCGTCCTGGGCGCGGTACGCGCTCGACCGGCAGCGATGCGTCCCCGGGTCCACCTTCGAGATGTACCGCGCGGCGCTCTGCCTGCGCCGCGAGTACCACCTCGGCTCGGGCTCCCTCGGCTGGGTGGACGGACTGGCCGACGGTGCCTCGGACTCCCTCGTCGCCTTCGTCAACCGCGAGGTGCTCGTGGTGACGAACGTGGGGAGCGAGGCGGTCGTGCTCAAGGGCACGGACCTCGAGGTCCTCGTCTCCTCGGCCGACCTGCCGGAAGGCCAGGCCGGAGGCGCCGAGGTCGCGGTCCCGCCGGACGTCACCGTCTGGGTGCGTCGGCGCGAGGCCTGACGCCACGCGCGGTCACGGGGCGAGCAGGACGGTCCCGTCGCTGGAGGACACCAGCACCCCGGCGCCGCTGCCGACGAGGCCCACGCCGTCCGCGCCGACGCCGCCGAGCGGTACCTGCCACCGCACGACACCCGTGCCGAGGTCGCGGGCCACGAGCACCATCCCCGCACCTGCGCGCTCCGTCACGACGACCACGTCGCCGTCGGTGAGCGCGGTCGGGGACCAGCCGATGCCGTCGACCGCGTCCTGCCACACCACGTCCCCGCTGTGGACGTCCAGCGCGACGACCTTGCCCGCACCGGCCGTGACCAGGATCCCGTCGACCTGGACGAGCGGCTCCATGCCCGCCATCCGGCCACCGGACCAGAGGTCGGCGCCCGACGCCGGGTCGACGGCGACGACCTCGCCGCGCCCGCTCGCCGCATCGGTGCTCGAGCTCGGGCGGCGCAGCAGCAGCACCCCCGGTTCTGAGCCGTCCGTCACGGCGGGGAGCCATGGAACGCCGTCGAGCTCGACGACGCCGCCGCCGTCGGCCGGGACGACGCGCGAGACACCGGTCCCGAAGGCCCTGGCGTCGAAGTCCCACTCGACGCGGGCACCACCGGGCAGCGTCGCGGCCATGGTGTAGAGCACCCCGTCGCGAGCCGCCTCGGGCTGCGGCTCGCCCGTCGCGAGGTCCAGGGGGACGGAGCCGACGGTGCCCACGCGGAGGACGTCCGTCTCGACGTGGAACACCCAGCCGGTCCGGTCGATGCGCTCGAGCGGCTCGGGCAGACGCTGCGTCCAGACCTCGCGGGCGACCTCGTCCGGGCCCCCGGGCAGGGCCCACCGCGACACCACGACGGCGCCCTCCTGGTCGAGCGAGGCGACCACGACGTCCGGCCCCGCCAGCTCGACGCCCAGGACGTCGGCGGGCGTGGGGACCGTCGCGACCTCCGCGCCGGTCGTCGCGTCCAGCAGGGTGACGCTCGTCGGCTCGCCCACGACGACGCGGTTCCCCTCCACGGTGGCGAAGAAGCGGTAGCAGGCGACGAGCTCGACCGGGGCAGCGTCGAGCGCCGGGCGGCCCGGCGCGCTCTGGGCGCTCAGCGTCCGGCACGTCTCGTCGTCGGCGGTCGGTCGCGTCCAGAGCTGCTCGCCCGTGCGCAGGTCGACGCCCGTCAGGCGCCAGTCGCGGGGCGTGAGGAGCACGACGACCTCGCGGCCGACCGCGTCCACCTGGGCACCGTCGACGCTCCACGCCTCCTCGAGCGGCCCGTCGAGCGGCGGCAGCAGACCCTGGACACCCGCGAGGGCTTCGCGCCGGTCTCGCTCCCGGCGCTGGTCGTCCGCCGTCATGACGGCCGAGGTCACGACCACGGCGGCGACCACCGCGAGTCCCGCGGCGACGAACCAGAGCCGGCGGCGACGCGCTCGTCGGGGCTCGCCCGTGCCGCTCGCGGGCCGGTCGCCCGGGCCCTCGTCGAGCTCGACCTCCACGGCGTCGCCCGCCGCCCCGCCCCCACTCACGGGTCGACCCTAGCGAGCGGGCCCCGCCCGGGGGTCAGCGCAGCGCGACCAGCCCGGAATCGGTGAGGACGAGGACCGTCCGTCCGTCGACCTCGTCGACGGAGACGACCTCGCCGGGCAGCGCCACGTCCCACGCCTGCTCCCCCGTGGTCAACCGGCGCGCCACCAGGCTGACGCCCCCGTCGCCGTCGTCGGACGGCAGCAGGACGACGCGACCGTCCGTCACGGCGTCCCACGTCCGCGACCCGCGCGCGACCTCGTGCTGCCACAGGCGCAGACCCGTGCCGACGTCGAGCGCGACCGCCGACGACGGCGAGACGGCGATCACGACGCCGCCCGCCTGGACCGAGGCCTCGAGCCACGGCACGTTGGCCAGGTCCCAGCGCACCCGGCCCGAACCGGCGTCCACGCCGAGGAGGTGCTTGTCCGAGGTCCGCCGCACGACGACGACGTCCGACGCCGACCCGTCGCGCACGGGTGCCAGCCACGGCAGCCCCGGCACCTCGAACCGCACCCCGGCCTCGCGGTCGACGATGACGACGTCCTTCGGTCGCCCGAAGTGGTCGCGGCCCCAGCGGGCTTCCCGACCGCCGGGCAGGTCGAGGGTCTCGGGCGCGGCTCCCGCCGCGGCGGAGGCCTCCCGCTGCCCCGTGACCGCGTCGAACGTCAGCCGCCGCTCCCGGGAGCGGAAGGTCACGGTGGCGTCGCCGGTCTCGTGCGACCAGTCGGCCGCGGAGCTCAGCTCGGCCGGTCCGTCCGGGCCGGCGCTGAACGCAAAGGCGTCGAGGCCGGAGAGCGGCTCCCAGCCGCGGATCGTGACCGCCGTCCCGGCCGTCCCCGTCAGCACGACCAGGCCGTCCACGACGTCGGCCGCGGCCCAGCCGTCGCCCGTCAGCGCCCGGAGCTCCGTACCCGAGGACGCGTCGAGGACGCTCACCCCGCCCGGGTCGGACGCCGTCGCGACCCGCAGGCACACCGCGACGGCGACGACCGGCAGGTCCTCCGGTGTCGTGCTCAGCGGGTGGCACTCCTCGCCGGTGCGCTGCCACCGGACGGCGCCCGTCTCCAGGTCGACCGCGGTGAGCGATCCGGCGTCGGCGCCGCTGCCCGGCCCGCCGTCGCCGCCGGCCAGCAGGACCGTGGTGGAGGTGCGCGCCACGGGGCGTCCGGCGTCGCTGCGCCACGCGACGGCCATGGGCTGCGCGATCGGGTCGAGGTAGCCCGGCAGGCCGGCGAGCGCAGCCAGCCGGCTCTCGTCGCGCCGCTCCTCCGCCTGGTTGAGCCCCCAGCTCGCCAGCGCGACCACCGCGAGCGCGCCGACGGCGGACCAGAGCCGACCCCGGGAGGCGCGGACGACCTCGGGAGCCGCGGTGCCGCCGTCGTCGGCGGGCGGTCCGTCGGCCGAGCGGCGCGCGCGACGACCACCCGGGAGCAGTCGGCCATCGAGGTCCTCGACCAGCTCCACGTCGACGCGCTGCGGGTCCTCCGCACCGGACCGCATGAGCCAATGTAGATCGGCGACGGCGTCAGCGCGACGGTCGGTCTCAGTCCGCGGCACGCCCGCGTGACCGGCTACCGGTAGTAGACGAGCTCCGTGTCGTTCCCCACGAGCACCCCGTCACCGACCACGTTGAGCAGCTGGATGTTGGACAGGGTCGGCACGCGCCAGGTCTCGGCCCCGCTACGGATCTCCCGCGCGACCAGGCTGGTGACGGCGCCGTCCGTCGTCGGCAGGACGACGCGCGACCCGTCCGTGACCGGGGAGACGGCGCCCGACAGCGTCGCGCGGTGCTGCCAGAGCTCCTCGCCGGTCCGCAGGTCGACGCCGGCCGCGTACCCGGAGCCGGCCACCGCGACACCGTCGACCTGGACCAGCGCGGTGGACCACCGCATCGGCACGGTCCAGAGCTCGTCACCGGTCACCACGTCCAGCGCGCTGAGGCTGCCGCCCGTCCCGTTGTCCCCGGTGCTGCCGACGAGGATGCGATCGGGCAGCGAGCCGTCGGTGTACCAGGGTGACCACAACCCGCCCGGCGCCTCGAACCGCTCCGTGCCGTCGGGGCCCGTCACCGTGACCGAAGGGTCACCGACGACGTAGCTCACGCCGTCCTCCTGCAGGATGTCGCCGTAGCTCATGTCGACGCGGGTCCCGTCCGGCAGGACCTGCCATCCACCGCTGGCCGTCGGCAGCTCGACCTCGGCCGTCGTCGGCTCGCCGGTGTCCATGTCGATCGCCTCGACCAGCCCGCCACCGGGCGCCAGGAGGAGCACCGTGCCGTCGTACAGCGACGGCCACGCCCCGGCGTAGTAGCCGTCGTCGTCGACCGCCATGACCTCCGTGGTCGTCGACCAGACGGGCGGTCCTCCCGCGAGCGGTCGCCGCGTGAGCTGGATCGCGCCCTCGGGCGTGACCGTGGCCGCGACGAGATCCTCCTCGACGGGGTCGAACGTCACGAGCGCCCCG
This sequence comes from Actinotalea fermentans, assembly GCF_007991475.1. Taxonomy (NCBI): domain Bacteria; kingdom Bacillati; phylum Actinomycetota; class Actinomycetes; order Micrococcales; family Cellulomonadaceae; genus Actinotalea; species Actinotalea fermentans. Next base: position 332,467 of record NZ_BJYK01000001.1, on the reverse strand, counting down.
GGGAGGTCGACGCTGGCGAGCTCCGCGCCGCTGCGCACGTCGAGCACGGTGAGCGTCGACTGCTCCCCGGCGGCGGGCAGCTCCCCGCCGAACCCAGGTCCCGACGAGCAGATGAGCATGCTCGCGTCCGGAACCCCGCCGCCGGCCGCCGCGAAGGCGAAGGCGACCATGGCCTCCTCCGACGTCAGGTCCGACCACTGCGGGTTCCACTGGCTGCACCAGCCGTCGCCCGGCTCGGTGCGCTCCCACGCCACCTCGCCGGTGGCGGTGTCGACGGCACGCCACACGTTCACCCCACCGACCTGGTCCCAGGTCTGCAAGACCATGACCTCGGACGTCGTGGCCATCGGCCAGCCGCCGCCCGGCAGGCGCCAGACCTCCTCCAGCGGCGCGCTCAGGTCCACGAGCGGCATGCCTCGCTCGGCCAGGGCGTCCCAGCGGGCCTCGGCGCGCCGTTCGTCGAGCGCGGTCAGCACTCCCCCGGTGACCGCGAGCGCCAGCACCACCCCGGCGCCCACGGCGAGGAGCACCCGCCGACGACGGCGGTGCGCCCGCGCCTCGGGCGTGGGGTCGCCCCCGGAGCCGCCCGGGCTACCCGGGTCGCCCGACGGGTCGTCGCCCGGGGCGACCGCGTGGAGCGGCGGCCGGAGCGCGTCGGGGCTGTCGACCTCGACCAGGTCGACCGGGACGGTGTCGCCCTCGCCGCCGCGCACGTGGCGACACTAACCGCGATCGGCGCCTCCCGTCCGCCGTCCGGGGCGCGGAACGACGCGCGGAACGACGCGCGGACGAGGTCAGCCGCCGGAGACGCTCAGCTCGGCCTCGGCCAGGGCCGCGCGGAAGGTGTCGTCGAGCTCGCGCGAGTCGAGCCAGCCGTCGGGCACCACCGGTCGCTTCGGGGACCCCGCGCGTCCGCGCTGGCCCTCGGCGGCCTCGCCCGGGTAGGGCTGGTCGAGGTCGAGCTGCCCGAGCAACCTGTCGAGGTGCGCGAGGTCCTCCACCAGGCCGAGCTCGCGCCGCAGCTCCCCGCCCACGACGTACCCCTTGAGGTACCAGGCCATGTGCTTGCGCATCTCACGCAGGGCCTTCAGCTCGTCGTCGAACTCCTCGACCATGAGCTCGGCGTGCCGGCGGATCGCGTGGGCGACCTCGCGCAGGCCGGGCCGCACCCGCGCGTCGGACCCGTGGAACGCGGCCGCGAGGTCGGCGAACAGCCACGGCCGCCCCTGGCAGCCGCGCCCGACGACGACGCCGTCGCACCCGGTCTGGTGCACCATCGCGAGCGCGTCCTCGGCGGACCAGATGTCGCCGTTGCCGAGCACCGGGATGGACGTGACCGCCTCCTTGAGGCGGGCGATGGCCGACCAGTCCGCGGTGCCCGAGTAGTGGTCGGCCGCCGTGCGCGCGTGGAGGGCGACGGCCGCGACGCCGGCGTCCTCGGCGACCCGGCCCGCCTCGAGGTAGGTCAGGTGGTCGTCGTCGACGCCCTTGCGCATCTTGATCGTCACGGGGACCCCGTAGGGCTCCGCCGCCGCGACGGCCGCGTGCACGATGGCGGAGAACAGGTCCCGCTTCCAGGGCAGCACCGCGCCGCCGCCGCGGCGCGTCACCTTGGGCACCGGGCACCCGAAGTTGAGGTCCACGTGGTCCGCCCGGTCCTCGGCGGCCAGCATCCGCACGGCCGCGCCCACGGTCGCCGGGTCCACGCCGTAGACCTGCACCGAGCGCAGCCGCTCGTCGGGGTCGTGCCGGATGATGCGCAGCGACTCCGGCGTGCGCTCCACGAGCGCGCGCGACGTCACCATCTCGGCCACGTACAGGCCCGCGCCGTGCTCGCGGCACAGGCGCCGGAAGGCGCGGTTCGTCACGCCGGCCATCGGGGCGAGCACCACCGGCGTGTCCACGGTGAGCGGGCCGATGCGCAGCGGCGGCAGCACGGCGGGTGCGTCGGTCACCGGAGGATTCTCCCATCGTGCGCCGGGGCAGGCCGACACGGCAGGATCACCCCGTGCCGCACCTCGACCGGATGACCAGGATCATCGCCGCGATCCTCCTGCCGATCGCCCTCGCGACCGTCGTCGGGATGGTGGTGCTGTGGCCGACCGGCGAGCCGCCCAGCACCGGGATCGTCGACATGCCGGCCGAGTACCCGACCGCGCGGATCACCGGCGTCGACGCGCAGGAGTGCGGCGGGACCAACGAGGACCGGCTGCCCAGCGGGGAGATCCCGACGACCGTCCCGTGCCTGCGCCTGCACGTGGTCGTCCTGGGGGGCGACGACGACGGGCGTGAGCTCGAGATCTGGGCCCCGGCGACGGTCGGGCTGCGGGACGTCCCGGTGGGCTCGCGCATCGTCCTGGTGCACTACCTCGAGACGGAGACCGAGCCCGAGGTGTGGGCCTGGTACGACTTCGCGCGCACCGTCCCCCTGCTGCTGCTCACGGCCACGTTCGCGCTCGTGGTGATCGGGGTGGCGCGGATGCGCGGCCTGCGCGCGCTCGTCGGGCTCGCCGTGGCCTTCGTCGTCATCGGCGCGTTCATGCTGCCGGCGCTGCTGCGGGGCGCCGAGCCCCTCGCGGTCGGCCTGGTGGGCTCGGCCGCCATCATGTTCGCGGTCCTCTACCTCGCCCACGGGTTCTCCCTGCGGACCTCCGTCGCCCTGCTCGGGACGTTCGCCGGCCTGGCCGTGACGGCGCTGCTCGGCGTCATGGCGGCCGGGGCGGCACACATCACCGGGATCGAGACCGAGGACACCTACCGGCTCGCCCAGCTCACCGGGCACCTCAACAGCGACGGGCTGCGCGGCATCTTCCTGGCGGGCGTGGTGCTCGCCGGGCTCGGCGTGCTCAACGACGTCACGATCACCCAGGCGTCCGCGGTCTGGGAGCTGCGCGCGTCGGACCCGGCCGCGTCCTGGCAGACGCTCATGGCCCGCGGGATGCGCATCGGCCGCGACCACATCGCCTCGACCGTCTACACGATCGCGTTCGCCTACGCGGGGGCGGCGCTGCCCGTGCTGCTGCTGCTCGAGGTCTACCAGCTGCCCTTGTGGCAGACGATCAGCTCCGGGGAGTTCGCCGAGGAGATCACGCGCACGCTCGTCGGTTCCATCGGACTCGTGCTGGCGATCCCGCTGACCACCGCGATCGCGGCGCTCGTCGTGACGTCGGCGCCTGCGCGCGCGGTCACCGGGCACGGGCACGGCCACTCCGACGGACACTCCCACGGCCATACGCACGACGCAGGACGTGCGTCTGCGACTCAGGACCCAGGCCCGGGCGCGCAACCTACGGCAAAGTAACCTACGGAACCGTCACCTACGAGAGGCCCGTCCATGCCGACGACTCCCGCACCTGGATCCCGCTGGCCGGACCGCCCCCTTCCCCGACTGATCCAGGGCGGGATGGGCGTCGCCGTCTCCTCCTGGCGACTGGCCGGTGAGGTCGCCCGCGCCGGCCAGCTCGGCGTCGTGTCGGGCACGGCCCTCGACCTGGTCCTGGTCCGGCGGCTGCAGGACGGCGACCCGGGCCGCGCGGTCCGCCGCGCGCTCGCGGACTTCCCCTACCGGGGCGTCGCGGCCCAGATCCTTGACACGTACCTCGCGATCGACGGGCGCGCGCCCGCCGAGCCCTACGGCAAGGCGCCGAAGGCCTCGCTCCAGGCCGGCGCGGACGCCCAGCGGCTCGCGGTCGCAGCAGGGTTCGTCGAGGTCCACCTCGCCAAGGCGGGCCACGACGGCATGGTGGGCATCAACCTGCTCGAGAAGATCCAGATGTCGACGCCCGCGATCCTGTACGGCGCGATGCTCGCCGGCGTCGACGTCGTGCTCATGGGGGCGGGCATCCCACGGGAGATCCCGCACCTGCTCGACGAGCTCGCCGCCCACCACCGCGGCGAGGTGCCCGTCGACGTGCTGGGCGCCGCGGAGGGCACGCACCGCGTGGTGCTCGATGCCGCCGACCTGTTCGACGGCGCTCCGCCCGCCCTCCGCCGGCCCGCCTTCGTGGCGATCGTCTCCGCGGACATCCTGGCCACCCACCTCGCGAAGGACGACCGCACGCGACCGGACGGGTTCGTCGTCGAGGGCCCGACCGCCGGCGGGCACAACGCGCCTGCGCGCGGCCGCCCGGTGCTCGACGACCTGGGTCAGCCGGTGTTCGGGCCCCGGGACGAGGCCGACCTCGACCGCGTCGCTGCCACGGAGCTGCCCTTCTGGCTGGCCGGCGGGTACGGCACGCCCGAGGGCCTCGCGCGTGCGCTGGCGGCCGGTGCGACCGGCGTCCAGGTCGGCACCGCGTTCGCCCTCGCCGCCGAGTCCGGCTTCACGCCGGCCCTGCGCGCCCAGGCCCTCGAGCAGCTGCGCGCGGGCACTCTCGAGGTGCGCACCGACCCGCTGGTGTCCCCGACGGGCTTCCCGTTCAAGGTCGCCCAGCTGCCGGGCACGCTCGCGGACAAGGCGCTCGCGGAGGCCCGGGTCCGCCCGCCGTGCGACCTCGGCTACCTGCGCCGGCCGTACGTCCGGCCGACCGGCACCGTGGGCTACCAGTGCCCTGCCGAGCCGGTCGACGTGTACGTCCGCAAGGGCGGTACGGCCGAGGCGGCCGCCGGCCGCGGCTGCCTGTGCAACTCGCTGCTGGCGGCCGTCGGTCTGGGGCAGGTGCGCGGCGACGCCGTCGAGCTGCCGCTCGTCACGCTCGGCACGGACCTCGACGGTGCGCGTCGGCTCCTCGAGGCGCACCCGGGCGGCTGGACGGCCCACGACGTCGTCGACTGGGTCGTGGCGTCGTCGTCCGTGCAGCCCGCCTGAGCCGCACCCGAGCGAGGGTCTGGCTCAGGCGTCCTCGTCCGGCTTCGGCGCGGACGAGCGGGCCGCCGAGCGCTCGGCGCGGTCGCGGATGCCGCGCAGCATGCGCTCGGTCATGACGAAGCTCACCCACGACACCGGCTCGACCATGCGACCGGCCCAGCCGGTCCGGTAGCCGTACCGCTCACGGACCACGAGCCGCGTGCGGCCGTCGGCGGCCGGGCGCAGGACGAAGGCCCAGGTGAAGTCGAACGGGACCGGACCCTCGTCGTCCACCGGGCCCGCGCCGTGCAGCACCAGGGCCTCCAGCGGGCGCACGACGGCCACGGGCAGCGCGAACTCCGGGTGCAGGTGCACCTCGTCGCCGACCTCGACGCCCTGCCACTCCGGCACGACGGCGTCCGCGCTCGTGATGTCGCAGCCCGCGAGGTTCTCGAGCCGGTCGTAGGAGTAGAAGCCGCCGCGCCCCTGGCCCATCTGGACGAGCCAGGGCCAGACGTCGGCGGCCGACGCGCGGATGGTGATCGCGCGCGTGGCGACGAGGTCCGCGGCGGGGACCAGGTCGTCGCCCGGCAGGTCGGCGGCCTCCTCCTCCGGGGTCGCCCCGAAGGCGAGCTGCGCGCGTCGCCCCTGGCGGTAGGCGGCGACCGCACCGGCGGCCGCGACGGCGGCGAGAAGGGTCCGACGGACGACGGCGGCGCTGTTCACGCGCACCAGTGAACCGCGCGTCGGGCCGCGCTGTCAGGGCCGATCGGCCCGAGGCGGTGCGCACCCGGCGACAACCTCCGCCCCCGGTGCTGCGTTCTCTAGGGTGTGAGCACGATGGCGAGCGAGGAGCTGCGACCACCACCCGGGGCGACCGGCACGGCGGATCCCGACGTCGCCGCGGTGCATCTGGTCGGCCTGCGACGCACCGCCGACGACGACTTCACGGCGTTCGTCGCCGCCCACCAGGCCGATCTCCTGCGGACGGCCTGGCTGCTGGTCGGCGACGCGCACCGGGCGGAGGAGCTGACGCAGCAGGCGCTCGTGCGCACGTACGCCGCATGGGCGCGGGCCGGTTCGGGCGACCCGCTCGCCTACACCCGCCGCGTCCTGGTGAACCTGCGCACGGACAGCTGGCGACGCCGGCGCCGCGAGGTGCTGGTCGACCGCGTACCCGACGAGGCCGCAGGCCTGGGCACGCCGCCCGCGCGGGACGCAGCCGACGACCACGCCGACCGCGACCGCCTCGTCCGCGCCCTCGCGGCACTCACCCCCAAGCAGCGCCGCGTCGTCGTGCTCCGGCACCTCGTGGGGCTCCCGGAGGCCGAGGTCGCCGACCACCTCGGCGTGAGCGTCGGCACCGTGAAGTCCACCTCCTCACGGGCCCTCGCGCAGCTGCGCGACGCGCTCGCCGTGACCACCAGCGGGAGCGACTCATGACCCTGACCGACGACGAACTCGTCCGCTCCCTCGCCGAGCAGGTCGACCGCGCCCTGCCCACGATGTCGCTCGACCCGGCGGCGCTGGTCGCCGGGGGGCGGCGGTACCGCCGGCGCCGGACGGCCGCCCGGGCCGCGGGCGGGCTGGGTGCCACGCTCGCCCTGGTCGCCGTCGTGGTCGCCCAGGGCCTGACCGCCGACCGCGACGGACCGGCCGGTCCCGAGCAGATCGTCGTGGGTGACCTCACAGTCACAGCCGCCGTGGCGGCCGTCGCGACGGAGACCAGCGAAGGCATGATGTACGACCTCGGCCTCCCGCGGGACGCCGCACGTCCGGAGGGGAGTCGAGTCGTGCTCGACGCCGAACCCGGATGGCTGGGGCTGCGACCTTTCGACCCGTCGACCGGCTCCGTCGGGCAGGTGGGCGCGGGCATGGGGTTCAGCGAACCGCCCGTCGGCGGCACCTTCAGCAGCGGCACGAACGCCACCCTGCTGGGCGTGGTCCGGACGGGCGAGACGCCGGAACTCGTCCTGGACGGCACACCGGCCCGGAGCCTGCCGACCTTCCGTGTTCCTGGCGTGGATGGCCGGGTCCTCGTCCTGAGCATCTCCGGCCGAGCAGGGAGTTCCACGTGGCCGACGGTCGCGGTCCGCCTTGGTACGGATGCCGACAGCCGCCCGATCGAGGTCGCCCTGGAGAACACTGCGACGTCGGCGGTGTGGTCTCCCACGTCCGTCGGGGAGGTGGACACGGACCTCGGCCCGGCGATCGAGCTCGGCGGCCCCGGCATGCCCGGCGGTGAGCGCGGGGTCGTGCTGATCCCGCGCGGGACCGAGGCGTTCACCGACCCTGCCACCGCAGCGGCTGACCTGCACCCGTGGGGCGACCTGACCGGTGCACCGTTGGCGACGCTCAGGTGGCCGGCGGAGACGTCATCGACCTCTGCGCTCGACGACGTCTCCGACGGCGCGATCGTCGACGGCGTCGCCTACCTCGTCGGCGTCGTGCCGTCCGACGCGACGACAGTCGTCGCGCGGGTCGGCGACACGCGGGTCCCGCTCGGCACGTTCACCATGAGTCAGCTGCCCGGCCGTCAGGTGTACGTCGCTGCCATCGACGTCGCCGGTGCCGATCCCCTGCCCACGCTCGGTGTCGAGTACCGCGACGGGCGTGGCCTGTCCACGTCGGGCTGGGTGCTCCTCCCCTGAGGCGATCCCTGCCGCGGGGGCGCCGTCAGCAGCCGACGAGGCGCTCCGCCAGCCAGCTGCGCACCTGCGCGATCGCCACGCGCTCCTGCGCCATCGAGTCGCGCTGGCGGATCGTGACCGCCTGGTCCTCGAGGGTGTCGAAGTCCACCGTGATGCAGTACGGGGTGCCGACCTCGTCCTGACGGCGGTAGCGGCGGCCGATGGCGCCGGCGTCGTCGAAGTCCACGTTCCAGGACTTGCGCAGCTCGGCGGCGAGGTCGCGCGCGGCCGGCGAGAGGTCCTCGTGGCGCGACAGCGGGAGGACGGCGGCCTTGGTCGGGGCCAGCCGGTGGTCGAGCCGCAGCACGGTGCGGGTGTCGACGCCGCCCTTGGCGTTGGGCGCCTCGTCCTCGGCGTACGCCTCGATGAGGAACGCCATGAGCGACCGCGTCAGGCCGGCTGCGGGCTCGATGACGTACGGCACCCAGCGCTCACCCTTGGCCTGGTCGAAGTACGACAGGTCCTGGCCGGAGTGCTCGCTGTGGGTCTTGAGGTCGAAGTCGGTGCGGTTCGCGATGCCCTCGAGCTCGCCCCACTCGCTGCCGGTGAAGCCGAACCGGTACTCGATGTCGACGGTGCGCGTCGAGTAGTGGGACAGCTTCTCCTTCGGGTGCTCGTAGTGGCGCAGGTTGTCGCGCCCGATGCCGAGGTCCACGTACCAGTCGGTGCGGTAGTCGATCCAGTACTGGTGCCACTGCTCGTCGGTCCCGGGCTCGACGAAGAACTCCATCTCCATCTGCTCGAACTCGCGCGTGCGGAAGATGAAGTTGCCCGGCGTGATCTCGTTGCGGAACGACTTGCCGATCTGCCCGATGCCGAACGGCGGCTTCTTGCGGGCGCTCGCCATGACGTTGGCGAAGTTCACGAAGATGCCCTGCGCGGTCTCCGGCCGCAGGTAGTGCAGGCCGGACTCGTCCTCGACGGGGCCGAGGTAGGTCTTGAGCATCATGTTGAAGTCGCGGGGCTCGGTCCACTTGCCGCGGGTGCCGCAGTTCGGGCACGCGACCTCGGCGAGGCCGCCCTCGGGCTCGCGGCCCTTGCGCTCGGTGAACTCCTCGATCATCTGGTCCTCGCGGAACCGCTTGTGGCACGAGAGACACTCGGTCAGCGGGTCGGAGAACACGGCGAGGTGCCCGGAGGCGACCCACACCTGCTTGGGCAGGATCACGGAGGAGTCCAGGCCGACGATGTCGTCGCGGCTCGTCACCATCGCGCGCCACCACTGGCGCTTGATGTTCTCCTTCAGCTCGACGCCGAGGGGCCCGTAGTCCCACGCCGACCGCGTGCCGCCGTAGATCTCCCCCGACGGGAAGACGAAGCCGCGGCGCTTGGCCAGGCTGATGACCTTGTCGAGGCGGGACTCTGCCACGGGTGCTCCTTGCGTGCCGCACGTGGCTCGCGCGGCGGCTGGTGGGGACGGGTGCTCGGCTTCGGCGCTGCACGCCTGGGTGCCGAGCGCCAAGGCTACCGGTGTCCGCGGCCACCGGTTTGACAGGCACTCCGCCCCTTAATGAGAATGATCCTCATGTTCAGACGACGTGCTGCCCTCCCCGCCCTGCTCGCCGCCTCCGCGCTGACCCTCGCCGGGTGCGGCGCGTCGTCGGCCGGTTCCGACGACGGCATCCAGGTGCTCGCGTCGATCTACCCCCTCGCCTACGCGGCCGAGCGGGTCGGCGGCGACCTCGTCTCCGTCTCGACGGCGACGCCCGCCGGGACCGACCCCCACTCGGTCGAGCTCTCCCCGCGCCAGCTCCGCGACGTCGGCGACGCCGACCTCGTCGTGTACCTCGGCGGCTTCCAGGCGGCCGTCGACGAGGCGGTGAGCGAGCGGGCACCCGACCACGCGCTCGACGTCGCCACGGTGGCCGACCTCCAGCCACTGCCGGCGGGGGCCGCCGACGAGCACGCGGACGACGAGCACGCGGACGACGAGCACGGTGGCCTCGACCCGCACTTCTGGCTGGACACCGAGCGCCTGGCGGCCGCGGCGCGCGCGATCGCCGACGACCTCGCCCGCGTCGACCCGGACCACGCGCAGACGTACCGCGCCAACGCAGGCGTCCTCGCCGACGAGCTGGCTGCCCTCGACGACGAGTACGCGGCCGCCCTGACGACCTGCGACAGCGACGTCGTCGTCACGTCGCACGCCGCTTTCGGCTACCTCACCGAGCGCTACGGTCTGCGCCAGGTGAGCGTGTCCGGCATCGACCCCGAGGGCGAGCCCTCGCCTGCGCGCATCCGTGCCGTGCGCGAGACCATCGCCGATCTCGGCGTGACGGCCGTCTTCACCGAGCCCCTCGCCGATCCCGCCGTGGCGGCGACCCTGGCCGAGGACCTCGGCGTCGACGTGCTCCAGCTCGACCCCCTCGACAGCCACGACCCGGACGCGCCCGACTACCGTGAGGTCATGGCCACCAACCTCGACGCCCTGCGCACCGGCCTGGGCTGCGCATGAGCGAGGCCATCGACGCCCGCGGCGTCGTCGTCGAGCTCGGTGGCGCACCGATCGTGCGCAGCGTGGACCTCGCCGTCGGCGAGGGCGAGGTCGTCGCGCTGCTCGGCGCCAACGGCTCGGGCAAGTCCACCCTCGTCCGCTCCCTGGTCGGCGTCGTCCCGCTCGCGGCGGGCTCCGTCCGGCTCCTGGGCGCGACGCTCGGGAGGCAGGTCCCCTGGGGAGACGTCGGCTACGTCCCGCAGCGCGTGAGCGCGACGAGCGGCGTGCCGGCGACGGCCTGCGAGGTCGTGCTGTCCGGCACGCTGCACGGACGGCGGCTGCGCCCACCGCGCGACGGTCGCGAGCGGGCGTGCGCCGCGCTGGCCGCCGTGGGCCTGGGCGCCGAGGCCGACACCGCCGTCCGCACGCTCTCAGGAGGGCAGCAGCAACGCGTGCTCATCGCGCGCGCGCTCGTGCGCCAGCCGCGGCTCCTGCTCCTCGACGAGCCGGTGGCCGGCGTCGACGTGCCGAGCCAGCAGACCTTCGCCCGTGCCCTCGCTGAGCTGGCCGCGGCCGGGACGACGGTGCTCGTCGTCCTGCACGAGCTCGGCGCCCTCGCCCCGCTGATCCAGCGGGCCGTCGTGCTGCGGCACGGCGCGGTGGTCCACGACGGCGCCCCGCCACGCCCCGCGCCCGACCACGCCGCCGCGGGGCACGAGCACATCCACCCGCACGACGGCGACGTCGACCCGGTGCACGACGAGTCCGGCGTGACCCCGACCGTGAGGTGGCAGCCATGATCGAGATGCTCACCGATCCCCTCATGCAGCGCGCACTCCTGGTCGCTCTGCTCGTCGGGCTGGCCGCACCGGTCATCGGCACCTACCTGGTCCAGCGCAGGCTGTCGCTGCTCGGCGACGGCATCGGGCACGTCGCGCTGACGGGCGTCGCCCTCGGCTGGCTCGTCGGCAATGCGGCCGGGCTCGTCCCGCAGGACACGCTGGCGATCCCCGGCGCCGTCGTGGCGGCGATCCTCGGCGCCGTCGCCATCGAGGTGGTCCGCGCCAAGGGCCGCACCAGCGGCGACGTGGCGCTGGCCCTGCTGTTCTACGGCGGCATCGCCGGCGGCGTCCTGATCATCTCGCTCGCGGGCGGCAGCAACGCGAACCTGGTCGGCTACCTCTTCGGCTCGATCTCGACGGTGTCGACGCAGGACCTCGTGGTCACCGTGGCGCTCTCGGTGCTCGTGCTGGCCGTCGGGCTCGGGCTGCGCACCGCGCTGTTCGCCGTCTGCCACGACGAGGAGTTCGCGCGTGCGGCCGGCCTGCCCGTGGGCGCGCTGAACGTCGTCATCGCCGTCGTCGCCGCCCTCACGGTCACCGTCGCGATGCGGGTGGTCGGGGTGCTCCTGGTCAGCGCCCTCATGATCGTCCCGGTGGCGGTCGCCCAGATGGTCACCTCCTCGTTCCGGCGGACGATGGCGGTCGCCATGACCGTCGGCGTGGTCGTGTGCCTGGCGGGCCTGACCATCACCTACTTCCACGACGCCTCGCCGGGCGCCACGATCGTCGTGCTCGCCATCGGCCTGTACGCGCTCGCCGCGGCCGCGCGGCCGCTCGTCGCCAGTGCGCGGCGAGGCGGCACCCACGACCCGCACCCGGAGCTCCCGGACGACGTCGTGGTGGAGGCGCCATGATCCAGCGGATGACGCGGCAGCGCTCGGCCGTCGCCGAGCTGCTCGCCGACGTCGACGACTTCCGGAGCGCGCAGCAGCTCCACGAGCTCCTGCGCGGGCGCGGCAACGAGATCGGGCTGGCGACCGTCTACCGGACGCTCCAGACGCTCGCCGACGCGGGCGAGGTCGACGTGCTGCGCGCGGAGGACGGCGAGGCCCTCTACCGCCGGTGCTCGCGGCGCGAGCACCACCACCATCTCGTGTGCCGACGCTGCGGCACGGCCGAGGAGATCGACGGTCCGGGCGTCGAGGCCTGGGCGGAGGCCGTCGGTGCGGCCCACGGGTTCTCGGACATCGTGCACACGATGGAGCTCTCGGGGATCTGCGCCTCCTGCGCGGCGGAGGCGGGAGACGCCTGATGCCGGACTGGATGTCGGGCTGGCCGCTGCTGGCGGTCTACCTCTTCTTCCTCTTCGGGGCGGTCGCGCGGTCCCAGGCCATCTTCTGGCTCGGTCGAGGCGTCACCGCGGGCGCCGAGCACTCGCGGTGGCGTGCGCGCGCCGAGTCGCCGCGGGTGCGCCGGGCGACCCGCACGGTCGAGCGCTGGGGCATGCCGATCGTCCCGGCGGCCTTCCTGACCGTCGGGTTCCAGTCCGCCGTGTTCCTCGCCGTCGGCCTGCTGCGCGTCGGGTGGCTCCGCTTCACGCTCTGGTCGCTGCCGGGCTGCCTCGTCTGGGCCGCCCTGTGGGGCGGCGGTGGACTGGCGGCCCTGGCCGGCGCCCGCGAGCTCTCCGAACGCTCGCCCTGGCTGCTCGCGTCCGTCCTCCTCGCCGCCGGGCTCGTGGTCGCCGTGATCGCCGGCCGCATCCGGCGCCGCCGCGAGCAGGCGGACGCCGTGACCATGCTCGCGGACCAGGCGGACGGACGCCCGGAGCTGCCCCGATGACGACCGGACGCCTGATCACGCTCGCGCGCTACCCGGTGAAGTCCCTGGGGGGCGAGGAGCTCGCCGAGGCCCGTGTCGACGCGCGCGGGCTCGAGCACGACCGGGCGTGGGCTGCCTACACCGTCGACGGCTTCATCGGCTCCGGCAAGCGCACCCGCCGCTTCCGTCCCGTCGACGGACTGCTGCAGTGGACGGCGGCGATGGCCGACGACGCGCCCGTCGTGACCGGACCCGACGGCCGCTCGTGGCGCGCGGACACCCCCGAGGCCGCCGCGGCGCTCAGCGCGTCGTGCGGCGAGCCCCTGCGGCTCGCGCCCGAAGGGACGGTTCCCCACCACGACGACGCCCCGGTCCACGTGCTCACCACCGCGTCCGTACGGGCGCTCGCCGAGCGCGTCGGGGCGCCGCTCGACCCCCGCCGCTTCCGCGCCAACCTCCTGCTCGACCTCGACGAGACGCCGGGCAGCCCGACACCGTGGCCGGAGGACGACTGGCTGGGCCTGACCCTCACGGTCGGCGAGGTGGTCCTGCGCCTCACGGCACCGATGACGCGCTGCGTCATGGTCAACGCCGCGCAGCCGGGCATCGTCGACGACGCGCGGGTGCTGCGGTCGCTCGGGGATCGGGGCGCGCGGCTCGGCCTGATGGCGGACGTCGTCGTCCCGGGCGTCGTCCGGCGCGGCGACCGCGTGGCGATCCGGTAGCTCCTCACGGCGCGCGGCAGGTCACCGCCGCCTGCGGTCCCGCCCGCGGCTCAGTGGGCCTGCGAGACGCAGAACTGGTTGCCCTCCGGGTCCGACAGGACGACCCACGCGAAGCCCGACTCCTCGTGCCGCGCGACCTCGAGCGCCCCCTCGGCGAGCAGGCGCTCGACCTCGAGCTCGCGGTCGGGAGCCGTCAGGTCGAGATGGACGCGGTTCTTCCCCGGCGTCGGCTCGCCGACCCGCTGGAAGCCCAGCCGCGGCCCGTGCTCCGCCGCGACGATGAGGTACTCGTCGCCCTCGAACCCCTCCACGACGCGACCGCCCACCTGCCGCGCCCACCACTCACCGAGCGCCCGGGGGTCGCGGCAGTCGATCGTCACCATCTCGATGCGCATCATGGTCATGACGCTAGTGGGCCGGTCCGACGCCCGGTGCCTCCTGACGCTCCACGCGGGTCACGAGCCGGCGGCCTTGTCGACCGCCCCGCCGTAACGCCGGTCGCGGCGCGCGTACGTCTCGACGGCGCGCCACAGGTGCCTGCGGTCGACGTCGGGCCAGTACTCGTCCAGGAAGACCAGCTCGGCGTACGCGGCCTGCCAGATCATGAAGTTGCTCGTCCGCTGCTCGCCCGAGGTGCGCAGGAACAGGTCGACGTCGGGCAGGTCCGGCTCGTCGAGGTGCCGGGCGACCGTCCGCTCGTCGACCCGCTCGGGGTCCAGACGACCCGCGGCGACCTCGCGCGCGATCGCCCGAGCAGCGTCCGCGACCTCAGCCCGGCCGCCGTAGTTCACGCACATCGTGAGCGTGCAGACCGTGTTCTGGCGGGTGAGCTCCTCGGCCGTCTCGAGCTCGGTGATCACCGAGCGCCACAGCCGTGGGCGCCGACCGGCCCACCGCACCCGGACCCCCCAGTCGTGCATGGTGTCGCGCCGACGCCGGAGCACGTCGCGGTTGAAGCCCATGAGGAAGCGGACCTCGTCCGGCGAGCGCTTCCAGTTCTCGGTCGAGAACGCGTAGGCGGACACGTGGGTCACGCCGATCTCGATGGCGCCCGCGACGACGTCGAGCAGTGCCGCCTCGCCCGCCGCGTGCCCCGCGGTGCGCGGCAGTCCTCGCTCGTTGGCCCAGCGGCCGTTGCCGTCCATGACGATCGCCACGTGCCGGGGGACGAACTCGCGCGGGATGTCGGGCGGGCGCGCGCCCGACGGGTGCGGCGGCGGCGGGACCACGACGTGCGGGCTCGCGGTGACCGCGCGACGCCGCTCGGCCGCCATCAGGCGCGCTCCACCATCGGCAGGGAGCGCAGCCCGCGCTCGAGGTGGAACTGCAGGAAGGCCGCCACCAGCCCGCTCCCTTCCCGGCGATGCCGGTCGTTGCTGTCGTCTGCATTGGCCCAGTCGCCGGACAGGAGGGCCGCGAGCAGCGCGAACGTCTCCGGCGCCGGTGCGGCGGCGCCGGGCGGCCGGCACGCGGCGCACACCGCGCCGCCGGAGCCGACGGCGAACGCGCGGTGCGGCCCGGGCGCCCCGCACCGCGCGCAGTCGGTGAACGACGGCGCCCACCCGGCGACCGAGAGCGAGCGCAGCAGGTAGGCGTCCAGCACGAGCCCGGGGTCGTGCGCGCGCTCGGCCAGGGCGCGCACGGCGCCCACGAGGAGCAGGTACTGCTGGACCGCCGGCTCGCGCTCCGCCTCGACGAGGCGCTCCGCCGTCTCGAGCATCGCGGTGCCCGCCGTGTAGAGGGCGTAGTCGGCGCTCACCGAGCCGGCGAAGGCCCCGAGCGTCTCCACCTGCGTGACGATGTCGAGGTTGCGCCCGGTATACAGCTGGGCGTCGACGACCATGAACGGCTCCAGGCGCGAACCGAACCGCGACGAGGTCCGCCGCACCCCCTTCGCCACGGCCCGGACCTTGCCGTTGGCCCTGGTCAGGAGCGTGACGATGCGGTCGGCCTCGCCCAGCTTGTGGGTGCGCAGGACGATCGCCTCGTCGCGGTACAGGCTCACCCGGTCATTCTCCCCCACCGCCCCGACGGGCGACGGCCGCCGCGTCGGGCACCTGTGGAGCACTCATGGAGATCTCGGGAGGCCTGCGGAAAAGACCATGACCGGCGAGTGCGCGCGACCTAGCCTGATCATGCCGTCCGGCAGCCCCGGGCGGACCACGCGTGAGGAGGTGACGGCCATGGCGGTTCAGCGCTGCACCGCGCCGTCATCCACCCACGCCCTGCGCCGCTGAGGCCAGGGGTCCCGAGAGGACCACCCCGTTGCACACCCCGCTGCCGTACCCGGGACCGGACACCACCGGCCCGACCCACCCCCATCTCGACCTGCTCGGCTGGGACGCCACCTGGGCGGCCGGCCTGGACCTGGCCACCGAGCCCGGCCCGACGCTCGTCGGCCGGGTCTGCCGCGCCGACGCCGGCGCGTGCGACGTCCTCGTCCCCGGACCGTCCGCGGCGCCCGACGTCGTCGCAGCGCCCTGGGGCCCCGCCGTCCGACGCGCGCACCGCGCCGACCCGACGGCCGCTCCGGTAGCCGGCGACTGGGTCCTGCTGACCTGTGACCCCGACGCCGCCGTCGCCGTCGCCGAGGTCCTCCCCCGCCGGACCGCCGTCGTGCGGGCCCAGGTGGACGGGTCCTCGCGCGGGCAGGTGCTGGCCGCCAACGCCGACGTCGTGGCCGTCGTCGAGGGCCTGGCACCCGACCCGGACCCGGGCCGCCTCGAGCGGCTGCTCGCGCTCGCGTGGTCGTCGGGCGCCGAGCCGCTCGTCGTCCTCACCAAGGCGGACCTCGTGCCCGACGCCGCCGCCCGAGCCGCCGACGCACAGACGCTCGCCCCCGGCACCACCGTGCTCGCCGTCGCGACCCCCGACGCCGTCGGGCTGGACCCGATCCGGGCGCGGCTGGCAGCGGGGGCGACGATCGCGCTGCTCGGAGCGTCCGGCGTCGGGAAGTCGACGCTGCTGAACGCCCTGGTGGGCGGGGAGACGATGCGCACGCGCGGACTGCGCTCCGACGGCAAGGGACGGCATACCACCGTCACCCGCGAGCTGCACCTGGCCCCGGGCGGCGGCGCCATCCTGGACACCCCGGGGATGCGCACGATCGGCCTGGCCGGGGCGGACGCGCTCGACGACGTCTTCCCCGAGGTGGACGCGCTGGCAGCCGACTGCCGCTTCGCCGACTGCGCGCACGACGGCGAGCCGGGGTGCGCCGTCCTGGCGGCCGTCGCCTCGGGCGAGCTCCCCGAGCGCCGACTGGCCAGCTACCGCAAGCTCCTGCGGGAGGCCCAGCACCAGGCGGCCCGGACCGACGCGCGGCTCCGGGCGGAGATGACGGCCGTCTGGAAGCAGCGGACGCGGGACTACCGGCGGCGCCCCGACAAGAAGCGCTGAGCCCGCGGGCACGTGCGCGACCGGGACGCCGCGGTGAAGGTCAGGGCACCGCGTCCCAGTCGACGGCGACCTGGCCATGCCGGTCGGCGAGGTTGACGGCCACGGGGACGCGCAGGCCCGGCACCACGTCGGCGACCCGGGAGCGCGGCACCCGGTGGCCGACCACCGCGGGGAACGACGCCTCACCCGGGAGCTCCACGGTGAGCGTGAGCACCCAGATGGGGTCGTCACGGATGGCCGGCGGGCAGGCGGGGTCGACGTCGGCGGTCGTCTTGCCGAGCGGCATGGCCTGCACGATCTCCGCGCTCCCCCGAGCACCGGTACGCAGGAGCTCGGCCGCGCTCCCCCGCTCGGTCGGCAGCGCGCCGCTGCGCAGCGCGCCCACCAGGTCGCCGACGCCGGAGACGGAGCCGCCCTGGACGGTCACCGTGACGCCGGGGCCGCCCGGAGCGCCCGGGCCCGTCGCGACGACCGTCTGACCCGCCTCGTACCGCTGGAAGGCGACCTTGACGCGCTCCGGGTTCTTGGGGTCGATGTCCACCGGCACGTGGATCCCGGGCAGGAAGAACGGCAGCACGATGCGCGGCACGGGCTGCTTGACCTGGGTCTCGAACGGTGGGCCCGACGGCGGTGACACCAGCAGGTCGAGGCGGTACACGGGCGCCTCCGGCCCGGTGTTCGCCGAGCTGATCGTCGTCCCGGTCTCGGCGAAGCCGCGCAGCAGCGCCGTCGCGGGGATGCCGCCCTTGATCGGCGCGCCGTACTGCGAGGCGAACCGGAAGGCGAACACCGTGATCAGCGCCGAGACCACGACGACGACACCGATCATGACGGGCTCCACCGGGGCCCACCCCCTCCCGCGCGGCTACGCACGACGCTACCGCGCGGGAGGGACGAAAGGGAGATACCGCCCTAGCGGAGGGCCCGGTTGACGGCCGAGATGATCGCCTTGAACGAGGCGGTCGTGATCGACGGGTCGATGCCGACGCCCCAGAGCACGTCGTCCCCGACGAGGCACTCCACGTACGCCGCCGCGACCGCGTCCTCGCCTGTCGAGAGCGCGTGCTCGGCGTAGTCGAGCACTTCCACCCGCCCGACCCGCGTGCCGAGAGCCGCCACGAACGCCGCGATCGGGCCGTTGCCCTCGCCGGTGACGAGCACCTCGGCCCCGCCGTCGACGATGCTCGCCGAGAGCCTGGCGGGTGCGGACTCCGTGGAGACGACCTCGCTGCTGCGCAGCGAGAACCGGCCCCAGGGCTCGAGCCCGCTGTCGGGCGCGGCCGGGAGGTACTCGTCGGTGAACATGCGCCACAAGTCGTCCGAGGAGACCTCCCCGCCGCGCGCGTCGGTGTGCTCCTGGACGACGCGGGAGAACTCGATCTGCAGCCGCCGGGGCAGGTCGAGGTGGTGGTCGGCCTTCATGAGGTAGGCCATGCCGCCCTTGCCGGACTGGCTGTTGACCCGGATCACGGCCTCGTACGTCCGACCCACGTCCCGCGGGTCGATCGGCAGGTACGGGACCGCCCACGTGAGCTGGTCCACGCCGACGCCCTCGGCCGCGGCCCGGGCCGCCATGGCCTCGAACCCCTTCTTGATCGCGTCCTGGTGCGAACCCGAGAACGCCGTGAAGACGAGGTCGCCGCCGTACGGGTGGCGGTCGTGGACGGGCAGCTGCGTGCAGTACTCGACGGTCCGCCGGACGCGGTCGATGTCGGTGAAGTCGATCTCCGGGTCGATCCCCTGGCTCGCCAGGTTCATGCCCAGCGTGACGAGGCAGACGTTGCCCGTGCGCTCGCCGTTGCCGAACAGG
This sequence comes from Actinotalea fermentans, assembly GCF_007991475.1. Classification (NCBI taxonomy): domain Bacteria; kingdom Bacillati; phylum Actinomycetota; class Actinomycetes; order Micrococcales; family Cellulomonadaceae; genus Actinotalea; species Actinotalea fermentans. The sequence goes on along the minus strand of NZ_BJYK01000001.1, from coordinate 314,026 downwards.
CAGCCCTCGATGCGGTCGGCGCCGGCGAGGAAGCCCAGCTCGGCCGCCGCGACCGCCGTCCCCCGGTCGTTGTGCGGGTGCAGCGAGAGGACGACGTTCTCCCGGTAGCGCAGGTTCCGGGACACCCATTCGATGGCGTCCGCGTAGACGTTCGGCGTCGCCATCTCGACCGTCGCGGGCAGGTTGATGATCACCTTGCGCTCGGCCGTCGGCTCCCAGACGTCCAGCACCGCGTTGCAGACACGCACGGCGACCTCGAGCTCGGTCCCGGTGAACGACTCCGGGGAGTACTCGTAGTACACGTCGGTCCCCGGGACCATCTCCTCGTACTTCTTGCAGAGCTGGGCGCCCGAGGTCGCCAGGTCGAGCACGCCGTCCACGTCGGTCCGGAAGACGACCTCGCGCTGCAGCACGGAGGTGGAGTTGTACAGGTGCACGATCGCCTGCTTCGCGCCGGCGATCGCCTCGTAGGTCCGCTCGATCAGGTGCTCACGGGACTGCGTCAGCACCTGGATGACGACGTCGTCGGGGATGCGCCCCTCCTCGATGAGCATCCGGACGAAGTCGTAGTCGGTCTGCGAGGCCGACGGGAAACCGACCTCGATCTCCTTGTAGCCCATGTCGACCAGCAGCTCGAACAGCCGGAGCTTGCGCTCGGGGTTCATGGGCTCGATCAGGGCCTGGTTGCCGTCCCGCAGGTCGACGGCGCACCAGCGCGGCGCGCTGGTCATCCGCCGGCTCGGCCAGGTGCGGTCGGGCAGGTCGACGTCGAGCTGCTCGCGGAACGGGCGGTACCGGTGCACCGCCATCGGGGACGGGCGCTGCGCCGTTCGCACCTGGTACGGGGTCAGCATCCCCGCTCCGGTGGCGGTGGCTGCGCCTGAACTGTCGCCGGGCGTGCCGGCCATGCCTGTCGCGTGCTCCATGGTGGGTCCCTCTCCTCGTCGGTGTCGTCGGCCGACCGGCACAACCGACCTCCGCGGCGAGGGACCGGTCCTAGGCCTCGCCGCGGCGGAGAAGGAGGAGTCCGCGCGGGGACATGCCGCCACTGTAGCGCGTAGGACGACGAGGGCCCGGACGCGACCACGTGGTCGCGTCCGGGCCCCCGTCGATCAGGTCAGCCGTCCCGTCAGAGCCGGGACTCCGCGAAGGTCTCGTACTCGGAGTCGACGGGCGACTCGGTGTAGAGGAGGCTGCACGCCTCGGCGTCGCCGCCCTCGCAGGCGATCCACAGCGCGTCCAGGCCCGCGCTCGACCCACGGGTCATCGGGTCGCCGGGGTCGATGCCGTCGCCGAACTCGTTGATGCAGTACCCGGCGCCTTCGTTCCGGCCGCCGCAGGTGTCACCGAACGTCTCGTAGTCCGAGTCGACCGGCGAGTCGAGGTACAGGTCGTCGCACGCGGCCCAGTCCTCAGCCGCGCACGCGGCCTTGAGCGCCTCGAGGTAGATGATCTCGGCGTTCGTCAGCTCCGTCGGCACGGGCTCGTCGTCGTTCATGGCCTCGACGCAGAACGTCGTCGTACCGGCCTCCCACTGGCCGCCGCACGTGTCGGCGAACTCGAAGTACTCCGAGTCGACCGGCGCCGAGTTGTACAGGTCGTCACACGCCTGCCAGTCGCCCTCGCCGCACGCGGTGTACAGGGCGTCGAGCTCCGGGTCGTCGCCGAAGCTCATCGGGTCGTCGCCGGTCACGTCGTCGAGCCCGTCAGTGGCGTCGTCGAGGATGTCGCTGACGTCGTCGTTGACGTCGTCGACGGCGTTGCGCGCCGCGTTGATGATGAGCAGGACGGCGCCGACGCCGAGGAGCAGCACCACACCGATGATGGTGAGGACGATCCAGAGGGTCTTGTTCGACTTCTTCGGCGGCACGCCGGCGTAGCCCGGGGTCATGCCGCCGGGCGGCATGCCCTGCGGGGGCGCGCCGGCGTAGGCGGGCCCACCGGCGTAGGCGGGCCCGCCGGCGTAGGCGGGCGCCGGAGCCGCGGCGGGCGCGGGCGCGCCGGCCGGGGCGCCGCCTGCCCAGGACGGCGCCGGCGGCGCACCCTGCGGGGCCGGCTGGGCCGGCTGGGCTGGCAGCACCTGCGTCGCCTGCGCGCGGGAGGCCAGCGCGGCGTCGACCGCGGGCTCGCCGAGGCTCTTGAGCCAGTCGAGCAGCGCGGGATAGGTGCTGGGGTTCGCCGCGACGGCCGGACGCAGGTCCGGTCGCTGGGCGGCGATGTCGGCCAGGGTCTGGCCGGACGTCTGCGGGTCCGACGCCTGAGCGGCGGTGTAGTTCTCGGGCTGAGTCATGCCGTCCCTCCTGACCTCGCCGGAGGGGGCGAGGGTGTGTGCTGTAGCGCGGCCGGCCGGGCGACACGCCGGCCACTCAGCCGAACCGTATCGCCCGCGGCGAGCGCGCGGGGACGTCCCAGCCGGGTGAGAATGCACCCGTTTCGCCTAGTGGTCGCCGGCGAGCCACCATGATCGACATCTCGGTGTCCAGCGGCGCCGTCCCGCAGCGGTTGGCGCAGGACGGCCGGCCGGGCGGCAGCGACCGCGGGCCTCAAAGAAGCGCGGGGAACACCCCGAAGTACGCCAGCAGCAGCAGGATCGAGGTCGACCCCCCGAAGGCAGCGGCCAGGTACCAGGCCCCGGCGGCGTCCCGGGCCGCGGCCGGCACGCCGCGGCGACGCCCGTCGAGGATCCGGGAGACGAGCACCACGGCCGCCACCGCGGCGGCGATGGCCAGGACCCGGATCACCAGCCAGCCACCTTGCACGAACACGTCGTTGCGCTCGTAGTTCTGCGCGAGCCACGCCACCGTCAGGAGGTAGGCCGCGAGGCTGACGAACGCCAGCGAGCTGCCGGCCGCCATCACGACCAGGGGCGCGCGCACGCCGCTCGCCAAGGAGCGCTCCCGGTGCCCACGGAGCCGGCGCGCGGCCGCGATCACGGGCACGAGGAGGAGCGCCCCCCATCCGGCGACGACCGCCGCGAGCAGCATGTCCCCGTCGGCGAACCACCGCGGGCGCTCGACCGGCGCCGCCCGGAAGCGCTGGTACGGCTGCGCGCCGGCGACCGCGGGCGCCGCGTCCGCCGATGCCGGGAGCGCCTGGATCCACGCGGCGAGGTCGCGGGAGAACTCGGGCACCAGGACGTGGTCGATCTTGATCCCGTGGTCGGCGCCGGCGTAGTACCGGACCGTCACGTCGTCGTTGCCCGCGACGGCCAGGTCGGCGATGAGCTGCTCGGCGCCCTGGATCGTCGGCATCGCCGCGTCTCCCGTGCCGTAGACCACCAGGAGCGGCTGCCGCATGCGCTGCTGGAAGGGCTGGGAGTCGAAGTCGACGTACTCGAAGCCGCCGCCCGGGAACTCCATGCCGACGATCCGCGGGATGGCGGTGAGGACCTCGACGGGCACCCCGGTGTTGCGCAGGTAGGAGTCCACCGCGAAGGCCGCCTGCTGCCGAGGCGGCACCACGGGCGCGGCCACCAGCACCGTGAAGGCGACCGACGGGTTGTCCGCCGCCATCACGGGGACGATCCAGGCGCCCTCGCTCTCGCCGTACACCCCCACGCGGTCCGGGTCGACGCCGGGCAGCCGGCGGAGCAGCTCGACGCTGCGGAGGTAGTCGTTCGCCATCGTCACGTAGCTGCGCTCGCGCGTGGTGTAGGTGTCGAGCCGCTTGTTGGGCACCATCGTGACGATGCCCGCGCTCGCGAGCGCCTCCGCCTGCTCGACGAACGCGATCTCGTAGCGACCGGTCCCGGCGCCGTGCACGAACACCAGGCCAGGGCGGGGTCCCTCCGCCCCCACGGGCTCGCTGATCCGCGCCTCGATGGTGGTGCCCGCGAGCTCGACCTCCACGATCGACGTCGCCACCTCGTACGTCCCGACCGGGTCAGTCCCCGCCGACTCGCCGATCGTGGTGTCGGCGGTGGCCACCTCGATGGTCTCCGCGAAGGGCACCGGGTCCCAGTCCGGACCCGAGACGGTCCCCAGCACGCCGAGCCCCAGCACCGCCACGGCGCTGGCGACGGCGATGCGGTAGCGCACGGATCGGGAGTCTAGCCAGCACGCACGGCCCGACGCCGCCGACGTGCGGCACCGGGGTCAGAAGCCGAGCCGGTGCAGCTGCTTCGGGTCGCGCTGCCAGTCCTTGGCGACCTTGACGTGCAGGTCGAGGTAGACGCGGGCGCCCAGCAGCGGCTCGATGCCCCTGCGGGCACGGCTGCCGACGTCGCGCAGGCGCGAACCGCCCTTGCCGATGACGATCGCCTTCTGGCTGTCGCGCTCGACGAAGAGCGTCACGCGCACGTCCAGGAGCGGCCGGTCGGCGTCGCGGCCCTCGCGCGGCACGATCTCCTCGACCACGACGGCGAGCGAGTGCGGCAGCTCGTCGCGCACGCCCTCGAGCGCGGCCTCCCGCACCAGCTCGGCGACCATCACGTGCTCGGGCTCGTCGGTGAGCTCGCCGTCGGGGTACAGGGCCGGCCCGGGCGGCAGGTGGCCGACCAGCACGTCGACGAGCGTGTCGACCTGGTACCCGTCGACGGCGCTCACGGGCACGATGTCCGCCCACTCCCCCAGCTCCGACAGTGCCAGCAGGTGCTCGGCGAGCCGGGCCTTGCCGACGAGGTCCGCCTTCGTCGCCACGACCACGACGGGGGTGCGGGCAGCCACCGGACCGAGCCGCGACACCTGCTCGGCGATGAACCGGTCACCGGGGCCGACCCGCTGGTCCGCCGGGACGCAGAACACGACCACGTCGACCTCGCCGAGGGTCGCGAGGACCATCTCGTTGAGGCGCTCACCGAGCAGCGTGCGGGGGCGGTGCAGGCCCGGGGTGTCCACCAGGACGAGCTGCGCGTCGGGGCGGTGCACGACGCCGCGGATCACGTGCCGGGTCGTCTGGGGACGCCCCGAGGTGATCGCGACCTTCTGGCCCACGAGGGCGTTCGTCAGCGTGGACTTGCCTGCGTTCGGCCGGCCGACCACGCAGGCGAAGCCCGAGCGGTGGGCGCCCGGGTCCTCGCCCGTCGCCTCGAGGCTGGGGACCCGCCGGTCGTCGCTCATGCGTCGCTCTCCTCGTCCTGGGCCACGCGCTCGGCGAGCACGGTGGCGACCTGCTTGCGTCGGCCCTCGACGCGGTCGGCGGTGAGTCGCAGGCCCGCGACCTCGGCGCTCGACCCGGCGAGCGGCACCTTGCCGAGCGCCTTGGCGAGCAGCCCGCCGGCGCTGTCCACGTCGTCGTCGTCGATCTCGAGGCCGAAGAGCTCGCCGAGCTCGCCGAGCGGCATGCGCGACGGCACCCGGTACCGGCCGTCGCCGAGGTCCTCGACCTCGGGCGCCGCCTGGTCGTGCTCGTCCGTGAGCTCGCCGACGATCTCCTCGAGCGCGTCCTCGACGGTGACCAGGCCCGCGATGCCCCCGAACTCGTCCACGACCATCGCCATGTGCGACGCGCCCGCCTGCATGTCGTGCAGCAGGTCGTCGACCGGCTTGGACTCCGGTACGAACACCGGACGGCGCAGGAGCGCGTCCGCGGGCTCGTCCTGGTCACCGACCGTGTACATGCGCCGCACGACGTCCTTCAGGTAGAGCACGCCCAGCACGTCGTCCACGGACTCCCCCACGACGGGGACCCGCGAGTAGCCGGACTTCAGGAAGAGCCCCAGCGCCTTGCGCAGCGGCGTCCCGGCGGCGAGCGTGATCATCTCGGTGCGCGGGACCATGACCGCGCGGGTGATGGTGTCCCCGAGCTCGAGCACCGAGCGGAACATCTCTCCCTCGTCCGCCTCGATGGCCTCCGACCGCTCGGCCCGGTCGAGCATCTCCAGGATCTGCGAGTCGTCGATCGGCTCGGCAGCCACCGGCACGAGCCCGCGCACGGGGTGCCCGATGGCGCGCGCGACCGCGAGCAGCCCGGCCGTCGCCCCGAGGGTCGCCTCCGGGAAGCGCCGCCCGACGGTGCGCGGGACCGCGCGGACCACGACCAGGGACGACGCCGCGAGCAGGAGCAGCGCGAGCAGGAGCACCTGCCACCAGCCCAGCCCGACGGCGGCCAGCGTGACCGTGACGCAGATGGCGGCCACCGCCTCGAGGACGACCCCGAGCCCGGTGGCCGCGGCCGCCGTCCGCCCGGCGTCGGCCAGGAGGGCAGGGACGCGCGAGGAGGCGTCGCGTGCGTGCCCGGCCGCCCACGAGGAGCGTCCGGTCCGGAGCACCGCGGCCTCACCCGCGGACAGCAGTGCGGCCAGCACGGTCGCCGCAACAGCGGCGACGACGAGCCACCCGACGGGAGCGCCGGTCATCGTCCGGCGAGGAACGTCAGCAGCAGCTGACGCTGCAGGCCGAACATCTCCTTCTCCTCCTCCGGCTCCGCGTGGTCGAACCCGAGCAGGTGGAGGATGCCGTGCACCGTGAGCAGGAGCAGCTCCTCGGCGGTCGAGTGGCCCGCCTCGAGCGCCTGCCGCGCGGCCACGTCGGGGCAGAGCACCACGTCACCCAGGAGCCCGGCCGGCGTCGGGTCGCCCTCGCTGCCCGGCCGGAGCTCGTCCATCGGGAACGACAGGACGTCGGTGGGCCCGGGCTCGTCCATCCACTGCACGTGCAGCTCGCTCATCACCTCAGGCGTGACCATGAGGATCGACAGCTCACTGCCCGGGTGGACGTGCATGGCGTCCAGCACGTGCCGGGCCAGCGCCGCGAACTCCGCCTCGTCGAGCGTGTGCCCGGACTCGTTGTTGACCTCGACGCTCATCGCGCCCCGCCTCTCATCGCGCCCCGCCCCGCTCCGGACGGGCCGGGCGGACGGTCGCCGCACCGGCCTCCCCACGGCGGGTGTCCCACGCCGCGTACGCGTCGATGATGTCGCCCACCAGGCGGTGCCGGACCACGTCCTCGGACGTCAGCCGGCAGAACGCGACGTCGTCCACGCCCGTGAGGATCTCCTCGACGACCCGCAGGCCCGACGGCGTCCCGCCCGGCAGGTCGACCTGGGTCACGTCACCGGTGACGACCATGCGCGAGCCGAAGCCGAGCCGGGTCAGGAACATCTTCATCTGGTCGCTCGAGGTGTTCTGGGCCTCGTCGAGGATGATGAACGCGTCGTTGAGGGTGCGCCCGCGCATGTAGGCGAGCGGTGCGACCTCGATCGTGCCCGCCTCCATGAGCCGCGGGATCGAGTCCGGGTCCACCATGTCGTGCAGCGCGTCGTAGAGGGGCCGCAGGTACGGGTCGATCTTGTCGTTGAGCGTGCCCGGCAGGAAGCCGAGCCGCTCGCCGGCCTCGACCGCCGGGCGGGTCAGCAGGATCCGGTTCACGTTCTTCGCCTGCAGCGCCTGCACGGCCTTCGCCATCGCGAGGTACGTCTTCCCGGTGCCCGCAGGGCCGATGCCGAACGTGATCGTGTGCTGGTCGATGGCGTCGACGTACCGCTTCTGCCCCACCGTCTTCGGCCGGATGGTGCGGCCGCGGCTCGACAGGATGTTCTGGGTGAGCACCTCGGCGGGGCGCGTGGCCGTCGCCGCGGTGAGCATCCGCACGGAACGCGCGACGACGTCGGCGCTGAGCGGCGTGCCGGCGGCGACGACCTCGAGGAGCTCGTCGAGCAGACGCGTCACGAGGCCGACGTCGGCCGCCGGGCCCCGGAGGGTGATCTGGTTGCCGCGTGCGTGGATGCGCACGGCCGGGAACCCGGCCTCGACGGCCCGGAGCACCTCGTCACCCGGACCGAGGACGGCGACGGGTGGCAGGTCAGCGGGGACGATGATGCGGTTCTCGACCTCGTCTGCCCGGGACGGACCTGGGCTGCGGCGGCTGGTGGTGTCTGCCATGGGAACGGCCGGCGGCCGCGCTTCTCCTCACTGGTGCGGGTGTGCCCGACCATCGTAGACGGGCCGCCCGCGCGGGCTCACGGCAGATTCAGGCGGGCGACCACCCGAGCCGTCGGCCACCGATCACGTGGCCGTGCACGTGGAAGACGGACTGGCCGGCCTCCGCGCCCGTGTTGAAGACCAGCCGGTACGCGCCGTCCGCCTCCGTCTGCGCGACCTCGTGGGCGAGCGCGACGACGTCGGCGAGCAGGCCCGGGTCGACCGCCGCCAGCTGCGCGACGTCGGCGTGGTGGTCGCGCGGCACGACCAGCACGTGCAACGGCGCCTGCGGGTTGATGTCGCGGAAGGCGACCACGCGGTCCGTGCCGGCGACGAGGTCGGCCGGCACCTGCCCGGCGACGATGCGGCAGAACAGGCAGTCCGGGACGGCGAGGTTCTCGGCGGACGACATGCCGCCAGGGTAGTGCGGGCGCGCATCGGCCACCTGCCAGGATGTCCGCTGAGAGAAGGGGGCGCGCCATGCGGGCAGCGCACAGGGCGGTGGCGGCCGGACTGGCCGTCGTCGTCGGGACCGGGCTGCTGGCCGGGTGCCGCACCGGGGAGTCCACCGAGCCCGCCGACGAACCGACGGCCGCGCCGACCGAGGAACCGGCCGCCACCGCGGAGCCGACGGTCGAGCCGACACCGACCGACACCCCCGAGGTCGCGGCCGAGCCGGCCGTGAACGGCCCGAACTCGATCACGGCACCCACGGCGGGTGCCGAGGTGCCGGGCCCGACGGTGACGGTGACCGGCGAGGGCACCGGCTTCGAGGGCACGCTCGCGTACCGCGTGACGCGCGCAGGCGAGGTCGTCGCCGAGGGCTACACCACTGCAGGCGCGAACGGCGAGGTCGGCCCGTACAGCTTCGACGTGGCGCTCGACCCCGGCGAGTACACCCTGCAGGTGTGGGAGCCGGGCATGGGCGAGGGCGACTCCGACGGCGACGCCCGCAACCGCGTCGAGGTGAGCTTCACCGTCTCCTGATCGTCGCCGGCCCGACTGGCACCGCGGCCGACGGGCTCAGGCCCAGCGCCCGAGCCGCTGGGCGAGCATCGCGACGGCGACCGGGCCCGCGGTCGACGTACGCAGCACGGTCGGACCGAGGCGGGTCACGACGGCGCCCGCGGCGACGAGGACGGCCGTCTCCCCGTCGCTGATCCCGCCCTCCGGGCCGACGACGACGAGCACCTCGGCCGGCGTCGCGCCGGCGCCGTCCGGAAGGGCGACCGTCGCGATCGCCTCGCTCCCGGCGCCGTCGAGCACCAGGGCGGTACCGCCGGCGCCGACCACCGCGCGCACCCTGGCCGTGAGGCCCGCCGTGTCGAGGGCGTGCGCGACATGCGGGAGCCGGGCCCGGCGGGACTGCTTCGTGGCCTCGCGGACCGTGGCCAGCCAGCGGGCGCGGCTCTTGGCCGCGCGGTCGCCCCGCCACACCACGACGGACCGTTCGGCCTGCCAGGGCACCACCTCGTCGACGCCGACCTCGGTCGCCGCCTCGATGGCCAGCTCATCGCGGTCACCCTTGGCGAGTGCCTGCGCGAGCACGAGCCGCACGCCGGGGGCGGCCTCCTCATGCCGCGCGAGGACGTCGAGCTCGAGCCTCCCGGGCTCCACGGTGGCGACCACGCACTCCAGCCGCACCCCCGCGCCGTCGGCCACGTCGACCCGCTCGCCCGCGCGGCGGCGCTGGACGACGCCGGCATGACGCGCCTCCGCGCCGTCGAGGACGTAGGCCGAGCCCGGTCCGTAGCCGTCGAGCATGCCCGGCTCGGCGAGGAAGACGGGAGCGCTCACCGCCTACCGTCCGGCGAGCTTGTCGCGGAGCTTGGCGAACATGCCCGGCTGCGCTGGGGCCAGTCGCGGCTCCGGGCGCTCCTCACCCCGCAGGGCGGCGAGCTCGCGCAGCAGGCGCTCCTGCTCGGCGTCGAGGCCAGAGGGCACCTGGACGTCGACGTGCACGTGCAGGTCGCCGCGGCCGGCTCCCCGCAGGTGGCCGACGCCGAGGCCGCGGACCGTCACCACCTCGCCCGGCTGCGTCCCGGGACGGATGTCGATCTCGCGCGTGCCGTCCAGCGTCTCCAGCGAGACGACCGTGCCGAGCGCTGCCGCCGTCATCGGGACCGGCAGCGAGCAGTGCAGGTCGTCGCCCTGCCGCACGAGCGTCGCGTGCGGGCGCTCGCGGACCTCGAGGTACACGTCGCCGGGCGGGCCACCGGCCGGGCCGACCTCGCCCTGCCCGGGCAGCTTGATGCGGGTCCCGGTCTCCACGCCGGCGGGCACGTCCACGCTGAGCGTCCGGCGCGCGCGCACGCGGCCCTCACCGGAGCACTCCGGGCAGGGCTCGGGGATGACGGTGCCGAAGCCGTGGCACGTCGGGCACGGGCTGGACGTCATGACCTGGCCCAGGAACGAGCGCGCGACCCGCTGCACGGTGCCGTGGCCGCCGCAGACCTCGCAGGTGCGCGGGGAGGTCCCCGGGCGGCAGCAGCTGCCCTCGCACGTCGGGCAGGTCACGGCCGTGTCGACCTGCAGCTCACGGTGGACACCGAACGCCGCCTCGGCGAGCTCGATCTCCAGGCGCACCAGGGCGTCCTGCCCGCGGCGGGCCCGCGGGACCGGCCCTCGGCGCGCCGTCTGGCCACCGAAGAAGGTCTCGAAGATGTCCTGGAAGCCGAAGCCCTGACCGAACCCCTGGCCGCCGCCCGGCGCCGACGGGTCCACGCCGGCGTCGTACATCTGGCGCTTCTCGGGGTTGGAGAGCACCTCGTAGGCCCGCGTGACCTCCTTGAACTGCTCCTCCGCGCCGTCGCCCTCGGCGACGTCGGGGTGGTACTGCCGGGCCAGGCGCCGGTAGGCCCGCTTGATCTCCTCCGGGCTGGCGTCGCGGGAGACCCCGAGGATCTCGTAGTAGTCAGTGTTCACCAAGGCTCACCAGTGGTCGGGGGCGTGGAAGGTCAAGGTGCAGCGGACTGCGCGCCGGGCCGGGCCGGGCAGATGCACGCTCATCCCGCGAGGATCCGCGAGAGGTAGCGCGCGACCGCGCGCACGGACGAGATGGTCCCGGCGTAGTCCATCCGGGTCGGGCCGAGGGAGCCGATCCTGGCGACCGGCTGGCCACCGGAGGCGTAGCTCGCGGCGACGATCGACGTCTCCGCCAGGCCTGCGTGCTCGTTCTCGTGGCCGATGCGGACCGCCACTCCGGCGGCGTCCTCGGCCATCTCGCTGAGGAGGTTGAGCAGTACGACCTGCTCCTCGAGCGCCTCGAGGACGGGTCGGATGGTGTGCGCGAAGTCGAGGCCGCTGCGCGCCAGGTTGGCGGTGCCCGCCATGACGATCCGCTCCTCGGTGGTCTCCGCGAGCGTCTCCTCGAGCACGCGGACCACGCGGCGCACGAACTCCTGCTCCGCCACCGGGAACGCCTGGACCACCTGGTCGAGGGGCTCGGTGAGGTCGGCCAGCCGGCGCCCGGCGACGGACGCGTTGAGCCTGGCCCGCAGCTCGCCGAGGGTGTGCTCGGGCACCCCCTCGGGCACGTCGAGGGCGCGCTGCTCGACCCGGCCGGCCTCGGTGATGATGACCATGAGGAGCCGGTCGGTCGCCATCGGCACCAGCTCGAGGTGACGCAGCGCCGAGCGCCGCAGCGACGGGTACTGGACGACGGCGACCTGGTGCGTCAGCTGCGCCAGCAGCCGGACGGAGCGGTCCACCACGTCGTCGAGGTCCACCGCGTCCTCGAGGAACGCGTGGATGGCGCGCTGCTCGGCGGGCGAGAGCGGCTTCACCTGGGACAGCCGGTCGACGAAGAGGCGGTACCCCTTGTCCGTCGGCACCCGGCCGGCAGAGGTGTGCGGCTGCGCGATGAGGCCGGCATCCTCGAGCGCCGCCATGTCGTTGCGGATGGTCGCCGGCGAGACGTTCAGCCGGTGCCGCTCGACGAGCGTGCGCGACCCCACGGGCTCGCGCGTGCGCACGTAGTCGTCGACGATGGCGCGCAGCACCTCGAGCCTGCGGTCCTCGCTCATCGCGCCTCCCTCCCGCCGCGTGCACGGATGGCACTCTGACCACCCGAGTGCTAATCCTACGACGGCGGCCGGCCGGCACGTCGAGACGGGCCGGCCGGCGGCCCGGCCCGTCTAGAGTGCTCGCGTGCCATCGCCCGACGACGACCCCCGCGCCGGCTCGGCCTGGGGCGACCGGTACGGCCCCGACGTGCTGGGCGGGACGCGCGACCCGCGCGACCCACGACCGTGGTCGGCCCGCGTGCCGTCGCGCCGCCCCGCGGCCCGCCAGGTGCCGGCCGAGGACGGCCTGGTCGTGGAGGACGTCGAGACGGGCTGGGTGGGCGCCGTCGTCCGCGTCGAGAAGTCGGGCGGCATGCACGTCGTCGTGCTGGAGGACCGCCGTGGGCGCACGCGCACGTTCGGCCTGGGTCCCGGCTTCTGGGTGGACGGCGAGGCGGTGGAGCTCGTCCCCCCCGCCGGCAGGCCTGCCCCCGCCCGCCCCACGCGCACCGCGTCCGGCTCGGTCGCTGTTCCCGACGCGCGGGCCCGGGTCGCGCGCGCGAGCCGCCTCTGGGTCGAGGGCCGGCACGACGCCGAGCTCGTCGAGCGCGTGTGGGGTGACGACCTGCGCGTCGCGGGCGTCGTCGTGGAGCTGCTCGACGGCGTCGACGGGCTGGTGGAGGCGGTGCGCGAGTTCCGACCGACCGCCGACCGCCGGCTCGGCGTCCTCGTCGACCACCTCGTCGCGGGCTCGAAGGAGAGCCGGATCGCCGCGGAGGCGGGCCGTGCGGCGCCTCCCGGGAGCGTGCTGGTGGTCGGGCACCCGTACGTCGACGTCTGGCAGGCGATCCGGCCGGCCCGCCTGGGCCTGGACGCCTGGCCGCAGGTGCCGCGCCACGTCGAGTGGAAGCGCGGGGTGCTGACGGCCCTCGGCTGGCCCGCCGCCGACCAGGCCGACGTCGCCCGCGGGTGGCAGCGCATGCTCGGCACCGTGCGGGACTTCCGCGACCTGGAGGCCGCGTTCCTGGGCCGCGTCGAGGAGCTGATCGACTTCGTGACCGCCCCGCCCGAGGGGTGAGGGCGCCGGCGTCGTCGGACTCATGCGCGCGGCTCTGCCCCAAGAGCCGTCCGTTTCGCTATGTTCGGACCGCTGTGCTGTGCGTACGTGTGCCCAGCGCGGTGTGGTCCCCTCCGGCTCGTGCCAAGAGGCGCCAGCCCATCCGTCTCACTCGAATGGTGACGTGACATGACCAGCACCCCGTCCGATCCGACGCCTGAGGGCGCCGTCCCTCCGCCGCCCGCACCTGAGGGCGCTGTCCCGCCGCCGGCCGGCGCCGTGCCCCCGCCCGCGTACAACGCGCCGCCGCCCGGGTACAACGCGCCGCCGCCCGGGTACGCCGCTGCCCCGCCTGCTGGTTACGCGGGCGCCCAGCCCCCGCTGAGCGACTCCGACCAGCGGATGTGGGCGATGCTCTCCCACGTCGGTGGCATCCTGTTCAGCTTCATCGCGCCGCTCATCATCTGGCTCATGTTCAAGGAGCGCGGCCGCTTCGTGGAGGAGCAGTCGAAGGAGGCCCTGAACTTCCAGATCACGCTGATCATCGGCTACATCATCAGCGGCATCCTCATGATCATCCTCATCGGCGCCATCCTGTTCTTCGTCGTCTGGCTGGCCGCGATCATCTTCGGGATCATGGCCGCCATCGCCGCGAACAAGGGCGAGGCGTACCGGTACCCGGTCGCCATCCGGCTCATCAAGTGAGCTGACCCGATCGGTCCGGAGGGGCCGGCACCCGCACGGGTGCCGGCCCCTTCGTCGTCTCCCCGCCTCCGCCCCCTGAGGTGGTGCACGGTGGCGCCACGGTGCACCACGCGAGCCGTTCCGCCGCCCCCGTGTTCCAGTTGAGGTCAGTCGGTGAGGGCGCGGACCACCGTGTCCGCCAGGAGCCGGCCGCGGCGCGTCAGGACGGCACGGCCGCGGATCGCGGCGACGCCGTCCAGCAGGCCGTCCGCGACGAGGCCGGCGACGGCGTGGCGCGGAGCGTCGCCGAGCAGCTGCACGTCCAGGCCCTCCCGCAGCCGCACCGCGAGCAGCACCCGCTCGAGGCGCACCTCGTCACCACCGAGCACCTCGCGCGCCGCCGCAGGGCTGCGGCCCGCGGCGAGCCGGTCCGCGTAGGCGCGGGGGTGCTTCACGTTCCACCACCGCACCGCGCGGTCGCCCCCGCCGACGTGCGAGTGCGCCCCGGGCCCGACGCCCCACCAGTCGACGCCGCGCCAGTAGCCGAGGTTGTGCCGGCAGGCGTCGGCGTCGGTCCGGGCCCAGTTGCTGACCTCGTACCAGGTCAGGCCGGCCGCGCTGAGCACCTCGTCGGCGAGCTCGTACTTGGCGGCCTCGTCGTCGGGGTCCGGGGCGGGCAGCAGGCCGCGGCGCACCTGGGCACCCATGCGCGTGCCCTCCTCCACGACGAGCGCGTACGCCGAGACGTGGTCGACGGCGAGGCCTGCGACCGCGTCCAGCGAGCGCCGCCAGTCGTCGAGCGACTCCCCCGGCGTGCCGTAGATGAGGTCGAGCGACACCGCCAGGCCCGCGTCGCGCGCCCAGCCGACGACGTCGGGCACCCGGTCGGGATCGTGCGTGCGGTCGAGCGTGGCCAGCACGTGCGGCACCACGGACTGCACGCCGAAGGAGACCCGCGTGAAGCCGGCCGCTGCCAGGGCCGCGAGCGAGGCGGGCGTGACGGAGTCCGGGTTCGCCTCGGTCGTCACCTCGGCGCCCGGCGCCAGCCCCCACGCGTCCTCGACGGCCGCCAGGATCGTCGCCAGGTCGGCGGGCGGCAGCAGCGTCGGCGTGCCCCCGCCGAAGAAGACGGTCGACACAGGCTCCCCCCGCCCGACGTCGGCCAGCACGCGCCGCGCGAGCTCGATCTCGGACGCGGCGGTCTGCGCGTACGCCACCTGGCTCGCACCGCCGCCGAGCTCGGCGGACGTGTACGTGTTGAAGTCGCAGTAGCCGCAGCGGACCCGGCAGAACGGCACGTGCACGTAGACCGCAAACCCGGGCGCCACGGACGGCGCGTCGGCCACCCAGGCGGGCAGCGCACCGTCGTCGGGCACGGGCTCGCCGTCCGGCAGCGCGGAGGGCGTCACGGGGCCACGCCGACGAGCTGGGGGGACATGCTCCTAGCGTCGCACGAGACCCCTGCAGAACTGGTCAGCAGAATCGGTTGACTTCGAGTGCGCTCGAACTTCTACGGTCGTCGACATGGCGATCGTCACCGACCCGGGCCTGTCCATCGAGGAAGCCGCCGTGCGCACCGGCGTCTCGGCCCACACCCTGCGGTACTACGAGCGGATCGGCCTGCTCGCGGAGGTCCCCCGGGGCCCCGGCGGGCACCGGCGGTACACCGACGCCGAGCTCGGCGCCGTCGTGTTCCTCACGCTCCTGAGACAGACGGGCATGTCCATCCGGGACATGCAGCGGTTCGTCGACCTGACGCGTGAGGGCGACCACACGATCCCCCAGCGCGTCGAGGTGCTCTCCGAGCACCGGGAGCAGCTCGTCGCCCAGCTCGCGCTCCTGAACAAGCACCTGCGGGCGCTGGACCACAAGATCGGCATCTATCGGGGGATGCTCGGCGAGGCGGAGGCCTCCGACCCGGGCGCACCCACCAAGGAGAAGAAGGACGCATGAGAACGATCGAGCTCGGCACCACCGGCGAGCAGGTCAGCAGGATCGCCCTGGGCGCGATGCCCATGGGCACGATCGCCGACGAGCAGACCTCTGTCGCTCTGCTGGACCGCTACGTGTCGGACGGCGGTGGCTTCATCGACACCGCCGACTGCTACTCGTGGTGGTGGGCGAAGGGCACCGACGGCGGTCAGAGCGAGGAGCTGCTCGGCCGCTGGTTCGCCCGCACGGGCAACCGCGACCGGGTGTTCCTGTCCACCAAGGGCACCGCGCGCATCCGCGACGTCCACAAGGCGTGGCCCGAGGGCGCCACGGAGGCCGACTGGGGCTACGCCCGGCCGAACTACGTGGGCGCGAGCGCGGCAGTGCTGCGCGACTCCCTCGACGCGAGCCTGCGGCGTCTGCAGACCGACCACATCGACCTGTACTACGTGCACGTCGACGACCGCTCAACGCCGCTCGAGGAGACGCTGGCGACCCTCGCCTCGTTCGTCGCCGAGGGCAAGGTGCGGTACCTCGGCTGGTCCAACGTGCGCACGTGGCGGCTCGAGCGGATCCGCCAGCTCTGCGCGGCGAACGGCTGGCCGGCACCCGTGGCGCTCCAGCAGGAGCATTCCTACCTCACGCCGCGGTCGGGGCTCGACAGCGCCTCGATCGTCGACGCGGAGCAGGCGGACTACCTGCGCGAGCACCCCGACCTCGCGCTGGTCGCGTACTCCCCGGTCCTCAAGGGCATCTACGACATGTCCGACGCGGACCGCGAGGCGCACTACCTGTGGCAGGGCAACTACGCCGGCGAGCAGGCGCGCGCGCAGGTCGCGGCCGTCCGTGAGGTGGCCGCCGACCTCGGCGTCAAGCCGAGCCAGGTCGTGCTGGCCTGGCTGCTCGCCCAGGAGTCCCCGCGCGTCGTGCCGCTGCTGGGCACCGCCCGCGTGAGCCGGTACGAGGAGGCGGCGGCAGCCCTGTCGCTCGACCTCGGCCCGGACCACCTGGCGACGCTGGGGGCCGCGCGCAGCTGACACCCCCTGTCTGGAGCGTTCCCGACCGACACGCCAGCGTGTCGCGTCGGGAACGCTCCACACGCGGCGGGAAGGCTCCGCCCTACTTCTTGGACTTCTCCTTGTCCGGGGAGGCCTCGGAGGACAACGCTGCGATGAAGGCCTCCTGCGGCACCTCGACCCGACCGATCGTCTTCATCCGCTTCTTGCCCTCCTTCTGCTTCTCGAGCAGCTTGCGCTTGCGCGTGATGTCGCCGCCGTAGCACTTGGCCAGGACGTCCTTGCGCAGCGCACGGACGTTCTCGCGGGCGATCACGCGCGCGCCGACGGCGGCCTGGATGGGCACCTCGAACTGCTGGCGAGGGATGAGCTCCTTGAGCTTGCCCGCCATCGCGACGCCGTACGCGTAGGCCTTGTCCTTGTGCACGATGGCGCTGAAGGCATCGACCTGCTCGCCCTGCAGCAGGATGTCGACCTTGACGAGGTCACCCGGCTGCTCGCCCGCCGCCTCGTAGTCCAGCGACGCGTAGCCGCGCGTGCGCGACTTCAGGGCGTCGAAGAAGTCGAACACGATCTCGGCGAGCGGCAGCGTGTACCGCATCTCCACGCGCTCGGGCGACAGGTAGTCCATGCCGAGGAGCTCGCCGCGCCGGGCCTGGCAGAGCTCCATGATGGCGCCGATGAACTCGCTCGGCGCGAGGATGGTCGCCCGGACGATCGGCTCGCGCACCTGCGCGATCCGGCCACCCGGGAACTCGCTCGGGTTGGTCACCGTGAGCACCGAGCGGTCCTCCAAGGTGACCTCGTAGACGACGTTCGGCGCCGTGGAGATGAGGTCGAGGTCGAACTCGCGCTCGAGACGCTCCCGGACGATCTCCAGGTGCAGGAGGCCGAGGAACCCGACCCGGAACCCGAAGCCGAGCGCGACGGAGGTCTCCGGCTCGTAGACGAGCGCCGCGTCGTTGAGCTTGAGCTTGTCGAGGGCGTCGCGCAGCACGGGGTAGTCCGACCCGTCGATCGGGTACAGGCCCGAGTACACCATCGGCTTGGGGTCGGCGTAGCCGGACAGGGAGTGCTCGGCCGGACGGACGGCGTCGGTCACCGTGTCGCCCACCTTCGACTGGCGCACGTCCTTCACACCCGTGATGAGGTAGCCCACCTCCCCCACGCCGAGCCCCTTGGTCGGGACCGGCTCCGGGGAGATGACGCCGATCTCGAGCAGCTCGTGGGTCGCCTTCGTCGACATCATCGCGATGCGCTCACGGTGCGTGAGACGGCCGTCGACGACCCGGACGTACGTGACGACCCCGCGGTAGGTGTCGTACACGGAGTCGAAGATCATCGCGCGGGCCGCGGCGTCGGGGTCGCCCTGCGGCGCGGGGACCTCGTGCACGATCCGGTCGAGCAGTGCGGACACGCCCTCCCCGGTCTTCCCGGACACGCGCAGCACGTCGGACGGGTCGCCCCCGACCAGCCCGGCGATCTCCTCGGCGTACCGCTCCGGCTGGGCAGCAGGCAGGTCGATCTTGTTCAGGACGGGGATGATCGCGAGGTCGTTCTCCATCGCGAGGTACAGGTTGGCGAGGGTCTGCGCCTCGATGCCCTGGGCGGCGTCGACCAGCAGCACCGCACCCTCGCAGGCGGCGAGCGACCGCGAGACCTCGTACGTGAAGTCCACGTGGCCGGGGGTGTCGATCATGTTGAGCGCGTACGGCACCAGCGGACCACCGGCCTCGCCCGCGACCGCCCAGGTCATCCGGACGGCCTGCGACTTGATGGTGATGCCGCGCTCGCGCTCGATGTCCATCCGGTCGAGGTACTGCTCGCGCATCGCGCGCGCGTCGACGACACCGGTCAGCTGCAGCATGCGGTCGGCCAGCGTGGACTTGCCGTGGTCGATGTGGGCGATGATGCAGAAGTTGCGCAGCAGGTGCGGCGGCGTCGCCGCGGGCTGCACCTGTGCGCTCAGGGCGGCGTCGGGGATCGGGGTCAAGTGGTGGCTCCGTCGGGCTGGTGGGTCTGCCCCCATCGTCCCACGTCGGCGGCCCGTGTCCCGCCCGCCGACGCCGACGCTCGCGTTGCGGGCCGCTCGGCTCGGACGGAGGCTGGACGTGGGCCCGGCGCCCGCCGGACCCACGTCCTCGAGGAGGTCCCGCATGACGTCGTCCGTCGCCAAGATCACCGAGCTGAGCGTGCGTTCCGAGACGAGCTTCGAGGATGCGATCGCGACCGGCATCGCCCGCGCGTCACAGACCCTGCGCAACGTCTCCGGCGCCTGGGTCAAGGACCAGAAGGTCGAGGTCCAGGACGGGAGGATCGTCGCCTACCAGGTGATGCTCGAGATCACGTTCGTCCTCGACTGACGCTCGCGCCGAGCGTCGTCGCCGCGGGACACCGCCTCTAGTCTGGGGCGGTGTCCCGCCTGACCGATGCCGTGCGCCGCGCCACGCGCCTCGCGCGGTGGCCCGCCGACGCCGTCGGGCGCCGCCGGGAGCAGGCGTCCGGGCGCGCCGCGCGGGCGCGGAGGCAGGACGGTCCGGCCGGCTACCCGGGCGACTTCGAGGGTCCGGTGCACCCGGTGTACGCGCCCGACCTCGACGGCGAGCCCGACCCGGGCGAGGTGGTCTGGGCGTGGGTGCCCTACGAGGAGGACCACAGCCGCGGCAAGGACCGACCGGTCCTGGTCGTCGGGCACGACGGCCCGTGGCTGCTGGGGCTGATGCTCACGACGCGCGACCACGACACGCGGCCCGGCCGCCCGGGCGAGGTCTGGCTGGACCTCGGCGCCGGCGCGTGGGACGCGCAGCGCCGCCCGAGCGAGGTCCGCCTCGACCGCGTCGTGCGCCTCGCGCCCGCGACCGTCCGGCGCGAAGGGGCCGTGCTCGACCTGGAGCGCTTCGAACGCGTGGCCGGTTCGCTGCGCCGAGGGGGCGGCTGGTAACATCAGTCCCCGCGTGTCCGCCCAGGTCGGCGGCCACAGGCCCAGATTCGCTCGCGGCTGACCCCACACGGCCCGGTCCCGGATCCAGGCGACGCCCTCATCGACCTGTCAGCTCGCTTCGGCGAACACACCAGAGAGTCATCACGTGGCGAACATCAAGTCCCAGATCAAGCGGATCCGCACGAACGAGGCGGCCCGCCTGCGGAACAAGGCTGTCAAGTCCGAGCTCAAGACGCACGTGCGTCGGGTCCGCGAGGCGGTCGCGGCCGGTGACAAGGACGCGGCCACGGCCGCTCTCGTCTCCGCGACGACCAAGCTCGACAAGGCCGTGAGCAAGGGCGTCATCCACGCGAACCAGGCAGCGAACCGCAAGTCCGCGCTCGCCAAGCAGGTCGCGGCGCTCTGAGCGCGCCTTCCCCAGCACCACTCACGACGGCGTCACCCACCGGGTGACGCCGTCGTGGTCGTCCGGGGCCGGACGCGCGGAAGCGCGGCCCGGGAACCGGGGCGAGCCGGGGCTCATGGGCGCGCGCGGACGACGGGTGAGAGCCCGAAGATCGCCCCGTGCGACACGCGGGTGAGATCCGGGTGAACTCGTCGGCCGGTTTCGCGTCATCATGAGGGGTTCGCGGCCTCTCATCTGACGTGCTGAGTGCGCTCGCGGTGGACCAGGTCCACGTCGACGGCGGATTCGTGCACCCGCGCGCCCAGGCCGGCAGCCACGTCTTCGTCGGTCGCCAAGGCATCCTCGACGCCACCGGCAGCGTGCACGGCTACGAGTTCCTCTACCGCGCCGGGCGCCAGAACAGCCTGCGCGTGGACACGTGGCCCGCTCCGGCGCAGGACCGCGCGACGCTCCGCGTCCTCCAGGCCCTGTTCACGCCGACCGGCGTGCGCTCGCTCGCCGCCGACGCGCACGTGTTCGTCAACTTCACGCGCTCCTTCCTGGTCGGCGACCTCCCGGTCCCCGACGAGCCGGAGCGGCTCGTGATCGAGGTCGTCGAGTCGGTCCGCACCGACGCCGCCGTGCTGGCGGGCGTACGCCGGCTGCGCGAGCGCGGCTTCCGCATCGCCATCGACGACTTCGTCGGGCTGACCAGCCAGGTCGCCCTCCTCCCCTACGCCGACTACGTCAAGGTCGACTGCCGCGACCTCTTCGCCCGCGGGCCGGCCCTCGCCACGCTGGCCGCCAGCACCGGGGCCCGGCTCGTGGCGGAGCGGATCGAGACGGCTGCCGAGCTGGAGGCCTGCCGGGCGCTCGGGTTCCGGCTGTTCCAGGGCTTCCACCTCGACACAACCCTCGTGCTCAACCGGACGCCGGTGCCGAGCCTGCGGACGGAGCGGCCCGCGCTGCGGATCGTCGACGCGCCCCGGCAGCGCCCCGGCACGGCAGCGGACACCGTGCGCCTCGCCGCCCTCTGAGCCGTCGCGGCCTCGCCGCCCTCCGAGCGGTGGCGACCGGGCACGGCGCGCCGCGCTGCTCGGTCACGTCGCACACCACCCCTGGACGACGGAGAGGCGCCGCACGGTTCCCCGTGCGGCGCCTCATCTGCGCCCTGCTCTGAGCCGTCCGACGGCACCGGGCCCCCCTGCTACCCGGCGTCGCGGGCGCTCAGTCGAGCTGGTCCCTCGTGTCGAAGCCGAGCCCCGCGGACTCGAGCACGGACAGCGTGGCGGGCAGCGCCGTCGGGCGGATACCCGCTTCGCGGAGCGCGGCCTCGTACGCCTTCGCGGCGCCCTCGGCGTCGCCGTTGGCCATCATCCGGTCGCCGAGCGAGCGCCAGACGGTCGCCGCCTCGCGGCCGGCGGACATCATCCCGAACATGTCGGCAGCCCAGCGGTAGCACTCGGTCGCCTCACGGACCTCGCCGCGCGCGGCGTGGATGTCGCCGAGCAGCATCCGGCCGTTGCACAGGTCGAGGTTCGTGTCGCCGACCGTGAGCCGGGCGAGGCCCGCCCGCGCCATCGTCTCCGCCTCGGCGACGTCGCCCAGGAGCAGGTGGGCGCGGCCCGCCTCGAACTCGCAGCGCGCCAGGTCGATCTCCGAGCCGATCAGCTCCAGCTCCCGCGTGGCCGGCTCGAGCTGGGCCAGCGCGAGCCGTGGCTCGGCGGGCTCCGAGCGGAGCAGCAGCCACGCGTAGTGCAACCGCAGGCGCGGGACGTCCAGGCTCGCGGACCCCTCGGCGAGGTAGGCCAGAGCACGCTCCGCGAGGCGGCACGCCTCCCCCAGGTCCCCGCGGCCCTCGGCGACGAGGGAGGCGTTCCAGTAGATGCTGCCGCGGCCGCGACGCGTGCCCTTCTCCTCGGCGAGCCGGATGAGCTCCGCCGCCCGGTGGGTCGCGAAGAGGAGGTCACCACGCTCGTAGTAGGACCACAGGATCGTCGAGCCCAGCCTCAGGTGCTCGTCGGTGCCGGCGATGCCCAGCGCCTCCACCTCGGCGAGCACCTGCTCACCGAGCTCGATGCTGCGGTTGAGGTCACCGGCGTCGTGGTAGGCGACGGTGAGCTGCATCGCGAGGACAGCGGCCTCGGTCGCGCGCCCATGGGCGCGCGCCTCCGCCAGGAGCGGCTCGAGGAGCGAGACGGCCTCGTCGAGCTGGCCGAGCTGGTCGTGCGCCTGCGCGAGCACGCGCAGGACCTCGCTGTGGTAGCGCGGCGAGATCGACGACAGGTCGAGCGCCTCGAGGCGCTCCTTCGCCTGCTCCGCCTCACCGTTGGTGAGCGCGAGCCGCGCGAAGCTGATCTCCAGCCGGGCCCGCTCCTCGCTCGGCGCCGCGTCCCCGTACTTGAGGAAGTCGACGGTCGTCCCGAGCCGCTCCGCGAGGACGGCCAGCGTCCCGTCCGTCGGCATGCGGCGCCCCGACTCGATGAGCGACACGTAGTTCGGCGAGAGGTCGTCGCCGGCGAGGGCCGTCTGGGAGAGCCCGGCCCGGGCGCGCTCGGCCCGAATGCGATCAGCGAGTTCTGTCACAGTTGTCACTGTAACCCGTGACTGTGTCGACCACATCCCTCTTGCACCGCCAAGTCCCCTCGGAGCGGGTGAAAAGGACGAGGCCGCCCGCTCTCGCGGGCGGCCTCGACGGCCCTTCGAGCGCTGCGGCTGGGGTGTGCCGCGCGCCTCAGATCACTGCTTGCAGCAGCCCGAGCTTCCGACGTTCGTCGTGGCGCCGCCGCCGCCGAGGCTGCCGAGGCCGCCGAGCGGGAGGCCGACGAGCGTCAGGCCGAGGGTGACGAGTGCAGCGGTGAGAGCCTTCACGGTCCGGTTCATGGTGTCTCCTGAGTTGGGGGGTGGTACTTCGCTGTCACACCCACTATGACAGGCTGCGCCCGCCCTCACGTGCGCAGGTCGAGTGAAAAGCGGCGATCAGATCGGCCGCGATCTCACTCATACGACACAATAACGTCGGCCGGCCCGACGCGCCGATCATCGTGCGCGCCGACCCCTGTCACGTCGGATGTGACTGGACCGGGCGATCATCGGCGCGAGCCCGCCGCCTCCGCGATGGTGAGGACGGCACGCTCCACCGCGAACACCGGGTCCCGGCTGGCGCCCTTGACCTCCGCGTCGGCCTGCGCGACGGCGCGGATCGCCATGGCCAGGGCCTCCGGCGTCCACCCGGCCAGCTCCCGGCGGGCCCGATCGACCTGCCAGGATGCGAGCCCGAGGTCCTTCACCGGGTCGAGGCCCTGACCACGGGCGGCCCCGACCTTCACGAGGGTCCGAAGCTTCAGGGCGAGCGCGGCGACGAGGGGGACGGGGTCCGATCCGGTCGCGAGGGCGTGCCGCAGCAGCGCGACCGCCTCACCCGCCCGCCCGGCGACCGCCGCGTCCGCCACGCGGAAGCCCGTCGCCTCGACCCGCCCGCCGTAGTACCTGCCGACGACGTCGGCCGTGACGGTCCCGGTGGTGTCGGCGACGAGCTGCGAGCATGCCGATGCCAGCTCGCGCAGGTCGTTGCCGCACGCCTCGATCAGGGCGCGGACAGCCGCCGGGTCCGCACGCCGACCGGCGCGCCGCAGCTCGTCGGTGACGAAGGCCGTCTTGTCGGCGTCGCGCTTGATCGCCTCGGCCGCCACGACGACGGCGCCGGCGGCCCGGACGGCGTCGGCGGCCTTGCGCCCGCGCGGCGCGCCGGAGTGCCGCACGACGAGCACGACCTCCGGGGTCGGGTCGGCCAGGTACTCCGTCAGGTCCGCGAGGAGGTCGTCCGTCGCCGTCTCCAGCCCCTCCACGACGACGAGCCTCGCCTCGGCGAAGAGCGACGGGCTGGCGGCCACCCGCAGGTGTCCCGCCTGGTAGCCGGCACCCTCGAGCCGGTTCACCTCCACGTCCGGGTCCTGCTCCCGCGCGAGCTGCACGACGCGGTCGACCGCGCGCTCGGCGAGGAGCGCCTCGGCACCCGTGACCAGCACGAGCGGCGCGAGCTCCACCCGGTCCCACGGGACGGCGACGGCACTGCGGGCACGTGGGGCAGGCATGTGCCCAAGCCTGCCACGCAGCGCCGTCATGCCCGGGCGTCGCCCGTGATCAGGGCGACAGGCACGCGGCGGTCGCGGTGAGCCCGTCGCCGCCGGCGACCAGGGTGATCGGCCCGCACACGCTCGTGCACAGGACGAGCGCTCCCCGGGCCGCGTACAGACCGATCGCCGCCGCCGTCGGGTGGCCGTACCCGTTGTCCCTGCCGACGCCGACGAGCACGACCGCCGGCGACAGGAGGCCGGCGAGCCGCGCCGACTGCTCCGCGGAGCCGTGGTGAGCCATCTTCACGACAGTCGCGCCGCGTGCGGCCGGGTCGCCGCGGAGCCGCGCGGCGAGGGCGTCCTGGGCGAGCGGCCCGGCGTCGCCGAGCGCGAGCACCGAGACGTCGTCGCGTTCGAGGAGGAGCACCACGCTCGCGTCGTTCGGCTCCGTACCGGCGGTCGCCGGGCCGATGATCCGCCAGTCGACCTCCCCGGCCGTCCCGCGGGCCTGGCCGGTGCCCGCCGCGCTCACGGGCACCCCCGCGGCGGCGAGCTCGGCGCGCGCCCGCTCCGCCTCACCCGCCGGTTCGGCGAGCGGGCTCACGACGGCCGCGGCGACGCTCCGACCGTCGAGCACCCCGGCCAACCCGCCCACGTGGTCCGCGTGGAAGTGCGTCAGGACGAGCAGGTCGATCCGCTCGACACCGAGGCGCCGCAGGCACCCGTCCGCGGCGTCGCCCGGCGGGCCCACGTCCACGACGACGGCCGACCGGTCACCGGACCGCACCACGAGCGCGTCGCCCTGCCCGACGTCGCACATCACCACCGCCCAGTCCTCGGGCACCCAGCGGGGCTGCAGGGCCCACCGGACGAGCGGGACGACGAGCACCAGCGTCAACCCGGCGGCGACGACCGGTCGTCGGGAGGCGCGCCACCAGCGCGGCCGCAGCAGCACCGCCAGCGCTGCGGCCGTGAGCAGCGCGAGCGCCGCCGCGCCGAGGACCCCGCCCGGCCACGACTGCCGCGCCCCGGGAAGCGCTGCGGCCACCCGGGCGACGCCGGCGATCCACCAGCTCGCTGCCCCCGCTCCCTTGAGCAGCACTGCCGCCGCCCACGGGCACCACGGCGCCGTGACAGCACCGGCGACACCGAACACCGTGGCCGGCAGGAGCGCCGGGGCGGCGGCGAGGTTGGCCGGGACGGCGAGCAGGCTCACGGCCGGGTCGAGGAGGACGAGCACCGGGGCGCAGGCGGCCTGGGCGGCGAGCGGGACGGCCGTCGCGGTCGCGAGCCAGTGCGGCAGGACCGAGCCGAGGCGCGCGGCCACGACCGGGGCGAGCAGGGCGATGGCTGCGGTGGCGAGCACCGAGAGGACGAACCCGTAGCTGCGCGCGAGCCACGGGTCGACCAGGACGAGCACCAGGACCGCGCCCGCGAGCGCCGGGACCGTCCTGGCCGGCCGCCCGACCAGGAGCCCGGCGGCCCCGACGGCGCCCATCACCGCGGCGCGGACGACGCTCGGCTGCGGGTGCACGAGCAGCACGAACCCGGCCGTGGCCGCCAGCACCGCCGCGGCTCGGGCGCCACGCGGGAGGCGCAGGGCCGCGGCGGCCGCCAGGACCGCGACCGAGAGCACCGCGAAGTGGCTGCCGGACACGGCGGTGATGTGCGTCAGGCTCACGTCACGCATCGCGCGGTCGAGGTCGGCGGGGATCCGGGTGGTGTCGCCGATGGCTGCGCCGGGGACCAGCCCGCGCAGGTCGGGGGGCAGGTCCTCGGTCGCCTCGAGCAGCTCGCTCCTGATGCGCCCGACGACCGCGTCGACGCCGTGCGGCGGGGCGAGCACCTGCGCAGGCGCGACGAGGCGCAGGACGGCCACGACGTCGTCGCCCGGCTCGGCGGGCGACAGCGTGCCGACCACCCGCACGCGGGCGCCGTACGCCAGGTCCCCCACGTCGCCGACGGCGAGCACGCGCGCCGCGACCCCGCCGGGGACGCCGCGCCCGACCACCGTCCGCCCGGCCAGCACGACCAGCGGCCGGCAGTCGGGGCCGTCGCACGTCGGCTCGCTGCGCACGACGCCCTCCATCGTCACGGCGGCACCCTGGGCGGTCAGCGACGGAAGGGGCCCCGCCGCGCGCTCGGCGAGCTGCACGGCGCACGAGGCGCACGCGAGCGCGACCGCCGCCAGCGCGAGCCACGCCGCCGGCGGTCCCCGACGGGCCGCGACACCGACGGACGCCAGTGCGCCGACCGCCGCCGCCGTCGCGACGGCGCCGACGGGCAGGCCGACCGCAAGTGCGCACGCCAGCCAGGCGAGGAGGGCCGCGGGCACGAGCCGGAGGTCGAGGGTCATCCGACCTCGACCAGGTCCCGGACGCCGGCGAGGAGAGCCGGGCCGATGCCCGTGACCTCGGTCAGCTCCTCCACCGCGGTGAACCGGCCGTGCTCGTCACGCCAGGCGACGATGCGCTCGGCCAGCACCGGCCCGATGCCGGGCAGGGTGTCGAACGCCGCCGCGTCGGCTCGGTTGAGATCCACCCGGCCCGTTCCGCCGGCCGCGCCGGCCGACGCCGCCCCGGCGCCCGGCGCACCGGCACCGGCCTGGCCCGGCGCCGGGACGACGACCTGCTCCCCGTCGGTCAGGACGCGCGCCAGGTTGATCGCCGCGAGGTCGGCCGCACCGGTCGCCCCGCCCGCCGCCGCGACCGCGTCCGCGACCCGGGCCCCCGCCTCGAGCGTGACGACGCCGGGGCTCGCGACCTCCCCCACGACGTGCACGACGACCGCCGCCCCCGCGCCGCCACCTGTGCCGTCAGAGCCCTCAGAGCGGTCAGAGCCCTCGCTGCCCTCGCTGACACCGCTGCCGGCCGAGCCCGCGGGAGCACCGCCGTCGCCGTCGGCCGCCGGCGCGTCCAGGCCGGGCGCCGAGCCGGTTCCCACGGCGGGCACGCCGGCCGACGGCGGGCGCTGCCACGCCCGCACGGCGACCACGCCCACCACGAGGACGAGGGCGACCACGGCTGCGACGGCGACCCGCACGCCGACGGCGACGCGGACGCGGCGGGGCGCCTCGCCCTCGCCCGGAGCGAGGGGGTGGCCGTGCGCGGCGGTGTACGCGGCCATCGCCGCGGACAGGGCGACGCGCGCGGCGGTCGCGTCCTCCTCCGTCCCGACCTCGCCCCCGACGTCGCCCCCGACGTCGCGCCGCTCGTCACGCCCGCTGTCACGTCGGGCCTCCCCCGGCCGGCCGGCGGGCCGGGCGGGCACCCACCCGGGCGCGAACCGCTCGTCGTGCGTCACGGCTGCCGCCACGACGTGCGGCAGGCGCGCCACAGCCTGCTCGACGCCGTCGGGATCTGCCGCCACGCCGCGCGACGCTAGCCAGCCGCCGGCCGCTCGCCCGCCGGGGCCCGCGCCGGGTGTGACCGGCCACAGCGACCGGCCCGCTGTGGACGACTACCGGTGGGGCCTCACGCGTCGGCGACGACCACCGCGAGCAGTCCCGGCCCGGCGTGCGCCCCCACCACGGCGCTGATCTCCGCGACGTGCACGGCGGTGAGCTGGCCGGCGCACGCCGCCCGCAGCCGGTCCGCGACCACTGCGGCCGCGTCCGGCTCGCCGAGGTGGTGCACGGCCATCTCGACCCGGCCCCGACGGGCCGTGTCCACGCGGGCCAGCTCGATCACGCGCTCGCGCGCCCGAGCCGACGTGCGGACCTTCTCCACGACGTCCAGCCGGCCGTCGCGCACCGACAGCACGGGGCGCAGGCCGAGGACCGTGCCCAGGGTCGCCGCGAGCGGGCCCAGCCGTCCGCCGGCGCGCAGGTACTCGAGCGTGTCGACGGCGAAGCGGACCGTCGTTCGCGCCGCACGGTCCTGCGCGGCCCGGGCGACCGCCGCGCCGTCGAGCGAGCGCGTACCCGCCGCCCGGAGCGCGGCGAACCCGAGCGCCATCCCGACCGTCCGCGAGTCCACGACGTGCACCGGCACGGCCGCCGACTGGGCGGCGATCTCCGCGGACGTCACGGTTCCCGAGAGCTCGCCGGACAGGTGGATGGACACGATCTCCGTCGCCCCCCGTGCCGCCACCCGGGCGTACGCGCGGGCGAAGGCCTCCGGACCGGGATGCGCCGTGCGCACCACGGCACCGGACCGCAGCGCCGAGACGATCTGCGCCGTCGTGATGTCCAGCCCCTCCCGATGCGGCACGCCGTCGACCACGACGTCCAAGGGCACCACGACGATGCCCGCGGCCTCGATCAGGCCGGCGGGCAGCGACGCCGTGGAGTCGGTGACGACGGCGACGTGGCCCATGTCAGGCCGGCACCACGTTGACCAGTCGCGGCGGCCGGACGATCACCGTGCGCACCGCCCGGCCGTCCAGAGCCCGCTGGACCCGCGGCGACGCCAGCGCGAGCTCGCGCAGGGCGTCCTCCGTCGCGTCCGGCGACACCTCGAGCTTGTCGCGCACCTTGCCCTGCACCTGGACGACGCAGGTCACGGAGTCGACGACGAGGTAGGCGGGGTCGGCGACCGGGAACGGCTCGCGGATGAGGCTGGCCGGGTGCCCGAGGCGCGACCACAGCTCCTCGGCCACGTGCGGCGCGAGCGGCGCGGTCATGAGGACGAGCGCCTCGGCTGCCGCGCGCGGCACCCGGTCCAGCGACGTCAGGTGGTTGTTCAGCACGATGAGGCGGGCGATCGCGGTGTTGAACCGCATCGCCTCCATCTCCGTGGTCACCTCGTCGATGGTCCGGTGCAGCACGCGCAGCGTCTCGGTGCCGGGCGCGTCGTCGGTCACGGTGACCTCGCCGGTCTCCTCGTCGACGACGTTGCGCCACAGCCGCTGCAGGAAGCGCTGCGAGCCGACGACGGCCCGCGTCTCCCACGGGCGCGACAGGTCGAGCGGGCCCATCGACATCTCGTAGACCCGGAAGGTGTCCGCGCCGTATGCCTCGTACATCTCGTCGGGGGTCACCGCGTTCTTCAGGGACTTGCCGATCTTCCCGTACTCCTGCGTGACGGGCTGGCCCTGCCAGGTGAACCCGGTCGGCGACGCAGCGTCCTCGACGACCTCGGCCGCCTGGACGTACGCGCCGCGCGCGTCCGTGTAGGCGTGCGCCTGGATGTACCCCTGGTTGAACAGCCGCCGGAACGGCTCGACGCTCGTCACGTGGCCCAGGTCGTACAGGACCTTGTGCCAGAAGCGCGCGTAGAGCAGGTGGAGCACCGCGTGCTCCACGCCGCCCACGTACAGGTCGACGCCGCCGCTGGTCCCCGCCGCCGCGTTGTGCTCCGGGCCCAGCCAGTAGCGCTCCAGCTCGGGGTCGACGACGACGTCGCGCATGCCCGGGTCCAGGTAGTTCAGGTAGTACCAGCACGACCCCGCCCAGTTCGGCATCGTGTTGGTGTCCCGGCGGTACGTCCGCGGCCCGTCGCCCAGGTCGAGGGTGACGTTCACCCAGTCCTCGTTCCGGCCCAGCGGCGGCTCCGGCATCGAGTGGACGTCGTCGGCGTCGAAGGTGCGCGGCGAGTAGTCGGGCACGTCGGGCAGGTCGACCGGCAGCGCCTCGGCCGGCAGGGCGATCGGCAGGTCGTGCTCGTCGTAGACGATCGGGAACGGCTCGCCCCAGTACCGCTGGCGGCTGAACAGCCAGTCGCGCAGGCGGTAGGTGACGGTGCCCTTCCCGACGCCGCGGCCCTCCAGCCACGCGGTGATGGTCGCCTTCGCGGTGGCGACGTCCATCCCGTCGAGCACGATCTCCTCGTTGCGGGAGTTCACGACGACGCCGTCGCCCGTGTACGCCCCACCCGGGTGGTCCGCGGGTGGCTGAACGGTGTGGATCACGGGCAGCTCGAAGGCCTGGGCGAACTCGAAGTCCCGCTCGTCCCCGCCGGGCACCGCCATGATCGCGCCGGTGCCGTAGCCCCAGAGCACGTAGTCGGCCGTGAAGATCGGGATCATGTCCCCGTTCACCGGGTTGATCGCCACGTGGCCGGTGAAGACGCCCGTCTTCTTGCCGGCGTCGGCCTGGCGCTCGACGGCCGTCTTGGCGGCCGTCGACGCCCGGTAGGCCGCCACCGCCGCCGTCGGGGTCTTGTGCCCGCCGGTCCACACGGCGTGGGTCCCGTCGGGCCAGTGCGTCGGCACCTCGTCCAGCAGCGGGTGCTCGGGCGCGACCACCATGAACGTCGCGCCGAACAGCGTGTCCGGACGCGTGGTGAAGACCTCGACCTCCTCGCCGCCGATGACGTCGAACGTCACCATGGCGCCCTCGGACCGGCCGATCCAGTTGCGCTGCATGGTGCGCACCTTCTCGGGCCAGTCGATGACGTCCAGGTCGTCGGCCAGGCGGTCCGCGTACGCGGTGATGCGCATGTTCCACTGCCGCAGGTTGCGCTTGAACACCGGGAAGTTCCCGCGCTCGGAGCGCCCCTCGGCGGTGACCTCCTCGTTCGCCAGCACCGTGCCCAGGCCCGGGCACCAGTTCACCGGCGTCTCGGAGACGTAGGCCAGCCGCTGGCCGTCCACGACGCGGCGGCGCTCGACGGCGTCCAGCACGTCCCAGGTCTCCCCGGCCCACGCCTCGGGCAGCGCACGCGTCCCGGCCTCGTACTCGGCGACGAGCTCCGCCACGGGCCGCGCGCGGCCACGGCCGCCGTCGGGCCGCACGGCCTCGGCGTCGTACCAGGCGTCGAAGATCTGCAGGAAGATCCACTGCGTCCACCGCACGTACTCGGGGTCGGTGGTCGCGAAGGAGCGGCGCGGGTCGTGCGCGAGCCCCAGGCGGCGCAGCTGGCGCCGCATGGTCGCGATGTTCTCCTCGGTGGTCTTGCGCGGGTGCTGGCCCGTCTGCACGGCGTACTGCTCGGCGGGCAGGCCGAACGCGTCGTACCCGAGCGCGTGCAGCACGTTCTCCCCGCGCATCCGGCGGTACCGGCCGACGACGTCGGTCGCGATGTACCCGAGGGGGTGTCCCACGTGCAGGCCCGCACCCGACGGGTACGGGAACATGTCCATGACGAAGAACGACGGCGCCGAGGGGTCCGCGTGCTGACCATCACCGTCCGTGAGCGACCCGGACGGGTTGGGCGTGTGGAACGTGCCCTCCTCCTCCCACCGGTCCTGCCAGGCCTGCTCGATGCGGCCGGCGAGCGCAGCGGTGTAGCGGTGCGACGGCTCCGGGGGCGTGCCCGGGCCGCCGGAGGTCACGTCGGTGGGGACGTCGGCGACGGTGGGTTCTTCGGGGGTGTGCACCAGCCAAGGCTACCGACCTGGCGAGGGCTACCCTGCGGACCATGAGCGCAGACGACGACGTCGCACTCGCCCGGGCACGGGCGGAGGCAGCCGAGGCGAAGGCCGCGGCGGCACAGGCGGCCGCGGAGGCGGCCGAGGCGCGGGCCGCGGCCCTCGAGGCCGAGCTGGCGGGGCGCGCGGCGGGCGGCACCGCCCCCGTGGCCGCACCGACGACGGCGCCCCCGCCCCCTGCGGCACCCGCCCCTCCCCCGGCGGCGGCAGCGCCCGCCGCTCCCCCGGCGGCGGCGCCGTCGGGCGGCTCACCGTGGGCGGAACGGGTGCGCGAGGCCTACGCGGCCGACGCCGCCCTGCCCGTGGGCGTGCTCGTCGAGGACGGCACACCGACGCCGTCGGCCCGCGTGCAGCTGCCGCTGGCCACGATGAACCGGCACGGCCTGGTCGCGGGCGCGACGGGCACCGGCAAGACCCGCACGCTCCAGCTCTTCGCCGAGGGCCTGTCCGCGGCCGGCGTCCCGGTGTTCGTCGCGGACATCAAGGGCGACCTGTCCGGCATCGGCGTCCCCGGCCAGCCGGGCGACAAGCTGCTGGCGCGCACCACGAGCCTGGGCCAGGACTGGGCGCCCGCGGCGTTCCCGGTGGAGTTCTACAGCCTCGGCGGGCTCGGCACCGGCACGCCCATCCGGACCACCGTCACCGACTTCGGCCCCCTGCTCCTGGCGAAGGTGCTCGGCCTGAACGACACGCAGGAGTCCAGCCTCGGCCTGATCTTCCACTGGGCCGACACGCAGGGGCTGGCTCTCCTGGACCTGAAGGACCTGCAGGCGACCATCGCCTACCTGGTCTCCGACGAGGGCAAGGCCGAGCTCCGGGGCATCGGCGGCCTCTCGGCGGCCACGGCGGGCGTCATCCTGCGCGAGATCGTGGCGCTGCAGGCCCAGGGCGCCGACGTGTTCTTCGGCGAGCCCGCCTTCGCGACCGCCGACCTCCTGCGCACGACGCCGGACGGGCGCGGCGTCGTGTCCGCGCTCGAGCTCCCGTCCGTCCAGGACCGGCCGGCGCTGTTCTCCACGTTCCTCATGTGGCTGCTGGCGGACCTGTTCAGCGAGCTGCCCGAGGTGGGCGACGTCGACAAGCCCCGCCTGGTGTTCTTCTTCGACGAGGCACACCTGCTGTTCACGGACGCCAGCAAGGACTTCCTCACGCAGGTGGTCCAGACCGTGCGCCTCATCCGGTCCAAGGGCGTCGGGGTCTTCTTCGTCACCCAGACGCCGAAGGACGTGCCCGGCGACGTCCTGGCGCAGCTCGGCAACCGGGTGCAGCACGCGCTGCGCGCCCACACGCCCGACGACGCCGCGGCCCTGCGCGCGACCGCCCGCACGTTCCCGACGTCGGACTACGACCTCGAGGAGCTGCTCACCACGCTCGGCACCGGCGAGGCGCTCGTCACGGTGCTCTCGGAGAAGGGCGCGCCGACCCCCGTGGCCTGGACCCGGCTGTTCGCCCCGGCGGCGTCCATGTCGCCCATGGAGGCCGGGGCGATGACCGCCGCGGTCGCCGCCTCCCCCCAGGCCGCGCGCTACGCCGAGGCCGTGGACCGCGAGTCGGCGTACGAGCTGCTCACCGCGCGGGCGGAGCGGGCCGCCGCGGAGGCGGAGCGGGCCGAGGCCGAGGAGGCCCGCCTCGAGGCCGAGGCGGCCGCGGAGAAGAAGCGCCAGGCGTCGCAACGCTCGCGGGGCCGGTCACCCGCCCGGAGCGGCCTGGACTCCTTGCTCCGGTCCGCCGGCACGGTCCTCGGCCGGGAGATCACGCGGACGATCCTCGGCACGCGGCGCCGCTGACCCGGGTGCGGGCCGGCGGGAGGAGCCCGAGCGGGACGACCGTCGGCCGCGCACGCGCGCCACCACGTACGCGACGCCGAAGGCCAGGCCCTGGCAGACCACGACCAACCCGGCACTGGCCACGTCGAGGACGTAGCTCGCCCACACGCCGACGACGGCGCAGGCGGCCGCGACGGCGGGCGCCACCCAGAGCATGCGCCAGATCCGGTCGGTGAGGAGGGAGGCCGTCGCCCCGGGCGTGATGAGCATCGCCACCGCGAGCACCACGCCAACGGCCTGCAGCGCGACGACGACGCTCACGGCGAGCAGGCCGAGCAGCAGCATGCCGATCCGCCGCACTGGCAGCCCGATGACGTGGGCGTGCACCTTGTCGAACGCGTAGAGCGTGATGTCGCGGCGCCCGAGCACGAGGGCGGCGATCGCCAGGGCCCCCAGGACCACCACCTGCCAGACGTCGGCGTCGGACACCCCGAGCACGTTGCCGAACAGGATGTGCGAGAGGTCCACCTGGCTGGGCGTGACGGACACGAGCACGACGCCGAAGGCGAAGACCGTCGTGAAGACCACCCCGATGGCGGCGTCCTCCTTCACCCGGCTCGTCGCGCGGACCCAGCCGATCACGGCGACGGCGCCCGCCCCGAAGAGGAAGGCGCCCACCGCGAACGGCGCGCCCACGAGGTAGGCGAGCACGACGCCGGGCAGCACGGCGTGCGAGACGGCGTCGCCCATGAGCGACCAGCCGATGAGGACCAGCCAGCACGACAGCAGCGCGGCGACGACGCTGGCGACCACCGTCACGAGGAGGGCACGCTGCATGAAGCCGTACTGCCAGGGCTCGGTGAGCAGGTCCCAGCCCGACGCCGGCACGCGCGCCGCGACGGCGACCAGCTCGGCGGCGACGGTGGCGGTCACGACGCGCCCGCCTGGTCGAGCCCGAAGGTGCGGGCGAGGTTCTCGGGGGTGATGACCTCGGCCGTCGGGCCGTGCGCGAGGACCCGGCGGTGCAGGAGCACCGAGCGCGCGCACAGCGCCGGGAGCATCGACAGGTCGTGCGTCGACACGACCAGGCTGCAGCCGTCCGCCACGAGGTCGCGCAGGACGGCGGTCACGGCCGCCTCGGAGCCGGCGTCGACGCCCGTGAAGGGCTCGTCGAGGAGCAGCAGCCGGGCCTCCTGGGCCAGGGCGCGGGCGAGCAGGACGCGCTGGCGCTGACCACCGGAGAGCCGGCCGACCTGACGTCCGGCGAGGTCGGCGAGCCCGACGCGCGCGAGGGCCTGCGCGACGACGGCGCGGTCGCGCGCAGCGGGCCGGCGCAGCGGGCCCATGAGGTGGTATCGGCCCGTGAGCACGACGTCCTCGACGCTCACCGGGAAGTCGCGGTCGAGGTCGTCGGCCTGCGGCACGTACGCGACCAGGCCCGACTTGCGCGCGCGGTCGCCGGGCCCGCCGAGCACCTCGACGGTCCCGGCCACGGGCCGCACCAGCCCGACCGCGGCCTTGAACAGCGTCGACTTGCCCGAGCCGTTGACGCCGACCAGCCCGCACGCCTCCCCCGGCTCCACGGCGAGGTCCACGCCGTCGAGGGCCAGCACGTCGCCGTAGCGCACCGTGAGGCCGGTGATCCGCAGCGCGGCCGTCATGCGTCGCCCTCCCCCGTCAGACCGTCGGCGATGAGCGCGGCGTCGTAGCGCAGGAGGTCCAGGTACGTCGGGACCGGTCCGTCCGGCCCCGTGAGCGAGTCGACGTAGAGCTCTCCGGCGAAGCGGGCGCCGGTCTCCCGCGCGACCTGCTGCTGCGCGGTCGCCGGGACGGTCCACTCGCAGAAGACCGCCGGGACCCGGGCGTCGCGCACCGTGTCGATCACGCGCGCCGCCTGCCGGGGCGTGCCCTGGCGCTCGGCGTTGACCGGCCACAGGTAGGCCTCGCGCAGGCCGACGTCCCGCGCGAGGTAGCTGAACGCGCCCTCGCAGGTCACCAGCACGCGCCGGTCCTGCGGCAGCGCCGCCACCGTGTCCACGAGCTCCCGCTCGAGCTCGGCGAGCTCCCCGGTCAGCGCCGCCGCCCGCGCCGCGTACCCGTCCGCGTTCGCCGGGTCGACGCTCGAGAGCGCATCGGCGACGGCGCGCACGTACGCCTGCCCCGCGCGCGGCGACATCCAGGCGTGCGGGTTGTGCGCGAGGCCGCCGGTCTCGCTCGCGGAGCCGTGGATCGGCAGCGGGTCGACGGCGTCCCCCACCACGACCACGGGGACGCCCAGCGGGTCGATGAGGTCGTGCAGCCACGTCTCCAGGCCGAGGCCGTTGGCCACGACGAGGTCCGCCTCCGCGGCGCGGCGCAGGTCGTCCGGCGTCGGCTCGTAGCCGTGCACGTTCATGCCCGGCCCGGTCACCGAGCCCACGCGCACGTCGTCCCCGCCCACGACGGCGACGACGTCGGCCAGCACCGTGAAGGTGGCGACCACCTCGAGCGGCCCGGTCGTCACCACGCCGGGCACGTCGTCCGCTCGGCCGGCCGGCGCGGGCTCGCCGCGCGCGGCGCAGGCCGCGAGCGCGCCCGCCGCCAGGCCACCGACGAGCAGGGTGGCCAGGCGCGCCGTGGACCCGCTCTGGCGACGCACAGGTGCACCCTACGTGGCGCGATCACGGACCGCCCTCCGCCTGCCGCGGGCTCAGCGGGCCAGGAGCAGCTTGACCTCGACCAGACCTGTGGGCTCGACGACGACCCAGCCGAGGTCCGGGGCCTCCAGCTCGAAGTCGGTGAGCGTCACGGGAATCGTGCCGACCACCTCGACGCCGCTGACCGTCCGCTGCAGCTGGAGCTCGGCGGTCACCGGGTGGGTCACGCCGTGGATGGTCAGGTCACCGGCCGCGGTGACCGTCAGGGGCTGGTTGGCCTGCCCGATCGCCGACACGTCCACGGGCTGGGTGAGGACGAACGTCGCCTGGGGGAAGTCGGAGGTGTTCAGCGCGCGCCGGAAGAAGGCGTCGCGGGCGGCCTCGTCGGTCGAGATCGAGCCGGCGTCCACGGTGACGGTGGCCGTGGTGAGGGCGCCGCCGACGACGACCACCTCGCCCGTCACCGCGCCGGTCCGGCCGACGACGGTGACGTCCTGCCCGGAGAGCACCTCGCCGAGGCGGTATCCCGCCTCGGACTCGGGCTGCACGACCCACGTGCCCTCGATGTCGACCACGCCGGTGGGGATCTCGGGTGTCGCGGTGGCGGTCGGCGTGGTCAGGGCGAGCGGCGCGGCCGGCTCGGGCGCGAAGAACCGCGCATAGACGAAGGGCCCGCCCACGATGAGCCCGAGGGCCACGACGATCCCGACGATCGTCCGGACGAGGATCCGTCGCCGGTGCGCGGCGTGCACGCGGTCAGCCACGGCTCCCCCTCCGGCGCACCAGCACGACGACGGCCGTCGCGAGTGCGACCAGGGCCAGCGCGGCCCACGCCGCGGGCCAGACGCCCCAGCCGCTCCGGTCCGACGTCTCCTGCTCCGCCGCGAGGGTCGCCTCGGGGCTCGGCTCCGATCCGGCCTGGGTGGGCGCGGAGTCGCTGGGCGCGTCCTCGCCGCTCGTGTCGTCGGCGGCCGGGTCCTCGCCGGCCGGCGCCTCGTCCCCGGCCGCCAGGCTGAAGCCGAACGCCCCGGTCACCGGGTGCCCGTCCTGCGCGACCGAGCGCCACGCGACCGTGTAGGCGCCGTCGGGCATCCCGGACCGGAGCGCCTGGGTGACGGTCACCCCGGAGACGGTGGCCTCGCCCTCGGACCAGGAGGCGCCGTCCGGGCCGGTCACGACCACCTCGGCGCCCACGCCTGCCTGCTCCGCCGCGAACGTGAGCACCACCTGGGTGGGCGCGTCGGTCAGCGTGGCGCCGTCGGCGGGGTCGGTCGCCACCAGCACGTCGTGCGCGCTCGCCGGTGAGCCGGTCACGAGGGCCGCTCCCGCGGCGAGCAGGGCGATCGTCCACGCGACGGCGAGGCGGCCGCGAGAGACGTGGGCCGGGGGCTGCCGCACGACGCTCGATCTCCTTCCGACTGAGGTCGAGGCCCGCGGCCCCGAGGACCGGTCCACCGTAGCCGCCGCTCACCTCGACCGGGAAACCCCCGGACGGGTGGCCGCTCAGCGCAGCGGGAGGTCGGGTGTCCGCCGCGGCGGCTCGGCGGGCCACTGCAGCGCCACGGTGACCGTGGCGCTGGCGTCGGGCAGCACGCGCACGAGCCGGTAGTCGAGGACCTTGTGGGTCTCCGGGTCGAACCGCAGGACCGTGAGCTCCGCCACGCCGCTGAGCGGCCCGACCGTCGGCTGGCCGAGCCGCGCGCCCGCCGTGCTCGTGGACGTGTAGCGGGTGCCCAGGCCGAAGCGCACGGGGCCGATCCGCTGGTGGTAGTGCCCGGAGACCTGTGCGGGCGCGCAGCCGCGGCGGAGGGTCTCGTCGCCGACGACGGGGTCGTGCACCAGGAGCAGGTCGACGTCGGCGTCGGGCGCGCAGGCCACCTCCGCCATCCGTGCGCTGAGCTCGGCGACCGTCTCGTCGCCGACGAGGCTCGTGCCGGAGCCGATGCGGGTGGCGCGCGGGTCGCCGTCGCCGAGGATGCGCAGCCCGTCGAGCTCGACGACCTCCCCGTCCAGCACGTGCCACCCGGCGCTGAGCTCCTGCTCGGTCGTGTCGGGGCCGTCGTGGTTCCCGTTGCTCACCACCGTGGTGACGCCGTCGGGCACGGCGTCCGCGAACGTCTCGACGCAGTAGGACTCCACGGCGGTGCCGTTGACGGTGGTGTCGCCGGCGTTGATGAGGATCGTGGCCTCGGAGAGCTCCAGCACCGAGCTGATGACGTCGGCCATCCCGACGTTGCAGTGCAGGTCGCTCACCACGACGGCGGTGATCGGCGCCTCACCGTCCTCGTCGGCGGCGAGCCGGGTGCTCAGCAGCCGCTGGTCGGACTCCTGCCGCGCCCGCCAGGCGGACCTGACGGCGTCGTTCGCGGCCGCGTAGAAGGCCTCGTTCTCGCGCCACGCGTCCACCGCGTAGCCGCCGTAGGTGTCGACGACGCCGGCGAGGCGCCCGGTGATCCGCGCCCCCTCCAGGGGCGTGCCGTCGAAGACCGCGGACGCGGTGCGCTCGTCGTCGCCGGGCGAGCCGAGGACGTCGCTGCCGACGACGGTCGTCGCGACGAGCAGGACCACCGTCGCGCCCCCGAGCACGGCTGCGCGTCGGGGTCGCCAGGCGTCCGCGAGCTCGGCCCGCCGCTCGCGGCCGACGGCGGCGCGCACCGCCACCACCAGGAGCGTCAGGAGGGCGGCCGCGAGCGCGGTCCGCTGCAGGGCGTCGGTGACCAGCCCGCGCACCGCGAGCTCGACGGTCGCCTCCGGGCCGTTGAAGAACGCCACGTAGCCCTCGACCGCCCGGCCGAGCGACTCGAGCGACGTGGCGGCGTCGATCGCGGTGACCTCGGCCGGGATCTCCTGCACGACGACGCGGGCGCCGAGCCCGAGCGGGAGCGGGGAGTCGATGACGACGGTGCCGAGCGGCCCGAGGTCCACGGTGACGGACCCGTCGAGGGTCACGTCGTAGCGCGCGGTGTGCGGGCCGAGGCTGCCCTGGGTGGACGCGGTGGTGACGCCCCAGAGCAGGCTGGGCAGCAGGACGGCCAGCGCGACGAGGACCCAGCGCCCGAGACGGCGCGGCGGCACGCGGACCCGGCCGACGTCGCCGAGCCAGGACAGCGCGCGGGCGCCCGCGCGTCGGGCGGTCGACCAGGCTGGAGCGACCCTCGCGAACGGGCGTGCGAGAGCCCGCGGCGCGACCGGGCG
Organism: Actinotalea fermentans; assembly: GCF_007991475.1. Lineage (NCBI taxonomy): Bacteria > Bacillati > Actinomycetota > Actinomycetes > Micrococcales > Cellulomonadaceae > Actinotalea > Actinotalea fermentans. The sequence goes on along the minus strand of NZ_BJYK01000001.1, from coordinate 275,165 downwards.
CCCCGGGCCCGACGCCGGGCGGGGAGATCGGGGGCGCGCGTCGTGGTCGGTCATGACACCCCTACCCTTGCGCGCCCCGCCGCCGAAGGCCACGCGGTGCCCACGGTGTGTTCGCTGTGAGCGAACACACCGTTCGCGATCAGGCGAGACGGCCCGCGCTCAGGCGGTCCGGAGCTCGTTCTGCCGGTCGCGCCACTCGACCCACGCCGCCAGGCCCGCGAGGTCGTGCTCCGGCCCGGTCGTCTCGGCGACGAACAAGGTCGCCCCGGCCGCGAGCAGCGCCTGCGCCTCGTCGCCGGGCCCGGACGCGCGGCGCACGCTCACCGACCGCTCGATCTCGCCCGGTTCCCGGCCCACCTCGGCGCACCACCGGTCCAGCACGGCGGACTTGCGGGCGAGCTCGGCCGCGTCGGCGAAGCTGTGCCAGACCTGCGCGTGCTCCGCCACGATCCGCAGCGTCTTGCGCTCGCCACCGCCGCCGATCAGCACGGGGATGTCGCGCGTCGGCGGCGGGTTGAGCGCGGCCCACCGCGCACGGATCCTGGGCATCGCCGTGGCGAGGTCGTCCAGGCGGCGGCCGGGCGTGCCGAACTCGTAGCCGTACTCGTCGTAGTCGCGCTGGAACCAGCCGGCGCCGATGCCGAGGATCAGCCGCCCGGCGCTGATGTGGTCGACCGTCCGGGCCATGTCGGCCAGCAGGTCCGGGGCCCGGTAGCTGTTGCACGTGACGAGCGCCCCGAGCTCCACGCGCTCGGTCTGCTCCGCCCACGCCGCCAAGGTGGTCCAGCACTCGAAGTGCAGGCCGTCCGGGTCGCCCGAGAGCGGGAAGAAGTGGTCCCAGGTGAACAGCACGTCGACGCCGAGGCGCTCGGCCGCGTCGGCCGTGCGCCGGATCTGGTCGTAGGAGCCGTGCTGCGGCTGGATCTGCAGCCCGACGCGCACGGGCCGGGCAGGGCGGGTGGGCGATGTGGGCGATGTGGGCAGGGCGCTGGTCGGGTCCGGGGTCGTCATGCGCCCATCCTGCGACTTCGAGCGCGCTCGAAGTCCAGTCCGGCACCCCGGGTGCCCCTCAGGCCGCCGCCGCCCGGCGGTTGCGCCGCAGCCGCCCGACGACGAACCACGCCAGCACCGCGACCATGGCGCCGATGACGACCCAGTTGACGACGTCGGAGTACTCCCCGACGTCGGTCCACCGGTCCCCCAGCAGGTAGCCGGCCCCGACGAGCACGCTGTTGTAGACCGCGCTGCCGAGCGCCGTCAGCGCGACGAAGAGCGGGATCGACATCCGCTCGAGCCCGGCCGGCAGAGACACGAGGCTGCGCACGACCGGGATGACGCGGCCGGTCAGGACGGCCATGCCGCCGTGCCGGTCGAACCACGACTCGGCCCGCTCGAGGTCGCCGCGGTCCACCAGGGGCATCGCGTCGACCGCGCGCCGCAGCCGCGGCCGCCCGAGCTTCGCGCCGACGGCGTACAGCACGATCGCCCCGACGACCGACCCGAGGGTGGCGGCCACGATCGTCGTCGCGAGCCCCATGTGACCCTGGCCGGCGAGGAAGCCCGCGACCGGGAGCACGACCTCGCTCGGGATCGGCGGGAACACGGTCTCGAGCGCCACCAGGACCCCGACGCCCGCGGGCCCGAGTGCGTCGACGACGTCGACGACCCAGCCCGCCAGGCCGGTGAGCTGGGTCGCGTCGGAGGGGGCCGCGGCGACGAGGTCGGTGAGCAGGGTCACGAGCACACACCATCACGGCGCGCGCGGTCCGGCACGTCCACCCCGGCGCTATCCGGCGAGCGCATCCTCCAGGAAGCCGACGACGCGCGTCGCCCACTCCTGCGGGTGCTCGTCCAGGGCGCGGGTGTGCGCGACGTCGGGTACGTCCCAGACCTCGACGCGGCCGGGCGCCGCGGCCGCGTACCAGGCGGCCTGGTCCCCCTCGCCGGCGGCGGCGACGAGCAGCACCCGCTGCTCGGCGGCCAGGCCGGCCACGACCTCGCGCAGCGGGCGCGGCGGCGAGGCCGCCGTCAGGAGGTCCGTGACGGCGTAGGTGAGGCGGTTGATCGCGTCCTCGAACGGCGCGGGCGAGGGCACGTCCCCGGCAACCCGGATCCCGACGCCGTCGCCCACCACCGCGCGTACGCGCGGGTCCTCCCCCGCGAGCGTGAGCGCCTCCTCGCCGCCCATGGACAGGCCGACGGCGCCGATCCGGCCCTCCTCGACGTCCGGCCGGTCGGCGAGCCAGGTCACCGCGGCAGCGAGGTCCCGCGCGCCGTGCCAGCCGAGGTCCATGGCGGTGCCGTCGCTGGCGCCGTGGCCCCGCGCGTCGACCATGAGCACACCGAACCCGGCCGCCGCGAGGACCTCTGCGTGGTCGAGCGTGGCCGTCCGCGTGGAGCCCGAGCCGTGCAGCAGGAGCACCGCGGCGCCGTTCTCCGGCGGCACCCACCAGGCGGCGAGGTCGATGCCGTCGGACGTGGTCAGGGTGACGTCCTCGGCGGCCAGGCCGTGGTCCGCCGGGGTGGCGTCGCCGAGCGCCGCGGGCTCGCGGTTGGTGACCAGCACCGCCTGCCCGAGGGGCGCCCAGACGAGCTGCACGACGACCACTGCCACAGGCAGCGCGAGCAGCCGCCACCAGCCGTGGGCCGCGCGGAGCAGCCAGACCGTCCCCAGGACCAGCAGGACGAGCGCACCGAGGCTCGCGACGAGCGCCGCGCCGCCGCGCAGGACGGCGCCGCCGACGAGGTGCCCGCCCGCGATCACCCCTGCCGCCGGGAGGACGAGGGCACCGACGCCGACGGCGGACCAGCCGGCCGGGCGCACCGCGGCGCGGCGCAGCACTCCGGCGACGAGCGCGCCGACCGCCAGGACGAGGGCCGCGCGCACCGCTCCCCACAGCGGCGAGCCGGAGAGGCCGACCACGACCGCGCCGCCGACCGCGACGGCGACCGCGGCCACGACGGCGACCGTCCGGGCGGGCGTTCGTTGACCAGGCACGGGAGCTCCGCGGGGCACGGGGACGAAGCCGGACGACGGCAGCGTCCCGGGCGCACGCCGCTCGCTCAAGGTGCGAACGTCCCGCGCCGGGCGCGGGGGCGTGTCAGCGCGAGCGGCGCCGCGAGCCGCGCAGGGACATCTCGACGGCGGCGGAGCGGCGCTGGCCGCCCGCACCCGAGCCCGCCGCGGCGGCCGGCGCCGTGCGTGCCGCGGGAGCCGACGCGCGCGGGGCCGAGCCCGACGCGCGGGAGGGAGCCTGCGCCGTCGGGCGGGAGGTCTGACCAGGGCCGCCGGAGCGCCCACGGCCCCCGCGCCGCCGTCCGCGACCCGTGCCCGGCTCGCCGGCGGCACGCGGGGTGCCAGCGCGGTTGCCGCCCACCGGGGCGGGCGCGGCTGCCGTCGGCGCGACGCGCGGGGCGGGCTCGCCGACGAGAGCGTCGAGGACCGGCGACCCGAGACGGACCGGCTGGGGCGTCGCGGTGATCTTCGCCTGCCGGGTCAGCGTGCGGACGTCGGCCATCTGCTCGGGGAGCACGAGGGTGACGACGTCGCCGCCGGCGCCCGCACGCGCGGTGCGGCCGGAGCGGTGCAGGTACGCCTTGTGCTCGGCCGGCGGGTCGACGTGGACCACCAGGCCGACGTCGTCGACGTGGATGCCGCGCGCGGCGATGTCGGTGGCGACCAGGACGCGGACCTCACCCGAGGAGAAGGCCGCGAGGTTGCGCTCGCGCGCCGGCTGGCTGAGGTTGCCCTGCAGGTCGACCGCGGGGATGCCCGCGCTGGTCAGCTGCTTGGCGAGCTTCTTCGCCTGGTGCTTGGTGCGGGTGAAGAGCAGCCGCCGCTGGGTGCCGGAGGCCAGGTGCTCGACGACCTCGCGCTTGGTCGTGGGCCCGTCCACGGTGAACAGGTGGTGGGTCATCGCGACGACGGGCGACTCGGCCGGGTCCACCGAGTGACGCAGCGGGTCGTGCATGAAGCGCCGCACGAGCTCGTCCACCCCGTTGTCGAGGGTGGCCGAGAAGAGCAGCCGCTGGCCGCGCGCCGGGGTGGCGCCCATGAGCCGCTTCACGCCGGGCAGGAACCCGAGGTCGGCCATGTGGTCGGCCTCGTCGAGCACGGTGATCTCGATGCCGTCCAGCGTGAGCACCTTCTGCTTGAGCAGGTCCTCCAGGCGCCCGGGGCACGCGACGACGACGTCGACGCCGGCCGCGAGCGCGACCTCCTGCCGGTGCTGGGTCACGCCGCCGAAGATCGTGGTGATCCGCAGGCCCGCGGCGTCGGCCAGGGGCTGCAAGGTCGCGGCGATCTGGGTGGCGAGTTCGCGCGTCGGGGCCAGGATCAGGGCGCGCGGACGCCGGGCCACCGTCCGGCCGCCCGCGAGTCGGGCGACGACGGGCAGCGCGAAGGCGAGCGTCTTGCCGGAGCCGGTGCGGCCGCGGCCGAGGACGTCGCGGCCCTCGAGCGTGGCGGGCAGCGTGGCCCGCTGGATCGGGAAGGGCGTGGTGATGCCGGCGGCCGTCAGGACGCGGGCGAGGTTCTCGGGCACGCCGAGGGAGACGAACGAGGGTGCAGAAGGCACGGGTAGGTAGTCCTCACTGGGATCGAGGTCGGGGCTCGCGGCGGCTTGCCGGGCTACTCCCCAGGAGGGTGGCCCGCCGGTGCTCCACGACGTAGGGCGCGCGGCTCGCGCAGCCCTCGCCCACCAGTATGCCCTACCGGGTATCTCCGTGTCGCCCGGTCATCCCATGACCGGGCCTTGCCGCATGATCACCTGCGCCGGAAGACTCCTCGCGTGGCCACCCAGGTTCCCCGCTCGACCGTGTGGAAAGCCCGCGTGATCTTCTTCGGCGGGCTCTTCGTGGGCCTCGGGCTGCTCGGCTGGGCGGCGGTGTCGCCCGAGCCGCCCGTCTGGGCATGGGTGGTGGGCGGGCTGCTCACCGCGTTCTTCGGCTACAACGTGGCGTCGGCGGTCGTGTTCCGCCTGCGGTACCGGACGCCGGAGGAGCGCGACGCCGCCCGCGAGCGCCTGCTCATGGGACCCGACGGTCACGCGCGCGAGGAGGCCCGCGGCATCCTCGCCAAGCAGGCGACGACGTACACCGACGAGGTCCTGCGCATCGGCCGTACGGCGACGGGCGTCGTCGTGTTCGCCGCGGACGGGAACCACGAGCACGACACGCGCAGGCTCGCCTACCTCGAGCTCGACGTCAGCGCGTACGGCGCGAAGCCCCACCGCGTGCGCACCGGGGACTGGGTGGCCCCCGCGACGCTGAGGGCCCTAGTGCCGGGGGTGGCGCTCGAGGTGAAGGTCGACCCCGCCGATCCCGACCGGGTCGCCGTCGACTGGCCGCGCTCCCTGCCGCGCCTGCAGCAGGCGACTCCCGCGGCCGGCAGCGGGCCCATGACGATCGTCCTCTGACCGCGCGGACCTCCATCTCGCGGTCGAGGCGGCCTCCACCGCGGGTTCGGGCCGGCGCGCGGGACGGCGGCACCGTGGCCGGACGCGCCGGCCGGGCGGGCGTTCCTAGCGTCGAGCCATGGCAACCGCAACGAAGCCCGCGCCCCGACCCCCTGCCGCGCCGGCGCGCCGGCTGGGCTATCCCCTCGCCCTGGCGGCGCTCGCCGTCGTCGTGGTGCTCGCCTGGGGAGTGTTCCGCGGAGGCACGGACGAAGGGCCCGACGAGGTGCCCGACGGCGCCACCCAGAACGGCTGGGAAGGAATCACCGACAGCGACGACCCACGACTGGTGTCGTTCCCGTGGGTGACCGGGCAGGTGCTCGACGGGGACGTCGCTGTGGTGCTCGGCCACGTCGCGGAGCGGTTCAACGCCGAGGTCGAGCCGATCGACGTCGCGAGTTCCTGGGGCTGGGCCTACCGCCCGGTCCGCGGCCACGACGAGGGCCTGTCGAACCACGCGTCGGGCACCGCCGTCGACTTCAACGCCCCGCTGCACCCGCTGGGGTCGTCGGGGACCTTCACCGACGACCAGGTGGCCCGGCTGCGCGCGATCCTCGACGAGGTGGCGCCCGTGCTGGCCTGGGGCGGCGACTTCGACCGGCCGGACGAGATGCACCTCGAGATCGTCGGGACGCCGGACGAGGTGGCCGAGGTCGCCGCGCGGCTCTCCGGCGCATGAGGCACTCACACAGCGGTGAAGCCTTTGCTTCGCTCAGCGATGCGTAGGCTTCACACTCAGGTCAGGTGGCGCGTGAGGGGCTGCCGACGCCGGCCTGCACCCCGGCCCACAGCCGCACGACGAGGCAGCACAAAGGCCGCCTCCCGCGAACAGGAAACGGCCTCTGACCTGCACTTTCGGTGGAGCTGAGGGGACTCGAACCCCTGACCCCCTGAATCGGAAGACGCGAACTCCGCGTCTGTCGACGCATCGAGCCGGCACGAGCCACCTCGAACCATCTCGTTACTGACCAGGACCGACGCCGGAATCCGTCGGCGGGACACCTCGACAGTACCTGCTCGCCTCGACCTAGCTCGAGCCGTCTCGGGCCGCATTTCCGTCCATTTTGTGTCCCACGCGCGGGCTCCCCTCACCTCTTTGGTCCGAAGGCCAGGGAACCTGGCCTCCGCTGACCGTGAACGGTTCACGCCTCGCTGGCCGGCTACCGAACGCTCAGACGCCAACCAACGGCGTCGAAGGCCCGAACAATATCGTCAACCACCTCGCTCTTGGCGCGCGAGCCGGGAAGAACTTCCGGAAGACCCGCAGCGAACAGAAGAATCCATGTACCTCTGCCGGGAGCCCACTCAGCGGGAAGAGTGATCCCCCCGGCTCGATCCTTGTACTCGACCACATCCCGCCGGAGCGTGATTGTGTACCCGCGCGAAGAGATCACGCGGTCGAGGAACCAATGCTTCTTGAACCTCTCAGACGCCGTCACGGGTTGCCGTGACCAGACATCCATTGACGAACGGCGCCATCACTGAGTACTCGTTCACGGAGCCTCGCGCAGGCCGCCGCCTCTGTAGAGAAGACCTCCTCGGAGTTCCGATTGCCTCTCTCGCTGTAGTAGACGTGCCAGCCGTCGGCCTCATGCGTTAGGCAGTACGCCTCATCGCGATCGCTCCCGAGGCTGTAAGCAAACGTCGGCAAGTTCAACCGCCGCATGTCCAGTTCGAGTTCGTCTTGCGTCACGATCTACACCCTCCGGAGGTATCCGGTTGCGAGCAGGTCCTTCACACTTGCCGGCAAGCGGTACTGCACACCCATGCCTGGCTGCCCGAACCACGGTGTTGCCCGCCCCTGCTGTACGACGAGTCGGTTCGTGACCTCGAAGACACTGTAGGGCTTACTTGTTGCACCCGGCGGTAGGGAACGCTGCGCAACTGGCGTGCCGCGTGGCGCGACGAACCGCCCCTCGTCCAGCCCGAATCTGTCAATCTGCGTTCCCGGCCTGAGAACCGTCACACCGGGGTTTCCGCTCGGGCCCAGGTTGCCGTGGAAGCCATTGTTGGGTGGCCACGCTATCGGCCCCTCGGTCGGTCGTAGTGTCGTGGTCGGTGGTCGCCCGAGGTAGGGGCTGATGCGGTTGCTGATGGCCGTGGTGGCGCGGTTGGCCAGTTGCCGGACGCCGGGGATCTGGCCGATGCCTGCTGTGGCGGCACCGGTGAGTCCGCCGATGAGGGCTTCGCGGCCCATGGCGCCCCACGAGAACTCCTCGGTGTGCTGGACCTGCGCACGCCACGCGTGCGACGCCGCACCCGCCGCGGCACCACCCAGGGCGCCGCACGCGATGCTGCCCGCGCCGGCTGTCAGAAGCAGGCACCCACCGCCGACCACGGCGCCGGCGACCCCGGCGACGATGTCAGCCTGGTGCTCATCGACCCACGTGGTGGTCGCGTCCCAGGCGCTCGAGATCCCGTCACCGACGGCGCTGGCGGCGTCGTCGAGCCAGTCCGGCCACTTGCCGGTCGGGGTCGGCCCAGGTGACCGGGTTGCCGTTGGCGTAGGTGTAGGCGTTCCACTGCTGCGGATCGGTCAGATCCATCACCGGGTCGACCGTGACGAACCTGGCAATCACCGGGTCGTAGTAACGCGCCCCGACCTGCACCAACCCGGTCTCGTCCACCGGCTTGTTCAAGAACCCGTGATCACCCACCCACCCGGCAGGGGCGCTCCCCCGCGCGTTGCCGTACGGGTCGGTGCACGGCGAGCGCGTGCCTCACGGCGCGCCGCGCATCGGAGAACCAGCTGGGCGACGGCAACGATGGAACCTCGAGTGTCCTTAGGGTCAAGGGCCCCGAATCCGACCGAGGGATATCACTGGCTCGCGTACGGTGCGTATCGAGGTTCAAGGACTGACGACCGGCCCGTTCCGACAATTCTCAGCCTTAGCCAAGGATTCTGGTCGGGAATCCGAAGGATCAGTTCGACCCACCGCTTGCGATACCGACACTCCACTTCGGACTTGAGAATCCGGGTGATTTCGTTCTCCATGTCGCGCCTGCACTCCTCGCGCGCAGGAACGGCAACAACCTCAGAAAAGGGGCCGACCCATATGTCCAGCTCGAGACCGAATAGTAGGCGCAACGGGGCGACGCCGGGCCTTTCAATGACCGCGTTCGGAATAACTCCCAAGAAGGGATCGACCATGCGCACATCAGCATTCTTCCCGACTGGTGGATACCCTAGCCTGACGAGGGACGCATTGAGTGCTTCGATACCGAGGCGGGCCGCACGTTGTTGCTCTTGATCGTTCAATTCGCTCCCCTCCTCGCCTGTGTATAGCTTATCAGTTGACCCGACCTACCGTTGGGAACGTGCGTCGAGCCGAAATCGACGTGCCAGCGGGCTCGATTCAGATTGGCCGGGTCACGTCCGATTCCAAGACGGAGGTGCATCCCGCCGCCGAATTCATTCGAACCCGTCCAGCCAAACGACCACGTGGTGCCGCTGTTGATTCCGCCGGTCCACCACGCTTCGATCGGGGACGCAGTGCACGAGTACGAGTGCGTCCCGTACACCGAGAAGGTGGCTGACGTGACGTTGGACGGGTCGACGTTCCCGATGGCCTGAAGCCCGGTGAACTGCCAGGCCAGCCGCTCGGTGAACACGCTCGAGCAGTACATCGGGCTGCCGGTCGTGCCGCACCTGCCGACGCCGTCGTCGCTCGAGAAGTTGTAGTGCTTCCAGCCCGCGCTGGACACGGCCACCCACTCCGAGCGGGAGCCGGACACCGACGGGTCGACGTACACCGGCCACACGGTGCTCGGATCCGCCAGCATCTCCTCGTCGAGACCGACCTGCACGGCCTGGTCCTCCAGCGCCACGTCCATGAACGCCCACGCGTCCCCGTCGACCGGGGCCGCGAGACGGGCCGCGCCGATCCGGAGCCCCTCATCGGAGGTGAGTCGCATACCGGCGGACGGGGACATGCCGCCGATCAGGCGAGGCGTCAGGTTCGGCGCCGCGCGGTCCGCCCGCGAGTCCCACATCGCCGGCTGGGGTGACCTGAAGACACGCTCGCCCTCGGAGTCGACAGCAGCGAACCCGCCGTCGGCCTCCGTCAGCTCGAGCCCGTCCGACACCGTGATCGGAAACGCGAGGTCTGCGATGCGCGGATCGGCGGCTGCCTGCGGCGACTCGACCCGCAGGACCTCGGAGAAGCCGGTCGCGTCTGCGTTGACGCTCACCAGGAGGTCCACGCCGTCGATCACGTCCGGGTACTCCAGACCCGTGCCATACACGACCGGAGCCGGTAGGTCGAAGGGCACGTCGAAGGTCAGCTGGTGACCGTCGCGCTGCATGGAGGCCAGCGGTTGCCCCGGCGAGCCGTCCGAGAACACCATCTCGACCGCCGGCGCCGCGACCTCGATGCCTGCAGCGGACTCCACCAGCGTCGTGTCGATGTCCGCCCACTCACCCGACACCTGAGTTCGGACAGCAGCGATCGAGGTGTCCAGACGCATCTGCCCGTCCGGCAGTGCATGAAGTGTCTGGAACTCGGTGCGTTCCTCGAGAACCTCGACCTCGCGGCCACAGCTCGCGGCGAGCGCGGCCGCAGTCGCCTCGTCCGCGGCCTCCACCGGACACGCAGATCCGGTCACCGCCCGAACCGGAACGCTCCGGCCCGCGCCGGCCGCGGGCGATACGAACACCCCCCGAGAACGACCGCGGTCACGACTGCCGCGAACGCCCTTCGAACGGAGATGGACATGGCGAACGGCAACGTCGAGGCGCGCATCAGACCCCCTGAGCTCTGCGGCCACTCTCATCATCGAGACCCGCGAGAGCCCGTGGCCCCCGCCGGACGCGCGCAACGTAGCGAGCCCGCGAGGCCGCTGGGAAGGGGCGAAACGGGCGCCACGCAACAAGATCACCCGGACGGCGGAGCCCGCCTAACGAGCCCGTAACGTACGCAGGTCCCAGCTCGGCGAGGAGGCGCGATGACATGCGCTGGCATTGACAGGCTTGGCACCCGCACTCCACTTGAGTCCCATGCGCGCGAAGACGTGACTCGACCCTCATGCGCCGCTCGGCGCCAGGTGAGGAGGTCAGCCGTTCTGAGCAGGGCGGACGCAGTGCAGCCAGCCAGGTCTGCGTGTCGACTTTGTGTCCACTCAGACGAAGAGGCCGCTTCCCCCAAGCGGAGAAACGGCCTCTGACCTGCACTTTCGGTGGAGCTGAGGGGACTCGAACCCCTGACCCCCTGCATGCCATGCAGGTGCGCTACCAGCTGCGCCACAGCCCCGCGACCCCGAAGGGCCTCGTGAAGTGTACGCGACGAGGAGACCCTGGCGGAAATCCGATCGCGCCCCGCCGCTCCCCCGGTCAGCCCCGCATCGCGTCGGCGGCCGACGACGGCAGGTTCTCCGCCGGAACACCCGCGTTCCAGTCGGCGACAACCACGCTCGGCCCGACGTTGTGGGCCTCCATGCGCCACGCCGGCCAGGCGTCGCCACGGCTCGCCCTCAGCACCGACCAGTGCGCGTTGTGGAGTCCGACGAGCCCGCGCCACGCGACGGCGTCGAGCCCGAGCAGCGCCGTCAGCCCGAGGGAGACGGCCGCGCCGTGGGACACGAGGACGAGCGTCTCGTCGTGCGCCATCGGTGCGGCGAGCTCGCGCACGGCAGCGCTGAACCGCTCCGCGACGGCGGCCCGCGACTCAGCCCCCATGCGCTTGGGGTCGCCGCCGCGCTGCCAGACGGCGAACTCCTCCGGCCACTGCTCGGCGATCTCCTCCGCGGTCAGGCCCTCCCACTCACCGAAGGACCGCTCACGCAGCCGTGTGTCGACGCCGACCTGGAGCCCGACCAGGTCCGCGAGCTGCTGCGCGGTCGCCCGCGCGCGCCCGAGGTCGGACGCGACGATGCGCGTCGGAGCGTGCCGACGCCACAGGTCGAGCGCTGCCTGCTCCACCTGCCACTGCCCGATCTCGTCCAGCGGGATGTCGATCGTGCCCTGCATGCGCGTGCTGGCGTTGTACGCGGTGCGCCCGTGCCGCCAGCAGATGACCGTTCCGGCGGTCACGCGACCGTCGCCCGGCCGTCGCCGCCCTGGTCCTCCACCTGGCCGTCGCCGCCCCGCGCGTCGGCGGGCAGTTCGATCACCGGGCAGTCCGACCAGAGCCGTTCGAGGGCGTAGTAGACGCGGTCCTCGGCGTGCTGCACGTGCACCACGACCTCGACGAAGTCGAGCAGCACCCAGCGCGCCTGACGCACGCCCTCGCGGCGTACGGGCTTCGCGCCGGCCTTGAGCATGGCTTCCTCGACGGCGTCGACGATCGCCCCGACCTGCCGCTCGTTCGAGGCGGAGGCGATGATGAAGACGTCGGTGAGGACCAGGCGGTCGCTCACGTCGAGGGCGATGATCTCCTCGGCCTTGCGGTCCGACGCGGCCCGCGCGGCGACAACGGCGAGCTCGACAGCCCGATCCGACGCGGCCATCAGAGCCCCACCTCTCCCGTCGTGGCGACGTGCGACCACGTGACGCCCTCGCCCACGACGCCCGCGCCCTGCGTGCCCTCGGCACCCGAGTCGCGCAGCAGCACCACGAAGATCAGCATGCCCAGGACGAACGCCACGAGCACCAGGACGATCATGTGCAGCCACGTGTACGGGTGGCGCGGCGGCTCGGCGGCCTCGTCGTCCGGCTCGTCCTCGACGTCCTCGGGAACAGCGCGCGAGGGCGCCACGGGCGCGGACGTCGGTGTTGGCGTCCAGCCCTGGCCCGAGCCCACGCTCCCCCAGCGCGGCATCGCGGCGTCGGACGTGTCGGTCGGCTCCGTGGCCCCCGGGGCGGTGGCTGCGACGGACGGCGCGGCAGCGGCGCCGAACCTGGCGGCCGGGGCCGCCTGCATGGTCCCGAACGACTGGCCCACCACCGGGCGGATGTCCGCCGGCACGAAGGCCGCCCGCGACGCGTCCGCGACGCCGGTCCGGTCCCGCCCACCGAAGCCGACCGGCTCGAAGCCCGACGGCGCCACCGCCGAGGGCCCGGTCGTCGCGACCGCCGGCGGCACCACGGCGGGCACCGGGTACGTGCGCGCCTCGGCCGGCCAACCGGCCGCTGCAGGCTGCTCCGGCTGCCAGCCGTTGCCGGCGGCCGTCTCAGGCTGCCCGACGCGCGGTGCGTACGGACGCAGCGCGGGCGCCACCTGCTCGGGCTGGTACGGCGCGGGCCGCGCCTGCGCCGGCTGGGCGGCACCGTACGGCTGCGGCTGGGGCTGGGCCTGCGGCTGCGGCTGGTAGGGCGTCGCCTGCGCCGCGCCGAACGACCGCTCGCCCGGCGCCGCCACGGGCTGCGCGGGCGCCTGGTACACCGGCACGGCGGGGCGCGCCGGGGTGACCGGCGCGGTGTCGTAACGGCCGGCGGTCGCCTGGTAGGGCTGCTCGGCCGCGGGGGCACCCGACGGCGGCAGGACGACCCGCCGGACCGGCGACGACGACTCGGGGGCCGTCGGGCGCGGCGACTCGGGTGCTGCGGGCGTCTGCGGGCGCTGGCCCCAGCTGCTCGCCGTCTGCTCCGGCATCGCGCGCTGCGCGGCGCCGCGGGCGCTCTGCGCCCGCTCGATGCCCTGCCGGGCCGCCTCCTCGCGCTCGGCCTGCGCGCGCGCGGCCTGGGCACGGATCGCGGCGGCGCGGGCCTGCGGCGACAGCGCAGCCGACGGCGGCGCGACGGCCGGCCGCTCCGGCTCCATCTGCGGCACCACGACCGGCTCGGCGGGTCGCGGGCCGGACGCTGCCGCGGGCGCCGGGGTGGGCGACGGCGCAGGAGCGGTCCGCGGCAGCGGCGACGAGGGCACGGCGGGCGGGCTGACGGCCGCCTCGGCCTCCGGGTGCCGGACGGCCGCGACGCGCTCGCGCAGCTCGCGGCGGGACAGCGGACGGGCACCGGGCTCGGGAGCGACCGCGGGGCGCGGCGCCGGGGCGGGCGCGGGAGCGGGCGCCGGCATCGAGACGGGTGCCGCCATCGGCGTGGGGGCCGGCGTGGGGGCGGACATCGGCGCGGGCGCGGGGCGCGGCGCCGGGGCCGGCGCCGGCTCGGGCGTGGTGGTGCGGGCGAGCGACTCGGCGGCGCGCGCCGCCTCCGCGGCCGCGCGCTCGCGCAGCTCCCGACGCGAGAGGGGTGGCTCCGGCGCGGTCGCGCCGTACGGCGTCGCCGCGGGCTGCTCGCCGGTGACGTGACGTCGCTCCTCCTCGCGGCGACGGCGGCGCTCACCCCACTCCGGATGGGTCTGCTCAGACATCCTGACCTCGATACAGACGGTGCTTGGCGATGTACTGGACCACCCCGTCGGGGACGAGGTACCAGACGGGCTCACCCGCGTGGGCCCGTGCACGGCAGTCGGTCGACGAGATGGCCAGCGCGGGCACCTCGAGCACGCTGACGGCGTGCGACGGGAGCCCTTCGACGGACAAGGTGTGGCCCGGTCGGGTGACGGCGACGAAGTGCGCCATCTCCCAGAGCTCGTGGACGTCCTTCCACGTGAGGATCTGCGCGAGCGCGTCCGCCCCCGTGATGAAGAACAGGTCGGCGTCCGGGCGGGCCGCGCGCAGGTCGCGCAGCGTGTCCACGGTGTACGTGGGCCCCGGCCGGTCGATGTCCACGCGGGAGACCGTGAACCGTGGGTTCGACGCCGTGGCGATGACGGTCATGAGGTAGCGGTGCTCGGCCGGGGTCACGCCGGGGTCGAGCTTGAAGGCGGGTCGACCCGTCGGCACGAACACGACCTCGTCGAGGTCCAGGTCGGCGGCGGCCTCACTGGCGGCGACGAGGTGGCCGTGGTGGATGGGGTCGAACGTGCCGCCCATCACCCCGATCCTGGGCCTGGTCTCCGCCATCCGCTCTGCCTGCCTCCGTGTCCGGGCGCGCCACAGCGCCCATCGTCGTTCGTCTGCGCTAGTTCCGGTGCCCGCTGTTGCGGAACGCGTACGTCACCAGCAGCAGTGCGACGAGCACACCGAAGCCCAGCAGTCCGATGACGACGGGCGGGAGGCCGGTCGCCTCCGCCTCGGCGGCAGCCAGCAGGGCAGCGTGCACGTCGACCTCCACAGGGGGCTCGGTTTCGCCGAACGGCGTGCTCGACCGTTCGTCGCGCGGCGGACGACCCAGTGTCGCACGAGGGCCCTTCACCGTGGCACCACGAACCTCCGGACCCAAACGGTCGAACGGCCCGAATCGGGACGCAGCGGGCTGGGCCGGCCGGGTGAACAGCGGGCGAATCCGCGAAAACGCGCGGATCGGGCGGGACGCCGAGCGCCCCGGGGACTCAGGCCCTGACCTGGCCCTCGCCGTTCACGACCCACTTGGTGGTGGTGAGCTCGGCGAGCCCCATCGGCCCGCGCGCGTGCATCTTCTGCGTGGAGATGCCGATCTCCGCACCCAGGCCGAACTGCCCGCCGTCCGTGAACCGCGTCGAGGCGTTGACCATGATGGCGGCCGAGTCGAGCGCGGCCACGAACCGCTCGGACGCGGCCAGGTCCGCCGTGACGATCGCCTCGGTGTGCCCCGACGTCCAGGCGCGGATGTGATCGATCGCACCTTCCAGGTCGTCCACCACGCGGACAGCCAGGTCCATCGACAGATACTCGGTGGCCCAGTCCTCCTCGGTCGCGGCGACGACGGCGACGCCGTCGGGCGCCAGCTCGGCCGTGCGCGCGTCGCCGTGCAGCGTGACGCCCGCGCCGGCGAGCGCCGCCAGGACCGACGGGAGGAGCCGGGGTGCGGCGTCGGCGTGCACCAGGAGCGTCTCAGCGGCGTTGCAGACCCCGACGCGCTGCGTCTTGGAGTTCATGACGATGTCCACGGCCATCTGCTCGTCCGCGGAGGCGTCCAGGTACACGTGGCAGTTGCCCACGCCGGTCTCCACGACGGGCACCGACGACTCGCGGACGACCGTCTGGATCAGGTCCGCACCCCCGCGGGGCACCAACAGGTCGACCAGCCCGCGCGCGTGCATGAGCGCGACCGCGCCCGCGCGCCCGAACGCGTCGATCGACTGCACGGCGTCCGCGGGGAGCCCCACGGAGATCAGGGCCTCCCCCAGCACGCGCACGATGACGGTGTTCGACGACGCCGCCGCCGACCCACCGCGCAGGATCGCGGCGTTGCCGCTCTTGAGCGCGAGGCCCGCGGCGTCCACGGTGACGTTCGGCCGCGCCTCGTAGATCATCCCGACGACGCCCATCGGCACCCGAAGCTGCCGCAGGCGCAGGCCGTTGGGCAGCGTCGAGCCGCGCACCACCTCGCCGACCGGGTCGGGCAGCGCGGCGAGCTCGCGCAGCGCGGCGGCGATGCCGTCGATCCGCTCGGGCGTGAGCGTCAGCCGGTCGAGCAGGCCCGGCTTGAGGCCGGCCGCGCGCCCGTTGGCCAGGTCGACGGCGTTCGCCGCCACGATCTCGGGCGCCGCCGCGACGAGCGCGTCCGCCATCGCGTGCAGCGCGCCGTCCTTGGTCGCGCGGGTCGCCGTCGCGAGCTCGCGGGCCGCCACGCGCGCGCGGCGGGCGATCGCGAAGACGGCCTCCTGGACGTCGTCGGAGCTGGCCGGCGACGCGGCGACGGGCGTGGTGGCGGTGGTCATGCCCGCAGGATAGGCACTACGCCCGCGGCGCCACGAGCACGAGGTCGTCGCGATGGACGACCTCGCGGTCGTAGCCCGCGCCGAGCGACTCGCGCAGCTCGCGCGTCGACCGGCCGAGCAGGTCCGGCAGCTCGCCCGAGGAGAAGGCGACGAGCCCGCGGCCGATCACGACGCCGTCGGGCCCCGCGAGCTCGACCGGCTCGCCGGCGTCGAACTCGCCCTCGACCGCCGTGATGCCCGCCGGCAGCAGCGACGCGCGGCGCTCCACCACGGCGCGCACGGCGCCGGCGTCGAGCACCACCCGCCCGTGGGGCGCGGCGGCGTGCTCGAGCCAGAGGAGGCGGGGCGGGCGCCGCTTGCCGGTCGCGAAGAACCAGGTGCCCACACCCTCGCCCGCGAGCGCCGGGCGGGCCAGGTCGGCGCGTGTGATGAGCACCGGCACTCCCGAGCCCGTGGCGATCGCCACTGACTGGAGCTTGCTGATCATCCCGCCCGAGCCCACCTTCGACCCCGACTTGCCGACCTTGACGTCGGTCAGCTCCGCCGGGTCGTGCACCTCGTCGATGCGGTGGGCGTCCGGGCTGGTCGGCGGCCGGTCGTAGAGGCCGTCCACGTCGCTGAGCAGCACCAGCGCGTCGGCCCGCACCAGGTGCGACACGAGGGCGGCCAGCCGGTCGTTCTCGCCGAAGCGGATCTCCGAGGTGGCCACCGTGTCGTTCTCGTTGATGATCGGCACGACGCCGAGCGCCAGCAGCCGGTCCAGGCAGCGCAGCGCGTTGCGGTAGTGCGAGCGACGCACGGTGTCCTCGGCCGTGAGGAGCACCTGGCCGACGCGCAGCCCGTGGCCCGCGAACGCCTCTGTGTAGCGCGCGATGAGCAGGCCCTGGCCGACCGAGGCGGTCGCCTGCGCGGTCGCGAGGTCGCTCGGGCGGCCGTGCAGCCCGAGAGGCCCCAGGCCGGACGCGATCGCGCCGGAGGTGACGAGGACCACCTGGCTGCCCGCGAGACGCCGCTCCGCCAGCGCGTCGACGAGCGCGCGGAGCGCGTCGACGTCGAGCCGGCCGTGGCCGTCCGTGATCGAGGACGACCCGACCTTGACGACCACCCGACGGGCGGTCGCGAGCGAACGTCGGTCCAGCTTGCGCACGGGGCTCACGGGCAACCATTCTCCCGCGCGTCGGGCCACGGCCCGGGCACCGGCTCGCCTGGTGGTCAGAGGTGTGCGGAACCAGCGGCCCGCAGGATCACTCGTCGGACGGGTCCGTCCACTGGCCGGCCTCGCGCTCGGTCCACAGCTCGGAGCGCGCCGCGGCCTTCGCGTCCATGCGCTCCTGGTGCTCCCGACGGCGCTCCGCACGGCTGGCGCGCCCGGTGTCGGACAGGCGCGGGTCGCTCCCCCGGCTGGCGAGCAGCTCGACGCCGGCCATGAGGGTGGGCTCCCAGTCGAAGACCACCGCGTCGTTGCCGCCGCCGATGACGACCTCCGCCCCCGGCGTGGCACCCGCCGTGAACAGCGCTTCCTCGACGCCCAGGCGGGCCAGCCGGTCCGCCAGGAAGCCGACGGCCTCGTCGTTGGTGAAGTCGGTCTGGCGCACCCACCGCTCCGGCTTGGTGCCCAGCACCTGGAACCAGACGTGCTGGCCCTCCTCGCGCCGGGTCACGGTGAACGGCACCTCGTTGACGGCCCGGGGGCGCAGGACGACGCGCTCGGGCGCGGGCGCCGGGGCGGCCGCGCGCGCGGCCTCGACGAGGCGGGCGAGCGCGAACGTGAGCGGCCGCATGCCCTCGTGGCTCGCCGCGGAGACCTCGAACACCTCGAGCCCGCGCGCCTCGAGGTCGCCCCGGACGAGCTCGGCGAGCTCGCGGGCCTCCGGGACGTCGACCTTGTTGAGCACCACCATGCGCGGTCGCTCCGTGAGCGGCACCTGGCCGCCCGCGATCTCCAGGTCCCCGGCGTAGGCGGCGAGCTCGCGCTCGATGACGTCCAGGTCGCTGATCGGGTCGCGCCCCGGCTCGAGGGTGGCGCAGTCAAGGACGTGCACCAGCACGGCGCAGCGCTCGACGTGCCGGAGGAACTCGAGCCCGAGGCCCTTGCCCTCGCTCGCGCCCGGGATCAGGCCGGGCACGTCCGCGACGGTGAAGCGCGACGACCCCGCCTGCACGACACCGAGGTTCGGCACGAGGGTGGTGAACGGGTAGTCGGCGATCTTGGGCCGGGCCGCGGACATCGCCGCCACCAGGCTCGACTTGCCCGCGCTCGGGAACCCGACGAGCGCGACGTCGGCGATGGTCTTGAGCTCGAGGACGACGTCGCGCTGCTCGCCCGGCTCGCCGAGCAGGGCGAACCCGGGCGCCTTGCGCCGGGGGGACGCGAGCGCGGCGTTGCCGAGGCCGCCCTTGCCGCCGGCGGCGACCACGTAGCGGCTCCCGGCGCCCACGAGATCGGCGAGGACCTCGCCGTCGGTGCTCTTCACGACCGTGCCGTCGGGCACGCGGAGCACGATGTCGGCCGCGTTGGCGCCGTCACGGTCGTCGCCCATGCCCGCGGTTCCGGACGCAGCGCGCCGGTGCGGCCCGTGGTGGAACTCCAGCAGCGTGGTGACCTGCGGGTCGACCTCGAGGACGACGTCGCCGCCGTCACCGCCGTTGCCGCCGTCGGGCCCCGCGAGGGGCTTGAACTTCTCGCGGCGGATGGACGCGCAGCCGTGGCCGCCGTCACCCCCGGAGGCGTGGAGCACCACGCGATCGACGAACGTCGTCACCGCTCACCACCTCCGATCAGTTCGGGTCGCCCGCCACCGGGCGTTCGCCGGGGCCGCCCTGGTCCCGACAGCACGAAAGGGCGCACCGTGGCGGTGCGCCCCTTCGACGAGCTCGTGTCAGGCGTCGACGGTCTCGATGTCGATGACCTTGCGCCCACGGCGGACGCCGAACTTCACGGCGCCGGCAGCCAGGGCGAACAGCGTGTCGTCGCCGCCACGGCCGACGTTCACACCGGGGTGGAAGTGCGTGCCGCGCTGACGGACGATGATCTCGCCCGCGTTGACGAGCTGACCGCCGTAACGCTTGACGCCGAGGCGCTGCGCGTTCGAGTCGCGACCGTTCCGCGAGGAGCTGGCGCCCTTCTTGTGTGCCATGTCAGGGTCCTTCGTTCGTTGCCGTCGTTCTGCCGAAGCGAGCCGGGCGCCGGCTCAGGCGATGCTGGTGACCTTGAGCCGCGTCAGCTGCTGACGGTGGCCCTGGCGCTTGCGGTAGCCGGTCTTGTTCTTGAACTTCTGGATGACGATCTTCGGGCCCTTCTCGTCCCGCACGACCTCGGCGGTGACGGTGACCTTGGCCAGCGCCTTCGCGTCGGAGGTCACCTTGTCGCCGTCGACCAGCAGGAGGGCCGGGAGCTGAACGGACGAGCCCGCGTCGGCGGAGATCCTGTCCACGACGACGACGTCGCCGACGGACACCTTCTCCTGGCGGCCACCGGCCTTCACGATCGCGTACACCACGTTGCTGCTCATCTCTGCTCGAACTGCCGGTCACTAGGTCGGGCGCCTGCGCACACGCCGGTCGCCAGGGAGGCAAGGGGGGGCGGGCAGCGCCGAACCGGCGCGATGCGCGCCGACGTTCCAGGGTACGGAGTGCGCGCGCCTCGGTCAAACCTCGGCGCGGCCACCTACTCCTCGCCCGGGACGTCCTCGCCCTCGCCCGGGTCCTCGCCGCCCTCGCCCGCAGCAGGCGCCTCGGCGGCCTGCACGCTGGCGAGCACGTCCAGGAGGTCCGACTGCACGATGTCAACGGGTGCCCGCTCGGCGGCCGCCTCCACGACGACGCCCTCCGCGGCGCTCCCCTCGGCCGGCGCGGCCTCGCCGAGCACGGCGTCGGTGGGCACCTCCCCCGCGGGCGCGTCGTCAGCGCCCGACGGCGGCGCCGCCTGCTCGTGCGCGTGCGCGGCGGCCGCCGCGATCGTCGCGAGCGTGGCCTTGACGGCCTCCCGCGCCTCCGGCAGCACCGGGACGACCGGCACCGGCGCCGCCGGGCTCGCCGTCGCCGCCGTGGCGCGCTTGCGGCGCGACTTCTTCGGCTCGGGGGCCGCCTCGGGTGCCGACGGCGCCTCGCCACCGGTCCGCGTGACCGGCTCGTTGTGGACGAGGTACCCACGGCCACCGCAGTGCGGGCAGGGCTCGCTGAACGCCTCGAACAGGCCCTGACCCACGCGCTTGCGGGTCATCTGGACGAGCCCGAGCGACGTGACCTCCGCCACCTGGTGCTTCGTGCGGTCCCGGCCGAGGCACTCGACGAGACGGCGCAGCACCAGGTCGCGGTTCGACTCGAGCACCATGTCGATGAAGTCGATGACGATGATCCCGCCGATGTCGCGCAGCCGGAGCTGGCGCACGATCTCCTCGGCGGCCTCGAGGTTGTTGCGGGTCACCGTCTCCTCGAGCGTGCCGCCCGAGCCGGTGAACTTGCCCGTGTTCACGTCGATGACCGTCATCGCCTCGGTGCGGTCGATGACGAGCGAGCCACCCGACGGCAGCCAGACCTTGCGGTCCATGCCCTTGGCGAGCTGCTCGTCCACGCGGTGCGCCGCGAAGACGTCGCCGGGCTCCTGCCAGCGGCTCACCTTGCCCACGAGGTCGGGGGCCATGGCCTGGACGTACTCCCAGACCGTGTCCCAGGCCTCCTCGCCCTGCACGACGAGGGTGTCGAAGTCGTCGTTGAAGACGTCCCGGACCACGCGGATCGCCAGGTCGGGCTCGCCCTGCAGCAGGGCCGGCGCCGACGCGGTCTTCGACTTCTTCTCGATGGCGGCCCACTGGTCCTGCAGGCGCTGGACGTCGAGGCGCAGCTCCTCGTCGGAGGCACCCTCGGCGGCCGTCCGGACGATCACGCCCGCGTCGTCGGGCACGATCTCGCGCAGGATCTTCTTCAGGCGCGCCCGCTCGTTCTCGGGGAGCTTGCGGGAGATGCCGGTCATCCCGCCGCCGGGGACGTAGACCAGGTACCGGCCGGCGAGCGTGATCTGGGACGTCAGGCGGGCGCCCTTGTGCCCGACCGGCTCCTTGGTCACCTGCACCAGCACCGAGTCGCCGGACTTCAGCGCCTGCTCGATGCGGCGCGGCTGCCCCTCCATGCCGGCCGCGTCCCAGTTGACCTCGCCCGCGTACAGGACGGCGTTGCGCCCCTTGCCGATGTCGACGAACGCGGCCTCCATGCTCGGCAGCACGTTCTGCACCCGGCCGAGGTACACGTTGCCGGCCATCGGGCCCTGCGTGTTCTGGCTCGAGCGGGAGACGTAGTGCTCGACGAGGACGCCGTCCTCGAGGATCGCGATCTGCACGCGCCCGGCCTGCTCGCGGACCACCATGCTGCGCTCGACGGACTCCCGCCGGGCGAGGAACTCGGCCTCGGTGATGACGGCGCGGCGCCGACCGGCGTCGCGGCCCTCGCGGCGGCGCTGGCGCTTGGCCTCGAGCCGCGTGGAGCCCTTGAGCGCCGTGACCTCGTCCGTGCGAGCCCGGGCGCGGGGGCGGGCCTCCGCCTGCTCCTCGCCACCGCCCTCGCCGCGCGAGCGACGACGGCGACGACGACGACGGCTCGACGAGCTGCCCTCACCCTCGCCGGCCTCGCCGCCTTCGGCGTCCTCGTCGGCTCCGGAGTCGTCGGCGGCGGCGCGGTCCTCGTCGCCGGGCTCGGCGTCGTCGGCACCCTCGCCCGCGTCGGTCGTGCCGCGCTCGGCGGAGGAGCGCTCACCGGAGCGGCCGCGTCGACCGCGGCCGCCGCGCCGGCGGCGCCGGCGGCCGCCCTCGGCGGCCTCGGTCTCGTCGCCGGACTCCGTCTCGTCGCCGGCCTCGTCGGACTGCTCGGTCTCGGTCAGGTCGGTGTCGGCCTGCTCGGCCTCGGTCTGCTCGGCGTCGGCGAGCTGCGTCTCGTCCGCCTCGGTCAGGGCGTCCTCGAGCTCCTCGGCGTCGGGCTCCGTCGCAACGGCGTCCGGCACCTCGTCGGCGTGCCGCGGGGGCCCGGCGGGCGCCTCCGCGCGGCGCCGCCGCGGCCGCGTGGCCGTGGGCTCGGGAGCCTGGAAGAGCAGGGCGGTGGTCGCCAGCCGCTGCCGGCCGCCCACCCGCGACGACGTGCTCTCCGGCTGCTCGGCCGCGGCGACGGGCTCCGCCGGCGGGGTCGTGTCCACCGTGACCGCGGCGTCCTCGGCACCGGCGGACGCCTTGGCGCCGCCCCGGCGTCGACCGCCCGAGCGGCCGGTCCGCGCGACCGGTGCGCCGCCCGACGGGGCGTCGGTCGCGGCGGCGTCGGCGGCGGGCGCCTGCTCGGGTGCGGGCGTCTCGGACGGGGCGGACTCGGGCGCGGCGTCTGCCGGCTTCGCCTTGGCCCGGGTGCTGCGACGGCGGGCCGACGGCGCGGCCGGTGCCGCGTCGTCACCGGCAGCCGGGGCGGCCTCGGGCGCCGCGCTCTCGGGCGTGGGCTCGTCGGCGACCGGCTCGGCCGGAGCGGAGGCGGCCTTCGTGGCGCGCGTCCGACGGCGGGCGGGCGCCTTCGACGCCGTCGCGGGCTCGGCCGCCTGCTCGGCCTCGGAGGTCGGCCCCGCATCGGACGTCGGCGTGCCGGACGCGCTCGGCGCGGTCGCCTCGGCGGTGGCCCGGCGGCTGCGACGCCGTGCGGCGGGACGAGCCGCGCCCTCGGCCTCGGGGGCGGTGTGCTGAGCGGCTTCGCCGGCGGGGGTGCCGCCGGTCATGTTCTCGTCGGTCACGAGGTGCTCCAGACCCGCGGGGCCGCCACACTCCCGGCCCTGCGGGCGGTTCGTTCGTCGCGCACCGCCTGCGGCGCTGCGACGGAAGTCGTCGGTGTCGTCGGTCGGGTGGGCGCTGCCGGCGCCCGCCGGAGGGTTGTCAACGGCGGCGCCAGGCGGTCACGGACCACGGCCTGGAACGTCTGTGGTGAGGAGGACGGTGTGGCGGCCCCCTCGACCGCCGCCAGTATCGCACAGGGCGGCGTTCCCATCGATCGTCGTCCACTCGTGTCGCCCGCGGTGTCGCCCGTGGTGTCGCCCGCTGGGCGTCCGTGGTGCCGCCCCCGGGCGGCCCAGGACCCCATGATCACAACTCGGACGAACGAGATGACGCGGCGTCAGCAAACGGGACGTTGGTCCCATGCCCACCTGGGCCCTTCTACCTAGCCTGGCGCTCAGCCGATCGTGCCCCGGAGGAGACCCATGGACGCTCTCGACCTTGCCCGCTGGCAGTTCGGGATCACGACCGTTTACCACTTCATCTTCGTCCCCCTGACGATCGGGCTGTCCCCGCTCGTGGCGCTCATGCAGACCTTCTGGGTCCGCACCGGCTCCTCGACGTGGCTCCGGCTCACCAAGTTCTTCGGCAAGCTCCTCCTGATCAACTTCGCCATCGGCGTCGCGACGGGCATCGTGCAGGAGTTCCAGTTCGGCATGAACTGGAGCGAGTACTCGCGGTTCGTCGGAGACGTCTTCGGCGCGCCTCTCGCGATGGAGGCGCTCGCCGCCTTCTTCATCGAGTCGACGTTCCTCGGCCTGTGGATCTTCGGCTGGGACCGGCTGCCCAAGAAGGTCCACCTCGCCTGCATCTGGCTGGTCGCCATCGCGACGAACCTGTCCGCGTACTTCATCCTCGCGGCCAACTCCTGGATGCAGCACCCGGTCGGCACGATCTTCAACGAGGAGACCGGCCGCGCCGAGATGGTCGACATCGGCGCCGTCCTCACCAACAGCACGCTCCTGTCTGCGTTCCCGCACACCATCGCCGCCGCGTTCCTCACGGCCGGCACCTTCGTGGCGGGCATCGCCGCCTGGTGGATGGTGCGCTCGCTGCGCAAGGGTGACGAGACCAACGCCCGCGGCGTCTACCGCCCGGCCCTCGTGCTCGGCACGGTCGTCATGCTGATCTCGGGCCTCGGCGTCGCGATCAGCGGCGACTCGCAGGCGAAGCTGATGTACGACCAGCAGCCGATGAAGATGTCGTCCGCCGAGGCGCTCTGCGTCGGCGAGAACGGCGCGCAGTTCTCGGTCCTGACCATCGGCGACCTGTCGTCGAACGACTGCGGGGACACCACGGCGATCATCGCGATCCCGGGCCTGACGTCGTTCCTGGCCGACGGCAGCTTCGACTCGTACGTCCCGGGCGTCGAGGAGCTCCAGGACCGCTCGGAGCAGCTGTACGGCGAGGGCGTCGACTACCGGCCGAACCTCTTCATCACCTACTGGAGCTTCCGGCTCATGATCGGCCTCGGCCTCGGCAGCGCGGCGCTGGCCGCGGCGGTGCTGTGGTTCATGCGCAAGGGCCGCGTCATCGAGAAGGGCTGGTTCGCCCGCCTCGGCGTCCTCGCCATCCCGACGCCGTTCCTCGCCGCCTCCTTCGGCTGGATCTTCACCGAGATGGGCCGTCAGCCCTGGGTCGTCGCGCCCAACCCGAACCCGAACGGCGTCGACGGCGTGTGGATGCTCACCGCGCGCGGCGTCTCGACGTCGGTCAGCGGCGGCATGGTGTGGACCTCCCTGATCGTCTTCACGCTGCTCTACGGCGTGCTCGCGGTCGTCTGGTTCCGCCTGATGAAGCGGTACGCCGTCCAGGGCGTCGCCGAGACCGAGGTCGACCCGAGCCCCGAGGCGCGCGCCGCCGCCGGGGCCGAGGGCGACAAGCCCCTGTCGTTCGCGTACTGAGAGGGTCCGACCGTGGAGCTGTCAGACGTCTGGTTCGTCCTCATCGCCGTCCTGTGGACCGGGTACCTCGTCCTCGAGGGGTTCGACTTCGGCGTCGGGATGCTGCTGCCCATCCTCGGCAAGGGTGACAAGGACCGCCGGGTGATGATCAACACGATCGGCCCGGTCTGGGACGGCAACGAGGTGTGGCTGCTCACGGCCGGTGGCGCCACGTTCGCCGCCTTCCCGGAGTGGTACGCCTCGATGTTCTCCGGCTTCTACCTCGCCCTGCTCGCGATCCTCGTCGCCCTCATCCTGCGCGTCGTCTCGTTCGAGTGGCGCGGCAAGATCGACAGCGTCGTGTGGCGCAAGCGCATCGACCTCGCGCTCATCGTCGGCTCGTGGTTGCCCGCCGTCCTGTGGGGCGTCGCGTTCGGCAACCTCGTCCGCGGCGTCGAGCTCGACGCGAGCCACACGTTCGTCGGGGCGTTCGTCGACCTGCTCAACCCGTTCGCCCTGCTCGGTGGCGCGACGACGGCCATGATCTTCCTCACGCACGGCGCCGTGTTCATCGCCCTCAAGACCGACGGCGACATCCGGCACCGGGCCGCCGCGTTCGCCGAGCGCTCCGCGATGGTCACCGTGGTCGTCGCCGGCGCGTTCGCGGTCTGGACGCAGCTCGCCTACTCGGTCGCGTGGACGTGGGCCGCCACCCTGCTCGCTGCCGTGGCGCTCGTCGGGCTCGTCGTGGCCGCACGGCTGCGGCGCGAGGGCTGGGCCTTCGTGGCGTCCGCCGTCGCGATCGTGGCCGCGGTCGTCCTCATCTTCGGCTCGCTCTACCCGGACGTCATGCCCGCGCTCGACCCGGCGAACTCGCTGACCGTCGACAACGCGTCGTCCAGCGACTACACGCTGACGATCATGACGTGGGTCGCCGCGATCCTCACGCCCCTCGTGCTCGCCTACCAGGCGTGGACCTACTGGGTGTTCCGCAAGCGCCTCACGGCCGAGCAGATCCCCGCGCCCGCGGGCCTGACGTTCTGACAGGGTCGGAGTCCTGAAGCCCCTCGACCCCCGACTGCTGCGCCGCGCCCGCGCGGCACGGCGGTACGTCCTGCTCACCGCGGCGCTCGGGACGGCCACGGCCGCCCTGGTCGTGGCCTCGGCGCTGCTCATCGCCGCCGCGCTCGCCCCCGTCGTCGACCGGACGGCCGACTGGCCCGACGTCGCCGGGACGGTCGGCTGGCTCGCCGTCGTCATCGCGGCACGCGTCGCCGTCACCGCCGCGCAGGAGCGGTACGCGCACCGGGCGGCCACCCGCGCCGTCGCCGAGCTGCGGGGCCAGGTGCTCGAGCACGCGGCGCGCCTCGGCCCCCGGTGGCTCGCCGCCTCGGGCGGCGAGGCGGCGACGCTGCTCACGCGCGGGCTCGACGCCCTCGAGCCGTACTTCGTCAGGTACCTGCCGCAGCTGCTCCTGGCCGTGACCGTGACGCCCGGCGCGCTCGCCGTCGTCCTCGGGCTCGACTGGGTCGCGGCCGTCACGATCGCCGTGACCCTCCCCCTCGTGCCGCTGTTCATGTGGCTGATCGGACAGGTGACCGCGGGCTACGCCGACCGCCGGCTCGCGACCATGACCCGGCTCGGCCACCAGGTGCTCGACCTGCTCGCCGGCATCCCCACGCTGCAGGCGCTCGGGCGCCACCGCGGCCCCGCCACCCGGGTGCGTGAGCTCGGCGACGCGCACCGCCGCGCCACCATGGGAACGCTGCGCGTCGCGTTCCTCTCCGGCATGGTGCTCGAGCTCCTCACCACGCTCTCGGTCGCCCTCGTCGCCGTGGGCGTCGGCCTGCGGCTGGTGCACGGCGGTCTCGACCTGCAGACGGGACTGGCGGTGCTGGTCCTGGCCCCGGAGGTCTACCTGCCGCTGCGCCAGGTGGGCGCCCAGTTCCACGCGTCCGCCGACGGCGTCGCCGCCGCCGAGCGCGCGTTCGCGGTCCTCGCCGAGCCGCTCCCGTCGTCGGGGACACGGCAGGCACCCGACCTGCGCACCACCACCGTGCGCCTGTCCGGCGTCGGCGTGGCCGCCCCCGACCGCCACCGGCTGGCGCCCGCGGGCCTCGACGCCGTCGTGCGCCCAGGGCGCGTGCTCGCCCTGGCCGGCCCGAACGGCGCCGGCAAGTCCACCGCCGCGCTGACCCTGCTGGGGCTGCTGGCACCGGACCACGGGCACGTCGTCCTCGAGCCGAGCACCGGCGCCGCGCTCGACCTCGCCGACGTGGAGCTCACCGGCTGGTGGTCCCAGATCTCCTGGGTGCCGCAACGGCCGGTGCAGGAGCCGGGCACCGTGCGCGCCGCCGTCGACCCCACCGGCGAGGCGCCGCTCGAGCGGCTCGCGACGGCGGCCGCGCTGACCGGCCTCGACGCCGTCGTCGCCGGCCTGCCGGACGGCTGGGACGCGCGCATCGGCCAGGGCGGCACCGGGCTCAGCCTCGGCCAGCGGCAGCGGGTCGCGCTGACGAGGGCGCTGCTCGACCCGACCCCGCTCGTCGTGCTCGACGAGCCGACCGCGCACCTGGACGCGGCCGCGGAGGCCCAGGTCGTCGACACCGTGCGCCGCCTCCGCGCCGAGGGCCGGACGGTCCTCCTCGTCGCGCACCGGCCCGCGCTGCTCGACGTCGCGGACGACGTGGTGCACGTGACGTCGGCCCCGCTCGCGCCGCAGGACGAGGTGGTGACCCGATGAGCGACCTCTGGCGCGCCGTCCGCCTCCTCGGCGTCTCCCGGCGCCGCGTCGTGCTCGCGATCCTGACGGGCTCCGCCGGGCTGGGCAGCGCCGTCGGGCTCGCCGCGGTGTCCGCGTGGCTCATCGCGCGCGCGTCCCAGATGCCACCGGTGATGTACCTGACGGTGGCCACCGTCGCCGTCCGCGCGCTGGGCGTCTCGCGCGGCGTCCTGCGCTACCTCGAGCGCCTGGCCTCCCACGACGTCGCGCTGCGCGGCATGGCGACGCTCCGCGAGCGCCTGTACGCGAGGCTCGCCGACGCCGACCCACGGCGGCTCCTGAGCCTGCGGCGCGGCGACCTGCTCGCGCGCGTGGGCGCCGACGTCGACGCGGTGGGCGACGTCGTCGTGCGTGGGTTCCTGCCGATCGCCGTGGCGGCCGTCGTGAGCCTCGGCAGCGCCGTGCTCGTCGGCGCGTTCCTGCCCGTCGCGGGGCTCGCGCTCGCCGCCTGCCTCGTCGTCGCGGGCATCGTCGGACCGTGGTGGGCCACCCGGGCGGCGCGAACCGCGGAGGTGCGCTCCCTGCAGGCCCGCGCGGACCTGTCCGCCGGCGTCCTCACGGTGCTCGACGGCGCCGCCGAGCTCGCCGTGGCCGGCCGGCTCCCCCGCGCCCTGGGCCACGTCCGCGATGCCGACGCGCGTCTGGCCGCCGCCACCGACGCGGCCGCCCGGCCGGCGGCCCTGGCTGCCGCCGCCCAGCCGTTCGCCACCGGGCTCGCGGTGCTGGCCGCGCTCGCCCTGGGCATCCCCGCGACGACGGCCGGCGGCCTCGCACCCGTCGAGCTCGCGGTCGTCGTCCTCACCCCGCTCGCCGCGTTCGAGGCGGTCGGCATGGTGCCGATGGCGGCCGTGTCGCTGCTCCGCTCCCGCGAGGCGGCGCGCCGCGTGCTCGAGCTGCTCGACGCGCCGGCGAGCGTCACCGCCGCCGACGACAGCGTGCGCGACGACGCCCCCGACGCCGCCGGGCCGGAGAGCAGCGGGGCGGGCGAGGGTCGGCTCGTCGCGCGCGGCCTCTCGTGCGGCTGGCCCGGTCGAGCTCCGGTCGTCGCGGGTCTGGACCTCGAGGTCGGGCCCGGGCGGAGCGTCGCCGTCGTCGGCCCGAGCGGCGTCGGGAAGACCACGCTCCTCGTCACGCTCGCCGGGCTGCTGCCGCCCGTGGCGGGCACGGTGCGCGCCGACGGGCGCGACCCCGCGTCGCTCGACCGCGAGGACGCGGCGCGACGGGTCGCGTTCCTCGCCGAGGACGCGCACGTCTTCGACACCTCGGTGCTGGAGAACCTGCGCGTCGCGCGCGGCGACGTCACCCCGGAGCAGGCGGCCGACGCGCTCGCGGCGGTCGGCCTGCAGGGCTGGCTGGACGGCCTGCCGCACGGCCTGGACACGGTCCTGGGCGCGGACGCGGCACGCGTGTCGGGCGGCGAGCGGCGACGCCTGCTCCTGGCCCGCGCCCTCCTGTCCCCCACGCGGGTGCTGCTCCTCGACGAGCCGACCGAGCACGTGGACGCCGGCGCCGACGAGCTCCTGGCCGCCCTGCTCGACGGAAGCCTCGCGGGCGGGCGCGGCGTCGTCGTCGTCACGCACCGCCTCGGCGGGCTCGAAGCGGCGGACGAGGTGATCCTGCTGGACGAGGCGGGTACCGTGCGGGCACGAGGTCGGCACGAGACGCTCGCCGCGAGCGGCGCCTACCCCGCGGAGGAGTGGCGATGAGCACGCAGGCCGGACAGCGCGAGGCCAAGGGCGGCCGCGGCGACCGCCGCGAGGGCTCCTTCGCCGCCGCCGACCTCCTCCAGGCCGCCCTGGGACTCGCGTCCGACCTCGACCTGCCGACGGTGCTGCAGCGGTTCGTGGCCGCGAGCGCGAACCTCACGGGCGCGGCGTTCGCCGCCATCAACGTGCTCGACGCGCGGGGCCGGTCGACCACCTTCGTGCACTCGGGGATCGACGAGCGGCTCTCGAGCCTCATCGGCCGCTCGCCCCACGCCATCGGGGTCCTCGGCGCGATCCCGTCGCACGGCACCCTGCGACTGGACGACCTCACGCACCACCCGGCGTTCAAGGGCTTCCCGGCGAACCACCCGAAGATGGGCCCGTTCCTCGGGACCGCCGTGCGCGTGCGCGACCGCGTGTTCGGCTACCTGTACCTCTCGGACAAGCCCGGCGGCTTCACCGACGACGACGACGACATCGTCCTCACGCTGGCCGCCGCCGCGGCCGTGGCGATCCAGAACGCACAGCTCTACGCCGCCTCCGAGCGCCGCGAGCACTGGCTGCGCGCGGGCCAGCAGATCACCACGATGCTGCTCTCGGGCGCCGAGCAGGAGGAGGTGCTCGCCCAGATCGCCGCGTCGTCGCGCGAGGTGGCACGCGCCGACACCGCGGCCCTCGTGCTGCCCGGCATGGGCGACTCGCTGGTGATGGAGATCGTCGACGGCGAGGGCGCGGACGAGCTCATCGGCACGGTGATGCCGCCCGACGGCCGCGCGCAGACGGTGCTCCGCGACGGCAACGGCCTCCTCGTCGACTCCCTCCACCGCGCCCGCGCGATGCGTGTGGACGCGATGCGCCGGTTCGGGCCCGCCCTGTACGCCCCCATGCAGGCCGACGGGCGCGGTGTCGGTGTGCTCGTGCTGCTCCGCCTCGTCGGCTCCCAGCCGTTCGGGCGCTCGGATCTGGCGACGGCCGAGTCCTACGCCGCGCAGGCCGCCCTGGCGCTCGTGCTCGCCGAGGCCCGCCACGCGCAGGACGTCGCGGCGCTGCTCGACGAGCGCGAGCGCATCGCGCGCGACCTGCACGACCTGGCGATCCAGCAGCTCTTCGCGACGGGCATGCAGCTCGAGACGGTGCGCCGCCGGGCGGCGCGCGGCGTCGACCCCTCCGAGCTGACCGGCATCGTCGAGGACGCCCTGGACAACGTCGACGCGACGGTGCGGCAGATCCGGTCCATCGTGCACGCGCTGCGCGACCCCGACGCCGACGCGCCGCTCGCCGAGCGCCTGCGCCGCGAGGCGTCGCTCGCCCGGACCGGACTCGGCTTCGCGCCGTCGCTGGTCATCACGCTCGACGGGCGCGTGCTCGACTCGGCCGACTCGCTCGAGGGTGACGCGGGCCTGCTCGACGACCGCGTCGGCGAGGACATGTCCGACGACGTCGTCGCCGTCGTGCGGGAGGGCCTGGCCAACGCGGCCCGGCACGCGCAGGCGACCGGCGTGACCGTCCGCGTGGAGGTCGAGGGCGAGGACATCGCCGGCCGCGTCATCGTCGAGGTGGAGGACGACGGCGCGGGCCTGCCGCCCGAGCGGGACCGCAAGTCCGGCACCGACAACCTGGCCGCACGCGCGCGCCGCCACGGCGGCACGTTCTCGCTCGGCACGACGGACGAGGGTCGCGGCACGCTCCTGACGTGGTCCGCGCCCCTGGCCGGTGGCCGCCAGCGCGGCTGAGGCTCCGCGGACGGCGTCGGGCGCTCAGGCGGCCCAGTCGCCCAGGGCGCCCTCCAGCGCTCCGAGCGTCGCGTCCAGGAGCGACCACCGGTCGTCGTCCGGGCAGCCGCGGTCCACCCAGTGCAGGCAGGCCGCGTCGAGGAAGCCGAACCAGCCCCACAGCGCGTAGTCGTGGCGCAGCGTGCTGGACGGGGCGAGGAGCTCGCGCAGGCGGTCCACGTACGCCAGCCGCGCCCGCTGGCGGACCTGCGTGGCGACGTCGGGCTCGGCGCGGGTGCCGGCGAACGGTGACGCCCAGCCGGCCCGGTGCGCGGCGACGTGATCCAGGTGCACGAGCACCGTGGCGCGGACCCGGTCGCGCACGGGGACGCCGCCCGGGAGCTCGGCGAGGGCGGCCGCCTGGCGGGCCAGCAGGTCCGCGATCGCCCGGTCGAGCACCTGGGCGTAGAGCTCGGCCTTGCCCGCGAAGTACCGGTAGACCAGGGCCTCCGAGGCCCCTGCACGGGCGGCGACGGCGGCGATGCCCACCTCGTCGTAGGGCGCGCGTGCGAAGGCGTCGGCGGCCGCGGCGAGGATCGCCCCACGCCGCTCGTCCGGGTCGAGCCGCTGCCGGGGTGTCCTGTCGCTACGGGCCATGGTTGGCATCCTACGCGCTAGTGAACTACGCTCACTAGCGTTAGTGAACGATCCTCACTAGGAGATCCTGTGCCCCGTACGAGCGACCGCACCTGGTGGCACGTCTACCCGCTCGGCTTCACCGACGCCCCCGCGACCCGCGTCGGCGGCCCGCACGAGCCGCGCCTGCGCCGCCTCCTCCCCTGGCTCGACCACGCCCGCGACCTCGGCGCCACGGGCCTGCTGCTGGGCCCGGTGTTCGACTCCGCGACGCACGGCTACGACACCCTCGACCACCTCCGGGTCGACCCCCGCCTGGGCACCGACGCCGACCTGGACGCCCTGCTCGCCGCCGCGCACGACCGGGACCTGCAGGTCGCTCTCGACGGCGTGTTAAACCACGTCAGCGACCAGCACCCGATCGTCGTGCGGGCGCGCGAGGCCGGCTTCGCGGGGCCGGACGCCGCCTGGCTGCGGCTCGAGCACACGCCCGACGGCCCGCGCCCCCGCGTCTTCGAGGGCCACTCCTCGCTCGTCGAGCTCGACCACGCCAACCCCGAGGTCGCCGCGTACGTCGCAGGCGTCATGAACCACTGGCTCGACCGCGGCGTGGACGCCTGGCGGCTGGACGCCGCGTACGCCGTCGCGCCCGAGCTGTGGGCGCCCATCCTGGCCGACGTGCGCGCCCGCCACCCGCACGCGTGGGTGTTCGGCGAGGTCATCCACGGCGACTACGCCGACGTCGTCGACCGCTCCGGCATGGACTCGGTGACCCAGTACGAGCTGTGGAAGGCGACCTGGTCGAGCATCGCCGACCGGAACTTCTTCGAGCTCGACTGGACGCTGACGCGCCACAACGGCTTCCTGGAGACCTTCGTGCCGCAGACGTTCGTCGGCAACCACGACGTGACGCGCATCGCGACCACCCTGGGGTCCCAGGGCGCGGTCGTGGCCCTCGCGGTGCTCATGACCGTCGGTGGCGTCCCGTCGGTCTACTACGGCGATGAGATGGGCTGGACCGGCGTCAAGGAGCACCGCGCCGGCGGCGACGATGCCGTCCGCCCGCCCTACCCGGCCGCGCCGGCGGCGCTGACCGGCGACGAACGCGTGCGCCAGGCGCACCGAGACCTCCTCGCCCTGCGCCGGGCGCGCCCGTGGCTGACGACGGCGACCACGCGGACGCTCGAGCTCACCAACACCCGTTACCGCTACCGCGCTGAGGCGGCCGACGGCGGCGCGGCACTCGAGGTGGAGCTCGACGTCTCCGGCACGCCGCGCGCGACGGTCCGGGCGGACGACGGCGCCCTCCTGTGGGAGTCCGTCGCCTGAGCCGGGCTCAGTCGCCCGGCGCTGTGCCCATGGCTCGCCGGTCTTCCTGAGCCCGACGGGCTGCGCCGATCGTCGTCGGGCTCAGTCGCCCGGCACTGTGCCCATGGCTCGCCGGTCTTCCTGAGCCCGACGGGCTGCGCCGATCGTCGTCGGGCTCAGTCGCCCGGCTCGCTGCGCCAGGCGGAGTGCTTGCGGCCCGCCACCCACGCCGCGACCTGCGTGCGGCGCTGCAGGCCCATCTTGCTCAGCAGCGACGTGATGTGGTTCTTCACGGTCTTCTCCGCGACGCCGAGGCGCTCGGCGATCTCGCGGTTCGACATGCCCTCGCCGATGAGGTCGAGCACCTTGCGCTCGCTCGGCGTCAGGTCGACGGTCGGGTCGTCGTGGTCAGCCCGGCGGCGGGTCACGGTGCGCTCGTCGAGCAGCGTGCGGCCGGCGTTCACCGACTTGATGACGTCGGCGATCTCCGCGCCACGCACACTCTTGAGCAGGTACGCGGCCGCGCCCGCCTCGAGCGCCGCGGCGAGCGCGTCGTCGTCGTCGAAGGACGTGAGCACGACCGAGCGGGTCTCGGGAAGCTGCTCGCGCAGGGCGTGCATCAGGTCGATCCCCGTGCCGTCCGGCAGCTGGAGGTCCACCAGGACCACCTGCGGACGCACGAGCGTCGCGCGCCGGATGCCCTCGGCGACGGAGCCGGCCTCGGCCACGACGGACATGCCCTCGGACCGGTCGACGACCTCCGCGATGCCGCGCCGGACGACCTCATGGTCGTCCACGATCATGACGGCGATGTCCCCGGCGCGGTCAGAGTTGTTTGCCACGCTCCGCATCCTAGAGAACTCGGCCGCCAGGTGGGACCAGGCGTGCCGCCCGTGGCGCGCGTTGACACTGCGGGCACCGGTAGGAGGACCGGTTCATGAACGGCTCGCGGACGACGACGGCGCCGCACCGGCGACACGGCCGACCGGCCTGCCCGTACACCGCCAGCGCCCGGTCGAAGTAGCCGGACTGCCCGTTCACGTTCACGTACAGCGCGTCGAAGCTCGTCCCCCCGGCCGACAGGGCCTCGCGCATGACCTCCTCGGCGCTGTCCAGCACCGCGACCAGGCGCGACCGGCGCAGGGTCGCGGTCGGTGAGGCCCAGTGCACGCGCGCGCGCCACAGCGCCTCGTCGGCGTAGATGTTCCCGACGCCGGACACGAGCGTCTGGTCCAGCAGCGCGCGCTTGATGCCCGTACGGCGACGTCGCACCGCCGCCTCGAGCGCGGCGCGGTCCAGGTGCGGGTCCAGCAGGTCGCGCGCGATGTGCGCCACCGGCACGGGGACCACGGGCAGCGCGCTCCCCTGCCCGCCCGGGGCGCCGTCGGGCGTGGGCGCCACCGGGACGACGGCCAACGAGCCGAACGTGCGCTGGTCGACGAAGTCCAGCAGCACGTCGCCACCCGGCCCCGTGAGGGCCAGCCGCGCCCGCGTGTGCGGCGTCGGCGGAGGCTCGGGGGGCTGGACCAACATCTGCCCGCTCATGCCCAGGTGGGTCAGCAGCACGCCGCGGTCCGGGTCGTCGTCGAGCAGGAGCCACGTGTACTTGCCGCGCCGGACGGCGGCCGTGAGGGTGCGCCCGGTGAGCCGGGCCTCGAAGTCCGCCGGGCCGCCGTCGTGCCGCCGGACGGCCGAGTCCCGGCGCAGCTCGACGGACTCGACGGTGCGGCCGAGGACCTGCCGGGCGAGCCCCGCACGGACGGTCTCGACCTCGGGGAGCTCAGGCACCGCTCTCGTGCGCGCCCTGCGGGACCGGCGCGCCGTCGGGCACCTCCGTCAGCGCGCGGTAGGCCATGGCGGCGGCCTCCTGCTCCGCGATCTTCTTCGCGGTGCCCGTGCCCGTGCCCCACACGGTCCCGTCGAGCACGATCCGGGCGGTGAAGGTCCGCGCGTGATCAGGACCCTCGCTGTCGACCTCGTACTCCGGCGCGCCGAGGCCGCGCCGGGCAGCCGCCTCCTGGAGCGACGTCTTCCAGTCCAGGCCTGCGCCCAGGTCGGCGGCGACCGCCAGCGTCGAGTCGACGAGTCGCTCGACGAGCTCGCGGGCCGTCTCGATCCCGTGGGTGAGGTACACGGCCCCGAACAGGGCCTCGAGCGTGTCAGAGAGGATCGAGTCCTTGTCGCGGCCGCCCGTCGCGAGCTCGCCCTTG
Organism: Actinotalea fermentans; assembly: GCF_007991475.1. Classification (NCBI taxonomy): domain Bacteria; kingdom Bacillati; phylum Actinomycetota; class Actinomycetes; order Micrococcales; family Cellulomonadaceae; genus Actinotalea; species Actinotalea fermentans. The sequence goes on along the minus strand of NZ_BJYK01000001.1, from coordinate 240,098 downwards.
CCGAGCAGCAGGTACGCGCCGAGGTCCAGGTGCCGGGCGATCGCGGCCAGCGAGCGCTGCGACACCGTCGCCGCCCGCATCTTCGCCAGCTCGCCCTCGGACAGGTCCGGGTGGCGCCGGTACAGCGCCTCCGTGACCACCAGCCCGAGCACGGTGTCGCCGAGGAACTCCAGGCGCTCGTTCGTGGGGATGCCACCGGCCTCGTGGGCGAACGACCGGTGCGTCAGGGCAAGCACCAAGAGCTCGGGGTCCAGCTGGACCCCGAGCTCGGTGGTGAGCCGCTCGGCAGGCTGGGTCATCGACCCGAGCGCAGCGTCAGCGGACCTCGTGCTCCGTCTTGAGCGCCTCGACGTACTGGCGGCCGTTGTAGGCGCCGCAGGCGGGGCACGCAGCGTGCGGGAGGCGCGGCGCCTTGCAGCGCGGGCACGCGACGAGCTGGGCAGCCGTCGTCTTCCACTGCGAGCGGCGGGCCCGGGTGTTGGCGCGCGACATCCGGCGCTTGGGAACAGCCACGGTCAGCTCTCCTTCGTTTCGTCGAAGACCCGGCCGAGGTCAGACCACCGGGGGTCGATCGTCTCATGCTTGTGATCCGGTCCCGCCACCGCGAGCCGCTCCCCGCACTCGGGGCACAGCCCCGGGCAGTCGGGGTCGCAGACCGGGCGGAACGGCAGTGCAGGCACCACCGCGTCCCGGACTGCCGGCTCGATGTCGACGTGGTCGCCGACGAGCACCGGGGCCTGCTCCTCCTCGTCGTCGCCATCCGCGGCGGCGACCTGGGCACGCTGGGGATACACGTACAGCTCCTGGAGCTCGGCGTCGACGTCGTCGACGACCTCCTCCAGGCAGCGCACGCACTCCCCGACGGCCCGGCCCCGGACGGTGCCGGAGACGAGGATCCCCTCCATGACCGCCTCGAGCCGGAGATCCAGCTCGAGGTCGCTCCCGGCGGGGACGCCGATCACGACGGTACCGAGGTCCTCCGGCGCTGGGACGGTGCGCTGAAGTCGCCGCATGGTCCCCGGTCGGCGGTCGAGGTCGTGCACGTCCAGCACGAGCGGGGAAGAAGTCGGGCGCTCCACAGCGTCAGTCCAAGGTCGAGGGGTCTCGGTCCACGCCATGAGCGGCAGGACCAGCCGCCCATCGTACGGCACGCACGCCCCGGACTCCCAACCGGGTCGACGTGACCTCGGCGACGGTCCCGCGGGCGGTCACGCCGTCGGCGGAGAGTCTCGCTCAGTCCTCGCCCAGGCGGCCGGCGAGCTTGGCCCGGCCGGCCTGCACCTGCGCCAGCACCCGCCCCAGGTCGATCTCGAAGTCGGCCAGACGCCGGTCGCAGTAGTCGTCCGCCTCGCGCCGCAGGCGCTCGGCCGTCCGCTCGGCCTCGGCCACGAGCTCGGCGGCCTGCTCGCGGGCCGCGAGGACGACGGCGTCGGCGCTCACCAGCTCCGCCGCCCGTGCGCGCCCCTCGGCCACGATGCGCTCGGCCTCGCCGCGCGCCCGGCCTCGGATCTCCGCCGCCTCGGCGAGCACCTCGTCGGCGGCCCCGAGCTCCTCGGGCACCGCGTCGCGGGCCTGCGCCAGCAGGTGGAGCACCTCGGTCCGGTTGACGAGGACCGAGGTGGACATCGGCATCGCGCGCCCGTGCTCGATCGCCTCCGCGAGCGCGTCGAGGACGCCGGCCAACGTCTCCGCGCCGGTGGCCGGGACGTCGTCGGGCGTCATGGCCGTCGCTCCTCCCGCGCGGCGCGCAGCCGGTCGCGCACCACCTCGGCCACCCGGGCCGGGACCAGGTCGTCGATCGGGCCACCGTGCCGCGCCACGTCCTTGACCAGGGACGATGCGATGTGGGCCACCGCCGGGTCCGCCGGCAGGAAGACCGTCTCCACCCCGAGGTGCCGGTTCATCCACGCCATCGGCAGCTCCGCGTCGTAGTCGCCGCCGGACCGCAGGCCCTTGACCACCGCCGTCGCACCCACCTCGCGGCAGAACTCCACGAGGAGGCCGGGCACCTCGGCGGCGCGCACGTGCGGGAGGTCGGCGACCGCCTCGGAGACGAGGGCGACGCGCTCGGCGGCGGGGATCAACGGGCTCTTGGCGACGTTGGTCGCCACGGCGACCACCACCTCGTCGAAGAGCGCGGCGGCCCTGCGCACGACGTCCAGGTGGCCCAGGGTCACCGGGTCGAACGAGCCCGGCACGACGGCGATGCTCACCCCGCCACTGTAGGCGCAGCCGGCCCCGGGGCTCCCGTCGGGAGGGGCTCGGCGTACCAGAGCACCGTCTCGCCGTACCGCTTCTCCCCCGTCCGCCCGACGCCCGACGGCCACGTGGGCTCCGGGCTCCGGGCGGTGCGCTCGACCACCAGCAACGACCCGACGGCCAGGTGCGGCGCCACCGCGCCCAGCGCCGCGGCCAGGTCGTCCTCCCCGAGGTCGTAGGGCGGGTCGACGAGCACGACGTCGACCGGACCGGACGCCCGCTCGAGGAACGCCGCCACCCTCTGCGCCGCCACGCGCACCTGGCCCAGCCCCAGCCGCTCGGCGTTGCGCCGACACACCTGCGCGGCGCGGGCGTTCGCCTCCACGAGCACCACCGAAGCCGCGCCGCGGCTCGCGGCCTCGAGCCCGAGCGCGCCGGAGCCGGCGTACAGGTCCCAGACCGTGGCGCCGTCCAGGACGTCGGCGTGCGCGAGCCGGGAGAACAGCGCCTCGCGCACCCGGTCGCTCGTCGGGCGGGTCCCGGAGGCAGGCACGTCGAGCGTGCGTCCGCCGGCGGTCCCCGCGATGATCCGCGTCACGGGCGCCCTCCCGCCGGCGACGCCGAGGCGTCCGCCATCTTCTCCGTCCACGAGCGCGTGTCCGTGCTCCCGGCCACCGCGACGCAGATCGCGGAGACGGCGACCTGGACCGCCAGCAGCACCGGCGGCGTCGCGCCGGTGACGAGCGCGACCACCACCGGCACGTGACCGAGGAAGGCCACGTCGGGGCCGCGCGCGACGACCCCCGCCACCCCGCCGGGCAGGGCCCCCATCGGGCTGGAGACCAGCGGTCCGCCCCAGTTCGGTGCCGGCCGGAAGGCCGCACGCACCGCCGCCGCCGCCCACACCGGCGTGGCCAGCGCGCCCAGCAGCAGCCAGCGCGCCACACCACCGCCCCACCAGGACCCGACGGCCGCGTAGGCGGCCAGGGACCAGCCGAGCATCGCCACCCCGGGCACCACCATGTGCAGCCGCCGGACCGTCCGGTCGGACAGCGGCAGCAGGCGGTCCACGGCGGGCTGCATCTCCGCACGCCGGGCGGCCTCGCCGGTGGCGCTCATCGCGACGAACCCGACGACGAGGACGGTGAGCACGAACGCACCGGGCCCCGCGAGCTCGGGCGTCCGCGCGACCGCGACGGGCACGGCGGCGGCCACGAGCACCTGGACGAGGTGCCGCACGGACCGCGTCAGGACCAGCGCGTCGGCCACCAGCACGGCCGCGGCAGGGCCCCGCACCAGGCGGAACCGGCGCGAGCGCCGTCGGCGGGAGGGGCTGGTCGCGTCCGTGAGGGCGCGACCGAGCTCCCGCGAGTCGAGCGAGACGAGCGCGCCGGCCGCCTGGGCGGCGACGGAGCCGCTCTCCCGCAGCGTCCGGGCGCCCAGGGCACCCAGACGCGCGTCGAGCAGCACCGCCGAGCCGACGACGGCGGCGGCGAGCACCGCGAGCGCGAGCGCCGGCACCGCGACGACCGTCGGCAGCCGGCCGCCGGCCAGCGTCACGCCGAGCGCCACCAGCGGCACGACGCCGAGGAGGAGGTCCCCGACGAGGGCGACACGACGCCGGCTCAGCTGGGCGCTCTGCGCCACGCCCGCCAGCAGCACGACCAGGACCGCCGCGAGCGCCCCCGCGACGGCGGTGCGCAGCACGTGCCCCGCGTCGCGGTCCGCCGCGATACCGGCGTCGAGGACGCCGACCACGACCGCCGCCACCCCGCCCGCGAGGAGCGGGAACCGCCGCGCGGTGGGCCGCAGCAGGCCCCGGCGGTCCACCGGTGCCCCGAGCAGCCACGTCGCCTCGGCCCCGCCGACCCCGACGGGCCCGAGGCGACCCGCCAGTGACACCACGAGCCCCAGCCCGGCCAGCAGGAGCCACGGCACGGCGGAGGCGAGGCCCGAGCCGGGCGCGAGGCCGTCCGGCGTCGGCGGCTCCAGCACGGACCGCAGGCTCTGGGCGGAACCCAGCGCGAGGGCGACCCCGATCGCCCCCGTCACGGCCGCGTAGTACAGGTCCCCGAGCACGTCGCCGAGACCGCCCTGGCCGCCGTGCCGGTTGCCGGTGTCCACGACCCATCGGCGCAGCGCGCGACCCGACGGCGCAGGGCCCACCTCGGGGCCCGTGAGCACCGCGGTCATGCCGGGGTGCTCCGCAGCGCCGCGACCGCCTGCGTGGGCGAGAGCACCGGGCTCTCCTCCTCGCCCACGAGCACCGCCCGGTCGGCGACGGCGCTGACCAGGTCCGGGTCGTGCGTGGCCATCAGCACCGCGACCCCGGACGCCTTCTCCGCGAGGAGCCGTTCGGCAAGGGCCTCCTTCATCGAGCTGTCGAGCCGCTGCTCCGGCTCGTCGAGCACCAGCAACGCACGCGGCCGCGCGAACGCCGACGCGAGGAGCAGGCGTCGGCGCTGCCCGGAGGACAGCGCCGTCGGCAGGGACGCCGCCTCGTCCCACAGCCCGAAGTCCTCGAGCAGCTCGTCCACGACAGCGTCCGCCTCGGCGACGCCATGACCCCGCGCGACGAGGTCCAGGTGCTCGGCGACCGTCAGGGCGGGGAACCAGGCGTCGTCGTCGAGGACGCTGGCGACGGCGCGCCGGAAGGTGGCCCGCCGCTCGTCGACCGGTTCGCCCAGGACCGTCACCGTGCCCGACATCGGTGCGAGCAGGCCGAGCACCGCCCGCAGCACCGTCGACTTGCCGGAGCCGTTCGGGCCGACGAGCGCGACGGCCTTCCCCGGGCGCAGGGCGAAGCTGACGGGCGCGCACACGGGCGCTGCGCCGTACCCGACCTCGAGCGTGCGGGCGCGGACGGTGTCGGTGGGAGCCACGAGGTCAGCGTAGGCGCGTGCGGCGCCAGTGCAGGGGGCCGTCACGCCCGCTCGAGGAACTCCTCGCGCTGCGGGTCGAGCCACTGGTCGATGGCGGCCGCCAGCGCCGGGTGCGCCTCGAGCGTCGGGTCGGCGCCCACGACGGCGACCGCGTCCTCGCGGGCCTCCGCGATGACGTCGGCGTGCCGCACGACGCGCAGCAGCCGCAGCGAGCTCGACCCGCCCGACTGCGAGGCGCCGAGCACGTCGCCCTCGCGCCGCAGCTCGAGGTCCACCCCGGCGATCTCGAAACCGTCGGTGGTCCGGGCGAGCGTCTGCACGCGCGTCGCGGCGTCCGTGTCCTCCGGCGCCGTCGAGACGAGCAGGCACAGGCCCGGGTCGCTGCCGCGGCCCACCCGCCCGCGCAGCTGGTGCAGCTGGGAGAGCCCGAACCGGTCCGCGTCGAGCACGACCATGACCGTCGCCTCCGGGACGTCGACGCCCACCTCGATCACCGTGGTCGCGACGAGCACCTGCACGTCCCCGCGCGCGAACCGGGCCATCACCTCGTCCTTCTCGGGGCCCGTCATCCGCCCGTGCAGGACGGCGACGCGCACGCCCGCGAGCGCCGGCAGGGCCGACAGCTCCTCCGCCACCTCGAGCACGGCCCGCAGCGGCCGGCGGCGTTCCGCCTCGCCGAAGAGGAGGGCTTCCTCCTCGGAGACGAGGTCGACGTCGTCCGCCGGCTCCGCGTCGGCCGGGTCGTCGGGGCTGATCCGCGGGCAGACGACGTAGGCCCGGTGCCCGGCGTCGACCTCCTCACGCACGCGCCGCCACGTCCGGTCGAGCCACGCCGCGTTGTCGGCCGGCACGACGTGGGTGGTCACGCCGGCGCGGCCCCCCGGCAGGTCGAGCAGGCTCGAGACCTCCAGGTCCCCGAACACGGTCATCGCCACCGTGCGCGGGATCGGCGTGGCGGTCATCACGAGCAGGTGGGGCGTCTGCCCCGACCGTTGGCGGAGCTGGTCACGCTGCTCGACGCCGAAGCGGTGCTGCTCGTCGACGACGACGAGGCCGAGGTCGGCGAACTGGACGTGCTCGCCCAGCAGCGCGTGCGTGCCCACGACGATGCCCGCCCGCCCGGACGCCGCCTCGAGCAGGGCCTCCCGGCGTTGGGCGGCGGTCTGCGACCCGGTGAGCAGGACCACGCGCGTCGCGTCCTCCGCGCCGCCGAGCATCCCCTCCTCGGCCAGCGGGCCCAGCAGCGCGCGCAGGGTCCGCAGGTGCTGCGCGGCGAGGACCTCGGTCGGTGCCAGCAGCGCCGCCTGCCCGCCGGAGTCGACCACCTGCAGCATCGCCCGCAGCGCCACCACGGTCTTGCCGGAGCCGACCTCGCCCTGCAGCAGCCGCTGCATCGGGCGCGGGCGCGCCAGGTCGGCCGCGATCTGCTCGCCGACGGCGCGCTGCCCGGCGGTCAGCGTGAAGGGCAGCCGCGCGTCGAACGCGGCGAGCAGGCCAGGGCGCTCCACCGGCGCCCCCGGTCGCGCGACGGCGTCCGCCTGGGCGGTCTCCGCCCGGCGCCGGGCCAGGGCCGCCTGGAGGACGAACGCCTCCTCGAACACCAGGCGGGCCCGCGCCCGGCGGTGGTCGTCGTCGCTGTAGGGCGCGTGGATCCCCCGCAGGGCCGTGTGCAGGTCGACGAGTCGACGACGCTCGCGCACGTCGGCCGGGACCGGGTCCGGCAGGTCGCCCGGGCCCAGCGGGTCCAGCACGGTGCGGACGGCGGTCGCGATGCGCCAGCTGGGGATGGCCGAGCTCGCGGGGTAGATCGGGATAGGTCGGCTCGCCTCGACGAGCGCGGCCTGCTCGTCGTCCGCGTCGACGCCGACGATCGTGTAGTCCGGGTGGACCAGCTGCGCCTTGCCCTTGTAGCGGCCGACGTCGCCGGTGAAGAGGCCGACGCGGCCGGGCAGGAGGCGGCTCTCGTGCGGGCGGAGGCTGCCGGCGTGCTTGGCGAAGAACGTCAGCGCCAGCTCGCGCACCCCGTCGGTGACGACGGCCTCCATCATCACGCCGCCCCGGCTGCGCATGTGGCGGATGGTCGCCTGGCGCACCTTGGCCATGACGGTCACGTGCTCCCCGGTGCGGAGCTCGCTGAGGTCCGTCAGCCGACCGGGCTCGGTGTACCGGCGCGGGTAGTGGCGCAGCAGGTCCTCGCCCGTCCGCAGCCCCAGCTTGCCGAGCGCGGTGGCGGTCCGGGCCCCCACGAACCGGTCGAGCGGTCGCTGCAGGCCGAGATCGGTCACGACAGCTCGCCGGCGGGCTCGTTCGCCGCCTCCGCCCCGAGCAGCACCCGCCGGCCGGGCAGACCCGTCCTGAGCAGCACGAGCTCGACGTCGGCACCCACGACGTCGTGCAGGCGGTCGGCGAGGTCCGCCGGCGCGTCCTCCGGCGCGAGGACCGTCAGCAGAGCGGTCGGCTCGGCGAGGAGGGAGCGCGCAGCGGACAGCACGGGCCCAGCATCGCCGTCGGGTCCGACATCGGCGGCGGCGGTGCGCACGCCGTCGACCGCGGCGAGCACGTGCGCGGCGATCTCCTCGGCGCCGTGCCCCGGTCCGGCGAGCATCGCGAACGTGGCCGCCCCGGCCACGACCTGCGTCTCGTCCAGCCCGTCCCGCACGCGCGTGCCCTCGCGCTCCGGCGCGGAGGCGACGAACCCGTCCGCCGCCAGGACGAGGACCGACTCGGCTCCCGTGTCGTCGATCGCCCGGACCAGCTCGGCTCCCGCGGCCTGACCCGGCAGCACGAGCACGACGACGGCGCCCGCGCGCGCGAGGTCGGCGGTCAGGCCGGCGGCCCCCGTCACGGCGACGACGCCGAGCGCCGGGGTGTGCGCGCCGTGCACCCCCGCCTGGCGCGCGATGTGACGCACGCGCACCTGGGTGGCCTGGAGGCCCGCCACGGCGGCGGCGTCGACCGCGGCCAGGGGGCTGTCGGTGTGGGCGTGCGCCTGCCACAGCCCGTCCCCGCCGACCACCGCCACCGAGTCCCCGACCGCGGCCAGCGCGGTCCGCAGCCGGCCGTCGACGTCGTCGTCCCCCTCGGGCTCGCCCGGCCCGCCGACGACGAACATCACCTCGAACGCGCCCCCGCGCCCCGTGTCGCAGGAGCCGTCCTCCGCGTGCCCGTGGTCGTGGTGGGCGTCGTCGACGGCACCACCGCCTGCGTGAGCGGGCCCGGCGACGTCGCCGGGCGCCCAGGTGGGCGCGGTGCCGCCGAGCGCCTCCGCCAGCGCGCCGAGGACCAGGAGCAGGCCCCACCCGCCGGCGTCGAGCACACCGGCGGCCCGGAGCGCGGCCAGCTGTGCGGGCGTCCTGCCCAGGGCGTCGTAGCCCGCTGCCAGACCACCCTCGAGCACCTCGAGCGGCCCGCCGCCGACCGCCCGAGCACCGTCGGCGACCGCGCGCGCCACCGAGAGCACCGTCCCCTCGACCGGGCGTGCCACCGCCCGGTAGGCGGCGTCGGCGGCCAGCTGCAGGCCGGACGCGAGGGCGTCGCCCGTGACCGCCGTGGCGGGCATCGCGCGCACCAGCGCCCCGAGGTACTGGCTCACGATGACGCCCGAGTTGCCCCGCGCACCGACGAGGGCCCCCCGGGCGAACAGCCGGGCCGCGTCCGGCCCACCGGCGCCGAGGGCCAGACGGCCCTCGCGCAGGGTCAGGTAGAGGTTCGTGCCGGTGTCGGAGTCCGCGACGGGGAAGACGTTCAGCGCGTCGAGCTCGCCGCGGTGGGTGCCGAGGGCGCGAACGGCCGCGTCCGCCCAGGTGCGCAGCACCTCGGCATCGAGCACCGCCGTCACGGCCACGCGTCCTCCGTCGTCCTCCGGGCGCGCACGCCCTGCTCGCGGGATGTCCCCGGCATGCTGCCAGGATGCTCCCGGGCGGCGAGCGCCGCCCGGGACACCCGTCGTCCGCGGGCACCGCCGCCGTGTGGGGCACCGCCGTTTGGGGGCACCGCCTTCGATCGGCTACCCTATCGAGGTTGTCCGGCCCTGCTGGCGATCGGCGCTGCCCGCGCCCGGTGCCTCCCTCCGCCGGACCACCCCAGATTCCGACGCCCACCGCGGCGTGCACGCAACAAGGAGACTCACGTGGCTGCGAACTGCGACGTCTGCGGCAAGGGCCCGGGCTTCGGGCACTCCATCTCGCACTCCCACCGCCGCACCAAGCGTCGCTGGAACCCGAACATCCAGCGGGTCCGCGCCGTCGTGGCCGGTTCCCCCAAGCGGGTGTACGTGTGCACCTCCTGCCTCAAGGCCGGCAAGGTCCAGCGCATCGCCTGAGACCTCACGGCCCCCAGCTCCACCGATGCCCGCGGCACGTGCCGCGGGCATCGTCGTCCCCGGATCCTGTCCGGCGGGGTTGGCCGACCGCCGCCCCGGATGGCAGGGTGTCGGCATGGTCGAGGACGTCACCGAGGTCACCATCCGCCCCGCCACGCCCGCCGACGCCGAGCGCATCGCCGCCGTGGAGTTCGCCTCCTGGCGCGAGGCCTACCGGGGCGTCGTCCCCGAGGAGTTCCTGGCCGGGCTCGACGAGCCGTCCCGCGCCGAGCACTGGGCCTCGACGCTCGCGACGCTCGACCGCGGGCACTCCGTCTGGGTCGCCGACGACGAGGACGGGACGGTGGGCTTCGTCCACCTCGGCCCGAGCCGCGACGAGGACGCCGACCGCACGACCATGGAGATCTACTCCATCTACCTGGACCCCCACGCGTGGGGCCGCGGCGCCGCGCGCGAGCTCATGCGCACCACGCTCGGGGCGGTCCCCGACGGCGCCACGGTGACCCTGTGGGCCCTCGACACGAACGACCGTGCCCGGCACTTCTACCGCCGCAGCGGCTTCGCGCCGGACGGCGTCGAGAAGATGGAGGAGTTCGGCGGCGAGTACCTGAAGGAGATCCGCTACCGCCGCGGCTGACCGCGCCCGCGGGCTGCCCGCGACGGCGGGGCCGACCGCGACAGCAGCCCGCTCAGCCCCGGAAGTGGTCCCAGCCGACGGGCCCGCTCGGCACCCGCCCGGCGACGGTCACGGTGCCCGCGGTCCACTCCCCCGGGGCGCCGACGACGCCGATGCGGCGGAACCCCGCGGGCAGCGACGCGTCCGCGGGGAAGGTCGCGAGCAGCCCGTGGTCCTCCCCGCCGGCGAGCACCCAGGCCTCGGCGTCCGCGCCGAGCGCGCGCGCGACCGGCGCCAGGGCGGCGAGGTCCTCGCCGAACGCGTCGGCGGGCGGGTCCAGGTGCACGACGACGCCGCTCGCCCGCGCGAGCCGGCCCGCGTCGCGCAGCAGGCCGTCGGAGACGTCGAGCATCGCGGTCGCCCCGGCGTCGGCCGCGGCGGGGCCGCCGACGAGCGGGCTGACCGGCCGCCGGTAGCCCCGGACCGCGAGACGCACGGCCCGGGCCAGCGCACGGCCCTCGGCGTCCGCCCCCTCCCCGTCGGCCGTCTCTGCGTCAGGGACGGGCCGGCCGGCGGCCAGCCACGCGTAGCCGGCGGCCGAGTGGCCGCGGACGCCCGCGTGCGCGACGACGTCGCCGGGCCGGGCGCCCGAGCGTCGCACCGGCGCACGCCCCGCCAGGTCGCCGAGCGCGGTGACCGCGACGGCGACGTGCTCCCCACCCGACAGGTCCCCGCCCACGACGCCCACGCCCTCCGGGCATCCGCCCGCGAGACCTCTCCCGAGGCCCTCGACCCAGGCGACGGGCGTCGTCGCCGGCACCACCAGCGCCACGACCAGCGACGTCGGCACGGCGCCCATCGCGGCGACGTCCGCGAGGTTCTGCACCGCCGCACGCCAACCGACGTCCTCGCCGCTCGACCAGTCGAGGCGGAAGTGACGGTCCTCGACGAGCACGTCGGTCGTCACGACCACGCGGGCGTCGGGCGCCCGGACGACGGCGGCGTCGTCGCCAGGTCCGAGCAACGTCCCGGAACCGGCGGGCAAGAGCGGGAAGAGACGCGTCAGCAGCGCATCCTCGCCGAGGTCGGCGATCGTGGGGGCGGGCACGTCGGCCAGGTTACCGAGCGGGCTACGGTGGTGCCGTGGTCGCCCGAGCTCACCAGGTCGCCGGGACGCTGCTCGCGGGCACTGCCCTCGCCGGCTCCTTGCTCGCCGGCTGCTCCTCCCCGGTCGGCGTGAGCGCCGCACCGCACGCCGCCGACCCCCTGTGCGCCGAGGTCGTCCTCGCCCTGCCCCGCGAGCTGGCGGGCATGTCCCGGCTGACCACGAGCAGCCAGGCGACGGTGGCGTGGGGCGACCGGAACGCACCCGTCGTGTTGCGCTGCGGGGTCGAGCCGCCTCCCCCGACCACCGACCCGTGCGTCACCGCGGACGACGGCGTCGTCGCCGTGGACTGGCTCGCGGTCGAGGGCGAGGTCGGGCCGGACGGCAGCGGGGACTGGACGTTCACGACGTACGGGCGCGACCCCGCCGTCGAGGTGCTGGTGCCGGCTGCCGTCGCGGCGACCCGATCGACGTCGTTCCTCATCGACATCGGCCCGGCCGTGGCCCGCGTCGAACAGACCCGCTCGTGCCTGTGAGCCCTAGGATCGCCGGGAAGGGAGAGTCATGACACTGGAACGCGTGGCCGTCATCGCCGGGGGTCTGTCGAACGAGCGGGAGGTCTCCGTCCGCTCGGGTCGCCGTGCGCTCTACGCCCTGGCCGAGGCCGGCGTGGACGCCGTGCTCTACGACGCCGACGAGTCCCTGCTCGACAAGCTCCGGGGCGACAGCATCAGCGCCGCGTACGTCGCGGTGCACGGCGCGAGCGGCGAGGACGGCTCGCTGCAGACCGCGCTCCAGCTGATCGGCATCCCGTACGTCGGCCCGCGGCCGGGCGCCTGTCACCTCGCCTGGGACAAGGTGGTGGCCAAGAAGCTGGTCACGGCCGCCGGCCTGGCCACGCCCGACTGGGTGGCCATCTCCGCCCGCTCGTTCCGTGAGCTCTCGCCCACCCGGCTCGTGGGGGCCATCGGCGACCGCCTCGGCCTGCCCGTGGTCGTCAAGCCCGCCACCAGCGGGTCGACGCTCGGGATGAGCCTCGTGGAGGACGCCGCCGAGCTCCCCGCGGCCCTCGTGCGCTGCTTCACCTACGGCAGCCTCGCGCTGATCGAGAAGTACGTGCCGGGCGTGACGCTCGAGACGGTCGTCATCGAGGAGGGCGGGTCGCCCGTGGCCCTGCCGCCGGCCGCGTTCCTCAACCCGGGCACGTCACCGTTCAGCTTCGAGGCCCGCTACAGCGCCGACCTCATCACGATCGAGATCCCCGCGCCGGTACCGTTCGACGCGCTCGAGGCGACCGCGGCCGCGGCCGTCACCGCGCACCAGGCGCTCGGGCTGCGTGACATGTCCCGCACCGACGTCATCGTCGACGAGGCCGGCACCCCGTGGTTCCTCGAGGCCGCGGTCTCCCCCGGTCTCACGGAGACGTCGGTGCTGCCGCTCGCTGCCGCCGAGGCCGGGCGGACGCTCGGCACGTTGCTCGCCGACCTCCTGCGCACGGCCGCGGAGCGCGGGCCCGACGCCTGAGGTTCGGGGCCCGCCCGGCGGTCGCCCGCAAGGGCGACCGCCACGGGTGCCGTCAGGCCCGCGGGCCCTCCAGGCCCACGAGCTTGCCCGCGATGCCTCCCGCGGCCCGCAGGGCCGCCCCCGAGCCGAAGCCCGACGGCGCGGCGGGGACGCCGGCGTCGCGCGCCTCGACGAGCATCCCGCGCAGCACGTCGGCCGCGGAGACGCGTCCGGCCCACAGGTACAGGCCCATGGCGCCGGGGACCGTGTTGATCTCGTTGACGTAGACGTCGCCGTTCGACTCGTCGTACAGGAAGTCGAGACGCGGGGCGCCGGTGGTCAGCGTCACGGCGGCGACGCGCCGCGCGTACGTGCGGATCCGGTCGGCCACGTCCTCGGGGATGTCCGCGGGCAGCTCGCGCGGCGCGCTCGCCATGCCGGCGTCCTCGCCGGCGCCGCCGGCCAGGTACTTGTCGGCGTAGGAGTACACGCCGCCGTCGGCCGCGCGCAGCGGTCGCTCGATCTCCGAGAGCTCCAGCGACGGGTACGTCCGGAAGGCGATGTTCAGGTCCACGAGGTCACGCCGGTACGGCTCGACGACGGCGCCGGCCCGCAGGTGCACGCTCGCCCGCGCCACGGCGCGCGCGGCGGCCAGGTCGTCGACGATCTCGATGCCGATGCTGGAGCCACCGAAGCGCGGCTTGACGATGTACGGGCCCGGGAAGGCGGGCGTCGCGTCCGGCGAGCCCTCCGGCTCGAGGGCGACGCGCGGCAGCGCCGGGATCCCGGCCGCGGCGACGACGCCGGAGAACGCGAGCTTGTCCATGCCGAGCGCGGAGGCGTAGAGGCTGCCACCGGTGGTCGGCACACCGAGCAGGGCCATCAGGCCCGCGTAGCCGCCTCCTTCGCCCAGTCCGCCGTGCAGGCACGACAGTGCCGCGGCGACGTCCAGCCGCTCGGCCCGCAGGCGCCCCTTGACGAAGAACCCGCCGTCGGCGCCCAGACGCACGTCGACGGGCTTGGCGCCCGACGGCGCGCCCTCGAGGTAGTCCTTGGCCTCGGTGCCGGTGGGGACGAGGTGCCAGGCACCCGTCGGCCCCCAGTACAGGCTGAGCACGTCCTCGCCGGCCCGGGTCAGCACGCGCTCGGCCTGCAGTCCCGTGAGGATCGAGATCTCGTGCTCCGGCGACGGCCCGCCGAACACCACGGCCCAGGGCGACATGCTCACCTCATCTGTGTCTCGGGTCGATCGGGCAGACCCGATCCGGGGGGAACGACCGCGGGCGGCAGGCCCGATCAGGGGTAGTGGTCCGGCAGGTCGTTCTCGTAGAGTACGACGCCCTGCTCACCGGCCGCCGCCGTGGCGACGGGCACGGCCTGCTCGCGGGTCCCGACGACGTCCGGCTCGGTCCCGCCCTCACGCGCGCCGGCGACCAGGGCGGCACGGTTCGTGCGGCCGACGACGACCAGTCGCGCCCCCGCCTCCGCGGCGGCCTTCGCGAAGGCGGCGTTGCGCTCCGCCTGGACCGGCCCGAGCTCGACGATGCCGGGCGTGACCACGACGAGCGGACCGCCCCGCTCCGCGGCGAGGGCGGCCGCCTCGTCGAGCGCCGCCCGGGCGCCGACCGGGTTCGCGTTGTACGTGTCGTCGATGACGGCGAGCCCGGCGCCCGCGTGCACCTCGGCGCGGTGCGCGGCACGCGGCATCGAGCCCGTCAGCCGCGGCGCGAGGCCCGCCGGGTCGACGTCGAGCGCCAGGGCCACGCCCAGGGTGACGCCGAGGTTCACGGCGTGCGGGACGCCGTCGGGCAGGGGCAGGGTCGTCTCTCCTGCGCGGACCTGCCCGGCCGCCTCGTCGACGACGACGTCGGCCGCCGCGCCCTGCGTGGAGACCGTCACGACGCGCTTGCCGTCGGCCCGGCAGCGCTCGGCGAGCCGCGCGAGCAGCGGGTCGTCGATCGGCAGGACGACGACCTTCGCGCGCTCGGTGATCTCGCCCTTGGCGGCCGCGATCACCTCGCGCGAGCCCATCCGCTCCAGGTGCGCCTCGCCGATCGTGGTGATGACGGCGACGTCCGGCGGGAAGAGGGCGCACAGCTCGCGGATCTCGCCCGGGCCGAAGGTGCCCATCTCGGCGACGAAGACCTCGGTCCCGTCGACGAGGTGGTCGTTCACCGCCCGGGACAGGCCGAGCCGGTTGTTGAAGCTCGCGGGGGACGCGACGACCGCGCGGCTCGCCGCGAGGACGTGCGCGATGTAGCCCTTGGTCGAGGTCTTCCCGTAGGAGCCGGTGACCGCGACGACCGTCGGGCGCACGCGCGCCAGGCGCTGCTGGGCCTTGGCGACGAACGGCGCCGAGAGCCGGCGCTCGACCCGGTCCATGACGGCGAGCGCCAGGTCGGCCGTGAGCGGCACGGTCACGGCGAGGACCGCCGTCGCGCCCACCCCGAGCGCCCACCACAGGCCCGCGCCGAGGACGACCGCGGCCACGGCCCAGGCGGCGACGAGCCGCTTGAGGCGACCCGTCCACGCCAGCCGCGACGTGCGGCCGCGCACCGAGAGGCCGAGCGGCACCGCGGCGCCCAGGAGGGCTGCGGGGACGGCCAGGAGCGTGAGGGTGGTCCGCACGCCGCCCGAGGCGAGCACCGCGAGCGCGGCGCCGAACGCGAGCACCACGGACACCGCGTCGAGCGTCGCGTCCAGCCCAGACCGCGAGCGCCACAGCGCGGCGATGACCCGGACCCGCCCGGGGACGTAGTGCTCGCGCTGGGCCACGCGGAACCACGTGAGGCCCGCCACGACGAGGGCACCCGTCACGACGACCGCGACGACGAGGTCGATGATCACGCACCCTCCAGGACGGCGAGCAGGCGTCCGCGGACGGCGTCCGCGAGGTCGCCCTCGAGCAGGTGACCGGCGCCCGGGACCACCTCGACGTCGACGCCGAGGGCCTGACCGGCCATCCGGGCACCCGCCAGCGGCGCGGCGTCGTCGGCCTCGCCCCAGACGAGGTGCACCGGCAGGCGCCCGGCGATCCGGGCGAGGTCCACCGTGTAGTCCTCGCCCACGACGCGCACGAGGACACCGCGCATCACGCCCTGGGCCGCGTTGTAGTCGGCCGAGCCGCCGCTGCGCCGCAGCCGGTCGACGACGCCCGTGGGGAGCAGGTGCGCCGCGTGCAGGCGCTTGGCCAGCCGCAGCGCGAGGCGCGGCCGGGGCGCGGCGGTCGCGCGCACGAGGGGCACGCCGGTCAGCACGAGCGCGCTGACGAGCTCGGGGTGCGCGGCGGCGAGGCGCACGGCCACCCGCCCGCCGAACGAGTGCCCGACGACGACGTAGGGTCCGGTCCCCGCGAGCGCCGTGGCCAGGTGCTCGGCGTACTGGGGGCTGCCCCAGACGTCGGGCGGCGGCTCGGTGCGGCCGAAGCCGGGCAGGTGCACGGCGAGCGCGTCGGTTCCCGCGACGATCGCGGCGAAGTCGTCGCCCGTGCGGCCCCAGCCGTGCAGGGCCAGCACGCGGGCCGGCTCGGCCCCGGTGCGGTCCGCGAGAACGTCACCCGCGAGGACCGTCAGCACGCGGACGAGGTTAGCACCGGCGCCCGCGCGGCTCCCTGTCGGCGGGCACACCACCCGGCGGCGCCGGGCGCGTCCGCCGGGCGCCCGGACGCCGCCTGCCGTCCGGGCCGTCCCCCGTCGCTGACTACGCTTCCGGCATGGACACGCCCGACCTGTCGCCCGCCACGCTCGCCGTCACCGCGGGACGGCCGGACCGGGAACCGGGGGCGCCGGTCAACGCGGGCGTCGTCCTGTCGTCCACCTACGTCTCGCAGGGGCCGCCCGTCCCGGGCGAGGCGATGTACACGCGCTACGACGCGCCCACCTGGCACCCGTTCGAGGAGGCGCTCGCGGCGCTCGAGGCGAGCCCCCTGCCGGCGCTCGTCTACTCGTCGGGGATGGCGGCCGTCGCCGCCGCGTTCTCCCTGGTGCCACCCGGCGGACGCGTGGTGGTGCCGCGGCACGCCTACCAGGTGACCCTGGTGCTGGCCCACGAGCTCGCCGCGACGCGCGGCCTCGAGGTGGTGACCGCGGACCTGCACGACCTCGACGCGGTCGCGGCCGTCCTGCCCGGCACGGCGCTGGTCTGGGCGGAGTCGCCCACGAACCCCATGCTCGAGGTGGCCGACCTGCCCGCGATCGTCGCCGCCGCCCACGACGCCGGCGCCCTGGTCGCCGTCGACAACACCTTCGCCACCCCCCTCGGGCAGCGGCCGCTGACCTTCGGCGCGGACGTCGTCGTGCACTCGGTGACGAAGGCGCTCGCCGGCCACTCCGACGTCGTGCTCGGGGCCGTGGTCACGGGCGACCCGGACCTGCGGTCCCGGCTGGACGCCTACCGCCGCACGCACGGGGCGATCGCCGGGCCCTGGGAGGTGTGGCTCGCCCTGCGTGGCCTGCGCACGCTCGCGCTGCGCGTGGCGCGGGCCCAGGCGAACGCCCAGGTCCTCGCCGAGCGGCTCGCGGCGCACCCCGACGTCGTCGAGGTCCGCTACCCGGGCCTGCCGGGCGACCCCGGCCACGCGCTCGCCGCCCGCCAGCTCGACGGGTTCGGGACCATCCTCGGTGTGCGCCCGGCCGGCGGCGCGCAGGCCGCGGACGACGTCGTGGCCGCCGTGCGCCTGTGGGTGCCGGCGACCTCCCTCGGCGGGGTGGAGAGCATGCTCGAGCGGCGCCGGCGGTTCGCCACCGAGTCCCCCACGGTGCCCGAGGACCTCCTGCGGCTGTCCGTGGGCATCGAGGACGTCGAGGACCTCTGGCGCGACCTGGACCAGGCGCTGCGCGCCGCTCGCGGCGGGAGGGACTGACCGTGGCCGCCGTGCTGTACTCCGCGATCTGCTCGCTCGACGGCTACGTCGCCGACGCGAACGGGGGCTTCGCCTGGGCCGTCCCGGACGCCGAGGTGCGCGCGGCCGTGAACGACGTGCAGCGCTCCGTGGGCACCTGGCTCCTCGGCCACCGCACCTACGCGGTCCTGCAGGCGTGGGACGACGCCGGGCCGACGACGCCGGAGGAGGCGGAGCACCAGAGGCTCTGGCGGGGCTCCGACAAGGTCGTCTACGCGCGGACCCAGCAGCCGGAGGTGGGGCCCCGGGCCCGGCTCGCGCCTGTCTTCGACCCGGAGGACGTGCGCCGCGTGAAGGAGTGGGCCGAGGCCGACCTGCTCGTCGGTGGGCCGACGCTCGCCACGGCGGCCTTCGCGGGCGGGCTGGTGGACGGCCTGCACCTGTTCGTCGTCCCGGTCGCCGTGGGCGGCGGCCTCCCCGCCCTGCCTGCGGCGCAGCGCCTGGACCTCACGCTGGTGAGCGAGCGGCGCTTCGGCTGCGGCGTCGTGCACCTGGCCTACCGCGTCCGCCGCTGAGCCCCGCCGGGCAGCGGCGGCTCACGGCGGCTCACGGCGGCGCGCACCGAGCCGCCGATGCGACTCGTCAGAAGGGGCCCGTCGCCTGCACGCCCTCGGCCTTGCGGGGACGGTTGAGCAGCAGCTCGGGCAGCCGGTCGATCGGCAGCCCGTGGTGCAGCACCTGCACCACGGCCTCCGTGATCGGCATCTCGACGCCGACGCTGCGCGCGAGCTCGAGCACCGAGGCGGAGGTCTTGACGCCCTCGGCCGTGCCGCCCGTGGCGGCGATCGCCTCGTCGAGCGTCTTGCCCTGGCCCATGTGCATGCCGAGGGTGTGGTTGCGCGACAGGGGCGACACGCAGGTGGCGACGAGGTCGCCCATGCCCGCCAGCCCGGCGAACGTCTGCGCGTCGGCCCCGAGCGCGAGGCCCAGCCGGGTCATCTCCACCAGGCCACGGGTGATGACCGTCGCCGTCGTGTTCGTCCCGTAGCCGGTGCCCTGCGCGATGCCCACGGCGACGGCGATGACGTTCTTCACCGCGCCCGACAGCTCGACGCCGACGACGTCGCTGTTCGTGTACGGGCGGAAGTAGGAGTTCGCGCACGCGTGGGCGACGAGGTCGGCCGTCGCGGCGCTCCGCGAGGCGACGACCGTCGCCGTCGGCTGGTGCTCGGCGATCTCGCGTGCGAGGTTCGGGCCGGAGACGACCGCCACCCGCTCCTCGGGCAGCCGCAGCGCCTCGCCGATCACCTCGCTCATCCGCCGGTGCGACGTGAGCTCGACGCCCTTGATGAGCGAGGCCGCCACGGCGTCGGGCTCCAGGAGGTCGGCCAGGGGGGCGATCGCCGACCGCGCCACCTGCGCGGGGATCGCGATGGCGACCACCTTCGCCCCGGCGAGGGCCGCGGCCGCGTCGGTGGTGGCGCGGACGCCGTCGGGAAGCACGACGCCCGGCAGGTACGCGGTGTTGCGGTGGGCGGTGTTGATCTCCTCGCACACCTCGTCGGCGATGCCCCAGAGCGTCACTGGGCACCCGGCGTCCGCCAGCACGGCGGCGAACGTCGTGCCCCAGGCGCCGGTGCCGAGGACGGCGGCGCGCGGCCTGTCTGCGCTCAACTGCGGTCCTCTCCTCGTCGCCACACGAACCGCTCGGGGGGCGCCTGCTCCCCGCGGATCTCCTCGAGCAGGTGCGTGATCGCGTCCATGACGCGGTCGGTCGCCTCCCGCAGCGTCGCCGCGTCAAGCGGCTTGTCGTACAGGTCGGACAGGTCCACGGGCGGACCGGCCACGACGGTCACCGGCTTGCGCGGCACCGGCTTGAGCAGCTTGCCGTAGCGCGCCAGGAGCCGGTGCGTGCCCCACTGCGCGACGGGGACCACGGGTGCCCGCGTCGCGAGGGCGACGCGCGCGACGCCCGTCTTGCCGGCCATCGGCCACATGTCGGGCTCGCGCGTCAGCGTCCCCTCGGGGAAGACCACGACGCACTCCCCCGCCTCGACGGCGGCCTCGGCGCCCCGGAGCGAGTCGGCCGCGCGCGCCGTGCCCCGGTGCACGGGCACCATGCCCGACGACCGCAGGACCGCACCGAAGAGCGGGACGCGGAAGAGCGACTCCTTGGCGAGCACCCGGCCGGCGAACCCGTTGTCGTACAGGTAGTGCGCCGTGGTGACCGGGTCGACCATCGTCACGTGGTTCGCCGCGACGACGAAGCCGCGGTCGCGCGGCAGGTGCTCCACGCCGCTCCACCGCTGCTTCGTCATAGCGAAGAGCAGCGGGCGCAGGATGCGCGCCACCGCACGGTACGTACGGTTCGAACGCGGGGGCGGCGGCACGGGAGCCGATGCTACCCGCGCCCCGCGGGTCGGCGGGTCACCGGTCGGCCCACCGACCGGCGACCCGCCCCCGGGGGACGGTCAGTCGCGGTCGAAGTCCGCGCCCAGCGCGGCGAGCTTGTCCGTGAAGTTCTCGTAGCCACGGTCGATGAGCCCGATGCCGGCGACGCGCGACGTCCCCTTGGCCGCCAGCGCGGCGATGAGGTGCGAGAAGCCGCCACGCAGGTCGGGCACCTCGATGTCGGCGGCGATCAGCGGCGTCGGCCCCGAGATGACGGCCGAGTGGTAGAAGTTGCGCTGCCCGAACCGGCACGGATGCCCGCCGAGGCACTCGCGGTAGACCTGGATGGTCGCTCCCATGCCGCGCAGCGCGTCCGTGAAGCCGAAGCGGTTCTCGTACACCGTCTCGTGCACGATCGACAGGCCCGTCGCCTGCGTCAGGGCGACGACGAGCGGCTGCTGCCAGTCGGTCATGAACCCGGGGTGCACGTCCGTCTCGAGGACGATCGAGCTCAGCTCGTGGCCCGGGTGGAAGAAGCGGATGCCGTCGTCGTGCACCTCGAAGCCGCCGCCCACCTTGCGGAAGGTGTTGAGGAACGCCGTCATCTCCGGCTGGCGCGCGCCCAGCACGTCGATGTCGCCGCCGGTCGCCAGCGCCGCGGACGCCCACGAGGCCGCCTCGATCCGGTCCGGCAGCGACGTGTGGCGGTAGCCCTCGAGGCGGTCCACGCCCTCGATGCGGATCACCCGGTCGGTGTCCACGGAGATGATCGCGCCCATCTTCTGCAGGACGTTGATGAGGTCCATGATCTCGGGCTCGATGGCGGCGCCCGCGAGCTCCGTCAGCCCCTCCGCGCGCACCGCGGTGAGCAGCAGCTGCTCGGTGGCACCGACGCTCGGGTACGGCAGCGCGATCTTCGTGCCTTGCAGCCGCCGGGGGGCCGTGATGTGGATCCCGTTCTCCCGCTTGTCCACCACGGCGCCGAACTGGCGAAGGATGTCGAGGTGGAAGTTGATCGGCCGGTCGCCGATCCGGCACCCACCGAGGTCCGGGATGAACGCCTCGCCCAGGCGGTGCAGCAGCGGGCCGCAGAACAGGATCGGGATCCGGCTGGAGCCGGCGTGCGCGTCGATGTCGGCGACGTGCGCGCTCTCGACGTCCGTGGGGTCCAGGCGCAGGACGCCAGCGCGGTCGTCACGGTCCACGCGCACGCCGTGCAGCTCGAGCAGGTCGCGCACGATCTCGACGTCCCGGATGCCGGGCACGTTGCGCAGCTCGCTGGGCCCCTCCCCGAGCAGCGAGGCGACCATCGCCTTCGACACGAAGTTCTTGGCCCCTCGCACGGTGATGGCGCCCGTGAGGGGCGCGCCGCCGTGCACGTGCATGACGTCAGACATGCCCCCATCGTCGCCCACGTTCGGCCTTCGCGTCACACGGCCGCTCCGGGACGCGGTTTCCACGGCAGCGGGCGTGGACCGCGACCGTCCCCTGCGTGCGTGGATCGGCCCGTGTCGGAGGCGGCACGTACCGTCGCGCAGATGAGATTCGGGATGGTCGGCAGCTACGGGGACGTCGACGAGGTGCTCGCGATGGCGGAGGCGGCTGATGCGTCCGGCTGGGACGGGTTCTTCACCTGGGACGCGATCAGCATCGGCGACATGGTCGCCTGGGACCCGTGGATGGTCCTGGCCGCCGCGGCCGTGCGGACCGAGCGGATCCGGCTCGGCGCGCTCGTGTTCGCGCCGGCACGCCGGCGCCCCTGGAAGCTGGCGCGCGAGGCCGTGACGGTGGACCACCTGTCCGGCGGCCGCCTGGTGCTGCCCGTCGGGCTCGGCGTGGTCGACGACGGCGGGTTCTCCCGTGTGAGCGGCGAGGTGACGTCCGCGCGCGAGCGGGCGCAGCGGCTCGACGAGGCGCTCGCCATCTGCGACCTCGCGTGGCGCGGCGAGCCCTTCTCGTTCGACGGCACGCACCACCGCGTCGACGAGCTGGTGATCGCGCCCCGGCCGGTGCAGCAGCCGCGCATCCCGGTGTGGCCGGTGGGCGGCTGGCCGAGCCCCAGGTCGATGGCGCGCGCCGCCCGCTGGGACGGCGTCGTGCTGCAGCGGACGGGCTCGGAGGAGCCGCTCGCGCCGTCCGACGTCGCCGACGCCGTCGCGTGGCTGCGCGAGAGCCGTGGCGACCTGACGGGCTACGACGTCGTCGTGCAGGACGTGCTGCCCCAGGACCGCGGGGCCGCGCAGGAGATGGTCGCCGCCTACGAGCGCGCCGGCGCCACGTGGTTCGTCGACGCGCGATGGGACCCGTCGGTGACGCCCGGTGCACTCCTCGACCTGGCCCGTCAGGGCCCGCCGAGCGCCTGGTAGGGCGTCGGCGGACCGCTGGATGGCCGGCCGGTCGCGGCGTCAGTTCTGGGGCAGGGGACGGCCGATCTCGACCGGCACGCCCGCCGCACGGGCGGCCTTGACCTCGACCTTGGGCAGGTGCTTGGCGGGCAGGGTCCGCGGCCGCCACGACGCGCGGTGCTCCTCGAACTCGGCGATGTCGCCCTCGTGCTGGAGCGTGAGGCCGATGTCGTCGAGGCCCTCCATGAGCCGCCAGCGCGTGTAGTCGTCGACCTGGAGCGGCACAGTGACGTCCGCGCAGCGCACCTGCTTGTTCACCAGGTCGACCGTGACCTCGGTGCCCGGCGTGGTCTCGAGGATCTTCCAGATGAGCTCGATGTCCTCCTGCGCCAGCTGGGCCGCGAGGAGGCCCTGCTTGCCGGAGTTGCCGCGGAAGATGTCGGCGAACCGCGAGGACAGGACGGCCTTGAAGCCGTAGTCCTTGAGCGCCCAGACGGCGTGCTCGCGCGAGGAGCCGGTGCCGAAGTCCGGCCCGGCGACGAGGACCGACCCGGTCGCGTACGGCGCCTGGTTGAGCACGAACGCCGGGTCGTTGCGCCAGGCCGAGAACAGGCCGTCCTCGAAGCCCGTGCGGGTGACGCGCTTGAGGTACACCGCGGGGATGATCTGGTCGGTGTCGACGTTGCTGCGGCGCAGCGGGACGCCCACGCCGGTGTGCTGGGTGAACTTCTCCATGGCGGGACTCCTCAGGCGCTGACGGTGGTGGTCAGGGGCGAGCCGTCCGGGGCGTCCTCGATGCCGAGGTCACCCACCGACGACAGCGTGCCGCGCACGGCGGTGGCGGCGGCCACGAGCGGCGAGACGAGGTGCGTCCGCCCGCCCTTGCCCTGGCGGCCCTCGAAGTTGCGGTTCGACGTCGACGCCGCGCGCTCCCCCGGGGCCAGCTGGTCGGGGTTCATGCCGAGGCACATCGAGCAGCCCGCGTTGCGCCACTCCGCGCCGAAGTCCGTGAAGATCCGGTCCAGGCCCTCGGCCTCGGCCTGCAGCCGCACGCGGGCCGACGACGGCACCACGAGCACGCGCACCGAGTCGGCCTTGCGGCGGCCCTGGAACACCTTCGCGACCTGCCGGAGGTCCTCGATGCGGCCGTTGGTGCACGACCCGATGAAGACCGTGTCGACCGCGATGTCCCGCAGGGGCGTGCCCGGCGTGAGGCCCATGTACTCGAGCGCGCGCTCGGCGGCGACGCGCTGGTTGTCGTCGCCGATCTCCGCCGGGTTCGGCACGCGACCGGACAGCGGCAGCCCCTGGCCCGGGTTGGTGCCCCACGTGACGAACGGCTCGATGTCGGCCGCGTCGAGGACGACCTCGGCGTCGAACACCGCGTCGTCGTCCGTGCGCAGGGTCTGCCAGTACTCGACGGCGGCGTCCCAGTCGGCGCCCTCCGGCGCGTGCGGGCGGCCCTTCAGGTAGGCGAAGGTCGTCTCGTCGGGGGCGATCATGCCCGCGCGGGCGCCGGCCTCGATCGACATGTTGCAGATCGTCATCCGGGCCTCCATCGACAGGCTCCGGATCGCCTCGCCGCGGTACTCCAGGACGTAGCCCTGGCCGCCACCGGTGCCGATCTTGGCGATGATCGCCAGGATGATGTCCTTGGCGGTCGCGCCGTGCGGCAGCGTCCCGTCGACCGTGATGGCCATCGTCTTGAAGGGCTGCAGCGGCAGCGTCTGCGTCGCGAGCACGTGCTCGACCTCGCTGGTGCCGATGCCGAACGCCAGCGCGCCGAACGCGCCGTGGGTCGACGTGTGCGAGTCGCCGCAGACGACGGTCAGGCCGGGCATCGTCAGGCCCAGCTGGGGCCCGACCTGGTGCACGATGCCCTGGTCGGCGTCGCCGAGCGAGTGCAGCCGAATGCCGAACTCCTCGGCGTTGCGACGCAGCGTCTCGATCTGCGTGCGGCTCGTCGGGTCCGCGATCGGCAGGTCGATGTCGAGCGTCGGCGTGTTGTGGTCCTCGGTGGCCAGCGTCAGGTCCGGCCGGCGGACGCGACGACCTGCGAGCCGGAGGCCGTCGAAGGCCTGCGGGCTCGTCACCTCGTGCACGAGGTGCAGGTCGATGTAGAGAAGGTCGGGCACCCCGTCGGTGCCGCGGCGGACGACGTGTGCGTCCCAGACCTTCTCGGCGAGCGTTCGCGCCATGTCCGTGTCCTCCAGAAAGGCCGACTTAGGTCAGAAGTACTTGCGTCTCAGCCCGCGAGACGCCAATATCGGCACATGGACAACTCTAGCGGAGTCGGAGTGCTGGACAAGGCCGCAGCGGTCCTCAGCGCACTCGAGGCAGGCCCGGCCACTCTGGCGCAGCTCGTCGCCGCCACCCATCTTGCCCGACCGACGGCCCACCGACTGGCGGTCGCGCTCGAGCACCACCGCCTCGTGGCGCGCGACATGCAGGGCCGCTTCGTGCTCGGCCCCCGGCTCGCGGAGCTCAGCACCGCGGCCGGCGAGGACCGGCTGCTCGCGGCCGCCAACCCGGTGCTGGCGGCGCTGCGCGACCACTGCGGCGAGAGCGCCCAGCTCTACCGCCGCCAGGGCGACCAGCGCATCTGCGTCGCCGCGGCCGAGCGCCCGATGGGCCTGCGCGACTCGATCCCCGTCGGGGCGACCCTGACGATGCACGCCGGCTCGGCGGCCCAGGTGCTGCTCGCCTGGGAGGAGCCGGACCGCCTGCACCGCGGCCTCCAGGGCGCCAAGTTCACCGCCACGATCCTGTCCGGCGTCCGACGCCGCGGCTGGGCGCAGTCGGTGGCCGAGCGCGAGCCCGGCGTCGCGAGCGTGTCGGCACCTGTCCGTGGCCCGTCCGGCCGCGTCGTGGCCGCGGTGTCGATCTCCGGCCCGGTCGAGCGCCTCACCCGCCAGCCGGGACGGCTCCACGCGGGTGCCGTCGTCGCCGCCGCGAACCGCCTGACGGAGGTCCTGCGCCGCACGGCCGAGTGAGGCCCGCCGCGAGCCACGCGACCCACGTACGACGAAGGCCCCGGTCCGATCGGACCGGGGCCTTCGCGTGGTACCCCCAAGGGGATTTGAACCCCTGCTACCGCCGTGAGAGGGCGGCGTCCTGGGCCGCTAGACGATGGGGGCGGGACCAGCAGACGGAGACTCTACAACACTGTGCCGGAGCACAGAAATCGACGTTCTCCACCGCTGGGGTACCAGGACTCGAACCTAGACTAAGTGAACCAGAATCACTCGTGCTGCCAATTACACCATACCCCATGGGGTATCCGGTCCCTCGCCCGCCGCAGGCGGATCCGGACCTCGTACCGGCCGGGAACTCTACCCGAGCGGGACCGTCGGGGTCCAACCGCCCCCGGGCGACGCCGTCGGCGTAGGGTCACCCGTGCGGCACGCACGGCCGCCGCATCCCGCCGCTCGACCTGCCGCACGCCGCGTGCCACGGCGAGCACCGCCGCCCCCGCGTACCCGCGGGCGTCGTCCAGCGAACGGAGCCCTGTGACGTTCACCACGCGACCCGAGCTCCTGGGCACGCACGGGATGGTGGCCTCCACGCACTGGCTGGCGTCCCAGTCCGGCATGGCCGTCCTCGAGGCCGGCGGCAACGCGTTCGACGCCGCCGTGGCCACCGGCCTCGTGCTGCACGTCGTCGAGCCGCACCTCAACGGGCTCGGCGGGGACCTGCCGGTCATCGCGCAGCGCCCGGGCGAGGAGCCGTTCGTCGTCTGCGGGCAGGGCGTCTCCCCCGCGGCGGCGACGCCGGAGCGCTTCGCCGCCCTCGGCCTGGACCACGTCCCCGGGACGGGCCACCTGGCGGCCGTCGTGCCCGGCGCCTTCGGCGCCTGGCTGGCGATGCTCGAGGCGCACGGCACGTGGTCCTTCCCCGACGTCGCCCGGTACGCGATCGCCTACGCGCGCGACGGGTTCCCCCTCGTGCCCCGCGTCGCCGCGACCATCGCCCAGGTCGCCGACCTCTTCCGTGACCACTGGCCGTCGTCGGCGGCCACCTGGCTGCCGGGCGGGGCCGTCCCCGCCGCCTCGGCCCGCTTCCGCAACCCCGACCTGGCCCGGACCCTGCAGCGCCTGAGCGACGCCGCCGCGGCCGCGCCGTCCCGCGAGTCCGGCATCGAGGCCGCGCGCCGCGCCTTCTACGAGGGCTTCGTCGCCGACGCCATGGACGCGTTCTGCCGCACCCCGCTCATGGACTCCACGGGCACGCCCCACGCCGGGCTGCTCACCGGGTCGGACCTCGCCGCGTGGCGGGCGACGCTCGAGCCCACGGTCTCGGCCCGGTTCGCCGGTCGCACCGTGCACAAGACCGGCCCGTGGGGCCAGGGGCCCGTGCTCCTCCAGCAGCTCCTCATCCTCGACGCGCTCGGCGTCGGCGACCTCCGCCCGGGCTCGGTCGAGCTGGTGCACGCCGTGACCGAGGTGGCCAAGCTCGCCTTCGCCGACCGGGACGCCTGGTACGGGGACCCGGCGTCGGCGGACGTCCCGCTCGAGGCCCTCCTCGACCCGGCGCGCGCCGCCGATCGCGCGCGCGGCGTCGGCCACGACGCGGCCACGCAGTGGCTGCCCGGTGACGTCCCGGGGCGCACGACGCCGACGGGGCACCCCGGCCTGGCGCGCGCGGTGGCCGGCGCCTCCCGCGACGCCGGGACCGCCGTCGCGGCCGCGTGGACGGGCGAGCCCACCCTGGGCACCGCCGCGCCGCGGGACGTCCAGCGCGGGGACACCTGCCACCTCGACGTCGTCGACGCGTGGGGCAACGTCGTCTCCGCGACGCCCAGCGGCGGCTGGCTGCAGAGCTCGCCGACGGTGCCCGGGCTGGGCCTGCAGCTGCCCACCCGGGCCCAGATGTTCTGGCTCGACGACGGGCTCGCCTCGACCCTGCGGCCGCGGACCCGGCCCCGCACGACCCTGTCCCCCACGCTGGTCGTCGGCGACGACGAGGTGATCGCCTGCGGGACCCCGGGCGG
Organism: Actinotalea fermentans; assembly: GCF_007991475.1. Classification (NCBI taxonomy): domain Bacteria; kingdom Bacillati; phylum Actinomycetota; class Actinomycetes; order Micrococcales; family Cellulomonadaceae; genus Actinotalea; species Actinotalea fermentans. The sequence goes on along the minus strand of NZ_BJYK01000001.1, from coordinate 212,906 downwards.
GGACCAGCAGGACCAGTGGCAGACCTGCGTCCTGCTCGGCCACCTGCTCTTCGGGCTGAACCTGCAGGAGGCGATCGACGCACCGGCCTGGCACACCACGCACCTGGTCTCCTCGTTCGACCCCCGCGTGCTCGAGCCCGCGGGGCTGCACGTGGAGTCCCGGCTGGGAGCCGATGTGCTCGCCGGCCTCGCCGCCCGTGGCCACGACGTCACCGACGCCGGGCCCTGGTCCCTCGGCCGGGTCAGCGCCGTCGCCCGCCGGGGCGACGGGCTGCTGCGCGCCGCCGCGAACGCCCGCGGGATGCAGGGGTACGCGGTGGGCCGATGAGCGGCCTGGAGTACCTCGCGGTGATGCTCGCCGGGCTCGTCGCGGGGACCGTCAACACGATCGTCGGGGCGGGGACCCTCATCACGTTCCCGCTGCTCGTGGCGATCGGCGTGCCGCCGCTCACCGCGAACGTCTCGAACTCGGTCGGCCTCGTCCCCGGGGCGGTCACCGGTGCCTGGGGCTTCCGCCGCGAGCTCGCCGGCCGGTGGGCGACGGTCGCCCGCATGGGCGCCGCGTCGGCCCTCGGCGGGATCGCCGGCGGGCTCCTCCTCCTGCGCGCGCCCGGGGCGTTCGGAGTCGTCGTGCCGTGGCTGCTCGTCCTGGCCGCGGCGCTCGCGGCGGTGCAGCCGCGCGTCGCCGACGCGCTGCGACGGCGGGAGGCCCTGGCCGCGCTGGCCCGGGGCCAGACGCTCACGGAACCGCCGCCCGTCGGGCTCGCCGACGCCGTGACCCGGCCGGTCGGCCCGGTCCTCGCCCTCGGGATCCTCGCCACCGGCGTCTACGGCGGCTACTTCGGCGCGGCCCAGGGGGTCGTCCTGCTCGCGCTCCTCGGCATCGCCTGGTCCACGGACCTGCACCGTGCGAACGGCGCCAAGGTCGTGCTGGCCGGCGTCGCCAACCTCGTCTCGGCGGTCGTCTTCACGCTGTCCGGCGAGGTGGACTGGGCCATCACCGGCATCCTCGCCGTCGGCGCGGCTGCGGGCGGCGTCCTCGGCGCGCGCCTGGGCCGCCGCATCCCCGCCCCTGTGCTGCGCGTCGTCATCGTGGTCGCAGGTCTCGGCGCGGCCGTCGCGCTGTGGGTCCGGGGGGCCTAGCGGACGTCGGCGGAGATCGTCACGGTCGCCTCGGCGGCGCCGTCCATCAGCGCCCACTCCGCCCGCTCGCCGATGCGCGCAGCCCACGCGTGGCGCTCCTGCGAGGCGGGCGGCTCGAAGCACCACTCCACGTGGCTGCCCAGCGCCGCGAGCTCCGTCGTGCGGGGCAGGCGGATCTCGCAGAGCACGTGGCAGTACCCGTCGGCCTCGCGGCAGGCGAGGCGACGTACGAGGTCGACGCAGAACGCGTCGTCGCGCACCTCGAAGCCGTAGCCGAGCCCGTCGGCCTCCGCGACCCGCGGGACCCGGAAGGGCACCTGGGCCGCCGCGACCCAGCTCTCGAGGGCCTGACGCGCCGTCAGGTGCTCCGGGTCGTGCCCGAGCTCGCGCGCCGTCGCCACGAGGACGAGGACGGCGTCCTGCGGCGACCGTGCCCAGCGAACCATGACGCGAGGCTACGACCTGCCTGCGCGTCCGCGTGGCCGGACCCGCGATCGAGGCGGAACTGCTCAGAGGCCGAGCAGCGCGGGCAGCTCGCCGAGCGACGCGACGACGCGTACGCCAGCGTCCCGGGCCGCGGCGACGTCGGCGTCGGGGATCTCGGTACGACGCCCGCCGGGCCGGTCGACCCAGACGCCGAGCAACCCGACGGCGACGGCCGCACGGGCGTCGATGTCGAGCTCGTCGCCGACGTACGCGGTGCGCTCCGGCGCGGTGCCGAGCAGCCGGCACGCCTCCGTGAAGACGCGCGGATCGGGCTTGCCGACGCCGAACGTGTCCACGCCCACCAGGACCGGCACGTGCGCGAGGCCCGCCCGAGCCAGCTTGGTCGTCTGGTAGGCCACGGCGGCGTTGGTCAGCGCACCGACCGCCAGGCCGGCCGCCAGCAGGCGCTCCACCACGGGCACGGCATCCGGATGTGCGGCCCACGCGCGCGCGAAGCCCTGCTCGAACACGGCGTTCCACTCGCGGTAGCCGTCCTCGTCCAGGAGCGGCCCGCCGAACTCGCTGTGCAGGGCGTTCGCGCGGGCCATCCGCTGCTCGAGGTAGCCGACCTCGCCGCGCGTGTACGCCCGGTAGTGACCGCCGACGTCGGCGCGCCAGGTGGTGAGCACCTCGGGGTGCCGCTGCTCGTCGAGGTGCGGGAGGTAGCGGCGCGCCACGTCCGCGAGCGCGGCCGCGAAGGCCTGCTGCGTGTCGACCAGCGTGTCGTCGATGTCGAACAGGACGCCGTCGACGAGCGGACCGGTCACAGCGTGGCGCGGAGCGCGTCGATGCGGGCCAGCGTCGCGTCGCGACCCAGCAGCTCCATCGACTCGAACAGCGGCGGGGACACGCGACGCCCGGTCACGGCCACGCGCAGCGGTGTGAACGCCACGCGCGGCTTGAGCCCGAGGCCCTCGACGACGGCGCCCTGGAGCGCCGCCTGGATCGCCGAGGCCTCGAAGTCGCAGCCCTCGAGTGCGCCGCGTGCCGCGTCGAGCACGGCCGCGGCGTCGGCCCCCAGGGCGGCGCGCGCGTCGTCCTCGACGGCGACCTGCTCCGCGAAGAGGAAGCCCAGCATGCCCGGGGCCTCGCGCAGGAGGTTCATGCGTTCCTGGACGAGCGGCGCACCGGCGTCGAGCAGCGTGCGCTCGCGCTCGGTGAGCGCCGGGTACTCCGCGGCACCGACGACGCCCGCCGCGTGCAGGTAGGGCACCAGCCGCTCGCGGTAGGCCTCCGGGCTCAGCATCCGCACGTGGGCCGCGTTGATGGCCTCGGCCTTCTTCAGGTCGAAGCGGGCCGCGTTCGGGTTGACGTCCGCGACGTCGAAGGCCGCGATCATCTCGTCCACGCTGAAGATGTCGTTGTCCGGCGCGATCGACCAGCCGAGCAGCGCCAGGTAGTTGAGCAGGCCCTCCTTGACGAAGCCCCACTCGCGCAGCAGGAACAGGTTCGACTCGGGGTCGCGCTTGGACAGCTTCTTGTTGCCCTCCCCCATGACGTAGGGCAGGTGGCCGTAGACCGGCTCGTGGTCCGCGAGGCCGAGCGCCGCGAGCGCCCGCCAGAGCACCACCTGGCGCGGCGTGGAGGACAGCAGGTCCTCGCCGCGCAGGACGTGCGTGATCCGCATGAGCGCGTCGTCGACCGGGTTGGTCAGCGTGTACAGCGGCTGCCCGTTGGCGCGCACGATGACGTAGTCGGGAACCGAGCCGACCGGGAAGGTCAGCTCGCCGCGGATCAGGTCGGTGAAGGTGACGTCCTCGTCGGGCATCCGGATGCGCAGGACGGGCTCGCGCCCCTGCGCGCGGTAGGCCGCCTTCTGCTCGTCCGTGAGGTCGCGGTCGAAGCCGTCGTAGCCGAGCTTCGGGTCGCGGCCGGCGGCGCGGTGGCGCGCCTCGACCTCCTCGGGCGTGCTGAAGGACTCGTACGCGAAACCGGCCTCCAGGAGCCGCCGGGCGACGTCGGCGTAGATCTCCATGCGCTCGGACTGGCGGTACGGCCCGTACGGACCGCCCACCTCGACGCCCTCGTCCCAGTCCATGCCCAGCCAGCGCATGGCCTCGACCAGCTGCTCGTAGCTCTCCTGGCTGTCCCGCGCCGCGTCGGTGTCCTCGATGCGGAACACGAAGGTGCCGCCCACGTGCCGGGCGTAGGCCCAGTTGAACAGGCAGGTCCGGATGTTCCCGACGTGCGGGTTCCCGGTCGGCGAGGGGCAGAAGCGGACGCGGACAGCGGAGCCCTGGGCGCTGCCCGACGGGCTGGTGGCAGGTGTCGTCATGGTGCGCACAAGCCTAGTGGCCGCCCGACGCCGCCCCGTGGGCCGCGTGTCGGAGGCGCCGCCTAGCGTCGCGACATGAGGCGAACGGTGACGGTCGGCGGCGTGGACGTCGAGGTGGAGCTGCACGGCCGGGGCACGCCCCTGCTGATGCTGCACGGATGGGGCGTGGACCGGCGGCTGATGACGGGGGCCCTGGAGCCGCTCTTCGCCGACGACTCCCCCTGGCTGCGGATCTACCCGGACATGCCCGGGCGCGGCGGCACGCCTGCTCATCCGGCGATCGACAGCGCCGACGCGACGGTCCAGCTCCTGGTGGACCTCATGGACGCGCTCGTCCCCGGCGAGCGGTACGCCGTCGTGGGTGAGTCGTGGGGCGGGCACGTGGGCCGCGGCGTCCTGGCGCGCCGACCGGACCTGCTCGGGCTCGCCCTGATCTGCCCCGCCGTCCGGATGGACACCATGGACGTCGACCCGCCCCAGGCCGTCGAGCGGGACGAGACCCTGCTCGCCGAGCTCGAGCCGGCGGACCGCGCGGTGTTCGCGGAGTACCACGCACGGCTCACGCGGGACGTCTACGCGCGCAACCTGGCCGACGTCGTGCCGGGCGTCCTGGCGGCCGACCAGGACTACCTGGAGAACGTCCTCGGCCCGCGCCGGGGGCTCGTCGAGGACACCGCCACCACCGAGGCGCCCGTCCTGGTCCTGGTGGGTCGGCAGGACGCGATCGTGGGCTACCGGGAGCAGTGGCAGCTGGCGGAGCGGTTCCCGCACTCGACCTTCGCGGTCCTCGACAACGCCGGGCACAACGCCCACTTCGAGCAGCCGGAGCTGTTCGGGGCGCTCGTCCGGGCGTGGCTGGAGCGGGTCGAGGCGACCCGGTGATCAGTCGCGCCTGATCACCGGGTTGCGCAGCACGCCGATGTCCTCGACCTCGCACTCCACGACGTCGGCGTGCCGGATCTCACCGACGCCTGCCGGCGTGCCGGTGAGGATCACGTCGCCGGGCAGGAGGGTGAACACCTCGGAGATGTAGGCCACGAGGTCGGCGACGCCGTGCACGAGGTCGCTCGTCCGGCCGTCCTGGCGGGTCTCGCCGTTGACCCGCGACGTGATCGCGAGGTCGTCGACGTCGAGCCCCGGGACGATCCACGGCCCGAGCGGGCACGACCCGTCGAAGCCCTTGGCGCGGGTCCAGAGCTGCTCACCGCGCTGCACGTCCCGCGCAGTCACGTCGTTGGCGACGGTGAACCCGAAGACCCGCTCCAGCGCGCGCTCGGGCGCGACGTCCTTGGTGACCTTGCCGATGACGACGGCGAGCTCGGCCTCGAAGTGCACCTCCTCCGACCACGTCGGCAGGACGATCGGGTCGTCGGGCCCGATCACCGCGGTGTTCGGCTTGAGGAACAGCATCGGCGAGGTGGGCACGGCGTTGCCCATCTCGGCCGCGTGGTCCGCGTAGTTGCGGCCGACGCCGACGATCTTCGACCGCGGGATGACCGGCGCGAGCAGCCGCACGTCGTCGCGGTCGAGCGGGACCCGCTCGCCCGTCGGCTGGACCGGCATGTACAGGGGGTCGCCGGTGATGACCACGAGGGTCTCGTCCTCGACGACGGCGAAGCGGGGGTCGTCCCCGGTGGTGAACCTGGCGATGCGCACGAGGCCATTCTCTACGCTGCCGGGGTGAGTTCCTCGCGCATCGTCGGCGTGGACGTCGCGCGTGGCCTCGCGGTGCTCGGCATGGTCGTCGCCCACGTGGGCGAGGACGACGCCGCGCGGTTGCCCAACGGGAGCAGCTGGCTGGAGGCGTTCGACGGGCGCTCCGCGGCGGGATTCGCGCTGCTGGCAGGCGTGTCGGCCGCCTTGCTCAGCGCGGACGCGACGCGGCTGGGGTACGCACGGGTGCGCATCCTGGTCCGCGCTGCGCTGCTGCTGCCCCTGGGCCTGGTCCTCGACGCGCTCGGCACTCCCGTGGTGATCATCCTGCCCGCGTACGCCGTGATGTTCGCGATGCTGACGGCCGCCCTCGCCTGGCGCCCGCGGACCCTTCTCGTCGCCGCCGCGGTGGTCGCGCTCGCAGCCCCACCCCTCGCGGCGTGGCTCCGCGACGGCGCCGGCGCGTCGGCAGGTCCGCTCGCGATCCTGTGGCAGCGGTACTACCCGCCGATGATCTGGATCGCGTACCTGCTCGTCGGGCTCGCGGTCGGGCGTGTCCTCCGACTGCCGACGACGCCGCGGACCCTGGTCACCTGGGGCGTCGGCGCGGCGGTGCTCGGCCTGGCGACGAACGCCGTCGCGATGCGCACCATCGACGAGTCGCACACCCTGCAGCGGGCGCTCCTGACATCCGCGCCGCACACCAGCTCCCCGGTCGAGCTGCTGGCCAACACCGGCGTCGTCCTCGTGGTGCTCGGGTTGTGCCTGGTGGCCGGCGAGCGGTGGCCGCGGGCGCTCGGCCCCCTGGCGGCGACGGGGGCGCTGGCGCTGACCGCCTACACCGGTCAGGTCGTGGCGATCGCGATCCTCGGACGGGGCGTCGTGTTCGACCCGGACGTCGCGGTGGCCGCGGCGTTCGTGCTGGTCACGGTGGCGGCGTGCACGCTCTGGCGGGCCACGGTAGGCCGGGGCCCGCTCGAGCGGGCGCTGCACGCCGCCTCGACGGCGACCGCCGATGCCGTCATGCCCGCGCGATGACCTCCCCGTGCAGGACGCCGAACCAGCCGTCCGGTGCCGCACCCCACTCCAGCCAGGCGTCGTGGAGCTGCTCCAGCGTGACGTCGTCGGCCAGCCCGTACTCCTGAGCCTGCCGGGCGAAGCTCGAGTGCAGCACGCGCTCGGACCACAGGGAGGCCCACCACTCGCGGTCGGGACCCGCGAAGCACCACGCGCTCGCGCCGGGGGTGACCTCGGTGAAGCCGGCACGCTGGAACCACGACAGGAGGTGGCGGCCGGCGTTGCACTCGGCCTTGTTGGCCACCGTCACGTCGCGGTACAGGTGGAGCCAGTCCTCGATGCCCGGCGAGGCCGGGAACCAGGTGAACGCCCCGTAGTCGGCGTCCCGGACCGCGACGATCCCGCCCGGCTTGGCGACCCGCCGCATCTCGCGGAGCGCGGCGACCGGGTCGGTCAGGTGCTGGAGCACCTGGTGCGCGTGCACGACGTCGAAGGTGTCGTCGGGCACGTCCAGCCGGTACACGTCGCCCTGCACGAAGTCGACGTCGACCCCGGCGGCCGACGCGCGCTTGCGCGCGCCGTCGAGCACCTCCGCGACGGCGTCGACGCCCAGGACGCGGCCCGGGGCCACGCGGCGGGCGAGGTCCACCGTGAGCGTGCCCGGACCACAGCCGATGTCGAGGAGCGACATGCCCGGGCGCAGGTGGGGCGCCAGGTACGCCGCGGAGTTCGCGACGTCGCGTCGGGTGTGTGCGCGCAGGACCGACTCGTGGTGACCGTGGGTGTAGACGTCGGGCATGGGTTCAGTCACCCACTCCGGCGACGGCCGTATCAAGTCCCGGGACGCAGCGTCTCAGCCCCTGGGCGTCCGTGACCCCGGGAGCGGTCAGCGGGGCGGTACGCCGCGGTTCGCCAGCGCGTCGGCGCGCTCGTTGCCCGGGTCGCCGGCGTGACCCTTCACCCAGATCCAGGTCACCTCGTGCCGGGCGAGCTCGGCGTCCAGGGCCCGCCACAGGTCGGCGTTCTTCACCGGCTGCTTCGAGGCGGTGCGCCACCCGTTGCGCTGCCAACCCGCGAGCCATCGCGTGATGCCGTGCATGACGTACGTCGAGTCGACGTGCAGCCGCACCGTGCAGGGCCGGTTCAGCGCCCGCAGGCCCTCGATGACCGCGGTGAGCTCCATCCGGTTGTTCGTGGTCTCCGCCTCGCCGCCGAACAGGTCCCGCTCGTGCTCGCCGAACTTCAGGTAGGCGCCCCAGCCACCCGGGCCGGGATTGCCCTTGCAGGCCCCGTCGGTCCACATCTCCACCACGCTCACGGGAAGAGCACCCGCCGCTCCCAGCCGCCGTCGCCACGCGAGTACACGAGGCGGACGTGGGCGCGATCCGCGCGGCCCTGCCAGAACTCCACCTCGTGCGGCACCACCCGGAACACCGCCCAGGAGTCGAGCACGAGCTCCGGCTCCTCCTGGAGCCGTCGCTCGGCCGCCTCGAACGCCGCCGCGAGCTCCCCCGGCTCGACGACCTGCCCGTGCCGGGTCGCCAGGGCGGCGGCGCGGGACGCCGTCGACCGCCCACGGAAGTCGTCCGCGCTCACCTCGCTGCTCCGCCGCTCGGCGCGGCCCGTGATGCGTACCTGACGCCCGAGCGGCTGCCACCAGAACGTCAGCGCCACGGCGTCGTCGCGTGCGATGGCCTGCGCCTTGGCGCTGCGGTCGTCGGTCGCGAACTCCCACGCGCCGTCGCGGACGTCCTTGCACAGGAGCACGCGCGCCGCGGGTCCGGCGGTCGACAGGGTCATCGCGTGCGGCTCGGGAACGCCGGCCGCCACGGCGTCGGCGAACCAGCGCAGGAACTGCTCCACCGGGTCCTCGGCGGCGGCGGCCACGTCGAACGGCGGGAGCGGGCCGGCGAGGACCGGCAGGTCTCGGAGCGTCTCGCGCAGCGTCACGGCCGGAACACTACTGCGAGGATGTCAGCGATGACCCCGACGCTGCAGCCCTCGACACCCGAGCCCGACGCCCTCTACGACGCCTTCGTCACGTGGGCGGCCGGCGAGGGCTACCAGCTCTACCCCGCGCAGGACGAGGCGGTCATGGAGCTGGTCAGCGGCTCGCACGTCATCCTCTCCACCCCCACGGGGAGCGGGAAGTCGTTGGTCGCGGTCGCCGCCCACCTGGCCGGGCTCGCGCGCGGCACGCGCTCGTTCTACACCGCACCGATCAAGGCGCTGGTCAACGAGAAGTTCTTCGACCTCGCGCGGATCTTCGGCGCCGAGAACGTCGGTCTGATGACCGGGGACTCGGCGGTGAACCCGACGGCGCCGATCATCTGCTGCACCGCCGAGATCCTCGCCAACATCGCTCTGCGCACCGGGGGCCTGCCGCCCGGCCACCCCGACGACCCGGCGGTGCCCGGCGCGGACGACATCGGCGTCGTCGTGATGGACGAGTTCCACTTCTACGCCGAGCCCCAGCGCGGGTGGGCCTGGCAGGTGCCGCTGCTGGAGATGACCGGCACCCAGTTCCTGCTGATGTCCGCGACGCTCGGCGACGTCACGTTCTTCGTCGACGACCTCCGACGACGCACCGGGCGCGCGGTGGCCGCCGTCACCGGCACGCAGCGGCCCGTGCCGCTGACCTACACCTATGCCGTGGACCCCCTGCACGAGGTGGTCGAACGCCTCGTGCACGACGGCCGCGCACCGGTGTACCTGGTGCACTTCACCCAGCGCGACGCCGTCGAGCAGGCGCAGGCGCTGACGTCGACGCCCGTCGCCACGCGCGAGGCGCGCGACGCGATCGCGGCCGAGATCGGCGCCTTCCGCTTCGGCACGGGCTTCGGCAAGACGCTGCGGCGCCTGCTGTCGCACGGCGTGGGGGTCCACCACGCCGGGATGCTCCCTCGCTACCGCCGCCTCGTCGAGCGCCTCACGCAGCGCGGGCTGCTCACCGTCGTCTGCGGGACGGACACCCTCGGCGTGGGCATCAACGTGCCCATCCGCACGGTCGTCCTCACCTCGCTCGTCAAGTACGACGGCACCCGGATGCGGCACCTGACGGCACGGGAGTTCCACCAGATCGCCGGGCGCGCGGGCCGGGCCGGCTACGACACCGCCGGCGACGTCGTCGTCATGGCGCCCGAGCACGTCATCGAGAACCGGCGGGCCCTGGCCAGGGCCGGCGACGACCCGAAGAAGGTCCGCAAGATCGTCCGCAAGTCCGCGCCCGCCGGGCACGTGAACTGGACCGAGAGCACCTTCGAGCGGCTTCGCGACGCCCCGCCCGAGCCGCTGACCTCGCAGTTCGCGGTGAGCCACGCCATGGTCCTCAACGTCCTCGCGCGTCCCACGGGCGACCCCGTCGAGGCGATGACGGGACTGCTCACCGACAACCACGAGTCGCCCGCGGCCCGGGGCCGGCACGTGCGGCAGGCGGTGCGCGTGTACCGCTCGCTGCGCGAGGCGGGCGTCGTCGAGCGCGTCCGGCGGGCCGACGGCCGCTGGACCGTCCGCCTGACGATGGCGCTGCCGGAGGAGTTCGCGCTCAACCAGCCGCTGTCGCCCTTCGCGTACGCGGCGCTCGACATGCTCGACGCGGCTGACCCGGGGTACGCCCTCGACGTCGTCTCCGTGATCGAGTCCACCCTGGACGACCCGCGCGCCGTCCTCGTGGCGCAGGAGAAGCACGCCCGCGGCGAGGCCGTCGCGGCGATGAAGGCCGAGGGCTACGACTACGACGAGCGGATGGCGGCCCTGGAGGACGTCACCTACCCGAAGCCGCTGGCCGAGGCGCTCGAGGGCGCGTTCACGGTGTACCGGCGCACGAACCCCTGGGTGTCGGACCACCTGCCCTCCCCCAAGTCGGTGGTCCGCGACATGGTCGAGCGCGCGGCGACGTTCACCGAGTACGTCTCCCAGTTCGGCCTCGAGCGGGCGGAGGGCGTCCTGCTGCGCTACCTCGCGGACGCCGATCGCGCGCTGCGCCAGACCGTCCCGCCGGAGCGTCGCGACGAGGCGCTCGAGGACGTCGTCGCGTGGCTCGGCGAGGTCGTCCGCGGGGTCGACTCGAGCCTCGTCGACGAGTGGGAGCGCCTGCAGGGGGTCGCGGCGGCCGACGACGGCGCACCCCGCCCCGACGCAGCACCGCCGCGGCTGACCGGCAACGTGCGCGCGTTCCGGGTGATGGTCCGCAACGCCCTGTTCCGCCGGGTCCAGCTCGCGGCCCGCGAGGACTGGGCCGGGCTCGGCGCGCTGGGTGACACCGACCCGGACGGGCGGGCGTGGACCGCCGACCGCTGGCGCGACGCGCTCGACCCGTACTTCGACGAGCACGACGAGCTGGGCACGGGGCCCGACGCGCGGGGACCGGCCCTGCTGCTCGTCACCGAGGGGGCTCCCGGCACGCAACCCGGACCGGGCCGCTGGACGGTGCGGCAGCTGCTCGACGACCCTTCCGGCGACCACGACTGGCGCATCGACGCCGAGATCGACCTGGCGGCCAGCGACGAGGCGGGCGAGGCCGTGCTCGTCGTGACGGCGGCCGGACGCCTCTGAGGTCCGGCGCGACGGCCTCGTAGGCTCAGCGCGTGGCCAAGCACGCACCCACCGGCACCCCGGCCCTCGTCGCCCTGACCCGCGCCGGCGTCGCGCACACGGTGCACACCTACGAGCACGACCCCGCGACGCCGGCGGGCTACGGCCTCGAGGCCGCCCAGGCGCTCGGCCTGGCCCCCGAGCAGGTCTTCAAGACGCTGCTGGCCGAGGTCGACGGGACGCTGACCGTCGCGGTCGTGCCGGTCACGACGACGCTCGACCTCAAGGCGCTCGCCGCGGCGGTCGGCGGCAAGCGGGCGACGATGGCCAACCCGCGCGATGCCGAGCGGGCGACGGGCTACGTCGTCGGCGGCATCTCCCCGCTCGGCCAGAAGACCGCCCATCCGACGGTGATCGACGAGACCGCCGAGCTCTACGAGACCGTCTACGTGTCCGGCGGGCGTCGCGGGATGGACATCGGGCTCGCGCCGGCCGACCTCATCGCCCTCACGCGCGCGAGCGTGGCCGACATCGCGCGCGGCTGACTCACAGGCCGGAGACGACGACCGGCGCGCTCACGTCGGTGACGTCGAGGACGACGTCCGCACGCTCCTGGGGCCGGCAGCGGTTCAGGTAGAGCCGCTGCCCCTCGAGGTAGCGGCGGTTGGCCGGGTCCTCCGGGTCGGCCGGCGAGCCGTCCCGGACGCTCATCCGCGCGTACGTCGCCACGAAGTCCGCGCGCAGGAACACGGCCAGGTCCCAGGCGCCGTGCAGCTCGTCGCGCTGCAGGAACACCCCGTCGACCAGGACGATGGCACCCACGACGTCGACCAGCTCACCGGGTACCGGGGCGTCGCTGCGGTGGTCGAACGCCGCCGTCCGGACCTGTCCGCCCGAGCGGACCGGCTCGATCACGCAGCGCCGGAACGCGGCGAGGTCGAAGGAGTCGAAGAAGTAGCCCTCGGGCGACGTGCGACCGCGCGCGTACCTCTGCGCCCGCGGACGGTGGAAGCCGTCGATCCCCGTGCGCACGATGCGCTCGCCGCGCTGTCCGAGCACGGCGGCGAGGTCGTCGGCGAGCACGGTCTTGCCCACGCCGTCGACGCCGTCGATCGCGACGAGCGCCGGGCGCGGCAGGGCGGCGACCCGGTCGGCGAGCAGGTCCAGCGCGGCGGCCCGTTCCATGGTCGGAGCCTCGCACGGATATCGTCCATGCGTGCCCACGGTCGCCGAGATCGCCGAGCGGATCGCAGCCGTCCGCGCCCGCGTCGCCGCCGCCGCCGAGGCCGCCGGCCGGTCCCCGTCGGACGTCCGCCTGCTGCTGGCCACCAAGACCCTGCCCGACGACGTCGTCCGCGCCGCCGTGCTGGCGGGCGCCGCACTGATCGGCGAGAACCGGGTGCAGGAGCTCGTCGCGCACACCGCGGCCGTGGCGGACCTGCGCCCGGAGGTCCACCTGATCGGGCACCTTCAGTCGAACAAGGTGACAACGGTCCTCCACCCGGACCGACCCCTCGTGGCCTGCGTCGAGTCGGTCGACACGCTGCCCCTGGCCGAACGCCTGTCACGTCGCTGCGCCGACCTCGGCCGCGACCTGGAGGTGATGGTGCAGGTGAACGTCTCCGGCGAGGCCACGAAGTCGGGCATCGCGCCCGACGGCGCGGCCGAGCTCGCCGCGCGGGTGGCCGCCCTCCCCCGGCTGCGCCTGACGGGCTTCATGACGATCGGCCTCAACTCCCCCGACGCCGCTGCCGTCCGCGCCGGCTACGCGCGCCTGCGGCAGGTGCGCGACGCCGTCGTCCGGGATCTGCCGGGCGCGCGCGAGCTCTCGATGGGCATGAGCGGCGACCTCGAGCTCGCGGTCGCCGAGGGCGCGACGACCGTGCGCGTGGGCACCGCGGTGTTCGGCGCCCGGCCAGCTCCCGCCTGACGGAGTCAGCTGAGCGCGAAGCGCAGCTCGGCGGGGACGCGCTCGTCGATCGCCTGCACCACGGCCTCGGCGCCCCTGAACTCGCGGGGGTCGACCCACACGAAGCAACCCCGACGCCCGAAGAGCAGGCGCCCGTCGCGCGCGACGCCGACGCCCACGCACTCGTCGAACCGCACCTCGTGCACGTCCCCGTCCTCGTCCCGGTACTGCACGACGTCGTCGGCGAATCCGAGCTCGGCCCCGGCGGGCAGCCCAGACCGCAGCCGACGCCGTAGCCGGGGTGTGGTGAAGGCGGGCACCGCCGCGCACGTCGGCACGAGCGGAAGCCCGGCCGGCGCCGTGCAGTCACGGGGCACCAGGAGCATCGCGGTCGGCAACGACTCGCGCAGTGCGCTGGTGACCTCCTCGGCCGTCACGGCGGCGACGCGCGCCCGCGCGTCGGCCTGCTGCACGGCGGGCTGGCCCGCGAGCAACCGCTCGGCCTGCAGCTGGACGTGGCTCGCCACGGTGTCCAGGTCGTCGGCGAGGGCCGCGGACCACTCCAGGTCCTCCGCGAGCTCGTCGGCCGTCACGCCGACCTGGCCGCGGTGCTCGAGCTCCTCGATGAGCGCGGTCGCGACCTCGGCCTCTGCGCCCGGCGCGGACCGGGTGGTCAGCTGCAGCACCACCCGCCCGGTGCCGGGCAGCCGGATGAGGTCCGGCACGACGCCGTAGACGATCCCGAGCTCGTGGCGCAGCCGCCGTTCGAGCGCGCCCGCCGTCGCGCGGATCGCGAGGGAGGCCGCCGGCGCGTCGCGGCCCTCGATCGACGCGCACGGGTCGCTCACGTCCGCGCGGTCCCAGGCCGGCCCGGCGCTCCAGGAGCCGAAGCTGCGCGCCGGCGCCTGGCCGGGCGGCAGCCGGAGGTCGAGGTCCTCGGGCATCGGCCCGACGACCGTCAGGACGGCGTTCCCAGCCACGAACCACTGCGCGTGGTGGCGGGCGACGACCTCGGGCTCGAGCCCGAGAGAGCCGAGGCCGGGGAACATCCCGAGCCCGGGGCCGGCGTTGCCGAACCGCGACTTCAGGAGCACCTCGTGCGCACCGTACGTGTGGCCGTGCGTCTCGGCCTCCAGCACGTTCCGCTCGCGCGCGAGCCGGTCCAGCGGCAGGTCCCGCAGCGCCGCGGCGACCTGACCGAGGAACCGCCCGACCCGGTCGGCGGGCCCGTTCGCCCAGAACGCCGTCTGGAACGGCGTCACGCACGCGTTGCTCTCGAGGCGGCCCGGCTCGGCAGCTCCCATGACCAGGTGCTCGATCGCGTGGGTCATCCCGCGGGTGACGAAGGACTCGTCCGCCCAGCCCGCACCGATGTGCAGGGTCATGCGCGTGCAGCCGGGGGCCGGCACGTGCAGCGTCCGGATGCCGGAGACCTCGGTCTCCACGAACTCACCCGATCGGGTGTCCATCCCCCGACGCTACGGATCACGCAGCGCAACGTCCCAGGGACTTCAGTCGCGGTCTCACCGTTCGACCGGGGTAAATCCGTCCAGCGCCCGTCAGCCGCAGAGGGCCGCCTCCGGGTCCTCCGCCGTCCGCAGCACGGCCCCGCCGACGGGCGGGGCGCCACCCGTCCCGTCACCGGCCGTCCCGTCACCGGCCGTGCCGTCACCGGCCGCACCCCCGGCCGGCCCCCCGTCCGCGCCGCCGGCCGCGGGCGTGCCCACCGCCGACGGGTTGCCCCCTGGCGCCCCGCCGGCGAGGGGCATGTCGGCGAGGAGTCGCGCCCACACCTCGTCCGCGTCGCTCGTCCAGGCCACGTACCTGCCCCCGTCGGCGTACGCCCACGGCACTGTCATGAACGTGAGGTCCGTCGCGTCGAGCCCCCGGAGCGACCAGGCGAGGCCGAGCATCGTCCCCGGGTCGGCGAGCTCCTCGGAGACCATCAGCGACGACGTCGCGGCGTCCAGGAACCGCCCCATGGCCAGCGGGCTGGAGAGGACCTCGGACGAGAGCACCTTGCGCACGAGCGCCCCGAGGAACCGGTGCTGCCGCTCGATCCGTGCCGGGTCGGTCCCGTCACCGCCGTCGACGTGCCGGGCCCGGACGTACTGCAGCGCCGGGACGCCTTGGAGGTCGTGCCACCCCGCCGACAGGTCGAGCCCGGTGTACCGCGTGTCCCGCAGCGGCTCGGGGACGCACACCCGCACGCCACCGACGGCGTCGACCATCCCGACGAAGCCGACCATGTCGACGATGGCGTACCCGTGGATCGTCAGACCCGTCATCGTCTGGACCGTCGAGATGGTGCAGAGGGCGGCGAGGGCCGGGTCCCCGGTGGCCCACCCGGTCGCGAAGGCCGCGTTGAACTTCGCCGTCCGCGGCTGCGACATGGGTCCGTCGGGCTCACGGTCGAGGTGGCACGCGGGGATCTGGGCCCGCGAGTCGCGCGGGAGCGAGACGAGCTCCACCCGCGACCGGTCCGCCGAGATGTGCGCGATGAGCGCGGTGTCGCTCCCGCCACCCGGATCGGCGCCGGCGAGCGCGGCGTTCTCACCGGACCGGTCGTCGGTGGCGAGCAGGAGCAGGTTCAGCGCGCTGCCCGGCATCGGGTCGTCGGCGTCGACCGATCGTCCGACGACGGGCGGGGCCCCCGGGGGGGTGCTCGGCGGGGCCACGAGCGAGGCGACCGACGGCAGCGTCGTGACGTTGCTCCGCCAGCGGAGGACCGTGAAGCCCACGAAGCCGCCACCCAGCGCGACGACCCCCACCAGCACGAGGGCCACGGCGCGCGCCCGTCGGTACGACCGCATCGCTCGGACGTGCCGCGGCACGCCCCCCTGCTTCGTCCGCCTACCCATGCTGGGCACGCTAGAGGTGGCGACAGCGCGCTGACCTGCGCAGATGTGCACAACGCGTGGAGGTGCTGCGCAGGTCGCCGGCGCGCGGCAGCAGACGCGGCGGCGGCGCGCGCTCAGGGCACTCGGGCGGTCCACTCCTCGGTGCCGAACTTGGTCGCGACGAGCTCGGCGGCGCGCGCCCGCTCCTGCTCGGTGACGCCGCCGTCCACCGTGTCGTAGCGCGCGCGGAAGTGGTTCTTGAACGCCTCGATGACGTCGGCGCGCGGCATGCCGGTCTGCGAGCGCAGCGGGTCCACGCGCTTGTTGGCGCTCGTCGTGCCCTTGTCCGAGAGCTTCTCGCGGCCGATGCGCAGCACCTCGAGCATCTTCGTGGCGTCGATGTCGTACGCCATCGTCACGTGGTGCAGCACCGTGCCGCCGGCCAGGCGCTTCTGCGCGGCGCCGGCGATCTTGCCGGCCGGGGACGCGATGTCGTTGAGCGGCACGTACGTGGCGTCGATGCCGAGCTCGCGCAGGGCACCCAGCACCCAGTCGTCGAGGAAGCCGTACGAGCGCTCGAAGCTCAGGCCCTCGACGAGCGACGCGGGAACGGTGAGCGAGTAGGTGATCGTGTTGCCGGGCTCGATGAACATCGCGCCACCGCCGGAGATCCGCCGGACCACCGTGATGCCGTGGCGCTCCGCCCCCTCCGGGTCGACCTCGTTGCGCAGCGACTGGAACGAGCCGATGACGACGGCCGGTGCGCCCCACTCCCAGATCCGCAGGGTCGGCCGGCGTGTGCCCGCTGCGACGGCCTCGGACAACGCCTGGTCCAGCGCCATGTGCATCGCCGGGCTCTGCGGCCCCTCGTGCACGATCTCGAAGGTGTGGTCCTCCCACCGCGTCGCGTGGCCGAGGGCCCGCCGCACGGCGATCGCGATCGCCTCGGGCGTGAAGCCCACCATGGTCACGTCCTCGCCCACGGCCGCCTGCACGACGCCGGTCAGCCGGGCCACGCTCGCGCCCTCGGGCTCGCCGACGAGCGCCGCGTCGATCGCCTCGAGGGCGTCGTCCGGCTCGAGGAAGAAGTCGCCGCTCACCGCCGCCGTGGCGATGCGGCCGTCGGCCACCTCGACGTCGACCGCCACGAGCTTGCCACCGGGGACCTTGTACTCTCCGCGCACGAAATCATCCTATGTCTGCCGTCGAGGGCGGGTGCCGCTGTCAGCGGTGAGCGTAACCGCGCGCCTTTCGCCCCTGCAGCCGGGTCCTCGCCAGTGCCCGCGCCCCGCCGTCGTGCACCATGGCTGGATGAGCGACGAGCGCCCCGAGCACAGCACCGGCGGCGTGTACTCCGTGCCCGGGCAGGAGTACACGCGCGACGACAGGTACCTGGCCACCCGCATCACCGCGGACGGCCGCGACGGCTTCCCCGTGGAGCCCGGCCGGTACCGGCTGATCGCGGCGCGCGCGTGCCCGTGGGCGAGCCGGGTGATCATCGTGCGCCGGCTGCTCGGACTCGAGTCCGCGCTGTCCATGGGCCTGGCGGGTCCGACGCACGACGCGCGCTCGTGGACCTTCGACCTCGACCCCGGCGGGCGCGACCCCGTGCTCGGCATCGAGCGGCTCCAGGAGGCGTTCTTCGCCCGCGACCCGCACTACTCGCGCGGCATCACGGTGCCGGCGATCGTCGACGTGCGCTCGGGCGCCGTCGTGACCAACGACTTCGCCCAGATGACCCTCGACCTCGAGCTCGAGTGGACCGCCCACCACCGGCCGGGCGCGCCGGACCTCTACCCCGAGCGCCTGCGCGACGAGATCGACCAGGTCAACCGCCGCGTCTACGCCAAGGTCAACAACGGCGTGTACCGCTGCGGCTTCGCCGGCTCCCAGGACGCGTACGACGCCGCCTACCGCTCGCTGTTCGACGGTCTGGACTGGCTCGAGGAGCGCCTGACCGGGCAGCGCTACCTCGTCGGGGACACGATCACCGAGGCCGACGTCCGCCTGTTCACCACGCTCGTGCGGTTCGACGCCGTCTATCACGGCCACTTCAAGTGCAACCGGACCAAGCTCACCGAGATGCCCGCCCTGTGGGCCTACGCACGCGACCTGTTCCAGACCCCGGGCTTCGGCGACACCGTCGACTTCGCCCAGATCAAGGAGCACTACTACGTGGTGCACACGGACATCAACCCCACCGGGATCGTGCCCGCCGGGCCGGACCTGTCCGGGTGGCTGCACCCGCACGGCAGGGAGCAGCTCGGCGGCCGCCCGTTCGGCGACGGCACGCCCCCGGGACCGGTGCCCGACGGCGAACGGGTCGCCGCGGCGGGCACGCCGCTGGGCTGACGGGGCCCCGGGCCGGTCAGCGGAGGCGCGCCCGACGCCCGCCCCCGGCCGCGTCAGCCGTGCCCGCGGGCGATGACGCGGATCATCTTCAGGTTGATCGCGACGAATCGCACGACCTGCACGAGCACGTTGCGCCGGCGGCGCAGGGTCCGCTCGGTGGGCAGCGGCGCTGACGCGATGGCCTCGTCGGCGAACGGTCCGGCCACGGTGGTTCCTCTCGTCTGGGGCGTCTGGTCGTGGGCGTCGATCACTCGGGGATGAGGAACCAGAGCGGTCGCGCCTTGGCCTTGTAGATGAACAGGTAGTGCAGCAGCGCCTTCATCCAGTGGCCGGCCAGGCCGATCTCGCCCGATGTCCCGCGGCGGTCCCGGCCGGTGGCCGGGTACGCCTGGCGGTCGGGGACGACCGGGTACATCGTCATCGACGCGGCCGAGCCCTTGGTCAGCCCGGTCCCCGCCGACGCGATGCAGGCAGCGCCCATGCGGGCCATCGAGGCGGCGTGCGCGGGAGCGTCCGGGCCTCTCCCGATGAGGTCCCGGATCGTCAGGGCGACGGTCTTGGCCTGGATGCCCGCGGGCATCCCGGTCCGTGGCGGCGCGGGGGTGATGACCGTCCCGCTCGGGCTGGTCCGCGGAACGGAGATCGGGTGCGGCGGAGCGAACGCGATCCCGGGAGCGAAGATCGTCGGGAAGTCCGGGTTCTGGTAGGTCCGCGGCCAGTCCTCCGCGGACCACTGGTCGTACGGCTTGGGCGTGTAGTCGGCGTCCACGCGCATCATGCCGTTCGGGGCGAACAACCGCTCGGTGAGGTCCGCGCCGTCCCGCCCGACAGCACGCAGGTCGGCGCCCCGGAACGGCGGCAGGAGCATGGCGAAGTCGAACGCCAGGGTGTGCTCGGAGCCGTCGAGCTGCTCGTAGTGAAGGACACCCGGCTCGACGCGCTGCACGTGCGCCCCGAGGATCGCCCGCACCCCGCGCTCGCGGAAGAGCGACTCCGTCCACGTCTTCGACGACGTCGTGAAGCCTCGCTGGGTGAACGACATCCCGCCGACGCCGAAGTCGCCGAGCTCGTGCTCGTTCGTGAGGTAGACGATCTCCGCGTTGTCGCGCACGCCGCGAGCACGCAGCTCGTGCTCCACGTTGAACGTGTACTCGAACGCCGCACCCTCGCAGGTGCACGTGCCATGGCCGGTCCCGATGACGACCGTCTTGCGCTCCCCGCGCCGGAGGGCCGCGACGAGCTCCTCGAAGACCTCGGCGGTCTCGGCCGCGTGCGACGCGGTGCAGACCGACAGGGAGTGGCCGTCTGGCCCGAGACCCGGCGTGGCGGCGAAGTTCAGCTTCGGCCCGGTCGCGTTGATGAGGAAGTCGTAGTGCAGACGCGACGTCTCGCCCTCGGTCCCGGGCGCTGTCGATCGCACCTCGACGCACGGGCGCCGGTCCTCCGCCGTCCCCTCCGGGAAGATCGTCGTCGCCAGGGCCTGGTGGTGCTCGATCCCCTTCCGGCGGTAGATCGGTGCGAGCGGGAACACCACCTGCTCGGTGGTCATCCGGCCCACGCCCACCCAGATGTTCGACGGGATCCAGTTCCACTTCGCGTTCGGGGCGACCACGACGATGTCGTGCTCCTTGGCGAGCATCCGGCGCAGGTGCAACGCGGCGGTGTGACCCGCCACGCCGGCGCCCAGGATGACGACCCGTGCCATCGACTCCTCCTCGAGTCCACCGGCGGCCGGGTGACCGCCGCGCGACGGGAGCCTATACCCCATGGGGTATGAGATACGGCGCCGTCTCCTCACGATGATCATGCTCCGGGTGGGGTTCGAGGGCTAGGGTGCGGGCGTGCCGCACGACATCAGCTGGGACGAGTACAACGCCGCTCAGGCCGGCCGAGCGCCTCGGGCATCGCTCGGGGCCGCCCTCGAGGCCGCCGGCTCCGGCGCCGCCGACGGGCGGCCGGCCGACCGCCCGCCCGTGGCCATCGACCTGGGCTGCGGCGAGGGCGTCGAGGTGACGGCTCTCCTCGAGGAGGGCTGGATCGTGCACGCGATCGACGGGGAGCCCGCCGCGCTCGAGCGGCTCGCCGAGCGCACCCCGCCCGAGCTCCGCGGGCGACTGCACATCCACCAGACCTCGTACGGGGACATCGACGTCCTGCCCGAGGCGGACCTCGTGCACGCCTCCTACTCCCTGCCGTACTGCGAGCCCGTGCACTTCCACCGGCTGTGGGCCGCGGTCCGCGCGTCCCTGCGGCCGGGCGCCGTGCTCGCCTGCCAGCTCTTCGGCCCGCACGACGACGCGTACGGCGACCCCGAGATGACGTTCCACACGGCCGAGGAGGCGCGCGCCCTCGTCGAAGGCCTCGAGATCGTCACCTGGACCGAGGAGGACGCGGACGGCACGGCGTACACGGGCCCCAAGCACTGGCACGTGTTCCACGTCGTCGCCCGGCGGCCGGTCGCCTGACCGCCGACCCCCGCGCGCCCCGGCCGGGCTCAGGCGGGCGCCGCGCCGTCGGCGCCGCCGGACAGGGCGAGCAGACGGAGCAGGCGACGCCCGACGAGCACGGCGAACACGGACCAGGGCACGAGCGACGCCATCGCGAACGCCAGGCCGACCACGCCGACGTTGGACGGCACGGCCATGAGCACCGCGGCCGCCAGGCCCCACCACGCCGTCGCCCGGCTGAACACCCGGGACCGCATGAGCAGGACCGCGAGCACGAGCAGCGTCACGAGGTTGAAGACGTAGTACACGTCGAACGCGGTGCCCGTCCACGTGGCCAGCATCCCGTCGCCCGTGGCGACGAGCGCCACGCGCTCGGCAGCGTCGGCGCCGTCGTACGCGCGCGCCAGCGTGAGCATCTCGACCGCACGCGGGGACGCCATGTAGGCCGCCATCCCCAGCGTGCCGAACGCGAGGGCCACCACCACGCCGGACAGGCTGACCCGCCAGAGCACGACCGCGAGCGCGAGGTAGAGAAGGTAGGCCAGGAGGTTGCTGACGACGTACAGCAGGTCGAGCGTGATCAGCCCGTACGCCGGGTTCTCGACCAGGAGCTCGAAGAACCCCACCGTCGTGTCCGGGGGCGGCGCGACGAGGTAGCACCCGACCTGCAGGGCGATCATGGCGACGCTCGCCAGAGCGACCCACGCCCCGACCCGGACCAGTCCGTGGAAGCGCGCGACGTCCGGCAGGACCGTCCCGGCATCGACAGGCGTCATGCCCCTCGACGCTCGTACGCCCTGATCCGATCCGCCAGAGTCGGACGTCCCTCACCGCCGATGACGACGCCCGGGACGTCAGGCTCCGCTGCCGTCAGCGGCGGACGATCTGGTCGACGTCGCGCACCGCGCCCTTGTCCGCCGACGTCGCCATGGCCGCGTAGGCCCGCAGCGCCGGGGACACCTCGCGGTCCCGCGCGCGCGGCCGGTACCCACCGGCCGCCTCGAGCGCGGCCCGACGCGCGGCCAGCACCTCGTCGTCGACGGCGAGGGCGATCCGCCGCGCCGGGATGTCGATCTCGATCCGGTCGCCGTCCTCGACGAGCGCGATGACGCCACCCGCGGCCGCCTCGGGCGAGACGTGCCCGATGGACAGGCCGCTCGTCCCGCCGGAGAAGCGCCCGTCCGTGATCAGCGCGCAGACGGCGCCGAGGCCCTTGGCCTTGATGTAGGTGGTCGGGTAGAGCATCTCCTGCATGCCGGGGCCGCCCGAGGGCCCCTCGTAGCGCACCACGACGACGTCGCCGGCCTGCACGCGGCCCGCGAGGATCGCCTCGACGGCCTCCTCCTGGGACTCGACGACGACGGCCGGCCCGGTGAACGTGAGCGCGGACTCGGCCACGCCCGCGGTCTTCACCACGCAGCCGTCGACCGCCAGGTTGCCCGCGAGCACCGCGAGCCCGCCGTCGACGGAGTACGCGTGCGTGACGTCGCGGATGCAGCCGCTCGCGGCGTCGTCGTCCAGGGTGTGCCAGCGCTCGCTCTGGCTGAAGGCCGACGACGAGCGCACGCCGCCCGGCGCCGCGTGGAACAGCTCGACCGCCTCGGGCGACGGCGACCCCCCGCGGACGTCCCAGTCCTTGAGCCAGGCGTCGAGCGACGGCGCGTGCACGGCGTGCACGTCCTCGCGCAGGAGGCCGGCCCGGTGGAGCTCGCCGAGGATCGCGGGGATGCCGCCGGCCCGGTGCACGTCCTCCATCAGGTAGGTGCCGTTGGGGGCGATCTTCGCCAGGCACGGCACGCGCCGCGAGATGGCGTCGATGTCGGTCATCGTGAAGTCGAGGTCGGCCTCGTGCGCCGCCGCGAGGATGTGCAGCACCGTGTTGGTCGAGCCGCCCATCGCCACGTCCAGGGCCATCGCGTTCTCGAACGCCGCGCGGGTCGCGACGTTGCGCGGCAGCACGGAGGCGTCGCCGGTGCCGTACCAGCGCTCGGTCAGCTCGACGACGAGCGCGCCCGCCTGCTCGTACAGCGCCCGACGCGCGGTGTGCGTGGCCAGCACGGAGCCGTTGCCCGGAAGCGCGAGGCCGAGGGCCTCGAGCAGGCAGTTCATCGAGTTCGCGGTGAACATGCCCGAGCACGACCCGCACGTGGGGCACGCGTTGGCCTCGACGAGCGCGAGGTCGGCGTCGCTGACCGCGTCCGAGACGCCGTCGGCCATCGCGTCGATGAGGTGCATGCGCGAGCGGACCGTGCCGTCGACCAGCACCGTCCGGCCGCCCTCCATGGGCCCGCCGGAGACGAACACGGCGGGGATGTTCAGCCGCAGGGCGGCCATGAGCATGCCGGGGGTGATCTTGTCGCAGTTGGAGATGCACACGAGCGCGTCGGCCCGGTGCGCGTTGACCATGTACTCGACGGAGTCCGCGATGAGGTCGCGGCTGGGCAGCGAGTAGAGCATGCCCCCGTGGCCCATCGCGATGCCGTCGTCGACCGCGATCGTGTTGAACTCGCGCGCCACTCCCCCGGCGGCGTGCACCGCCTCGCTGACGATGCGCCCCACGGGCGCCAGGTGCGTGTGCCCGGGCACGAACTCCGTGAACGAGTTGGCCACGGCGATGATCGGCTTGCCGATGTCGGAGTCGGCGACTCCGGTCGCGCGCAGCAGGGCGCGGGCGCCGGCCATGTTGCGGCCGTGGGTGACGGTGCGGGAACGCAGCTCAGGCATGGCTTCCTCTCAGGCTCCGTGTGGAGCGATCACACCGCGAGTGGAGCGAAGACGACGCGACACGCTGGCGTGTCGGTCGGAATCGCTCCACACGCGACCGAGGCGAGGCTAGTCGCAGTCGGTGGTGACGCCGTCGGGCGTCTCGGAACGGTTGGGCACGCCGGCGCGCAGCAGGCCGTAGACGATCGAGTCGACGAGCGCCTCCCAGGAGGCCTCGATGATGTTCGGCCCCACGCCGACCGTCATCCAGGTCGCCTCCGCGCGCGTGTCCATGGTCTCGACGAGCACGCGCGTCACCGCGTCGGTGCCCTGCTCGGTGTCGAGGATGCGCACCTTGAAGTCGATGAGCTCGAACCGGTCGACCTCCGGGTAGGTCGGCGCGACGGCCTTGCGCAGTGCGGCGTCCAGCGCGTTGACGGGACCGTTGCCCTCGGCCGTCGCGAGCATCCGTGCGCCACCGACGTGCATCTTCACGGTCGCCTCGGCGTTCGCCTCCGACGGCTTCCCGGGCGTCGTCTCGACGAACACGCGCCACGACTCGGTGCAGAAGAACGTCGGCCGGACGCCGTCGAGCTCCTCGCGCAGGAGCAGCTCGAAGGAGGCGTCCGCGGCGTCGTAGGTGTAGCCCTGCGCCTCGGCGTCCTTGACGCGCGTGGTGACACGCGTGAGGAGGTCGCCCTGGCCCGCCAGGTCGAAGCCGAGCTCGCGTCCCTTGAGCTCGATGGACGCGCGCCCCGCCATGTCCGAGATCAGCATCCGCATGTCGTTGCCGACGGCGAGCGGGTCGGTGTGCTGGTACATGTCCGGGTCCACCTTGATCGCCGACGCGTGCAGGCCGGCCTTGTGCGCGAACGCGCTCGCGCCGACGTACGGCTGACGCGCGAACGGCGCGATGTTCGTGATCTCGGAGATCGCGTGGCTGATCCGCGTGAGGTCACGCAGGCCGCCGCCGGCGAGCACGTCGTGGCCGAGCTTCAGCTGCAGGTTCGCGACGACGGCGCCGAGGTCCGCGTTGCCGGTGCGCTCGCCGTAGCCGTTCACGCAGCCCTGGACGTGCGTCGCGCCCGCGGCCACGGCCGCGAGGCTGTTCGCGACGGCGCAGCCGGAGTCGTTGTGCGCGTGCATGCCGATGCGGCCGTCCGCCTCGGCCCGCACGCGCCCGACGATCTCGCCCACCCAGTCCGGGAGCATGCCGCCGTTGGTGTCGCACAGGCAGACGGTCTCCGCGCCCGCCTCGAACGCGGCGACGACGGCGCGCAGCGCGTAGTCGGCGTCGTACCGGAAGCCGTCGAAGAAGTGCTCGGCGTCGAGGATCACGCGCCGGCCCTCCCCCCGCAGGTAGGAGACGGTGTCGCGGATCATCGCGAGGTTCTCCTCGGGCGTGGTCTTCAGCGCCCGCTCGACGTGCCGGATGTCCGACTTGGCGACGAGCGTGATCACCGGCGCCTCGGAGTCGAGCAGCGCGCGGACCTGCGCGTCCTCGTGCGTCCTGGCGCCCGCCTTGCGCGTCGAGCCGAAGGCCGCGAGCTCGGCGTTGCGGAAGTCGAGCTCCTTCGCGGCGCGCTTGAAGAACTCGGTGTCCTTGGGGATCGCCCCCGGCCAGCCGCCCTCGATGTAGCCGACGCCGAGCTCGTCGAGCAGGGGGGCGATGAGGAGCTTGTCCTGGACGGACAGGTTCATGCCCTCCTGCTGCGCGCCGTCGCGCAGGGTGGTGTCGTACACGTCGAAGGTGTCCACTGGCGTGCTCTTCTCGTGGTCTCGCGGCGGCGGGGCGACCGGTGGCCGTTCCCGACGCCGGGTGCTGCGTCGATGCTCAGAGCAAGCGGGCGGGGTGTGCCCGGACCAACAAAAAGACCCCCCGGGGTGCGGAGGGTCTGCGCGCTCGGCGATGTGTGCCGGGCGCGCTAGCCGATAATCAGGGTGAACGAGGTCACGGGCGGCATCATGCCATGGCTACGCGACCGTAGGGAAGCGACGCGCGCCGCGGCCAGGCCGCCGGGTCGACGCCTCCCCCGGCCGCGCCGGCGCTCAGACCTCGATCCGGTCGGCGAACTCGTCGACCTTGGCCTCCCAGCCGTCCTCGAGCGGGCCCTTCATGCCCGTGACCAGGACCTTGCCCGCCGCGACCTCGACCATGCCCGCGCCGTGCAGCAGCTCGCTCATGATCGGGATGACCCGCTGGGTCTTGGCGAGCTCCTCCTCCGTGGGGACCCGCCCGGTCTTCTTGTCCGGCTGCGGTGCACCCTCGGTGGTGAGGATGGCGTAGCGCGCCCCGGCCGGGGCGTCCATGCCCTTGAGGAAGCGGCGCATGCTGCCGATCGGCTTGCCCATCCGGCCCGGCGCGCTGAACAGGTAGAGGTCGGCGGGCGGCAGGGCCTTGGCGCTCACGTCCTTGATGTGGTGGACGTTCACCGCGACGCCACGCGTCGCCATCCGCTCCTTGAATTCCTCGGCGACCTTGGCGCCGTTGCCGTACTTGGACGCGTGGAAGTACTCGACGTTCATTTCGTTCTCCGCGGGATGCTGCGGCCCGGTCGGTCGCGACATCGCCAGCCTGTCACTGCTCGGGCTCGGGCGTGCGCGGTTCGAGTCCGTCGGCTCGCACGAGACGCAGGAGCGGGCCGGGCCCCGCGAGGATCACGAAGCCGTCCGGCAGGACGAGACGCCACCGCTCGCGCCTCAGCTCGGTCTCGGGCGCCGGCACCACCACGAGCGTCGTCCCGCCGGCGAGCTCGACCCGCAGCGCCCGCCCGTCGACACTGAGCCCGATGCCGGTCACCCGCAACCCCCGCAGGGCGTCGGCGGCCTGCTCCAGACCACCGCGCGCGCCGTCCGAGGTCCCCAGCACGACGTCGCCGCGCCGCACCAGCCACGCGCCGCCGTCGACCGCGAGGGCGAACTCACCGGTGACCTCCCCGGTGGACGAGATGGCCCGTCCGCCGAGGTCCAGGTACAGGTCGGTGCCGTCGCCGACCCGCGCCGACCAGGACGGCACGCCGACGAGCGCCTGCAGCGCCCACGTGACGTCGTCGGCGTCCAGCAGGCGGGGACTGCGTGGCGGCTCGGCGCGGCGCAGCAGCGTGTCGAGCTGACGAGCCAGCTCGCCGACCCGCCCGCCGCCGCCCGGCGCGGCCGGGTACCGCGACAGGACGACCCGGACGGCCGGCGACGCCAGCAGCCGCGCCCGGACGACGTGCGCGTAGCCGATGCGCTCGTCGTCGCCCGCAGCCAGCTCGAACGCCCGCGCCGCGTGCGCCGCCGCCCCCACCAGGTGCCTGACCTGCGTGGACTTCGCGAGCGGGTGGAGGAACGCGGCGCCCGCGGCGGCCATCGCGGCCCGCGCGGCCTCCGCCGCCGCGAGGTCGCCGGCGTCCCGCGCGCCGTGCGCCGCCCGCTGCGCGGCCCAGGCGGCCTCCCGCAGCGCCGCGGTGCGCGCACCGCCGTCGGCGAACGCCTGCGCGAGTTCCACCGCCGCCCGAGGACGCTCGTCGTCGGGCCCGGCGACCTGCACCACCTCGAGCGCCTCGCGGGCGCAGGACGCGGCGAACCCGGCGACCGCGCGCAGGTCGGCGGTCGTGAGGTCGATCCGGGCGTCGTCGGCGGCCATCCGCCCATCCTGGCGCACGTGCTGCGACGTCGGTCGCCAGCCGCCCGAGGGGGCGTGATCGACTCGCGCCACGCCGGAGGCACGTCCGCGGTGCTGTCGGTGGCCAGGATTAGCGTCGCCGCCATGAGCACACACGTCTGCGTCTGGTTCGAGGACTCCTGGCCCGACCACGTGTGCGTCTGCGGGGCGCGCGCGGTGGTCGTCGTCGACGAGCTCGGTGACACCTTCTACGCGGTCCTCGACGACGCTCCGCAGGTGCCGCACCAGCGGCTGCCGCTCTCGGCCTGAGGCCGCCACCCGAACACCCCTCCCACCCGGGCGAACGAGGGGCCCGACGCCGCGGCGTCGGGCCCCTCGTTCGCCTCGTGGCCGGTCAGGCCAGGTGGTACATCCAGCCGTGCGGGTCGTCGGCGCGGCCGTACTGGATGTCGGTGAGCCGCGAGCGCACCGCGGCGGTGACGGGGCCGGTGGCGCCGTCGGCCACCGTGAGGTCGAACTCGGTGCCCGCGAGACGGCCGATCGGCGTGACCACCGCCGCCGTGCCGCAGGCGAACACCTCCGCGACGGACCCCGCCGACAGTCCCGCCCGCAGGTCGTCGAGCCGCACGGTGCCCTCGACGACGTCGCGGCCCTCCTCCCGCAGGAGCGTGATGATCGACGACCGCGTCACGCCCTCGAGGATCGAGCCGGTCAGCGCCGGGGTCTCGACGTGCCCGTCCGCGTGCACCACGAACACGTTCATGCCGCCCAGCTCCTCGAGCTGAGTCCCGGTCGCCGCGTCGAGGAAGCACACCTGCTCGCAGCCGCGCGCGTACGCCTCCTGCTGCGGGAGCAGCGACGCCGCGTAGTTGCCGCCGCACTTCGCCGCGCCCGTCCCGCCGGGGCCCGAGCGGTTGTAGTCCTGGGAGACCCAGATCGAGACGGGCTTGACGCCGCCTGCGAAGTACGGGCCGACGGGTGACGCGATGAGCAGGTAGTCGACGCCGCGCGCAGGGCGCACGCCGAGGAACGCCTCGGAGGCGAACATGAACGGCCGCAGGTACAGGCTCGTCTCGTCCGCGCCCGGCACCCAGTCGAGATCGACGGCGACCAGGGCCTCGATCGAGCCGAGGAAGTCCTCCGCGGGCAGCTCGGGCAGCGCGAGGCGCCGCGCGGACTGCGCGAAGCGTGCGGCGTTCGCCCAGGGGCGGAACGTCCAGACCGAACCGTCGGCGTGCTTGTACGCCTTCAGCCCCTCGAAGATCTCCTGCCCGTAGTGCAGGACAGCGGCCGCGGGGTCCAGCAGCAGGGGTCCGTACGGCTCCACCCGCCGGTCGCCCCAGCCGCCGTCGGCCGACCAGCTCACGCGGGCCATGTGGTCGGTGAAGACCGTCCCGAAGGCCGGTTGCGCGATGAGGGCGTCCCTCTCCTGCGCCGACCGCGGCGTGGTGCTCAGGCGACGCTCGAAGGCGTCGGCGGTGGTCTCGCGTGCCGTGGTGCTCATCTCGTTCCCTTCGTCGCGGACCGAAGCGCCGCGGGGCGCCATCGCCGTCGGCCTCGTGCCCGCGGAATCCGTGCCGACGTTACCCGTCCTCATGCCTGCCCCACACCAGCCACGTGCACCAGGGGGTGCATCCAGCCGCGGGTGTCCGCGGCCCGCCCGTGCTGGACGTCCGTCAGCTCCCGGCGGACCGCCGCGGTCACGGGCCCGATGCCGCCGTCTGCCACCGGCAGGTCGAAGTCCTCGCCCACCAGGCGCCCGATCGGGCTCACGACCGCCCCGGTCCCGCACGCGAAGACCTCGCGGACGGTGCCGTCGGCGAGCCCCGCGCGCACCTCGGCGAGCGGCACCGCCCGCTCGACGACGCGGTGCCCGGCGTCGCGCAGGATCGTCAGCACCGAGTCGCGCGTCACGCCCGCGAGGATCGTGCCGAGGGCCGGCGTGACGGCGGTGCCGTCCGCGAGGACCAGCACGACGTTCATCCCGCCCAGCTCCTCGAGGTTCTCGTCACCGTCGAGGAAGCACACCTGCTCGCACCCACGGGAGTAGGCCACCTGCTGGGCCGCCAGCGACGCCGCGTAGTTGCCCATGCACTTGGCGGCGCCGGTGCCTCCCGGACCGGCGCGGCGCTGGTCCCGCTCGACCCAGATCGAGACGGGCGCCAGGCCGGCCTTGAAGTACGGGCCCACGGGCGAGGCGATGACGAGGTAGTCGATGCGCCGCGCCGGGCGCACGCCGAGGAACGCCTCGGAGGCGATCATGAAGGGGCGCAGGTACAGGCTCGTCTCCGGCGCGCCGGGCACCCAGGCCTCGTCGACGGCGACGAGCGCCTCGAGCGAGCCGATGAAGTCCGCGACGGGAAGCTCGGGCAGCGCGAGGCGCCGTGCCGACCGGGCGAACCGCTCGGCGTTGGCCTGCGGCCGGAAGGTCCAGACTGACCCGTCGGGGTGCCGGTACGCCTTGAGCCCTTCGAAGATCTCCTGGCCGTAGTGCAGGACGGCGGCCGCCGGGTCCAGCTCGAGCGGCGCGTACGGCTCGACGCGGTGACCGGACCAGCCGGCGTCGGTCGACCACGTGATCCGGGCCATGTGGTCGGTGAAGACCTCGCCGAAACCTCCGGACGAGGCGAGGGCGGCGAGGACCGCGGCCCTCTCCTCGGCGGGGCGGGGCGTCGTCGCCCGCGCGACGGCGAAGGCGGGGGCCGTCGCGGGCGCGACGGGGCTTGCTGTGCTGCTGGTCATGTCGGGTCCCTGGGTCGCTGGGGGCGGTTCGGCGGGACGGCCGACACGGGTTGGGGAAGGGCCCCGGGGCGGTCAGCCCCGCAGGCGGGCGGCGATCTCCGAGCCCACGTCGGCCGTGGTCCGTACTCGGTCCCCGCGCTCCGCCAGGTCGGCGGCGACGGCGGCCTCGACCCGGGCGGCCGCGTCGGCCAGGCCCAGGTGCTCGAGCATCATGGCGACCGACAGGATCGTGGCGGTCGGGTCGGCCTTGCCCTGGCCCGCGATGTCCGGGGCCGAGCCGTGCACCGGCTCGAACATCGACGGGAACGTGCGGTCCGGGTTGATGTTCCCCGAGGCCGCGAGCCCGATGCCGCCCACGACGGCGCCGGCCAGGTCGGTGAGGATGTCGCCGAACAGGTTGTCGGTGACGATCACGTCGAACCGCGACGGCTTGGTGACCATGAAGATCGTCGCCGCGTCGACGTGCAGGTAGTCGGTGGTGACGTCGGGGAACTCGGCGTTCACGGCCTCGACCGTGCGACGCCACAGGTCGCCCGCGTGGACGAGCACGTTGTGCTTGTGCACGAGGGTGAGGTGCTTGCGCGGCCGCGCCTGGGCGCGGGCGAACGCGTCGCGCACCACGCGCTCGATGCCGAACGCGGTGTTGACGCTGACCTCGTTGGCGACCTCGTGCGGCGTG
Organism: Actinotalea fermentans; assembly: GCF_007991475.1. NCBI lineage: Bacteria > Bacillati > Actinomycetota > Actinomycetes > Micrococcales > Cellulomonadaceae > Actinotalea > Actinotalea fermentans. The sequence continues at coordinate 182,520 of NZ_BJYK01000001.1, read as the reverse complement.
CCCTGGCGGATCGAGCCGCCGTTGCCGACGTACGGACCCTCGGTCCCCTCGCGGACGACGACGAAGTCGATGTCCCCGGGCTCGGCCAGCGGGGAGCGCACGCCCGGGTAGAGGCGGCCGGGACGCAGGTTGACGTAGTGGTCCAGCGCGAAGCGGAGCCGCAGGAGCAGACCGCGCTCGAGGACGCCCGACGGCACGCTCGGGTCGCCGATGGCGCCGAGCAGGATCGCGTCGTGGGCCTTGATCGTCTCGAGGTCCGCGTCGGTCAGGGTCTCGCCGGTGGCGTGCCAGCGGCGGGCGCCCAGGTCGAGCTCCGTGGTCGCGATCGCCACGTCCGAGCCCACGGCAGCGTCGAGGACCTTCAGGCCCTCCTCGACCACCTCGGTACCGATGCCGTCACCTCGGACGACGGCGAGCCGCACGCTGGTTCCCATGCCGTCGACCCTAGCCCTCTGTCCACGTGTCGGAACATGGCGTCTCGCATCGCGACCAGTTGGCCCGGCCTGCGACGCGTCATTGCGGCGTGAGTGCGGCCTCAGCGCCGCGGCGGCCTCGGGTAGAGCACCTCGAACGTCTCGAGCACCACCTCGAGGTCGTCGTCGACCTCGACGCCCGTGCCGGCGAGCACCCGCCGCCAGTAGCGCTCGTGCTCGCGGCGCCAGCTCACGAGCGTCCGGTCGTCCTCCCCCTCGCTCGCGGCGAACGCCTCGTCGACGTCGCCGAAACGGGCCTGGCGCACCTGCGTGGTCCGGACGAGCGCCCGGGGGTGCCCGGCGCCGTCGAGGACGATCGACAGCTCGCCGGGCTGGGGAACGGGCTCGCCGGTCGAGGTCAGCTCGACGAGCGCCGTCGACGTCCCGATCTTCTCCCCCGCGAGCACCAGCGCGAGCAGCTCGTCCGCGAGCCGAGGGTTGTCGCCGAACGCCCAGGCGGGCGGGGTCATCGCCGCCGTCACGCCGACGCCCGTGACGACCGGCAGGCGCCCGATCTTCGCGTGCGCTCGCGCGGTCTCCCAGAACTCGACGACCTCATCGGCGCGCGCGTCGTCGTCCGCCATCACTGCCGTCCTCTCCGCTTCCTCGTCGTGCTCGAACGACGGTGCGTCCGACGAACGACAGCCGTTCGCCGGACGCACCGTGGTTCGCGGTCAGCGTGCGACGTGCCCCTCGGTGTAGTCCGAGTCCGCCGGCTTGATCCAGGAGAACATCTTGCGCAGCTCGCGCCCGACGCCCTCGATCGGGTGCTGCTCGCCCTTGGCCCGCAGCGCCAGGAACTCGGGCGCGCCCGCGTCCTGGTCGGCGATGAAGCGCTCGGCGAAGGCGCCGCTGCGGATGTCCGCGAGCACGCCCTGCATGTTCTCCTTCACGTGCGGGTCGATGACGCGCGGGCCGGAGACGTAGTCGCCGTACTCGGCCGTGTCGGACACGCTCCAGCGCTGCTTGGCGATGCCGCCCTCGATCATGAGGTCGACGATGAGCTTGAGCTCGTGCAGGACCTCGAAGTAGGCGATCTCCGGCTGGTAGCCGGCCTCGGTCAGGACCTCGAAGCCGTACTGGACGAGCTGGGAGGCGCCGCCGCAGAGGACGGCCTGCTCGCCGAAGAGGTCGGTCTCGGTCTCCTCGGTGAAGGTCGTCTTGATGCCGCCCGCCCGCAGGCCACCGATGGCCTTGGCGTAGGACAGCGCGAGCTGCCACGCGTTGCCCGAGGCGTCCTTCTCCACGGCGACGAGGACGGGCACGCCGCGGCCCGCCTCGTACTCGCGACGCACGATGTGGCCGGGACCCTTGGGCGCGACCATGAAGACGTCGACGCCGTCGGGAGCGGTGATGTAGCCGAACCGGATGTTGAAGCCGTGCGCGAAGACGATCGCCTTGCCCTCGGTGAGGTTCGGGGCGATCTCGTCGCGGTACAGGTGCCGCTGCACCTGGTCGGGCGCGAGGATCATGATGACGTCGGCCTCGGCGGCCGCCTCGGTCGGCGTGACGACGCGCAGGCCCTGCTCCTCGGCCTTGGCGCGCGAGGCGGAGCCCTCGCGGAGGCCGACGCGCACGTCCACCCCGGAGTCGCGCAGGTTGAGGGCGTGCGCGTGCCCCTGGCTGCCGTAGCCGATGATCGCGACCTTGCGGCCGGCGATCACCGAGAGGTCGGCGTCGTCGTCGTAGTAGAGCTCTGCCACGGGAGATCTCCTCGGTGTTCGTGGATCGGGTGGAGCCGGAGTGCTGCGGGACAGTCTGGCCCGTCTCAGGCGGGACGGGAGACGCGTTCCAGCGCGCGGTCGGTGATGGAGCGGGACCCGCGACCGATGGCCACGGTGCCGGACTGGACGATCTCGCGGACGCCGAACGGCTCGAGGGCCGCGAGCAGGGCGTCCAGCTTGGCGCCGTTGCCCGTCGCCTCGATGGTCACCGCGTCGGTGGCGACGTCGACGACGTGCGCCCGGAAGAGGTCGACCACCTCGAGGACGTGCGAGCGGATCGACATGTCGGCCCGCACCTTCACGAGGAGCAGCTCACGCTGCACGGACGCGTCAGGCTCGAGCTCGACGATCTTGATGATGTTGATGAGCTTGTTGAGCTGCTTGGTGACCTGCTCGAGGGGCAGCTCGTCCACGTCGACCACGACCGTGATGCGCGAGATCTCGTCGTGCTCGGTGGGGCCGACCGCGAGCGAGTGGATGTTGAACGCACGGCGGGCGAAGAGGCCTGCGACGCGCGTGAGGACGCCGGGCTTGTTCTCCACGAGCACCGACAGCGTGTGCCTGCTCATGCTGCACCTTCTTCCAGGGCTGACTGGGACGAGCGATCGGACGGGTGGGACGGGCCGGACGGGCCGTCGGTCGACGGGGCCGACGGCCCCAGCGCGGCGTCGAGAAGGGCCTCGACGTGGATGGCGAGGCTGTCCAGCAGGGGCACCGGGCTGCGCTCCGGGGCGAGGATCATGCCGAGCTCGGTGCAGCCCAGGATCACCGCCTGCACCCCGCGGCCGACCAGTCGGCCCACGACGGCGTCCAGGGCGTCGCGCGAGGACTCCAGCACCTCGCCGCGCACGAGCTCGGCGTAGATGACCCGGTGCACCTCGGCGGCGTCCTCCGCCTCCGGGACGACGACGTCGATCCCCCGCCCGGCGAAGTGGGCGGGGTAGAGCTCCTGAGAGGCCATCGTGTAGCGGGTGCCGAGCAGACCCACCCGCGAGAAGCCGGCGGCCTGCGCGACGTCCGCGACGGCGTCGACGAGGTGCACGACCGGCGCCCCCGCCGCCGCGACGTCCTCGTACAGCAGGTGCATCGTGTTGGCGCAGATGCCGAGGACCTCGGCGCCGGCCTCCACCAAGGTCGCCGCCTCGCGCGCGTAGCGGCGCCCGAGCGAGGTCCAGTCGTCGACGGCCTGCAGGGACTCGATCTCCGCGAAGTCGGCCGATCGCAGCACGAGGTCCGCGGAGTGCGAACCGCCCAGGCGGTCCCGGGTCCCGGCGTTGAGCAGTCGGTAGTAGTCCACCGTCGACTCCCAGGAGGTGCCCCCGAGGAGGCCGATGCGCCGCATCACTCCTCCCGGTCCCACGCGGGGCTGATCCCCCGCGCGTACTGGATCTCGTCGTTGCTCACGCCGGCTGCGACCATCGGCCACACCATCGCGTCCCGCGAGACGGTGAAGTCCACGACGACGGGGCGGTCGTCGATCTCCATCGCCCGACGGATCGTGTCGTCGACGTCGCTCTCGCTCTCGCAGCGCAGCCCGACGCAGCCGTACGCCTCGGCGAGCGTGACGAAGTCGGGGATGCGGACCGTGCCGTGACCCGTGTGCAGATCGGTGTTCGAGTACCGCGACTCGTAGAACAGGGTCTGCCACTGGCGGACCATGCCGAGCGAGGAGTTGTTGATGACGGCGACCTTGATCGGGATCTCGTTGATCGCGCAGGTGGCCAGCTCCTGGTTCGTCATCTGGAAGCAGCCGTCGCCGTCGATGGCCCAGACGGTGCGGTCGGGGTCGCCGACCTTCGCGCCCATCGCCGCGGGGACCGCGAAGCCCATGGTGCCGAGGCCGCCGGAGTTCACCCACTGGCCCGGGCGCTGGTACCTGATGAACTGGGCCGCCCACATCTGGTGCTGGCCGACGCCCGCGACGTAGATCGCCTCGGGGCCGGCGATCTCGCCGAGCCGCGTGATGACGTGCTGCGGCGCCAGGTGACCGTCGTCGGTGGCCGTGTAGCCGAGCGGGAACGTCTCGCGCCAGTCGTCGATCTGCCGCCACCAGGCCGCCAGGTCCGGCTTGCCGTGCTGGGCGTGCTCGCGCTCGAGCTCGGGCAGCAGGTCGGAGATGACCTCGCGCAGGTCACCGACGATCGGGACGTCCGCCCGGCGGTTCTTGCCGATCTCGGCGGGGTCGATGTCCGCGTGGACGATCGTCGCGTGCGGCGCGAACGAGGAGACCTTGCCGGTCACCCGGTCGTCGAACCGCGTGCCGAGCGCGACGATCAGGTCGGCCTTCTGCAGCGCGGCGACCGCGGGGACGGTCCCGTGCATGCCCGGCATGCCCAGGTGCTGCGGGTGGTCGTCGGGCAGGACGCCCCGAGCCATGAGCGTGGTGACCACGGCGGCGCCGCTCGCGTCCACGAGGCGGCGCAGCTCGGCGGCCGCACCCGAACGGACCGCGCCGCCCCCGACGTACAGCACCGGACGACGCGCGGTCGCGAGCAGGCGCGCGGCCTCCCGGACCTGCTTGGCGTGCGGCTTCGTCACCGGGTGGTAGCCCGGGAGCTCGACCGGCTGGGGCCAGCTGAACGTCGTCATCGCCTGCTGCGCGGACTTCGCCACGTCCACGAGGACCGGGCCCGGGCGGCCCGTCCGCGCGATGTGGAACGCCTCGGCGATCGTGCGCGGGATGTCGTCCGGGTCGGTGACGAGGAAGTTGTGCTTGGTCACCGGGAGCGTGATGCCGACGATGTCCGCCTCCTGGAAGGCGTCGGTGCCGATGAGCGAGGCCCCGACCTGGCCCGTGATCGCGACGAGCGGCACCGAGTCCATGTTGGCGTCGGCGAGCGCCGTGACCAGGTTCGTCGCGCCCGGACCCGAGGTGGCCATGCACACGCCGACCTCACCGGTCGCGTAGGCGTAGCCCTCGGCGGCGTGCCCGGCGCCCTGCTCGTGGCGCACGAGGATGTGCCGCAGCTTGGTGGAGTCCATCAGCGGGTCGTAGGTCGGCAGGATCGTCCCACCGGGGATGCCGAAGACGACCTTCGCCCCGACCGCCTCGAGGGAACGCACGATCGACTGCGCGCCGGTGACGGCCTCGCCGTGCGCCACGACGGTGCGGGCGACGTCGGCGGGCGTCACGCCGGCGCGCTGCGCCGACGGGGTCGGCGGGGTCGGCGGACGGGTGGCGCCGGCCGTGGCGGTCGGCTGCTGGTCCTGGACCATCGTGAGCTCCTGTCGAGGTGGTGCGGTGCTGTGGTGCGGTGCTGTCGTGCTGGGTGCTGTGGTGCTGTGGTGCTGGGTGCTGTGGTGCTGGTCGTGCGTGCTGGCAGCTGTGGGGCATGAAAAAACCCCTCGGGCCGTGTGGCTGGAGGGGTGGGCGCAGGCCTGACCTGGCTGGGGGGTCGAGCCCGCGCCTAGCCGAGTACGAGGAGGATCGTCTGCACGAGCGGCAGCCTACGGGGTGCGGCACCCGGATGTCACGTCTTTGGTCCTGAGTCCGCATGTCGGTTCACCGTCTTGCACTACGGACACAGCGCCCGGTGCACCCGAGACGGCGGTGCACCAGAGACGGCGGTGCGCCACGGACACCGCGGCAGTCGCCCACCCGGTGCGCCGGAGCGCCGATCCCGGGCGCACCGCTCCCCGGGTCCGGCGCGTGCCCGGTCAGCCCAGGACGGCGCCGACGCTGGCCGACCGCACCAGCTTCACGTACTTGCCGAGGACGCCGCGGGTGTACCGGGGCGGGAGCGGCTCCCAGCCGACCTGGCGGCCGGCCAGCTCGGTGGCGTCGACCAGCAGGTCGAGCGTGCCGCGTGCCACGTCGAGGCGGATCCGGTCGCCGTCCCGGACGAAGGCGATCGGCCCGGCGTCCACCGCCTCCGGGGCGACGTGCCCGACGCACAGTCCGGTGGTGCCTCCCGAGAACCGGCCGTCGGTCAGCAGCAGGACGCTCTTGCCGAGCCCCGCTCCCTTGATCGCGCCGGTGATGGCGAGCATCTCGCGCATCCCGGGTCCGCCCTTCGGCCCCTCGTACCGGATGACGACGACGTCGCCCGCCTGGATGGTCCCGTCCTCGAGCGCGTCCATCGCCGCCCGCTCGCGGTCGAACACGCGCGCGGTGCCCTCGAAGACGTCGGAGTCGAAGCCGGCCGACTTCACGACCGCACCCTCCGGCGCCAACGAGCCGTGCAGGATCGTGATGCCGCCCGTGCGGTGGATCGGGTCGGCCAGCGACCGCAGGATCTTGCCGTCCGGGTCCGGCGGCGCGACGTCGGCCAGGTTCTCCGCGACGGTGCGCCCGGTGACGGTGAGGCAGTCGCCGTGCAGCAGCCCGGCGTCGAGCAGCGCCTTCATCACCACCGGGACGCCCCCGATCCGGTCGACGTCGTTCATGACGTACCGGCCGAACGGCTTGAGGTCGCCCAGGTGCGGCACCCGCGCCGCGACGCGCGCGAAGTCGTCGAGCGAGAGGTCGACCTCCGCCTCGTGCGCGATGGCGAGCAGGTGCAGGACGGCGTTCGTCGAGCCGCCGAAGGCCATCACGACGGCGATGGCGTTCTCGAACGCCTCCTTGGTCATGATCTGACGTGCGGTGATGCCCCGTCGGAGCAGCTCGACCACGGCCTCGCCGGAGCGCAGCGCGAACTGGTCGCGACGACGGTCTGCCGACGGCGGGGCCGCCGACCCGGGCAGGCTCATCCCCATCGCCTCGGCGACCGAGGCCATGGTGTTCGCGGTGTACATCCCGCCGCAGGCGCCCTCGCCCGGGCAGATGGCTCGCTCGATCCGGTCCACGTCCTCGGCGCTCATCAGCCCGCGCGCGCACGCGCCGACGGCCTCGAAGGCGTCGATGATCGTGACCTCCTTCTCCGTCCCGTCGGAGAGCTTGACCCACCCGGGCGCGATGGAGCCGGCGTAGAGGAAGACGGCCGCCAGGTCGAGGCGCGCGGCGGCCATCAGCATGCCCGGCAGGGACTTGTCGCACCCGGCCAGGAGCACGGAGCCGTCGAGCCGCTCGGCCTGCATGACCGTCTCGACGCTGTCGGCGATGATGTCCCGGCTGACGAGCGAGAAGTGCATCCCCTCGTGGCCCATGGAGATGCCGTCCGAGACCGAGATGGTCCCGAACTCGAGCGGGAACCCGCCTGCGGCGTGGACGCCGTTCTTGACCGCCTTCGCGAGCCGGTCGAGAGAGAGGTTGCACGGCGTGATCTCGTTCCACGAGCTCGCGACGCCGATCTGCGGCTTGGCGAAGTCGTCGTCGCCCATCCCGACGGCGCGGAGCATGCCGCGTGCCGCGGTCGCCTCGAGGCCGTCGGTGACCTGCCGCGAGCGCGGCTTGATGTCGGGCGTCCGTCCCGAGGGAGCGGCCGAGGTGCCGGGCGTCGTCGTCATGTCCGGAGTCTAGGCACGCCCCTGCCACGTGCAGACGCAGGCCTCGTTGCCCTCGGCGTCGGCCAGGACCCAGAACGCGGGCGCCGCGGCGTCGCTCACGAGGCGTCCGCCCGCCTCGATCGCCGCCCGGACGCGCGCCTGGGCGACGTCGTGCGGCACGGTCACGTCGAGATGGATCCGGTTGCGCTGGGGCCGCGGCGCGTCCATCTGCTGGAACCACAGGGCCGGGCCTCGGCCGGCCGGGTCGCGCAGCGCCGGCGAGGCGTCGGGGGCGGGTGGCGGCTCGTCCTCGTAGCCGAGCACGGCCCTCCAGAACGGCCGGACGGCGGCGATGTCGAGCGCGTCGACCGCCACCTCCAGCTCCTGCGGGCCGCCGGGGACCGCCGCGACGCCCAGGTCGTCGACGATCGCGCTGATCCGGGCCGCGAGCGCGACGTCCCGCTCGGTCAGCCCGTTGGCGTCGTGCGACACGAGCGCGACGTGGACGGCCGCGTACCGCAGGTCGACGTCGGGATGATGGCCCGCCTCGTCCGCGGCCGCGGCGATCCGCTCGACCAGCCCGACGCCGACGGCGAAGGTGCCGGTCGCGAAGGTCGCGTGCAGCCGACCCAGCAGCACCCGCCAGTGCCGGGCGTCCACGCGGGCGGTGACGTCGATGTCGCTCAGCACGGGTGCGGCCATGGACACGACTGTGGCACGGGCCCCCGACGCTTGCGCGTCGGGGGCCCGTGCCACATGACGATCGGGGGCCCAGGAGCGCCACTGCGCCCCCGATCCGTTCTGGGTACCGCTCGGTGTCAGCCCTTCACCGCACCCTGCAGACCGTTGACGATCTTGTTCTGCAGCGAGAGGAAGAAGATCAGGGCCGGGATCATGGCGAGCGACGTGTAGGCGAACACGCCCACCATGTCCGTGGCGTACCGCGTGGAGAAGTCCGCGACACCCAGCGGCAGCGTCTTGATGCTGTCGTTCCGCAGGAGGAGCAGCGGGAGCAGGTACGCGTTCCACGACCCGACGAAGGCGAGGACACCGACGGTGACCATGCCAGGGCCGGAGAGCGGAAGCAGGATCCGCCAGAAGAACCCGATGCGGGACGCGCCGTCGATGAGCGCGGCCTCCTCGAGCTCCTTGGGCAGCGCCTGGAGGAACGGCCTCAGGATGATGATGGTCGTCGGGAGCGCGAACGCCGCCTGCGGCAGCGCAACGCCCCACCAGGTGTCGCCCCAGCCCAGGTCGTTGGAGATCATGATGAACAGCGGGATCACCGCGACCGCGACCGGGAAGAGCAGACCCATCACGAAGACCAGGTACAGCGGCTCACGCAGCCTGAACTGGTACCGGGCCAGCGGGTAGGCAGCCATGAGGCCCGCCACGACGACGATCGCCGTCGTGATCAGCGCGATCATCGTGGAGTTGAACGCGTAGCCCCAGAAGCGGTCACCCGTGAGGATGTTCTTGTAGTTGTCGAACGTGAACACCTCGGGCCACCCGGAGGGGTTGCGCGAGAGGTCCGTGTTGGTCCGGAAGCCCGCCAGCACGCCGTACAGCACCGGGCCGAGCGTGAACGCCACCACCAGAGCGGCGATCAGGTACACGAAGATGTTGCCCCGGCCCGCACCGTCCGCCTTGCGAGGGCGGTCCGGCGTGTAGCTCTCCGGAGCGCGGGACTGCGTCATGGCGCTCATCGGGTCGCCGCCTTCCTGGCCTTGCGCGGCACGTAGTCGATGGCGTCACGACGGAGCACCAGCCGCTGGTAGGTGAGAGCGAACACCAGCGCGATGACGAACAGGATCACCGAGGCCGCCGAGGCGACACCGATGAGGTTGCGGTCGACGCCCCACGAGTACAGGAACGTGGCCATCGTGTTCGTCGACTCGGCCGGCCCACCACCGGTGAGGATCCAGACCATGTCGAACACCTGGATCGAACCGATCATCGACAGGAAGATCCAGGTCCGGACCGTCGGGCCGAGCAGCGGGATGGTGACCCGCCGCTGGATCTGCCACCAGGAGGCACCGTCGATCTGTGCGGCCTCGTTGAGCTCCTCCGGGACACCGGCGAGACCAGCGAGGAAGAGGACGATCGCCAGGCCGAGGTACTTCCACGTCAGGACGACCATCACGGCGGCGAGCGCGTAGCTCGTGTCGCCGAGGAAGCCCTGCTGCGGCGTCGGGATCCCGATGGAGCCGAGCAGCGTGTCCAGCAGACCGTAGTCAGCCTGCAGCATCTGCCGCCAGATGACACCGGTGACGACCTCCGAGAGCACCCACGGCACGAAGACGAGGGTCCGCAGGAGGTTGCGTCCACGGATCTTGCGGTTGAGCAGCAGCGCGATGCCGAGGCCCAGCGGGAGCTGGATGGCGATCGACAGCACCATGATGATCAGGTTGTGCGAGAGAGCACCCTGGAAGACGGTGTTGCCCAGCACGTACGTGAAGTTCTTCAGGCCGACGAAGTCGACCATGGGGCCGTAGCCCCGCCAGTTGTACAACGAGTACTGGATGGCCTTGACCACCGGCCATACCACGAACCCCAGGAACACCACGAGGGCCGGCGTCACGAAGAACGCGATCTCAAGTCCCTTGCGGAGGCCAGGTCTCGTCCCGCGCCGCCCAGCCCGCGCCGGGGCCGCCGGCAGCACCTGAGTGCTACCGGCGGCCTCGGTCGGGTTCGGCGTCGCAGTCGAGGCGGTTCCGCCCCTACGGGCGGTCGCTTCGTCTGCCACGTCCGTCACTCCAGTTCTGCAGCCGCCTGCGTGTCGGCAACGATGGTCGCCGGGTCTGCACCAGCGAACACGTTCACGACCGCCGCGTTCATCGCGTTACCGACGTTCGTGCCGAGCGCCGTGTCGAAGTACAGCTGGATGAACGGCGACGCGTCACGGAACTCGAGCAGCGACGCCAGGGCCGGGTCGGCGACCGAGCCGCTCGCGGCGGGGTTGGTCGGGAGACCCATGTTCAGCTCGGCGAAGCCGATCTGAACCTCGTCGGACAGCAGGTACATCATGAAGTCGACAGCCTCGTCCGGGGCGTCGGCCGAAGCGGCCCACGCGTCGCCGCCACCGATCGCAGCGGCCGGGTCACCGGCGCCACCCTCGACTGCGGGGAACGGGAACCAGTCGATGTTCTCGACCGGGGTGCCGTCGTTGAGGCCCTGCATGACACCGGGCTCCCAGTGACCCTGCATCTCAGCGGACACCTGGCCGTTGGCGAGGAGGCCGGAGGCCGAGGTCGCACCCTCCTGCGCCACGGTGGCGAGGAAGCCGTCGTTGAACGGCTGCGAGTCGACGAAGGCCTTCAGGTCGCTCGCGGCGGTGTTCCAGCACTCGTCCGAGAAGTCGAACTCGGCGAGACCGTTGACGACGGTGTCCTGAGCGCACTCGCGCAGGGCGAAGTAGTAGTAGTAGTGGGCCAGCGGCCACTGGTCAGCGGCACCCACGGACAGCGGCGCGACGCCGTTGGCCTTCAGGGTGTCGATGGCAGCGTAGAAGTCGTCCCACGTGGCCGGCGGCTCGACGCCGTTGTCAGCCCAGATCTGGGTGTTGTACCAGAAGCCGACGACGCCCATGGAGAACGGAAGACCGTAGGTCTTGCCGTCGACCTGCCAACCGGCGACGGAGCCGCCGATCGTGGAGATGGTGTCGGCCGCGAGGTCGGAGATGTCCTTGGTCAGACCGGCCTCGACGTGCTGGCGAAGCTCGCCGCCACCACGCTCCATGTAGATGTCGGGCATGTTGCCGGACTGGAAGGCGGCCTCAAGCTGGGTGACCATGTCCTCGTGCGCCATCGCCTCGATCTCGATGGTCACGTTCGGGTTCTCGGCCATGTAGTCGTCAGCGACCTGCTGGTAGTAGCCCATGCCAGGGTCGGTGTTGGAGTTGTGCCACCACGTGATGGTGACGGCCTCGTCGCCAGAGCCCGCGCTCGGCTCGTCGGTGCCCTCGGAGCCGTTGTCGCTGTCGCCGCCACACGCGGCCAGCAGCATGGCCACGCTGACGCCCAGCACGACGGCCGCACCGGCCCGCGCTCGCATTCTCGCCATGATCCGTTCCTTGTCATCGTCGACGCTCGGACGGGAGGGAGTCTGGCACGCACGATTTTCGGGTGTCAATCGATTTCGATATCGATATCGACACGGTAGAGTCACAGCCGTGGAACGCCAGGGACGGGTGACCATCAGCGACGTGGCACGCACGGCTGGCGTGTCCGTCGCCACCGTCTCCAAGGTGATCAACGGCCGGTACGGGGTGGCTGTCGCCACGTCGGCCCGGGTCCAGGAGGTCATCGACGAGCTCGGGTACGAGTCCAGCCTGGTGGCCCGGAGCCTGCGCAGCTCCCGCACGAATGTCATCGGCATCCTCGTGGCCGAGTTTGAGCCCTTCTCCACGGAGCTCCTCAAGGGGACGTCCAGCGCCATCGCCGACACGGGGTACGAGCTCCTCGCCTACTCCGGCGGCGGACGGCACGGCGGTGCCATCGGCTGGGAGCGCCGCTACCTCTCCCGGCTCTCGGGCACGCTGATCGACGGGGCGATCCTCGTGACCCCCACCGTCGTCGACGCCCACCCCGGCATCCCGGTCGTCGCGGTCGACCCGCACCGTGGCCGAACCGGCCTGACGACGGTCGACTCGGACAACATGCGGGGCGCCTACACGGCGACGCAGTACCTGCTCGGTCTCGGGCACCGGCGCATCGGCTTCCTCGGCGGACGCCCCGACCTCGAGTCGGCCCGCCTGCGCGAGGAGGGCTACCGGACGGCGCTGACCGAGGCCGGCATCCCCGTCGACCCGACGCTGATGCGCGTCGGCGGCTACCGCCCCGACACCGCCGACCTGCCCGCCCACGAGCTCCTGACCATGCCGGAGCGGCCGACGGCGATCTTCGCGGCCAACGACCTCTCCGCGCTGCGCACGATGGACGTCGCGCGCAGCCTCGGGCTCTCGATCCCCGGGGACATCTCGATCATGGGCTTCGACAACGTGCCCGAGTCCGCGATGAGCACGCCGCCCCTGACGACGATCGCCCAGCCGATCCGTCAGATGGGGTCGGAGGCGATCGCCCAGCTCATCGCGATGATGGACGGCCAGGCTGAGGGCGGCGCCCACATCACCCTGCCGACCGCGCTCATCGAGCGGTCGAGCTGCCGTCGCATCTCCTGACGACCGCTCACGGCCCGACGGCGGCCCGCACGACGTTCAGCGGTGCACGGCCCGCCACGAGCTCGACGAGCTGGCGGCGCAGGAGCTCCGCCAGCCGCGGCGTCGTCGCGTCGGTGTAGCCGCCGACGTGCGGCGTGACGATCACGCCGGGTGCGCGCCACAGCGGGTGGTCCGCCGGGAGCGGCTCCGGGTCCGTCACGTCGAGGGCGGCCCGCAGTCGCCCCGCCGACACCTCGGCGAGGAGGGCCTGCGTGTCGACGACCCGGCCGCGCCCGACGTTGACGAGCAGCGCGCCGTCGGGGAGGGCCGCGAGGAACCGGGCGTCGACCAGGTGCTCCGTCGCCTGCGTGAGCGGCAGCGTCACGATCACCACGTCCGCCGTCGGCAGCAGCTCGTGGACGTCCGCCACGGCGTGCACGGTCTCGCCGTCCTGCTCACGCGCGCTGGAGGCGACGGGGACGACGTCGGCCTCGAAGGCCCGCAGCCGTCGCCCGACCGCCGAGCCGATCGCGCCGTACCCGAGCACGAGCACCCGGCGGTCGGCGAGGGACGAGCGCAGCCGAGGCGCCCAGCGCCCGTCGGCGGCGTCGCGCACGGCGTCGTCGATGCCCCGTTGCGACGCGAGCGCCAGGGCGACGGCGAGCTCCGCGGTCCCGGCGTCGTGCACTCCGCGCCCGTTGCAGACGGTGACCTCGGGGCGGATGTGCCCGAGCGCGTGCTCGTAGCCGGCGCTGGGCAGCTGGACCATCGCCAGCCGCGGCAGCGCCTCGAGCCGCGCGAGCAGCGCGCGCGTGGCGCCGTAGTTCGGGACGACGACCACGTCGACGTCCTCGGGCCGGACGTCGCCGGCACCTGCCTCGGCGATCGGCGACGTCACGTCCCAGAGCACCACCCGCGCGCCGTCCGGCACCCCCCGGGCCACCAGTGCGTCGAGGACTTCCTGATGGGCGACCGTCATCGTCACCGGTCGGGCGACCGATGACGTCACGGCGTCGCCTCGTGGGCCGCGCGGTAGTCGTCCTCGAGGATCGCCATCACGATCGCGTCGCACCAGAACTCACCGTCGCGGTGCGCCTCGCGCAGGCGGCCCTCCTCGACGAAGCCGAGGCTCTCGTAGAGGATCCGCGCGCGGGGGTTGATGCTCAGGACGTCGAGGGCGACGCGGTGCAGGCCGAGCCCGTCGGGCGCCGGCGCGAACGCGTGCGCGAGCACGAGGGAGATCGCCTCGCTGCCGAACCCCCGGCCCCGCTGACCGGGCCGCAGGGCGAGGCGCAGGTTCGCGTTCCGCGAGTGCTCGTCGATCTCGTTGAGCACGATCTCGCCCAGGTACTCGTCCGTCTCGTGCGTGATGGCCCAGTCGCACCGGCCGTCGCGCGAGGCCACGGTGGCGCACCACTCGGCGACCTGCTCGCGGGTGAACGCCGCGGTCGTCCCCGTCAGGCGGTTGCCCTCGGTGTCGGACAGGGTGTCCCACATCGCGTCGGCGTCGCTCGCGCGGATGGGGCGCAAGGTCACGAGCTCGCCGGTCAGCGTCGGCGTCTGCATGGCAGTCCTCCCTCGGCTCGTGCCAGGGCCCGCGGGCCCCGGCAGAGCGCTCGTCAGGCCTTGATCCGCTCGAGCACCAGCTCGCGGACGCGGGCGGCGTCGGCCTGGCCGCGCGTGGCCTTCATCACGGCGCCGATGATCGCGCCCACCGGCCCGAGGTTGCCGCCCCGGATCTTCTCGGCCGCGTCGGGCTGTGCGGCGAGCGCGTCGTCGACGGCCGCGATGAGCGCGCCGTCGTCGGAGACCACCTCGAGCCCCCGCGCGGCGACGACCTGCTCGGGCGACCCCTCGCCGGCGAGCACGCCCGCGAGCACCTGCCGGGCGAGCTTGTCGTTCAGACGACCGGAGTCGACCAGGCCCTGCAGCTCGGCGATCTGGCCGGGCGTGACCGTCAGCTCCTCGAGCGCGACGCCGTCGGCGTTCGCCGTGCGGGCGAGCTCGCCCATCCACCACTTGCGCGCGGCGGCGGGCGAGGCCCCGGCCGCGACCGTCGCCTCGATGAGCTCGACGGCTCCCGCGTTGACGACGTCGCGCATCTCGGCGTCGGCGTACCCCCACTCGTCCTGCAGGCGCCGCCGACGCGCGGCCGGCATCTCCGGCAGGCGGGCGCGCAGCGCCTCCACCCAGTCGCGGCTCGGGACGAGCGGCACCAGGTCGGGCTCCGGGAAGTAGCGGTAGTCCTCGGCGTCGGACTTCACGCGCCCCGCGGTGGTGACGCCGGTGTCCTCGTGCCAGTGCCGGGTCTCCTGGACCACGGACGCCCCGGCGTCGAGCACCGCCGCCTGGCGGCTGACCTCGTACCGGACCGCACGCTCGACCGACCGGAAGGAGTTGACGTTCTTCGTCTCGGTACGGGTGCCGAGCGGAGAGTCGGGCGTCGGTCGCAGCGAGACGTTCACGTCCGCGCGCACGTTGCCGCGCTCCATGCGGGCCTCGGAGACGCCGAGGGCCCGGAACAGGTCGCGCAGCGTCTGCACGTAGGCCCGCGCCACCTCGGGGGCGCGATCGCCGACGCCGGTGATCGGCCGCGTGACGATCTCCACGAGCGGCACGCCCGCCCGGTTGTAGTCCACGAGCGAGTACTCGGCCCCGTGGATGCGCCCGGTCGCGCCGCCGACGTGGGTGTTCTTGCCCGCGTCCTCCTCCATGTGCGCGCGCTCGATCTCCACGCGCACGACCGTGCCGTCCTCGAGCTCCACGTCCAGCCAGCCGTCGTGCGCGATCGGCTCGTCGTACTGGCTGATCTGGTAGTTCTTCGGCACGTCCGGGTAGAAGTAGTTCTTCCGCGCGAACCGGCAGAGCTCGGCGATCTCGCAGTTCAGCGCCAGGCCGATGAGGATCGCGGACTCGACCGCCTTCTCGTTGACGACCGGGAGCGAGCCCGGCAGCCCGAGGGACACCGGCGTCGTCGCGCTGTTCGGCTCGCCGCCGAACTCCTGCGGGGCGCCGTCGAACATCTTGGTCGCCGTGCCCAGCTCGACGTGCACCTCGATCCCGATCACCGGGTCGTAGCGGCGGGTGGCCTCGTCGTAGTCGACGAGCAGCGTGCCGCTCGGCTCTGCACTCATCGGGTCTCCTCCAGCTCCGGGGCGGACGCCAGCAGCGGGCCGCCCCACCGGGCCTCCAGCAGCGCCTCGAGCGCGGCGCCGACGCGGTACAGGCGGTCGTCGGCCTTGGCCGGCGCGAGCACCTGGAACCCGGTGGGCAGCCCACCGTCGAGGCCGTTCGGCACCGAGATCCCCGGCACGCCGGCGAGGTTCGCGGGGATCGTCGCGACGTCGTTGAGGTACATGGCCATCGGGTCGTCGAGCTTCTCGCCCAGGCGGAAGGCCGTCGTCGGCGCGGTCGGCGAGACCAGCACGTCGGCCTGCTCGAACGCGGCCGCGAAGTCGCGCTGCACCAGCGTGCGCACCTTCTGCGCGCTGCCGTAGTACGCGTCGTAGTACCCCGCCGACAGGGCGTACGTGCCGAGGATGACGCGGCGCTTCACCTCGTCGCCGAAGCCCCGGCCGCGCGTGGCGGCCATGACGCGCTCCGCGGTGACCGGGCCGTCCGCCGGCTCGACGCGCAGGCCGAAGCGCATGCCGTCGAACTTGGCCAGGTTGCTCGAGGCCTCGCTCGGCATGATCAGGTAGTAGGCGGCGAGCGCGTACTGGAAGTTCGGGCAGCTGACCTCGACCACCTCGGCCCCCGCCGCCTGCAGCACCTCGAGGGACTCCTCGAAGCGTGCGCGCACGCCGGGCTGGTAGCCGTCGCCACCGAGCTCGCGGACGACGCCGAGGCGCACCCCGGTCAGGTCGCCCGACGCACCCAGCCGCGCGGCGCCGACGACGTCGGGCAGCGGGTCCGGCAGCGACGTCGAGTCGCGCGGGTCGTGCCCGCCGATGAGGGCGTGCAGCAGCGCCGCGTCGAGCACCGTCCGGGTCACCGGACCGGCCTGGTCGAGCGAGGACGCCATCGCGATGAGGCCGTAGCGGGAGACGCCGCCGTAGGTCGGCTTGGTGCCGACGGTGCCGGTGACGGCCGCCGGCTGGCGGATCGAGCCGCCGGTGTCGGTGCCGATGGCCAGCGGGGCCTCGTAGGCGGCGACGGCCGCGGCGCTCCCGCCGCCCGAGCCGCCAGGGATCCGGTCGAGGTCCCAGGGGTTGTGCGTGTCGCCGAAGGCGGAGTGCTCCGTGGAGGAGCCCATCGCGAACTCGTCCATGTTGGTCTTGCCCAGGATCGGCAGACCGGCCGCCTTGATCCGCTCGACGAGCGTCGCGTCGTACGGCGGCACCCAGCCCTCGAGGATACGCGAGCCGGCGGTCGTCGGCAGGCCCTTGGTGACGACGACGTCCTTGACGGCGATGGGCACGCCGGCCAGCGGGTGCAGCTGCTCCCCCGCGGCGCGGCGGGCGTCGACGTCGGCGGCCGTCGCGAGCGCGTCGTCCGCGCTCACGTGCAGGAACGCGTGCACCGCACCGTCGACGGCGGCGATCCGGTCCAGGTGCGCGCGGGTGGCCTCGACGCTCGAGGCCTCCCCCGCGCTCAGGCGGTCGGCGAGCGCGGCCGCGCTCAGCCTCGTCAGGTCGCTCACGCGTCCTCCCCCAGGATCTGCGGGACGGCGAACCGCCCGTCCTCGGCCGACGGCGCGGCCGCGAGGGCCTGGTCGGCCGCGAGGGGCTGCACCACCACGTCAGGCCGCAGGACGTTCACCAGCGGCAGCGGGTGGCTCGTCGCGGGCACGTCGTCGGTCGCGACGCGGCTCACCGTGGCGACGGCCTCGACGATGACGTCGAGCTCGGTCGCCAGGCGGGTCAGCTCGGCGTCGGTGAGGTCGATGCGGGCCAGGCCGGCCAGGCGCGCGACCTCCTCGCGGGAGATGGTGGACATGGCCGCGAGTCTAGTGGGGGCACGTGTCCGCGATGTGTCCGGCAGACCCGGCCGGAGCCGTGCCGGGTCGCGTCCGCCCGCGCCGGACCACCCGGCGATCCACCCGCGGAGCACCCACGCGGGCCGTGCGCCAGTCGCTAGCGTGGGCGCCCATGCGCGGCCTCTACGCCCTCAAGCCGTGGTACACCCGACGGCTCGGCGTGATCGTGCGGGCGGCCGTGGCGCGCGGCGTCTCCCCCGACGTCTTCACCGTCGTCGGCGTCGTCGCCGGGGCCGGGGCGGGCGCGGCCGTCGCGCTCGGGTGGTGGCCCGTCGCGCTCGTCCTCCTGGTCGCGCGCCTCGGCGGGGCCAACCTCGACGGCGCGGTGGCCCGCGCCCAGGGGACGTCTCGCCCGTGGGGCTTCGTGCTCAACGAGCTCGGGGACCGCGCGTCGGACCTGGCGATGTTCGCCGGGCTGGTCGTCCTCGCCGCCCGCACGGGCGCGCCTGCCGACGACGCGTGGTGGGCCTGGGGCGACCCCGTCGTGTGGGCGCTGGTCGCGGCCGCGGCGGCGACCCTGCCGACGTTCGCCTCCCTGGCCCTCGCGGGCGCGGGCGGCACCCGGCTCAACGGCGGTCCGTTCGGCAAGACCGAGCGGTGCGCCGTCGTCGTCGTCGCGACCGCGCTGCCCGCCGCGATCCCGGCCGCCTGCGCCCTCGTCGTCGTCGGGTCCTGCGCGACGGCCGCGGCCCGGCTGGCGCACGGGCGCCGGCAGCTGGTGGCGGCCGCATGAGGCGGGCCCTGGACGACCCCGTCGACCCGTTCGCCGGGCTGCTCGGGTTCGACCGCTCGGCGTTCGCCCTGGACGTGCACGTCGCCGGGTGGCACCTGCAGGCGCAGGGGCGCGCCGTGTACCTGCTCGTGGTCTCCGTGCTGCTGCTGGCGGTGGCCGGCGTCCTCGTCCTGGTCTCCGGCAAGCCGGAGCTCCGGCGGCGCTGGACCACCTGGCTCCTCATCCTCCCCGTCATCGGGATCCCCATCTGGCTGGGACCCGGCCCGACGGCGGCCCTCGCCGCGCTCCTCGGCCTGCAGGCGGTGCGGGAGTACGCCCGCCTGGTGCGGCTGCCCGGGCCGGAGACGCTCGTCCTCCTCGGGCTCGCCGTGGCCTACCCGCTCGCCGCCTGGCTGGAACCGAGCCTCCTGGCCCTCGCGCCGCTCCTCGCGCTGGCCTGCGCCACGCCCGCGCTCGTCGCCGGCGACGCCGAGCGCGGCCTCGAGCGCGCGGCGCTGGCCGGGTTCGGCTCGGTCTGGATCTGCTGGTCGCTGGCGATGCTCGTGGTCGTCTGGCACGACGCGTACCTCGTGTGCTTCGCCGCCGCGGCCGCCGACGTCGCGGCGTGGGCCGGCGGCAACGGGCTGCGCCGGTTCGCCTGGGCCCGCCGGCCCCTGTCGCCCCTGAGCCCGAACAAGACGGTCGGCGGCGTGGCCGGGGCGGCCGTGGGTACGCTCCTCGTCCTGCTCGTGCTCGGGTCGCTGTCCCCGGGCCTGTTCCTCGCCGTCGTCGTCGGCGGGATCGGAGGCGACTTGCTCGAGTCGATGGTCAAGCGCCGCGCCGGGGTCAAGGACGCGGGGACGTGGCTGCCGGGGTTCGGGGGCCTGCTGGACCGCGTGGACTCGCTGCTGCTGGTCCTCCCGCTGGCGGCGGTGCTCGCATGAGCGCGCGCCGACGTGTCGGCCTGCCCCGAGGGCCGAACGTCGCCGGGGCCTTGCGGCACACGATCTGGCGCAACGTCTTCCACGCCGTCGGGGGCTACCGGGTGCGGGGGCGCGCGCCCTACGAGGCGATGGTCGTCGTCGCCAACCACGCGTCGCACGCGGACACCCCGGCGCTGGTCGCCGCCTTCCCCTCCCCCTACAAGCCCGTGGTCGTCGCGGCTGACGACTACTGGTACTCCTCGCCCGTGCGGCGCCGGCTCCTCGAGCTCGCGATCGGGGCCGTCCCCGTCTCGCGCGCCGGCGGCGGCTACGAGGCTCTCGTCGAGGGCGCGCAGCGCGTCCTGGGCACGGGCTCCAGCCTGCTCGTCTTCCCCGAGGGCACCCGCAGCACCGACGGCACGCTCGGCGAGTTCCGGACCGGCGCGGCGCGGATCGCCAAGGAGTTCGACGTCCCCCTGCTGCCCGTCGCCGTCGTCGGGACGCGCGAGCTGCTGCCCAAGGGCGGGAGGCTGCGCCGAGGCCCCGTCGAGGTCCGCCTCGGCCAGGTGATCCAGCCCGAGGACCTGGACGAGGACCTCGCGGCCGCCCGCGAGCAGATCGCCGCGTTGCTCGCCGAGGGGCCGCCGGTGCCGTCCGAGTCGCGCACGTGGCGCGTGCTGCGCCACCACCTCGACGGGCCGGTGGGGCTGACCGCCGCTGCCGCCTGGGGCTTCGCCGAGGCGATCGTCTGGCCGGTGACCGCCGAGCTGTTCCTCGTGCTCTTCGCCAGCGCCAACCCGCGCCGCGCCGTCCCCGCGTCGGCCGCGCTGGCCGCGGGATCGGCCGCCGGCCTGGTCACGACCGCGGTGCTGACCCGTCGCGGCGTCGTCGTCCCGGCGCCGTGGGTCACGCCGTCGATGCGGGCGACCGCCCGCGAGCACATGGCGACGGGGGCCGGCGGCATCTGGCGCCAGGCGCTGAACGGCGTGCCGAGCAAG
This sequence comes from Actinotalea fermentans, assembly GCF_007991475.1. NCBI lineage: Bacteria > Bacillati > Actinomycetota > Actinomycetes > Micrococcales > Cellulomonadaceae > Actinotalea > Actinotalea fermentans. The sequence goes on along the minus strand of NZ_BJYK01000001.1, from coordinate 162,187 downwards.
CTCTACGGCGCCGAGGCCGGGCGGAGCGGTGTCCCGCTCGGCCGGTTCGCGGTCGCCGCCCTCGGCGCCCGCGGTGTGCGAGCCCTCGCCGTCGGGGCCGCGGTCGCCGTCTCGGCCCGCCGCGCCGAGCCCTTCCTGAAGCGCTTCTACGGCCCGTACCTGGGCCTGACGACGCTCGGCTTCGGCGCCGGCCTGTGGCTCGTGATCCGCCGCTGGCGCACCCGCGGGTAGGGCTGGCCCTACCCTGGATCGGCCTGCCCCCCGGATCGAGCCGACAGGTCCTCGTCGCGACGATCGGTACATGACCTCGATGACCGTCACACCACCGCCCACCACGCCCGACGGCGCCGCCGCCCCCCCGCCCGGCCCGATGCTCTACGGCCGTCCGCTCGGCGACATCCTGACCCAGGTCGGACGCGACTCCGCCTATCTCTTCCTCTCGCTCCCCGTCGCGATCGCCTCGTTCGTGCTGCTGATCACCGGAATCTCGCTCGCGGCGGGACTCGTCGTCGTCTGGGTGGGCATCCCGATCGGTGCCGCCACCCTCGGACTGGCCGTCGGCTTCGAGAGGCTCGAACGCGCCCGCCTGGCCGCGCGCGGCACGGTCCTCCCGCCGATCGCGTACGCGCCGGTGCCCGGCGTCGGGCTGCGCGCCCAGCTCCAGCGGCTGGCGGACCCGAAGCGTTGGGCCGCCGTGCTGCACGGTGTGCTCGCCCTGGTCGTCTCGGTGTTCACCTGGTCGGTCCTCGTGACCTGGTGGGCCGGCATCGCCGGCGGACTCAGCTACTGGTTCTGGGAGCGCTGGCTGCCGGAGGACAACACCGGCCTGGCGGACCTGCTCTCCCTGCCCGTGGGCGATGCACAGGTGAACTTCGTCCTGGGGGCGCTCCTCGCCCTGAGCCTGCCCCCCGTCCTGCGCTGGTGCGCGGGGCTCCACGTGGCCTCAGCACGGTGGCTGCTCACCGGCTCCTCGCGGCGGGCGCTGCAGGAGCAGGTGTCGGACCTGACCGCGCGTCGGGCAGCGGCCGCCGCCGCTGAGACGGCCTCGCTGCGCCGGCTCGAGCGGGACATCCACGACGGTCCGCAGCAGCGCCTCGTCCGGCTGGGCATGGACCTGTCGGCGGCGGAGCGGCGCCTCCAGGACGACCCCGCACAGGCCCGCCAGCTCCTCGCCGAGGCCCGCGCCCAGGCTGCCGAGACGCTCGCCGAGCTGCGTGCCCTCTCGCGCGGGATCGCCCCGCCGATCCTCGCCGACCGGGGTCTGGAGGCCGCGCTCGCGGCCGTCGCCGCCCGGTCGACGGTGCCGACCAGCGTCGAGGTGGACCTGGGCGGCGACCGCCCCGCGCCCGCCGTCGAGAACGCTGCGTACTTCGTCGTCACCGAGTCGCTCGCGAACGTGGCCAAGCACGCCGAGGCAGAGGTCGCCGTCGTGCGGGCCTGGAGCGTCGGCGTCGGGCCGGAGCGCGTGCTCTCCGTCGAGGTGGTCGACGACGGCGTGGGCGGCGCCGACCCGGCGAAGGGACACGGCCTGGCCGGCCTGATCGACCGGGTCGAGGGCGTCGGCGGGCTTCTCGACGTCTCCAGCCCCGCCGGGGGCCCGACGCTCGTCCGGGCCACGCTCCCCTGGGACTGAACGCCACGACGGACGGCGCCGCGCCGCCGCGGCCGTGGCCGGGTGCCCTCGAGGGCACCCGGGCACGGCAGAGTATGCGCATGCGCATCCTGCTCGCCGAGGACTCCGTGCTGCTCCGCGAGGGGCTCGTGCGTCTGCTGGCCGAGGCCGGGCACGAGGTCGTGGCGGCGGTCGACGACGCCACGGCCATCGTGCCGGCCGCCCTCGAGCACCGGCCCGACGTCGCCGTCGTCGACGTGCGCATGCCGCCCACCTTCACCGACGACGGGCTCCGGGCCGCCGTCGCGCTGCGTGCCGCGCTGCCCGACACGGGGGTCCTCGTGCTCTCGCAGTACGTGGAGGAGTCGTACGCCCGCGACCTGCTCGCGGACGGCCGAGGCGGCGTCGGCTACCTGCTCAAGGACCGTGTCCAGGACCTCGAGGCGCTCGCCGACGCGCTCACCCGGGTGGCCTCCGGCGGCTCCGCGCTGGATCCCGACGTCGTCGCGCAGCTCGTCGTCGCGCGTCGCCGGACGGACCCGCTGGACACGCTGACGGCGCGCGAGCGCGAGGTCCTCGTGCTCATGGCGGAGGGTCGCTCCAACACCGCCATCGCCGACACGCTCGTGGTGAGCCACGGCGCCGTCGAGAAGCACGTCGGCAACGTGTTCGCGAAGCTGGGGCTGCCGCCCTCGGACTCCGACCACCGGCGCGTGCTGGCGGTCCTGACGTGGCTGCGGGCCCAGCCCGAGCACTGAGCGCTCCCGGGCCTGCCGCCCGGCGCCGGCTCAGGCGCCGACGTCCGCCGTCGCCCGCCGCACCAGGGCCAGCAGCGCGTCCGCGTACGCGTCGACGGCGGTCCCGGCGCGGTCCTCCCGCATGGCCCCGTCCGTGTCGCGCGTAGTGACCACGAAGACCGTGGCTGCACCGTCGTCCACCCTCCGCAGGCCGACGAACGTCGTCCCGAGGAGCTCACGCAGCTGGTCCTCGCGCGGCAGCCAGAGCGCCTCGTCCTTCGCCACCGAGTCCAGCGCCCACTCCGTGGTGCCGTTGAACCCCAGCACCGTGCCCGTCGGGTACTCGTGCGCCTCGATCGTCATGTCGCTGAGCGTGAAGACCTGGCCGTCGAGCTCGGGCTGCGGGATCACGAACCTGTCCCCGGCGGCCGGGGTCCAGCGCAGGCCGGCGTCGCGCAGCGCCAGGGCGAGCTCACGGGAGACGTGGGCAGAGGGTGCGGTCACGCCTCCAGTGTCCCTCAGGGTCCGGGCCCGGGCTCGGCGGTCCGCCGGCCGCTACCGCTGCCGGTAGTGGTACTGGTCGGCCACCGTGAGGCCGAGACGCTCGTAGAGCGCGCGCGCCGGCGCGTTGGAGGCCTCCACCTGCAGGAACACGCGTCGCGCGCCGCGCTGGGCCGCCTCGGCGACCGCGCGCGTGCTGAGCGTCCGCGCGAGGCCGCGCCGCCGTGCCCGCGGCGCGACCATCAGGCACGAGAGCCCCACCCAGTCGCCCGCCAGTGCGGCGCGCGCGACGCCGGTCACGCCCGCGCCGTCACGAGCCGTCAGGTAGAGCGCGGGCGAGCCCGCGACGACCGCGCGGGCCACGCCGGGGTCGGCGCCGCCCCCTGCGGCCTTGACGTCGAGCCAGCCTGCGAGCCAGTCGTCGTCGGGCGCGTCGGCGACGTCCACCCTGTCGCCCGGGTCGCCCGGGTCGCCCGGGTCGCCCGGGTCGCCCGGGTCGGCGGGCTCGGCGGTCTCCAGCGGGGCGGCGGTGTCCGGGACGGCGCCGACCATGACGAGCGTCGTCGCGACCGCCGCGTAGCCGCGCGCGGCGAGCAGGCGGTCGAGGTCGGTCGGCTGCGCGTCCGCGTCCACCCGGACGACCGCGGGGAGCCCTCGACCGGCGTAGGCGGCCTCGACGCGCTCGAGCGCCACGGCGACGTCCGCCGGGGCGCTGACCGGCAGCACCGAGTTCGCCCGGCGCGTGAAACCGCCCGCGAAGCCGAGGGTCCAGCCGTCGACCTCCACCGTCTCGAGCGGACGCCAGGTGGCCGCCTCGATCGCGGCACTGGGCGCCTCGGTGCGGTCCGTCGACGTCGGGCCGGCCACCCTGGTCCCTCCGGTCACCGCGGGTGGACCGAGCTCTGGTCCGCCACGTACGTGAGGAAGACGCGGCCGGACTCGCCGGGCCAGTCACGCTCCGGCGTGCGGCGCAGGCCCATCCGGTCGTAGACGCGCTGGGCCGACCGCATCTCCGGCATGGTCGACAGCACGACCGCGTGCGCGCCCCACCCGAGACCCCGCTCGATGGCGGCACGCATGAGCAGCTCCCCGATCCGCCGTCCACGGGCGTCCGGGTGCACGGCCAGCATGCGCAGCTCGATCTCGCCCGGTTGCGCGATCTCCGCGTACTCGGTGCCGGCCGGCGCGAGGCTGATCGTGCCGAGCACCCGGTCGTCCTCGACGGCGACGAGGACCGTCGCGCCCGCCGCGCGCCGCGCGGTGTCCCGCAGCTCGTCGACGTACTCGTGCTCCGGCTCGAGGAGCTCGTCCGCGAGGTAGGCGTGGACCGTGAGCTCACCGACCTGGGGCAGATCCGCGGGCTCGGCCACCCGCACCGTGACGCTCACGCCGTCCCCTCCTCCGTCCCCACAGCGCCGTCGGCGACGGCGCTCACGGCGGCCGGGCCGCCCTCAAGCAGCCGCACGAAGCCCTCCTCGTCGAGGACGGGGACGCCGAGCTCGGCCGCCTTGTCGGCCTTGGAGCCCGGGCTGTCACCCACGACGACGTAGTCCGTCTTCTTCGACACGCTGCCGGCGGCCTTGCCACCGCGGATGATGATGGCCTCCTTCGCGCCGTCGCGCGAGAACCCGGCCAGCGAGCCGGTCACGACGACCGTCAGGCCCTCGAGCGTGCGCGCCACGGAGGTGTCTCGCTCGTCGCGCATGACGACGCCTGCGGCGGCCCACCGGTCCAGCACGTCCTGGTGCCAGGCCTCGTCGTACCAGTCGAGCAGCGACTGCGCGATCGTCGGGCCGACGCCCTCGACCTCCGACAGCGTCGCCACCGCGATCGCCCGGTCACCGTCGAGGACGCCGCGCAGCGCCGCCATCGAGCCGAAGCGCGTCGCCAGGGCGCGGGCCGCCGTCGGGCCGACGTTGCGGATGGACAGCGCGACCAGCACGCGCCAGAACGGCTTCGTCTTGGCGGCGTCGAGCTCGTCGAGGAGCGTGAGCGCCTGGGCCGACGGCGCCCACGGGGCCAGCTCGCGGCCCTCGGCGGCGGCCGCCGCCCGCTGCGCCTTCGTGTACGTGAGCACCCGCCGGAACGGCGCCCGCCGACGGACGACGCCGTCCTCGTCCGCCCGCGGCTCCCCCGTCTCCGGGTCCCGGACGACCACCTCGACCTCGGCGAGCCGCGCGAGGCTCGCCTCACGCACCCGGGCCCGCTCGTCCTCCGGTGCGTCGGCGGGGTAGCCGACCAGGTCGAACAGGAAGGCCTCGTTGACCACCGGCGGGGTCTCCGGGACCTCCGGCTGGGTCAGCGCGGCCGCGGTCACCTCGCCGAGGGCCTCGACGTCGAGGGCGCCGCGGGACCCGATGTGCTCGATGCGCCCGCGCACCTGGGCCGGGCACGTGCGCACGTTCGGGCAGCGCAGGTCCACGTCGCCCTCACGCATCGGCCGCAGCGGCGTGCCGCACTCCGGGCACGCGGCGGGCATGACGAACGGACGCCGCGGGACGTCGTCGTCCGCCGCCCTGGGCGCCGGGCCGACGATCTCCGGGATGACGTCGCCCGCCTTGCGGAGCACGACCATGTCCCCGATCTGCACGCCCTTGACCTTGACGACGTCCTGGTTGTGCAGCGTCGCCTGGCGCACGGTGGAGCCGGCGACGCGCACGGGCTCCATGACGGCGTAGGGCGTCGCCCGGCCGGTGCGCCCGATGCCGACCTTGATGTCGACCAGGCGCGTGTTGACCTCCTCCGGCGGGTACTTGAAGGCGATCGCCCAGCGGGGCGCCCGGCTCGTCGCGCCCAGGCGGCGCTGCAACGCCACCTCGTCGACCTTGATGACGACGCCGTCGATCTCGTGCTCGACGTCGTGCCGGTGCTCGCCGTAGAAGTCGATCATCGCGCGGATGCCGTCGAGGTCGTCGACGACGCGGACCCGGTCCGAGACGGGCAGGCCCCACGAGGCGAGCAGCCGGTAGGTCTCGGACTGGCGCGCGGTCGCCGTCTCGTGCCCCGTCCACACCAGCCCGCCGATGCCGTGGCAGATCATCCGCAGGGGGCGCGACGCCGTGACGCGCGGGTCCTTCTGCCGCAGCGACCCCGCGGCGGAGTTGCGGGGGTTCGCGAACGGGGCCTCCCCCGCGGCCACCCGCGCGGCGTTGAGCGCCTCGAAGTCGGCGACCGGGAAGTAGACCTCGCCGCGCACCTCGATCCGCTCGGGGACGTCGTCGCCCACGAGCCGGTGCGGGATCCCGGCGATGGTCCGCACGTTGGGCGTGACGTCCTCGCCCGTACGGCCGTCGCCGCGCGTGGCGGCCCGGACCAGGCGCCCCTGCTCGTAGAGCAGCGCGATCGCGAGGCCGTCGATCTTCAGCTCGCACAGGAAGTGCAGCTCGGCCCCCGCGCCGTCGAGGTCGCGGCGGACGCGCTGGGACCACGCCGCGAGCTCCTCGAGCGAGAACGCGTTGTCGAGGCTCATCAGCCGCTCGACGTGCTCCACGGCGGCGAAGTCGGTCGAGGCCACCCCACCGACGACCTGCGTCGGCGAGTCCGGCGTCCGCAGCCCGTAGGACTCGTAGGCGCTCTCGAGCGCCTCCAACCGCCGCATCAGCGCGTCGTACTCCGCGTCGCTCACCGTCGGGGCGTCGCGCACGTAGTACGCGTGCTGGTGCTCGCGGATCTCCTCCGCGAGCTCCGTCCAACGGTGGCGTGCGGCCGCCTCGTCGAGGCCGCTGTCCTCGGGGCGCAGGTCTGTCGTCACCGGGTCATCATGGCGCGCGACGACGACACCGCGCCTCAGCGCACCGCGGCGGCGACCGTCGCCTGGGCGAGGACGCGCGTGCCGGCGTAGAGCACGGCTGACTGGCCGGCGGCGAGCCCGCGCAGCGCGCCCTCGACGGCCACTTCCAACCCCCTGCCACCGTCCGTCGCCCGGGCCCGGGCCGGCACCGCCGCCCCGTGGGCGCGCACCTGCACCGCGCACGCGAACCACTCCGGTGACGGGGCCACGAACCACACGGCGTCCGCGCCCGTGAGGCCGGTGACGTCGAGCTCCTCGGCCGGACCCACGACCACCGTGTTGGTCACGGGCTGCACGTCCAGCACGTAGCGCGGCCTGCCGTCGGCCGCGGGCCGCCCGAGCCGCAGGCCGCGCCGCTGGCCGACCGTGTACGCGTACGCGCCGTCGTGGTGCCCGACGACGGCCCCGGAGGTGTCACGGATCTCGCCCGGGCGGCTGCCGAGCCGCGCCCGCAGGTACCCCTGCGTGTCGCCGTCGGCCACGAAGCAGATGTCGTACGAGTCCGGCTTGCTGCTCACCCCGAGGCCACGCGCGGCCGCCTCGGCGCGCACCTCCTCCTTGGACCCCGCCGTGCCGAGCGGGAACATCGCTCGCGCGAGGCGCTCGGGCCCCATGACGGCCAGGACGTACGACTGGTCCTTGCCCAGGTCGCCGGCCCGGTGCAGGGCCCGCCCGCCGTCCGGCAGCACCTCCACCCGCGCGTAGTGCCCGGTGGCGACGGCGTCGAACCCCAACGCGACCGCCCGGTCCAGCAGCGCGGTGAACTTCACGTGCTCGTTGCACCGCACGCAGGGGTTCGGGGTGCGTCCCGCCGCGTACTCGGCGAGGAAGTCGGCGACCACCGTCTCCTCGAACCGCTCGGACAGGTCCCAGACGTAGAACGGGATGCCGAGGACGTCCGCGGCCCGGCGCGCGTCGGAGGCGTCCTCGATCGAGCAGCAGCCCCGCGACCCGGTGCGCAGCTGGTCCCGGTTGCGCGAGAGCGCCATGTGCACGCCGACGACGTCGTGCCCCGCCTCCACGGCGCGCGCGGCGGCGACGGCGGAGTCGACACCACCGGACAGGGCCGCCAGGACACGCATCCGTCCAGGGTACGTGGGCGCCTCGCCCCCCTCGCGCGGGCGAGCGGCGGGCCGGCCGGTCTCAGGCGCGCGAGGCCGTGGCGGCGGGCGGGAACTCCGGCGCGGGGCCACCGACGAAGCACCGGCACGGGCCGTCGAGGTGGCGGTACCGCGTCGACGGGCGCGCCGCGCAGGGGACGCCGGCGGCGTCGTCCGGCGCCGTCGCGTGCGCCAGGAGGGCCAGGGCCTCCCAGTCCACGTCGACCTGTGTCATGCGGTTCCCATCGGTCGCGGTGCGCACCACTGTGAGCGATCACAGGGGTGAAAGAAATCGATGTCGAAGGCCACGATCCTCATGCACGCGGGCCGACGGCTCACGGAGGCGCGCCGGGGCCCGGCGACCGGGCCCGGGCCCCCGCCCGCCGGTCTACCCCAGGTGCGCCGCGGCGCGCGCCCGGGCCACGACCTCGCCGATGACGTCGGTGACCGCCGCGACGTCGGCCGCGGTCGAGGTCCAGCCGAGCGAGAACCGCACGGCCCCGCGCGCGTCCGCCGCCGGCACGCCCATCGCGGCCAGCACGTGGGAGGCCTGCTGCACGCCCGCCTGGCACGCGGACCCGGCCGACGCCGCGACGCCCGCCTGGTCCAGCCCGAACAGCAGCACCTCGCTGTCGCACCCGGGGAACGTCAGGTGCGCGTTGCCGGGCAGCCGCGCGAGGGCACCGGCCGCCGTCCCGGGCCACGGCCCGCGCACGACGGCGTCGGGCACCTCGCGCAGGACCCCCGCCACGAGGGCGTCCCGCAGGCCGGCGACGCGCGCCGCCTCGGCCTGCCGCTCCGCCGTGGCCAGGTCCAGCGCCACCGCGAACGACCGGATGAGGGCCGCGGGCACGGTGCCCGACCGCAGGCCGCGCTCCTGCCCGCCGCCGTGGGTCAGCGGCTCCACCGGGACGCCCCGCCGCACGACGAGCGCGCCGACGCCGACGGGCCCGCCCAGCTTGTGGGCCGAGACCGTCATCGCGTCCAGGCCCGCCGCGGCGAAGTCGACGGGGAGCCGGCCCACGGCCTGGACCGCGTCCGCGTGCACGAACGCCCCACGCTCCCGGGCGACGGCGGCGAGCCCGGCCACCGGCTGGACCGTCCCGACCTCGTTGTTCGCCCACATGACGCTCACCACCGCGCCCGGTCCACGCGCTCCGTCGAGCGCCTCCTCCAGCGCGGAGAGCGGGACCGTTCCCGCGTCGTCGACGGGCAGCAGGACGAGCTCGGCGCCCTCGTGGGCGGCCAGCCACGCCGCCGGGTCGAGCACCGCGTGGTGCTCGACCGCCGAGACGACGACCCGCCGCGGCGTCACGGCGCCGTCGGCCGGTCGCCCCAGGCCCCGCACCGCCAGGTTGTCGGCCTCGGTCCCGCCGGAGGTGAACACGACCTCCGTCGGGTGCGCGCCGAGCCGGTCGGCGACCACCTCGCGCGCCTCCTCCACCACCTTCCGGGCCGCCCGCCCGGCCTGGTGCACCGAGGACGGGTTCCCCACCCGCGCGGCCTCCTCCGCGAGCGCGGCGACCGCCTCCGGCCGCATCGGCGTCGTCGCCGCGTGGTCGAGGTACGCCAGGGCGGAGGACATGTCCGCGAGTCTACGAACGCGCCGCCCTCCCCCGGCCCCTCAGGGAACGGTGACGACCACCTTGCCGGCCACGTGGCCGGTCGCGACCCGCTCGAGCGCGCGAGCGGCGTCGGCGAGCGGGTAGGTGCCCTCGACGACCACCCGGATCTCGCCGGCGTTGGCCAGGTCGGCCAGGTGCACGAGCTCGCGCGTCGCCGGCCCGGAGGTGAAGGCACGGATCGTCTGGCGGCTCACCAGCGACGCGAGCGAGCCCTGCGCCATGCGCGGCAGCGGACCCAGCACGCGACCGCCGTTGCCGGAGTTGAGCAGCAGGACGCCGCGCGGTGCCAGCACGCGCCGGACGTCCCGCAGCCGCCGGTTGAGCACGTTGTCGAGGATGACGTCGTACTCGCCGTCGGCCGTGAAGTCCTCGGCCTCGTGGTCGATGACGCGCACCGCGCCCAGCCCGCGGACCATCTCGGCGTTCCGGCCGCTGCACACGCCCGTGACCTCGGCACCGAGCCCGACGGCGAGCTGCACCGCCAGGTGCCCGACGCCGCCCGAGGCGCCGTTGACGAGGAGCCGCGTGCCCGTTCCGACGCCCGCCACGCGCAGGCCCTGCCGCGCCGCCAGGCCGGCCATCGGCAGGCCGGCGGCCTCCGCGAAGGTCAGCGCGGCGGGCTTGGGCGCGAGTCCGGACTCCGGGACGACCGCGAGCTCCGCCAGCGTGCCGGAGGCACCCTGCATGCCGCCCTGACCGAAGACCTCGTCACCGGGGCGCACCGACGTGACGGCGGAGCCGACGGCCTCGACGACACCGGCGACGTCCTGGCCCCGCCCACCACGCCTGGGACGGCGCAGGCCCGTCATGGCGCGCAGCATGGCCGGGCGGCCCGTGACGAGGAAGAGGTCGGCCGGGTTGAGGCCCACGGCGCGCACCCGGACGAGCACCTCGTCCGGCCCCGGCGTCGGGACGGCGACCTGCGCGACCCGGAGCACCTGTGCCGGCGGTCCGTAGCGGTCCTGCACGACGGCGGCCATGACCTGCGGGCGCGTCGACACCGCGGCCCGCTCCGGCGTCGGCGCGGCCATCAGTCGACGCTCCGCAGCAGCTGCTCGATCGACGCGGCGCGGGCGCGGAGCTCCGCGACGTCGGCGGCGGTGCGCTGCTGGGCGTCGAGGGTCGTCGAGGCCAGCTGCTCGTACCTGTCGACGAGGGCCCGGACGGCCTCCTCCTGGCCCGTGCTGATGCGGAGCTTGCGCTCCTCGTGCCGCATCGAGGCGACGGCGACGAAGACGCAGAACGCGATGAAGAGCAGCCCGAGGATGAGGATGACCATCGGCCATTCGATCGTGCGGCCGCCGGAGTCGGCCTCGGCGGCCGCGCGCACGACGGTGGTGGCGAGCTGGGACATCACTGCTTCTCCTCACGGTGGGGGCCGCCGGCGGTGCCGGTGGCCGGGTCGCTGCTGAGGGTCCTGGCCGCGGCGGCCAGGGTGTCGGCGGTCAGGTGGAGGTCGATCGCGGCGAGCTCGAAGAACTTCATCGCCTTGCCGTCCGCCGAGAGCTCGAGGGTTCCGACGACGAGGCCCGCCGCCTCCAGCCGCTGCAGGTGCATGTGCAGCAGCGGGCGGCTGATCCCGACGACGCGCGCGAGGCTGCTCACGTAGTCGCGGCCGTTCGCGAGCGTGCCGAGGATCCGCAGGCGGATGGGGTTGGCCAGCGCCGAGAGGACCTCGACGAGCGCGTCACCGCTCATCGGCTGCGGGTCCTGCTGAGGTGTCACGACGATCCTTCACCTGTAAGACTTCTCTGACACATGAAAGGTAGGCCAGAGTGATCGGTCCTGGCAAGGGGGGCGCGCTTTCGTTCATCGACCTGGCACAATCGGCTCCCGTGACGACGGCGCCGCTGGCCTTCAGTGGCTCCCGCCTGCACTGGGCCGACCTGCCGCGCGAGGTGCGGAGCCGCATCGCCGAGCTGGCGGGCGCCGACGTCGTCAGCGAGACGAGCGCCACGACAGGCTTCTCACCGGGCTACGCCGCGCTCCTGGGTCTGGGCAACGGCACGCAGGTGTTCGTCAAGGCCGTCTCCCCCGAGCAGAACCCGGACTCCCCGGAGCTCGCGCGGCAGGAGATCGCCGTGGCAGCGCAGCTGCCCCCGGCGGTCAACGCCCCGCACCTGTGGTGGCACGACGACGACGGGACCTGGGTGCTCCTCGGCCTGCAGCCCGTCGACGGGCGCGCGCCCGAGCAGCCCTGGCGGCCCGACGAGCTCGCCCGCGCCCTCGACGCGCTGCGCGACCTCGCGGAGGTGGGGACGCCCGCTCCGGCAGGACTCAAGCCGCTCGAGGAGGACATGGCCTACCTCGCCGCCGGGTGGGAGCGGCTGGACGCCGTCGGCAGCGACGTCGACGCGGCCCTGGCCGCCGTCGGCGAGCACGGCGACTGGCTGCGCCGCAACCTGGCCGCGCTCCTGGACGCAGCACCCCACGGGGTCCCCGCGAGCGTCGGCAGGACGCTCGTCCACGGCGACTTCCGGGCCGACAACGTCATGCTGGCCGCGCCGCCGGACACCCGGGTGTGGCTGATCGACTGGCCGCACGCGTGCCGCGACGGCGTCGTGTGGTGGGACCTCCTCGCCACCCTGCCGAGCGTGGCGATGCAGGGCGGCGGCAACCCCGAGGAGCTGTTCTGGTCGCACCCGAACGCCCGCGGCGCGGACCGCGACGCCGTCCGCGCGGTGCTCGCCGGGCTCACCGGGTACTTCGTCCACGCGGCCGTGCAGCCCCCGCCGCCGGGCATCCCGAACGTGCGGGCGTTCCAGCTGGCGCAGGGCGTCGCGGCCCTGGACTGGCTCCGCCGGCTCTGACCCGGCGCCCGGTCAGCCCTCGGCGCGCAGGCGCCGGATCTCCGCGGCCGCCTGCGGGAGCACCTCGAAGAGGTCACCGACCACGCCGAAGTCGGCGAACTCGAAGATGGGCGCATCGGGGTCGGCGTTGACGGCGACGATCGTGCCGGACGCCTGCATGCCGCCCCGGTGGTGGATCGCGCCCGACACCCCGGCGCCGACGTACAGCCGCGGCGAGATCGTCTGGCCGGTCTGACCGACCATCGCCTCGTGGGGCATCCAGCCCTCGTCGGTCGCGTCGCGCGTCGCACCGACCGCTGCGCCGAGGGCGTCCGCGAGGTCCTCGACCGGCGAGAAGTCGCCCTGGGTCCCCCGTCCGCCGACGACGACGACGGTCGCCTCGCCCACGTCCGGCCGGTCCGAGGTGGGCCGGGTCGTGCGCTCGACCACCCGGACCCGCCCGTCACCGGGGAGCAGGGCGGCCACGGTCGCGACCTCGGGGGTCACCGACGTCTCGAGCGGCACCGCCCGCACCGCGTTCGAGCGCATCGTGACGACCGCCCGGTCCGCGAGGGCCGCCGAACGCAGGGTCCAGGACGCGGCGAACGCCTGCTGGGTGGTGACGACCCGGCCGTCCGCCCCGCGCTCGACGGCGGACGCGTCGACCATGAGGGCGGCGTCGGTCGCGAGCGCGAGGCGCGCGGCGACCTCCTTGGCCCCGAAGCCGGAGGCGAGCAGGACGACGTCCGCCCCGGCGCTCGCGGCGAGCTCCGCCAGGCCGGCGGCGACGGCATCCGGCAGGGCGGCGTCGCCGCCCGGCACGACGTGCACGACGCGCGCGCCATGGGCACCCAGGACCGCCAGCGCGTCGGCGCCGGGCTCGGCCCCGAACCACACCGCCTGCGGCTCGCCGAGGGCACGCGCCGCGGTCAGCAGCGCGGTGGCCGAGGCGCGCAGGGTGCCGCCGTGCTGCTCCACGACGACGAGGACGATCGCGGAGCCGCTCATGCCAGGAGTCCGTTCTCGGCGAGGTAGCCGGCGAGCCGCACCCCGGCATCGCCCGTGTCGGTGACGAGCACGCCCTCGCGGGCGGGACGCTCGGTGGCCTCGATGACGCGGGTACGGGCACCGGCGTCGCCCAGGCGCGCAGGGTCGAGACCGAGGTCGGCGACCGTCCAGACGTCCACGGTGGCCTTGCGCGCCGCCATGATCCCCGCGAAGGCCGGGTACCGCGCCTCGTTGGCCTGGTCGGTGACGCTCACGAGCGCCGGCAGCGCCGCCTCGAGCACCTCGCTCACGTGGTCGAGGTCGCGCCGCACCCGCAGCACCGTGGCGCCGTCGCCCTCGGCCGCCTCGAGGTGGGCGGCGAGCGTGAGCTGGGGCAGGTCGAGCTCGGCCGCGAGCAGCGTGGGCACGACGGACATCAGGCCGTCGAGCGCCGCCATGCCCGTCACGACGAGGTCGACGGGCGCCTCCTCGCCGAGCCGGCGTACCGCGGCCGCGAGCGCGTGCGCGGTCCCGAACGCGTCGGAACCGGCCAGCGCGTCGTCCGTCACCCGGACCGCCCGGTGCGCACCCATCTGCAGGCCCCGGCGCACCGCGTCCTCGGCGTCGTCCGGTCCCATGGTGAGCACCGTCACGTCGCCGCCGTGCGCCTCGACCAGGCGCAACGCGGCCTCGACCGCGTTCTCGTCCAGCTCGTTCAGGGTGCCGTCGGCGCCCTCGCGGTCCACGCGGCCGGCGTCGGTGAACCGGCGCTCGCCCTGCAGGTCGGGCACGTGCTTCACGCACACGACGATCCTCATCGCACCTCAGCTCTCACGGTCCACAGGCCCCTGGAAGGCTACCCCGGGCGCCGGACGCGGTTCACCCGACGACCGCCGGGCGTGAACGGTCACATCGGTACGTCAGACTTGTGCCGTGACCCCCGGCCGCCCCGTCCCGCCGCTCGGCGTGCGCCTCGCCGGGGACGGCATCGACGTCGCGGTCCTCGCCTCGCACGCCGACGCCGTCGAGCTGTGCCTCCTCGACCCCGACGCGACGGCCGACGACGGCTGGCGTGAACGGCGGATCCCGCTCGCGGGGCCCGTGCACGGCGTCTGGCACGCGCACGTGCCCGGCGTCGTCGCGGGCCAGCACTACGGCCTGCGCGCGCACGGCCGCTGGGACCCCGACGCGGGCCTGCGGTACAACCCCGCGAAGCTGCTGCTCGACCCGTACGCCCGCGGGATCGTCGGCGAGGTGCGCCTCGGTCAGGAGGTCCACGGGCAGCGGCTCGACGAGTCCGGGCGCACGCCCGACGGCACGCCGCAGCCGGACCCGAGCGACTCCCGCGCCCACGTGCCGCACGCCGTCGTCGTCGACGAGGCGTTCGGCGGCGACCCCGTGCCGCGGCCGCACGTCCCGTGGCCGGACACGGTGATCTACGAGGCGCACGTGCGCGGGCTGACGCAGAGGCTCCCGGGCGTCCCGGAGGACCTGCGCGGGACCTACGCCGGGCTGGCGCACCCCGCGACCATCGAGCACCTGCAATCCCTCGGCGTCACCACGCTCGAGCTGCTGCCGATCCAGGCCATCGCGAGCGAGCCGCACCTCGTCGCCCGCGGGCTGACCAACTACTGGGGGTACAACACCCTCGGGTTCTTCGCGCCGCACCCCGACTACGCGACGCGGCAGGCGCGCGCGGCGGGACCGGGTGCGGTGCTCGCCGAGGTCAAGGGCATGGTGCGGCTGCTGCACGCGGCGGGCATCGAGGTCGTCCTCGACGTCGTGTACAACCACACCTGCGAGGGCGGCACCGACGGCCCCCAGCTGTCCTGGCGCGGCCTGGACCCGACGGTGTACTACCTGCACCACGGCGCCACGCCCGCCCGGTTCGCCGACCTCACCGGGTGCGGCAACACGCTGGACTTCCGCCGGCCGCGCGTCGTGCAGCTGGCGCTGGACTCGCTGCGGTACTGGGCCGGCGAGGTCGGCATCGACGGCTTCCGGTTCGACCTGGCCGTCACGCTCGGGCGCGACGGCGCCGGCTTCACCCCGCAGCACCCGTTCCTCGTGGCCCTGCAGACGGACCCCGTGCTCAGCGACCGCAAGCTCATCGCCGAGCCGTGGGACCTGGGCCCGGGCGGCTGGCGCACGGGGGCCTTCCCGGAGCCGATGGCCGAGTGGAACGACCGGTTCCGCGACGGCGTCCGGACCTTCTGGCTCTCCGACCCGGCGCACCGCTCGCACGGTCGGCCCGGGCACGGCGTGCGCGAGCTCGCCACCCGTCTGTCGGGTTCGGCGGACCTGTTCGGCCACGGTGACCCGCCGGCCTCCCGCGGGGTCGTCGCGTCGGTGAACTTCGTCACCGCGCACGACGGGTTCACGCTCGCCGACCTCGTGACGTACGACCACAAGCGCAACGAGGCGAACGGCGAGGGCAACCGGGACGGCTCGGACAACAACCTGTCCTGGAGCCACGGCATCGACGGGCCCGTCCGCGACCCCGCGATCGGCGTCGAGATCCTGCCCCTGCGCCGACGCTCGCAGCGCAACCTGATAGGCATGCTCGCCTTCTCCGCCGGGACCCCGATGATCACGGCCGGCGACGAGCTCGGGCGCACCCAGGGCGGCAACAACAACGCCTACTGCCAGGACAACACCATCTCGTGGCTCGACTGGGAGCTCGACGAGCACCGGGAAGACCTGCTGGCGACCGCGCGCCACCTCTTCCGCCTGCGGCGGGAGCTGCCGGCGCTGCGGAGCTGGGGCTTCTACACCGGCCGCCCCGTCCCGGCGCGGGTCGCGCGCGGTGACGACCGCCCGGACCTGGAGTGGCGCCGCGCCGACGGCGGCGTCTTCGACCACGGCGCGTGGCACGACCCGGGCGTCCGGTCCCTGCAGATGGTGCGGGTCGCGGCGGACGGCAGCGCGGTGCTGCTCATCGCGAACGGCTCGCTGGACCCGGTCGAGTTCACCGTGGCCGCGGGGCTGCGACCGGGCGCGGCGGCCTGGACGCTGGCCTGGGACAGCGCGGCCGAGCACCCCGGCCTGGTCGGGGCCGCAGCGGAGACCGAGCTCTCCCCCGGCACCACGCTGGTGGTCGAGCCGCTCTCGCTGCGCCTGTACACGTCCTGAGGGGCGGCCCGCGCCGCACCTGTGACCAGAGCGACGAACGGGGCTGGTGGGACGCCTCAGCATCCACACCAGCCCCACCCGTCACAACAGCGGCGCTCCGTGCGCGGGGTCAGCCCGCGTTCGTCACCAGGCCCGTGTCGGCCACGGACACCAGGTGCTCGTGCGCGGGCACCACGCGGACGGTGTACCCGAACGGGCCGGACGCCTCGAGCCGGACCTCGCCCGCGAACGCGTGCCGGCCACCCTCGTAGGTCTCCGCCCAGGCCAGGTCCGCGAGCCGGACGCCGGACAGGTCGTCGGCCTCCGAGACGCGGCCGTAGGCCACCTGCACCGCGACGTCCTTCGGCTCGAGGTCGCCGAGGGTGACGTAGGCGCGCACGTGCAGCACCTCGCCCACCTGCGCGACCTCACCGACGCCGCCGGACTCCACGTGGTCGACACGGACCGCCGGCCACGCGGCGTGCACGCGGGCCTTCCAGGCCGCGAGCTCGCGCGCGGCCGGGTAGCCCGGGCCGTCCAGGGCACGGCCCGACTGCGCGGCGGGCGCGTAGAGGCGCTGGACGTACTCGGCGACCATGCGGGTGGCCTGGACCTTCGGGCCGAGCGTGGCGAGCGTGTGCCGCACCATCTCGAGCCAGGTCACGGGGATGCCGCGCGCGTCGACGTCGTAGAAGCGCGCCGCGACCTGGTTCTCGATCAGGTCGTACAGCGCGGCGGCCTCGAGGTCGTCGCGACGGTCCGGGTCCTCGACGCCGTCGGCGGTGGGGATCGCCCAGCCGTTCTCGCCGTCGAACCACTCGTCCCACCAGCCGTCGAGGATCGAGAGGTTGAGGCCGCCGTTGAGCGCGGCCTTCATGCCCGACGTGCCGCTCGCCTCGAGCGGGCGCAGCGGGTTGTTCAGCCACACGTCGCAGCCCGGGACGAGCGTCTGCGCCATGTCGATGTCGTAGTTCGGCAGGAAGACGATCCGGTGGCGGACCTCCGGGTCGTCGGCGAACCGCACGAGCTGCTGGATGAGCCGCTTGCCCTGGTCGTCGGCCGGGTGCGACTTGCCCGCGACGACGATCTGGATCGGCCGCTCGGGGTGCAGCAGGAGGCTCTTGAGCCGCTCCGGGTCGCTCAGCATCAGGGTGAGCCGCTTGTACGTCGGGACCCGGCGCGCGAAGCCGATGGTGAGCACGTCCGGGTCGAGGATCTCCTCGACCCAGCCCAGCTCGGCACCGCTCGCGCCGCGCCGGCGCCAGGAGTCGCGCACCCGCTCGCGCGCGTCGGCGACGAGCTGCGCCCGCAGCGTCCGACGCATGCCCCACAGCGCCTGGTCGTCCACGCCGTCGGTGCGCTGCCAGCCGGAGCCGTCGGCGAGCTCGTGCTGGCCCAGCCGCGACGTCGCGAGCTCGGCGAGCTTCGGGTCGGTCCAGGTCGGGCCGTGCACGCCGTTGGTGATCGACGTGATCGGCACCTCGGCCTCGTCCAGCCCGGCCCACAGGCCGCTGAACATCCCGCGGGACACGGCGCCGTGCAGCAGCGAGACGCCGTTGGCGCGCCCGCCGAGCCGCAGGCCCATGACGGCCATGTTGAACAGCGTCGGGTCGCCGCCCTCGTAGTCCTCCGCACCGAGGGCGAGGACGTCGGCCACCGGAACGCCGGGGATCGCGTTCCCGCCGTCGAAGTACTGCGCGACGAGCGAGGCCTCGAACCGGTCGATGCCGGCCGGGACGGGCGTGTGCGTGGTGAACACGGTGGCGGCACGGACGGCCTCGAGCGCCTCAGCGAAGGTCAGGCCCTCGCCCGCGACGAGCTCGCGGATCCGCTCGATGCCGAGGAACCCGGCGTGCCCCTCGTTGGTGTGGTAGACCTCCGGGACCGGTGCCCCGGACAGCCGCGACCACACGCGCAGGGCCCGCACGCCGCCGACGCCGAGCAGCAGCTCCTGCTGCAGGCGGTGCTCACCGCCACCGCCGTAGAGGCGGTCGGTGACGCGGCGGGCGAGGTCGTCGTTCTCGGGCACGTTCGAGTCGAGCAGCAGCAGCGGCACGCGGCCGACGTCGGCCTTCCAGACCGCGGCGTGCAGCGTGCGCCCGCCGGGCAGGTCGAGGGACACCCGGGCCGGCGTGCCGTCCGCCTCGCGCAGCAGCGACAGGGGCAGGCCGTCCGGGTCCGACAGCGGGTAGGACTCGACCTGCCAGCCGTCGCGGGTCAGGCTCTGCTTGAAGTAGCCCGCGCCGTACAGCAGCCCGACGCCGACCAGCGGCACGCCCAGGTCGGACGCGCTCTTGAGGTGGTCGCCCGCCAGGATGCCCAGGCCGCCGGAGTACTGGGGCAGGACGCCGGTGATGCCGAACTCGGGCGAGAAGTAGGCGATCGCGGCCGGCAGGGCGGACGTGTCGCCACCCGCCGCAGCGACGGCCTCCGTCTGGTACCACAGGGGCGCCGCGAGGTAGGCGTGCAGGTCGTCCAAGGCGCCGCGCACACGGGCGACGAAGGCGCCATCGGCTGCCAGGGCGGCGAGGCGGTCGGGGCTGAGGGCGCCCACGAGCGCCACCGGGTCGCCGTGGACCTGCGCCCAGAGGGCGGGGTCGATGCCGGCGAAGAGGTCACGCGTGGGCGCGTGCCACGACCAGCGCAGGTTGTGCGCCAGCTCATCGAGGGGCACCAGCTCGGGGGGCAGCACGGTGCGGACGGTGAAACGTCGGATTGCTCTCACGGCGGGCACCCTACGCGGTCCCGAACGTCGGGTTCCAGCGGTTGCTGCAAGCGCTTACATCCCGCTCACGCGATGGTGCAGGTCAGCGCACCGATGCCGGCGTCTCACGTGGTGGGCGCCACAGAGGTTTCACCCGGCTGGCGCAGGGCAGGACGGCGCCACCGCGTGGTGGTGATCACCGCCGCCCTGCAAGCGCTTACACTCTCGCCGTGCGACGTCGCAGCCCCCATCCCCCGCTGCCCCGACCCGCGCGACGCCCGGCCCTGGCGCCCCGCCACGAGGACCGCCCGCGCGCAGGACGCCTCCACCCGTCCGCGACGCCGAATGTCGCGAGCTCCGAGCCCTCGGTAGGTTCAGGATCGTGACGCCGTCCACGCCACCCCGGCCCCGCAAGCAGTCGCCCACGGGCGGCCGTCGCGCGGCACGGCCCGCCGACCGCGGGACGCCCGCGGCGCCGCCGACCGCCGCGCAGCCGACCGCCGAGCCACCGACCGCCGAGCCGCCGACGCCCCGGCACGAGCCGGTCGTCGGCCGGATCCCCGTCGTCGGGGTCCAGCCGGTGATCGAGTGCGGCCGCTGGCCCGCGAAGGCGGTCGTCGGCGAGGCGGTCGAGATCACCGCCACGGTCTTCCGCGAAGGGCACGACGCCGTCGCCGCGACGGCCGTCCTCGTCGCGCCGGACGGGACGGACCACACCGCGGTCCGGATGAGCGTCGTCAACGCGGGGCTCGACGCCTACCGCGCCGACCTGCTGCCCGACGCCGAGGGCCGCTGGGCCTTCCGGGTCGAGGCCTGGTCCGACCCCTACGCCACGTGGGAGCACGACGCCACGATCAAGATCGGTGCCGGCGTCGACGTCGAGCTCATGCTCGCGGAGGGCGCCGTCCTCCTCGAACGTGCCGCCGACCGCCCCGGCCTCCCGGACGCCGTCGCGCAGGCGCTGCACGACGCCGTCACGGGTCTGCGGGACACGCGCCGACCGCCGCAGGCGCGGCTGGCCGCCGGGACGTCCGCCGACGTGCACGCCGCCCTGGCCGCCGCACCGTTCCGCGAGCACGTGAGCACGTCGCCGACCTACCCGCTCCTCGTCCAGCGCGAGCGCGCCCTGTACGGGTCCTGGTACGAGTTCTTCCCGCGCTCGGAGGGCGCCACCTGGGACGCGACGGCCAAGACCTGGCGGTCGGGCACGCTGCGCACCGCTGCCGAGCGCCTGCCCGCCATCGCGGAGATGGGCTTCGACGTCGTCTACCTCACGCCGGTCCACCCGATCGGCACGACGTACCGCAAGGGGCGCAACAACTCGCTGACGCCGGCGCCGACCGACCCCGGCTCGCCCTATGCGATCGGCTCGCCCGAGGGCGGGCACGACGCCATCCACCCCGAGCTGGGCACCTTCGACGACTTCGACGCGTTCGTCGCCCGGGCCCGGGCGCTCGGCATGGAGGTCGCCCTCGACCTTGCCCTGCAGTGCTCGCCGGACCACCCGTGGGTCACGGAGCACCCCGAGTGGTTCACGACGCGCGTCGACGGCTCGATCGCCTACGCCGAGAACCCGCCGAAGAAGTACCAGGACATCTACCCCCTGAACTTCGACAACGACCCGGAGGGCATCTACGCGGAGATCCGCCGCGTGCTGCAGGTGTGGATCGACCACGGGGTGACCGCCTTCCGCGTCGACAACCCGCACACCAAGCCCCTGGTGTTCTGGGAGCGGCTCATCGCCGAGGTGAACGCCGCCCACCCGGAGGTCCTCTTCCTCGCCGAGGCGTTCACGCGGCCGGCGATGATGCACACGCTCGCCCGCATCGGCTTCCACCAGTCGTACACGTACTTCACGTGGCGCACCACGAAGGCCGAGCTCGCGGAGTACCTCACCGAGGTCTCCGGGCCGGCGGCCGCGTACATGCGGCCCTCGTTCTGGCCGACGACGCACGACATCCTCACCCCGTACATGCAGCACGGCGGCACGGCGGCGTTCGCCGTCCGGGCCGTCCTGGCCGCGACGGGTGCGCCCACGTGGGGCATCTACTCGGGCTACGAGCTCGTCGAGAATGTGCCGAGGCCCGGCGTCGAGGAGCAGATCGACAACGAGAAGTACGAGATCAAGCCGCGCGACTGGGCCGCGGCGGACGCCATCGGGATCTCGCGCCTGCTCGCCCAGCTCAACGACGTGCGGCGCGAGCACCGGGCGCTGCAGCGCCTGCGCGGCCTGACGGTGCACCCCACGACGAACGACCAGGTGCTGTGCTTCTCGCGCCACGTGACGGCCGAGCAGTCGCCCGACGGCAAGGCGGACGCGGTGATCGTCGTCGTCAACCTCGACCCGCACCACCCACAGGAGTCGACGATCGACCTCGACCTCGCCGCGATCGGCGTCCCGGAACGGCGGTCGGGCGGCGACCCGTCGGCCCCTGCGTTCGCCGCCCACGACCTGCTCTCCGGCGCCGTCTACGCCTGGGGCGCGCACCCGTACGTGCGCCTCGACCCGCTCGAGCAGGTGGCGCACGTCGTCGGTGTGAGGACGCTGTGACGAGCACCACCGGGCACACCGACACGGGCAGCCTGCGTGCCGTCGACCCGGCACGGGCCCTGCCGCCCCGCCCGCACCCCACGCACGAGCTCCCCGACCTGGCCCGGCCGGGCCTGCGCGACGACCCGCAGTGGCACCGGACGGCCGTCTTCTACGAGGTGATGCTGCGCTCGTTCTCCGACTCCTCGGGTCAGGGCACCGGTGACCTCCGGGGGCTCATCGACCGCCTGGAGTACCTGCAGTGGCTCGGCGTGGACTGCCTCTGGCTGCCGCCGTTCTTCCCCTCCCCCCTGCGCGACGGCGGGTACGACGTCTCGGACTACACGGCCATCGCGCCGCAGTACGGCACGCTGCACGACTTCGCCGAGCTCATGGAGGAGGCGCACTCCCGCGGGATGCGCGTGGTCATCGACATGGTGATGAACCACACGAGCGACCAGCACCCGTGGTTCCAGGCCTCGCGCTCCGACCCGGACGGCCCCTACGGCGACTTCTACGTGTGGAGCGACGACCCGACGCGCTACGAGGGCGCGCGGATCATCTTCGTGGACACCGAGACGTCGAACTGGACGTTCGACCCCGTGCGCCGCCAGTACTTCTGGCACCGGTTCTTCAGCCACCAGCCGGACCTGAACTTCGAGAACCCCGCCGTGCGCGAGGCCATGAAGGACGTCGCCCGCTTCTGGCTCCGCCTCGGCGTCGACGGGTTTCGGCTCGACGCGGTGCCCTACCTCTTCGAGGAGGAGGGCACGAACTGCGAGAACCTGCCGCGCACGCACTCCTACCTGCGCGAGCTGCGCGCGATGGTGGACGAGGAGTTCCCCGGCCGCATCCTGCTCGCGGAGGCGAACCAGTGGCCGCGGGACGTGGCGCCGTACTTCGGCACCGAGGACGAGCCCGAGTGCCACATGTGCTTCCACTTCCCCGTGATGCCGCGCATCTTCTACGCGATCAAGGACCAGCGGGCCACCCAGATCGTCGACATCCTCGCCGACACCCCGCCGATCCCCCGCGGCGCGCAGTGGAGCACCTTCCTGCGCAACCACGACGAGCTCACCCTCGAGATGGTCTCCACCGAGGAGCGCGCGTCGATGTACGGCTGGTACGCACCCGACCCGCGGATGCGCGCGAACGTCGGCATCCGCCGCCGGCTCGCCCCGCTGCTGGACAACTCGCGCGCGGAGATCGAGCTCGCGCACGCCCTGCTGCTGTCGCTGCCGGGCAGCCCGTGCCTGTACTACGGCGACGAGATCGGGATGGGCGACAACATCTGGCTGCCCGACCGCGACGCCGTCCGCACCCCGATGCAGTGGACCCCGGACCGCAACGCGGGCTTCTCGACGGCGGACCCGGGCAAGCTCTACCTCCCGGTGGTCCAGTCGCTCGTGCACCACTACACGACGACGAACGTCGAGGCGCAGCTCGCCCAGCCGACGTCGTTGCTGCACTGGGTGCACGGCATGCTCTCCGTGCGCCGGCGGCACCCGGTCTTCGGCACCGGCGACTTCGTCGTGCTCCAGACCGACAGCGATGCGATCCTGGCCTACCTGCGCACGTCGCCGGAGGAGACCGTGCTGTGCGTGGCGAACTTCGCGTCGACCCCGCGCTCGGCCGTGCTGCGGCTGCCCGACCACGCCGGGCACCACGTGGCCGACGTGTTCGGCGGCGCCCGGTTCCCCGACGTCGGCCCGCGGGGTGAGGTGCTCGTCACGCTCGGCTCCCGCGACTTCTTCTGGCTGCGGGTGACCTCGCCGGAGGCCGGCTGACCGGCGGGCGCACGGACCGACGAGAGGCGGTGAGCATGGCGGAGGTCGACACGACGGCCGGGCCGGTCCTGGGTACCCGGGTGCCCGACGACGCCGAGCTCGACACCCTGCGCAGCTGGGTGCCCTCGCAGCGCTGGTTCCCGGAGAAGGGGACCGACGCGGCGCTCGACCGGGTCGCCGTCGTGGACCTGCCCGACCCGCTCGACGAGGCGGCCGTCCGCGTGCACCTCCTCGCGCTGCCGAGCGGCGCCGTGCTGCAGGTGCCCACGGTCCGGCGCGCGGCCACCGGAGAGGACGCCGGCCCGGCCGCCCGGCCGGGCGTCATCGCACCGCTCCCGGGCGGCGTCCTCGTGGACGGCCCGCACGACCCGGCGTTCGTCCGCGCCTGGCTCGCGGCGGCCCACGACGACGGCGCCGCGCCGACGCGGACCGGCGTCACCAAGGTCGTCGAGGGCGAGCAGTCGAACACCTCCGTGCTGCTGCCCGGGGCCGACCGGCCCGCGATCCTCAAGGTGTTCCGCGTCGTCACGCTCGGGCCGAACCCCGACGTCGAGGTCCCCCTCGCCCTGGCCCGCGCCGGCTGGGCCGGCGTGCCTCGCCCGCTCGCCTGGCTCCCCGGCGGCTGGGAACGCGGCGACGGAAGCGCCGCCGTCGGGCACCTGGGCGTGCTCAGCGAGCTGGTCCAGGGCGCGCGCGACGGCTTCGAGCTCGCCTGCGACCACGCGCGCGCCGGGACCTCGTTCGGCGACCTGGCGGAGGACCTCGGGCGGACGACGGCGCAGATGCACCGCGCACTGCGGACGGCGATCCCCGTGGCAGGCACCGGCCACGCCCACGCGCCCCGGAACGAGACCGAGCGGCACACCGAGGTCCGCCGCGTCGTCCGCACCCTCCGCGAGCGCGCCGAGGCGGCCGCGGCGCGCGTGCCGGAGGTCGCGGCCCGGGCCGAGGCCGTGCACGCCGCCTACGACCGGCTCGAGGCCCTCGCGTCGGTCCCCCCGCTCCAGCGCGTGCACGGCGACTACCACCTGGGTCAGGTGCTGCGCTCGACGGACGGCGACGGCGGCCGCTGGTACGTCCTCGACTTCGAGGGCGAGCCCCAGGCGTCCGCGGACGAGAAGACCCGCCCCGACCTCGCCCTGCGCGACCTCGCCGGGATGCTCCGCTCCCTGGACTACGCCGCGGCCGTCGGCGAGGCCCGCGACCCCGCCTGGCTCGGCGACGCGCGCGACCGCCTCATCGCCGGCTACGAGCACGAGACCGGCGGCGCGGCCGTCGGTCTCGAGGTGCTGCTGCCTGCGCTCGAGCTCGACAAGGCCCTCTACGAGGTCGTCTACGAGTCCGGCAACCGCCCCGACTGGCTGCCGATCCCCCTCGCCGGCGTCGACCGCCTGCTCGGGCACGCACGGTGAGCACGCGGCCGGCCGGAAGCCCACCGGTCGGGCCGTGCACGCCGTCGGGGCCCGTGGCAGGGTGACACCATGACCACTTCGCCGGAGCCGACCGCCCGTCCGACGCCCGTCGACACCGCCGAGCTCGACGCCATCGCGAAGGGCCTGCACCAGGACCCGCACCGGGTGCTCGGACCGCACCTGTCCGAGGGCACGGTCACCATCCGGCTGCTGCGCCCGCTGGCCGACGAGGTGGAGGTCGTCACCCCGACCGGCTCCGTCCCGGCCACCCACGAGCACGGCGGCGTGTGGCTCGCGACGATGCCGGGCGCGCAGGTCCCCGACTACCGCGTGCGCGTCCGGTACGGCGACCACGTCGACCTCCAGGACGACCCCTACCGGTTCCTGCCGACCCTGGGCGAGGTCGACCTGCACCTCATCAGCGAGGGCCGCCACGAGGAGCTGTGGACGGTCCTCGGCGCGAACGTCCGGACGTACCCGAGCGTGCTGGGCGAGGTGGTCGGCACGTCGTTCGCGGTGTGGGCACCGAACGCGGCGGCGGTGCGCGTCGTCGGCGACTTCAACCACTGGCAGGGTACCCCGCACACGATGCGCAACCTCGGGTCGAGCGGCGTGTGGGAGCTCTTCGTGCCGGGCGTGCGCGGTGGGCAGCGCTACAAGTTCGAGATCCTCGCGAAGGACGGGTCCTGGCGGCAGAAGGCCGACCCGCTCGCCAAGGGCACCGAGCACCCGCCGGCCACCGCGTCGGTCGTCGTGGAGTCGACCCACGACTGGGGCGACGACGCCTGGCTCGAGCGCCGCCGCTCCGGCAACCCGCACCACGGCCCCATGAGCGTGTACGAGGTGCACCTGGGCTCGTGGCGACCCGGCCTCGGCTACCGGGACCTCGCCGAGGAGCTGACCGAGTACGCCGTCTCGCTCGGCTTCACCCACGTCGAGCTCCTCCCCGTCGCCGAGCACCCCTTCGGCGGGTCGTGGGGCTACCAGGTGAGCTCGTACTACGCCCCGACGTCGCGCTTCGGGCACCCCGACGACTTCCGCCACCTCGTCGACCGCCTGCACCAGGCCGGCATCGGCGTCCTGCTCGACTGGGTGCCGGCGCACTTCCCCAAGGACGAGTGGGCGCTCGGCCGCTTCGACGGCACGCCCCTGTACGAGCACCCGGACCCGCTCCTCGGTGAGCAGCCGGACTGGGGCACCTACGTCTTCAACTTCGGCCGCAACGAGGTGCGCAACTTCCTCGTCGCGAACGCCACCTACTGGCTCGAGGAGTTCCACGTCGACGGCCTGCGGGTCGACGCCGTCGCGTCGATGCTCTACCTGGACTACTCGCGCGGCGCCGGGCAGTGGCGCCCGAACATCCACGGTGGGCGCGAGAACCTCGAGGCGATCCGGTTCATCCAGGAGGCCAACGCCACGGCGTACCGGCGCACGCCCGGCATCCTCATGATCGCCGAGGAGTCCACGGCGTGGCCCGGGGTCACCGCGCCGACGGACGCGGGCGGCCTCGGGTTCGGCCTGAAGTGGAACATGGGCTGGATGAACGACACGCTCCGGTACCTGGCGGAGGAGCCGATCAACCGGCGCTACCACCACCACGAGGCGACGTTCTCCCTGGTCTACGCGTTCTCCGAGCACTTCGTGCTGCCGCTCAGCCACGACGAGGTGGTGCACGGCAAGGGCTCGCTCGTCTACAAGATGCCCGGCGACGACTGGCAGCGCTTCGCCGGCCTCCGGGTGCTGCTCGCCTACCAGTGGTCGCACCCCGGCAAGCAGCTGCTGTTCATGGGCGGGGAGTTCGGGCAGACAGCGGAGTGGTCCGAGGGCCGCTCGCTCGACTGGCACCTGCTCGAGTACGGCCCGCACCAGGGCGTGCAGCGCCTCGTGACCGACCTCAACCGCTTCTACCGCACCGAGCCGGCGCTGTGGGACCTCGACGACGAGCCCGCGGGCTTCGAGTGGATCGACTCCCAGGACGCCGGGCACAACGTGCTGTCGTACGTCCGGCGCGACCGGAGCGGTCGGATGGTCGCCGTCGTCGTGAACTTCGCGGGGACGACCCACGAGGGCTACCTGCTCGGCCTCCCGGCCGCGGGCGGCTGGCGCGAGGCCCTCAACACCGACGCCGAGCACTACGGAGGCTCGGGCGTGGGGAACCTGGGCCGCGTCGAGGCCGAGCCCGTCCTCCAGCACGCGCAGCCC
The DNA here is from genome assembly GCF_007991475.1 of Actinotalea fermentans. Lineage (NCBI taxonomy): Bacteria > Bacillati > Actinomycetota > Actinomycetes > Micrococcales > Cellulomonadaceae > Actinotalea > Actinotalea fermentans. The sequence goes on along the minus strand of NZ_BJYK01000001.1, from coordinate 135,300 downwards.
GCGTCGGTCCGCCTGCGGGTGCCGCCGCTCGCGGCGCTGTTCCTCGTGCCCGAGGGCCAGCCGGACCTCTGAGCCCGTGCTCGGAGCCGGACCCCTGGGCCGGCCCGGAGGTCAGTAGAGCGCGCTGGCGAGCGCCCGGCGCGCCGCCATCACGCGCGGGTCGGCGTCCCCGACGACGGTGAAGAGCTCCACCAGCCGCACGCGCACGGCCTCGCGCTCCGGTCCCGTGGTCCGGCGGACCGCGGCGAGCAGGACGGCGAACGCCTCCTCCACGCGGTCGGACATGAGCTCGAGGTCGGCGAGCGCGAGCTGGGCGTCGAGATCGCCCGGGGCGGCCTCGGCCGCCGCCCGCGCGGCGGCGGGGTCCACGTCCCGGGTGCGGCGCATCAGGTCGACCTGCGCGAGTCCCGCCTTGGCCATGTCGTCCCGCGGGTTCTCGGCGAGCGCCGCGGCGTAGGCAGCGGCGGCCGCCTCGAGGTCGTCGCGCTGGATCGCGTCGTAGGCCTCCTGGTGCCGCGGCGGCAGCGGGGGCTCCTCGGGCGTCTCGGCGGCCGGCGCGTCCTCGAGCGGCACCCGCCCGGTCACCCCGTTCGCGGCGGCCATCTGCAGCACCTGGTCCAGCAGCGCGCGCACCTGCTCGCGCGTCGCCTGGTCCAGCGGCGGGAGCGGCACGGCCTGGCCCCGGACGACGGCGGCCACCGTGGCGCCCGTCTGGCTCCCGACGGCCTGCGCCACCTGGGGCGCGCGCTCGACCTCGACCCGCGCAAGCAGGAACCGTCCGGCCAGCTCGGTCGCCAGGTCGGCCAGCGTCCGCACGACGGTGCTGCTCACCGGGTCGCTCGCGCTCCAGAGCGCGACCACCACCGGGACGGTCGTGGACCGCTCCACGACGCCGGCGAACGAGGCCTCCGTCACGTCGACGACGGCGCCGGACGCGGGGGCACCCTCGGCCGTGGGGCCGCCGGGCGGCGGGGTGGGCCGACGCAGCGCCGCGAGGTCGACGGCACCGTGCAACGGCAGGGCGGGGCGGGCTCCGGTGGGCTGGGACATCGTTCCTCGCTCGTGTGGTGCGGTGGCGTGGGATGACGGGACGGCGGACGCGCCGGGCTACTGGCCCGTCGCCTGGACTCGTGAGTGCTCGGCGCCCAGCACCTCGATGGGATCGCCGGAGCCGGCCGGTGGCACGCGGAACGCGACGACGCTGAGCCACTGGATCTCGAGGTTCGCCGTGATCGTGTCGCGGCCGAGCAGCGCGGCGGTCTGGTCACCGATGCGCATGGTGCTGTCCGCGAGCGTGATCGTCGTGACCGTCCGGATGGTGCCGACGACGATCGCGCCGCCGTCGGCGGTCGCGATCGCGGTCACCCCGGCCGCGTCCGGCGTGTACGTCTCGGCGAACGAGCCGTTGGCGCCGACGACGCCGACGAAGGCGTCCCGCGTCTGCACGATCGCGGAGCGCATCGGGTCGGGCGTGAAGGCCGCCGCGAACTCCGACTGGTCGCCCTTGGTCAGGAGGTCCACGTACTGCGCGACGACGTCCGTCGGCGCCACCGCGAGGTCGGCCGAGTCCGGCGCGACCGGGGCGCTGCCGATGCCGGGCTCGGTGGTCGCGGGCATCGTGATGCCCGGGAAGAGCCGCGACCACGACCACAGGCGGTACTGCGCGCGGGGGTTCTCCTGGACCAGGACGAGCAGCAGCGGCGCCTGCAGGTCGTCCGGCGACTCCGTGACCGCCATGAACGTGCGCGGCCACTCGTCCGTCGTCGGCAGCACCAGCGTCTGCGCACCCTCGGGGATCGGTGTCACGGCATCGGGGTCACCGGCCGCCGACAGCACGTACTCCACGCCGCGGATCTCACGCGCCGGGCCCGTCACCCGCGGGTCGAGCAGGGCCGCGTCCACTGCCGCGTCAGCCTCCGCGAGCGTCGCCGAGACGTCCGCCAGGACGTCGTCGGCCTGCTGCTGGAAGAGCGCCGGGGGCGTCGCCGCCGGCTCGGCGTCGGGCTGGGGAACGGGCAGCGGGGTGCTGCAGGCCGCCAGGACGCCCAGGCTGAGGACGGCCACCGCCGCGCGCAGGCGCCTCATCGGTTGTCCCTCCGTCGGCGCAGGGTCGGCTCGCCCGGTTCGTCGGGCGGCACGGGACCGTGGGAGGGGCCCTCCTGCACGGGACCCGGCTGCACGGGACCCGGCTGGCCCGCGCCCGGCTGGCCCGCTGCAGGCTGTCCGCCCTGGTCCCCCGCGGCCGGCAGCCCCCACGCGCGGCGCCAGGCGTCCGCCGAGGCCGCAGGCGTCCACTGGGTCGCCGCCGGGACCGCGGGCTCGGCGGGTGGGGGCGTCTCGACGGGCGCGGGCGCAGGCGCGGACGTGTCGGCGCCCGGCGCGGTGCGGCGACGGCCGAGCAGACCAATGCGGCGCTCGCGCGGCTCAGAGGTCGAGGCGTCGGCCGGACCGGCGGACGGCCCGCCCGCAGGGCTCGTGCCCGCAGCGGTCGGGGTCACGGCAGCGGCCGGGGTCACGGCCGCCGACTCGGCGGCGCGTCGGGCCCGCCGCGACGTGGGCTCGGTCGGCTGCGCGCCCGTCGCGGGGAACCTGAGCCGCTCGGGGAGCTCGGGCGGGCGCCGACCACGGGCGCGCTGCTCCTCGAGCTCACGCAGCTGTCGGCGGGTGAGCGGGGCCACCGGCACGGCCGCCGCGTCGTCCGCCGGAGCAGGGGTCACGGCCGTCGCCGTGGCGCCCGCGGTCGCGGGCGCAGGGCGCCGTGCGGCACGGCGCCCTGCGAGGAGCATGCGGGCCCACCAGGCCAGCCCGCCGAGGAGCAGGAGGCCGCCGACGACGACGCCCGGCCAGAGCCAGGGCGTGGTGACCACCTGCGGCCAGGCCAGCGACACGGTCGGCGCGTCGGCACCCGGGCCGACCGCGGCCACGAGCACGCTCCAGCGCCCGTCCTGCGCGGTCCACTCGAACTCGGCGTCCCGGTTGCCCGAGACCTCGGTGATCCAGAGGTCGGAGCCGGACGGGTCGGGGGCCGCGGCCTCCTCGGCCACCGTCCCCTCCGTCGCGTCCCCACCCTCCGCCGGTGCCTCGCCCTCCGCCGGTGCCTCGCCCTCCGCCGGGGCCTCGCCCTCGGCCGGGGCCTGCCCCTCCTCGGGCGCAGCCGTCGCGCCCTCCGTCGGCGTGGGCGTGGGCGTGGGCTCCGCCTCCACGTCGTCGGTCGCGAGCACGTGCCACTCCGCGAGCCCCGTGATGCGCGTGTGGGCGTCCCCGCCGACCCAGGCGTCGACGTCCTGCGCGCGGCCCAGGGCGATCACGACGTGCGAGTCCGCGGTCGCGGTGACCGTCACGTCCTCCGCGGCGAGCTCGAGCACGCCGGGGTCCGTCACGATCATCGTCGTTCCGGGCGCCGCCGTGGCGCTGGCGACGAGGACGTCGTCCGCCCGCCACGCGGTCGCCGAGGCGATGCCCAGGGCGATCGCGGCCGCGCCGACGAGGCACAGCAGCGTCGCGAGCACACGCTGGATCACGATGGTTTCCGGGTCCCTTCCGACGACGGTTGCCGGTTCACAATAGGCGTTCCGGGCACCGCCCCACGTGCCGGAGCAGCTCCGCACGCCCGTCCGACGTGCTCCCCGGGGCCCGTGAGCGACGCTCCGGACCGGCGCGAGGCCGCCGCACGGCGGTCCACGAGCCCTCGATCATGGTGCCCTGCTCGGGGTGGGGCCGCACGCCGACGACCGATAGGCTGACCGCCGGGGTTCATGTGTGCACTCGCGCCCGCGCGCCGAGAGCGCCCCCGCACGCGCCGTCGTTCCTTCGAGGAGGCAGTTGTGCCCGACGACCGTTCGACCTTCCCGGTGGTCATGCGCGGCTACGACCGTGCACTGGTCGACCAGCAGCTCGAGGGCCTCCAGCGGCAGCTCGACGACGCACGCAGGCAGGTCGAGCAGCTCGACACCAAGGCGATGCAGATCGCCGGCGAGCTGTCCGAGGCCCACCGGCAGCTGCGGGAGGCCGAGCGCCCGACGTACTCCGGCCTCGGGTCGCGGATCGAGCACCTGCTGCGCTCGGCGGAGGAGCAGTCCTCCGACGTCGTCGCGCAGGCGAACGCGCAGGCGGCCGACGCGATGGCGCGGGCGAAGCTCGCCGCGGGCCAGATGCGGGCACGCGCCGAGAACGAGGTCGCCGAGCTGCTCGCGACGGCGCGCCGCGAGGCGGACGAGGTCCGCCAGTCCGCGTCGTCGGAGGCGGAGAGCACGCTCAGCGCCGCGCAGCGCCGCGCCGAGGAGCTCGTGGGGTCGGCCGAGCGCGAGGCCGCACGCATCTCGAGCACGATCGCCACCGAGGAGAGCGAGCGGCGGACGGGCCTGGAGCGCGAGCTCGGCACCCTGCGCGCCACCGCCGAGCGCGAGACCACCGAGCTGCGCGTGGGCACCGAGCGCTACGTCGCCGAGCTGCGCAACACCGCGGAGGTCGAGACCAGCCGGCAGCGCGAGGAGGCCGAGCGGTACGCGTCGGACCTGCGGGCGACCGCCGACGCCGAGACCACCGAGCTCCGTCGGCGCACCGAGGCGGAGGCGGCCGCGCTGCGCGCCGACGCGGACGGCTACGCGGCCCAGCTCCGCACCAGCGCGGAGTCCGAGGCCGCCGAGCTGCGTCGGGCCGCCGAGGAGGCGGTGGCCGCTCTGCGCACCGAGGCCAAGGAGTACGCCGACGGCGTGCGTGCGGCCGCAGAGCGCGACGCGAAGGCCACCGCGCAGAACGCCGAGACCCAGGCCGCCGCCCTGCGGACGGAGGCCGACCAGTACGCCGCGCTGCAGCGGGCGACCGCCGACCGCGAGGCCGCCGAGCTCCGCGCCGCCGTCACCGACGAGGTGGCCGCGCTGCGCGCCCAGGCCGCGCAGGAGGTCGCCGAGCAGCGCGCCGACGCCGAGCAGTACGCGACGAGCCTGCGGGCCACGGCGGACCGCGAGACCGCCGAGCTGCGCGAGACGACCGACCGGGAGACCGCGCACCTGCGCCAGACCACCGAGCGCGAGACGACGGAGCTGCGCGAGACGACCGAGCGCGGGGCAGCCGAGCTGCGGGCGACGGCCGAGCGCGAGACCAACGAGATGCGCGACCGCACGCGACTGGACATCGAGCGCCTCATCACCGAGGCGCGTCGCCGGGCGAACGAGCTCACCACCGAGGCCAAGACCGAGGCCGACCGCCTCCTCGAGCAGGCGCGCCGGACGCTCGCCGACGCCGAGGTGGAGATCGCGCAGCGCCGCGAGGCCGCGGAGCGGGCCGACGCCGAGCGACACGAGCAGGCGCGGCAGGAGACCGAGCGCCTGGTCGCCGACGCCGAGGCGCACGCCGCCGAGGCGGAGCAGCGGGTGGCGAACGCCCTCGAGCAGGCCGACCGCGTCCGTCAGGACGCCGAGGCCCACGCGAAGGAGCTCATGTCCAACGCGCGCCGCAACGCGGACCGCGTCGTCGCGGAGGCCCGCGAGCACGCCGAGAAGACGCTGTCCGAGGCGATGACGGAGGCCGAGCGCGAGCGCACCACGGCCCAGCGTCAGGTCGAGGACCTGAACCGGCAGCGGGAGGCCATCACGGTCTACCTCGACGAGCTCCGCAGCCTGCTCACCCACGACCCGCTCCCCTCGCGGGACACCCTCCAGCGCGCGCAGGCAGCCGAGGCCCGCTTCGAGGCAGCCGCGACGGCCGCGTCGCAGCAGGCGGTGACCGACGCGCGGGCCGAGCTCGAGGCCGAGCTGGACGACGAGCCGGAGCCCGACGAGGACGAGGCCGAGTCGACGGCGGTGCTCGCCGCGGTCGCCGACGTGCAGGACGACGTCCCGTCCGACCCGGCTGACGCAGAGCCGGTCGACGCGGAGCCGGTCGATGCGGAGGCCTCCGAGGACGAGTCCCCCGACAACGAGCCCGCCGAGGCAGAGCCCGTTGAGGCAGAGCCCGTTGAGTCAGAGCCCGTTGACGACGAGCCCGCCGACGACGAGGCGAAGGCTGGCCCGCGCGGCCGTGCCTGACGACGGGACGGGCCAGTCCAACCAGGACTGGCGGGACGCACGCAAGGAGGCCGCGGCGAACCACGCCCGCGAGCTCGAGCGACGTCGTCAGGCGGAGTCGGCGCAGGCGCGCGCCATGATCGCGGAGTTCGTCGCGGAGGCGAGCCGCCGCGGCATCGCACCCGTGCCGCTGCACGCGCGGAGCTACGACGGCAGGCTGCGTTTCCGCACCCCGCTGCAGGGCTGGTACCTGCGTCGGAACGAGTCCGTCGCGGTCGGCACCGACGGGGAGTTCTACGTCCTGTCCGTCCCGCGGCGCCTCACGTCGCTGGTCACCGGCGCGCGGCCCGAGCCCGACGACCCACCGCTCATCCTGGGCAAGGGTGCCCGCGACGGGGAGTCGATCGACCTGGTCGACGCGCTGCGGATCGCGCTGGGCGACCAGCCCCGCCGCTGACGCCGGCACGGAGACGCGCGGGCGCGAGCGAGCCTCGCACCGCACCCGCGGCAGCGTCGGCCCCGCGATCTCCCGTCAGGAGCCGGCGGCCTCCGCGCGTCGGAGCAGGCGGCTGAGCCCCGAGGCGACGGGCTGCGGGCTCTCGATGCTCGTCATGTGACCCGCCCGGGGCACGATGACGAGGTCGCTGTCGGGCAGCTTGTAGGACATCCCGCGTGCGACGTCGACCGGCGCGATCTCGTCCTCCTCGCCCACGACGACGAGCGAGGGCCCGTCGTACGTGGCCAGGAGCTCCGTGCGGTCGGGGCGCGCCGCCATGGCCTCCTGCGCCCACGCGACGGCCGAGGGACCCTGGTCGCGGATCCACTCCGACATCCGCTCCACGAGGTCCGGACGCGCCACGCGGTTGGTCGGTCCGAGGACCGAGGTGCGCATGCCGTACACCGCCTCGACGCGCTTGTCCGCCAGCACCTGGCGGGCGATGGCGAGGCGACGGGCGCGCGCGTCGTCGTCGTCGGCCGTGGCCTTGGTGTCGACGAGACCCAGGCCGGCGACGAGGTCACGATGCCGCTCGACCATCGACAGGGCCACGTAGCCACCCATGGAGAGGCCCGCGACCACCGCCCGCTCGACGCCCGCCGCACGGAGGGTCGCGGCGACGCCGTCGGCCATGACGTCCACGGACGCGACCGCCGGGTCGGCGCCCACCGCCACCGCGACGTCGGGTCCCGACGGCGACGTCCCGAAGCCCGGCAGGTCGGGCGCGAGGACCGTGCGCTCGCCGGGCAGGAGGTCGGTGACGTCGAGCCACATGCGGTGGTCGACGGGGAAACCGTGCAGCACCACGAGCGGCAGGCTGCCGGGCACCCCTCGACGCAACGTGTGCAGCGCCAGCATGCCGTCCGTCGTCATGTCACCCCTCCGTCCGGGCGCCCGGCCGGGCGCCTCCCGTGTGGTCCTGCTCGTCGTCCTCGGGTACGTCGTCGAGGGCGTCGGGTGCGGCGTCGCCCGACCAGACGGTCGGCAGCCCGGGGTGCCCGGGCAGCACGTGCGCGACGATCTCGTCGAGCACGCGCCGCACCGACGCCTCCCCGACCCACAGGTGCTTGGCGCCCTCGACGCCGATGACCTCTGCCTGCCGCACGGCGGCGAACCTGCGACGCGCCTCGTCGGGGCGCAGGTAGTCGTCGAGCTCCGGCACGAGCACCACGAGCGGCCGCCCGAACGCGTCCCAGGCCGCCAGGTGCTCGTCCGTCGCCCGGTGCAGGGGCGGCGACAGCAGGATCGCGCCCTCCACGGAGGGGTCGGCGCCGTGCATGAGCGCCAGCTCCGTGCCGAACGACCACCCGACGAGCCAGCGCCGCGGCAGGTCCGCGAACTCGGCGTACTCGATGGCGGCGTGGACGTCGAAGCGCTCGGCGTCGCCGCCGTCGAAGGTGCCCTCGCTCCGCCCGCGCGGGCTCGACGTGCCGCGGGTGTTGAAGCGCAGGACGGCGAGGTCGGCGAGCGCCGGGAGGCGCCAGGCCGCCTTGCGGAGCACGTGGCTGTCCATGAACCCGCCGTGCGTGGGCAGCGGGTGCAGGGTCACCAGCGTTGCCGCGGGCGGGCGGTCGAGCGGCACGGCCAGCTCGCCGACGAGCGTCAGGCCGTCGGCGGTGTGCAGCTCGATGTCCTCCCGCCGGGCGGGCAGGACCGTGAGCGCGCGGATCTCGGTCGACTCCATCGGGGCGAGCCTACCGAGCGTCGGGCCGCTGCTCGCCCGCTGTCCGCAGAGAGGCGAGGCGCCCTCGGTTCAGGCGAGCATGGCCTCGAGGACGGCTGCGACGCCGTCGTCCTCGTTCGCCCCGCACACCTCGTCGGCCGCTGCCAGCACCGCGGGGTGCGCGTTCGCCACGGCGAAGCCGCGACCGGCCCAGGCGAGCATGGGCAGGTCGTTGGGCATGTCACCGAAGGCCCAGACCTCCCCCGCGTCGATGCCGCGCGCGGCCGCCCACCGCGCCAGTGCCGCCGCCTTCGACACGGCCGGGTGGTGGATCTCTGCGAGCCCGTCCGCGCCCGAGTGCAGGACGACGGCACGCCCCGCCAGGACGCGGTCGACGGCGCCCACCAGCTCCTCGTCCGGTGTCGCCGCGCTCCGCAGCAGCAGCTTCACCGTGGCGTCGTCCAGGCTCGACTCGATCCGGTCCGTGCGCACGACGTCGGCGGGCACCGGGTGCGGGGACCGGAAGACGTGCTCCACCGCGAAGCCGCCCGGGCGCTCGGCTGCGAACTCGGCGTCGGGGAACGCCCGGCGCAGGTCCCGGACCACGTCGCGGACGAGGTCGTCGGGCATCCCGAGGTGCTCGAGCACGGTCCGTCGCGCGACGTCGTACACGACCGCACCGTTGACGCAGATGACGACGCCGTGCGCGGGCACGCAGGTCAGATGCTCCACCCAGCGGGGCGGCCGCGCCGTCACCAGCACGAGCTGGACGCCCGCCTCGGCGAGCGCCTCGAGCACGCGCGCGGTGCGCACGGACACCGACCCGTCGTCGCGCAGCAGCGTCCCGTCGAGATCGGTGGCGACCAGCCGCGGCCGCGGGGGCGCCGTCCGGCTCGGCCCGGCCGCGGTCGGGAGGACCTGAGTCATCGGCGCCGTCCTCGCGCCTGCCAGCACGCCGTGTGCCAGTGGCGCCGCTCGCCGACGGCGGCCTCGTCGCCCAGGAGGTGGTCCGCGCGCCACGCCACCACGTGCGCGGTACCGGGTCCGATCTCCTGCCGGCACCCCGGGCACACGTACGCCTTGGTGGCCGCTGCGGCGCTCACCGAGCGCACGACCCAGTCGCCGTCCGGCCCGGACTCGGTACGGGTGCCGGCGCGCGCACGCATCTCGTCGAGCTCCGGGTGGGGGCCCGACCAGGGACGCTTGCTCGAGCGACGACCGGAGGGCATGGCGCCATTCTCCCCCGCCCGGCCGGGCGGGTCGGGGACGTCAGGCCGGGGGTGCCCAGTCGGGGCCCGGGACCGTACCGCCCGCGACGAGGTCGCGGTAGAAGTACGCGGAGTCCTTCCACGTGCGCGCGAGCGTGTCGTAGTCCACCCGGATGACGCCGAACCGCCGGCTGAACCCGTAGGCCCACTCGAAGTTGTCCAGCAGGGACCAGACGAAGTACCCGCGCACGTCGGCACCGGCGTCCATGGCCTGGCCGACGGCCTCCACGTGCCGGCGGACGTAGTCGACGCGGCGGTCGTCGTGGACGCGGCCGTCCGGGCTGACGACGTCGTCGAAGGCGGCGCCGTTCTCGGTGATCATCATCGGCAGGCCCGGGTAGCGCCGGTGGATCCCGACCAGCATCTCGGTCATCCCGCTCGGGTCGATGTTCCAGCCCATGGCGGTGTGCGGCCCGGGCTGAGGCAGGAACTCCACGGCCTCGGCGCCGACCCAGGCGCTGTGCACCGAGGCGCCGTGGCCGTCCGCGCTGGCCTTCTCGTGGTCGGCCACGTACCGGCGCACGCGCTGCGTCGAGTAGTAGTTCAGCCCGAGGACGTCGAGGCCCGTGTGCGTGATCGCCAGGTCGCCGTCGCGGACGAACGACCAGTCGGTGACGTGCGCCGTGTCGTCGATGACGTCCTGCGGATAGCGGCCGTCGAGCACCGGCTCGAGGAACACGCGGTTCGCGAGCCCGTCGATCTGCCGGACGGCGTCGACGTCCTCGGGGCTCGTCGGGTCGTCCGGCCGGACGACGTGCAGGTTCAGGGTGAGCGAGAGGGTCGCGGAGTCGCCGAGCGCCTCGCGCACCGCGCGGCCCCCGAGGCCGTGCGCGAGGTTGAGGTGGTGCACCGCGGCCAGCGCGGCCGCGGGCTCGGTGCGGCCCGGGGCGTGCACGCCCGACGCGTAGCCGAGGTAGGCCGAGCACCAGGGCTCGTTGAACGTCGTCCAGACCTTCACGCGGTCGCGGTAGGCGTCGACGACCTTCGCGGCGTAGTCGGCGAACCGCAGTGCGGTGTCCCGCTCGGGCCAGCCGCCGGCGTCCTCAAGGGCCTGCGGCAGGTCCCAGTGGTACATCGTGGCGACCGGGTCGATGCCGGCTGCCAGGAGGTCGTCGATCAGCCGGTCGTAGAAGGCGAGGCCGGCAGCGTTGAACGCACCCGAGCCCGTGGGCTGGATCCGCGGCCACGCGAGCGAGAACCGGTAGGCGTGCAGGCCGAGGTCGACCATGTGCTTCAGGTCCTCGGCGGTGCGGTGGTAGTGGTCGCAGGCCACCGCCCCGCTGTCGCCGCCGCGGACCTTGCCCGGCGTGGCGGCGTAGGTGTCCCAGATGGACGGCAGACGCCCGTCCTCGTCCGCCGCGCCCTCGATCTGGTACGACGCCGTGGCGGCGCCCCAGACGAAGTCGGCGGGAAATGCACGGGCGGCGTCGGGCGTCGTCATGGGGACCATCCTGACGGCGTCGAACCGATTCGTCCTGGGCGTCCAGCAGGCGGGAGCGCGCGTGTCAGAAGAGCCGCGTCGACGCGTCGTCCATGCCGCGCATGGCCTCGTAGTCGAGGACGAGGCACGTGATCCCCCGGTCGTGCGCGAGCACGCGGGCCTGCGGCTTGATCTCCTGGGCGGCGAACACGCCGCGCACGGGCGTCAGGTGCGGGTCACGGTTCAGGAGCTCGAGGTAGCGCGTGAGCTGCTCGACGCCGTCGATGTCACCGCGGCGCTTGATCTCGACGGCGACGGCCCCGCCCGCCGGGTCCTTCGCGAGGATGTCCACGGGTCCGATCGCCGTCGGGTACTCGCGCCGGACGAGCACGTGCCCGGCGCCCAGCAGGTGGATCTGCTCGGCGAGCAGCTTCTGCAGGTGCGCCTCCACGCCGTCCTTGACCAGGCCCGGGTCGACGCCCAGCTCGTGCGCGGAGTCGTGCAGCACCTCGTGCAGCTCGATCTCCAACCGGTCGTCGGACTTCGCGTGCTGCACGTGCCAGATCTCGACGACGCCGCGCGCAGCCGCGTCGTCGTCCGGCTCGGCGACCGCCAGAGAGCACGGCGGGCTCATCCAGTTCAGAGGCTTGTACGAGCCGCCGTCGGAGTGCAGCAGCACGCTGCCGTCGGCCTTGACCACGACGAGCCGGGTCGCGAGCGGCAGCTCCGCGGTGAGCCGCCCCGTGTACCGGGCGGCGCACCGCGCGACGACCAACCGCACTAGATCACTCCCTTGATCGGCCGGGGGCCGGACTCGAGCCACGACACCAGGCCCGCGTAGGCAGGCGCGGAGACCATGATCTGGAACGCCTCGTCACCGTGCCGGCAGTGCACGAGCAGCAGCGGCCGGCCCGCCTCGTCGACCTGTCCGACGGGCACGCGCTCGACGAGCTCCAGCTCCAGGCGCGACCACGCGCGCGCCGGCCGCGGCGCGAGCGACAACGTGCGCCACCACAGGAGCCGCTCCCGGGTGTACTGCGCGATCCCCGGCTGCCACATCCGCTTGATCTCCTCGCCCGTGTTGAGCAGGCAGGAGAACGACGCGACGCGGCGCGTGAGCGTGCGCTGGCGGGACACGTACAGGCCCACGAAGCCGCCCAGCACGAGCAGCACGGCCCCCAGGCCGAGCAGCGTCGCCAGTGCCTCCACGCGCCGTGGCCCTCAGCGGCCGCGCCCGCGACCGGCGTCGGTCTCGGTCGCGGTGTGGACGACGACGGTCACCTTGTCGCCGTCCACCGAGAGGAAGCCCTCGTCCACCCGCACCGAGCGGGTCGCGCCGTCGGTCGCCGTGATCCGCACCTCGCCCTCGCGCAGGATCGCGAGGAGCGGCGTGTGCCCGGGCAGGATGCCGACGTCGCCGTCGGCCGCCGGGGCGCTGACCGCCTGCGCGTCGCCGCGCCAGACGCGGCGGTCCGCCGCGACGACGTCAACCTCGAGGTGCGCCACGGTCAGCCCAGCTCCTTCTGGATGCGCGCGTGCGCCCGCTCCAGGTCCTCGAGGCCACCGATGTTGAAGAACGCCTGCTCCGGCACGTGGTCGAACTCGCCGTCGCAGATCTTCGAGAACGCCTCGATGGTCTCCGACAGCGGCACCGTCGAGCCCTCGACGCCGGTGAACGCCGTCGCCATGTAGGTGTTCTGGGACAGGAACTGCTGGATGCGCCGCGCGCGGTTGACGACGATCTTGTCCTCCTCGGACAGCTCGTCGACGCCCATGATCGCGATGATGTCCTGCAGCTCCTTGTTGCGCTGGAGGATCGACTTCACGCGGGTCGCGGTCTCGTAGTGGTCGCGGCCGACGTAGCGCGGGTCGAGGATCCGCGAGGTCGAGGCCAGCGGGTCCACCGCGGGGTACAGACCACGCGCGGCCAGGTCACGGGTGAGCTCGGTGGTCGCGTCGAGGTGCGCGAACGTCGTCGCCGGTGCCGGGTCGGTGTAGTCGTCGGCCGGCACGTAGATCGCCTGCAGCGACGTGATCGAGTGGCCACGCGTGGAGGTGATGCGCTCCTGCAGCTGGCCCATCTCGTCGGCGAGGTTCGGCTGGTAGCCGACGGCGGAGGGCATGCGGCCGAGCAGCGTCGAGACCTCCGAGCCCGCCTGCGTGAACCGGAAGATGTTGTCGATGAAGAGGAGCACGTCCTGCTTCTGCACGTCGCGGAAGTACTCCGCCATCGTCAGCGCGGACAGGGCGACGCGCAGACGCGTCCCCGGCGGCTCGTCCATCTGGCCGAAGACGAGCGCCGTCTGCTTGATGACGCCCGACTCCTCCATCTCCGCGATGAGGTCGTTGCCCTCACGCGTCCGCTCCCCCACGCCGGCGAACACGGAGACGCCGTTGTGGTTGGTGGCGACGCGGTAGATCATCTCCTGGATCAGGACCGTCTTGCCGACGCCGGCACCACCGAACAGACCGATCTTGCCGCCCTGCACGTACGGGGTCAGGAGGTCGATGACCTTGATGCCGGTCTCGAACATCTGCGTCTTCGACTCGAGCTGGTCGAAGGCCGGGGGCTTGCGGTGGATCGGCCAGCGTTCGGTGACCTCGAGCTTCTCATCGCCCTTGAGGTTGAGCACCTCGCCGGTGACGTTGAAGACGTGGCCCTTGGTCACGTCGCCGACGGGGACGCTGATGGCGGCCCCCGTGTCGCGCACGACGGCGCCGCGGACCAGGCCGTCCGTCGGCTTCAGCGCGATGGCGCGCACCATCGAGTCACCCAGGTGCTGGGCGACCTCGAGGGTCATCGTGAAGGTCGACTCGCCCTCGCCCTGGGCGGAGAGGTCGATGTCCACGTGGAGCGCGTTGTAGATCTCGGGCAGCGCGTCCGCGGGGAACTCGACGTCGACCACGGGGCCGATCACCCGGGCGACGCGACCGGTCGCGGGACCCGTGTGCCGGGAGGCGGTCTCGCTGGTGGTGGCAGTCATGTGTCCTCGCTCTGTTTCGGTCCGGGTCGTTCGTGAGGCCGGTGGTCAGGAGGCCAGCGCGTCGGCGCCGGAGACGATCTCGCTGATCTCCTGCGTGATCTCCGCCTGGCGGGCCTGGTTCGCCAGCCGCGTGAAGTTCCTGATGAGGTCCTCGGCGTTCTGCGTCGCCGTGTGCATGGCCTGCTGGCGGGCGGCGAGCTCGGAGGCGGCCGACTGCAGCAGGAAGGAGTGGATCCTGCTGCGAACGTACTGCGGCAGCAGTGCGTCGAGCACGACCTCGGCGGACGGCTCGAACTCGTACAGCGGCACGGGCTCGTTGTGCACGTCCTCGCCCGTGGGTGCGTCCACGACCTCGAGCGGCAGCATCCGGATCACGCGCGGGGTCTGGGTGACCATGTTGACGAAGTGCGTGTAGACCACGTGCAGCTGGCCGACGCCACCCTCCGACGGGTCGGTGAGGAACGCCTCGAGCAGCGTCGAGGCGATCTCGGCGGCGACCTCGGCGGTCGGCGCGTCGGAGAAGCCCGTCCACGAGCCGGCCAGCTCCCGCCGCCGGAACGTGTAGTACGACACCGCGCGTCGGCCCGTCACGTAGAGCTGGACCTCCTGGCCCTGCTCCGTGAGCTCCTTGATCAGCCGCTCGCCCTCACGCAGCACGGACGCCGAGTACGCACCGGCCATGCCGCGGTCGGCCGTCACGAGCAGGACGGCCGTCCGGTTCGTCTCGGGCCGCTCCCGCGTCAGCGGGTGGTCGATGTCCGCGTGCCCCGCGACGGCCGACACCGCCCGCGTGATCGCGCGCGAGTACGGCCCGGCCGCCTCGACGCTCTCCCGGGCGCGCGCGATCCGCGACGCGGCCATGAGCTCCATGGCCCGGAAGATCTTCTTCAGCGCCTGGGTCGACTTGATGCGCTGTCGGTAGTACCGCTGCTTGCCGGCCACGGGTCAGCCCCGGCTCCGCTTGACGATCTGCTCCTGCTGCTGCTCCGCAGGCGCCTCTGTGGCGTCGATCGGCTCGGGCTCGGGCGACACGTCGGTGCCCGCGAGGAACGCCGTCGTGAACTCGTCGACCGCTGCCTCGAGCGCCGCCTCCGTCTCCTCGCCGAGCTGGCCCGTCGAGGCGATCGTGGAGAGCACGTCCGTCTTGCGGCGCAGGTGCTCGAGCATCTCCTGCTCGAAGCGCCGGACGTCGCCGAGCGCGACCTTGTCGAGCTTGCCGTGCGTCCCGGCCCAGATCGACGCCACCTGGTCCTCGACCGGGTACGGCGAGTACTGCGGCTGCTTGAGCAGCTCCATGAGGCGAGCACCACGCACGAGCTGCTGCCGCGAGGCCGCGTCGAGGTCGGACGCGAACATCGCGAACGCCTCGAGGGAGCGGTACTGGGCGAGCTCGAGCTTCAGCGTGCCGGAGACCTTGCGCATCGACTTCACCTGGGCGGCGCCGCCGACGCGGGAGACCGAGATGCCGACGTCGACGGCGGGCCGCTGGTCCGCGTTGAACAGGTCGGACTGGAGGAAGATCTGGCCGTCGGTGATCGAGATGACGTTGGTCGGGATGTACGCCGACACGTCGTTCGCCTTGGTCTCGATCATCGGCAGGCCGGTCATCGAGCCGCCACCGAGGGCGTCGCTGAGCTTGGCGCAGCGCTCGAGCAGGCGGCTGTGCAGGTAGAAGACGTCGCCCGGGTAGGCCTCGCGCCCCGGCGGGCGGCGCAGGAGGAGGGAGACGGCGCGGTAGGCCTCGGCCTGCTTGGACAGGTCGTCGAAGACGATGAGGACGTGCTTGCCGTCGTACATCCAGTGCTGCCCGATGGCGGAACCGGTGTACGGGGCGAGGTACTTGTAGCCGGCCGGGTCGGACGCCGGCGAGGCCACGATCGTCGTGTACTCGAGAGCGCCGGCCTCCTCGAGCGCCGCGCGCACCGCCGCGATCGTCGAGCCCTTCTGGCCGATGGCGACGTAGATGCAGCGGACCTGCTTCTTCGGGTCGCCCGACTCCCAGTTCGCCTTCTGGTTGATGATCGTGTCGATCGCGATGGCGGTCTTGCCGGTCTGGCGGTCGCCGATGATGAGCTGCCGCTGGCCGCGCCCGATCGGGATCATCGAGTCGATCGCCTTGATGCCCGTCTGCAGCGGCTCGCCGACGCTCTGGCGGGCCATCACGCCCGGCGCCTGCAGCTCGAGCGCGCGGCGGGCCTCCGTGGCGACCTCGCCGAGGCCGTCGATCGGGTTGCCGAGTGGGTCGACCACGCGGCCCAGGTAGCCGTCACCCACGGCGACGGAGAGCACCTCGCCGGTGCGCCGGACGACCTGCCCCTCCTCGATGCCGGCGAACTCGCCGAGCACCACGACGCCGATCTCCCGCACGTCGAGGTTGAGCGCGAGGCCCAGGGTGCCGTCCTCGAACTCCAGGAGCTCGTTCGCCATGGCGCCGGGCAGGCCCTCGACCTGCGCGATGCCGTCGGCGGCGAGGGTGACCCGGCCGACCTCCTCGCGGACCGCGCCCGAGGGCGTGTACGACTCCACGAAGCTGTCCAGCGCAGCCCGGATCTCCTCGGGCTTGATCGTCAGCTCAGCCATCCTGCTCTCTCCTGTCAGAAACGGCGCCATCGGCGTCGTCACGTCCTGTGCTCCGGGGCGGGGCCGGTGCTCGCACCCCGGTTCGTCCTGGCCTCAGCCGGCCAGCCTGCGTCGTACCTCGTCCAGCCGCGACAGCACGGTCGCGTCCACGATCTCGTCTCCCACCGCCACGCGGAGCCCGCCGACGACCTCGGGGTCGACGGCCACGTTGACCTGCACGGGGCGCCCGTACGCCGCGGACAGCACCGCGCCGAGCCGCTCGAGCTGCGCCGGCGAGGGCATGACGGCGGCGGTCACCGTGGCGAGCAGCCGCTCGCGCCGGTGCGCCGCGAGCCGACCCAGCTGGGTCAGCGTCGTCATCATCGTGCGGCCGCGGGGCGTGCGCGCCGCGCGCACGAGCAGCTGCAGCGTCACCGGGTGCACCTGCGTGCCCACCAGCCGCTCGACGACCTGGGCCCGCGCGTCGGGCGTCGCCATCCGGTCGGTGAGGGCGTCGCGGACGCGGCGCTCGCGCGCCAGCACCCGGCCGAAGCGGAACAGCTCCTCCTCGACCCGCTCGAGCGCGCCCGCGGACTGGGCCGCGGACAGCACCGTCTCCGCGGCGACCCGCTCGAGCGCCTCGACGAGGTCCTCGGGGACGGACCAGCGACGCCGCGCCGCTGCCGCCACGAGCTCGACCACGCTCGGGTCCGCCTTGCCATCGAGCAGCTCCTGGACGAGGCCGGCCTTGTCGTCGCCGTCCCGCGACGGATCGCTGAGCGCGCGCCGCAGGCCGCCGGAGCGGTCGAGCGCGTCCACGACGACGAACAGCTGGTCGCCGAGCTCTGCGGCCTGCGGTCCCGCGGCCGTGAGGACGGGCTCGAAGCCCTCCTGCACCGCCTCGTACGACGCCTGGCTGACCCCACGCATCAGCGGCCCCCACCCCCTGCGGCCGGCGCCTCGCCGGCCGCGACCGAGGCCTCGATCTCGTCGAGGAAGCGGTCGATGACACGGGACTGGCGCGCCTCGTCCGCAAGAGCCTCGCCGACGATGCGCGACGCGAGCTCGGTGGCCAGCGCGCCGACCTCGGCGCGCAGTGCCGTCGCGGCCTGCGCGCGCTCCGCCTCGATCTGCCGCTGGGCGTTGCCGACCAGCCGCTCGGCGTCCGCCGTCGCCTTGGCCCGCAGCTCCGCGACGATCTGCGCCCCCTCGGCGCGCGCGTCCTCGCGGATGCGCGCCGCCTCGGCGCGCGCGCTCGCCAGCTGCTGGTGGTACTGCGCCAGCGCCTCGGCGGCCTCCTCCTGCGCGGACTCGGCCTTGGCCAGGCCTCCCTCGATGCGCGCGGTGCGCTCGTCGAGGATGCGCGTGAAGGTCGGCAGCACCTTGCGCATGAAGATCCAGGCCAGGATCCCCAGGGCGAGCGCTGAGAAGATGACCTCGGAGATCGGGGGGATGAAGAGCCCGATCCCCTCGGGGACCTCGCTCTCCTCCGCCGCCAGGACGATGGTGGACAGCATCAGAACATCAGGCCGGCAACCAGGCCGATGAGGCCGAGGGCCTCGACCAGGGCCATGCCGATGAACATGTTGATGCGGAGCGCGCCCGCGACCTCGGGCTGGCGGGCGGTGGCCTCCTGCGTCTTGCCGACGAGCATGCCGATGCCGATGCCGGGGCCGAGCGTGGCGAGGCCGTACCCGATGGTGGCGATGTTGCCGACGATGGTGTCCACGTCAGGCCTTTCCTTTCGTCGTCGTCCCGGACGGGCGTCCGGGAGCGGTGCTGTGCGGTCGTGCGACCCGAGCCCGTGGGGGCGCGGAAGACTCAGTGCGCCTCCACCGAGAGGCTGATGTAGACGGCGGTGAGCAGGGTGAAGATGTACGCCTGCAGGACCGCCACGAAGATCTCGAACACGGTGAAGGCGAAGCCGGCCGCGAACGTCAGCGTGCCGACGACCTTCAGGGCGCCGCTCGCCTCGAGGAAGAGCCAGCTGGTCATCGAGAAGAAGAGGACCAGCAGCAGGTGCCCGGCGAGCATGTTCGCCATGAGACGGATGGTCAGCGTCGCCGGCCGCAGGATGAAGGTCGAGACCAGCTCGATCGGGGCCAGGATGATGTACACCGGCCAGGGCACCCCGGCGGGGAACAGGCTCGTCTTCACGTAGCCGAAGACCCCGTGCGCGCGGATACCCGCGACGACGAACGCGATCCACGCCACGACGGCCAGGAGCAGCGGCACCGTGACGGTGCTGGTCGAGGCGATGTTGAGCAGGGGCACGATGCCCGTGATGTTCATCGCCAGGATCGCGAAGAACATCGTCGTCAGCAGCGGCACGTACGGGCGGGCCCGCCGCTCGCCGAGCACCTCCTCCGCGATGTTCACGCGGACGAAGTCGAGGGCCATCTCGGCCAGGTTCTGCCCCCGCCCGGGCACGAGCGCGGCGCGGCGCGCAGCGGCCCAGAAGACGAGCGAGATGACGACGGCGGACAGGATCCGCACGAGCGTGATGCGGTTGAACTCGAACGGCGTGCCCTCGAAGCCGATCGCCGGCGGGAAGAACTCGGCGATGGAGGGGATGTGAGGCCCGCCCTCGTCACCGGAGGCGGCGAGCAGCGCGATCGTCGCAGCGGTGGACAGGGTGCACTCCCGAGGCTCGTGGTTGGGGCGGTCGGTGCCCGGGCACGCCGCCGTACCAGTCGTTGCTGGATCGTGGGAATCCTAGCCCATCGCGGGCCTGTTCCTGTGCGGCCGCCCGCCCTGCGCCCTCATGGCCACAGGACCGTTCCAGGACCTTCGTCCTAGGCCTCGGGCGGGGTGGCCGGCGGGCGCATGCTGGGGTCCACGTGGGGTACCCGGCCGGTCAGGGCGGCCCGCATCTGGATCACCACGGCGGCCAGCAGACCCACCACCACCGTGCCGCCGAACACGGGCATGTGCACGCCTCCCGTGGCCCGCAGGCCGAGCACGGCGCCGATGAGCACGAGCGCCGCGAGGAGCCACGAACCGACCGCGCCGCCGAGGGCAGCGGTCAGCGATGCTCGCGACGTCGCGAGCATCGTCACCGGTGTGGCAGCCGCCACCAGCCCGCCGACGACGCCGCCCAGCAGGCCGCCCCAGAGGCCGGGCAGACCGGCGACGAACCAGCCGACGGCGCCACCGACGACGATCAGGACCACCGCCAGCACGACCACGCCGCGCACCGCCCGGCGGAACACGCGTCCCAGCTCGGCCTGGACCTCGGCCCCGGGCACCGGTCCCGGTGTCGTCGCGTCGCTCATCCGACCCCTACCTCCAGCCGGCCGCGCACCGGGCCGTCGTCGTCGTGTCCACCGTCGTCCCCGCCGTCGGGCCCGCCGTCGTTCCCAGGGCGGCCGCCCGCACCACCCGCGCCGCCGGGCGGCCCCTGGGCGCGGCGTCCGCGCAGCGGCCCGAGGGTGAGCCCCAGCGCGACCACCATGCCGACGCCCACCGCCCACAGCACCTGCGTCGTGGTCCAGCGCACCAGCGCGGCGCCGCCGAAGGCGAAGAGCGCCGTCCACAGGTACATGATCAGCACCGCACGCCGGTGCGAGTGCCCCAGCTGCAGCAGCCGGTGGTGCAGGTGCCGGCGGTCCGGGTGGAAGGGCGACTTGCCGGCCCCGACGCGGCGGACGACGGCCAGCCCCATGTCCACCAGCGGCAGCAGCAGGACGGCGACCGGCAGCAGCAGCGGAAGGAAGGCCGGGAACTGCTGGCGCGTGGTCACCGCGGCGGCGTCGACCTGCCCGGTCACGTGGATGCCCGCGGCCGCGATCGTCAGCCCGATGAGCATCGACCCCGAGTCGCCCATGAAGATGCGCGCGGGGTGGAAGTTGTGCGGCAGGAAGCCGATGCACGCCCCGACCAGGACCGCGACCATCATCGTGGCGAGGTTGGCGTAGCTCTCCGCGCCCGTGTCGGCGGTGAGCAGGTACGTGTAGATGAAGAACGCGGTGCCGCCGATGGCGATCAGGCCGGCGGCGAGCCCGTCGAGGCCGTCGACGAAGTTCACCGCGTTCATCGCCACGACGACGATGAGCACCGTCACGACCAGCGACATCCGCGAGGAGGGGATGGTCTGGCCCCAGATGGGCAGGGCGTACAGCTGGACCTGGCCCAGCCACACCATGACGCCGGCGGCGAGCAGCTGACCCGTGAGCTTGGTGACCCAGTCCAGCTCCCAGATGTCGTCCGCGGCACCCAGGAGGCACACCATCGCGGCGCCGGCCAGGATGGCCCACGCCGTCGACGTCCGGAACTCCCCCGCGAGGAACGGCATGCGCGAGGCGAAGGCGATCGCCACGGCCATCCCCAGCAGCATCGCCACGCCGCCCATCCGCGGGATCGGCGTCACGTGCACGTCCCGGTCGCGCACAGCGGTGATCGCACCGGTGCGCAGGGCCAGCCACCGCGCGAGCGGCGTCGTCAGGTAGGTGACGGCGGCCGCGACGAGGGCCAGCAGCACGTAGATCCTCACCCGGCGCTGCCCTCCGGGCCCTCGACGGCGGCCACGGCGGAGAGCTCCGCGACGCCGAGCGCGCCCAGGCGGACCACGCGCAGCCGCGGCGTGGTCGCGTCGACGATGGTCGAGGCCACTCCCCCGGGCGCGACACCACCGTCGAGGTAGACGGCGACGGCGTCGCCGAGCTGGTCACGCGCCTCGCCCGCCGTGAGCGCGGCCGGCGAGCCGGTGCGGTTCGCGCTCGAGACCGCGAGCGGTCCGGTCCGGCGCAGCAGCGCCAGCGCCGCGGGATGGTCGGGCATCCGCACGGCGACGGTGCCGCGCGTCTCGCCGAGGTCCCACGCGAGCGAGGGCTGCGCCCGGCAGATGACGGTCAGCGCGCCCGGCCAGAAGGCCTCCATCAGGCGGCGAGCGGCGTCGGGGACGTCGTCGCAGAGACCGTCGACGGTGCGCACGTCGGGCACGAGGACCGGCGGCGGCATCTGGCGGCCCCGGCCCTTCGCGGCCAGCAGCGCCGCCACGGCGGCCGGTGAGAAGGCGTCGGCGCCGATGCCGTAGACGGTGTCGGTGGGGAGGACCACGAGTCCCCCGCGACCGAGGGCGTGCACCGCCTCGTCGATCGCCGGGCCCCAGGTGGCCGGGTCCGTGCAGTCCATCACGGAGCCCGAGTCTGTCATGTCCCGTCGGCGCCGTGGTCACCCACCCGCCGCGCCACCACCATCCGGTCCCGGCCGGTCAGGTCCGACACCGTGCTGACCTGCTCGAACGCGCCCAGGCGTGCGACGGCGTCGCGCATCCCCGCGCCCTGCACGTCGGCGTGCTCGACCACCAGCAGCCCACCTGCCCGCAGCAGCGCGGCCGCCCGCGCGACGACGCCGCGGGGCACCTCGAGCCCGTCAGGCCCGCCCCCGTAGAGGGCGAGCGCGGGGTCGTGGTCGCGCACCTCCGGGTCCAGCGGGACGGCGTCCGGCGGGATGTACGGCGGGTTCGACACGACGACGTCCACGATGCCGTCGAGGTCCGCGAGCACCCGGGGGTCGGTCGCGTCGCCGTGGACCACCGGCACGGCGGCCCCGCAGGCCCGGGCGTTCTCGCGCGTGAGCGCGACCGCCTCCGCCGACGCGTCGACGGCCGTCACCACCGCCCCGGGGACCTCCGTCGCCACGGCCAGCGCGATGGCCCCGGTACCGCAGCACAGGTCGACGACGACGGGGGTCCGTCCCGCGGCCGTCAGCCGCCGGGCCTCGTCGACGGCGAGCTGCGCGACGGTCTCCGTCTCCGGGCGCGGGACGAAGACGCCGGGGCGCACGGCGAGCGTCAGGTAGCGGAACGGCGCCGAGCCGACGATGTGCTGGAGCGGCTCCCGCGCGCACCGGCGCTCGACGAGTGCCGCGAACACCGGGAAGAACGACGCCGGCGGGGTCGGCGCGAGGGCGGGCTCGACCCGCTCGACCCCGAGCACGTGGGCGGCCAGCGCCCGCGCGTCGTGCTCGGCGGAGGGGACGCCCGCGGCGGCCAGCAGCCGCGCGGCCTCGCGCAGCGCCGCCCGCAGGTCACGTCGTCCCGGGTCCACCGGCGAGCGCCCGTCCACCCGGCTGCCCTCGTCCACCGGCCCGGTCACCGGCCCGCGTCCGCCAGTCGCGCCGCGTCGTCGGCCTCGATCGCCGACCGCACGACGGCATCGAGGTCGCCATCCAGCACCTGGTCGAGGTTGTAGGCCTTGAACCCCGTGCGGTGGTCCGCGATCCGGTTCTCCGGGAAGTTGTAGGTCCGGATCCGCTCGGACCGGTCGACCGTGCGCACCTGCGAGCGCCTGGCCTGGGACGCCGCGGCCGCGGCCTCCTCCTGACGCGCCGCGAGCAGCCGGGCCCGCAGGATGCGCAGGGCCTGCTCCTTGTTCTGCAGCTGCGACTTCTCGTTCTGGCAGCTGACGACCAGGCCGGTGGGCAGGTGCGTGATGCGCACGGCGGAGTCGGTCGTGTTCACCGACTGCCCGCCGGGGCCCGACGAGCGGTAGACGTCGATGCGCAGGTCCGCCGGGTCGATCTCGACCTCGGCCTCGTCCTCGACCTCCGGGAGCACGACGACGCCGGCCGCGGACGTGTGGATCCGACCCTGCGACTCGGTGACCGGCACGCGCTGCACGCGGTGCACGCCGCCCTCGTACTTCAGGTGGGCCCACACGCCGTCCTCCGGTGCGACGGCGCCGCGCGAGCGCACCGAGACGGTCGCGTCCTTGACCCCGCCGAGGTCGGAGTCCGTGAGCTCGAGGACCTGCGTGACCCAGCCGCGGCGCTCGGCGAAGCGCGTGTACATGCGCAGGAGGTCGCCGGCGAAGAGCGCGGACTCCTCGCCGCCCTCCCCCGCCCGGATCTCGAGCAGGACGTCGCGGGCGTCGTCGGGGTCACGTGGCACGAGGATGGCGCGCAGCACCTCGGCGCTCTCGCGCTCGGCCGCGATGAGCGCGGGGAGCTCCTCCGCGATCGAGGGGTCCTCCGCGAGCTCGCGCGCCGCCTCGACGTCGTCGGCCGCCGCGCGCCAGGCGCGGTAGGCACCGACCACCCGGCCGAGCTCGGCGTAGCGGCGGCCGAGCGCGCGGGCGCGGGCCGGGTCGCCGTGCACCGCGGGGTCCGCCAGGGCTGCCTCGACCTCGGCGTGCTCGGCGAGCATCGCCGTCGGGTCGAACGCCGTGCCGAAGGCCTCGTGCCTGTCCTCGGGCCCTGCCATCTCCGCCGTCCTCCGCCTCGGTGGTCGACCCGGGCTTCCCGGGCCGCAGACGCGACGACGCCGGCGGGACCAGGTCCCGCCGGCGTCGGCGAAGCGCTACTTGGCGGCGGCGTCGGCCTTCTTGCCGTACCGCGCCTCGAACCGCGCCACCCGGCCACCGGTGTCGAGGATCTTCTGCTTGCCCGTGTAGAACGGGTGGCAGTTGCTGCACACGTCGGCGTGGATCTCGCCGGACGTCTGCGTGCTGCGGGTGGTGAACGTGTTGCCACACGTGCAGGTGACGGTGGTCTCCACGTACTTCGGGTGGATGTCCTTCTTCACGGTCTCTCCTCGTTGCCGTCGACGGGTCGCCGCGCGGGTGCGGGCGTGAACCGCCGAGCCAGGGTCAAGTCTGCCAGAACACGGGCCGGGCTCCGAATAGTCCCGATCGCCCGTGCGGACGTTCAGTCGCCGGAGTGCCCGGGCGGGGCCGGCGTCGTCTTCTGCACCTGCAGCAGGAACTCCACGTTGGACTGCGTGTCGCGGAGCTTGGACAGGAGCAGCTCGATCGCCTGCTGGGTGTCCAGCGCGCTCATCACGCGGCGGAGCTTCCAGCTGATCTTGAGCTCGTCGCCCGGGATGAGGATCTCCTCGCGCCGGGTACCGGAGGCGTCCACGTCGACGGCGGGGAAGATCCGCTTGTCGGCGAGCTGCCGGGAGAGCTTGAGCTCCATGTTCCCGGTGCCCTTGAACTCCTCGAAGATGACCTCGTCCGCCTTGGAGCCCGTCTCCACGAGGGCGGTGGCCAGGATCGTCAGCGAGCCGCCGTTCTCGATGTTGCGCGCCGCGCCGAAGAAGCGCTTCGGCGGGTACAGCGCGCTCGAGTCGACGCCACCGGACAGGATCCGGCCCGACGCCGGCGCCGCGATGTTGTACGCCCGGCCGAGGCGGGTGATCGAGTCGAGCAGCACGACGACGTCCTGGCCGAGCTCGACCAGCCGCTTGGCCCGCTCGATGGACAGCTCCGCGACGGTGGTGTGGTCCTCCGCCGGGCGGTCGAAGGTCGAGGCGATGACCTCGCCCTTCACCGTGCGCTGCATGTCCGTGACCTCCTCGGGGCGCTCGTCGACGAGCACGACCATGAGGTGGACCTCGGGGTTGTTCTGCGTGATGGCGTTGGCGATCGCCTGCAGGACGAGCGTCTTGCCGGCCTTGGGCGGCGACACGATGAGGCCGCGCTGGCCCTTGCCGATCGGTGCGACCAGGTCGATGACGCGCGTCGTCATGACGTTCGGCGCGGTCTCCAGGCGCAGGCGCTCCTGCGGGTACAGCGGCGTGAGCTTGCCGAACTCCGGCCGGCTCTTCGCCTCCTCCGGGGACAGCCCGTTGACCGAGTCGAGCCGCACCAGCGCGTTCACCTTGGACCCGCGGCCCTGCGGCAGCGGCTCGCCCTCCCGGGGCGCCCGGACCGCGCCCACGATGGCGTCTCCCTTGCGCAGCCCGTAGCGCTTGACCTGGTTCATCGAGACGTAGACGTCGTTGTCGCCGGGCAGGTAGCCGGACGTGCGCACGAACGCGTAGTTGTCCTTGATGTCGAGGATGCCTGCGACGGGGACCAGGACGTCGTCCTCGGTCACCTCGATCTCGTCGAGGCCCAGGAGGTCCCCGGAGCCCGTCCGGCCGCCGCGGCGGTTCTTGTTGCGGTCTCGGTCCCGGTACCGGCGGCCACGACGGCGGCCGCCGCCCTCCTCGTCGTCCCGCTGCTGAGCCTGCTGGGACTGCTGGCCCTGCTGGCGACCGTCCCGCTGGCCCTGCTGGCCGTCGCGCTGGGGTGCCTCCCCCTGACCGGCGTCGCGCTGGCTCTCGCGCTGCGTCTCTCGCTGGCCGGCGTCGCGCTGCGTCTCGCGCTGGCCGGCGTCGCGCTGCGTCTCGCGCTGGCCCGCGTCGCGCTGCGTCTCGCGCTGCGCGTCCCGCTGACCGGACTCGCGCTGCTCGCCGGGCGCGCCCGCGGCCCGCGCGGCGCGGCGCTGCTGGCGCTCGACGGCGACCGCCCGGGCAGCCTCGGCCGCGCGGCGCGCGCGGTCGTCGCCGGACTCGTCGTGCTCCTGGCCCGCGGCACGGCGTGGCGCCTGCCCGGACCCGGCGCCCGTCTCGGCCGCCTCCTGGGCGGGAGCGGCCGCGGCGGGGGCGGCCGCGGCGGGAGCGGCCGCGGTGCGCGCGGCCGACGTGCGCGCCGCCGTCGTGCGCGGGGCCGCCGCGCGCGTGGCGCCTCCGGTGCCGCCGCGACGCTCACGGATCGCCTCGACGAGATCGCTCTTGCGCATGCCCGACGTGCCCTTGAGCCCGAGCTCGCTGGCCAGGGCCTGCAGCTCCGGCAGGCGGAGCGCGCTGAGCGCGGCGGCACGGCCGGCGGCACCGCCGGTGCCCGACGCTGCGTCGATGGTGTCTGTCACGAAGGTCCTTCCCCCTCGTCGGCGGCCGGAGGACACGGGCCGCGGAAGTTCGCCGGACGTGCTCCGGCGCGTTCGCCCGCCACGGGATCGCTGAGCGATCGTGACGGTGACGGGATCCCCCTGCACCGCGGCGACGGCGCGTGCGTGGTTGCACCGTGACCGCTGGGGTTTTCCGGGGGATTGGCCCCAACGGTACCACCCGCCAGGAAGGGCTGCGGGGCCCTCCCGGGTGATCTCCCGGCACGGCCGGCGCCGACCCGCCGGGCGGGCCCCGCGTGCCTCAGAGGCGCTCGGCGAGGGCCCCGTCCGCCGCGATGCCCGGGGCGACGACGGCCCAGTCCTCCCCCGTCTCCGCGAGGACCTGCCGGCGGATCGCCGCCGACTCGTCCCCCGCGCTCGCGCGCTCGAGGACGAGCACCGACGGGCCCGCCCCCGAGACGACGGCCGCGAGACCGGCCTCGCGCAGCGAGCGGACCAGGCGCCACGTCGACGGCATCACCGGCGCGCGGTACTCCTGGTGCAGCTTCTCGGCCGTCGCGTCGAACAGCAGCTCGGGACGGTGGCACAGCGCCTGGACCAGCAGGGCGGACCGGCCCGCGGTGAAGGCGGCGTCGGCGTGCGGGACGGTGCCCGGCAGGACGCCGCGAGCGGTCCGCGTGGCCAGGCGCACCTGGGGCACCAGGGCGACCGGGACGACGTCGGGGTGCAGGGGCAGCTGCGTCGCGTGCGGGCCGTCCGGGCCGGTCCATGAGATCGTGGCGCCGCCCAGGATCGCCGGCGCCGCGTTGTCCGGGTGGCCCTCGAACTGGGTGGCGATCTTGAAGGCGGCCGTGTTGTACAGCGCCTCCGGCTCGTTGATCATCATCCGCACCGCGAGGATGCCCGCCACGACGGCGGCGGCCGACGAGCCGAGACCGCGCCCGTGCGGGATCCGGTTGTCGCACGTCAGCTCCAGGCCGACCTGCGACGCCCCGACGGCGTCGAGCGCGGCCCGGATCGCCCGGACGACCAGGTGGTCCTCGCCGTCCGGGAGCTCGCCGGCGCCCTCACCGGTGACCGAGACGCGCACGTCGGTGCTGCCGAGCGCGCGGACCTCGATGGTGTCGTAGTGGGCCAGCGCGAGACCCATGCAGTCGAACCCCGGGCCGAGGTTCGCGCTCGTCGCGGGCACCCGCACGCGCACGTGGTCGCAGACCAGTCGCATCGTCCGCTCCCTCAGCCCAGGCCGAGCGCGTCGGCGATCGACACCACGTCGGGCGTCACCCGGGTCAGCTGGACGGGCTCGCCGTCGGGCGTGCGCAGCGCCCACTGCGGGTCCTTGAGGCCGTGGCCCGTCACCGTCACGGTGATCCGGGCGCCGGCCGGCACGCGGCCCTGCTCGGCGAGCATGAGCAGGCCGGCGACGCCGGCCGCGGACGCCGGCTCGACGAAGACCCCGGCCTCGGCGGACAGGATCCGGTGCGCCGCGAGGATCTGCTCGTCCGTGACGGACTCGATGAGGCCGCCCGACGTGTCGCGCGCCTCGACGGCCTGTCGCCAGGACGCCGGGTTGCCGATCCGGATGGCGGTCGCGATCGTCTCCGGCTCGTCGACGGGGTGGCCGAGGACGATCGGCGCGGCGCCGGCGGCCTGGAAGCCCCACATCATGGGCGTCCGGGTGGCGGGGCCGTCCGTCGCGTACTCGGTGAACCCCTTCCAGTACGCCGTGATGTTCCCGGCGTTGCCCACCGGCAGCACGTGGATGTCGGGCGCGTCGCCGAGCCAGTCGACGATCTCGAACGCGGCCGTCTTCTGGCCCTCGATGCGGTCGGGGTTCACCGAGTTCACCAGCTCGACGGCGTAGCTCTCGGCGAGCTTGCGGGCCGCGACGAGGCAGTCGTCGAAGTTGCCGTCCACCTGGAGCAGGCGCGCGCCGTGCGCGACCGCCTGGCTCAGCTTGCCCATCGCGATCTTGCCGTCCGGGACGAGCACCGCGCAGGTCATCCCCGCAGCCGTGGCGTACGCGGCCGCCGACGCCGACGTGTTGCCCGTCGAGGCGCAGATCACCACGCGGACGTCGCGGGCCGCTGCCGACGAGATCGCCGTCGTCATGCCGCGGTCCTTGAAGGAGCCGGTCGGGTTCATGCCCTCGACCTTGAGGTGGACGTCCGCGCCGGTGCGCTCGGAGAGGGCGCGCGCGGCCACGAGCGGCGTGCCGCCCTCCCCCAGGGTCACCACGCGCTCGCGCACGTGGTCCGGCAGACGCTCCGCGTACTCGGCGATGACGCCGCGCCACTGGTTGGCCATCACGCCCCCTCGACCCGCAGCACCGACAGGACCGCCGACACGGCGTCGAGGCCCTCGAGCGCGCCGACGGTGGCCGCGAGCGCGGACTCCTTGGCGCGATGCGTCACCACCAGCAAATCGGCCGCCTCGCCCGTCGACCCGTCGGGGGCCACGGCCTGCCGCACGGTCTCGATCGACACGTCGTGCGCTGCGAAGGCCCCCGCGACCTGGGCGAGCACGCCCGGCCGGTCGGCGACCCGCAGCCGCACCTGGTACCGCGTGACGGCCTGCGCCATCGGCAGCACGGGGAGGTCCGCGTAGCGCGACTCCGCCGGCCCGCGGCCGCCCTGCACCCGGTGCCGCGCGATCGTCATGACGTCGCCGAGCACGGCCGAGGCGGTGGGCACGCCGCCCGCGCCCTGCCCGTAGAACATCAGCGGCCCGGCGGCCTCGGCCTCGACGAACACCGCGTTGAACGCGCCGCGCACGCCGGCGAGCGGGTGCGCGAGGGGCACCAGGGCCGGGTGCACGCGGGCGACGACTCCGGCGTCGCCGGGCAGCCGCTCGGCGACCGCGAGGAGCTTGAGCACGTGGCCGGTCTCGGCCGCCCACGCGACGTCCTCGGCGGTGACGGCGGTGATGCCCTCGCGGTGCACGTCCGCGGTCGACACGCGGGTGTGGAACGCGAGCGAGGCGAGGATCGCCGCCTTGGCCGCGGCGTCGAAGCCTTCGACGTCGGCCGTGGGGTCCGCCTCCGCGTAGCCGTGCGCCTGCGCCTGCTTGACGGCCAGGGCGAGGTCCTCGCCCGTCGTCGCCATCTGGTCCAGGACGTAGTTCGTGGTGCCGTTGACGATGCCCAGCACGCGCGTGATGCGGTCGCCGGCGAGCGACTCGCGGACCGGGCGGATCAGCGGGATCGCGCCCCCGACCGCGGCCTCGTAGTAGAGGTCGACGCCGGCGGCCTCGGCGGCGGCGTAGAGGGTCGGCCCGTCCTTGCCGAGCAGCTCCTTGTTGGCCGTGACGACCGACGCCCCGGCCGCCATCGCGCCCAGGATCATCGTGCGCGCCGGCTCGACGCCGCCGATGAGCTCGATCACCACGTCGGACCGGGCGACCAGGCCCTGCCAGTCGGTGGTCAGGAGCTCCCGCGGGATGACGGGGTCGCGCTCCGCCTCGGTCGACCGCTCGGCGATCCCGACGAGCCGGACCTCGTCGCCCACGCGGGCGGTGAGCTCGTCGGCGTTGGTCAGGAGGAGGCGGGCCACCTCGGTGCCCACCGTTCCGCACCCGATCAGAGCCACCCGGACCGTCACGCGCCTCACGCTCCCGACCTCGTCCACGCCGGGCAGGGGCCCGGGCGGCCCCAGGATACGGGTGAGCCGATCACGCGCGAGCGGCTGTCCGCGCCGATGCCACGCGCGGACCCGCCGAGGCCGGGAACCCGTCCCGGCGTCGTGTCGATCCGTCCTTCCGACGATCGTCATGAGGGTGTCAGGATCACCGAGGACGGAAGGACCGACCATGCGCTACACCCTCCTGCTCCACTACCCCGAGATGACGGCCGAGGAGCTCGGCCCCGAGGCCCTGGCCGAGGGCATGGCCGCGTTCGACGCCTACACGAAGGCGCTCGACGCCTCCGGCGTGCTGATCTCGGCCGAGGTCCTGCAGCCCGTCGCCCACACGACGACGGTCTCGCTCGCGAGCGGGACGCCGGTCGTCCAGGACGGCCCGTACGCCGACACGAAGGAACAGCTCGGCGGCACGGTGGTGATCGACGTCCCGGACCTGGACGCGGCGCTCGCCTGGGCGCAGCAGGCACCGCCCGTGCACTACGGCACGGTCGAGATCCGGCCGAGCGCGACGCATTTCGCCGACGGCGCCTGGACGGCGTTCGACTTCCAGTGAGCTCCACGGACGAGGCGCGCGCCGCGGCGACCCTGGCGGCGCGCGCCTCGTACGGACGCCTCGTGGCGATCCTCGCAGCACCCACCCGGGACATCCCGGCGGCGGAGGACGCCCTCGCCGACGCGTTCGAGCGTGCCCTGCGCAGCTGGCCCCAGGTCGGTGTGCCCGACAACCCCGAAGGGTGGCTGCTCACGGTGGCACGCAACCGGGTGCGCGACGCGCTCCGCTCGGCGGCCCACCGCACGGCCGCGCCGCTGACCGACGCGGCGACGGTCCCCGCCGACCTGCTCGAGGTGGACGTGGACGCCATCGGCGACAAGCGGCTCGAGCTGCTCTTCGCGTGCGCCCACCCGCGCGTCGACCCCCCGGTGCGCACGCCCCTGATGCTCCAGGTGGTCCTCGGGTTCGACGCGCGGGAGATCGCGCGCGCGTTCGCCGTCCCGACGGCGACCATGGCCCAGCGCCTGGTCCGCGCGAAGCGCCGGATCAAGGGCGCCGGCGTCCCCTTCGCCGTCCCGACGAGGGCGGACATGCCCGAGCGGCTGCCACCCGTGCTCGAGGCGATCTACGGCGCGTACGCGATCGACTTCCTCGGGGGTTCGCCGCTCCCGGACGAGGCCCGCTTCCTGGCCCTCACGACGGCCGTCCTGCTCGGGGACGAGCCCGAGGCCTGGGGCCTGGCGGCGCTGCTCACGCTCGCCCAGGCGCGGGCGTCCGCCAGGACCGGCGACGACTACGTCCCGCTGTCCGAGCAGGACGTCGCCACCTGGGACCGGGCGCTCGTGGCCGAGGGCGAGTCGCTGCTGCGCCGGGCCGCCGCCTTCGGCCGGCCCGGGCGTTTCCAGCTGGAGGCGGCCATCCAGTCGGTGCACTGCGACCGGGCCCGCACCGGGACGACCGACTGGGCCGCGCTGCGCCGTCTCTACGCGGCGCTCGTCGCCCTCACGCCGACGCTCGGTGCGCGCACCGCGCTCGCGGTCGCGATCGGGCGGGTCGACGGCGCCCGGGCCGGGCTCGCGGCCCTCGACGCGATCGACGACCCGGGGATCGGGCGCTTCCAGCCCGCGTGGGCGGCCCGTGCCGAGCTGTCGGGCGATCCCGCGGCGCTCGCCAAGGCGATCTCGCTCACCACCGACCCGCGCGTGCGCAGATGGCTCGAGTCGCGGGGCCTGTCGGACGACCGGTGAGTCAGCCGAGGTCGAGCGCCAGCAGGTCGTCCTCCGTCTCGCGGCGCACGATGACGCGGGCGGCGCCGTCGCGCACGGCGATCACCGGGGGCCGGGGCACGTGGTTGTAGTTGGAGGCCATCGAGCGGCCGTAGGCCCCCGTGGCCGGGACCGCGAGGAGGTCGCCGGGGGCGACGTCGTCGGGCAGGGCGACGTCGTGCACCACGATGTCGCCCGACTCGCAGTGCTTGCCGACGACGCGCGCGGCCACGGTCGTCGCGCCCCCCCGCCGCGAGGCGAGTGCCGCCGTGTACCGGGCACCGTAGAGCGCCGGGCGCAGGTTGTCGCTCATCCCGCCGTCGACCGACACGTAGGTGCGCGTGCCGCCGTCCTCCAGCGTCACGGGCTTGACGGTGCCCACGCGGTAGAGCGTGAGGGTGGTCGGCCCGACGATGGCGCGGCCCGGCTCGATCGAGATCCGCGGCAGCGGCGTGCCGAGCTCGGCGCACGCACCCTCGACGACGCCGGCGAGGTCCTTGGCGACGCGACCCGGCTCGAGCGGGACCTCCCCCGGCAGGTAGGCGATGCCGAAGCCGCCGCCGAGGTCGACCTCCGGCAGCAGGTGACCGGTCGCGGCGGCCAGCTCCGCACGCAGCTGGAGCACCCGGCGTGCGGCCGCCTCGAACCCGGAGGGGTCGAGGATCTGGGAGCCGATGTGCGAGTGCACGCCGATGAGCTCGAGCTCCGGGCGGGCCAGGATCGCGAGCAGGGCCACCATCGCCGGGCTGGCGCCCTCGCCGGCCAGCGACAGGCCGAACTTCTGGTCCTCGTGGGCCGTCGCGATGAACTCGTGCCCGCCCGCGTGGACGCCCGTCGTGAGCCGCACCATGACCGGCGCGCGCACGCCCGCACGCGCGGCGGCGTCGGCCACCCGGTCCACCTCACCGAGGGAGTCGACGACGATCCGCCCGACGCCGGCGGCGAGCGCGCGCTCGATCTCGGCGTCGGACTTGTTGTTGCCGTGCAGCCCGATGTCGGCGCCCGGGACGCCCGCGCGCAGCGCGACGGCCAGCTCGCCACCGGTCGCCGTGTCGATCCGCAGGCCCTCCTCGTGCGCCCAGCGCGCGACGGCGACCGAGAGGAACGCCTTGCCGGCGTAGTACACGTCGACGCCCGCGCCGACGGCGGCGAACGCGCGCTCGAACGCCTCGCGGAAGCCCCGGGCGCGGGCCCGGAAGTCGGCCTCGTCGAGGACGTAGGCGGGCGTCCCGTGCTCGGCCGCCAGGTCCCGCAGGTCCACGCCGGCGACGCTCAGCGCACCGTCGTCGCCCCGCCGTGCGCCGGCGGGCCAGACGTGCGGGTCGAGGCTCACATGCGCTCCGGCGCGCTCACCCCGAGCAGGCCCAGGCCGTTGGCGAGGACGGTGCGCGTCGCGTCGTTCAGCCACAGACGCGTGCGGTGGCCGTCGGAGACCTCCTCCTCGCCGAACGGGACGACGCGCCGCTGCTGGTCGTACCACTTGTGGTAGACCCCGGCGAGCTCCTCCAGGTACCGGGCGACGCGGTGCGGCTCGCGCAGCTCGGCGCCCTGCGCGACGACGCGCGGGAACTCCGCGAGCTTGCCGAGCAGCGCCGACTCGCTCGGGTGGTCGAGCAGCGACGGGTCGAACCCGTCCTCGCGGCGCACCCCGAGGTCGGCGGCGTTGCGCGCGATGTTCGCCGTGCGCGCGTGCGCGTACTGGACGTAGTAGACGGGGTTGTCGTTGCTGCGCGAGGCGAGCAGGTCGAGGTCGAGGTCGATCGCCGAGTCCGCGGACGAGCGGGCGAGCCCGTACCGGCCGGCGTCCACACCGACGGCCTCGATGAGGTCGTCGATCGTGACGACCGTGCCCGCGCGCTTGGACATCCGGACAGGCTCGCCGCCCTTGACGAGGTTGACCATCTGCCCGATGAGGATCTCGAGGTTGACCCACGGGGTGTCGCCGAACGCAGCGCACATCGCCATCATCCGGCCGATGTACCCGTGGTGGTCGGCGCCGAGCATGATGATCGCCCGGTCGAACCCGCGCTCGCGCTTGTCCAGGTAGTAGGCGAGGTCGCCGGCGATGTAGGCCGCGTCGCCGTCGGACTTGACGATGACGCGGTCCTTGTCGTCGCCGAACTCCGTGGTGCGCAGCCACGTGGCGCCCTCGGACTCGTAGACGTGGCCGAGCTCGCGCAGCCGCGCGATGGCGTGCTCCACCGCGCCCGACTCGTGCAGCGAGGCCTCGTGGTAGTAGACGTCGAAGTCGACGCCGAACGTGTGCAAGGTCGCCTTGATCTCGTCGAACATCAGCGCCACGCCGCGCGCCCGGAAGATCTCCTGCGCGGCGTCGTCGGCCAGGTGCGTCGGGTCGGGCTCGCCGGCCGCGACGGCGTCGGCGACGACGCGCGAGGCGATCTCCTCGATGTACGCGCCGCCGTAGCCGTCCTCGGGCGCCTCCTGGCCGCGGGCGCGGGCGAGCAGCGAGCGCGCGAACCGGTCGATCTGCGCGCCGTGGTCGTTGAAGTAGTACTCGCGGGTCACCTCGGCACCGCAGGCCTGCATGAGCCGGGCGAGCGAGTCGCCGACGGCGGCCCAGCGCGCGCCGCCGATGTGGATCGGCCCGGTCGGGTTCGCCGAGACGAACTCCAGGTTGATCCGCTCGCCTGCGAGCGCGTCGTTCGTGCCGTAGGCCGGGCCGGCCTCGACGATCGCCTGCGCGAGCCGCCCGGCGGCCGCCGCCTCGAGCGTGATGTTGAGGAAGCCCGGGCCTGCGACGTCGACCTTCGCGATGCCCGGCTCGGCGGCCAGGCGCGCGGCCACGAGCGCGGCGAGGTCGCGCGGAGTCATGCCGGCCTTCTTGCCCAGCTGCAGGGCGACGTTCGTCGCCCAGTCACCGTGCTCGCGCTGCCGCGGTCGCTCGACGACGATCTCCTGCGGCAGGTCCTCGGCGGACAGCGCGACGGCGCCGTGTGCGACGAGGCCGGTCAGGACGGCGTGCAGCGACTGGGCGAGCTCTGCGGGGGTCACCGGCAAAGCCTAGCGAGCCGACGCCGTCCGCCCGGTACGTGAGCTCGCCGGTGCGGCCGCGACCGCGCGTCCGCCAGGCCCGCCCCAGGTGTCCTCGAGCATCACCGGGCGGCACGCGAGGACCCCGGCGACGGCCAGCACGCCCACCATGCCCAGCAGCATCGCGATCGTGGCAGTCCAGTCCCCTGTCGCCTCCCGGAGCAGACCGGCGGCGACCGGCCCGGCCGCGGCGAGCGCGTAGCCGAGGCCCTGCACGAAGCCGGAGAGCGCCGCGGCGCCGTCGGCCGTGCGCGTGCGCAGGCCGACGAGCGTGAGGACCAGCGGGAACGAGCCGGGCGCGGTGCCCAGCAGCGTCACCCAGAGCCACAGGGGCGCCGTCGGGCTCACGAGGAGCCCGACGTACGCCACGACGTAGAGCGCCGCGAACGCCACCATGAGCCACCACGGGTTCGCCACGCGCACGGCCACGAGCGGGACGAGGAGGGCGGAGACGAGCCCGAGGGCGCTGAAGAGGGCGAGCCATCGGCCCGCGGCGACCTCCCCGACCCCGACGTCGCCGAGCAGGTCGGGGAGCCAGGCGAACACGATGTACACGTTCGCCGTGTTCATCGCGAAGGTGACCGCCATCGCCCAGGCCAGCGGGGCCCGCCAGACGTGCCCGCGCCGGTGCGGACCGGTCGCCACGTGCTCGAGCACCGGACGCAGGCGGCTGCGCGCCGCCGCGGACCGGGCCACGACGACCAGCCAGGGCACGACCGCGAGCACGCCTACCACCGACCACGCCCCGACCGCCTGCCGCCACCCGACGGCCTGCGCCGCGGGCACGGCGACCAGCGGCGGGAGCGCGGCGCTGACCGCCATGCCGACGGCGTAGGCCGCCGTCACCGCCCCGATCCGGTCCGGGAAGTAGCGCTTGACCAGCGGTGGCACCAGGACGTTGCCCATGCCCATCCCCGCGAGCGCGACGAAGGAGAAGACGAGGAACCCGGCGGGCGAGGTGGCCGCGGCCCGGGCGACCTCGCCCAGGGCGGACAACGCCATCGCGGCGACCAGGGCGGGCTCGAGGCCCCACCGGCGGCCGACCGCAGGCGCGAGCGCCCCGAACACGGCGAAGGCGAGCACGGGCGCGGCGCCCAGCAGCCCGGCGTCGGCGGTGCTCAAGGGGACGTCCCGGCGCACCAGGTCGAGGATCGGCGACACCGCGGCCACAGCCACCCGCAGGTTCAAGGAGACCAGCACGAGGCCGGCGAGGACGACGAGGCGCCCGCGCCATGGCGCGGGTGGATCGACCGGGACGAGGGACATCGCCGGAGATCCTCCCACCTTTGCCCCGGCGCCCACGCGCCCACAGCCCGGGGGAAGCGGGCGCCCACGGTGCGGCGGGGTGCGCGGGATGCCCCGACGGGTGTTGACTTCCTCTCACTGACCCCCGGGAGGTGGGATGACTCGGCGCACGAACCTCATCGACCAGGCGGTGGGGCGCTTGCGGAAGCAGATCACGTCGGGCGCGTGGCCCGTCGGCACGCGCATCCCGCCGGAGCCCGAGCTCACCGAGCTCATCGGAGTCGGCCGGAACACCGTCCGCGAGGCCGTCCAGTCGCTCGTCCACGCCGGCATGCTCGAGCGTCGCCAGGGCTCCGGCACCTACGTGATCTCGGACTCCGAGCTCGGCACCGCCATGGGCCGGCAGATCGCCGGCGCCCACCAGCGCGACGTGCTCGAGGTGCGCCGCTGCCTCGAGGTCGAGGCCGCGCGTCTGGCGGCCCAGCGCCGGTCGGACGAGCAGCTCGCCACCCTGACGGAGCTGCACGACCAGCGGGCTGCCGCCTACGCGGCCGGCGATCTCGACGCCGCGACGGTGGCCGACCTGGCCTTCCACCGCGGCATCGCCGAGGCAGCCGGGAATCCGGTCCTGCTGGCGATCTACGAGACCCTGCTCGACGCCGTCGTCGCGAACATCCGGTTCAACTTCGAGCACCCGGCCGAGGAGCACGACGTCGCCCACACCGCGCTCCTGGACGCCATCGAGACCGGGGACACGACGCGGGCCATGACGGAGATCGACGACTACCTGTCGCTGTTCATCGGCGACGACCCGGTACCCGCCTGACCGAGGTCCGCACGGCGGCTGTCCACCGGCGACCGCCGCCCCGCCCGTCCTGGTAAGGTTGCGGACCGTCCCGCCCGAGTAGCTCAGCGGATAGAGCGTCTGCCTCCGGAGCAGAAGGTCGCAGGTTCGAGTCCTGTCTCGGGCACCACGGCTGGTTCCGGAAAGTCACGTCGATGACTTCCGGAAAGTCAGCCAGCAGGACGACGAAGGAGCCCCGGACCACCAGGTCCGGGGCTCCTTCGCTTCGTCGGCGCTGGCGCTGCCGGCTTCTGCTGCCCAGCCACACCCGCCGGGTGAATCTGGTTGGTCCGCACCTTCCGTCCTCCATCCCGGCGCTAGCCTCGCGGCGACGGCTGTGTGGTCTGTGGGGGCGGATCGATGGCGGATGCGGCTGGGCTTGGCGTCGACACGGACGAGCTTCGGGCTCGGGGGTCGACCTTCGTGCGAGTTGGTGACGACGTGGTGGCCTCGGCCAACCGCGGGGTGCTGCTGGCGCACGATGGGTACGGCGACCGCGACCTGAGCGCGGCGGCGGGCCGGTTCGCCGGGCGGTTCACCTACCTGTCCAGGGGTCTGGGTGAGGATGCCGGGGACCTGGGCGTGCAGATGCGTGGGGCGGCGTTCGCGTTCGAGGAGCTCGAGGCGAGCGTGGCCGACGGTTTCCAGGCGATGCCGTACTGATGGCGCGCGTGGGCGGCTACCCCGAGCTGGGGTACACCTCTGACCCGGTGGTGCTGGTTCCGGGGTCGTTGTCGGGTCTGCGGGCGGACATCGACGACCTGACCGCGCGAGCGGAGGATCTCGCGCTGGCGGCCGAGGACCTCGCTCGCGGGTATGTGTCGTCGTGGGAGGGCGAGACGGCGGTCGCCGCGAACGAGCACCGGGCCGCCCTGGTCGACGCGCTGACGGTCAACAGCGACCTGTACCGCGTCGTGGCCACGGTCCTGGCCGGGCACGTGGACACGATCCGGTGGGCGCGGGAGCGGGCGTCGGTCGCGGTGCGCCTGTGGGAGCAGGCCAAGGCGCTCGGGGCGGTGGAGATCCGGGGCCCGGCCATGCCGTCGAGCCGGGGTGGGTGGCCGCCGCCGACCCCGAGCATCGTGGGCGATGGCCGCGGCGCAGACTTGGCCGAGGCCGCCCAGCAGATCCTGGCCGCTGCCCGCGAGGAGGTGCGCCTGTCGGCCCAGGCGGCGGCCCGGGTGATGGACCAGTTCTCCGACGGGCTGCCCGACGGGCGGTTCACCTGGATGAGTTCCTGCGTGGTATCGGGGGTTGGGTCGCCGGTCTGGCCGGCCTGGTCTGGAAGTTCAACATGGTCCGCCTGGCCGTCGACCCGGGCGGCGTGGTCGACGACGCCCTCGAGATCGGCCGGGGCGCGTGGGACACCGGCGCCTACCTGCTGGACAACCCCGACCAGGCGGTCCCGATCCTGCTGGACACCCAGACCCTGCACGACAACCCCGGCCGGTGGTGGGGAGCCCTGTTCCCCGACCTGGCCCTGACCGCGGTCGCCGGGGCGGGCGCGGTCACCCGCGGCCTGAACACCCTGCGCCGAGGCGTCGACATCGTCGATGAGCTGCCAACACGGTCCGGCCTGTCAGCCCTGGCCCAGTCCAAGATCGAGATGTACCAGCGGCTCATGGACCGCGCCGGGACCCCGGACTGGATGCGGCGCATGTTCGCCGGCTCCCAGTTCGACTGGACCCAGCAGCACCGCTACACCGCCAACCAGGTCTGGATCGACCAGCTCGACAACCAAGGCAACCTGGTCGGCAGGTTCCGCCTCGACTCCATGAACCCCGGCGAGGAGATCGTCTCCCGCAAGCTCACCGACCTCTCCGCAGTCACCGAAGCCACCGCCCGTACCTACATCGACGAGATCCTGGACAAGTACAACCCAGGGCGAGCGAACCTGGTCGTCGCAGACACACCCGCCAACCAGGCCCAGCTGGGACACGTCGACGACGTCATCGGTAGACCGATGACCGGGGGGCGCGTGCTCGAGGTCCCGGTCCAGCCCAACGGCATACCGCAGGCGGTGCTGGACTACGCCACCGAGAACCTCGTGAGGATCCGTGACGTCACGGGCCACTCCTACAATCTGACCGGCTAGAGGAGGCAGGGTGACCGAGGACGTGCTGTACACCACGCAGTGGAACGACTTCACGCGTCGGCCGGTGATGCGGCACCGGTGGCTGACCGAGGCCGAGGCGCAGGAGGCGTACCACGGCGAGGACGGCATTGAGGTCGTCGATGCGGTGAGCCGGGACGCCGACGGCAACCCGATCCCGCGGTGGGTGATCGGCGGGGGTGCCTCGGGGCGGATTCGGGTGAGGTTCTTCACGCCCGGCGGGTCGAACTGGCGCACGACCGACTACGACGTCATCGACGGGCGACTGTGGCGGTGGATCTGCTGGACGTACGTCTACCCCGACCAGGACACTCGCTACGACCTCACTCAGGCCACACGGGTCATCAGAGAGGAGTTCCGGCCCGACCGGACCGGCAGCGTGCAGTTCGACGAACGCGACGGCCTCCTGCACAAGGCCACCATCACCGACGCCCCGGTCGACGGCTTCTGGCTCGACCGCCCCGCCTTCGGCGACTGGACCAACCTCGCCAACCCCGACTACGGCGTACCCACCGACGCCGACTGGCCCACACCCTCCTGAACCACGGGCCTCTGACCTGCGGCTGTGGAGCGTCCCGCCCTTAGCCGGTGGAGCGATCACGCCCACGCGCACATCGCTCCAGGTCACCCACCTTTCCGGAACCAGCCGCCACCACACGTGGGCCCCGTCCTCTCGAGGACGGGCCCACGTGCGTCTTCAACGCCCGATCGACCCGGTCACGCGCGAAGCGAGCGAGGCGATCCGCGCACCGATCGGCCGCGCGCACAGGGCTCAGGAGAGTAGACCGGTCATGAGCGCCCCGACGTCACGGTCGGCCCCGTCGGCGACCCGAGCCGGGCGGCCGATCGAGCAGCAACGGGGGCACAGATGGACGCGCGCGACAGCATCGATCACCCGCAGCACCAGGCGCACGGCCCGGACAGGACCAGTGCACCACCTGCCGTCCGCTGGTACCGGCGCCCATGGGGCGTCGCGGTCCTCGCGGCCGCGGTCCTTCTCGTCGTCGGTGGCGTGGCCGCCGCCGTGGCGCTTGCCGGCGGCGACGACGGCGCCGATCCGGTCGTCGCCTCGCCCTCCTCCCCGGCGACGCAGACGCCGACGCCGAGCACCACACCGACGCCGACGCCCACCGCGGCCCCCTCGGTGACGCAGGAGCCCGAGGCGCCCGCCATCCCCGGGCTCGAGGCCTGCGGAACGGTCGTCCCGGCGCCTGCTGAGACCTCCCCCGACCTCTGGGTCGGCGACTACGGCGGGGGTATCGACGGCGACGTCATGGTGCCGCTGGACCTCGGCTGGTCGGCCATCACCGGCGAGGACTGGAGCGGGCAATCGGTGGCGGCGACCGTCGTCGGGCTGTGGCTCGTCTCGGAGCAGGACGTCGTCGTCGCCGTCCCCACCACGCCGCCCCCGGCGTCCGTCCCGGTGACGATGACATCGGGCTCGGAGGGTGGCGGCAGCGGGAGCGAGGGCCGGATCGAGCTCAGCACCCAGTTCGCGGCCTGCCCGGACGGCACGGGCGCCCTCCCCGCCGCGACGTACCGCGCGCGGATCGGCGTCGAGCTGAGCAACGGATCGAGCACCGAGTCCGCCTGGGGGGACATCCCGGTGTTCCTCCCGGACTACGCGACCGCCACCGCCGGGTGACCGGCACCGGCCCTTGGGCGCCCCACCCCGCCCGGGCCGGGGCGCACCACATCTGAGCCGTCGCGCACCTACGCTGGTGCGGCATCGTGCCGTGCGAGGCGGAGAGGAGCGGCGGTGCTCGCCAGCCAGCGCCAGGCGCTGATCCGTGACATGGTCCGCGCCCACGGCAGCGTCCGCGTCACCGATCTCGTGCGCGAGCTCGACGTGTCGGCGATGACGATCCGCCGCGACCTCGACCACCTCGCCCAGGAGGGCACCGTCCAGAAGGTGCACGGGGGCGCCACGCTCCCCGGCCGTTCGACGACCGACGAGCCTGGCTTCGAGTCCAAGCTGGTCCGGGACCTGGCGGAGAAGGAGGCGATCGCCGCCCTGGCGGCCACGCTGGTGCGCCCGGGCTCGGCGATCGGGCTCTCGGCGGGCACGACGACGTGGACGCTCGCGCACCGCCTGCTCGGCGTCGACGGCATCACCGTCGTGACCAACTCCGTGCGGGTCGCGGAGGTGTTCGACGGACAACCGGGAGAGCGCACGGTGGTGCTGACCGGGGGCGTCCGCACACCGTCGGACGCGCTCGTCGGGCCGGTCGCCGTCGGCAGCCTGCGGCACATCAACCTCGACGTCGTCTTCCTCGGCACCCACGGCATGGACGCCCACCGGGGGTTCACCTCGCCCAACCTGCTCGAGGCCGACATGAACCGGAGCCTCGTGGCGTCGGCACAGCGCGTGGCCGTGGTGGCGGACCACTCGAAGTGGGGACTCGTCGGGATGGGCACGTTCGCGGCGCTGGAGGACGTGGACGTCCTCGTCACGGACGACGGCCTGCCGGCAGCGGCGTTGGAGTCGCTCGAGGCGGCCGTGGACGAGGTGCTCGTCGCGACCACGCTGCCGCTGGGCGGGCAGGTCGCGGCCGCGCCCCGGCCGGCGGTGTGACCGGGGCGCGACCGCGACCAGCGGATCAGCCGTCCGCGCAGACGAGCCGGGCGTCCGCCCAGTCGGCGTGGTCGAAGTTCTTGCCGTTCGTGGCCTCGTGCGCCCGAAGCGTGAGCCGCCGCACGTCGGACACGTCGACCGCCATCGGCACGCCGCCGTCGGCACTGGTGACGACGCCCGTCTGAGCCAGGAGGGCGCCGTCGCCCCAGACCTCGAACCGCACGGACCCGCTCTGGGAGACCTCGTCGTCGATCCCGACGACGGCCTCGAACACCGTGCACGAACGCCCGAGCCACACGGTCAGCTGGCCCGTGGCGTGCATGCCGATGCCCTTCGCGTAGACGGCGCCCGCGATGGTCAGCGGACGACCGTCGCCCCGCGCCGCCTCCCCGTTGGACATGTCCCGCTCGATCGGGCCGTAGCCGTTCGACTCGCCGGTCCACTCGAGGTCGCTGACGTACGGCGTGCCGGTCGGTCCGGCGGGCTCCTCCGGGGGTTGCGGTCCCTCGGCGTCACCGCACCACACGCGGGCGTCGCCCCAGTCGGTGTGGTCGTTGTTCTTGCCGTCCCCGCCGTCGGTCGTCTGGAGCGTGAGCCGGTCCACCCCGCGGACGTCCACCACCATCTCGTACGGGTCGGAGGTCGCGCGCAGGACGGGTGACTCGGCGAGGATCCGCCCGTCGCCGAGCACACGGAAGGCCGCTGAGCTCTCCTGCGGCTTCTCGACGCCGTCGTCGGTGCCCACCACGGCACGGAATACGGAGCACTGCTCGCCCGTCCACACCGTCACGGTGCTCGGGGCGTGGGTGCCGATGCCCTTGTCGAAGACGGTGCCGCGGATGGTCAGGGGCGTGCCGGCGTTCGCCGCGTCACGCCTGTTGCT
Organism: Actinotalea fermentans; assembly: GCF_007991475.1. Classification (NCBI taxonomy): domain Bacteria; kingdom Bacillati; phylum Actinomycetota; class Actinomycetes; order Micrococcales; family Cellulomonadaceae; genus Actinotalea; species Actinotalea fermentans. The sequence goes on along the minus strand of NZ_BJYK01000001.1, from coordinate 93,183 downwards.
GGCCCACCCCGACGCGTCCTCGAGCCACGGCAGGTCCGACAGCCAGGCTGCCCCGGTCGGCGCGTCGGGCGCCACGAAGACGTCGATCCCCTCCGCGGCGAAGACGTCGCGCCCGCCGGACGTGAACGCCGCCCCGACGGCGACCTCGACGTCACCGCGCACGGCCTCCGGGCCGACCGTCAGCCGCCACGCGCCCTCGAGCACGTCGCCCGTGGCGATGGCGTCGCGGGTGACGGGCGCGCCGTCGAGCGTCCACCCGGCCGGCACGCGCGGCCCGAAGACCACGTCCGTGCCGCTCCCGGAGGTGACGACCGCCCGGGCGCTGACCTCGACGACGTCGCCCACCTCGAGCTCCGCCGCCGTCGGCGTGACCGTCACGTCCAGCGTCGCCGTGGGCTCCACGGGCGTCCAGCACGAGGTCCGGCCCGGGGTCGCCGGGCAGGCGACGACCACCGCTCCCCCGTTGCTCGCCGTCGTGACGCGGACCACGTCACGGGACGTCAGGGTCGCCACGTCACCCGCGAGCACGGACCCGTCGCCGCCGGCGTCGCTGATCGTGTGCACGATCCACGGCCCGTCGGCCAGCACGGCCAACGGGATCTCGAGCGACGCCGGCGCACCGGCGCGCATCGCCCCGACGAACCAGGTGTCACCCGACCTGCGCGCCAGCACGACGTGCTCGCCGGGCTCGCCCGAGACCAGCTGGGTCTCGTCCCAGACGGTCGGCAGGTTCTGCAGGAACTCCTCGGCGATCGGCTCCGCCGCGTAGCTCTCCGGCTTGTCGGACATGTGCTGCCAGGCCGACTCGTAGACGACGCTCATCGCGAGCTCGTGCGCCTTAGACGAGTTCCCGTTCCCGCGGGAGAACGTCACCGGCGTCCAGTCCATCGAGCCGACGACGCCGCGCGCGAACGGAACGGTGAGGGAGCGCGCGGACGAGATGCCGTTCTCGGCGCCGCGGACGGCCTCGTAGCTCATGATGTGCGGCCACGTGCGCTGCAGCCCGTGCGGGAGCGTCGAGCCGTGGAAGTTGATCATCAGCTCGTGGCGCGCCGTGTCGGCCAGGACGTCGTCGTACCACTGGTGCGTCGCCTGGCTGTCGGAGTCCATGAAGTCGACCTTGATCCCGGCGACCCCCCACTCCTTGACGAGCGGCAGCCAGTGGTCGCGCTGCTCCTGCGTCCACAGGTCGCGGCTGTGGAACCAGACGATCGTGTCGACGCCGCGCGCGTTCGCGTAGCGGGTGACCCTCGGCACCCAGTCGGCGCTCCACCCCTCGTCGAGCAGGACGTACTCCCACCCGTTGCGTGCCGACAGGTCCACGAAGTCGCGCTGCCGGGCTTCGTCGCGCGGGCTGCCCCAGTCGGTCATCCAGCTCCAGCTCGACACCCCCGGCTCGATCCAGCTCGTGTCGGCCAGGCGGCTCGGGTCGGCGAGGTCGTCGACGAGCGTCGACTCGACGACCGTGTCCAGCCCGCCGACGACGGCGACGCGCCACGGGGTCTCGAGCGGGCCGTCGTGCGTGACCGGCTCACCGCCGTAGAGCCCGAGGCCGTAGGCGAGCGAGCCCGCCTCGTGGACCAGGTGCGAACCGGCGTACCGACCGTCGACGGCCGCCTCGGTCAGCAGGGTGTAGGTGTCGCCCGTCTGGAAGAGGGCCGGGAACGCGAGGTCACCGGCGACGTTCCCGGCGATGCTCCGCTCCGTCCAGTCAGCCTCGTAGTTCGGCTGGTACCCGGTCTGGTTCCAGGCGGTCCCGTCCGCCGCGAACACCCAGCGCCCGGTCTCCTGGCGCACGACGTGCCGGGCGTCCTCGGGCAGCACGTACCGGTAGGCCACGCCGTCGGCGGACACGCGGACGCGCAGCTCGAGCTGCGCGCCGTCCTCCGTCGACAGGTCGAAGACCGACTCCGTCGCGCGGTACCGCCGCTCCTGGGCCTTCCCGGCGATCATGGAGTAGGTCTCGTCGACCGGGCGGGTCGTCCGCCCCTCGACGCGCAGGCCGGTGCTGAGGTCGGCGCGGTCCGTCACGAGGCCGAGCTGTTCGACGGTCATCACCTCCGAGCTGCGGCGGCGGACCTCGAGCGAGAGGTCACCCTCCTCGAGGACGAGCCGGGCACGGATCTGTCCCGGGCCGTTGACGGGCCAGCTCGCCGCACCGCCCGGCGGTTGGGCGACCGCCGCTGCGGCCGGCACGAGCGCTCCGAGGGTCAGGAGCACCGTGAGGGCGGGGGCGAGGCGTCGCATCGGCGCCGTCAGGCGCGCGGAGCGTGGTCGTGGCGTCATGGGTCCCCTTCGACTCAGGCCTGCGAGGGGGCGTCGTCGCCCGCCCCGGTACCCCGTACGCGGCCCGACAGCGCGCGATTCGCACATAATCGACCGTGACTAACGGGGTACGGCGCCACTTTCGCACAGATTCGCACAGAGTCAACCCCTCGCCCTTCCCGATGCGGCGGTGGGTCACCGTGCGGAAAGCCGGCTCGCTCGCGCCCGCCGCCCGGACAACGCACGAGCCCCCCGGGGGTCACCAGGGGGGCTCGTGGAGGTGCAGGTCCGCGCGTGCGGCCGCTGTTACCGCGTGCGCGGAAGGGGGATCAGACGTCGGTCCCGATCAGAAGTCCGTGTCGCGCGGGGCGGGGATGCCGGTGAGCAGGCTCCGGACCTCCGCCTCGCTGTAGCGACGGTGACCGCCGAGCGTGCGGATGGCCGAGAGCTTGCCGGCCTTGGCCCAGCGGGTCACGGTCTTGGGGTCCACACGGAACATGCTCGCCACCTCGGAGGGGGTGAGCAGTGCGCCAGGCGTCTCGGTGCGGTTCGCCTTGGCTGGGGTCTGAGGCGACATGTGCGCTCTCCTTTGTCGTTCGGTTCGCCCGGCCGACCTCGAGGGTCCCGTGGCTTTGCGTCCCCACCTCGCGGTGGGTTTGCCCTTTTCGCTGACATGGACAGGGTGCCACAAAACCGGACATTGACCAAGGATCGAACCCCGGCGTGGCGAAAGATCACCCGTTTGGCACAACCCGCTCACCCGTGCGGAGTAACCCCGGCCGAGCCGGGGACAACGCCCACCGGCGACCCCGCTCGACGGGCGGGTCCGCCTCCCCACACCTAGCGTGGACAGCGACCGATCGTCAATCTCTCACGCGGAGGTGGCTGACATGCCGACCGTCGAGCAGTCCATCGACGTCAACGTCCCGGTGGCCACGGCCTACAACCAGTGGACGCAGTTCGAGACCTTCCCCGAGTTCATGAGCGGCGTCGAGGAGGTCCACCAGCTCACCGACGAGATGACCCACTGGCGCACCACCGTCGGCGGCGTGGAGCGGGAGTTCGACGCCGCGATCACCGAGCAGATCCCCGAGGAGCGCGTCGCTTGGCGCAGCGTCGACGGCAAGACCCACGGGGGCGTCGTGACGTTCCACCGCCTCTCCCCCGACACCACGCGCGTCATGGTGCAGATCGACTGGGAGACCGAGTCCCTCACCGAGAAGGCGGGTGCGCTCGTCGGCGCGGACGACATGCAGGTCAAGCGGGACCTGGGTCGCTTCAAGGAGTTCATCGAGTCCCGCGGCACCGAGACCGGCGCCTGGCGCGGCGAGGTGCACTGACCCGGCACACCGGCCACCCGAGGGCCACGACGGCCGTCCGAGGCGCCTTCGGCCACCCGGCCGGGGGCGCCTCCGGTGTCCCTGGGACCCAGGGCTCCGACCGCTCCGTGCGCGACCGATACGGTGCGCCCATGAGCGACCCTCGTGACCTCCTCGACCCCGACGCCCTGCGCGCACGCGGCAGCCTCAAGTGGACCGGGATGCCGGCGGACATCGCCGCCTGGGTGGCCGAGTCTGACCTCGGCGTCGCCCCCGTGGTCCTCGAGGCGGTGCACGACGCCGTCGGCCGCGGCCTGCTCGGCTACCTGCCCCCGGCCGTGCGCGCCGCGCTCGGCGAGGCCTTCGCCTCCTGGGCCGGGCACGCCTACGACTGGCACCTCGACCCTGCGCGGGTGCGCCCCGTCGGTCACGTGACCGAGGGCCTGCGCCTGGCGATCGACCTCTTCTCCCGCCCCGGCTCGCCGGTCATCCTGCCGACGCCGGCGTACATGCCGTTCGTCACCGCCCCTGCGGTCTGGGGCCGCGAGGTGATCCAGGTCCCGATGGCGCGCGACGCCGTCGGCCGCCCGACCCTCGACCTCGACGCCGTCGACGCCGCGTTCCGGGCCGGCGGGCACCTCTTCGTGCTGGTCAACCCCCAGAACCCGACGGGCCGCGTCGCCGAGCGGGCCGAGCTCGAGGCCCTCGCCGAGGTGGTCGAACGGCACGGCGGCCGGGTGTTCGCCGACGAGATCCACGCCCCACTGGTGCACGGGTCGGGCCGGCACGTCCCCTACGCCTCGGTCTCGCCCGCGACCGCCGCGCACACCGTCACCGGGGTGTCCGCGTCGAAGGCCTGGAACATCCCCGGCCTGAAGTGCGCGCAGGTCGTGCTCACCAACGACGCCGACCTCGAGACGTGGCGCCGGCACGACGACCTGCTCACCGAGGGCGCGTCGACCGTCGGCGCGGTGGCCAACACGGCCGCCTACACGCATGGTCGCGCGTGGCTCGCCGACACGCTCAGCTACCTCGACGGCAACCGCCATGCCCTGGCCGAGGGCCTCGCCGTCGACCCGCGCATCGGGTACCGGATGCCCGAGGGGACCTATCTCGCCTGGCTCGACCTGCGCGAGGCCCTCGCGGCCCTCCCCACGGGCGCCGGTCCGGGGGCCGAGCCGCTGGGCACCTGGCTGCGGCGCACGACGGGCGTCGCGCTGACCGACGGCGCCCTGTGCGGCGAGGCGGGCGCCGGGCACGTCCGGGTGAACCTCGCGATGCCGCGCCCGCTCGTGGTCGAGGCAGGACGGCGCATCGCCGCCTGCCTCGACCGGTGAGCGACGCCCGGCGTCAGCTGCCGGAGACCTCCGCGCGGGGCTGGTCGCCCGCATGGATCGCGGTGGCCTCGTGCGCGCGCCGCACCTCGATGCGCCGTGGCTTGGCCTCCTCGGCGACCGGGATGGTCAGCGTGAGCACGCCGTCGGCGTAGCTGGCCGTGATGCGGTCCAGCGCCAGGCCGCGACCGAGCGTGAGCTGACGGACGTAGGTGCCCGTGGGGCGCTCCCGCGCCAGCCACTGCAGGTCGGTCTCGGTGCGGGCGGTCCGCTCGGCGCGGATCGTCAGGGTGCGGTCCTCCACGTTCACGTCCACGCTGCCCGGGTCGGCGCCCGGAAGGTCGACGTGCAGCACGTAGTGGTCGCCGGCACGGTAGAGATCGACGGGCATCGCCGCCGCGTTCAGGGCCGACGACTCGCGCACCGCGCCCATCATCTGGTCCATCCACCGAGCCGTCTCGGCGAACGGGTCGAAGCGCGTAGCCACGCTCACCACCTCCTCCGGATGCGTCCCGGACCGTCCGGGACGTCGCGTGGACCCGGGCCGTGAGCGGCGGCTGAGCGCCGGGCTCCGACCCGGGCGGCTACGCCTCCATTGTTAGCACTCTCCCTCGCTGAGTGCCAGTGGTGGGATGACCTCCGGGCAGCACCGTGAAAATCGCCCGTCTGCGCCGGGACTTTGGGCACAAGGAAAGTCATCCCAGGTCGCCTAGCGTCGATCTCGGGTCAAGGGCGATCCACTCCGACAGAGCAGACCGGCCCGGGAGGATCCCCGTGAGCAACCGCAAGAACGGCGGCGACGCCGCAGTCCCCGTCCAGCGACCGGCCACCGGGAGCGCGATCGACACGCTCGTCGCGGGCGCCGCCAAGGCACTCGCCGCGTACGCGTCGTTCACGCAGGAGGACGTCGACCACATCGTCAAGAAGGCCTCCGTCGCCGCCCTGAACAAGCACGGTGAGCTGGCCAAGCTCGCGGTCGAGGAGACCCGGCGCGGCGTCTTCGAGGACAAGGCCGTCAAGAACATCTTCGCGTGCGAGCACGTGACGCACTCGATGGCCGAGCTCAAGACGGTCGGCATCGTCGGCCGCGACGACCTGCACGGCATCGTCGAGATCGCCGAGCCCGTGGGCGTGATCTGCGGCGTCACCCCGGTCACCAACCCGACCTCCACGGCGATCTTCAAGTCGCTCATCGCGCTGAAGACCCGCAACCCGATCATCTTCGCGTTCCACCCGTCGGCTCAGGCCAGCTCCGTCGAGGCCGCCAAGGTGGTCCGCGACGCCGCGGTCGCCGCCGGCGCTCCCGAGCACTGCATCCAGTGGGTCGAGCAGCCGTCCATCGACGCCACCAACGAGCTCATGAACCACCCGGGCGTCTCGCTCATCCTGGCCACCGGCGGGAACGCGATGGTCAAGGCCGCCTACTCGTGCGGCAAGCCCGCCCTGGGCGTCGGCGCGGGCAACGTCCCCGCGTACGTCGAGAAGTCGGCCAAGCTCAAGCGCGCGATCAACGACATCGTGATGAGCAAGTGCTTCGACAACGGCATGGTCTGCGCGTCCGAGCAGGCCGCGATCCTCGACGCCGACATCTACGACGCCGCGATGGCCGAGTTCGCCCGGCTGCACGCCTACCGCTGCAACGCGGAGGAGAAGGCCAAGCTCGAGCAGCTTATCTTCGGGGTCACCGCCGCGGACGCGAACTGCGCCGGCGCCAAGCTCAACGCCGCCGTCGTCGGTCAGTCCCCGGTCCGGATCGCCGAGATGGCCGGCTTCACCGTGCCGGAGGACACCTCGATCCTGGTCGCCGAGGTCTCCCAGGTCGGCCCGGGCGAGCCGCTGACCCGCGAGAAGCTCTGCCCCGTGCTGGCGGTCCTGCGGGCCGAGACGCGCGAGCAGGGCCTGCTCATGGCCGAGGCGATGGTGGAGTTCGACGGCCTCGGCCACTCCGCCGCGATCCACACCGAGGACGCGCAGCTCGCCGAGGAGTTCGGCCGCCGGGTCAAGGCCGTCCGCGTGATCTGGAACTCGCCGTCGTCCCAGGGCGGCATCGGCGACATCTACAACTCCTTCATCCCCTCGCTGACGCTCGGCTGCGGCTCGTACGGCGCGAACTCGGTGTCCAACAACGTCTCGGCGGTGAACCTCATCAACATCAAGCGGATCGGCCGGCGCAACAACAACCTGCAGTGGTTCAAGGTGCCGGCGAAGACCTACTTCGAGCCGAACGCCATCCGGTACCTCGAGGACATGTACGGCGTGGACCGCGTGACGATCGTCACCGACGCCACGATGACCAAGCTCGGCTTCGTCGACCGGATCATCGACGTCCTCAACCGCCGCCCGGGCAAGGTGGCGCTGCAGATCATCGACAACATCGAGCCCGAGCCGACCATCGCGTCGGTGAACCGCAACACGGAGCTCATGCGCGAGTTCGGCCCGGACACGATCATCGCCCTCGGCGGTGGTTCGCCGATGGACGCCGCCAAGGTCATGTGGCTGCGGTACGAGCACCCGGAGATCGTCTTCGCCGACATGCGCGAGAAGTTCTTCGACGTCCGCAAGCGCGCCTTCAAGTTCCCGACGCTCGGCGAGGTCGCGAAGCTCGTCTGCATCCCGACGACGTCGGGCACCGGCGCGGAGGTCACCCCGTTCGCCGTCATCACCGACGAGAAGACCGGCGTGAAGTACCCGCTCGCGGACTACGCGCTCACGCCGACCGTCGCGATCGTCGACCCGGCGCTGACCGGCAAGATGCCTGGCTTCCTCGCCGCCGACTCGGGCTTCGACGCCCTCACGCACGCCACCGAGGCGTACGTGTCCGTCTACGCCAACGACTTCACCGACGGCATGGCGCTGCACGCCATCAAGCTCATCTTCGAGAACCTCGAGGAGTCGGTGAAGGGCGGCGAGGCCGCCGTCACGGCGCGGGAGAAGATGCACAACGCCGGGACCATCGCCGGCATGGCGTTCGGCAACGCGTTCCTCGGCATCGTGCACGCGATGGCGCACACCGTGGGCTCGACCTTCCACCTGGTGCACGGCCGCACGAACGCGACGCTGCTGCCCCACGTGATCCGGTACAACGGCACGGTCCCGACCAAGCTCACGAGCTGGCCGAAGTACGAGTACTACGTCGCCCCGGAGCGATTCCAGCAGATCGCCAAGCACCTGGGCCTGCCCGCCGCCACCCCGGAGGAGGGCGTCGAGTCCTACGCCGCGGCGGTCGAGCGGCTGCGCGACGCCGTCGGGATCCCGCCGTCGTTCCAGGCGCAGGGCGTCTCGGAGCAGGCGTTCATCGGCAAGCTCGACGACCTCGCGATGCGGTCCTACGAGGACCAGTGCGCGCCCGCGAACCCGCGCATGCCGATGCTCGACGACATGAAGGACCTGATGACCGCGGCGTTCTACGGGACGTCGCTGCAGGACGTGCGCCGGCGGCGCGCGGCGTCGGCTGACGAGCGGTCCGCCCAGGAGACCGAGACCGTCGCCTGACGCGGGCGTGCCCGCCCGGTCGCGCGGGCGGGCACGCCCATCCCGGCCAGCGGCCGTCGTCCCCTGGGGGACGGCGGCCGCTCGTCGTTGCGGGCCTCGGCCGCTGCCGTATCCGTCGGCGAGACATCCGGCCTTCTGGGCCGGAGATCCGGCCTCGTGCCGCGTCCGGGGCACTAGCCTGCCGGGGTGATCTCCCAGCCCGCCGGCGACGCCGCCGCACCCCTGTCCGGCCACCAGCTCAGCATCGCCTCCGGCGAGCACGAGGCCACCGTCACCGACATCGGCGCCAAGGTGCGTCGCTACTCCGTCGGCGGGCGCGACGTCTTCACGCCCTACCGCGAGGACGAGGTGGCCCCCGCCGGCCACGGCGCGCTCCTCGCCCCGTGGCCCAACCGGCTGCGCGACGGCCGGTACTCGTTCGGGGGGGCGGAGTACCAGGTCGACCTCAGCGAGCCGAAGACCAGCACGGCCCTGCACGGCCTGGTGATGTGGCAGCGCTGGTCCGTCGTGCCCGTCGACGACGCGGACCACGCCCGTGGCGCGGCCGTGACGCTCCAGGTCCGGCTGCCCGCCAGCGGCGGCTACCCGTTCGACCTGCTGCTGCAGGTCACCTACCGGCTCTCCGACGCCGGCCTGCACGTGCGCACGACGGCCACGAACCTCGGCGCGAGCGCCGCGCCCTACGGCGTCGGCTTCCACCCGTGGCTCTCGCCCGGCGAGGGCTCGCTCGACGAGTGCACCTTCCAGCTCGACGCCGCCACGCGCGTCCTCGTCGACGACCGCCTGCTGCCGACGGGCACCGAGCCCGCCTCCGGCGACTACGACCTCCGGGCGGCCAGGTCCGCGCGCGGCCTCGACCTCGACGACGCCTACCTCGACGTCGTCCGGGACGCGGACGGCCTGTCGTGGGCCCGCCTCACCGGCGCCGACGGGCGCACGGCCGCCGTCTGGATGGACGAGTCGATGGACTGCTGGCAGGTCTGCTCGGGCGACCACATCGACCCGACGCACTACCGCCGCACCGGCATGGCCGCGGAGCCGATGAGCTGCATCGCCGACGCCTTCCGCACGGGCGACCGGCTCGTCGTCCTGGAGCCCGGTGCGTCGCACACCGTCACCTGGGGCGCGACGCTCCTGTGAGACACCTGCCGGGCCCGCCCCTGCGGGCCCGGCAGAGCCACGAACGAGGAGGGGCCCCGGCTGTTGCCGGGGCCCCTCCTCGTTGCGACGTCTGCGGGGTCAGCGACCCCAGTCCGTGCCCTTCTCGACCGTGCCGGGGACGTACTCCCAGTGCCACGGCTCGTGGGGGCCGGAACCACCGCGCTTGGCCCACGGGGGGTTCTCCCAGCCGTAGGTGGGTCCGTTGTCGTTCAGCCAGGTCATGACGGAGCTGCTGTTCGTCTCGGACGAGCACAGGTCGATGGCGAGTCCCCAGCCGTGGTTCGACGTGCCCGGCGTGGCGGCGAGCCCGCCCTTCGTGTACGCCAGACGCCGCTGCTCGGCGAGCGTCCGGTACGAGTCGGTGATGCACAGGTCACGGCCGAACGACGCGCGGTACCCCAGGTTGAGCTCCGCGAGCGCGACGGCGGCGTCGCCACGCAGCATGTTGGCGCCGTCCCAGAGCGTGCACAGGTCGGCCGTCGCGATCTGTCCGTTCGCGCCGCTGTCCACGGCGATGCCCGTGCAGTCGGGCAGCGGGGTCCGGGCGAGGGCGCGGCTCGCGGAGTCGGCCATCCGCACCGTGCCCGGCACGGCCGCGAGCAGCGACGTGGGCGTGCCGTCGACGACCGTCCCGGACAGCACCTCGAAGGCCGTCGGCAGGCCGGTGGCGTCGATCGTGACGGCCTCCAGCGGGGTCTGCCGACCGTCCAGCTCGGCGGCCACCGGGACCCCGATCGTCGCGACGCCGAGGGCGGCGAGGATGGCCGTGCGCGGCACCCACGCGCCGCGGGCAGAGGTCCGCCCCGCGTCCTGCGGGCGGCGGCTCCGCCGCTCGGCCCGGTTGGGGGTCTCGTCCGTGCGGATCGCGCGTCGCGAGGCCGGAGTCTCGGGGGACGCCGAGGGCGGCGTCCACGACCGACGAGACTCCACAAGACCTCCGTTGCAGCTCACGACCCACCGGGTCCGGGCCGCAGGCACGCGTGTGGCTGAGGACCCGTCATCGAGGTGGTAACGGAACAGTAACGGGTGGCGTCCGGTGTCTCCAAGACCCGGAGGGACCGCATGCCGAGACACTCGTCACACCTGCCTTGTTCAGGCCTTCGTCGCCGCTTGTTCACGCGCCCGGGGCCGGCCCGGCCGCCCGGGCGACCGATCGTCAGCGCTCTCAGCGCTGCCGGCGCTGCATGGCGTCCCGGACCTCGCCCACCAACTCCTCGAGGATGTCCTCCAGGAACACGACGCCGACGACCCGCTCGGTCCCGTCCCCAGCCGCGTCCCCGGGCGCGCCGCGCTCCCCCGGCGCCCGGGCGGCCGTCACGCGGGCGAGGTGGACGCCGGTGCGCTGCATCGCCGCCAGGGCCTCCTCGACCTCGTCCTCGGGACGGACCTGAGCCAGCGGCCGGACCCGCCACCCGGGGACCGGTCGGTCCCGGTCCTGCGGACCGGCCCACAGCACGTCCTTGACGTGCAGGTACCCGACCGGCACGCCGTCGTCGTCGGTCACCGGGAAGCGCGAGAAGCCCGTCCGGGCCACGGAGCGCTCCACCTCGTCCACGGTGCAGCCCGACGGCACCGAGACCAGGCGCTCCAGCGGCACCATGACGTCGGCCGCCGTCCGGTCCGAGAACTCGATGGCGCCGGCCAGGAGGCCCTGCTCGTCCCGCAGGAGGCCCTCCGCCTGCGACCGCGCGACGATCGACTGCACCTCCTCCGCCGTGAAGGCGGACGCGACCTCGTCCTTCGGCTCGACGCCGCCCAGCCGCACCACGTGGTTCGCGAGCCAGTTGAGGACCGTGATGACCGGCCGCACGACCCGCGCCACCCAGACGAGCGGCGGTGCGAACCACAGCGCCGCCCGGTCGGGCCCGGCGACCGCGAGGTTCTTCGGCACCATCTCGCCGAGCACCACGTGCAGGTACACCACGACCGCCAGCGCGATCACGACGGCGACGGCGTGCACCGCGGCCTCGCCGAGGCCGAGCGCCGCCAGCGGGCCCTCGAGCAGGTGGGCCAGCGCGGGCTCCGCGACGGCGCCGAGCGAGACGGAGGCCAGGGTGATCCCGAGCTGCGCGCACGCCAGCATCAGCGACACGTTCTCCATCGCCCACAGCGCCGTGCGCGCCCGGCTCGACCCGGCCGCGGCGAGCGGCTCGATGGCGCTGCGGCGCGCCGAGACGACGGCGAACTCCGCGCCGACGAAGAACGCGTTGGCGGCCAGCAGCGCGACGGCGATGGCGATCCCCAGGCCCGGGCTCACGGCTGGTCCCCGTCCGCCGGCGCGGCGAGGACGCGGAGCCGGTCGACCCGTCGCCCGTCCATCCCCTCGACCTTCAGCACGACGCCGGGCACCTCCACGACGTCGCCCACCACAGGGATCCGGCCGAGAGCGGCCATGACGAGCCCGCCGAGCGTCTCGTACGCGCCGTCCTCGGGGACGACCAGCCCGGTCTGCTCGGTGAGCTCGTCGGGCCGGAGCAGGCCCGGCACGCTCCACGCGTGCTCGCCCACGCGGCGCGCGCCGGCCTCGCGAGGGTCGTGCTCGTCCGCGACCTCGCCGACGAGCTCCTCGACCACGTCCTCGAGCGTCACGACGCCGGCGGTGCCGCCGTACTCGTCGACCACGACGGCCATCTGCAGGTTCTCGCGCAGCTCGACGAGCAGCGGGCCGAGCGCGACGGTCTCCGGGACGCGCGGCGCCGGGTCCATCAGCGCGGCAGCGGGCACCTCGCCGCGCCGCTCCCACGGGACCGCCACGGCTCGACGCAGGTGCACGAGGCCGACGACGTCGTCGTGGCTCTCACCGATCACCGGGAACCGCGAGTGGCCGGTCGCGTGGGCCCGGGCCAGCACGTCGGCCGCGGTGTCGTCGCGGCGCACCACCTCCATGCGCGTCCGGTCCGTCATGACGTCGACCGCCGTGAGCGTGCCGAGCTCGATGGAGTTCGCGAGCAGCGTGGCGGTGCCCTCGTCGAGGGTGCCGGCCGCCGCCGAGCGCCGCACCAGGGCGAGGAGCTCGGAGGGCGAGCGCCCGCCGGAGAGCTCCTCGCGCGGCTCGACGCCGAACCGGCGCAGCAGGGCGTTCGCGCTGGCGTTGAGCACGGCGATGACGGGGCGCAGCGCCGTCGTGAAGCCGCGCTGGAGCGGCGCCACCGCGCGCGCGGTGGGCAGCGGCGCGCTGAGCGCGAAGTTCTTCGGCACGAGCTCGCCGAAGAGCATCGAGAACCCGTTCACCACCACGATGGCGAGCACCGTCGCCACGCCCCCGGCAGCAGCCGCGCCGAGCCACCCGTCCAGCGGGCCCTCCACGAGGCGCACGAGCGCGGCCTGGGCCGTGTAGCCGAGCAGGATCGTGGTGAGGGTGATGCCCACCTGGGCGCCGGAGAGCTGGGTCGACAGCTCGCGGACCGCGGCCCGCACGGCCGCGCCCCGGCGGTCGTGCCGACGCTCCTGGTCCTGCTCGACCAGGCCGGGGTCGAGCGTGACGAGCGCGAACTCGGCCGCGACGAAGACCGCGGTGCCGGCGGTCAGGAGCACGCCGAGGCCGACGAGGAGCCAGTCGGTCAGCACGGGACGTCACCGCACCATGCGGTGCCGCGTCGACCGTCGCCCGTGCGACCGGCGAACCGCGGGAGGGTCAGGACCTGGAGCGCGCCGGTGCTGAGGGTGCAGCACCGGCACGGACTTGAGCTGTCCATGATGCGGCGAGCATAACTCAGCACCCCCGGGACGCTGTGCCACGCTAGGCGCGTGATGAGCCGAGCAGCGCAGCCGTCGAACGGTGGGACCCGCGTGCTGGTCGTGGAGGACGAGCCGGCGATCGCCACGGCGATCGCGCACCGGCTCACCGCCGAGGGCTGGCAGGTCGACGTCGCGGGCGACGGCCCCTCGGGCGTGCGGGCCGCGACCACCCTCGAGCCGGACCTCGTCGTGCTCGACGTCATGCTCCCGGGCATGGACGGGCTCGAGGTGTGCCGGCGGATCCAGGCCGAGCGCCCCGTGCCGGTGCTCATGCTCACCGCGCGCGACGACGAGACCGACATGCTCGTCGGCCTGGGCGTCGGCGCCGACGACTACATGACCAAGCCGTTCTCGATGCGCGAGCTGGTGGCCCGCAGCAAGGCGCTCCTGCGGCGCGTCGAGCGCGCCGCACAGCTCTCCGACGCCGCTCCGCCCTCGATCGCGAGCGGCGACGTCGTCATCGACCGGGCGCAGCGCCGCGTCTCCCGCGGCGGCGAGCCCGTCCACCTGACCCCGACCGAGTTCGACCTCCTGGTCACGCTGGCGTCGTCGCCGCGCACCGTGCTCACGCGCGAGCGGTTGCTGGCCGAGGTGTGGGACTGGGTCGACGCGAGCGGCACGCGCACCGTGGACTCGCACGTGAAGGCGCTGCGGCGCAAGCTCGGCGCGGACCTCATCAGGACCGTGCACGGCGTCGGGTACGCCTTCGAGCCTGCGGAGGCCTGATCGGTGGACACCCCGCGGCACGCCGGGCGCCGGCTCCTGCCGGACGTCCGGCCGCTCGACCGGTTCTCCTCGATCAAGATCAAGCTCGGCATCCTCGTCACCGCCACGGTGACGCTCGCCGCGCTGTTCACGTGGGTCGGCCTGCGCAACCACCTGGGGCCAACCCGGACGCTCCCCCTCGCCATCGTCGTGAGCGTGATCGCGGTGCAGGTCATCGCGCACGGCATGACGGCCCCCCTGCGCGAGATGCGGACCGCCGCGCAGGCGATGGCCTCCGGCGACTACAGCCGTCGGGTGCGGGCGACCAGCCGCGACGAGGTGGGCCAGCTCGGGCAGGCGTTCAACACCATGGCGCAGGACCTGGAACAGGTGGACACGCTGCGCCGGGAGATGGTCGCCAACGTCTCGCACGAGCTGCGCACGCCCGTCGCCGCGCTGCAGGCCCAGCTGGAGAACATGGTCGACGGCGTCGTGCCCGCGGACACCGCGACGTTGCAGGCGGCGCTCGACCAGACCGAGCGGCTGGGGCGACTGGTGACCTACCTCCTCGACCTGTCCCGGATCGAGGCGGGCGCCGTCGGCCTGGAGATCACCGAGGTGGCGGTGGCCGACTTCCTCCGCGAGGCGGCGGCCACCACCGAGCCGCTGGGCGCCGCCAAGGGCATCACCTTCACCGTCGACGTGCGCCCACCCGAGCTCACGGTGCCGGCCGACGCCGAGCGCCTGCACCAGGTCGTGACGAACCTGCTGCACAACGCCGTGCGCCACTCTCCCGAGGGTGGCGAGGTCCGGCTGGAGGCCCGACGCGCGGGCGGGACGGTGGTCATCGACGTCGTCGACGAGGGCCCCGGCATCGCGCCCGCGGACCGTCAGCGCGTCTTCCAGCGCTTCACGCGCGGCAACGCCCCCGCCCAGACGGGCCGGGCCAGCACGGGCGGCACCGGCCTCGGGCTCGCCATCGTCCGCTGGGCGGTCGAGCTGCACGGCGGCACGGTCGCGGTCGCGGACTCGCCCACGGGTGCGCGGCTGCGCGTGACGCTGCCCGGTGGCCGTGGGGGCGCCGTCGGCGGGCCGCCGCTCCGGGCGCACCCCGGCGACTGACGCCGTCGCGACGGCTAATGCGTTTGTTATAGCGATACTCAAACAACTAGGGTGAGCGGCATGACGACCTCGATCGACGGTGTGGTGAGCGTCCAGCACCTGTCCAAGACCTTCGGCTCTGTGCACGCCGTGGAGGACCTCAGCTTCGAGGTCGGACCCGGCCGTGTCACCGGCTTCCTCGGCCCCAACGGCGCCGGCAAGACCACGACCCTGCGGATGCTGCTCGGGCTCGTCGTCCCGACGTCCGGCACGGCGACCATCGGCGGCCAGCGCTACCTCGACCTCCCGCGTCCTGGCCGCGTCGTCGGGGCGGCGCTCGAGGCGTCGAGCTTCCACCCCGGACGCACGGCGCGCGACCACCTGCGGGTGCTCGCCCCCCAGGTCGGCGTCTCCACCAAGCGCTGCGACGAGGTCCTCGAGCTGGTCGGCCTCAGCGACGCCGCCCGACGGCGGGCCGGCGGCTTCTCGCTCGGCATGCGCCAGCGACTCGGGCTCGCCACGACGCTCCTCGGCGACCCGCGGGTGCTGCTGCTCGACGAGCCCGCGAACGGCCTGGACCCCGAGGGCATCGCGTGGCTGCGCTCGCTGCTGCGCTACCTGGCCGCGGAGGGGCGCACCGTCCTCGTGTCCAGCCACGTGCTGTCCGAGGTCCAGCAGACCGTCGACGACGTCGTGATCATCGCCAAGGGCCGCCTGGTGCACGCCTCCTCGCTGCCGGAGCTCGAGGCGCTCGCACGCCGTGAGGGCCTCGCGCGTCGGACGACGCTCCTGGCCTCCCCCGACGCCGCCGGTCTCGAGCGCCTGGTCGCCGAGCGCTGGCCGGGCCGGGCCACCGCCGTGCCGGGGCGCACCGGCGCCGTCTGGCTGCAGGACGTCGAGGCGCACGAGGCCGGCGCCGCCGCGTTCGCCGCGGGCGTGGAGGTGCACGAGCTGGTACCGGGCGAGGTCAACCTCGAGGACGTGTTCCTCCGCCTGACGGGCGGGCATACCGGCGCCCCTGCTGCCGCGGAGGTGGCGGCATGACCACCCTCCTGCTCCCCGCCCTGCGGTCCGAGTACCGCAAGTTCGTCACCACGCGCCTGTGGTGGGTCCTGCTGCTCACGATGGCCCTGTACATGGCCTTCATCGCCGTCGTGATGGCGTTCGCCCTGACCAACGACCCGGCGAGCGCCACCGCGGGCATGCCTGGCACCGACGGCGCGGCCGCCCCGATCCCGCCGCGCGACATCGCGCTCGCCGTCTACACGCTGGCGCCGTCCCTCGGCTACGTCTTCCCGGTCATCGTCGGGGCGATGTCGGTCGCCGGCGAGTTCCGGCACATGACGATCACCCCGACGCTGCTCGCCGAGCCGCGACGCGACGTCGTCATCGGCGCCAAGCTGCTGGCGAGCCTGCCGGTCGGCCTGCTCTTCGGCCTCGCCGGCGTGCTGGCCACCTTCCTGCCGGGTGCCGCCGTCCTCGCCGCCAGCGGCGAGAGCACCTTCCTGACGGACTCCGAGGTCGTCCAGGCCGGCGTCTGGTCGGCTGTCGCGCTCGCGGTGTGGACGCTCGTCGGCGTCGGCTTCGGCACCGCGCTGAAGAACCAGGTCGTCGGCATCGTCGTGATCCTGGCGTTCACGCAGATCGTGGAGCCGGTCCTGCGCATCGCCTTCGCGATGATCGAGCCGCTGGCCGGCGTCGCCCGCTGGCTGCCCGGTGCGGCGGGCGAGGCCATCGCCGGGTCGAGCTTCTACTCCGCGGCCGGGATGAACGAGCTCCTGCCCCGGTGGCAGGGCCTGGTCGTGCTCGTCGCCTACGGCCTGGTGCTCTCCGCCATCGGCCGCATGACGACCTTCAGCCGCGACATCACCTGATCCCGCGCCCCCACCTCCCCACCGTGTGGAGCGTTCGGGACCGACACGCCCGGCGTGTCGGTCCCGAACGCTCCAGCCGCGGCTCGAACGCTCCACTCGCGCGCAGAACGCTCCACACGGGGCGGCTTGACCCGGTCGCGGGCAGGGCTTTGCGCCGTCCTGGCCGGGTTCTGACCGGCCAGTGACCAACCCGGTCGGCCATGGGACGAATGCGCCCGATCACCCGCCCCGGACCGGGACCTAAGGCCCGGGTTGGCCTAGGGTGGGACCCGGAATCGGCCGCATCGGCGCGGCCCTCGTCACGGTGGAAGAGGCGATCCCCGCGTGTCCCAGCAGGCAGACCGAGGCACCCTCCGGTCGACGTTCGGCGCCAACGAGTGGCTCGTGGACGAGCTCTACGAGCAGTACCTCGCTGACAAGGAGTCCGTGGACCCGGCGTGGTGGGAGTTCTTCGCCGACTACCGGCCACGCAACGAGGTGCACGCCCCGTCGGTGAACGGCTCGACCACCCCCCCGACCGGTGACAGCGGCCCGGCGCCCGCAGCTCCCCCGGCACCCGCCGCGGACGAGGCCGGCACCCCCGGGCCCACCGCTCCCCCGACGACGCCCGACGAGCGCCCGGCTCCCGACGCGCGGGCCATGCGCTCGCCGGCCCAGGCGACGCCGCGCACGCCGCGCGAGCCCGAGACCACGGCACCGATCGCGGCGGCCCAGCCTGCGACCGCCCCGTACGCCGAGAAGCCGCAGGCCCGGGTGCAGTGGCCCGAGACCTCCCCGGAGCCGGTCGTGGAGCGCCTGCGCGGGCCTGCCGCGCGCGTCGTCACCAACATGACGGCCAGCCTCGAGATCCCCACGGCCACCTCGGTCCGGGCAGTCCCGGCCAAGCTCATGGTCGACAACCGCATCGTCATCAACAACCACCTGCGCCGCGGCCGCGGCGGCAAGGTGTCCTTCACGCACCTCATCGGGTACGCGGTCGTCGAGGCCCTCGCCGACATGCCCGTGATGAACGCGAGCTTCGCCGAGGAGGACGGCAAGCCCGCCGTCGTGCACCACGGGCAGGTGAACCTCGGTCTCGCCATCGACCTGGCCAAGCCGGACGGCACCCGCCAGCTGCTCGTGCCGAACATCCGCAGCGCCGACGCGATGGACTTCGGCCAGTTCGTGGCGGCCTACGAGGACGTCGTCCGCCGCGCGCGCGCCGGCAAGCTGACGGTCGAGGACTTCGCCGAGACCACCATCAGCCTGACGAACCCGGGCACCATCGGCACGGTCCACTCCGTGCCACGCCTGATGCCGGGCCAGGGCACGATCGTCGGCGTCGGCGCCATGGACTACCCCGCCGAGTTCCAGGGTGCCTCCGAGGAACAGCTCGCCCGGATGGGCGTGTCGAAGGTGCTGACCCTCACCTCCACCTACGACCACCGCATCATCCAGGGAGCGCAGTCCGGGGAGTTCCTGCGCATCGTCGGCGCCAAGCTGCTGGGCGAGGGCGGCTTCTACGACCGCGTCTTCACCTCGCTGCGCGTGCCCTACGAGCCCGTGCGGTGGGTCCGCGACAACACCGTGGACGCCGACACCGAGCTGGCCAAGCCGGCGCGCATCGCCGAGCTCATCCACGCCTACCGCTCGCGCGGGCACCTCATGGCCGAGACGGACCCGCTCGCCTACCGCCAGCGCAAGCACCCGGACCTGGACATCCAGAACCACGGCCTCACGCTGTGGGACCTCGACCGGTACTTCCCGACGGCGGGCTTCACCGGCCAGCCCCGCGCGACGCTCCGCGAGATCCTCGGCCTGCTCCGGGACTCGTACTGCCGCACCGTCGGCGTGGAGTACATGCACCTGCAGGACCCGCGTCAGCGGCGCTGGCTGCAGGAGCGGCTCGAGGCCGGCTGGGCGCCGACCCCGCGCGAGGACCAGCTGCGCATCCTGCGCCGGCTCAACGCTGCGGAGGCCTTCGAGACCTTCCTGCAGACCAAGTTCGTCGGCCAGAAGCGGTTCTCCCTCGAGGGCGGCGAGTCCCTCATCCCGCTGCTCGACGCGATCCTCACCGAGGCCGCCGAGAGCGGGCTCGACGAGGTCTGCATCGGGATGTCCCACCGCGGGCGCCTCAACGTGCTCACGAACCTCGCGGGCAAGAGCTACGGGCAGGTGTTCGCCGAGTTCGAGGGCAACCAGGACCCCCGCAGCGTCCAGGGCTCGGGCGACGTGAAGTACCACCTCGGCACCGAGGGCGTCTTCACCGCCGACTCGGGCGCACAGACCCGCGTCTACCTCGCCGCCAACCCGTCGCACCTGGAGGCCGTCGACCCGGTGCTCGAGGGCATCGTGCGCGCCAAGCAGGACCGGATCGACCTGGGCGGCGACGGCTTCTCCGTGCTGCCCGTGCTCATCCACGGCGACGCCGCGTTCGCCGGCCAGGGCGTCGTCGTCGAGACGCTCAACCTGTCCCAGCTGCGCGGCTACCGGACCGGCGGCACGGTGCACGTCATCGTCAACAACCAGGTGGGCTTCACGACGGGTCCCTCGTCGTCGCGCTCGACCTACTACTGCACCGACGTCGCCAAGGGCCTCCAGGTCCCCATCTTCCACGTCAACGGGGATGACCCGGAGGCGTGCGTGCGCGTGGCGGAGATGGCGTTCGAGTTCCGCGAGCAGTTCGACCGGGACGTCATCATCGACATGGTCTGCTACCGCCGCCGCGGCCACAACGAGGGCGACGACCCCTCGATGACCCAGCCGCTCATGTACAACCTCATCGAGGCCAAGCGCAGCGTGCGCAAGCTGTACACCGAGGCGCTGGTCAGCCGCGGCGACATCTCCGTCGAGGAGGCGTCCCAGGCCCTGCAGGACTACCAGGCCCAGCTCGAGCGCGTCTTCGCCGAGACCAAGGAGAACGCGGCCCGGCCGAAGGTCGACGGCGAGTCGCTGTCCGGCCTGGAGAAGCCGGAGTCGCAGCAGGAGGACGCCGGCACGATGGTCGGCTGGCGGACCGCCGTCGCCCCCGAGGTCCTCCAGCGCATCGGCCGGGCGCACGTGCGCCCGCCGGAGGGGTTCTCCGTCCACCCCAAGCTCGAGCAGCTCCTCGCCAAGCGCGAGCAGATGTCGGCCGACGGCGGCGTCGACTGGGGCTACGGCGAGATCCTGGCGTTCGGCTCGCTGCTCCTGGAGGGCACGCCGGTGCGCCTCGCCGGGCAGGACTCGCGGCGCGGCACCTTCGTGCAGCGGCACGCCGTCCTGCACGACCGGAGCACGGGCGCGGAGTGGACGCCGCTGCTGTACCTGTCGAGCGACCAGGCGAAGTTCTGGGTCTACGACTCCTCGCTGTCGGAGTTCGCCGCGATGGGCTTCGAGTACGGCTACTCGGTCGAGCGGCCCGACGCGCTGGTCCTGTGGGAGGCCCAGTTCGGCGACTTCGCCAACGGCGCCCAGACGATCGTGGACGAGTTCGTGTCCTCCGCCGAGCAGAAGTGGGGCCAGCGCTCGTCGGTCGTGCTGCTGCTCCCCCACGGCTTCGAGGGCCAGGGCCCGGACCACTCGTCGGCCCGCATCGAGCGCTACCTGCAGCTGTGCGCCGAGAACAACATGGCGGTCGCGATGCCCAGCACGCCGGCGTCGTACTTCCACCTCCTGCGCCGGCAGGCCTACGACCGGCCGCGGCGTCCCCTGGTCGTCGCGACGCCCAAGTCGCTCCTGCGGCACAAGGCGGCGACGTCGTCGGTGGCCGACTTCACGGAGGGCCAGTTCCGGCCGGTGATCCCCGACGAGCACCTGCCGTCCGACGCGCGGGTGGACCGCGTGCTGCTGTGCTCGGGGAAGGTCTACTACGACCTCCTCGCGCACCGCGTGAAGACGAGCGACGCCGCGACGGCGATCGTCCGGCTCGAGCAGCTCGCCCCGATCGACGTCGAGGCGCTCCGCGCGACCGTGGACGCCTACCCGGACGCCGAGCTCGTGTGGGTGCAGGAGGAGCCGGCCAACCAGGGCGCGTGGACGTACGTCTCGACGTCCGTCGGCGACCAGCTGGGCCGACCGCTGCGGCGGGCGTCCCGGTCGGCCGCGGCGTCGCCGGCGACCGGGTCCAGCAAGACCCACCTGGCCGAGCAGGACGCGCTGGTCGCGGAGGCTTTCGCGCGCTGACGGCACGCAGGCGTGGCCCGGGGCCCGGTGGCGCGCGTCGCTCCCGCCGGGCCCCGGCGCCGTCCGCCAGACTGCTGGGGTGACGGGAGGGCACCATGGCGGCTGAGCAGCGACGGATCTGCATCGTGGGCGACGAGCTGGTCGCCGGCACCGGCGACCCCAAGGCGCTCGGCTGGGTCGGTCGCGTCTGCGCACGGACCGCGCTCGAGCCGGCGCCCGTGGTGATGCCGCTCGCCGTCCCCGGCGAGACGACGGCGGGGCTCGCCGCCCGCTGGGAGGCAGAGGTCATGCTCCGGCTCGGCGCCGACCCCGCACCTGGCGCCAACCACCTCGTCATCGCCCTCGGCCGGGCCGACCTGGCTGCGGGGGTCTCGCTCGCCCGCAGCCGGCTCAACCTCGCCAACGTCCTGGACACCGCCGAGTCCCGGCGCCTGTCGACCTTCGTCGTCGGGCCGCCACCCGGTGCGCACGAGGACCCGGAGCTGCAGGCCGAGCTCTCCGCCGCCTTCGCCGACGTGACGACCCGGCGCCGCGTGCCCTACGTGGAGACCTACACCCCGCTCGCACGGCACGAGCAGTGGCTCGCCGACCTCGCCGGTGGCGACGGCCGGGTGCCCGGCCAGGCTGGGTACGGCCTCATGGCCTGGCTCGTGCTGCACTCGGGCTGGCACCGCTGGCTCGGCCTGCCCGAGGACGGCCAGTGACCCTGGGCACGCCTGGGCACGCCTGGGCGCGCCTGAGGGCACCCGAGGGCGCCTGAGGGCACCTGGGCGCCCGACGGCTCGACGCCCCGCTAGCGCGCCAGCTCCAGGCCGTTCTCGGTGCTCTGGAGGAGCTCCCAGAGTCCCGCTGCGTCCATGGGCCGGGAGAACAGGTAGCCCTGGCCCAGGGCGCACGCCGAGCTGCGCATGACGTCGCACTGGTCGACGGACTCGATCCCCTCGGCGACCGTGGACAGGTGCAGCGTGCGGCCGAGCTCGACGATCGCGCGCGCCAGCTGCGCAGCCTCCTGGTCGCGGGCGACGTCGTCGACGAACGCCTTGTCGATCTTGAGGATGTCCACCGGGAACGAGCGCAGGTACGTCAGCGACGAGTACCCGGTGCCGAAGTCGTCGACCGCGAGGCCGACGCCGAGCGCCTTGAGCTCGCGCAGCCGCGTGATGGCCGTCTCCCGGTCCTTCATGAGGATCGACTCGGTGATCTCCAGCACGAGCGCGTCGGCCGGCAGGCCGGTCTCGGCGAGCACGGCTGCGACCTGGTCCGCGAACCCCGGTTCCTGGAGCTGACGTGCGGAGAGGTTGACGGCGACCGCCGGGGCGAGGCCACGGGACAGCCCCGTGTGCCACCCCCGCGCCTGGCGGCAGGCCTCCCGCAGCACCCACTCGCCGATGGCCAGGATGAGTCCGGTCTCCTCCGCCACCGGGATGAACTGCAGCGGCGGCACCCACCCGTGCCCCGGGCGCGACCACCGCAGCAACGCCTCGACGCAGACGACGTCGCCCGAGGCGAGGTCGACGATCGGCTGGTAGTGCAGCTGCAGCTCGTGGTGCGCCAGCGCCGAGCGGAGGTCGCCCTCGAGCGCCACGCGGCGCTCGAAGCTGTCGCGCATCTCGAGGTCGAACACCACGTACCGGCCGGCGCCCGACTGCTTCGCCTGGTACATGGCGACGTCGGCGTCCCGCACGAGGGACTCGGCGTCGATCTCACCGGGCGTGGTGGTCACGATGCCGATGCTGGCGTCGACGAAGACCTGGCGGCCGTCGATGATCGCCGCCTGGCGCAGGCTCTCCCCGATCCGGTCCGCGATGGCGACCACCTGCGCGACGTCCTCGACGCTCTCGACCAGGACGGCGAACTCGTCGCCGCCGAAACGCGCGGCCGAGTCCCCGGGGCGCAGGCAGGCCCGGATCCGGGCGCCCACCTCGAACAGGAGCTGGTCGCCCGCTGCGTGGCCGAGCGTGTCGTTGACCATCTTGAAGCGGTCGAGGTCGATGAAGCACACCCCGACCAGCGGACCGGCCGACGCGGTCAGCGACTCGTCCAGGCGCTGCATGAACAGCCGGCGCGTCGCGAGGCCGGTGACCGTGTCGTGGTTGGCACGGTCCATCTCCGCGAGGGTGAGCGCGTCGGTCAGCGCGAGGCTGACCTGCTCGGCGAACGCCTCGAGGACCGCCTGCTCCTCCACGCCGTAGTCGCGGGCCGGGTCGGCCGACGCGACGACGAGCACGCCCGCGGGCCGCGCACCCTCGTGCACCGGTGCGGCGAGCGCCACGCGGGGCGGGCGTCCGCCGGGCCACTCGTCGGGCTCCGGACCGCGCAGCACCGGACCACGCGCGAGGACCACCCGGTCGGCCCTGATCGCCGCCCAGGTCGGGTCGGTGGAGGACGGCCGCGACCGGCGCACCTCGACCTCCGCCGCGGCAGGCATCCCGCGTGACATGACGTGCACGAAGCGCGTGGGGTCGGCCCTGTCGACCAGGCAGATGGCCGCGACGTCGTCCTTCAGGAGCGTGCGTGCCGAGTCGACGATCGTGCCGAGCACCTCGTCGAGCGGGGCACGGCGGGTGACGGCGCGCTGCACGCCGACGAGGTGCTCCAGGAGCTGGTGGCGCACACGCAGGGACTCCAGCAGCCGGGCGTTCTCGGCCGCGTGCTGCTCCGAGAGGGCGCGCATGGCCCGCTCGCCCTCGACCGTCCGCAGGGACCCGACGGCCACGTGGTAGGCCCGCGCCATGCCGCGCAGGAGGTGCGCCTCGGCGGTGGAGAAGGGGACCGTCGACGCGCGGGCGACCACGAGGTGCCCGTCCGCCGGCTCCCGCAGCGGTGCGGCCAGCGCGGCGCACAGGCCGATGCCGGGCACCTCGACCTCCCGCTGGCCCCGGTGGGCCACGCCGAGCACCTCGTGCCGCCCGGCGACGCCCTCGGGCAGCCCGACCGCGGCGACCACACCGTCGAGGACGACGGCGCCGACCTCCGCCTCGAACGCGGCCGCGGCCCGTTCCGCAGCGACGACGGCGGCCGCATCCTCGTCGGCGCACGACGAGACGGCCGTGAGGAACTGCACGAGCAGCTGCGTGGAGAAGACCTCGGCGGGACTCGGCATCGCCGTGTCAGCTCTGCACCGGTACAGGACGGGTGCGGCCGACTGACGTCTCCGCCGCGTCCACGGGACGGGCCATCACGGCCATCTCACCCTCCGGGCAGCATCCAGGGGTGTGATGCCGCTCAAGGTCCATCGGCCCGCGACGCCGACATCTGAGCCGAACCGCGGGTGAACTGCCAGAAAGCATGCCCTACCCGGAGCCCAGTGTCCCCCGGATCGCCGTCCGCGCCGAGTCCAGGACGGTGCGGACGGTGTCCACCGTGAGCCGCCCGATCGTCCCGCGCGCGTCGGCGCGACGGATCTCGGCGCGCATCTCGTCGCGGAACTCGTGCAGCATCGCCTCGATCTCGGCGCGGTGCGCCCGCGACGTCGCCCGCGCATCCGGCCCGGTCGCGGACCGTGCGGAGGCGCGCGCCTCCTGGGCCGCTGCCGCGAGGTCGGCGCGCAGTCCCGCCATCGCCCCGCGAACCTCGTCGCGGACCTGGTCGGCGAGGGTGCGGACCGTCTCCGCCAGGTCCTCCTCGATCGCCGCGAGGTCGCCCTGGCGGGCGGCGAGCTCGGCGCGGCCCGCGGCCGTGAGGGCGTAGGTCCCCTTGCGGCCCTCGTCCGACCGCGTGACGAGCCCCTCCTCCTCGAGCCGGGCGAGCCGGGGGTAGATCGTCCCCGGGCTCGGCCGGTAGGTGCCCCCGAACCGGTCGGAGAGCGCGGTGATGAGCTCGTAACCGTGCTTGGGCCCCGAGTCCAGCAGGGCCAGGAGGTACAGGCGCAGCTGCCCGTGCGCGAAGACCGGCATCAGTACTCGCCCTCGTGGCGCACGGGTGCGGACCGCAGCACGGTGAGGTGACCGGAGACCGTGTTGGCCTGGATCCGGCAGACGCCGTCGCCGACGGTCACCTCGACGTTGCCGGTGAGGGGGCCCTCGCCCGTGCGGGCCTCGCCGTCGACCACGACACGCCCGGAGACGCTCCGCGCCGCCACCGTGACACCCACGCCTTCCGGCAGGCGGACGGTGGCGTCGCCCGAGACCGTCTGGAGGCTCACCCCGGCGGCGCGCGCCGCGTCGAGGGTGACGGCCCCGGAGACCGTCGTGAGCGAGGCCTGGGTGAAGGCGCCGGAGGCCGTCACGGAGCCGGACACGGCGTTCGCCCGCAGGTCGCCGGTGTGCCCACGGACGACGACGTCGCCCGACACGGCCTTGACGGTGAGCAGGCCCTGCGTGCGGTCGGTGACGAGCGAGCCCGACACGGTCGACACCTGGGCGCCCTGCGCGACGTCGCCGAGGAAGCCCTCCGCGCTCACCGTGCTCAGCCGGACCGCGACGTCGCGCGGCACGGCCACGTGCACGTCAGCACGGTCCGCGGGACGCCAGGACAGGAACTTGTCGAGCCACCCCTCCCAGCCGCCGAGCGTGAACGCGTAGCCGACCCGCAGCTCGCCGTCGACGAGCCCGACCTCGAGGGGGCGTCCGGTCACCCCGTGGACCTCGATCCGGGCGCCCGGCTCGTCGCGCCCGACGACGTCGACCCGGCCGGCCACGAGCGCGACGCGCAGGGCGCGCACGTCCTCGACCTCGATGATCTGCGGGCCGGTGACGACCCACGACTCCCCGCTGGTCCCGCTCACGAGCACGCCTCCTTGACGAGATATATCGCGTTACGGGAGAACACGTTATATCTCGTCTTGCCAGGGCGCAACTAGCGGACGATGCCCGCCGCCCGCAGCTCGACGGTGAGGTCCTGCGCACGGCTCGCGACCGTACAGGCGTCCTCGTAGGAGACGACGCCCTCGCTGACGAGCGTGAACAGGTGCTTGTCGAAGGTCTGCATCTTGTAGAACTCGCCGTCGGCGATGAGGTCCTCGAGCGGCGGGTTGTCGAAGGGCTCGACGATCGCGTCGGCCGTCCGGCCGGTGTTCACCAGGACCTCGACCACCGCCACCCGGCCGGTGCCGTCGGCGCGGCGGACGAGGCGCTGCGACACGATGCCGCGCAGGGCCTGGGCGAGGGCGCCACGCACCTGCTTCTGCTCGTGCGGGGGGAAGAAGTCGACGATCCGGTTGATCGTCTCCGAGGCGTCGATCGTGTGCAGCGTCGAGAGCACCAGGTGCCCGGTCTCCGCGGCGGACAGGGCGGCGCGCACCGTCTCGACGTCGCGCATCTCGCCCACGAGGATCACGTCGGGGTCCTGCCGCATCGCGGCACGGAGGGCGACCGTGAAGTCGGCGGTGTCGTAGCCGACCTCGCGCTGGGAGACGATCGCCTTCTTGTCCTTGTGCAGGATCTCGATCGGGTCCTCGATCGTGACGATGTTGACCTCTTTGAACGTGTTGATGAGGTCCACCATCGACGCGAGCGTCGTCGTCTTGCCCGACCCCGTCGGGCCCGTGACCAGCACCAGGCCCCGCGGCTCGAGGGCGAGCTCGCCGAGCACCTCCGGCAGGTGGAGGTCCTCCAGGGTCTGCGCGCCCATCGCGACCCGCCGGAACACGAGACCGAGGGTGCCGCGCGCGCGGAACACGTTGACGCGGAAGCGGCCGACGCCGGACAGGGAGTAGGCGAAGTCCGCCTCGTTGGTGCGGGCGAAGCTCTCCCGCAGCTCCTCGGGCAGCACCTGGGACACCATGTGCTCGGTGTCGGCCGGGTGCAGGTCAGGGACCTGCAGCCGGCGCAGGCGGCCGTCCACCCGCAGGCGCGGCGCGGAACCGACCTTGCAGTGCAGGTCGGAACCCTTGCTGCTGGCGAGGGCGTGCAGGAGCGGGATGACGGACTGCGGCTGCGGCGAGGTCTGCTCGGTCACCCGTTGTTGATCGGGCGACGACGCGCCCGACTTGAGCGCCGACGCCCACCTCGGGGCGTCAGTCCGCGGTCTGCACCTGGGCGCGCAGCACGGTGAGCTGCTGACGGATCCGCACGTGCAGCTCGGTGGGCGCCACCTCGGTGCACGAGCGCCGGACGAGCTTCTTGAGGTGGTCCGCCACGTCGTACTCCGACAGGCACGGCTCGCAGTCCGCCAGGTGCCGGCGGATGCGGTCCCCCTCGAGCTCGTCGATCTCGGCGTCGATGAACTCGAACAGCCGCGCGAGCGCCTCGCCGCAGTCGACCTCGTGCTCGGAACCGTCGTCGTGGGTGTGGCCGGCGTCCGGCCCGGCGCCTGTCGACGTCACGACTCGCTCCCCTCGGTGCGGGCAGGGACGAGGCCCCGCTCACGCGCGTAGTCCGTCAGCAGCTCCCGCAGCTGGCTGCGGCCACGGTGCAGGCGGGACATCACCGTCCCGATCGGGGTGCCCATGATCTCGGCGATCTCCTTGTAGGCGAAGCCCTCGACGTCGGCCAGGTACACGGCGATCCGGAAGTCCTCACCGATCGCCTGCAGGGCCTCCTTGACGTCGGAGTCCGGCAGGTTGTCGAGGGCCTCGGCCTCCGCGGAGCGGAGCCCCGTCGAGGTGTGCGACGCGGCGCGCGCGAGCTGCCAGTCCTCCACGTCCTCCGACGCCGCCTGGAGCGGCTCCCGCTGCTTCTTGCGGTAGGAGTTGATGAAGGTGTTCGTCAGGATCCGGTAGAGCCACGCCTTGAGGTTGGTCCCCGGCCGGTACTGGTGGAAGGCCGCGAAGGCCTTCGCGATCGTCTCCTGCACGAGGTCCTCGGCGTCCGCCGGGTTGCGGGTCATCCGCAGGGCCGCCGAGTACAGCTGGTCGACGTAGGCGAGCGCCTCGCGCTCGAACCGCTCGGCCCGCGCGGCCGGGGCCTCCTCGGGGGCACGGTCGGTCCCCGCGTCGTCGGCGTAGGTGCCCTCGTCGGGCGCGTCGGTGTTCATCGGCCACGAGCCTAACGGCGCGACCGCCGTCGGGCCGCTCCCGCGGTACCCGGGCGCCCAGGCCCACCCGTCCCGGCCGTCTCCGGCGGGCCGCCCGGGCGTCACGACGGCCGCGGGGCGCACCAGGACCATGCTCATGCCAGTGCCAACGCGCGCACCGACGCCCACCATTCCCGCACCCTTCCCGTGCCGGCACCGCGACCAGGGGATAGCGTGCTCGCAGGACCGAGGAGGAGATCATGCTGACCCGTCGGATCGCCCGTCCCCTGCTCGCCGGATGGTTCGTCACCGAGGGTGTCGATGCCGTCCGCCACCCGGGGCCGCACGTCGAGCGGATGCGCGACGCGTGGCGCCGGCTCGCGGCCCGCACCGGGCTCGGCGACCCGCCGCCCACCGACACGCTGCGCCTGGCCGTCCGGCTGCACGGTGGCGCCATGGCGGGGGCCGGCGTGCTGCTCGCCGCGGGCAAGGCCCCGCGCACCTCGGCCTGCGCGCTCGCCCTCCTGACGCTTCCCCTGGCGGTCGCGGACGCACCCGTCCGCACCCAGGGGGCGGTCACGCCCGCCACCCTCGCGGCGGGTGGCGACCGCGGGGCGCGGACGCTGCTGCGCGACCTCAGCCTGATCGGCGGGGCGCTCATCGCCGGGCTGGACAAGGAGGGGGCGCCCAGCCTCGGCTGGCGGGTCCGGCACGCCCGCCTCGACCGCGACGCCGAGCTCGTGGCCCGACGCACGGTCGCCTCGGCACGCAAGGAGGGCAAGCAGCTCGCACGGGAGACCCGCGCGGCGCTCGCCGCCGCGAAGGGCGCCGTCCGCGACTGAGCCGACGGCTCCCCCGCCCGACAGCGCCGCCCGACGCACCGCCCGACGCGCCGCCCGTGACCGAGCCAGCCGCGCCCGACGCCGCCCCGGTAACCTCGTCGACATGACGACCGAGCTCGCGCACGCCCCCGAGTGGGCGGCGCCGGAAGCCGAGTCGCCCCTGGACGCCGTCGTCGAGGTGCCCGGCTCGAAGTCCCTGACCAACCGGTACCTCGTGCTGGCCGCCATCGCCGACACCCCCGGCCACATCCGTGGCGCGCTGGCCTCCCGCGACACGGTGCTCATGGCCGACGCCCTCGAGGCGCTCGGCGCGCGCGTCGAGCGGCGAGGTTCGGACTGGGCCGTCGAGCCGATCCGCCTGGGGCGCCGCGCACCGTTCGGTGCGGGTCCGATCGAGGTCGAGTGCGGCCTCGCCGGGACCGTGATGCGCTTCGTTCCGCCTGTCGCCGCCCTGCTCGGCCGGCCCGTCCGGTTCGACGGCGACCCGGAGGCTCGCGTCCGACCGATGGGCCCGGTGCTGCGCGCCCTGCGCGACCTCGGGGCTCGCGTCGACGACGGGCCCGACGGCGGCCGCGGGACGCTCCCCTTCACGGTCACCGGCCCGGGCGTCCTGCAGGGCGGGCTTGTCGACGTCGACGCCAGCGCCTCGAGCCAGTTCGTCTCGGGTCTGCTCCTCTCCGCGCCGCGCTTCGCCCAGGGGCTCGTGCTGCGGCACACCGGGCCGACCCTGCCGAGCCTGCCGCACATCGTCATGACCGTGGACGTGCTCCGCGCCGCCGGTGTGCGCGTGGACGACTCGCGGCCGCACATCTGGGAGGTCGCCCCCGGACCGGTCGCCGGCCGCGACGTGCGCGTCGAGCCGGACCTGTCGAACGCGGCCCCCTTCCTCGCCGCGGCCCTGGTGGCCGGCGGGACCGTGCGCGTGCCCGGCTGGCCCGAGGCCACCACGCAGCCCGGGGCACTGCTCCCTGACCTGCTCACCCGGATGGGCGGCCGGGTCGAGCGTTCCGCCGACGTGCTCGCCGTGTCGGGGACCGGCGTCGTGCACGGGATCGACGTCGACCTGCGCGAGGCCAGCGAGCTCGCTCCGACGATCGCCGCGCTCGCGACGCTGGCGCACGGCCCCAGCCGACTGCGGGGCATCGCGCACATGCGCGGGCACGAGACCGACCGGCTGGCGGCGCTCGCCACGGAGATCACGCGGCTCGGCGGCCAGGCGGAGCAGACGCACGACGGGCTCGTCATCACCCCGCGCGCGCTGCACGGGGGCGTCTGGCAGACCTACCGCGACCACCGGATGGCCACCGCGGGCGCGCTCGTCGGCCTGCGCGTCAGCGGGGTGCGCGTCGTCGACGTCGACACGACCGCCAAGACCCTCCCGGGCTTCACCGGGATGTGGGCCCGCATGCTCGGGGTCGCCTGAGGCATGCGGGCCATCGGCCGGCTCGACGAGGACGCCGTCCGCACCCGACCCGGGCGCGGCTCCCGCCCCCGCACGAAGCGCCGGCCCGCGCACGAGGACGCCGTCCGCGCGCTCGTGACGGCGGTGGACCGCGGCCGGTACGCCGTCCTCGTGGCCCCGGACACGCCCGGCGAGCGTGCCGTCACCGCGGTGAAGGCACGCGAGCTGGGCCGGGAGCGGGTCGTCTGCGGGGACCTCGTGGACGTCGTCGGCGACACGAGCGGCGCGACGGGATCGCTCGCCCGGATCGTGCGCATCGCCGACCGCCGCACCGTGCTGCGCCGCACGGCCGACGACACCGACCCGGTCGAGCGCGTGATCGTCGCGAACGCCGACCAGCTCGTCATCGTGACCGCGCTCGCCGACCCGGAGCCGCGCACCCGGATGATCGACAGGTGCGTGGTCGCCGCGTACGACGCCGGCATGGACGTGCTCCTCTGCCTCACCAAGGCCGACCTCGCCGACCCGGCCCCGCTCGTCGCGCTCTACACCCCGCTCGGCGTCCAGACGACCGTGACCGCGCGCGACGACGCCGCCGGCATCGGAGGCCTGGACCGGCTCCGGCACCACCTCTCCGGGCGCGTCTCGGTGCTGGTGGGGCACTCGGGCGTGGGCAAGTCGACGCTGGTCAACGCCCTGGTGCCGGACGCCGACCGGGCTACCGGGCGCGTGAACGTCGTGACCGGTCGGGGCCGGCACACGTCGTCCTCCGCCGTGGCCCTGCGCCTGCCCGAGCAGGACGGCTGGGTCATCGACACCCCGGGTGTCCGGTCCTTCGGACTCGCCCACGTCACACCGGAGCGCCTGCTCGCAGCCTTCGAGGACCTCGCCGCGGTCGTCGAGGAACGCTGCCCCCGGGGCTGCACCCACGCGGCGACGGCGCCCGACTGCGCGCTCGACGAGTGGGTCGCCGAGGCGGCGGGCGCCGAGGCGGAGGCACGGGCGCGCCGCGTGGACTCCCTGCGTCGGCTCCTGGCGGCGCGCACGGGCGACGCGCGCGCCGACTGACGGCCGGCTCGGCCGCGCCGGGGCGCCTCGGCGCTACGGTTCACCTCATGGCCTACGACGACGACCTGCGGCTCGCCCACGTGATCGCCGACCAGGTCGACGCGGTGACCATGTCGCGCTTCCGGGCGCTGGACCTGCACGTGGAGACCAAGCCGGACCACACCCCGGTGTCCGACGCCGATCGCCTCGCCGAGGAGGTCGTGCGCGCGCAGCTGGGCCGGACCCGGCCGCGCGACGCCGTCGTGGGTGAGGAGCTCCCGGCGACGGGCCACGGGCCGCGGCAGTGGGTGATCGACCCGATCGACGGGACGAAGAACTTCGTCCGCGGCGTGCCCGTGTGGGCCACGCTGATCGGGCTCATCGACAACGGCGAGGTCGTGCTCGGGCTGGTCAGCGCGCCGGCGCTCGGTCGTCGGTGGTGGGCGGCGGTCGGCTCGGGGGCCTGGAGCGGGCGCTCGCTGTCCTCGGCGACCCGGCTGCAGGTGTCCCAGGTCGGGGCTCTGCACGACGCGTCGCTGTCGTACTCGAGCCTGTCGGGCTGGGAGGAGCAGGGGCGCCTGGACGGCTTCCTGGACCTCACGCGGGCCGTCTGGCGCACCCGGGCCTACGGCGACTTCTGGTCCTACGTGCTCGTGGCCGAGGGCGCCGTGGACGTCGCCTGCGAGCCCGAGCTGGCGCTGCACGACATGGCCGCGCTCGTGCCGATCGTGACCGAGGCGGGCGGCACGTTCACCTCGGTGCGCGGCGTGCCCGGCCCGTTCGGGGGCTCCGCGCTGGCGACCAACGGCCTCCTGCACGACCAGGTGCGGGCCTTCCTCGACCCGTTCGACGAGGACTGACCCCCGCCGGCGCGGCTAGTGCAGCGAGCCCGCGGCCAGGCGGTCGAGCTCGCTCGAGTCGTACCAGAGCAGGTCCCGTTCGGCGAGGCGCTCGACGGCGTCGTCGTCCCCCGCGAGCGCTGCGACCACGTCCGCCTCCGCCGCGGCCTCGTCGACGTGCGCGCACGCGACGTCGTCCCAGCCGACGGGGATGGTGAGCCGGACGACGGACGGCGCGTGCGGGTCGTCGACGGCCTCGACGACCGCCTCGGGGACGTCCACCGCGACGACCACGCGTCGGCGCGGGGCGTCGGTGCCCTCGAGCCGGTCGAGGCTGTCGTCGGCGGCCAGCAGCTGCGCGGCGTACTCGAGGCCCTCCTCGTCCTCGTCGGGCAGGGCCGCCCGGAGCGCTGAGGTGACCGCGTGGACCAGACGCGGCTGCAGGCCGCGGCTGGGGTCGAGCTCGGCCAGGGTCGAGGGGACGTAGATCCGCATGGCTCAGTGTGCCCCCGCGGGCACCGCGGCGGGCACCAGTTCCGCGGCGAGCCCCGCGAGCGCACGGCGCAGGGCCGACGACGGGGCGTGCTCGGCGAGCGTGCGTGCGTGCAGGAGCGCGCCGTCACAGGTCACCTGGTCGTCCGGGAGCACGACGGCGTCGACCACGCCCGCGTAGCGTCGCAGGGCCTCGCGCACCGCGTCCCCGGGTCGGGGGCCGCTGGCACTGGCACGGACCCGGTTCACGACGACGCGCCGACGGGCCGCCAGCGCCAGCTCGTCGAGAGCGCCGAGCCCGCGCACGAGCCTCTGCAGACCGACCGGGTCGCCCGCGCCCACCACCACGACGACGTCAGCGGTCGCCAGCGCGGAGAGCGTCGCCGCGTTCCGCTGCGGCGCGCGGGTGTCGTAGGTCAGGGCCTCGTCCTGCTCGAGGCAGAACCCGCAGTCCACCACCGTCACGTCCGCGAGAGACCGACAGGCGGGCCAGACCAGGTCCAGGCTCGTCGCGGGGACCTCCGGCCACCGGTCGGGCCGGCTGAGCCCGGTGAGGACCCGCAGACCGCCCTCGAGCCGCGGGGTCAGCGCCGCGAGCCCCACCTCGTCGAGCCGACCTGCCGCGGCCGCCCGCGCCGCCGCCGCGAGACCGGGTGCCTCGTCGAGGAGTCCCAGGACCTGGGCGACCGTCCCTCCGTACGTGTCCGCGTCCACGAGGAGCACGGTCGGCCCCTCCGGGAGCCGCCCGGCGGGGCGAGCGGCGAGCTCGGCAGCGAGGTTCACCGCGACGGTCGTGCGCCCCGGCGCTCCGGTCGGTCCCCACACCGCCACCACGACGCCGTCCGCCGGCCGGGCCGGCGGGCCCGGGTCCGCCGCAGGAGCCGCCGGACGGCCACCGTCCAGCACCCGCTGGACCGCCGGTGCGACGCCGGGCGCCGCGGTCACCGCGTCCGCGCCGAGCCCGTCCACGCGCCCCCGGTCCTCCGCGGCCGCGACCACGACGACCCAGACCCCCGAACCGTGCAGGTGACCGACCGCTGCCCGGTCGAGTCCCGGCAGGTCGGCCGAGACGACGGCGACCCGGCCGATGCCTGCCGCCCCGGCCGCGAGGAGCTCGGCCAGGTCCGCGCACCGGCGCACCACCTCGACGCCGCGCTCGGCGGCCAGGACCTGCACCACCGTCGCCTCGTCGTCCCCCGTCACGGCACTGAGGACGCCGATCCGCGCGCTCACCGACCTCCCCCGGGCACCAGGAC
The DNA here is from genome assembly GCF_007991475.1 of Actinotalea fermentans. NCBI lineage: Bacteria > Bacillati > Actinomycetota > Actinomycetes > Micrococcales > Cellulomonadaceae > Actinotalea > Actinotalea fermentans. The sequence goes on along the minus strand of NZ_BJYK01000001.1, from coordinate 59,279 downwards.
GACCTCGACCGACCCCTCGGCCGCGAGCGCGCCGAGCACCGTGGGCAGCTCGTCCACGGGCACGAGCACGTGGACGGTCACCGCCGAACCCACCGCCAGCCCACCGCGTGGCTCGCTCACCTCGGCCACGGTGAGCCCGGCCGCGAGGAGCTGTGGCTCGACGGTCGGCGCGCCCCGGGTCGCCCCGACCGAGGACGACGGCGCCACCCCGGCGTCCCCCTCGGGGACGAACCAGAGGTCGACGGCGGCCCCGGCAGCGAGCCCCTCCGGCAGCGCGCCGTCCGGCTCGATCGCCACGGGACGCAGCCCGAGCTCGGTCTGCGTCGCGACTGCGGACCTCGGGAGCAGCTCCCCCGCACCGACGACCCTGGTCGCGACGAGGTCGTCCGCCAGCGGCTCGTCCGCGCGCACGTAGGTGGCGCCCGCAGCGTCGAGACGCACCTGCCGGACCGTGAGGTCCGCCGCGGCGAGCGCGTCGCCGGGGACGAGCGCCTCGGCGGCCGCGTACACCGGCACGGTCCGCCCGGCGGACGCGACGAGCGTCGACCCGAGCGCGACGGAGGCGGCCACGAGCACGACCCCCAGCAGAAGGCGAGGGTCCCGCCAGCCGGGCCGACGCAGGCGCAGTGCAGGTGGGCTGGCGGGTGGGTGCGGGTGGTCGGCCATGTCCCCCTCGTTCGGTGTCGTCCCCGCGGGCGTGCCCGTGGTCCGCGTGCGCTCGCCGCGGGCTGCCCTGCCCATCTGGCGCGCGCCCGCGCCCGCCCATCATGCCCGTTCTGGTCGGTTTCGTCCCGGTCTTCAGTCCCACCTGTGCACGGTTCGGTGGCGTGCGCCCGACGTGCCAGACTCCTGCCATGCCGCGGTTCCTGACGCTCGCCGACGTGACGGATGTGCTCAACATCTCGATGACGCAGGCGTACGCCCTCGTGAAGTCCGGCGACCTCCCCGCGATGAAGATCGGCGGACAGGGCAAGGCCGGCCAGTGGCGCGTCGAGGCCGACCAGCTCGAGGCCTACATCGAGCGGATGTACGCCGAGACCCGCGCGAGCATCGAAGCGGGGTCAGCCGCGGCTCAGCACGAGCAGGGCTGACCAGGCGACGGCGCACCGGGCGCCGGTCGGTCGGTCGTCGTCCGGCCGCACCAGGGCCACGTCGAGGTGCTCCGTACCGACGGCGTCGACCCTGCCGACCACCGTGCCCGCCGTCGTGAGCACGCGCACGACGGACCGGTCGCGCGCGACCGCACGCAGCGCGTGACCGAGGCGGAGCCGGCTGCCGACGACGCCCGCCGGCGGCGCGGCGACGTCGCCCAGCCCGGCGACGACGGCGATGGCGTCGAGCGGGACCAGGTGCTCGCGGGGACCGTCCGCGAGCAGCACCCACTGCGGCCCGACGTCCTGGAGCACGCCGCGCCGGCACTCGCCGCCGTGCACCGTGACCGAGAGCTCGCCCGTGTGGGCGCGCAGCCGCGCACCCAGGTCGACGGCGGCGCGCTCGGCCCGCGTGAGGTCCGGCACGTCGTCGAGCCGGCCGCGCGACTCCGCGGCATCGAGCTGTAGCTCGAGATCGGCGAAGAGGGCCTGCCAGCGCATGCGCACACGCTAGGGCGCCGACCTGGCCCACATGTCCGCTTTGTCCACACAGTGGTCGTCCAGTCGACGTGACGGAACTCGATCCTCCATCATCGTTCTGCATCATCCTGCATCGGTTGAGATCGCCCGCCGCGCGGCGCTCGGCCACCTCCCGGATCGGAGCACCCGTGGACCCTCGGAGCACCCCTCGACACGGCGCCTGGCGCGGCCTCACGGCGACCGCCGCCTGCGCCTGCGCGGCGGCCGTCCTCGCCCGCCTTGCCGTGAGCGCCTCCGCGCAGGCGCCGGCTCCCGACGCGATGGTGGGCACCGCGGTGCTCGCGGTGGGGGCCCTCGCCGCGGCCGTGCTCACCGGCGGCTGCGCCGTCCTCACCGTCACGGCCGTCGCCGCCGGCCTCGGACACCGGTGGTCGCGCACCGAGGCCGTGGCCCAGCGGGTCGTCCCCGCCGTCCTGCGCCGTGCGCTGACCGTCGGCGTCGGGGCAGGGATGTCGCTCGGCATCGGCGGCACCGCGCTGGCCGAGGACGTCGACGTGGACTGGCAGGTCACCTCGACCGTGTCGCAGACGTCCTCGGCACCGACCGCCCCCGGCTCCACCGTGAGCGGGGTGAGCCCGGTCAGCGCGGTGAGCCCGGTCAGCGCGGTGAGCGGACCTGTCCCCCTGGCGAGCCCGCCGGCTCCCACGACCCCGACCCCCGGTGCGCAGCCCGCCCCCGCCGTGGAGCCGACCTCGATCGTCGTCCAGCCCGGAGACAGCCTGTGGAGCATCACGGCGAGCCTGCTGCCGCCGGACGCCCCCGACGCCGCGGTCGCAGCCGCCTGGCCCTCGCTCTACGCGGCCAACCAGGCGCTCGTCGGCCCCGACCCGGGCCTGATCCACCCCGGTGACGTCCTCACCGTTCCTGCCGGGATCTCGGTATGAGCGCCGCGCTGGCGACGTCGGCCGACGCACGGACCGGATCTGCGACCGCACCGGCCAGGACCCGCCCCGCCGCGCGCGCGGCGACGACCGCTCCCCCGCGCCTGCTGCTCCCCCCGACCGCGGAGCCGTCGCACGTGGCGCGGAGCGCGTCGATCGGCCAACCGCCGGTCGGTCGTTCGGTGCTGTCCCCGCTGACCTCTGCCGCGTGGCCCACGGCCGCCCCCGAGCCACCGCGCGAGGAACCGCTGGAGGACCCGACCCGGCTGTGCGGCGCCGTCGTGATGGCGGCGATCGAGGCGCTCACGTCCGCCCGCCCGCTGGTCCAGCTCGCGCGCTGGGTCAGCCCGGAGGTGTACGAGGCGCTGGCACGGGCCGTGCGCCCCGGCCCGGCCACCGGTCGACGCGGCGTCGTCCTCCGCGCGGTCCGGCTGTGCCGCGTCGGCCCCACCGTCGCCGAGGGCACGGCGGTGGTGCACGACGGTGCGCGCGTCCGCGCGGCCGCCGTCCGTCTCGAGGTGCACCGCGGGAGCTGGCGGGCCACGGTCCTGCAGATCGGCTGACCTGCTCCCGCCGCTGACGGAGCGCGAGCCCGGCCGGTGACCGGCCGGGCTCGCCCTGGCGTCAGGCTGCTTCGTTCTTCCCGTGGCAGAGCTTGTACTTCTTGCCCGAGCCGCACGGGCACGGCGAGTTGCGCGGGGTGCCCGGGAACGTCTGGCCGTCCTTCTCCGCCGCCACGGCGCCGCCCGAGCCCGAGGCCGCCGTCACAGCGTTCGCGTCACCGTCGACCGACGGGGCCGAGTACTGCAGCGGCGCCCGCCGTTCCGGCGCCTCGAGGCCCTTGGCCACCATGCGCGGCACGGGCCGCGCGGCACGCGTCGGCTGCTCCTCGGCGGCGACCGCGGCCCGCGGCGCCGCGACCGTCGCGGGTGCGGTCGTGGTGACCGCCGGCTGCTCCGCCGCGGCGGCGCCGTCGGTACCTGCAGCCTCGCCGGCCGCCTCGGCGCCGGCGTCCGCCGGTGCGGCCTCCTCCGGCTGCTGGAGCTTGACCTCGAGGTTGTACAGGAACGTGACGGACTCCTCCTTGATGGCGTCCGTCATGGCCTGGAACAGCTGGAAGCCCTCGCGCTGGTACTCCACCAGGGGGTCGCGCTGCGCCATCGCCCGCAGGCCGATGCCGTCCTTGAGGTAGTCCATCTCGTACAGGTGCTCGCGCCACTTGCGGTCCAGGACCGAGAGGACCACGCGACGCTCGAGGTCGCGCATGTTCTCCGTCCCGAGCTGCTCCTCGCGCCGCTCGTACGCCATCCGGGCGTCGGAGAGCAGCTCGTCCAGGAGCAGGTCGCGCGTCAGCCGCTGCGCCGAGCCGGCCTCCTCGATCACCTCGTCGGGCGTGATCGAGACCGGGAAGACGAGCTTGAGGGCGGTCCACAGCGCGTCGAGGTCCCACATCTCGGGGGTGCCCTCGGCCACGGCCGCGTCGACGTAGGCCGTGACGACGTCGGTGACGAAGTGCTGGACCTGCTCGTGCATGTCCTCGCCCTGGAGCACGCGGCGCCGCTCGGCGTAGATCACCTCGCGCTGGCGCGACATGACGTCGTCGTACTTCAGGACGTTCTTGCGGACCTCGAAGTGCCGCGCCTCGACCTGGGACTGCGCGCTCTGGATGCCGCGGGTGACCATCTTGGACTCGAGCGGCAGGTCGTCCGGGTACGCGGCCCGGTTCATCATCGACTCCGCGAGCCCCGAGTTGAACAGCCGCATGAGGTCGTCGGTCATGGACAGGTAGAAGCGGGACTCGCCCGGGTCGCCCTGCCGGCCCGAGCGGCCGCGCAGCTGGTTGTCGATGCGCCGGGACTCGTGGCGCTCCGTGCCCAGCACGTACAGGCCACCGAGCTCGACGACCTCGTCGTGCTCGGCCGCGACGGCGGCACGCGCCTTCTCGAGCGCGGCGGGCCAGGCGGCCTCGTACTCCTCCGGGCTCTCCGCGGGGTCCAGGCCCTGCTCGGCGAGCGCCTGCACGGCCATGAACTCCGCGTTGCCGCCCAGCATGATGTCGGTACCGCGACCGGCCATGTTCGTGGCGACCGTCACGGCACCCTTGCGGCCCGCCTGCGCGACGATCGACGCCTCGCGAGCGTGCTGCTTCGCGTTCAGCACCTCGTGCGGGACGCCCATGCGGCGCAGCATCTGCGAGAGCTTCTCGCTCTTCTCGACGCTCACCGTGCCGACGAGGACCGGCTGGCCCTTGGCATGCCGCTCGACGATGTCGTCCACGACCGCCTTGAACTTGACCTCCTCGTTCTTGTACACGAGGTCCGGCTGGTCCTTGCGGACCATCGGCTTGTTCGTCGGGATCGGCACGACGCCGAGCTTGTACGTGCTCATCAGCTCGGCGGCCTCGGTCTGGGCCGTGCCGGTCATGCCGGCGAGCTTGTCGTAGAGCCGGAAGTAGTTCTGCAGCGTGATGGTCGCCAGCGTCTGGTTCTCCGCCTTGACCTGCACGCCCTCCTTGGCCTCGATGGCCTGGTGCATGCCCTCGTTGTACCGGCGGCCGGGCAGCATGCGGCCGGTGTGCTCGTCGACGATGAGCACCTCGCCGTTCATGACGACGTAGTCCTTGTCGCGCTTGTAGAGCTCCTTGGCGCGCAGCGCGTTGTTGAGGAAGCCGATGAGCGGGGTGTTCAGCGACTCGTACAGGTTGTCGATGCCGAGGTAGTCCTCGACCTTCTCGATGCCCGGCTCGAGGACGCCGACCGTGCGCTTCTTCTCGTCGACCTCGTAGTCGACCTCCGGGTGGAGCCGCAACGCCATCTTCGCGAACTCGGCGTACCACTTGTTCGCGTCGCCGGAGGCGGGGCCCGAGATGATCAGCGGCGTCCGCGCCTCGTCGATGAGGATCGAGTCGACCTCGTCGACGATGGCGTAGTGGTGACCGCGCTGGACGAGCTCCTCGGGCCGCCAGGCCATGTTGTCGCGCAGGTAGTCGAAGCCGAACTCGTTGTTCGTGCCGTAGGTGATGTCCGCGAGGTACTGCTTGCGGCGCTCCTCGGGGTTCTGACCGGTGACGATGCAGCCGGTCGTGAGCCCGAGGAAGCGGAAGACGCGGCCCATGAGCTCGCTCTGGTAGGAGGCGAGGTAGTCGTTGACCGTGACGACGTGGACGCCCTTGCCGGTGAGCGCGTTGAGGTAGGCGGGCGCGGTGGCGACCAGCGTCTTGCCCTCACCGGTCTTCATCTCCGCGATGTTGCCGAGGTGCAGCGCGGCGCCGCCCATGAGCTGCACGTCGAAGTGCCGCTGGCCGAGCGTCCGGCGGGCCGCCTCGCGCACGGCGGCGAACGCCTCGGGGAGGATGTCGTCCAGCGTCTCGCCGTCGGCGAGACGGGCCTTGAAGCGGTCGGTCTCCTCGCGCAGCTCGGCGTCCGTGAGCGACTCGAAGCTCGGCTCCAGAGCGCCGACCTGCTCCGCGATCCCGGCGAGCTTCTTGAGGGTCCGGCCCTCGCCCATCCGCAGGACCTTGTCGAGGATCGAAGGCACGCGCGTCTCCCAGTGTCCGTGTGTCCGCGCCGAGCGGCACGGTCCGGGCCCGTCGTCCGCCCTTGGGCACTCCGACGGCTGCTCCGTCGGGCCGCCCGGGCGCAGGCCACCAACCATCGTAGGCGAGGCACCGCCCACGCCCCGTACCAACGACCGACGCGCGGACGGGGTTCCCCGCCGCACCGGCCGCGGGCCGGCCTGCGCGACCGCCTACGAAGCCGCCGACGGCGTGGCGAGCGCCGTCAGGAGAGCGGGCAGGAGGTCGCCGCCCGCTGCCGGCCCGGCCGCGACGTCGGACAGGCCCAGCCAGGAGGCGGCGAGCCGGAGCTCCGCGGCGAGGGCCTCGGCGACGGCGCCCGGGGACTCGCCGGCGCGCCCCGTCGGCTCGGCGTGCGCGGCCTGGACGAGCAGGACGCCCGCGCGTCGGTCGGCCTTGAGGTCGACGCGCGCCACGATCCGGTCGCCCAGCAGGAAGGGCAGCACGTAGTACCCGTGCACGCGCAGGTGCGCCGGCGTGTAGATCTCGATGCGGTACCGCGTGCCGAACAGCTCCTCGAGCCGGCGGCGCTCGAAGACGAGCGGGTCGAAGGGGCTCAGCAGGGCACGTCCGGTCGCCGAGCGCGGTACGCGCGCGTCGCGGTGCAGGTAGGTCGGCCGCTCCCACCCCCGCACGACGACGGGCCGCAGCACACCGTCCTCGACCAGCTCGGCGACGGCCCGGCGCGCGGGGGCTGCCTTGATCCGGAAGTAGTCGGCGAAGCACGCCACGGTGCCCACCCCGTGCGCGCGCGCACCGATCTCCACGAGCGCGCGGACGGCGTCGTCGTCGGCGGGTTCCGGCGCGGCGAGGACGGCGGGCGGCAGCACGCGGGACGTCAGGTCGTACCGACGCTCGAAGGCCGCGTTCCGACCGGCCGAGGTGAGCTCGCCCGTGAAGAAGAGCAGCTCGAGGACGCGCTTGCTGACCGTCCAGTTCCAGCCCCAGTCCGCGCGCTGCCGGGGGTGCTCGGCCGCGTACTCGGCGTGCACCTCGCGCGCCGTCACGGGACCGCGCTCGGCGACGAGGTCGCGGATCTCGTCGACGAGGTGCGCGTGCGTGTGCAGGACCGACGTCGCCATGCCCCAGGCGTGCTCCCGCCACGCGCGCTGGCGCCAGCCGAGGAGGCGGTAGGTCTCCGGCGGGACGAACGAGGCCTCGTGGCCCCAGTACTCGACGAGGCGCCGCGGTGCCCGCCCGCTCGCCCGGTCGAGCAGGCCGGGGTCGTACGGGCCGATGCGCGAGAAGACGGGCATGAGGTGGGCGCGGGCCACCACGTTCACGGAGTCGATCTGCAGCAGCCCCAGACGGTCGACGACTTGCCCGAGGTGGCGCATGGTCGCCGGCCCCGCCCGCTCGGCCCGGGGCCGCGACAGCCCCTGGGCGTCGAGCGCGACGCGGCGGGCCTGGGCGAGCGTCAGCTGCTCGGGCGGGGCGGTCACCGGGCCATCGTGGCGGTCCCCTCCGACATGCGCCGCCCTGACGCGCCCGGGCGCCGACGCCGGACGCCACCACCGGACGCCGCTGCACGCGACGGGCGCGGGCCTGCGGCGCTCGGCCGCGGGCCCGCGCCCGCCGGTGTGCTAGACCGCCTGCGCGCTGACGGACACCGGCGAGTCGAGCCGGATGACGCCGTAGCTCCACCCCCGGCGCCGGTAGGCGACCGAGGGGAGCGACGTCTCCGCGTCCACGAAGAGGAAGAAGTCGTGCCCGACCATCTCCATCTCGTAGAGCGCGTCGTCCAGGGTCATGGGCTGGGCCGTGTGCAGCTTCTCGCGGATGACGATCGGCGAGTCGCCGAGCATCTTCTCGACGGCGCCGTCCTCGGTCACCGTGACGCCGGCGTCGGGCTCGGCCTCGACGACCTCCTCCGCCTCGGCGGCACGCACCTCGACGGGCGTCAGCGGGGCGCCGCGGTGGTCCTTGCGCCGGTCGCGCGCGCGCCGCAGCCGCTCCATGAGCTTGGTCATCGCGATGTCGAGGGCGGCGTACGGGTCGTCAGCCATGGCCTCGGCGCGGATCACCGGCCCCTTGCCGCGAACGGTCAGCTCGACCCGCTCGCAGATCTCGGACAGTCGGGGGTTCTTCTCGTGCGTGACCTCGACGTCCACCCGCTGCGCACGCGGTGCGAGCTGGGCGACCTTGCTGAGCTTGTCCTCGACGTGGCGGCGGAACCGCTCAGGAACCTCGGTGTGGCGGCCGACGACGACGATCTCCATGGCTGACCTCCTTGGGTGGGACGGGCGAACCGTCCGACGGGACCTGGATCACTCACAGGTAGGGACGCGGTGTGGGCACCACCTCCTCCCGCAGGCCTCTGCGGAACCGGGCGGCGGTCCGGGGGATGCGCCATCCGGTCGTCAGCTACCACGACCGTAACCCGGAACCGCGGACAGGAGAAGCGGGCTCACTTCACCTGTCCGCGGTGTCCCGCACAGTTCACCCTGAGGCGTCGGTCCGTCAGCCCAGCCGCGCGTCGACCGCGGGCACCCCGGCCGCCAGCGCGAACGACGCGCGGGTGTCGCGGGCGCTGACGGCGTAGTCGCCGAGCCAGCCCTGCACGGTGAGGCGGCCGGCGGCGTCGGTCCGCATCGTCGTCGGGGCGAGCCACCACTCCCCCTTCACGAGCCCCCGCAGGGCGTCGTACGACGGCTTGCACGAGCCGTCCTTGCGCACGAAGCCGCCCGGGGCGCCGAGCCACATGCCGTCGTCGGACAGCCCCCAGTAGGTGATGCTGCGGACCGAGGGGTGCGCCAGCAGCGTGCGGTAGTGACGCTCGACCTCGTCCGCCTGGCGGGCCTCACCCTCGGGCGTGCTCGGCCAGTCGGGGATCTGGTAGTCGTTCAGGTCGACGATCTCCTCGGGCATCAGGTGCCCGCTCAGGAGCGTCGACTCCGTGAAGTGGATCGGCAGCCCGTAGCGCGAGAAGCGCTCGAGGATGCGCAGCGTCTTCTCCTCGCCCCAGTACCCCTGGTGCATGTGGCTCTGCAGGCCGAGCGCGTCGACCTCGATGCCCGCCTCGAGCACCCCCTCGATGAGGCACTCGTACGCGGTGGACATGTCGAAGTCGTTGAGGAGCAGGGTGGCCCGCGGGTTCGTCGCGCGGGCCTCCTCGAAGGCGAGGCGGATGGTCGCGAGGCGTCCGATCCGGTGTGCGAGCCGCGTGATGCCGTTGTCGCCGTTGGTGAACACCGGCATGATCACGACCTCGTTGATCGCGTCCCAGGTGTCGACCAGGCCGGCGAAGTCGGCGACGTCACGCCGGATCCGCTCCCGCTGCACCCGCTCGATCTCGTCGACCGGCAGGTCCAGCAGCCACGACGGCTGGACCGTGTGCCACACCAGCGGGTGCCCCTTGAGCTCGACGCCGCGGTCGCGGAACCACTCCGCCGTGCGCCGCAGACGCTCGGTCTGCGGCTGGCCGCGCCGGGACTCGAACCGTCCCCAGTAGAACGGGAGCGTCGCCGTGTTGAAGACGTCGAGCCAGAGGTCGGCCAGGTGCTCGAGAGCCTCGAGCGACGCACCGCCGAAGGTCTCGACGTCGTCGTCGGGGTGCGGCACGGTCTCACCGTTGGCGAGCGGGATGAAGTCGAACCCGATGTTGCCGAAGCCGAACGCGTGGCGCGTCTGCTCGACCGTGACCTCGGTGTCAGCCAACGGCGCACCGGTCGGGTCGAGCACGGTCACGGTCGCGGTCGCGACCCGGTGCGCGAACGTCGGGTCGGGCACCACGGACGTGGGCGGGAAAGGGCGGGGCATCGGGGACCTCCTCGGTGTCCACGCCAGCCTGCCACCCGTGGCATCACGGGGTGCGCGTTCGGGCGGACGGGGTGCTAGGATCGAATCGTTCCGATCCTAGCGCCCCGGCGTGCTGACCCCGGACACGGCCGACGGCGACGGCGTGGCCGCGAGCACGACCGCCCCCACCACGAGCGCCCCGGCGCGTTCGAGCGCCGCCCGGCACGCGGCCAGGGTGGCGCCGGTCGTCACGACGTCGTCCACGAGCACCACCACGCGCGCCGCCACGGCACCTCGGCGCACCGCCACGGAGCCCGCCGCGTTCCGCCCCCGCGACCGGGCACCGAGGCCCACCTGGTCCCGGCGCCGGGGATCCCGGCGCCGACGCAGCACGGCTGCGACTGCGGCCGGCACGCCTGCCTCGCCGAGGCCGCGTGCCAGGCCGTCCGCGAGCAGCCGGACCAGGTCCGCGCCCCGACGACGCCGGGCACGCGCCGTCGTGGGCACCGGCACCAGGGCCAGCCCGCCCCACCGGGCGACCTCCCCGAGAGCCGGCGCCAGGTCGCGCCCCGTGCGCTCGAGCGCGGCGACCAGTGGCCGCGTGAGATCGGCACGGCCGCGGTCCTTCCAGGCGACCACGACGCCGCGCACCGGTCCGACGTAGGGCACCACCGCCCAGACGGGTGGGGGCGGTGCGCCGTCCATCCGGTCCAGCCGCGGCACCGCCTCCTCGCATCGCGCGGCGCGGGCGGTCAGCAGCTGCGCGCACGCCGGGCAGAGCACCGTGTCGAGCCGGCCGCACCCGGGGCACTCGACGGGCAGCACGAGCCGCCCGACGTCCCTCGCCGCCGCGACCAGCACCCCACGCCCCAGACCCACGGCCCCAGCGTGGCCGCACCGGCGCGCCCGGACCGGCCGTCCACAGGGTGATCAGCCGGGGAAGACCGGGTCCACGACGCCCGACGTGGTCTCCACCCAGCTCGACCCGCGCAGCAGCCGGAGCACCCCGTCGGTGTCCACGACGTAGATGCCGTCGTTGCCGCGGGCCGCCGCCAGCCCCACGGTGCCTTCGGCGACGACCTGCTGCAGGGTGGTGCGCCCGCCCACCGTGGCGAGGTAGACCGCCCGCTGCTCGGAGCCCGCGGCCGTGCCCAGCACGGCGAGCGCCTGCTCCGTGGACCAGGCGAGCTCCGTCACGTCCGTCAGCGACGCGCCCACGGTCAGAGCCCCGTCGCCGAGCGCCCTCGGCTCCCCCGCCTCGTCCGCCGCGCGGACGATGGAGGCCACGTGGATCGTGCTGCGACCGTCGGCGTCGACCGAGGCGATGGCGATCCGCGCCCCGTCCCGCGACACGCGCATCGACCGGAGCTGGCGGTCGGCCAGGAGCGGCGCGTTGACCGGGACCGTCGTGCCGTCGGGCAGGACGGCGGTGAGCAGACCCGCGGAGTCCTTCTCCCCCGTCCACACCCAGCCGAACCTGTCGACGGACGGCGGGAGCAGGTCGGCGCCCTCGAGGAGCGTCTCCGGTTCGGCGCCGCCCGCGGGCAGCAGGACGAGCCGCCGCGTGCCGTCCAGCAGCACCCACAGCGTCCCGTCGGCGCTGACCGCCGGATGGTTGGGCGCCGCGAGGTCCGTGACCGCGGGGAGGTCGGCAACCGGCTCGGCCAGCTCGCCGCTGACGTCGGCGATCACGCCGTCGACGACGGCGTAAGGGCCCGAGCGGGGCTGAGGATCGGTGAGCAGCGTCGGCACCTCGTCCGGCTGCACCGGCAGCGGCACGGGGCCGTTCGAGCTCGCCACGGTGAGCCCGACGGACGACACGGCACCGCGCAGCCGCCCGGTGAAGAGGGTGGCCTCGAGCTGCGCCTGCAGGTGGCCGCGCTGCTCGTCGGCCCAGCTCTCCTGGAACGCCTCGGCGGGCAGGTCGATGGTCACGACGCCGTCCGCGCCCGGGTCGGCCACCTCCACAGGTGCGCCGAGCGGCGGGGCGGCGTTCGCGACGCCGTCCGCGAGCCACGGCGCCGGGCCGTCGAACAGCGCCAGCACGGCCCGCCGCAACGCGCTCTGGTCCGGGAGCCAGCGCACCTCGGGGACGGCGATCTGCCAGTCCGGTGTGGCGAAGTACACGGGCACCGGCGAGAAGGAGGCGTCGAACGCGGAGTCGCGGATCACGATGCCGTTCTGGAGGTCGGCGATGCGCCACTGGTTCGCGTGGTTGCGCTGCATGCCGAACGAGAGCGTCACCTCCGAGCCGGGGGCCGCCTCCTGGAACACCCCCTCGCTGTCCACGCTGCCGGCCAGGTCGACGACGGCGACCACCATGTCGCCGTCCATCGACAGCTCCGGGTCGCTCGCCGCGACCAGGAGCCGCTCGCGCGGGTCCCAGGCGGCGTCGGCGTTGCGCGTCAGGAACTCCCGTGCGACGTCGAAGTCGTCGAACACGCCCGCGCGGGCGGCGCTGAAGAAGCCCGCGACGATGCCCTCGGGCGTGTCGTCCTGCTGGGGCAGCGCCGCGAGCGGGATGGGCGGGCTCTCGTCGACGGGGGCGGGGCTGCCGGTGGCGATCGGGCCCGACGTCGGGATCGCGACGCAGCCGGCGAGAGCGGCCGCGGCGAGCCCCAGCACGAGCGCGGCACTGCGGGCACGGGTCGGGCCGGCCATCACGCCTCCAGCCTGTCGAGGTCGGGGACGGCGGCGGGGTCCGCGCCACCCGGGCCGCCCAGGGCCACGGTCGGCCGGGACGCGGGCTGCTCCTCGGGCTCCAGCGGCAGCGGCGACGCGTCGGCCACGATGCCGGCGCGGCGCGGGAGCGTGAGGCGGAAGGACGCCCCCTGGCCGGGCCTGGCCCAGACCTCGAGGCGGCCGCCGTGCAGGTTGGCGTCCTCCTGCGAGATCGCCAGGCCGAGGCCGGTGCCGCCGGTGGTGCGCGCCCGGGCGGGATCCGCGCGCCAGAACCTGTCGAAGACGTGCTCGGCCTCCTCGGGCGTCATCCCGATGCCGTGGTCGCGCACACGAACGGCGAGCACCCGCGCGTCGGCCGCGAGCCGGACCTCCACCGGCGTCCCCTCGGCGTGCTCGATCGCGTTGACCAGCAGGTTCCGCAGGATGCGCTCGACCCGGCGCGGGTCGACGTCCGCGACGACGGGCTCGTCGGGCAGGTCGGCCTCGAGCCAGACCCCGCGCCGCGAGGCGAGGGCCGAGGCCTGGTCGACCGCCGCCACGACGACGTCGCGGACGTCGCGGCGCTCGGCGTCGAGCATGGCCGCGCCGGCGTCGAACCGGCTCATCTCGAGCAGGTCGGCGAGCAGCGCCTCGAACCGGTCGAGCTGGGTGCGCAGGAGCTCCGCGGACCGTGCGGCCGCCGGGTCCAGGTCCTCGCGGGCCGCGTGCAGGATCTCGGCGGCGATGCGGATCGTCGTCAGCGGCGTGCGCAGCTCGTGGGAGACGTCGGACACGAACCGCCGCTGCAGGCGCGACAGGTCCTCCATGCGCTGGATCTGCGTCTGCAGGCTCTCCGCCATCTCGTTGAACGACCGCGCGAGCGTGGCCATCTCGTCCACGCCCCGCACCGTCATCCGCTCGGCGAGGAGCCCGTCCGCGAGCCGTTCCGCCACGCGCGCGGCGGCTCGCACCGGGAGCACGGCCTGCCGGGTCACGAGCCAGGTCAGGGCGCCGAGCAGCACCACCAGGGCGACGGCGCCGAGCAGCAGCACGCGCTGCAGGAACTCCAGCGTCTGCTGCTCGGGCGACAGGTCGTACAGGTAGTAGAGCTCGTAGGCGCCCGCCGTCGGCACGGTGACGGTGGACCCGACGAGGATCCCCGGCGCGAGCGGGCCTGCGGCGTCCCCCTCACCGGTCTCGAGCGCGCCGGACGCCGACTCCCCCGGCGGGATGCCGACGGGCATCCACAGCTGGACCTGCGACTCGCGCACCGCCGCGCGCAGCTCGCTCGGGATGAGGCCGACGAGGTTGGGGTCCGTCGCCTGGTCGTTCGCGAACAGCCTCGTGTTCTGCCCGGGTGACCGCAGCACGAACACCTCGCGGCGCTCACCCGTGCCGCCCACGCGCAGCTGCCCGATGACGTCCTGGAGGAGCCGCTCGAGGTCCTGGTCGGTCGACCGGTCGGCCGCGGACGCGGTGAAGCGTCGCTGCGCCTGCTGGCTGGAGGCGGCCGAGTCGGCGAGCAGCTGCTCACGCCGGTCGTCGTACAGGCCGGAGGCCACGCGGTCGGACAGGAACCACCCGAGGACGCCCACGGCGACGATGCCGAGCACGAGGGCGGAGCTGATGACGCGCAGCTGCAGCGAGCCGCGCCACCGGCTCACCACACCCCGCACGAGCAGCGCGACCCGGCCCCCGACGCGCCGGCCCAACCGCGCGGCGCGTGCCGGCCAGGTGGCGACCCGCGCGCTCACGGCGCCCCGGTGCCCGCCTTGTATCCGACGCCGCGCACGGTCACCACGATCTTCGGGTCCTCGGGGTCGTGCTCGACCTTGGAGCGCAGCCGCTGCACGTGGACGTTCACGAGGCGGGTGTCGGCCGCGTGCCGGTAGCCCCAGACGCGCTCGAGGAGCACCTCGCGCGTGAAGACCTGCCACGGCTTGCGCGCCAGCGCCACCAGCAGGTCGAACTCGAGCGGCGTGAGCGGGATCGTCACGCCGTCGCGCGAGACGCGGTGGCCTGTGACGTCGATCTCCAGGTCGCCGATGGTCAGGTGCTCCGGGCTGGGCTCGTCCGTGCGGCGCAGCCGTGCGCGGACCCGCGCGATGAGCTCCTTGGGCTTGAACGGCTTCGAGATGTAGTCGTCGGCGCCGGACTCCAGCCCCAGGACGACGTCGACGGTGTCGCTCTTGGCGGTGAGCATGACGATCGGCACGCCCGACTCCGCCCGGATCAGGCGGCAGATCTCGTTGCCGTCCTTGCCGGGCAGCATGAGGTCGAGCAGCACCAGGTCGGGCTGACCCGTGCGGAACGCCTCCAGCGCCTCGTCGCCGTGCGCGCAGAAGAGCGGCTCGAAGCCCTCGGACTTCAGGACGATGCCGATCATCTCGGCGAGGGCGACGTCGTCGTCGACCACCAGGACACGACCCTTCATGCGCCCATCGTGGCACCCGCGGGCCGGACGCCGCGAACGCCCCGCGGGTGAGGTACGTCCCGACGGCGTCGCCCACCGACTCTCGGCCGCCCTACCCTCCCGCCTGGCGGCCTCCGCCGTGGCACGATGGGCGCGGTCCGCGGGGCGCCCGTCGCCACGCCGACGGCAGCCGACGGCATCGAGGAGTGAGGCGTGAGCGAGCCGCAGGAGCAGCCCCGCCCGGGCGAGGACGCATCGAACGGGTGGTCGTGGGGCGGGCAGGACGCGGCGCCCCCGGGCTACGGGCCGCCCCCGGCCGCGACGCCGCCGGTCACGCCGCCGTACAGCGGGCGCCAGTACGGCGGGCCCCAGTACGGGCAACCTCAGTACGGGCAGCCCCAGTACGGCGGGCCCCAGTACGGCCAGCCCCAGTACGGGCAGCCCCAGTACGGCGGGCCCCAGTACGGGCAACCTCAGTACGGGCAGCCCCAGTACGGCCAGCCCCAGTACGCACCCGCCGGCTACGTCCCCGCGCCCGTCCAGCGCGGCGTCGTGCCGCTGCGCCCCCTGACCCTCGGTGAGATCTACGACGGTGCCTTCCGCTCCATCCGCGCCAACCCGCGCGTGATGTTCGGGTTCAGCGCGATCGTCGTCGGCGTCGCCGCGATCGTGGGCGGGCTGGCCTGGTGGCTGGTCATCCCGTCCGTCGCCGCGCTCGTCGACGCGAACCTCCCGTCCGAGTTCACGGCCGACGGCGGCGACGACTTCATCGCGTCGCTGTACTCGATGTACGCGATGATCCCGTTCCTCGTGCTCGCGGGCATCGTGCTCACGGGCGTGCTGACCGTGTCGGTGAGCCGGTCCGTCATCGGGCAGAAGGTCGCGGTGGGCGACCTGTGGCGCCAGTACTGGAAGCGGGTCCTGCTCGTCGGCGGCTACACGCTGCTCCAGTCGACGGCTCTCGTCGTCGTCATCGTGGTGTTCATCCTCATCGTCGCCGCCGCGGCGACGGCGTCCGGCGCGCTCGCCGGCGTCATCGGCGTGCTGGGCGGCCTCGGGCTCGTCGTCGGGATCTTCTGGGTCACCATCCGGCTGATCTTCGTTCCGCCGGTGCTCATGCTCGAGGGCCGGCGCCTGTTCCCCACGATCGCGCGGGCCTGGCGCCTCACCCGGGGCTCGTTCTGGCGGATCCTCGGCATCAACCTCCTCGCCCAGCTCATCGCGCAGGTCGTGAGCCAGGTGCTGGCGGTGCCCACCAGCATCATCGGGGGCATCATCGCGGCGACCACGCCCGACGGCGCCACCTCCGGCGGCTACATCGCCGCGACCACGATCGGCATGGCGGTGGCCTACACGATCCCGGCCATCTTCCTGGCGGCCGTCGTCGCCCTGCAGTACATCGACGTCCGCATCCGCAAGGAGGGACTGGACGTCCAGCTCGCCCGCGCCGCCGAGGCCGGCCAGGGGCGGCCGGCGTGACGTCACCCTGGGTGTGGCCGGCGGCCCGCATCCTCCAGGACGTCCCCGTGGACCCGGACGCCGGGACCGCGCGCGAGTGGGCGGAGGCCGAGCTCGCCGACCCGATCTACCACCAGGGCCAGAGCCTGCTCGACCGGATCGTCGAGTGGCTCGTCGACCTCGTCAACGACGCGCGGGCCTCCGCGGTCAACGTCGACGCGCGGACCGCGGGCCTGGTCCTCGTCGCGATCCTCGCCGTCGTCCTCGTGGCCGTGCTGCTCTACACCGGTCCCGTCCGGCGCGCCCGCCGCGCCCGCGCGTCCACGGAGGTCTTCGAGGACGACGCGCGGTCGGCGGCCGAGATGCGCGCGAGCGCCGACGCCCTCGCCGCGGCCGGCCGGTGGAGCGAGGCCGTGCTGGACCGGTTCCGCGCGCTCCTGCGCTCGCTCGAGGAACGGGCCGTCCTCGCCGAGCGTCCCGGCTGGACGGCCGACGAGGCCGCCGCCGAGGCCGGGCTGGCGCTGCCCGGGTGCGCCGGCGACCTCCGGCGGGCGAGCGCCCTCTTCGACGACATCCGCTACGGCGACCGGCGGGCCCGCGCCGAGGACGACGCGTGGCTACGCACCGTGGACGACGCCGTCCGCACGGCCCGCCCGGTGGCGCACGCCGAGGCACCCGAGCCCACGCTGGCGGTCCCCCGATGACGGCGGGCCCGATCCTCGACGCGCCGGGCGAGACCGCCGTCGTCGGCGACGGCACGACGGTCATGCTGCGCGCCCGCACGCGCTGGGAGCGGCTGCGCTGGCCGCTCGCCGCGCTCGTGACGTTCCTCCTGCTCGTGCTGATGAGCTCGCTGCTGCAGGCCCGCACGTCGGGCGTCGCACTCGCACCCGACAACCCCGGGGAGCGCGGGGGGCGCGCGGTGGCGCAGATCCTGGGCGACCAGGGCGTCGACGTGCACTACGTGCGCACGGTGCGCGAGGCGCGTGCCCTCGCCGGCGAGGGCACGACGCTGCTGGTCGCCGGGACGGCGGCCCTGGCCGAGAGCGAGGCCGCCGAGCTGGCGGACGTGCCGGCCGACCTCGTCGTCGTCGGGCCGGACCAGTACCTGGTGGACGCGCTCACCGACGGCGAGTTCCGCGCCGAGGGCGGCTTCTACCTCTCGGGCGTCCAGAGCGCGGCGTGCGGCGACGCGGACGCGCGGGCGGCCGAGGAGATCGCGAGCGAGGGCCCCGCGCTCGTGGCCACCGGCGACGGCGTCGTCTGCTTCCCGGACCAGGGCTCCGGCCCGCGGGCGGGCGCGTACGGCTCGGTCGAGCGCGACGGCCGCCGCATCGTCGTCATCAACGACGCCGACCTCATGACGAACGCCGACCTCGCCGACCACGGCCACGCCGCGCTGGTGCTGCGCGCTCTCGGTCAGCACGAGGACCTGGTCTGGCTCGTGCCCGCACCGACCCCCGTGGCCGGCCCGGGTACCGGCGACCTCGTGGGCCTCCTGTTCCCCGACTGGGCACCGACGGTCGCGCTGCAGCTCCTCGTGCTCCTCGTGGCCCTCGCCCTGTGGCGCGGGCGGCGCCTCGGGCGCGTGGTCACCGAGCCGCTGCCGGTGACCGTGCGGGCCGCCGAGGCGACCCTCGGCCGCGGGCGCCTGTACCGGCGGGCCCGCGCCCGGGGTCACGCGGCCGCCGCCCTGCGTGCGGGCACCGCGAGCCGCGTGGCGGCCCGGCTGGGACTGCCCCGCGCGGCGGGCGCCACCGACGTCATCGACGCCGCCGCCCGGGCCACCGGCCGCAGCGTCGACGAGATCTCCGGGCTGCTGTACGGCCCACCCCCCACCGACGACGGCGGGCTGCTCCAGCTCGCCCGGCAGCTCGACCAGCTCGAGAGCGAGGTTCACCGCACGTGACCGAACAGTTCGGCCAGCCGGCCCAGTCGCCCGCGTCCCCGGCCTCCCCCGCCGCCCCGCCCGCACCGCCCGCGCCCCCGGCGCCGGCGCCGCTCACCCCGTCCGAGGACCTGCGGGCCGGCTTCGCCGCGCTGCGCGCCGAGGTGGGCAAGGCGGTGGTCGGCCAGGACGCCGCCGTGACCGGCCTGGTCATCGCCCTCCTGTGCCGCGGCCACGTGCTGCTGGAGGGCGTGCCCGGCGTCGCGAAGACGCTGCTGGTCCGGGCGCTGTCGGGCGCTCTCGACCTGGACACCAAGCGCGTGCAGTTCACGCCCGACCTCATGCCCGGCGACGTGACGGGCTCGCTCGTGTACGACGCGCGGACGGCGGAGTTCTCCTTCCGCGAGGGCCCGGTCTTCACGAACCTCCTGCTGGCGGACGAGATCAACCGCACGCCCCCCAAGACCCAGGCCTCGCTGCTCGAGGCCATGGAGGAGCGGCAGGTCTCGGTGGAGGGCACCCCGCGGCGGCTGCCCGACCCGTTCCTCGTCATCGCCACGCAGAACCCCGTCGAGTACGAGGGCACCTACCCGCTGCCCGAGGCCCAGCTGGACCGGTTCCTGCTCAAGCTGACGATGCCGCTGCCCGAGCGGAACCACGAGATCGAGGTCCTGCGCCGGCACGCGACCGGCTTCGACCCGCGCGACCTGGCCGCGGCCGGCGTCCGGGCCGTCACCGACGCGCACCAGCTCGAGCGCGCCCGGGCGGAGATCGCCCAGGTGCAGGTCGCGCCCGCGGTCCTCGGGTACGTCGTCGACGTCTGCCGGGCCACCCGCCAGTCGCCGTCGCTGTCGCTCGGCGTCTCCCCCCGCGGCGCGACGGCGCTCCTGGCCACCTCGCGCGCCTGGGCGTGGCTGTCCGGCCGCGGCTACGTGACGCCCGACGACGTGAAGGCGCTCGCCCACCCGACGCTGCGCCACCGCGTCCAGCTGCGCGCGGAGGCCGAGCTCGAGGGCGTCACGCCGGAGAGCGTGCTCGACACGGTGCTGGGCGCCGTGCCCGTGCCGCGCTGACCACCCATGGCCATCACCTGGCGGGCGGTCGTCCTGGTCGCCCTCGGCCTCGTCCCGGCTCTGCTCGTGCCGGCGCCGTTCACCGTGCTCGCGTGGCTCGGGCTGGTGCTCCTCGCGTGCCTGCTGGACGTCGTGCTCGCCGCCTCCCCCCGCCAGGTGGCGGTGCGGCGGTCGGTCCCCGGGTCGGTCCGCCTCACGGAGGCCACCCGGTCGACGCTCACCGTGACGAACCGCTCGTCGCGCCGGCTGCGCGCCGTCGTCCGCGACGCGTGGCAGCCCTCGGCGGGCGCCGGGCAGAACCGGCACCGGGTCAGCCTGCCCGCCGGTGAGTCGCGTCGGCTGGTGACGCCGCTGCGGCCCACGCGCCGCGGCGACCGGCTCGCCGACCGGGTGACGATCCGCTCGTTCGGCCCGCTCCGCCTGGCCGCGCGCCAGGTGAGCATCCCCGTGCCCGGTCGGCTGCGCGTGCTGCCCGAGTTCGCGTCCCGTCGGCACCTGCCGAGCCGGCTGGCGCGCCTGCGCGAGCTCGACGGACGCACGGCCGTGCAGATCCGCGGCGCCGGGACGGAGTTCGACTCGCTGCGCGAGTACGTGATCGGCGACGACGTGCGCTCGATCGACTGGCGCGCCACGGCGCGGCGCAGCGACGTCGTCGTGCGCACCTGGCGGCCCGAGCGGGACCGGCGCGTGCTCATGGTGCTCGACACCGGGCGCCTCGCTGCCGGACGCATCGGCGACCTGCCGCGCATCGACGCCTCGATCGAGGCCGCGCTGCTCCTCGCGGCGCTGGCGTCGCGCGCGGGCGACCGGATCGACCTCATCGCCTTCGACCGCCGCGTGCGCACCCAGGTGGCCGGGACCAACGGTCCGCGGCTCATGCCGGCGGTCGCCGACGCGCTGGCCCCGGTCGAGCCTGCGCTGGTCGAGACCGACTGGCCCGGCGTCGTCGCCGCGGTGAGCCAGCGCATGTCGCGGCGCGCGCTCGTCGTGCTCCTGACCAGCCTGGAGCCGGCCGCCGTGGAGAGCGGGCTGCTGCCCGTGGTCGGCCCCCTGGCGCACGAGCACACGGTGGTCCTGGCCTCGGTGGCCGACCCCGAGGTGGCCTCGCTGCGACGTGGGCGCGGCTCCGCGGCCGAGGTCTTCGACGCCGCGGCCGCCGAGCGCGCCGAGCTCGAGCGCGCCGCCGTGACCGTGCGGCTGCGTCAGCGCGGCGTCGAGGTCGTCGACGCCCTCCCCGACGAGCTCGCGCCGAGGCTCGCGGACACCTACCTCGCGCTCAAGGCCGCCGGCCGGCTCTGACCGTCAGTCCAGACCGGCCACACGGCGTCGTCCCTGGTCCGTGGCCAGCTCCGCGCGCGCGGCGGGGTCCTGCCGGTAGCGGGCGATCGCGCGGATCAGAGCGGCCGGGTCGACCGGCACGGCCGGGCCCGGGATCTCGACCCACGGCCCCGCGGGCGTCGTCGCGCGGGACGCGGTGCGGCGTGGCCGGTACCGCCACGACGGCGCCGGGTCCGTCCCGACGACCCGGAGCACGCCCCACCAGCCGACGTCGACGACGCCGATCCCGCGGAGGTCGTCCCAGTCGAGCCACGCGTCGCCGTCCGGGCCGGTGACGCCGATCCCCTGCGGGGCCAGGACGAGCCGTCCCGGCCTGCGGGCGCGCACCACGGCCTGGGGCACGACGACGAGCACGAGCAGCGCCGCGGCCGCGGGCACCCACCAGCCGGCGTTGCCCGCGGACCCGAGGACGACCGCCAGTCCCGCGAGCAGGACCATGACGAGCGCGCTGAGCACGACCGGTCGACGCAGGAAGGCGGTCCGCCACGGGAGCACGACGGCCGGCCCGTGCTCGGTGTCGCCCAGGAACGCCCGGTCCGGGTCCCATGACGGGCGCCGCAGGTACGTCAGCCAGAACCCGAGGGTCCCGACCCCGAGCCACGCCAGCGCACCGACGGCCACCGCGACGGACGCCGGCACGCTCCAGGCGCGGTCGGGCGCCGGCGTGGCCAGCTGGTCGCCCGCGACGAGCAGGAGACCGAGCCCGAGGGTCGCGTTGACCACGACCACGCCCCACAGGAGAGCCCTTCCCCGGCCGCCCGCCGCGAGCACCGGCCCGGCGGGCAGCGCCGCGGAGGTGCCCGCCGGGTCAGAAGATGGCATTCCAGGCGTCCTTGAGGCCGCCCCCGATGGCGCCCGCGGCGTCGCCGATCATCTCGCCGGCATCGCCGACGGTCTCGGTCATCTCGTCCCAGCCGTCCGCGATCGCCGAGCCGACGTCGCCGAGGCTGTCCACGCCGTTCTCCCACATCGAGTCGATCATGCCGGAGGTCACCAGCCCGACGACGGCACCGCCGACCGCGCCGACGATGCCGCCCACGATCGTCCCGCCCACCGGCAGCACCGAGCCGACGCCCGCACCGATGAGCGCACCCGCGCCCATCGACGCCAGGAAGCCGCCGCCGTTGGAGACCGCCGCCTGCGCCGGCGACTCGCCGTTCTGGATGTCGTCGTAGATCCCGTAGCCCGTGGCGACGACGCCGAGGGCCAGCAGTCCGCGCGCGACGCCGGCAGGCACCCGCGGCGTGGCCGCCGTGCGGCCGGCGCGCGCGGCGTCGTCGAGGTGCTGCGCGCCGGTGTCCACCAGGTCGTAGAAGTGCTGGGGCGTCGTCGTGAGCCGGCCGCCGGGCGTCACCGCCGTGACGTGCCTGGCGTACGCCGCCGCGGAGTCGAGGTGGAAGCCGCGCAGGAGCTTGGCGTTGTACGCGACCACCGCCATCGCCGAGGCGCTCACCCCGCCGCTCAGGAGCTCGGAGAACAGGCCCACGAGGTTGCCCTTGTTGCCCTCCCACACGCCCACGGCCGAGTCCACGGCCGTCGCCCACCGCTGGTGCCCGGCGTCCACGATCTCGACGAGGGTGTTCCACAGTGCGCAGCGCCGGTCCCAGGCGGCGATGGCGGCCAGCGCCTGCCCGTGCGCCTGGGCCTCGGCCGACGAGGCGCCCGCGGGCAGCGGCGGGACGTCGGGAGGCGGGTCGCCGGGCCCGTGGATGACCGTGCCCACGACGCGCAGCCCGCCCGCACCGGCCTGCTCCCGCGCCCCGCTCATGTCGGTGAGCGTCAGCTCGAGCGCCGTCGCCAGCGCCTCGAGCTCACGGGCCATGGTCGTCGCGACCTGCGAGAGCGTCCCGCCACCGTTCGCGAGCGTGGACAGGCGCCCCCGGAGCGGCTCGGCACCCTCCCCCTCCCACGCGGGCGCGACGCCGCGGTACTGCTGGTAGACGTCCTCGTCGAAAGTCGTGCTCCCTGCCGCGAGGCTGTCGAGCAGCCAGGCGGCGGCCGCACGGATGCTCGACGGCGACCCGTCGACTCGCGTCTCGAGCGCCAGGCTCACTGCTGCCCCCCGCCGAGCGCGGCGAAGGCTCCCGCCTCGGCGTCGTCGCCGCGGGCGAGCTCCGCGTTGGCCTCGTCCACGATGCCCGCGATGTGGTGGGCCTCGTACGTCAGGCGCATCATCGCCTCACCGACGGTGGCGAGCACGTCCCCGAGCAAGGGGCCCGCGACGCCCGCGGTGACGGCCGCGGGGGCGCCGCGACCCGACTCGTCGAGCCCCGTGCCGGCCGCACGCAGGCCGCTCGCGATGGCGGCGAGGGCGTCGTGGTCGACGGAGAGGCTCACGGCGCCACCACCTGCCGCTCCGACTCGGGCACCAGGAGGTCGAGGAGCACGAGGTCGAAGGGCGCCGCGTCCCACAGCGTCTGCAGGTTGGCGGTGGGGAGCGTGAACCAGGGCTGGTCCCGCCCGCAGCCGGCGAGGAGCCGGTCGAGCGCCGAGTAGACCAGCAGCGCGCTGCGACCGTCCTTGGTGATCCGGTACTGGACCTCGAGGTCCGCCGGGTCCGTCACGTGCCGCACGCACGGGATGTACAGGATCGGTGGGTAGTCCTGGGGCAGCTGCCGGTTCACGTGGTCTCCTCGTGGCGGGGATCAGGCGGCGATCGGAAGGGCGTCAGCAGCGTGCTGCGGCGAGATGTCGCCGGTCTCGCCCGCGCGGACGGCCTTGCGGCCGACCACCAGGACGTAGGCCCAGAAGAGCGCGAACGGCACCGCGCCGATGGCGATCTTCACCGGCCAGGGCAGCGTCGACGGCGTCACGAAGCCCTCGACCAGGCCGGACACCCCGAGCGCGAGCGCGAGCCCGAGCACCACGGTGACCAGCGCGCGCCCCTCCTCGGCGACCGCGCGGCCGCGCGGCCGGCCCGCCGGGTCGATCCAGGACCAGAAGAGCTTCAGCCCGGCGCCGCCGGCGACGAAGACGCAGGTCAGCTCGAGCAGCCCGTGCGGCAGGATGAGCTGGAAGAAGAGGTCCAGGTACCCCGCCTCAGCCATCTGCGCAGCGCCCATGCCGATCGAGACCGCGTTGAAGAACAGGACCAGGGCCGTGCCGACGCCGGAGATCCCGAGCGCCACGCACAACGCCGCGATCCAGGCGTTGTTCGTCCAGACCATCGCGGCGAAGCTGCCGTGCGGGTGCTCGCTGTAGTAGTTCTCGAAGGCCTCGTTCGCGTACTGCGCCCGTGCCTCGGGCGGGCCGGCGAGCTCCATGCCGCCCGGCGTGGTGAGCATCGTGACGGCGACGAGCACCCCGATGCCGACGACGGCGACGGCCACCCCGAGCGTCCACCAGCGGACCCGGTAGAGGGCGGCCGGGAGCGCGAGGCGGAAGAAGCGTGCGGCGTCGGCGAGCGACGGCTCGTGGGCGCCGGCGATGGCGGCACGCGCCCGGCCGAGGACGTCCGACAGCCGGCCCACGAGAGCCGGGTCGGGCGCCGTCGAGCGCACGGTGGACAGGTGGGTCGCGACGAGCTGGTAGAGCCGCACGAGCTCGTCGGACTCCGCGCCCGTGAGGTGCCGCTGCTTCGACAGCTGCTCCAACCGCGCCCACGTCCCCGCGTGCACGGCGGAGAAGGCGTCGAGGTCCACGGCGGCCAGCCTGCCACAGCGACCTCGTCGTCGCTGCGCGCTGTGGCAGGATCGCGACGTGCAGGACGAGATCCTCCTCGGCGAGGGCGTCGCGATCGACGCGCGACCGGCGTCCTTCGCCGTCCGGATGCTCGGGGCCCTGCTCGACGTGGTGATCATCTACGCGGTCCTCTTCGCGCTCAGCATCATCGCCACCACGGTCGGGATCGGCGTGGACCCGGCCGCGGCGCAGGCGATCCTGCTCTCGGTGACCGTGCTCGCGCTCGTCGGCATCCCGGTGACGGTGGAGACGCTCACGCGCGGCCGGTCCGTGGGCAAACTCGCCACGGGGGTGCGCATCGTGCGCGACGACGGCGGTCCCGTCCGGTTCCGGCACGCGTTCGTCCGCGGCCTCGTCGGCGTCTTCGAGATCTGGCTGACGTTCGGGTGCGTGGCCCTCATCGCCTCGATGGTGCACCCGAAGGGCAAGCGCCTCGGCGACATGCTGGCGGGCACGTACGCGGTGCGGGTGCGCGGCGGGCAGCGGGCGCTGCCGCCGATCGTCATGCCGCACGAGCTCGCCGCCTGGGCCCGGGCGGCCGACATCCGGCGCCTGCCGGACGGCCTGGCCCTGTCGGCGCGCCAGCTCCTCGGCCGCGCGAGCACGCTGAACCCGGAGTCCCGCGTCAGCCTCGGCCTGCAGATCGCCGGGGAGATGGAGCAGTACGTCGCCCCCGGCCCGCCGTTGGGCACGCACCCGGAGCGGTTCATCGCCGCGGTTCTGGCTGAGCGGCGTGACCGCGAGTTCCGGCTCCGCGTGGCCGAGGCCGCCCAGGCCCGGCAGGAGGCCGCCCTGGTGCACCGACTCCCGTACGCGGTCCCCGACCCCGTCGACTGACCGGGGCGCTCAGCGACCCGAGGTCGAGAAGTGCTGGTAGTCGATCGGACCCGGCCACAGGCCACCCCACTGCCAGCCCTCGGCCGCGAAGGCGGCCACGACGGCGTCGTCGGCGTGGATCACGCCCGGCTCGTCCGGCCGGGAGGCGAACGCCCGGCCCGTGCGCGGGCCGACGTGGCTGCCGGTCACGTACGGGTTCTCCACCGGGTTGAGGTCGATCGCGCGGCCGTACGCGTGCTCGGACCACGCGGTGCCACCCGTGATGGCGCGACAGTTGAACGCGGACGTGTTGTCGGCGTAGATCGACGCCGTGTCGTCCGCGCCGAAGTCGTCGACCAGCCGCATCGACCGGACCGGGTACCGCTGCTCGAACAGCGCGGCGAACACCCTGGTCACCGCCTCGGCGACGTCGGCGTGCACCACCAGCTCGCCGGTGCGGACGACGCCGTCGAAGTCCACGTGCGTGACGGTCACGTACCGCAGGTCCTCGAGCGGCACGGGGCAGCCGGGCCGCCAGGACGCGCTCATCCGTGCCGTGAGCGCGTCGTCGATCGTCGCGATCGACGACGCGTACATCGGCCCGGCCTCGGCCGGGCGAGCCGGCGGCAGGGCGCGCGTGACAGGCACCGCGGCGGCGACCTCGACGACGTCGGGCTCGGGGAGCCCGGCCCCACCGCACGCGGCCGCGAGGACGACGACGGGGGCGAGCAGCAGCGCGATCGCTGCCGCCCGCCCCCTCGTCATGGAGCGAGTATCACGCGCCGGCTCCCCGCGCGGGGATCCGGGCGGCAGGCTCAGTAGCGGTAGTGCTCCGGCTTGTACGGGCCGGCGACGTCGACGCCGATGTACTCGGCCTGCTCCTTGCTCAGCTGCGTGAGCCGGACGCCGAGGGCGTCCAGGTGCAGGCGCGCGACCTTCTCGTCGAGCACCTTCGGCAGGCGGTGCACGCCGAGCGGGTAGGCCCCGGCGTTGCGGAACAGCTCGATCTGCGCGATGACCTGGTTCGAGAACGAGTTGCTCATGACGAACGACGGGTGGCCCGTCGCGTTGCCCAGGTTGAGCAGGCGGCCCTCCGACAGCACGATGATCGACCGGGCGGGCCGGTCGCCGTCGGCCGGGAAGGTCCACTCGTGGACCTGCGGCTTGATCTCGGTCTTCCGGGCGCCGGGCACGGCGGCCAGGCCGGCCATGTCGATCTCGTTGTCGAAGTGCCCGATGTTGCCGACGACGGCCTTGTCCTTCATCCGGGTCATGTGCTCGGTGCGGATGACGTCCTTGTTGCCGGTCGTCGTGATGAAGAAGTCCGCCTCGCCGAGCACGTCCTCCAGCCGGGCGACCTCGTAGCCGTCCATGGCGGCCTGCAGGGCGCAGATCGGGTCGATCTCGGAGACGATGACGCGCGCACCCTGGCCGCGCAGCGACTCGGCCGCGCCCTTGCCGACGTCGCCGTAGCCGGCGACGAACGCGACCTTGCCGCCGATGAGGACGTCGGTGGCGCGGTTGATGCCGTCGGGCAGCGAGTGGCGGATGCCGTACTTGTTGTCGAACTTGGACTTGGTCACCGAGTCGTTGACGTTGATCGCGGTGAAGAGCAGGCGCCCCTCCTCCGCGAGCTGGTACAGGCGGTGCACGCCCGTCGTCGTCTCCTCGCTGACGCCGCCGATGCCCTGGGCGATCCGCGTCCAGCGCTGCCCGTCCACGGGCAGCGACCGGCGCAGGACGCCGAGGATGACGTTGTACTCGTGGCTGTAGCCGGGGTCGCCGGGCGCGAGGTCCGCCGGGACCGCGCCCGCCGCCTCGAAGTCCACCCCGAGGTGCACGAGCAGGGTCGCGTCGCCCCCGTCGTCGAGGATCATCGTGGGGCCCTCACCGGGCCAGAGCAGGATCTGCTCGGTGCACTCCCAGTACTCCTCGAGCGTCTCGCCCTTCCAGGCGAACACCGGGACGCCCTGGGGGTCCTCGGGCGTGCCGTTCGGCCCGACGGCGACGGCGGCCGCCGCCTCGTCCTGGGTGGAGAAGATGTTGCACGAGGCCCAGCGGACCTCGGCGCCGAGCGCGACGAGCGTCTCGATGAGGACGGCCGTCTGGACGGTCATGTGCAGGGAGCCGGCGATGCGGGCGCCGGCGAGCGGCTGGGCGGCCGCGTACTCGGCGCGCAGGGCCATCAGCCCCGGCATCTCGTGCTCGGCGAGCCGGATCTGGTGACGGCCGGCGGCGGCCAGCGAGAGGTCACGGACCTTGAACCGGCCGGGGACCTCGTCGAAGTGCTGAGCGGACATGCTTCACCTCGGATGGGACGGCGCGACGGGGCGCGCAGGACAGGGGCCGACGGCCCGGGCGCGCGAGATCGTGCGTCGCGTGCGGGTCCGCCTTCGCCCGGCGCGGCCCCTCCGGGCCGACGGCATCACCTGCGCCAAGCACCTCCATCGTACGTGACCGCGCGTCGTCCGTCTCTGGTGACCTTCCGGGCCCCGCAGGGCGAAGGACCCGTTCCGGACGTGCCGGGCGCAGCCCGGCTCCCGGGCGCGCGCAGCGACCGACGGACAGGGTGTGCTGCTCCGATCGGGGGTTTCTCAGGACGGTTTTCGTCACGACTGGGTAACGATCAAGCAAAGGCGTTTCGCCTGGTCAGTCGGCGATCGAGGGGGACGCGGACCGCGCTTCCACCCGTTCTGTCCCGATTCGTCCGGGTGGACCGGGGCTTGCACGCTCCGCGAGGGTGGTCGGCGGCCGGGAGGCGGCCGAGGGTCGGGCAGGCCGTCGGCACGGCGCGGCCGTGGCGGCGGTGGCCCCGGACCCGGGGCCACCGGCACCGCCGCGCAAGGACGAAAAGGTGAGCTCTCGTGACCATCCTGTGTGCTGAGAACGTCTACAAGGTCTTCGGCCGGCGACCGGCCGACGCCGTCCGGCTCCTTCGAGCCGGCGCCGACCGGGACGACATCAAGGCGCACGGGACGGCGGCTGTCATCGACGCCTCGTTCGAGGTCGAGAAGGGCGAGACCTTCGTCGTCATGGGCCTGTCCGGGTCCGGCAAGTCGACCCTGATCCGCATGCTCAACGGGCTGTGGCGGCCCACCGCGGGCCGGATCCGGCTGGGCGACGCGGACCTGGGTGCGGTCTCCGCCCGCGAGCTGCGCGTGCTGCGGCAGCAGCGCGTCTCGATGGTGTTCCAGCACTTCGCCCTGCTGCCGCACCGCACGATCATCGACAACGCCGCGTACCCGCTGGCGATCCGCGACGTGGACCGTGCCGAGCGCCGGCGCCGGGCGGGCGAGGCCCTCGAGATGGTCGGCCTGGGCGGCTGGGAGGACCACCTGCCGGCCGAGCTGTCGGGTGGCATGCGGCAGCGCGTGGGCCTCGCCCGCGCGCTCGCGGCGGACACCGACGTGCTCCTCATGGACGAGGCGTTCTCCGCCCTGGACCCGTTGATCCGCCGCGAGATGCAGGACCAGCTCGTCGAGCTGCAGCACACCCTCGGCAAGACCATCGTGTTCATCACCCACGACCTCAACGAGGCCATGCGGCTCGGTGACCGGATCGCCGTCATGCGCGACGGACGCATCGTCCAGATCGGCACCTCCGAGCAGATCCTCTCCGAGCCGGCGAACGACTACGTCGCGCAGTTCGTCGCCGACGTCGACCGGACGCGCGTGCTCACGGCATCGTCCGTCATGGTCCGCCCGAAGGCCGTGGTCGTCGTCGGGGCCGGCCCCCGGGGCGCGCTGCGTGAGATGCGCGAGGCGCAGACGTCCGCCGCCTACCTCGTCGATCGCGACCGGCGCCTCCTCGGCGCGCTCCGCGACGACGACGTGCTCGCCGGTCAGCGTCGCGGGGTGGAGCGCCTGGTCGAGCTGACTCGTGACGAGGTCAGCGCGGTAGCCGTGGACGCACCGCTCGCCGAGGTCTTCGCGCCCTCCGCCGAGACCCCCCTGCCGCTCCCCGTGGTGGACGACGCGGGCCGGCTGGTCGGCGTCATCCCGCGGGTCACGCTCCTGGAGGCGATGGCCTCCGGCGACAGCGTCGCGACCGGCCCCGCGGCGGAGGTGTCCTCAGCCGCGTCCGCCGAACGGGACCGATCACGACCACAACCCGGCGCGGTCGACCCCGGCGAGGAGCTCTCGGCCGACACGGCGGTGCCGGCATGAGCCCGGAGGAGCTGGGCTTCCGGATCCCCCTGGGCGAGTGGATCGAGACAGGCGTCGACTGGGTGACGGCGGCGTTCGGGCTGCTCTTCGACGCCATCCGGACCGTCCTGGTGGCGGCGTTCGACGCCACGGAGGCCGTGCTCACCGGTCCCCCGTGGTGGGCCGTCGTCGTGGTGCTCGCCGCCCTCGCGGTGTGGGCCAAGGGCTGGCGCCTCGGCCTCGGCGCGCTCGCGGGGTTCGTCGTCGTCATCGGCGTCGACCAGTGGGACAACGCGATGGCCTCGCTGGCCCTCGTGCTCGTGGCGAGCGTCATCGCCCTGGCCATCGGCATCCCGCTGGGGGTCTGGGCGGCGCGCAACGACCGCGTCTCGGCCACGGTGCGACCCGTGCTCGACTTCATGCAGACGATGCCCGCCTTCGTCTACCTCATCCCCGTCGTCGTGATCTTCCGCGCCGGCGTCGTGCCGGGCCTCGTGGCCACGATCATCTTCGCGCTGGCACCCGGTGTGCGGTTCACCGAGCTGGGCATCCGTCGGGTCGACCGCGAGGTCGTCGAGGCCGGGCACGCCTTCGGCGCCCCGCCCGGTCGCATCCTGCGCCAGATCCAGATGCCGCTCGCGATGCCCACGATCATGGCCGGCGTCAACCAGGTGATCATGCTGTCACTGTCGATGGTGGTGATCTCCGGGCTCGCCGGGACCCGCGGGCTCGGCCGCGAGGTCGTCAGCGCCCTGAGCACCATCGACATCGCCCTCGGCTTCGAGGCGGGGCTCGCCGTCGTCATCCTGGCGATCTACCTCGACCGGATCACCTCGGCCCTGACGAGCCGCTCGCCCGTCGCCCGCGCGTTGGCGACGACCGCCGCCCGCTGATCCCCCGACCTGCCCGGCGCCGCCTGCGCCCGGGCGCCCGCTCGCACCGCGAGCGTCGCAGACGGGCGGTCCGCCGCCCGAGAGAGGAAACGATGAGAGCACGGAGCCGGAAGACACTGACCACCGTCGCGACCGGGACGGCTGCCCTCCTGGTCCTCGCCGCATGCGCCGGCGACGACGGAGGTGACGACACGAGCGGCGACGCGCCCGAGGAGGACCGCGCGATCACGATCGCGCTCCCGCCGGGCGGGTGGCCGGAGGGGGACGCCGCGACCTACCTGTGGGCGAACCTGCTGGAGTCGGAGGGCTACGACGTCACGCTCGAGTCGGGCGGCGACATGGGCGTGATCTACACGGCGGTGGCCGGTGGTGACTACGACCTGTTCTTCGACGCGTGGCTCCCCGTCACCCACGGCACCTATCTCGACGAGTACGGCGACGACATGGAGCGCCTCGGCGCCTGGTACGACGACGCCCGGCTCACCATCGCCGTGAACGAGGACGCGCCCATCACGTCGCTGACGGAGCTGGCCGACAACGCCGCCGCGTTCGACTCTCGCATCGTCGGCATCGAGCCCGGGGCGGGCCTGACCCGGATCACCAAGGAGAGCGTGATCCCGACGTACGGCCTCGACGGTCTCGAGTTCGTCGAGTCGTCCACGCCCGCGATGCTCGCGGAGCTGTCGGGCGCGATCGACGAGGGCCGCGACGTCGTCGTGACGCTGTGGCGCCCGCACTGGGCCTACGACGCCTTCCCCATCCGCGACCTCGAGGACCCGGAGGGGACGCTCGGCGACGCCGAGAACATCGAGGTGGTCGGCAGGTCAGGGTTCGCCGACGACCACCCCGAGGTGGCGAGCTGGCTGGAGGCGTTCACGCTCTCCGGCGACCAGCTCTTCTCGCTGGAGAACATCATGTTCAACGAGAACGACGGCGAGAACCCGGAGGGCTCCGTCGAGCAGTGGCTCGAGGAGAACCCGGACTTCTTCGACCAGGTCAAGGACGCCGCCGGCGACGCCTGACGGCTCCGGCGGCCCATGCGCGGCCCCGTGTGCGGACGACGACGACCGCGCGCGGGGCCGCCCCGTCCACGGGGGCGAGCCCGGGCGGGGTGCCGGGTCAGGGCAGCGCGTGCCGCAGGTCCGGCTCGAGGTAGATGAGCCGTGCGATCGGCACCGCCGCCCGCACCCGCACCTCGGCACGGTCGATGGCCGCCGCCACGTCGGCCGCCGTCGCCGCCTCCGGCACCTCGATCTTGGCGGCGACGAGCAGGTCCTCGGGCCCCAGGTACTCCGTGCGCAGGTGGATCACCGAGGTGACGCCGGCGCCGACCAGGGCGGCTCGGATCGCCGCCACCTGCTCCGCCGTCGCCCCTTCGCCCATGATGAGCGAGCCGGTCTCGCGGGCCAGGATCACAGCGACGCAGATCAGCAGGGCGCCGATCGCCGCCGAGCCCGCGGCGTCCCACCGGCCGTCGTCCGTGACGAGGGTGAGCGAGACGCCCGCCAGAGCGAAGAGCAACCCCGTCAGGGCCGCGCTGTCCTCGAGCAGGACGACCGGCAGCTCGGGCGCCCGGCTGCGCCGGATGAACTGCGGCCACGTCAGGTCGCCCTTGGCGGGCCGCGCCTCGTGCACGGCCGTGCGCAGCGAGAAGCCCTCCATGCCGATCGCGGCGAGCAGGACGGCGATCGGCACCCACTGCCAGCTGTCGATCGGGTGCGGCTCGCGCCACTTCTCGTACGCCTCGAACATCGCGAACAGGCCACCGAGCGTGAAGAGCACGACGGCGACGAGGAACGCGTAGAAGTAGCGCGAGCGGCCGTAGCCGAACGGATGGGTCTCGTCGGCCGCGCGGCGGGCACGGCTGCCGCCGAGCAGCAGCAGCAGCTGGTTGCCCGAGTCGGCGACCGAGTGGACGGCCTCGGCGAGCATCGACGACGAGCGCGTCAGGCCGAACGCCAGGAACTTCGTCGCCGCGATACCGAGGTTCGCCGCGAGTGCGGCGACGATCGCCTTGCGGCCGCCATCGGTGCTCATCGGGCGCTCATCAGACGGTGCCGGCCGCCGGGTACGCCTCGTCGACGAGCAGGACCGGGATGCCGTCGCGCACCGGGTAGGCCAGCGCGCACGCCGCACCGGTGCAGACGAGCTCCGGGGCGCCGTCGGGCCGGACCCCGTCGGCCAGCGGGGAGCCGCACGCGGGGCAGCGCAGGATCTCCCGCGCCCACTGCGGCAGGGCGTCGCTCACGGCTGCTCCTCCCCGTCCTGCCGCACCAGCGACAGGACGTCGTCGCGGACCTTCTCCATGACGTCCTCGTCGGCCGCCTCGACGTTGAGCCGCAGCAGCGGCTCGGTGTTCGACGCCCGGAGGTTGAACCACCAGCGAGGCTGGCCGTCCCAGTGGCTGACGGTCAGGCCGTCGAGCTCGTCGACGGTCACCGGCCCGGCCTCCTCGCGGGTCACGTAGGCGTCGACCACACGCTGCCGCGCCGCGGCCACGTCCGCCACCCGGGAGTTGATCTCGCCGCTCGCGACGTAGGGCTCGTAGGCCTCGGCCAGCTCCGACAGCGTCGCGCCGGAGCCGTCCGCGCGTCGGGCCTCGCCGAGCGCCGCGAGCACGTGCATCGCGGCCAGCATGCCGGTGTCGGCGAAGAAGAAGTCCCGGAAGTAGTAGTGCGCGCTGTGCTCGCCGCCGAACACCGCGTCGTGCTCGGCCATCTGGGCCTTGATGAACGAGTGGCCGACCCGGGTGCGCACCACCCGCGCGCCGGCGGCCTCCAGCAGGTCCGGGACGGCGGCGGAGGTGATGAGGTTCCGGATCACCGTCGGCGTCCGCCCCGCCGCGCGCTCCCGGGCCACCTCGCGCAGGCCGACGAGCGCGGTGATGGCTGACGGGCTGACGGCTGCGCCCCGCTCGTCGATGACGAAGCACCGGTCCGCGTCGCCGTCGAAGGCGAGGCCGATGTCCGCACCGTTGGCCACGACCGCCGCCTGGAGGTCGATCAGGTTGGCCGGCTCGAGCGGGTTGGCCTCGTGGTTCGGGAACGACCCGTCGAGTTCGAAGAACAGGGGCACGACGTCGAGCGGCAGCGCGGGCAGCCCGGCGGCCTCCCCCAGGACGGCGGGCGCCGTGAGCCCGGCCATGCCGTTGCCCGCGTCGACGACGACCTTCAGCGGACGGAGGCCGCTCAGGTCCACCAGGCCACGCAGGAAGGCGGCGTACTCCGCGAGCATCTCGTGGTCGCTGACGGTGCCGCGCGTCGCGGCCGGGGCGGGCAGCCCGTCGTCGAGGTAGCTCTCGGCCAGCCGCCGGATCTCGGTCAGGCCCGTGTCCTGCCCCACGGGCCGGGCGCCGGCGTGGCACATCTTGATGCCGTTGTACTCGGCCGGGTTGTGGCTCGCGGTGAACATGGCCCCGGGCACGTCCAGGGCCCCGGAGGCGTGGTACAGCCCGTCGGTGGAGCACAGGCCGATCCGTACGACGTCCACGCCGCGGCTCGTGACACCCTCGGCGAAGGCGGCGACCAGCTCCGGCCCGGACGGCCGCATGTCCTGCCCGATCACGACGCGCGGTCCGCCCACCACCTCGGCGAACGCGGCGCCGATGGCGCGCGCGACGGCCGGGGAGAACGGGTCCGGCGTGACGCCACGCACGTCGTACGCCTTGATCAAGGAAGCCAGAGAAGTCACGCCCGGCAGCCTACTGACCGCCCGCGGCGCCCCGGGCATCGGACCCGCGGGTGGGTTCAGTGACGGCGCGACGACCGGCGCAGCACCACGTCGATCGGCGCGGTGCGCCACGTGCCGTCGGGCATCGGGAGCAGCCACTCGCGCGACTCGCAGGCGTTGCACGAGATGAAGGTGACGTCGGTCCCGTCGGTGAGCACCATGGGCAGGCGCGTCAGGTCCTCAGCGCCGCACGACCCGCACGTGCGGGGCGTTCGGCCGGCGTCCGGGCTCTCCTCGGGCACGGGTCAGGACCCCTCGCCCGGCAGCACCCGCAGGTGCCCGCGACGGACGCCCTCGCCCGTGTCCACCGGTGCCGTCGCCGCCGGACGTGGGCGGCCGGCCTCGCGCACCGCCTCGGCGAGCGCCACCAGGTCGTCCGGCGTCGGGCCCGTCGGGACGAACTCCGGGGTCAGCCGCACGACCTCCCAGCCCCGCGGGGCGGTCAGCCGGTTCGCGTGCTCGCTGCACAGGTCGTACGAGTGCGGCTCCGCGAGCTGGGCGAGCGGGCCGAGGACCGCCGTCGAGTCCGAGTAGACGTACGTCAACGTCGCGACGGCAGGATTGCCGCAGGCGCTGCGGGAGCACTGACGTCCGGACCTCACGACGCGAGGCTACCCGGCGTCACCGACGTCGTCGTCCCCCGCCACGCCGCACCACCGCCCGGGCCGGTCCCCCGCGCGTGCCGGACGTACAGTGGCCGCGTGAGAGGCCCCCGCCCACCCGCCGTCCGGACGCCCGTCGCGCGCCGGCGCGACCGCCGGGGCCGTGGCCTGCGCGGACCGGTCATCCCGCCGACCCTGCCGGCCTACCGCACGCGTGCCGAGCGCTTCGACGACCAGGTGCTCGACGCCGTCGAGCGCCTGGAGAGGCGGTGGGCGCGCCAGCTCGAGGGCGCCGAGTTCGCGGTCGAGGAGGTGCCGCCGTCGGCCCCCGCGCCGTGGGAGCACGGCGGGGTCCCGATGGGCCGCTACTTCCCCGCCGACGCCGGGCTGCCGCCGCGCATCGTCGTCTACCGTCGCCCGGTCGAGGCGCGCGCCGTGGACGAGGCCGACCTGGCCGACCTGGTCCAGGACGTCGTGGTCGAGCAGGTCGCGCACCTGCTCGGTCGCCGTCCGGAGGAGGTCGACCCGCGCTACCGCCCGTGAATCCGCGGCTAGGGTGCAGGTCGTGACCTCCGACCGGCCGGCCGTGCGCGTGGTGTGCGTGGCCTACCACCCGGGCGTCGAGGAGCTGACCGCGTTCGCGACGTCGCTGCGCACGGCCACCACCGCGGACGTCGAGCTCGTCGTCGTCGACAACGGCGCGGACCAGTCCGTCGCCGCCCAGGTCGCCCGCGAGCAGGGGGCGCGCCTCGTGGTCCCCGGGCGCAACCTGGGCTACGGCGCGGCCGCCAACCTGGGCACGCGCGGCGCGACCCAGCCCTGGCTCGTCGTCGCGAACCAGGACATCGTCTGGCACGAGGGCGCGCTCGACGCGCTCCTGCAGGCCGCGGCGGACAGCGGGGCGGGCTCCGCGGGCCCGACGCTCCTGAACACGGACGGGACCCGGTACCCGTCGGCGCGCGCGCTCCCGTCGCTGCGCCTCGGGGTGGGGCACGCGCTCCTCGTGCGGGTGTGGCCGGGCAACCCGTGGACGCGGCGGTACCAGGAGGGCGCCGACGAGGCCGAGGCCGTCCGCGACGGCGAGCCGCGCGCCGCGGGCTGGCTCTCGGGGGCGTGCCTGCTCCTGCGCCGCGACGCGTTCGAGGCGCTCGGCGGCTTCGACGAGGGCTATTTCATGTTCTTCGAGGACGTCGACCTCGGCGAGCGACTCGGCCGGGCGGGCTGGCTGAACCTGCACGTGCCCGCGGCGCGGGTCACGCACGTCCAGGGGACGTCGTGGAAGTCGCGCCCCGCGCCGATGATCCGCGCCCATCACGCGAGCGCACGGCGGTACCTCGCGCGGCGCTACGCCCGCTGGTACCAGCTCCCCCTGCGCGTGGCCCTCGGCCTGGGCCTGCGGCTGCGGGAGCGCCTCGAGCTGCGACGCGCGTCGTCCTGAGGACGACGGTCCTGAGGGCGACGGCGGGGTCGCAGCGGTCTCAGCAGGCTCAGCGGGCTCAGCGGGCTCAGCGCAGGGTCACGGCCAGCTCGGACCGCACCGCCTGCTCGGGCAGCGGGGCCAGGACGGCCACGGAGCCGCCCGTGTCCAGCACGACGCCCCACGTGAGCCACGGGTCGTCGCTCCGCACGACCAGGGCCGCCGGGCGTGCGTCGGACGACGCCGACGACGTGAGCTCGGCGAGGTCCAGCGCCACCGTGCGCCCGGCGCCGACCACCACGTCCTGACGGGCCAGGACGCCGCCCACCGCGTCCACCGCGACGACCTGCGCGCGCGACGTGGACACGCCGTCCGCGGGCGCGGTGGCCAGGACCAGACGGCCCGGCTCGTCGCCGGGCAGCGCGAGGGGGGAGGCGAGACGGCTCGGCACCGCGGGCGCCCAGGCCCGGTCGACCGGCGCGGCCTCCCCCGGCTCGGCGGTGCCCGCGCGGCTCAACGTCGCGCCGGCGACGACCGGCAGGTCGGCGGTCACCCACGCGGCGTAGTCACCGGCCGGCAGCCCGTCGAGGGGGATGTCGACGACCTCGCCGACGTCCACGGACACGTCCTCCGTGCCCGGCAGCTCCACGACCCCGTCCGGCCCGAGCAGGGTCACGTGCACGGTCCCACCGGGCGTCGTGCCGTCGCCGTCGTCGTCGCCCGGGTCGCCGGCGTCGGCGTCCTGACCGTCCTGCGGCAGATCCCCCGGGGCGAGCACGCGCAGGGCGGCGGCCGCGGGGGCGTCGTCGGTCACCGAGATCACGGGGACGACGAGCTCGGTCGCCGGGCGCGCGCCGCCCACCACCAGGTCCACACCGGCGGCCACGAGTCCGTCGGTGCGACTGTCCTGGAGGTACGCCGAGACGAGCCCGCCCGTGGCCGTCACCTGGACGACCATCTGCCCCTGCTCGGCCGCGAGCCCCTCGAGCAGGATCGTCTCCTCCTGGCCCGGCGGGACGAGGTAGTCGGGGGCACCGGCGAGCTCGACGGGCCCGCGCGCGCCCCACAGGCGCAGGCTCACCGTGGCCGGGGTGGCTCCGGGGTTCTGCAGGACCAGCCGGGCGCTCGACCCGAGCACCGTGCTACCGCCGACCAGCCACGTCTCGGCCGTGGGCCGCTGGCACGACGCCGCGGCGAGCCCGCGCAGGTCGCCGGTGCCCGCGCGCCACGCGACGCCGGCGCCGACCTGCGGCGGCACGTCACCGACCGGGTCGGCCCGCACGACCAGGCCGGCGTCCCCGCCCGCGCGAGCCAGCACCCCCGCCTCGACCCCGGCCGCCAGCTCGGCGAGCGACGTACCGCCGGCCATCGGGGTCAGACGCGCCGCGGCGGCGCCGCCGCTCGCCGTGCCCGCCGTCACCGCGACGAGGTCGCTGGTGGCGTCGGCGGGCGACGGGTCGAACGCCGGGTCGTACGTCGCGTCCGTGCCCGCCTGGTCGGTGGCCAGGCGCAACGGGCCCGGGCAGACGAGCGCTGCGGCCGCCGGCGGCGGGAGCGCCAGCGCCGGGGCCACCGGCTCGGACGCCTCCCCCGGGATGCGGGTGGCACCGAGGACGACCGCCGCCCCCATGGCCAGGACGAGGACCGCCCAGACGGTCCGACCGAGCACGGAGAGCGCCGTGCGCACGGGAGCCTTCATCGGCGTACCGCCTTCCGTCGTCGGAGCGGCACAGCCAGCAGGAGCGTCACCAGCAGCACGCCACCCTGCAGCGCGAGCCACGGCACCCGCTGGGCGGGGGCGTGCACGACGACCAGCTCGCCGCCGTCGGCCGGCAGCTCGAAGGCCTGCCGCCAGGTCGTCTCGACCGCGCGCAGCGAACGACCGTCGAGGGTCGCCTGCCAGCCCTCGTCCGCTCGCTCCGCCAGCACGAGGACGCGCCCACCGGCGCCGGGACGCACCTGCGCACCGCTGCCCGGGACCGCCTGCACCGTCGTCCCGTCGTCCGCGGTGCCCTCGACGACCCGTGCCCAGCCGGCCGCGCCGGAGGTCGCCCCGGCGACCCGCCAGATGATGCCGGCGCCGGCTCGCGTCACCCGCTCCAGGCCCGGGGTCGCGTCCAGCGCTGCGGCGAGCGCGACGGACTGCGTCCCAGGGGCCGACGGCACCAGGACGGCACCGACACCGAGGTCCGCGAGGGCCGCGGAGACGTCGGCCGAGGCGCCGGCCGTGAGCCGGGCGGCCACGTCGACGAGCTCGTCGTCGGCCGCGTCGGTGGTCGGGCTCGCCGCGTCCACCCCGGCGGCCAGCAGCCGGCGCACCTCCACCAGGCGGGAGGTCTCCGTCAGCTGCACGCCGTTCCCGTCCAGCAGGGTGACGACGACGCCGTCCTGCGCCGGCGCGAGCTCGAGCACCCGCAGGCCGGCCGCCGACTGCAGCTGCCGGCCCACGGTCGGGACCGCGTCGACATCGCTGGCCACGAGGTCCAGGTCACCGCCACGGATGTCCAGGGTCCATGCGGTGAGCACCACGCCCGGGCCCGCCACCGCGGCGACGGCGAGCAGCGCGGCGAGCGCGTGCGGCAGGCCCAGCGGGCGGCGCCCGAGGGCGCTGCGCACGCCGCTCGCCCCGAGGAGCGCGGCCGTGAGCGCACCGGCGAGGGCGAGGCTCAGACCCGGCGAGGCCGACGCGGTCGCGGTGACGAGGCCGTCGTC
The DNA here is from genome assembly GCF_007991475.1 of Actinotalea fermentans. NCBI lineage: Bacteria > Bacillati > Actinomycetota > Actinomycetes > Micrococcales > Cellulomonadaceae > Actinotalea > Actinotalea fermentans. The sequence continues at coordinate 20,629 of NZ_BJYK01000001.1, read as the reverse complement.
GGTGAGGGCGACGCCCGTCGCGACGCCCGAGGCCGCGAGCGCGGCGGCCGTGCCGACGGCCACCGCGACCCACCCCACGCGCGCCGCGCGCCCGACGGGTGCGCGGAGCCAGAGCGCCGGCAGGGCGAGGAGGAGCACCACCCCGGTCGCCACGAGCGGCACGACGCCGGCACCGGCGCCCGACCAGGGCAACGACAGCGCGTCCGCCGGCACCGGCCAGCCCAGCACCTGCTGCCACGGCGGCGCGGCGACGCCCGCAACCGGCTGACCGGGGTCGGCCAGGAGCACCCGCCAGCCGCCGTCGGACCAGTGCGCGACGGCCTCCGCGAGGAGCGGGCCGTGCACGGCGAGCGCCGGCACCGGCACCCACAGGAGCCGGGCCCGCCGCCTGGCGACGGGCGCGACAGCCAGGAGCACCAGCAGCAGGGCGGGCAGGAGGACGGGTCCGGCTGCGGTCACGACGACGAGCGCCAGGGCGGCGGCCGCTGCGGCCGCCAGCGACGGCTCTGCGACGGCGGTCGACGGCGGCCGGCCGGGCCCGGGCAGCGGCCCGACGACGGCGGCGTGGGCGTCGCGCTCCCCGCTGTCGGCCTCGGCCTCTGCATCGCCAGGGACGTCGGCGTCGACATCGGCGGCGGCATCGGCATCGGCGTCGGCATCGGCGTCGGCATCGGCGGCGTCGTCGGTGGCGGGCTCGTCGGGGTGGGACTCGCCGGGTTCGGTCTCGTCGGAACCGGCTCCGTCCGCAGCCGACTCGGTGTCGTCCTCGACCTCGTCGTCGTCCTCGTCATCGTCGAAGGTGAACCGCCGCCGCGCGTCGGCCGCCGGGACGGCCGCGGCGACGACGTCGCGATGCACGAGGCGCTGGGCACCGACCAGACCGGAGAGGACGGCGTCCGTGCGCGCCGCACCGACCCCCTTGGCCAGTGCGAGCAGGAACCACGGCAACGACACGTGCACGAGGACGGCGCCCAGCCGGGCCTGCTGGACTCCGACGAGCAGCGCAGGCGCCGCGGTCCACACCAGCGCCGCCCAGGCGCGCAGCGCGACGGAGCGGGTGGCCGCTCCGGCGGCGAACCAGGCCCCGAGCGCCGCGAGCGCGAGCGAGCCGAGGAGGACGATCGCCGTCGCGCCGCCGAGGCCGCCCGTGACGGCCACGACCGGGAGCAGCGCGGCGAGCAGGGGTTCGGGGGCCGTGGCGTGACCGAGGCCGCCCGAGCTCCACCATGACGTGGCGGCCGACCAGAGAGACCCGAGGTCGCCGTCGCCGAAGAGCAGGCTGCCGCCGCTGAGCCGGGCGCCGCCGAGCACCGGCCCGAGCAGCGCCCCGAGCGCAACCGCGTTCAGCGCCACCCCCGCCACGGCGACGACGGCGAGCGTCCAACGGCGCCGCACCCGGAGCGCTCGCAGCTCGGCGAGCTCCAGCTCGCTGGGCGCCGTCCGCGCTCGACGCAGCTCCGCGGCGCTCAGCCGGCGGTCCCGCAGCTGCGCGACGACGTCCCGCCACGACGCCTGCAGCGGCCGCAGCGTGCGCCGCGGCAGCACGCTCGTCGCCCGGGCGCGGCGACGGGCGCGCGCGACGCGGGCCGGCGTGGCGAGCACGCGCCACGGGGCGAGGAGCTCGCCCGCGACGAGCTGGGGCTCCTTGGTGGCGAACCGCCCGAGGGCGCGCACGACGCCGGAGGCCACCGCCAGCACGGCCACCACGGGGACCAGCCACGCCGGGACCGCCACGAGCTGGGCGTGCAGGAACGCCTCGCGCCGGGCCCGCACGGACCGGCGCGCGTCCCAGTCGGCGCGGCGACCCGCGAGCGTCGCCTGCGCGTGACGCACCACCGCCGCCGGCACGACGACGACGCGGTGGCCCGCGAGCCGGGCACGCCGGCACAGGTCCAGGCCGTCGCCGTAGGGACCGAGCGCCGGGTCGGGCCCGCCGAGCTCGTCCCACACGTCGCGGCGCACGAGCGCACCCGCGAGGCCCACGGCGAGGACGTCGTCGCGTGCGTCGTGCTGGCCCTGGTCGACCTCCGGCTCGTCGATGCCGGTCATCCGGCGGCCGAACCGCGACGTCGTCACCCCGGCCTCGACGACGCGCGCCGGCGCGTCCCAGGTCCGCTGCTTGGCTCCCGCGACCCCGACGGACGGCGCCACCTCGACGGCGCGGACGAGCGCGCCCAGCGCACCTGGCTCGGGTGCCGCGTCGTCGTGCAGCAGCCACACCCACGCCGGCCCGACGTCGGCCGGACCGCTCGGTGCGCCGTCGGCCGCGGCGGTCTTCGCCTCGTCGGCGAGCGCCGCTCGCACCGCGCCCCCGAACGTGCGCACCCCGGGTGCAGCCACCAACCGCGTCGGGACGACCTCGCCGAGCGCGGTGAGGGCACCGCGGAGCTCCGGGGCGACGGCCAGGTCGCCGGGCTGCGCGTCCGGGGCGGCGTCGACGACGAGGAGGCGCTGCGGCGGGCGGTCCTGGCGCGCGACCGCCAGGAGGCTCTCGGCCAGGTACTCGCTCACCCCGCACGTCACGACGACGGCGGTGACGGACACGCGGCTACCGCGGGACCGGCGTCCGGCGGCGGGCTGCGGACGTGCGGCGTCCGCGACGGTGGGGTCGGGCACGGCGGGCGCGCGCCCGTCTAGGGCCTGGCTCATCGGGGTCCATCATGACTGCCGGTCCGACCGGGGCCACTCGCGCCGCGCCCGGGCAGCGGGTGATCCACGCCTCAGCGCGGCACCCCCGCAGTCGCGTCAGACGACCCGCTTGCGGAGCTTGCGACGCTCACGCTCGGACAGGCCGCCCCAGATGCCGAACCTCTCGTCATGGGCGAGGGCGTACTCCAGGCACTCCGCGCGCACGTCGCAGCGGGTGCAGACCTTCTTCGCCTCGCGCGTCGAGCCGCCCTTCTCGGGGAAGAACGCCTCGGGGTCGGTCTGGGCGCAGAGCGCGCGCTCCTGCCAGCCGAGCGCCGTCTCGTCGTCCGGCTCGCCGAACAGCGGCAGCACGGGCGCCATACCGTCGGTCGGGCGGGCCAGGTCGGACGGGAACGCTGCGTCGTCGTCGAGCAAGTTCCACATGTCGAGAGCCTCCGTGCCCATCGGTGCCCGTCAGGTCGTGCTGGTCCTGCGCGCTACGAGTCGTACCTTGTGTTCGTCATGTCCGCGCTGCTGTCGCTGCTCATACCGCTCGTGATCGTGGCTGATGACGCGTGCTGATGATGCTGCTGTGAGCGAACGCTCTGAGAGAATTACACGCGTGTCATCCGCTGCAGTCAAGCCGGGATGTGCTACACGCAGCACGCAAGTGGTGCACCGGGTGAAATTCACCCGCGCTCGCGCGCCGCTCCGGCGCGGTCGAACGCGGGTGCACAGGCCCGAGCGTCCCTAGGCTGACCCCGTGACCGCCGCCATGCCGCTGCCCGGCCTCCTCGCCCGCCTCACCGCCGACCCGGGCCGACCGCGCCTGACCTGGTACGGCGACGACGGCGAACGCGTCGAGCTCTCCGGCCACGTCCTCGACAACTGGGTGACCAAGACCGCCAACCTGCTCGTCGAGGAGTACCAGGCGGGCCCCCTCACCCGCGTCCTCCTCGACCTGCCTGTGCACTGGCGTGCGGTCGTGTGGGCCATGGCGACCTGGCGCGTCGGGGCGTGCGTCGTGCTGCCACCGGCCGGGCGCCCGGACCTCGTCGTCACCCACGAGCCGGCGCGCCACGTGGGCGAGGGCACCGACGTCGTCGCCGTCGCACTGCCCGCCCTGGCCCGTCACCTCGAGGGCGAGCTGCCGGCCGGCGTCGTCGACGCGACCTCCGCCGTCATGACCTACGGCGACGTGCTCACGTGGATGCCCGAGCCCTCGCCGAGCGCGCCCGCGGTCAAGGTCGGCGAGCAGCTCGTCGCCCACGCCGCGCTCGAGCACTGGGCGCGCTCCGTCCTCGAGCGGCACGGCGAGTGCCCGCCGGGCGGGCGGCTGCTGGTCGCCGTCCCCGCCGACGCCCTGGAGGACGGCCTCGGGCTGGCGCTGGCGGTCCTGCTCCTCGGCGGCTCGGTGGTGCTGTGCGGCCCGGGGATCGACGCCGTGGCGCGTCAGCGCATCGCGCGGGCGGAGCTCGTCGTCGGGCAGGTCGTCGTCGCGGGCTGACCTGGGGTCTTCTGCCGGGTGACGCCCGGGTGGGGCGACCGGTCAGGGCACGTCGGCCTGCACGACGGTGCCGGCACCCCCGACGCGAAGCGGCCCCTCGACCGCCGGGACGAAGACCGACTCGCCCCGCGCGAGCTGCGTCTCGTCGTCCTCGGACCGGACCGTGACCTCGCCCGACACGCACAGGACGATGCGGGGACCACGGCCGGGGAGCGGGTGCACCTGGCCGCCCTCGACCTCGGCGACGGAGAGCTCGAAGTCGTCCACGGGCGCGTAGAAGACCTTCGCGGCGCCGTGGAACACCTCGGGCGCGACGCGGATCGGCGGCGCAGCGACGTAGTCCACGTTCACGAGCAGCTCCGGCACGTCGACGTGCTTGCTCGTCAACCCCGCACGCAGCACGTTGTCGGAGTTCGCCATGACCTCGACGGCGAGTCCCTGGAGGTAGGCGTGCACGCCGCCCGCCGGGATGAACATCGCCTCGCCGGGCTCGAGCGTCACGGGGTTGAGCAGGAGCGAGGTGACCGCGCCCGGGTCGCCGGGGTACGCCTCCGCCAGCTGCACGACCGTCCGGTCCGCACGCGGCGACGGCGAGCCGCTCGCCAGGCGTTGCCGGCACGCGCGCGCCACCGCCTCGACCTCGCCCGTCGTGGGTCGCAGCTCGGGTTCGAGCAGGCGACGGAACGCGGTCCGGATCCCGCGCACGGACGGCTCCGCGGCGAGGACGCGGTGCAGGGCCTCGGCCAGCGGCGCGTCGAGACCGACGAGGAGCTCGGCGGCGCGACGCGGCGCCCGGAAGCCCGACAGCGCCTCGAACCGGGTGAGCGCGTACACGAGCTCGGGCTTGTGGTTGGCGTCCTTGTAGTTGCGGCGCGGGTCCGTCAGCGGGATGCCGGCCGCGTTCTCGGCGACGAACCCCTCACGTGCGCGTTCCACGTTCGGGTGCACCTGGAGGGAGAGCGGCTGCTCGACGGCGACGAGCTTGAGCAGGTACGGGAGCGAGCGGCCGAACCTGGCCATGACGTCCGGGCCCAGCATCGACTCCGGATCCGCACGCACCAGCGCGTCCAGCGGGACGCCCGCGGGCTCCTCCGCGGTGGCGACGCGCGACGGGGCGAGCGGGTGCGCACCCATCCAGAGCTCGGCGACCGGGCGGCCGGGCGGGGCGGCACCCAGCAGCTCCGGGATCGCGGTCGACGATCCCCAGGCGTAGTCCTGTGTCTGGTTGACGAGCCTGTACATGGCCCCCCGTCCGAACGTCCAGTGGTCGCCATGATGCTAGTGGGCGGCCTCGAGTCGGCGGCCTCCGCCGAGCGAGCGGGTGTCTGCCCGGGCCGTGATGCGCCAGACTGGTCCACCATGCGAGGGATCATCCTGGCCGGCGGCTCCGGCACGCGACTCCACCCGATCACCATGGGTGTCAGCAAGCAGCTCGTCCCCGTGTACGACAAGCCGATGATCTACTACCCGCTCTCGACGCTGATCCTCGCCGGCATCCGCGACGTCCTGGTCATCACGACGCCGCACGACGCCGAGCAGTTCCAGCGGCTGCTCGGGAACGGGTCGCAGTTCGGGATCTCGATCTCCTACACGGTGCAGCAGGAGCCGAACGGCCTCGCCCAGGCGTTCGTCCTGGGGGCCGACTTCGTGGGCAACGACAGCTCCGCGCTCGTGCTCGGCGACAACATCTTCTACGGCCCGGGCCTGGGCACCCAGCTCGCCCGGTTCGAGGACATCGACGGCGGGGCCGTCTTCGCCTACCGCGTCGCCGACCCGACCGCGTACGGCGTCGTCGAGTTCGACGACGAGGGGCGCGCCCTCTCGCTCGAGGAGAAGCCGAAGCAGCCCAAGAGCAGCTACGCGGTGCCCGGGCTGTACTTCTACGACAACGACGTCATCGCGATCGCGCGCGACCTCGAGCCGTCGGCGCGAGGTGAGTACGAGATCACCGACGTGAACCGCCACTACCTGGACCAGGGTCGCCTGCAGGTGGAGGTGCTCCCGCGCGGGACCGCGTGGCTCGACACCGGCACGTTCGACTCGCTGCTCGAGGCCTCGGACTTCGTCCGGACCGTCGAGCACCGGCAGGGCCTGAAGATCGGCTGCCCGGAGGAGGTCGCCTGGCGCCGCGGCTTCCTCTCCGACGAAGAACTTCGCGACCGTGGCGAGGCCCTGGTGAAGTCGGGGTACGGCGCTTACCTCCTGGGCCTCCTTGCGGCGACCGGGTAGTGCGCCCCCGGCGGACGCCGGTGATCGCGCGAGGGCTGTGGCCGGGAATCGGCCCACAGCCCTCGCGCGATGCTGCGCCTACAGCGTCACCGAGCGACCCTCGTCAGCCGACGTGAGAACCGCTTCGGCGACGCGCACCGTCGCGAGACCCTCGACCATCGTCACGATGTCCGACGAGACGCCGAGAATGGCGTCGCGGAAGGCCTCGTGCTCCACGAGCAGGGGCTCTCGCTTGCCCAGCGCGTAGCGGACCACATCGCCCTCGGTCATCCCGCGGAAGCCGGCAAGGGACTCCCAGGTGTTCTCGGTGGTCCCGTTGGCGTAGTACGTCAGGTCGGCGGTCAGCGTGTCCGCGACCAGCGTCCCCAGCTCCCCGGTGACGACGGTCGAGCGCTCTTTGAGCGGGGACAACCAGTTGACGAGGTGCGTGGCGATCACGCCGCCCTCGAGCTCACCGACGAACGCGACCAGGTCCTCGTGCTGACGTCCCGATCGGAAGGCGACGTGCGCAGCGACACTGGTGTACGGCGCACGCGCCACCCACGCGGTGAGGTCGATGTCGTGCGTCGCGAGGTCCTTGACCACGCCGACGTCCGCGATCCGCGGCGGGAACGGCCCCTGCCGGCGCGTGGAGACCTGGTAGATCTCGCCCAGCTGACCAGCGTCGAGACGAGCCCGCAGCCCACGCAGGGCAGGGTTGTACCGCTCGATGTGACCGACCGCACCGATGAGGCCGCGCTCGCCGAACGCTGCCGCAAGGCGGCTCGCCGCCTCAGCGGTGTGTGCGAGCGGCTTCTCCACGAGCGTGTGCACCCCGGCCTCGGCGAGGGCGAGGCCGATCTCGAGATGCAGGTTCGTCGGCACCGCGACCACGGCGTAGTCGATGCCCGCCGCGATGAGGTCGTCGACCGACGACCCCACGTCGAGACCCGCCGCCACCCCGTGGCGGTCGCCGCCCGGGTCCGCCACGGCCACCAGATCGACACCGGGGAGCGACCGCAGGACGCGGGCGTGGTGCCGCCCCATCATGCCGAGGCCGATGAGTCCGGCGCGCAGGTCCGCCATCAGGCACCGGCCTTGGCAAGGGCGTTCACGCCGGTGACGATCCGCTCGAGGTCCTCCTGCGAGAGCGCAGGGTGTACCGGCAGCGAGAGCACCTCGGCGCACGCCCGGGCCGTGACGGGCAGGTCCGCGGCCACACCGAACGACGGCAGCTCATGGTTCGGGATCGGGTAGTACACGCCCGAGCCGACGCCGTACTCGGCGGCCAGGGCCTGCGCGAAGGCGTCCCGTCCCTCGGGAACGCGGATGGTGTACTGGTGCCACACGTGGGTCGCGCCGTCCGCGACGACCGGCACGCCGACGCCGTCGAGGTGCGCACTGAGGAAGTCGGCGTTGGCCCGGCGCTGCGCAGTCCACGCGGGCAGTTTCCGTAGTTGCACGCGCCCGATGGCGGCGTGGACGTCCGTCATCCGCGAGTTGAAGCCGACGACCTCGTTCTCGTAGCGACGCTCCATGCCCTGGTTGCGCAGCAGGCGCACGTTGCGCGCGATCTCCTCGCTCGCGCAGGAGACCATGCCTCCCTCGCCCGACGTCATGTTCTTGGTCGGGTAGAGGCTGAACATGGCGAAGTCGCCGAACGAGCCGACCGGGGCGCCCTGCCAGGTCGCCCCGTGCGCCTGCGCGGCGTCCTCGAACAGGCGCACGCCACGACGGTCGGCGAGCTCCCTGAGTGCCGACATGTCCGCCGGGTGCCCGTAGAGGTGGACCGGCATGATCGCCGCCGTGCGCTCGGTCAGGACCTCTTCGACGGAGGCGGCGTCCAGGCAGAACGTGGTGGCGTCGATGTCGGCGAAGACGGGCGTCGCGCCCGCCAGGGCCACCGAGTTGGCAGTGGCCGCGAAGGTGAACGACGGGACCACGACCTCGTCGCCCGGGCCGATGCCGGCGGCCAGCAGGCCGAGGTGCAGGCCCGACGTACCGGAGTTGACGGCCACGCAGGTGCGTCCGCCGACGAGCTCGGCCGCGAACTCGGACTCGAACGCGGCCACTTCCGGGCCCTGCGCGATCATGCCGCTCGCGAGAACCCTGTCGACCGCCGCTCGCTCCTCGTCCCCGATCAGCGGCTTCGCCGCCGGGATCATGCTCTGCCCCATCACTCGTCTCCCTCGTTCGCCGTGACGAGCGTCAACCCGTCACCCGTCTGCTGGTACGTCTCTCCAGTCGCGGGGCAGCGCCATCCGCCGCCGCCGATGTCCTCCAGGCGCACGCCCGCCCGCCCCACCCAGCCGATGCGCCGCGCCGGGACGCCGGCCACGAGTGCGTGATCGGGCACGTCCTTCGTGACCACGGCGCCCGCCGCGACGGTCGCCCAACGACCCACCGTGACGGGGGCCACACAGACGGCCCGAGCTCCCACCGCGGCACCGGTCCGCAGAGTGACGCCGACCGCCTCCCAGTCGTGGGCGGACTTCAAGGTCCCGTCCGGGTTCACCGCCCTCGGGTAGGTGTCGTTCGTCAGGACCGCGGCCGGACCCACGAACACACCGTCCTCAAGGACGGCAGGCTCGTAGACCAACGCGTAGTTCTGGATCTTGCAGCGGTCGCCCACACGGGCGCCCGAACCGATGTAGGCGCCCCGTCCGACGACGCAGTCCACGCCGAGCACGGCCCCGTCACGGACCTGGGCGAGGTGCCAGATGCTGCTGCCATCGCCGACGTGCGCCGAGGGGTCGACGTCCGCCGAGTCTGCGATCCGGGTGGCCACGGGGACCTGCCTTTCCCTGTCGTCCTGAAGTGAGCCGACGTGTCGTCGCCAGAAGCGAGCCTAGGGAGCCCGGCCCGCGATCGGGCCGGACCCTCGTCCCACGGCTCAGCCGCCGACCCGCGCGGCCGCCCCGCCACCGAGCGCCTCGATGGCATCGACGATCAGCGCGCTCGGCCGGACGTCGCCGACGGTACCCGCACTGCGGTGTCTCTCGTGCCCCTCGAGGAACTGCGACAGCGCGTCCCTGTCGAGCCCGGTGAGGACCATGCTCACGCCCACCCCGTCCATGCGTTCGGTATGCCTGCGGTGGACGGCGCACGGGATGCCGAGATGTGCGGACTCCTCTTGCAGGCCACCGCTGTCGGTGACGACGAAGCGCGCCTTCGCGAGGACGGGGAGGAACCGGACGTAGCTCAGCTTCTCGGCGAGGACGAACCGTTCCTCGTCGAAGAGCGACAGCAACCCGTACGAGCCCAGGCGTTCGAGCTCGGACCGTCCTGCGAAGTAGACGATGGGGTGGCGCCTGCGGGCGTAGTCGGCCAGGCACTCCAGCGCGTCCCGGTAGAGCGACTCGTCGCGGACCAGCTCGAAGCGGTGCAGGGTCGCCACGCCGTAGCCCTCGGGGAAGGAACGGGCATCCTCCTCCTCCGGGCGCTCCAGCGCGTAGCGGACGGCATCCACGACGGTGTTGGCGCCCGTCACGACGACCACGCCGCGGCGGCGGCGGAGGTTGTGCTCCTCGCGCTCCGTCGGCGCGAAGTGGATGTCCGTGAGGTGCGCCACCGCTCGGCGGTTGAGCTCCTCGGGGAACGGGTGCAGGAGGCTCCCGCTGCGCATCCCCGCCTCGACGTGCCCGATCCGAGCACCGAGGCGGCGGCCGATCAGGGCACCGAGCGGCGCCGTGAAGGTGTCGCCGTGCACCAGGACCACCGCCGGCGTGCCGTCCACCGTGAGTCGCCGACGCAGCTCTGCTCGGCGCGCCCAGGTGGTCCGCACCACGCGGACGAGCCAGGCCGGGACCTCCGCCGGCCGTGCGAGGTTGCGAGCGGTGCCCCGCGGCACGAGCCAGACCGCGGGTTCGGGAAGGTCGAGGTCGCGCGAGGTAGGACTGAGCTCGTCCACGTGCTGCCCGGTGTACCAGATCTCAGCGAGCCGGCCGCGGGCGGCGAGCTCGTGGAACACCGGCGCCATCTTGATGAGCTCCGCGGTGGTCCCGACGATCAGCGCAATCACGGTGTGCCGTCCTCCTCGCCGTGGCGGTCCGCATCCGGTCCCGGCGCGGTCGGCGCATGAGCATAGCCCGCTGTCCCCTGCGGGCCACCGCCCGGCACGCGGCGGGACAGATGCAGGTGCGCGGCGAGGAACGCCACGAGGACGGCGACGCCCACCGCGCCGTTGAACACGATGAAGGTCTCGACGGAGGGCAGTGCCGCCTTGCCGCCGAACCACTGGACGAGGGCCAGGACGAGCAGAGCACCCACGCCGACCCTCGTGCTCGCAGCGGTGAGCCGGATCAGGAGGCCCTGAGCCATGGCCCAGGGGATCCACGCGACGGCGAGCAGAGGCAGCAGCTCCGCCGTCTGGGCGTAGCCGTCCCCGAAGATCGCCGCCACGACGTCGCCGAGCCATGTGACGAGGCCGACCATCACGAGGCTGGCGACCAGGGTGATGCCCAGGGTCACGGCCACTCCCAGCCGCGTCATGGAGGAGTCGTCGCGCCGCGCGACGAAACGCGGGAGCAGGTACAGGGAGAGCGTCGACGGCACGATGAGAATCGTCTTGATGACGGTGACCGCCGCGGCATAGGCGCCGGCCACGTCGGCCGGAGAGCCGCCACGGACGAGGACGACGTCCATGCTGGTCACCCAGGTGAACACGACGGTCAGCAGCAGCACGACGACGGTGTCGGCGCTGAACGCACGCGGGCCCGTGCCGAGCGCACCACGCCTCGCCTGGGCCGCGGCCCCGACTGTCCCGAGGACCGACGTCAGCAGCAGGGCCCCCAGGACGCCCACCGCAGACCACCCGAGGGCCAGCGCGACGACGCTCAGGCCGAGCTGGAGCACCTGGGCTCCCGTGGACCACAGGACGACCGCTCGCGCACGACCCGCGCCCTGGAGCAGACCCTGCGCTCGCGCGAAGAGGAAGTAGGGCCCGACTGTGAGAGCGGCGAAGACGAGCGCCAACGGCGAGACCTCACCCGATCCGAGCAGCGGAGACGCCACGAGTACCCCGACGGTGCAGATCGCGCCGAGGACGAGCGCCTCGATCGTCGAACCATCGAGCCGAGGACCCCGTCTGACGGGCCGACGGCGGGCCTCGGCCGTCGCCACGGCGACGGAGTTCCGCAGCGCCGCGCTACCGATGGAGGCGACGTTGATGAGGGCGAGGAAGGAGGCGAGCAGCCCGTAGTCCGACGGGCCCAGGCCCCGGATCACCAGGAGCTGGAACGCGGCCGTCGACGCGACACCGACGGCACTCACGACGAGGACGCCCGCCAACGCACGCGCATGCTGCTGTGCATGTCCCCTGGCGGTTGCGCCGGCCGACGTCACCGGGACCATCGGAACGCCATCCGGAGCTGTCACGTCGGCTCGGCCCGCCGCCACAACGTTGCCCGGTGGATGACGAGGCCCCGGACGAGGCCCCGCCAGAACGCGACGCCGAACGGCAGGATGTACGCGACGTAGGCAACGAGGGCACGCCGCGGAACCCTGCGCGCACCGCCGATGGCAGCGGGCAGGGCCACCGCGACGGCGGCGGCCGCGGCGATTCCTGCGACGGCCCGCCAGGCGTGGCAGGCGGAGGCGACGGCGAGGCCCGCGACCGCCAGCGGAGGCGCGACCCCGAGCCCGACGAGGGCAGCACTACGTGCGGGGCTGGTGCCGCCGTAGCTGTCGACGAAGAGGGTGCCGCGGTTGCGGGCGTGCGACAGGAACCGGCGCACCGTCGTCCTGGGCCGATAGGTGGCGGAGAAGCCCGGCTCGAGGCGGATGGGCACCTCACGTGCGACGAAGCGCAGGAGCTTGGTGTCGTCGGACGTGAACCGCGCGTTCTCGGCCGGCCACGACGCGTCGTACGCCCGGAGCATGAGGTCGCGGTCGATGAGGAGACAACCGGTCCCCTTCGGCACCCGGTCGAAGTTGTCGGGCGTGATGAGCATCGGCCGAGGGTTGGCGAGGTAGGAGCTCCAGAAGACCCCCGTCGGCACCTCCCAGAACCGCCCCACGAGGGGCGTCTGCGGGTCGGTGACGACGTGGCCGTTCCACGGCTCCCGGCCCCCGAGGGCGTCGTGCTCAGCCAGGTACGCGAGCGCACCCGGGTGGAGGAGCAACCTCGAGTTCAGGATGAGCACGTGTGCTGACTCGGCGGCCCGCAGGCCCTCCCAGACGGCCACGAACACGCCGAGGTTGTCCTGGGGCACGACCCGCAGCGGATGAGGGTACCGGGCACCGATGGAGGCCAGGACGTCAGCCGTGCCGTCCGTGGAACCGTCGTCGACGACGACGACCTCGGCGGCCCACGACGTGGCATCGAGAGCCACGCGGAGCGCCTCGAGCGTCGTAGGAAGCCACTCCGCGGAGTTGTACGCGGGGATCACCACCGAGACGTCCGGGCCGCTGGGCGCCAAGGGATCGTTCTCCTCACTCCGGTCGACGGGCTCACCGTCAAGGCGATGACGGCGGCGGGCGGTGCTTCGGAGGTCGACCGGACGCCGGCCGCCGCACCGACGGTCCAGGCTACCGGAGCGACTCTGGCCCGGAGGAGCGGTCCGACGCCCCGGGCGTCGAGGCCACCTCGACGCCCGGGGCGGCCGGAGCAGTGTCCCCGCGCAAGGTCGGCGCCGTCGGCGTCACGGAGACTTCCTGCACGACGAGTTCCCTCGACAGCAGCACGAGGCCGGCTGCAAAGGCCGACGAACCGAGGAGCCAGACGACCATCGGCCCGGGGACGCCGCCGGACCACCACCATTCCGATGCGACCCCGAGGTTGATGGATTCGACGTCCGTGCCGTAGACGTACCGCCGGATGTTCGAGTAGAGCGCGAGCGCGTGCGCAGCGCTCATGCCTCCGACGGCCAGCCAGCGCTGGCCGGTGGAGATCGTGGGCGCGCGGCCGTCCACCCGGCACACCACCGTCAGGACCAGGAGGATCATCAACGGCAGCACGTAGCGAGGCTGGACGTACGCGCCGACCGGAACCCCGGTGAGGTACTGGATGTACGCCGGTACCAGCAACGCGGCGAGGGCAGCGCCCGCCACCGCCAGCCCCTGCGGCCGCGCGATGCCGCGGATCCCACTGACCAGCACGGTCATGAAGAGACCGAACATCACCGTCCAGACGAGGGCGGGCATCCCGGTGTCGAGCCAGCCGAGGCCCCAGGAGCCCAGCGCGCCGGCCCACAGCGCGGGCACGTCGGCAACGGTGCGCAGCACCCGGCCCAGCGAGAAGACCTGGGCCCCCGTCCCCTCGACCGCTGACGACTGCCCGACGGTGAGGAACGCTATGCCGGACAGACACGCCAGCACGGCCGGGTAGACGGCCCGGACGACCCAGCGCCGGTCGGCGCGCAGCGTGACGAGGAGGGCCGCGCCGATGCTCAGCCCGGCGTACAGCGCGGCATCGCCTCGGGCACCGGCGCCGAGCCCGACCGCCAGGGCCAGCAGCCCTGCCGACAGGAGCTGCCGACGACGACCGTTCGCCGTGAGGTGCACCAGACAGGTCACGAACACCGTCGCCGCGGACGTCAGCGCCCAGCTGCTCGGGTTGACCGACGGCACGATGAAGGTGCCGAGCGGCACGAAGGTGACGGCGACCCCCAGGACGAGCCCTCGCCGCAGGGCCGGCGTCGCGAGGACGAAGGCGCCCGCCACGAACAGCACGAAGATCATGGCGTTGAGGAGCCGCATCGCTATGACGGAGCCCTCGATGCTGTCGCCCACGAGCACGCTCATCACGCTGAAGAACACGGGCGGGTAGTCGCCCAGGAAGTTCCCGCGCTCGGTGTCGAGCATCCGGCCGTCAGGATCGGTGATCGAGCTGCCCTGGCAGGCCGCGCTCTCCTCGGGGTGGAAGGCGTAGCAGCGGGCCTCGTGAAGTGCGGCCGGCACCTCGCGCGAGACGGGCGAGCCGCCCTCCTCGCAGAGCCCGTCCCGGACGCCCTGACCGCACCAGATGCTGGTGAGGTGGAAGTCCTCGTCGGGCGAGGAACCGACAGGGCTCCCGACGGCCCAGGCCGCGAGGGACACCATGACGAGAACAGCGCTCAGGACGCGCACGACGGTGGTACGGCCGACGACGGCCCCGAGGCTCCGCACGGCGCGCAGGTTATCAGCCCGCCCCCGAAGCACCGCGCGGCCGTGCGAGGACGTCGCCGGGCGGCTCCTCGGTACAGTGCCGGTGTGCCCGACGCTCACACCGACCTCCTCATCATCATTCCCGCGTGGAACGAAGAGGTGACGATTGGCGCCGTCGTGCGGGAGGTGCACGAGGAGGTCCCGCAGGCAGACGTGCTCGTCGTGAACGACGGCTCCATCGACGCGACCGCCGAGGTCGCCCGGGCGGCGGGTGCCCTCGTGCTCGACCTTCCCGTGAACCTCGGGGTGGGCGGCGCCATGCGGGCCGGCTACAAGTACGCGTTCCGCCGCGGATACCAGCGCACGGTCCAGCTCGACGCAGACGGCCAGCACGACCCCGCCTCGGTCGAGCGCCTCCTCGGCGCGATGCGGGAACGGGGCGCGGACATCGTGATCGGCGCCCGGTTCGCCGGCGTCGGCGAGTACTCCGTCCGGGGGCCGCGTCGCTGGTCCATGAAGATCCTGGCGAAGGTGTTGTCACGGGTCACGGGCACGCGGCTGACGGACACGACGTCGGGGTTCAAGGTGTGTGGCCGAGCCGCCATCCGCTTGTTCTCGGCCGACTACCCGGCCGAGTACCTCGGTGACACCGTGGAGTCGCTGGTCATCGCGACACGCGCCGGACTGAAGGTCGACCAGGTGGGAGTGGCCATGCGGCCCCGTGCCGGCGGAAGCCCCTCGCACAGCCCCATGAAGGCTGCCGTCTTCCTCCTTCGCGCGGTCTTCGCACTCGCCATCGCCCTCTCGCGGCCCAAGGCGCCGCTCCCGGCGGAGCTGACGGCATGACGGGCTACGCGCTGGCAGTCACGCTCTGCCTCCTGGTCGTCGCACTGCTCTTTGCTCTGCTGCGCCGCCGCCGGATCCGCGAGAAGTACGCCGCCCTGTGGGTGATCCTCGCGATCGCCGTCGGCCTGCTGGGGGCCTTCCCCCGGCTCGCCTTCTGGCTCTCCGACGTCGTGGGTGTGCAGGCGCCCGTGAACCTGCTGTTCGCGACGGCCTTCGTGGTCCTCCTCGCGGTCTGCATCCAGATCTCCTCCGAGGTGTCGAGCCTCGAGGAGCAGACGCGCACCCTGGCCGAGGAGATCGCGCTCCTGCGGCTCGAGGTGCGCCAGTCGACGGAGCTCGCGGGACCGGCGGAGCAGACGCCGTCGACGGACGCCGCGAGCGCCGACTCCACCACGACGGACGGGCCGAGCGCCTGACGGAAGGCCGAATGGTCGGTCGCCGGCGGCGGTTCGTGATTCCCCCGGGCCCGAGAGTGGTGAAAGATTCCTTGGGACAACTCGGCGTGCTCAGGGGGATCTCATGAGGCAGACGCGCGTACTCCTGGCCGCCGCCGTGGCGGTGATGCTGACGGCCCCGGTCGCGAGCGCCTCGGCAAGCGCAGCTCCATCCGCCCCCACGACCGGTGGGCCGACACCCCGCGCGTCCGCGGCCGCGCTCGGCAGCGACGGCGGTGACGGTCTCTCGGTCGTCGAGCTCGACCTGCCGAGCGTCGACCGCGCGTCCGTCGACGCCCTGCCGGAGTCGGCGCCGATGCCGGACGAGGGCGGCACGCCTCTGGCGGCAGCCGCCGCGCCCGTGGGCTCACCTGACGTGCTGTCCGCGGAGCTCGACACGGCCCCGTTCTCGGTGCTCGGCGTCACGTGGCAGGCCGACCCGGCGCTGACGGGGGTGGTGATCCGCTACCGCGTCCGCCAGGCGGGCGAGTGGACCGACTGGGCGGCCGTGTCGGCCTCGGACGTCGCCCCGGACGCCGACTCGACCGAGGGTCGCAGCACCGGCGCGCGCGACGGCATCGATCCGATCGTCGCCGTCGACGCCGACGGCGTGCAGATCTGGGCCGACGCCGCGACCGGGGTCGTGGCCGGCCTGACGGCCGTGCTCATCGACCCGGGCGACGACCCCCCGTCCCTCGATGCGGCCGCGTCCGTGTCGCCGAGCAGCGGCGCCGAGCTGACGGCAGGCGGTTCCGGAGCATCGGTGGCGGGGCTCGGCATGGCGCAGCCCTCGATCATCTCCCGAGCCGGCTGGGGCGCCGACGAGTCCCTTCGCCCCTGCGAGCCCGACTACTCCTCCGGGTTCGCCGCGGCGGCGGTGCACCACACCGCGTCCACGAACTCCTACGGTCCCGACGACGTGCCCGGCCTCATCCGTGGCTTCTACGCGTACCACACCCGTCCGGAGTCGGCCGGGGGCCGCGGTTGGTGCGACATCGGCTACAACTTCCTCGTCGACAAGTTCGGCCGCATCTTCGAAGGTCGCGCGGGGGGCATCGACCGCTCGGTGATCGGCGTTCACACCGGCGGCTTCAACTCGCGCACGATCGGGGTCGCGGCCATCGGCGACTACTCGCAGGCCGCAGCCCCTGCCGCGATGATCGAGGGGCTCAGCCAGGTGATCGCCTGGACCTTCACCGTGCACCGGATCTTCGCCGGCCAGAGCGTCTCGCTGGTGTCCGGGGGCGGCGCGTCCAAGTACCCCGAAGGTACCGTCGTGCAGTTCCCCACTGTCTACGGACACCGCGACGCCCAGCTCACCGCCTGTCCCGGGCAGGCTCTGTACGACGCCCTGCCGGCGATCCGCGCCCGGGTGGCGCAGCTCGCCAACGCCACCGTCTCGTGGTCCCCGTACGGCAACTGGGAGTCCACCCGCGTGGACGGGCGGCAGGTGTCCCTCAAGGGCTGGCTGCACGACCCCGACACCACCGCGCCGATCCAGGTCGCAGTTGAGGTGAACGGGGTCACCACGACGGCGCTCGCGGACGGCGCCCGTCCAGACGTGGACGCCGCCGTACCGACCGCCGGTCCGCGCCATGGATTCCAGGTCACGGTGAACACGACGCGGGACCGCAACGTCGTCTGTCTGCGGAGCCGCAACGTGGGGCTGGGTGCCGACGTGAACCACGGCTGTCGCGTGGTGACGACCCGGTCCTCTGCGCCGCCGACGGGCCGCATCGAGCAGATCTCGGGCTCGACCGGCCAGGTTCTCGTCTCCGGCTGGGCCTACGACCCTGACACGACCGATCCCATCGACCTCCGGATCGACGTGGGCGGCGTCGCGCACGTGGTCACCGCGGACGGGAGCCGCCCGGATGTGGGTGCCGCCTTCGGCAAGGGCGATCGGCACGGCTTCGTCGCGTCGCTACCCGCTGCGGTCGGCGCTCAGCGCGTGTGCGTCTACGCCACGAACGTTCCGGGCACGGAGCTGCAGCTGCTCGAGTGCCGCGTGGTCGACGTCGTGAACCGGGCACCGTCAGGCCGGGTCGACGAGCTGACCGTGACCAACCAGGGCGTCACGGTGCGCGGCTGGGCCCTGGACCCCGACACGACCGCCTCGATCGAGGTCCACGCCTACGTCGACGGCGGCGGGCGCCGCTTCGTGGCCGACCTGCCCCGACCCGACGTCGGTCGCGCCTTCGGCCTCGGCGACAACCACGGCTTCCAGTTCGACGTCCCAATGACCCCGGGCCGGCACCAGCTCTGCCTCTACGCCCTCAACAGCCCCGCCGGCTACAACCCCGCCTTCCACTGCCAGACCGTGCAGGTCGGTTGATCTCGGACGACCGCCGGCGGGGGGGTCACGCCCCGAGGACGAGCGGTCCTGCCACGGCCCACCGTTGCGCCCAGTCGCCGATCGGGGCGACGTCTGCTGCCACGAGCGCACCGTGGTCGAGAACGGAGAACGGTGGCCGTGCTGCGGCGCGGCCGAACGCGGCGCTGGTCGTGGCGGTCACGAGCGCAGGGTCGCCGCCGGCCGTCGTCACGACGGCGCGGGCGAAGTCGAACCACGAGGCCCGGCCGGCAGACGTGCCGTGGTACGTCCCCGCCGGCGCACCTGCGTCGATCATGCGGACGACGAGGTCCGCCAGGTCGGCGGACCATGTCGGCTGGCCCACCTCGTCGGCCACGACCGCTACCGTCCCCCGTTCGGCGTAGATGCGGGCGATGGTCTTCGGGAACGACGAGCCCTGTGCCCCGTACAGCCACGCGGTGCGGATGATGAGGTGGTCCGGCGCCTCCGCGCGGACCGCCCACTCGCCGGCCGCCTTCGTACGGCCGTACGCCGAGCGAGGCGCGATGGGGGTGCCCTCCGCGTACGGGGTCGTGGCCGCGCCGTCGAAGACGTAGTCCGTCGAGATCTGGACGATCCTGGCGCCATGACGGGCCGCTGCCCGGCCCAGGTTGGCCGGGCCGACGGCGTTGACGGCGAACGCGGCGGCTTCCTGCTCCTCTGCCGCGTCGACAGCCGTCCACGCGGCGCAGTTGACGACGACGGCGTGGCCGCCGACGGCCTCCATGACCGCGCCGGGGTCCGTGATGTCCACCTCGTCGCGGTCCACCGCCGTCACCTCGTGGTCGCGGCTGCGGAGCGCTGCCACCATGTCGTGCCCGAGCATCCCTTGCGCTCCCACCACGAACCAGCGCACCACGCCTCCAGCGTCTCGTCCACACCCGGTCTCCGCCGTACCCGGCCGCGGCCAGCGTAGCCGGGACCGCTACCCTGGCCGACGACGACCTGACGAAGGAGCGACACAGTGGAGTACCGCGAACTGGCCGTGCCGGGAGCCTGGGAGATCACGCCCCGACAGTTCGGCGACCCTCGCGGGGTCTTCCTCGAGTGGTTCAAGAGTGAGAGGTTCGAGGCCGCTCTCGAACACCCGCTCCGGCTCTCGCAGGCGAACCTGTCCGTCTCGGCCGCCGGTGTCCTGCGCGGCATCCACTTCGCCGAGGTGCCGCCCGGGCAGGCGAAGTACGTCACGTGCGTGCGTGGTGCCGTGCTCGACGTGGTGGTGGACATCCGCGTCGGCTCCCCCACCTTCGGCGCGTGGGACAGCGTCCTGCTCGACGACGTTGACCGACGCGCCATCTATCTGGGCGAGGGGCTCGGCCACGCGTTCATGTCCTTGGAGGACGGCTCGACCGTGACCTACCTGTGCTCGACGCCCTTCGCGCCGGGCCGCGAGCACGGTGTCCACCCGCTGGACCCAGCGATCGGCATCGACTGGCCGACCACGGGTCGCGACGGCGGCCCGCTCACACCGCTCCTGTCCGCCAAGGACGCCGCCGCACCGTTGCTCGGGGATGCCCTCGAGCGCGGGCTGCTTCCCACGCTGGACTCCGTGGAACGGTATCTGGGATCTCTGCGTGCCTGAGCCCGCTGCGCGCGTCGTCGCGGTCGTTGTCACCTATCGTCCCGACACGGCGGCCACGACCGCACTCATCGACGCGCTGGCCCCTCAGGTGGCAGCGCTGGTGGTGGTCGACAACGGGAGCCCTGAGCCGGTGGTCAGCGAGCTCCGCCGCGCCTGTGCGGCCCTCGGCGGAGCGGCCGAGCTGCTCGAGCTCGGGTACAACCGCGGCATCGGCGCGGCTCAGAACGCGGGCGTCGTGCGCGCCGGCGAGCTCGGGGCCGACGCGGTCCTGCTCTCCGACCAGGACTCGCTGCCTTCCCCCGACATGGTGGCCGTCCTGCTCGACGGACTCACCGCTGCACGCGCCGACGCTGCAGCGGGGCGGATCGCGCCACCTGCCGCCGTCGGGCCGGTGATCACGGACGGGCGCAATCAGGGGGCCGTTCTGCTCTTCTCCGATCATCGTTGGGGACCGCGACGCGCGCACGTGTCGGACCGGCACGGCGCACTGGTGCCCGCCACCTTCCTGCTCGCGTCAGGGTGCCTCGTCCCGGTCGGTGCGCTCGACACGGTCGGCCCCATGAACGAGGCGTGGTTCATCGACCACGTCGACCTCGAGTGGGGGCTCCGGGCGCGTCGGGCCGGGCTCGGACTGTACGGCGTCGTCGGCGCGACGATGTCGCACTCGCTCGGCGATCGGACCCAGCGCATCCCTGGCCGGCAGCGGGACGTGCACGTCCACGCGCCCGTGCGGAACTACTACATGGCGCGGAACACGGTGCTGCTCATCCGCTCAGGACTCATGCCGGTTGCCTGGCGCTGGGGCTACGCCGCGTGGATCGCCAAGTACGCAGTCTTCTACATGCTCGCCGTCGCACCACGTGCCCTCCGGGCACGCCTGCTGCTGCGCGGCCTCGTCGACGGGTTGCGCGGCCGGTCCGGGCCCGCCCCCGAGGGGCGTCGGAACCGCTGAGACGGCGCGCGACGGAATCAGGTGACCGTGACGG